>NZ_CANLGX010000001.1 GCF_947490415.1 uncultured Eudoraea sp.
ATAAACTATGAAAATTGTATCCTAACCCTTGTGTTTATTCTTATCTCAAAATAATTCAAATTCTTCTACCTATCTCTCCTAAAAAAAATAAGCAGAAAAACGCTGTCTGTCAATATGTCAATGAACTTTTTTATCAGTAGATCCTATTCACTCTTTAAAAACTTAACCGGTACTACTGCTCAGCTAAGCGGGTGCAAATATAGAGCACTTTTTTTGCTTGCACAACCCTAAATCAAAAAAAATTATCTTCTAAAAATAATTAATTTATAACATACTGAAAATGAAGCTCTCACCATTAAAAATCATTGATAAAATACCCGGATTTTTTAACAAATAATCAATTAGGCACAAAAGAATATCCTGATAATACAGCAGACAAAAGTCAGACCTAGAATCTAAACCTGTATTTATTTGCAGTTTTAATATATCATTAGTAGAAGAAATTCCATACTAACCCAAACCGTATTACAAAATCACGATATGGGTAATCTGGGGCCGCATAAAAAGTATTCCCTGAAAATGAAGAATTAAAATGTTCCGCTTTAAGATATATCCTTGCAGTTCTGACTTTTGCATTTATAAAAAAGTCTAATAACGGAAATGCTCCAAGTTCCTCCCGGTTCTGGGTATAAAATTCTGCCAGTAAAGGATTATAAGCGTCCATATTATAACTGCTAAAATACTTAAAGGTTATTCCCGTTTGTAAGAACATTGCCTTCTTGAAAACATGCTTGGTAAAATAAAGCGTATTTCTTGTGACAAATGTGGGTAGGTTTAATACTTCATTATCCTGTGTGACATTCTGATACATAAAGGTATTGCTCAATGCCCAGTCTCCAAATCTAAATTCTTTGAAGTATTTGACTTTTAAATAATTTACGCTATTCGCTTCCTGAAATGGTTTTATATAAGCATTCTCCAAATTGGCTTCAGCTTGTTCATCATTTGCAAGAGAAGTAAAATAAGTGTAATGGTCTGTTGTTGTATATTTTGCACTTATATTACCCCATACCTGTGATTCCAGATTAAATTGCAGACTGCTCAGACGTTCTTTTTCAAAGTTTTGAGTGTTGTACCAATTGTAGTTTTCATAATCAGACTGATACAATAAGAAATTAAAATCCGGTAATCTGGATGAAGAATGTAAACTGGCACTAATTTTATTCTTTTCATTTATTTGGAAACTGGCTGCAGCATCAATAATATTACCTGTTAACTCTCCCGAGATATTGTAAGCAATCCCGCCATGTAACATAAAACCCCCTATCTGCTTTTTGTATTTTGCACCTATGGCTATCTCCTCCCCTTTCAGCCTATTTGGTATAAAACCCTCATTAGTGGTAATTGTGCTATTGAAAAAATAATTGTAGTTATACAAATTAACAGATGCTTTTAAAACACCCAGGGTTCTGTTAGAAAACTCTGCATTAATCTCATTATACATGGTCTTTAAGTTCGCCCTGTCACCAATAGGACTTACCAGTGCATCTCCAAAAAATTCGTTTTCAGCATCCTGTTGAAATTTGTAACTCTTGGATTCATAGGTAAAAGTGTGTCCAAAACCCAGGTAATTAGATTTGGATCTAGCAGAATCAGTTTCATTTTTAAGCAATCTATATTGGTGCTCGAGAAAATATCTTTTCCCGATTAAGATATTCTCGGCATCGGTAAAAAAAACATCTATTCTGGACCGGTCTTTAAAATCAGGGTCTTTAGATTCAAATTGTAATTCTTTATTAGAAATTCCACCGTTTTCTTCTCCCTCAATTTCCTGAGATGTCCAGTGTGCTCTTAATCTGTAACGCCCATTCTTTGTTACATAATTGGCGGTAGATTTAAAATTTCCAGATTTGACCTGACTCCATTGGTACTTTCCTAAAGACCTGAATCCTTTATATCCTATTGACAAGTTAAATCGTCTTGAGGTGTTAAAGGTCAGCATTGCATCCAACAGCTGACCCTGTTCAAAAGTGGTCTTAAAAAAAAGGTCTGTCAATGGAGTGGCCACATTATAATAGGATATGTCCTCCACCTCATAATAATTAAAATGCCTTGCTTTAGAACCAATAGTTGGGTAAAGGGTATTGCGATCCAGATCGAGACCAAGGTGATTATAAGGCTGACCTACATTGGAAAAAGGCATTAATTCAAAATCATCCCTGCGCAAATAATTGTACTTATATTCCTTATGTATATTAAGAGTGGTATCTAAGTAAGTGGAGTCTCTTGAGTAAGAAATAATTTTGTAATCCTTGATGGTAATTTCCAGCGTGTCTGTCTTTTTGCTCTTTTTAATTTTTTTCATATTGAACCTGGCGGTATCATTCACTATGGAAGATGATAAGGAATCATTCTGGGAAAAAAGTGAATGGCTAATAAAAACCAAGAATAACAAAAGGAGATATCTCATTGAAAAACTTTGGTTACAGTTTTTGAAATGCCGGATTCTTATACAAACGTTTAGAATAATAGAGTAACAACTAATAAATGGTTTATTCTGCTAAAGGCAAAAAATTATTATTTGATCTTGTCAGCAAAGTTAATTTTTTTGTTCCTAACGAAATGTGAAAGTTTTAATGGACATAAAACGTTCAAAAAATCAATAGTCCACGAATTATTGATGTAATAAAATACAAATTAGTGTAGTTTGGCAGAATAAATTGAATATTCCTAGTTTTTTCAGGATATTTACAAAAAAAATTACATGTTAAGAAAATTAGTAGTTCTTCTTCTGCTAACGGGTGCCTATTCGTATGCTCAATTTAATGAAAGTGCACCATGGATGAAAGATTTGAAAAAATCAAAGTCTTCTATAACAACTGCCAGGACCGCAAGTTCCCCGGCAGAGGCCTATACCATATACGAAATATCCGAAGCATTCCATAAGTATTGGGAAGGTAAAGACAGAAACGAAAAAGGAAGCGGTTTTAAACCCTATATGCGCTGGGAAAATTACTGGATGAATTTTGTGGATACTGATGGAAATTTACCTACCTCAGAACAATTATGGAATGCATGGCAAAAAAAGCAGGCTAATACTATTGGTAAAGCTATCAATCCAGTCAGTAATTGGACATCCATAGGTCCTTCCACGCATGGAACTCAGTCAGGAAGTCTCCCGGGACAGGGAAGGATAAATGCAATAGCTGTTGATCCCAACGATGCCAATGTTTGGTATGTGGGTGCTCCGGCCGGGGGCTTATGGAAATCGATAGACGCGGGCAGCAGCTGGATAAATCTATTTGATAATTTTTTACAAATAGGGGTTTCGGGAATAGCAATTGACCCCAACAACTCTAATATAGTTTACATTTCCACCGGAGATGATGATGCCGCGGACTCATACAGTATTGGCGTTTTTAAATCTACAGATGGAGGCACAACCTGGCAAGAAACCGGGCTTAATGTATCTACTAATCCCAATATTAATCTTTTAACAAATGAAATCGTTATAGACCCGACGAATTCCAATATTATATGGGTTGGTTCAAATCGTGGGCTCTGGAAATCAACAGATGCCGGGGTAACGTTTAATGTGCAACGTGTCGGAAATATCACTGATTTTAAGCTTAAACCCGGCGACCCGGAAACAGTCTATGCCGTTTCAGCCTCCTCATTCTACAAAGCTACCGATGGTGAATCTTTTACAAGAGTTGCAAGTGTTGCAGATGTTTTACCTGATGATTCAGGCAGATTGGTGCTTGGGGTTAGCCCGGCCAATCCGGAAGTAGTGTACATCTTAAGCGCAAATACCCAAAGCAACAATTACAGATATCAGGGATTATTTAAATCGGAGGATAGCGGTGATTCCTTTACGGAAACTGCAAACACTACAGATATTCTGGAGTCGAATCAGGCGTGGTTTGATCTTGCCATTGAAGTATCTCCAACAAATGCGGACGAAGTATATATAGGTTGTCTAAATATTTGGAAGAGTTCAGACGGCGGGGATAGTTTTGACCAGCTAAATCAATGGTTCAGAAATACTGCTGCGTATACCCATGCAGATATTCATACCTTGAAGTTCTTCAACAATAAATTGTATTGTGGTAGCGATGGGGGTATTTATGTTTCTGAAGACGGAGGTGTCACTTTTCAGGATTACACAATCAATGGTATTGCGGTAGGACAATTTTATCGTATTTCCGTAGCAAAGGATGACTCCGGTAAAATGGTGGGAGGATTACAGGATAATTCAGGATTTATAAGAAACAATGAAGTCTGGAATGTTTATACCGGTGGTGATGGAATGGATTACGAAGTAGATCCCACCAATAATAATATTGTTTATGGTTTTGTACAATTTGGAGATCCCTTGTTTGTATCCACAAACTCCGGGCAGACAGTGGGAACAATTAATTCTCCTGCGGGTAATGGCAATTGGATAACCCCACTGGCATTAAGTAGTGAAGGCGATGTGTATGCGGGTTATGATGCCGTTTACAAATTAAACGGAAACACCTGGGAAAGACTATCAGATGATCTCGGAAATACACCCATTGACGATTTGGAGGTGGATCCTAACAACCCATTGGTTTTATATGCCGCTGAAGGAAACACCGTCTTTAGAAGTGATGACGGCGGTATAACTTTTACTGAGTTCAACGTATTTGATTCAGGTATCTCGGATATCGCAATCAACACAACGGATGGATCTGCTATCTATGTTACCACTTCCAACCGGGTTGGTTTTGCCCAAAACCAACAACAGGATTTAAGAGGAGTGTTTAAGGTTCCGGTAGAAACAAATGGAGCAGCTGGGGCGGTTGTTGATTTAACTCTAAATTTACCCCAGGACCAGGCTTACTTTGCAATAGTTCATCAAGGTAGAAATGTAGACAACCCCATCTACGTTGCAACAAGCCTGGGTGTCTATAGATTAGATGATACGTTAACAGAATGGGAAGACTACTTTACAGGATTGCCCAGTGTTGCAGTAAGTGATTTAGATATAAATCTGGTTGACGGCATCCTAACAGCTTCCACATATGGAAGGGGTGTATGGCAATCGCCTATTCCAATTAAAGTTCCAGATGATGATTTAGAGGTAATATCCCTTAGCCCTGCTTCCGGCTCAGTACTTTGTGGAGAATTTGCTCCGGAAATAGTAGTAAAAAATAAGGGTTTAAATGCAATTACCTCAATAGACGTTATTTATAGTCTTAATGATGGCGGAGATCAAACCTTTCAATGGACAGGGAATTTGATTGGTGATGCGCAAACCACAATAACTTTACCCATTCAAAATCTAAATTTTACGGGTCCTGTAAACTTAAATGCAGAAGCAAAGATAATAAATGATGCTTTTGCGGATAACAATAAAATCAAAAGTACTTTTTATAGTAATGGATTTGGTTTAGGTGGATTGGTAAACACCTTTGAAACATTAGACGACGCTCTTTTGACATTTAACGACAGAACGGAGGACGTGCTTTGGGAACTAGGGGTTCCAACGGGCACAAAATTAGGTACAGCAGCCTCAGGGACGCAAGTATACGGTACAAGCCTTGGCGGAAATCATCCAGACAATACAAAAGCATTTCTGGTTAGTAACTGCTACGAGCTTTCAAATATCGTAGCTCCTGTGCTTAAATTTAAAATGGCCTTTGACCTTGAACTTAATTTTGATATTGTTTATGTTGAATATTCAACAGATTCAGGTGTTAATTGGAACGTATTAGGTAATATAAATAGTCAACCCAACTGGTACAATAGTGATAGAACCAATGATTCTTCAGGTATTGAGGACGATTGTCAGAATTGTCCGGGTGCACAATGGACCGGGGAAATACCCGATGGACAAACAGGGGAACTACAGGAGTATGCCTACGACTTTATAGCTAATGCAGTCTTAGGTGAAACAGATTTGACGGGAGAAAGCAATGTTATTTTCCGTATCGTCTTCCAGTCCGATCCTGCAGTAACCAGGGAGGGAGTAATAATTGATGATTTTGTTGTAGATGGTTTCCAGGACGATGAAGATGATGACAACGATGGTATTTTGGATGTAGATGATAACTGTCCGTTGATATCTAATTCCAATCAACTAGATACCGACGCTGACGGAGAGGGGGATGTCTGCGATACGGATGATGATAACGATGGAGTTTTAGACATTAACGATAATTGTCCACTTATAGCCAACCCAAATCAAGAAGATGCGGACAACGACAATATTGGCGATGTCTGTGATGACGACAATGATAATGATGGAGTGCCCAATACGATAGATACCTGTCCGAATACTCCACCAGGCGCTGTTGTTGATGTTACCGGATGTACTGTGTTTTCACTACCAAGTACAAATTTCAGGGTATTGTCTATTGGGGAGTCTTGTATTTCCAGTAACAACGGGAGTATAGAAATTACGGCAGAATCTGCTTTAAACTATTCGGCTACACTTACAGGGACAGGAGTTGATACATCCATTAATTTTACGGACGCTACGGTTTTCGAAAATTTGGCCACTGGTAGTTATACCATGTGTATCACTGTTGAGGGACAGGCTGGCTACGAAAACTGCTTTGATGTAACAATATCGGAACCGGAAGCGCTTTCTGTTTCCTCAAAAATAAGTTCCTTTAATAATGAGGTGATTTTAAATTTCAGTGGCGGAAAAAACTATTTTATCACCCTTAACGGCAAAAGATATGAGACTTCTGAAAGTTCTATTACCCTCCCGCTTTCCGATGTTGAGAACACGCTCTCTGTTAAAACAGAGAAGGATTGCCAGGGAGTTTATGAAGAAACTATTGTTTTAACTTCTGAACTTTTCATTTATCCAAATCCTGTATCAAGCGGTGATCTAACCGTTTATATGGGCAATTCCAATAAAACAAAGCAGGTAGAATTAACCCTGTTTACTATTAACGGATTAAAAGTGTTCAGCAAACCGTTTAACGTCATAGATAATGAAGTTAAGTTTAACGTAGATGTTCTTGCCAAAGGCATTTATTTACTTAATGTAAAAACAGAGCATACGTTGTTAAATTATAAAATTATAAGAAAATGAAAATAACATCTAAAGTTTATTCAGTACTAACGCTGTTATTGCTTATGGCCTGTGGTGGAAGTGATTCCAGTACTGATGATACGCCTCCCCCCCCAGCAGTTGCTGCACCATCAGCGGCCACATTGGTTTTTCCGGCTGATAATACCGAATGTAATGAAGGTGTGATTTCCAGTACCGATGAAACGAAAAGTGCTGTGACTTTTCAGTGGAACGCTTCGGAAAATACAGATACCTATGAGGTTAACCTTAGAAATATAAATACCAACACCTCCACGAAATCAAATTCGACCACTAACGATGCCACCATAACAATTGATAGGGGAACCCCGTACGAGTGGTTCGTAGTATCTAAAGCAAACGGCACCAACGAAACCGCTTCAAGTACAAAAGCAAAGTTTTACAATCAAGGACCGGGAATTGAAAACTATGCTCCCTTTCCTGCAGAAGCGATCAATCCGGCAAGAGGAGCAACTATTGCTTCTGCTACCTCCGTGAATTTACAATGGGCTGCCAGCGATATTGACGATGATATAGTAGGATATACCGTTTTCTTTGGAACGGACACAAACCCAACAACAGAATTAGGAACTACAGAAGAAAGCAATTTAGATGCCCCTATAACCTCAGGAGCCATCTATTACTGGTCTGTAATTACTACAGATAGTCAAAATAATACCTCTACTTCTGAAATTTTTCAATTTGCGGTAGAATAGTTCCTCGTTGTAAGTTGTAATACTTAAAACAAGAATTTTAAAACCCTGTTGAATTAGCCGGTTTGTGATTTCGCCTATCCCCTGTTAAGATAAGACATATGATAGCTGAGCTCTTCAAATCTATAGCGTCTTTTTAATTACTCCCTCGAGATATAAAAAGCGTATTCATCAAATTCCATATTCCAATTACAGCGATTATTCTCATAACTGGATTATGCCCTACTACAGCACGATTTGTCCCGAGAGGTGGCAGTATAAGCAGAATCAGAAGACTAATATCCGGAGAATACTATGCACATCTTAAAGGTTTTAGATGTAAACAGGAGTAATTAACAGATATAAAAAAGGGTCGCAATTTACATTGCAACCCTTTCGTTTTAATAATTTGGTGTCTAAGAACCCTTAGTCAATATCTAAGATATTCACAGTTATAGATTTTAAGAAATCTGTACCTCCCCGACCTACTTCTAAAGCTCCTTCAGCATTAGACGCACTGTCCAAAGTTACAATTAATGTCTTATCACCATCGGCTGTATCATCTGGTAAAAGTTCCACAACGATATCATCGTTAATAGGTCTCCCGTCAACAGCAGGGCTATCAGGTAAAGCAATGTCCAAAGTACCACCGGCACTGGTTGCCCCGTCTACGATAAAATCTGTTCCAAAGACAGCTGTACCACTGAAAGAGTAATTTACAGTGACCGTGGATAGCGTTCCAGTAGGCACTTCAACATTTAACTCTAAGGTGCCTTCATCTTCCGTAACTTCTAAAGGACTCGGATTCACATTTGTACCAGGTGAATCAAAAGCCACGTATGCCGGCAATTCTTCAACCGAAAGTCCTCGGTCGTTAAGATCATATTCTTCCGTACATCCAGTTAAAATGAGTACCAACGCGGATGCTATATATACTATTTTTTTCATCTTTTTTACGTTTTTATTAGTTTTCAAACCACATTGGTGTTTCGGTAGGCAAATTAGCTGGCGTATTTGGATTACTGGTTACTTCATCAGGAGGATAGTTAAATCTCCTCAAAGTCGTTCCAATTGTAGACGCTGGTGGTGCATCAAGCACAGGGATCTTATTTCTTCTTACATGAGTCCAAGCCATAACTGGCATCAAGAAAGCAGATAGATATTGTTCATTATAAACATCCTCAATCGTAGGAGCGCTCAAACTGCTTACATAACCTGAGATGTCAGCTTCCGTAAGCGTAGCCAATACCCCGGGAATATCTTGTCCCCACCATCTAAGTGAATTTTCAACACCTGCCCTGTAATTGGCATCTGCAGATCCTGCAGCAGCAAAACCTTCGAGCGCTAATTCCGCTTTATAAAGATCAATTTCTGAAGGCAGCATTAACATATCAGGCAGATCAAATCTAATGATATTGTTACTCAATACAGAAGTTGAATTATCCGGAAAGAAAGCGAGCTCAGGAGCTGGCAAGTCGTTTCTTGCCACCCAAAGGTCGTATCTTGGATCTCCGGAATCTCTTAATAGTTCGTCAATTGGTGGGCCAGGGCCAAATACATTCTGGCTTTCATTATCAGGACCAAAGAATGCAGTAATAATAGTCTGCATTCCATTCTGCTCACCTGGTGCTCCAGAATAGAAAAGATATGCCGCTTCGTCATTGGAGGCCATTAATGGTTGTGCTAATGTTGCATTAATTTGGGCATCCACATTAGCTCCCCCATTACGCAACAGCATTAAAGCCCGCAATTTCAACGAATTTGCCAAAACTCTCCATTTATCCATATCACCGCCATAGAACTGATCACTGCTCGCGTTTATAGCAAACTCTCCATCGAGTTGTCTGCTATCGATAAGAGCGATAGCCTCATCATATAAAGAAACCACACCGTTAAGTACTGACTGCTGATCATCAAAATTTGGCGAAGGAAAATCCTGGCCATTTAATGCCTCAGAATAAGGAACATCTTCCCAAATACTGGTCAGCTCGAAATAAATATGAGCGCTGAGAATAGTGGCTATTGCATTAACATTATTCTGGGTAGGACCAGCTTCCGCAGCATCAGCAATCACCAGAGAAAGGTTACCCAATACCTGATTATACATCATGCCCCATGTATTTCCAGTAAGGAAAATACTGGTGCTACCATTTTTAGGACTATTGAATGTGTTTGATATATATTGTGATACATCACATATTCTGGTTCCTAATTCTGTAACCTTTCTTGAAGAATACTGCACAAAAACAAAAGGAAGTACAGCATTCGGATCAGCACTTGTAGCTGCCAAAGGATCGGTATTTATATCTAGTTTATCATCACAGGATGAAAAGGTACCCGATATAAACACAAAACAAAGTAAAATTAATTTTAGTCTTTTCATGTCTTATAATTTTTTTTTATTAGAATCTTAGCCTTATGTTAAAACCTATACTTCTTGTAGAAGGAACGCTGGCTCTTTCAATTCCAAAACCATCCGCACCTGAGCCGAACAATGTGGCTTCAGGATCTATGTGAGGTACTTTTGAATATAGTAAGGCAAGATTTCTTCCCTCAACCCCAATGGTCAGGCCTTTGATAAAACTTTCTCCCAACAGCTTGGAAGAAAATGTGTATGATAAGCCCATTTCCCTTAATTTAACATAAGTTGCATCATAGATATAAGGTTCTGCAACGCTATTATCATTTAAAGAAGTCCAAAAATCCTCGGCATTTAACAAGGGAACATCATTATCCCTTCTGTCAAAAGTTCCATCACCATTATCTGTTACGATAATACCTTCTGTATCTATAAAAGTTCCTTCCCTGTTTTGAAGGGTTTCTGTAACCAAACCACCGGTCTGTAAACCTTCAACGGTTGATGATTTCATAACACCTCCCCATCTTACATCTACAGTTGCGTTTAAGCTAAAGCCTTTATAAGTAAAGTTATTCACCCAGCCTCCTGTCCAATCAGGAAGAACAGAACCTAATGTTGTAGCCTCTCCTGCTTGTCTTCGACCTGTATTGGGATCTATTATTGGTCTTCCGGTTTCTTCATCCTTAAGATGAGGAATTGCAAATAGCTGGAATTCCTGACCAGGAACAGCAACCACCTGAACACTATTAAAGCCAGATGCTATAACCACACGTTCCAAACCTTCGGTCAAAGAAACCACTTCTGAATCTACCTTAGAGAAATTCACAGCTGTGTTCCATGCAAAATTTCCATTTTTACTTTGTGCAACAAGAGCATCAAGAGCTATTTCAAAACCTTTTTGATCCACTCTACCTACATTTGTCGTCCTAAAAGCAAAACCTGTAGATTCCGGAATAGGAATGTTTAAGATTTGATTCTCGTTTTTATTATTAAAGTAAGAAGCATCCAGGTTTAACCTGCCGTTAAAGAATTTCAGATCCAATCCAAATTCATAAGATGTCTGTTGTTCCGGAACTAAGTTACTAGGCGGTATAGTATTGGTTGCCGAATAGGCCAATGCCCCATTAAATGGGAAATTGTTATTTAAGCTATACTGACCCGTTGCCGTAGTTACAGGATTAAAATTAAAATCCAATAAGTACGGAGTAGTATCATTACCTACCTGTGCCCAACTTGCCCTGAATTTACCAAAACTCAATACATTGCTTTGCATGTTAAAAGCATCGGTAAATACAAACGCTAAACTAGCGGATGGATAAAAATAAGAGTTGTTGTCCTTCGGTAAGGTAGATGAAAAGTCATTTCTTGCTGTTAACGTTAAGATTGCCCAATCTTTATAGTCTATTTCTGCAGAACCATAGATCCCAAACAACGTCCTTAGAGCGTAATCCCTTTCTGCAATTGTTTGTTCCGCATTTCCAGGGCTAAACAGTTCAGGAATTAAAAGATTAACACCTTGTATACGCTGCCTTTCAAAGGTTCTTGAGTTATACTGCATACCACCAAAAACAGTCAAAGACCAATCATCTGAAAAATCGTTGCTGTAGGTAGCAATTAAATCTGAAGTAAGCTCGTTCCTTCTTATGTTATCCGAATTGTAATCACCAAAAAGTCGCTGTATCGTACCCTTTCGGTTTGTAAGTAAACGTCTGTCATCTGCAATGTCAATACCTACTCTCCCTAAAATACTGAAATTTCTCAAGGGTTTCCAGGTAAGCTGAGCGTTACCAAAAACACGATCTTCATCCCTGTCATTCTTATTCTCGTACCTTAACCAAAGTGGGTTATTAGATAATACTCCCTGATTATCAACAATCTGGTTTATTTGATTGCCAGATTCATCTATCCATGGATCGAAGAGTCTCTGATCCAGAGTACTACTGAAAGAATTACTCAAACTAACAATGTTTGGATCATTAGCACCTGTGGCGCCTGTACCCCTGGTTTTAGTAGTAGTATACTGTACACTAAATCTGGATTCCAGTTTTTCACTATGTCTTACCCCGGCATTCATACCAACAGTAATCCTGTCCAAACTAGATCCTGGCAAAATCCCATTCTGGTTAAGAGAAGTAAAACTTAACCTATAATCCATTTTTTCGCTGGCATCGCCTATGGCAAAATTGTTGATCCGTGTTATCCCAGTTTTATAAAAGTCATTTATTCCATTATCCTTTATAGCTTTAAGCTGTCCTGGTGTATTTGTAACTGGCATATTAGGAACAGTTTGTCCTACAATTCTAGGCCCCCAGTCAGTTCCAACGCTACCGGAATCGTACTGGCCATTGGTACCCATCGCATATTCCTGCTGAAAATCGGGTATCCTGAACAAATTATCGAATCTTGTACTGGAATTAAATGATACTGTTGCTCCACCATCTCCGCCTCTACCTTTTTTGGTAGTTACGATGATAGCTCCAGCTGCAGCACGAGAACCATAAAGAGCTGTCGCGGCGGCACCTTTCAAAACGTTGATTGTTTCAACATCATCCGGGTTAACTACAGCGGCTCCATTGGAGAAATCCCTGTTACCGGTTATTCTACTTCCGGTAGGAGTCTGTGAGTTGTTTATCAAAACTCCATCCACCACCCAAAGCGGATTGTTTGCTCCACTTAAGGAAGACACACCACGAATAATGATTTTAGATGACCCACCCAGGTTACCCCCGGTATTGGTTATTTGTACACCCGTTACTTTTCCCTGTAATGAGTTCACAATGTTGGTTTCTCTGGCTTTTACCAACTCTTCACCTTTTACGACATCTGTGCCATATCCCAAGGTTCTGGTACTTTTTGAAATACCAAGAGCGGTAACAACTACTTCCTCCAATGCCTGAGCATCCTCTTCCATTTGAAGGTTGATAGTGTTGTCCGAACCAACTGTCCTGTTAGCGGTCTTTTGTCCAATATAGCTAAAACGAAGAACAGCTCCTTCATTAGCCTGTATTGAATAATTACCGTCAAAATCTGTTTGTGTTCCTGTAGTTGTTGAAACAACTACAATAGATACTCCCGGTAGCGGCAAACCGTTTTGGTCTGTCACATTACCCGAAATCGTTTTCTCCTGTCCATAAGAGAAAGAAATGAATAACACCAAAAGAGGTGTTAACATCCAAGTTAACTTTGATCTCATTTAAATAGAATTTTTGAATTAGTCATCGCAAAAATCATAATTAATTGTTAACTACGCAAGAGATATAAAGGCTCGGAGCTGTTTTTTGTTAAAAAAACACCTATTATTACGATATTTCAACAGTTCGGGGGTAAAAGTTGAATTATGTTTATCTTTTTTAAAAAATTCCTGACCTTATGATAATTGCTCATGGGTTTTGCCAATTATTAAGCTTATAAAATGTTAAAATATTTTAAGGAAATTGAATTTGAAGCCGGAACAGATGAAGCCGGAAGAGGCTGCCTGGCAGGTCCAGTTACTGCGGCTGCAGTCATATTGCCAATCTCATTTGCCGATGAATCGCTTAATGATTCCAAGAAATTATCAGTATCTACCAGAAACAGACTACGCCCTCTTATTGAAGTTAGTGCCATATGTTATGGTGTAGCGCATATTGAAACCGATATAATTGATACTATTAATATTCTCAATGCATCCATCCTTGCCATGCATAAGGCAATAAACAAGCTTTCTAAAGTTCCTGACTTTTTAATAGTAGACGGCAACAGGTTTAAGCCAATTAATGATATCCCATATAAATGTATTGTAAAGGGGGATAGCAAATTTCAAAGTATTGCAGCAGCATCAATATTGGCTAAAACTTATAGAGATGCCTATATGGAAAAAATTCACGAAGAATTTCCGATGTACAATTGGAAACAAAATAAAGGGTATGGTACCGAGGAGCATAGGCAAGCTATAATGGATTACGGCATTACCAAATACCACAGAAAGAGCTTTAAATTATTGCCCCATCAACTAAAGCTTAACTTATAACGTACATCTTCCATATATTCTTTTTGAATTAAATTCCCGGAATGCCATTTCGTATTTTATCATAAATAACTTCCCCGATTACGGCATAGATAAAAGTATATAAAGTTCTAAATTTGTGGCAAAGCATTATACATGAGATTTATATTAGTTTTCACCTTCATTGTTTTTAGCATCCTTTCCTGTCAGAAACAAAAAGAATCTACAACACCACTTTTAAATTATCTCCCCCAAAATGCTTCGGTAATAATTAAAGTTAATAATCTGACGAATTTAAAAAGTGAACTTAAAAACAATGACTTTTTAAAGCCGTTGTATTCAACAACAAATTATGACCATATACTGGGAAGGATGAAAGCACTTGAACTTGTTCAAAGCGATACCAGCGGCATCCTTGCCTTTACTGAAATTGATTCTCTAAATTCCGAATTCATTTATGTTTCTGATAAACCACTGAGCTTTGTTAATCCTGATAAGGATAAAAGCCCTACCATTGAATCAGTCTCTTATGAAGGCAGAAACTATAATAGGTATGAAATAAAGCAAAGTACTTTTTTTAGTATTGAACTGGATCGGCAAATAATACTTGGATCATCTCTAAATCTAATTGATACCATCATTGATAACATGAATACCGAAATTGACCCTGTTCTTAATTCGCTTTTTGAAACTTCGAATATTGATAAATCTGCCTCTGTTTACCTGAATCTGGAACAAAGTAATTGGATAGATGATTATGTTTTTAAAAAAGATACTACAATACAATTTTCAGGTTTTGCAGATTGGGTCACCTTTGACATAGAACCTTCTCAAGACTTCCTGCAATTGAACGGTATATCAATTGCCAAAGAATCAACCAAAAACTTACTTAGCTTATTCAAGAATACAAGACCTGCCATTGGCGACTTAAGTGCAAAGATGCCTGCAAATACGGATGCATTTATTTCCTTTTCTTTTGATAATTATGATGTTTTTGCCCAAAATCAGAAAGACTATTTAGAGGCAGCTTTTAAAAGAGACAGTGTTTTTAATACCGTTGAAGAAATTGGCGTTCTGTTTATTGATGACAAACAAGCGGTTATTTTAAGCACCTATGGCGCAGAAAACATCACGCAGTATCTGGAGGATAAAAGCAGCAACAATGCCATATATATGGGCCGTGAAACTTTCGAACTTGTCAGCAATAAATTTCTTTATGAATACTTTAATCCATTGCTTAAGGAGTTTAAAGCCAATTATTATACTATACTGGAAAACACTTTTATCTTCTCAGAGGAGCTTGAGGTCTTACAAGGGATAATCCGGGACAATAGCAGTGGCTCCACATTTGACAAAAGTATGTTATATGAATCTGCGCGTAAAGTTCTCGCAGATGAATCGAGTATTGTTTTTATGGCTAATGCAAAAGGCATGGAAGATATTCTGGAAATGCATTGCACTAAGGAACTATTAAATGACTTTAATAAAACCGAAGCTTCCAATTATATTTTTGCCGGACAAATTGTGGCCGATGCAAATTTTTATCATACCAATCTACTTATTCAAAAAAAGTATAGGGAAAAAGAGAGCAATACTATTTCTGCACTGTTCCGGGTAGAATTAGATAGTGATTTAGCTACTGACCCTCAATTTGTAAAAAATCACAGGACTAACAAAAAAGAAATTGTGGTACAGGACCAGGATAATAATTTGTATTTAATATCAACACAAGGCAAAATATTATGGAAAAAACAATTGAAAGGGAAAATACAAGGCAAGATAAGTCAGGTAGACCTATATAAAAATGGACGATTACAATTAGCTTTTACCACTGGAAATGAGTTCCTGATTCTGGACAGAAACGGTAAAGAAGTAGCTCCTTTTAATATGAATTTCCCCGGCGGTAACTTAAATGAACTTGCGGTATTTGATTATGAGAGCAAAAAAAATTACCGCTTTGTCATTACTCAGGGATCAAAAGTTTTTATGTATAATTCAAAGGGTAAAACTGTAAGAGGTTTTAAATATACAGATACAGGCAGTCCGGTTCTGTCAGCACCCAAACATATTAAAATTGGCAATAAAGACTATTTGATTTTTATGTTGGAAAATGGAGACCTTAAAATAGTGAATCGCGTAGGTAATTCGAGAGTTAAGGTAACTGAGAAAATTGAATTTTCCTCTAACAACACTTATTTATACAAAAATAATTTTATCGTCACAGATAAAAATGGTACCCTCTACTCTATTGATACCAAAGGAAAAGTTTCGAAAACAAAGTTTAACTATTCTGAAGATCACGGGCTGGACGCTACAAACAAAACCCTGGTTACTAATAATGAAAATATTCTAAGTATTAAAGGAAAGAATATAACACTGGATCTAGGGGTTTATACCCATCCCGTCATATTTTATGTTCATGATAAAATTTACGTCAGTGTAACGGATATTCAAAGTCAAAAGGTGTATCTGTTTGACAGTAATGCGGTGCCAATTCAAAATTTTCCGGTATTTGGATATTCCATGATAGACCTGGATGATATTGATAATGATCGTAAGATAGAATTTGTTTGTAAGGATCAGGAAAATGCGCTAGTCCTTTATAAAATAAACTAAGTCTTTACTGAAGACCATCTGTACAGATTAAAGAGCCAATTATACAATTTTAATCCCTGGAAAGTTATTTTTATTTACTTTTAGTAACGTGCTAATATTTAGATATTTGTAGGTTTTTATGACGTAAAAAGATTGGTAATACTTCCTCTAATATACCTAAAATATCGTATTTTTAAGATATTTCAAACACTTCGGTAATCATGAAAGTACGCAAACAGCAACTTCTTTTTATTCTTCCTCTGCTTCTATTCCTGTTTGCAACTCCGGATGCGGGTGCTCAATTATTAAAAAAATTAGGAAAAGCAGCGGAACGAGCAGCGGAACGCACGGTTGAACGTAGAGTTGAAAAGGAAACTTCGGAAAAAACAGACGCTGTTTTAGACAGTATTTTGGAACCTGGTTCAAAAGGGGAACAATCGCAGGGACAAAACCCAATCTCAAATGATAGTGGTAACAATCCTGATGTTTCCGGGGGGATAAACGGCAGCACTAGCACTCCTAATATGGGAGGCCCGAAACCTATACAGGTGTATAGTAAATTCGATTTTGTTCCTGGTGATAAACTATTGTTCTTTGATGATTTTTCGAATGACTTCATTGGCGATTTTCCTGCCAAATGGAACACTAATGGTGGTGGCGAAGTGGTGACCCTGGATGATTCCCCCGAAAAATGGCTAGAACTTATTTCTGGGTATAATTTGTACTTTATCCCAGATGTGCCTGCACTGCCTGAAGAGTATACCATAGAATTTGATATTGAAACAGTAGGATTGGATAATAAAACCTCATCTACTGCTACCTTAAGGATTTCCTTGAGTGATGATGACATGTTTAAAGAGGGTAGTAATTTTGTTCACTCCCATCTTCCATTTTGTCAATATTCTCCGATAGGAATCAATATGGAAAATCATATCAATAACAAAAGAGAAATCTATAGTACGGTAAAGGCCGATCTCAGGGATGAAGTACTCAATCGGCCCCATATTTCCATTGCAGTGAACAAGCAACGTTACAGGTTATGGGTCAATGAAGAAAAATATATCGACATTCCAAGGATTGTGCCGCAGGGAGGTGTCCTGAATACGTTGAAATTTCACATGAACAATTTTAAGGATGGTAAAGAACGGTTGTTCATCACCAATCTAAAGGTGGCTGAAGGGGGTCTGGATTTAAGAAGGACATTAATTTCCGAGGGTAAAGTATCTACCAATGGCATCTTGTTCGACTCAGGCTCAGCGAATATCCAGCCACAGTCCATGGGGATTATCAGGCAGATCTCACAAGTACTTCAGCAGGAAGGCGGTATGAACCTCAACATTGTAGGGCATACTGATTCTGATGGAGATGACGCAACTAATATTCAACTCTCAAAGAAAAGGGCCGATGCAGTTAGAAGTGCTTTGGTAGATATTTACAACGTTGCCGGAGAGCGACTGAAAACAGAAGGAAAAGGCGAGACAGCGCCCATAGCCGACAATGGCACCACGGACGGCAAAGCCCAAAACAGAAGAGTGGAATTTATTAAAATTTAAACTATGAAAATAAAACTATTTTTAATTGGATTGCTATTCGTTTTAGCAATACCAGTAAAAGCTCAGAATTGCAGTAAATATTACCCTATGGAAGAAGGTACCGTCATGGAGTACACTTCCTTTAATGGTAAGGGTAAAACTCAGGGAACTATTAGTTACACAGTAACTAATGTGACTGATGCGGGCAGTAGCTCCTCTGCTACTATGGTTATGAAATATATGGATGATAAGGGCAAGGAAGCCTTTAATTCAGAATTTACATATACCTGTACCGGAAACACAGTAACGATTGACTACGAATCCTTAATGTCTAATCAAATGCTTCAGCAATTTGACGATATGGAGATGGAGATATCTGGTACGGACATAGAACTTCCTAATGATTTGGAAGTCGGTCAGGTATTACCGGACGCCAATATAGCCATGAAAATGAGCATGAGTGGTATGAGTATGACTTCTAAAGTGGATATGATAAACAGAAAAGTTGAAAAACAGGAAACAATTACTACGCCCGCCGGTACTTTTGATTGCTATGTAATTTACAGTGAAAATCAGTCGAAAATGATGATGGCCCAACAAAACTTTCCTTCGCGCCTATGGCTGTCTGAGGGTGTGGGCATGGTAAAGCAGGAAACTTTTGATAAAAACGGTAAACCTATGTCAAGTACTGTGCTAAGTGCATTCAGTCAATAATATTCAAAATTAAATACCTGGGCTTAGGTCTCGGTATTTTCTTTTATTATCTCGGCCTCAAAAAGCCGGGAAAAATGTTTTAGCAGTCTTTTCTTCACTTCCTCCATTGAGACTTCTTTTTGGCCCAGCTCCACGTTCAAGGAAGTAACCGCCTTACCTTTTATTCCACAGGGGATCATCATATCAAAATACCCTAAATCGGCATTTACATTCAATGCAAAACCATGCATGGTAACCCAGCGGCTGGCCCTTACACCCATGGCACAGATCTTCCGGGCAAAAGGTGTGCCCACATCAAGCCACACCCCGGTTTCGCCTTCGGAACGTTCTGCTTTTAGGCCATACTCAGCCAAAGTCAGGATCACCATTTCCTCAAGTAAACGTAAGTATTTATGAATGTCCGTAAAAAAATTATCAAGATCTAAAATAGGATAACCCACGATCTGTCCGGGCCCGTGGTAGGTGATGTCTCCACCTCTGTTTATCTTGTAGAACTGCGCTCCCCTGGCTGCCAGTTGCTTTTCATCAACCAGAAGATTGGTGATATCCCCACTCTTACCCAAAGTATAGACATGCGGATGTTCCACAAACAGGAAATGGTTAGGCGTCTCTAGGAGGGTTTCCTCCCGCCTGTTTTTAATTTTAAGATCAATGGTTTTTTGAAACAACAACTCCTGGTAGTCCCAGGTTTCTTTGTAGTCCTTTAAGCCCAAATCCTTTGCTGCAACCTTCTTATTCATCACTGGCAAAGATACAACCTTCAGCTGGGATTATTAAGGATCACCAAAGCAGCTATTACTCCGGGAACCCAACCGCAAAAGGTTAAAAGCAGCACAATAAGAAAAGATCCGCAACCTTTACCAATGACGGATAAAGGCGGAAAAATAATGGCCAGTAATACTCTCCAAAAGCTCATAGTGCAGGTTTAATGATTTACCCCGCCTTATTACAGGACAGGTGTGCTTATTGGACGCAATAATTTGTATTATGTTACAAGAAAAAGGCTCAAATTTTAAAAGAAATTTATAATTAATAAGCTATAGGCCCTGTGATTACAGGGCCTATATAAACAATTAAAAAAATAAACAACTTTAAAGACTTCTACGATGAAATTATAAAGAATTTTTATCAGATTCTGACATTATACAAAGACCTTCAAGGGTATCCTCGATATCGCCTGGGGTACTCATTATTTTCATAAATGTACCCATTGTTAGATCTGGCCATGATAAAGCAATGCGGTATTTCCCGTGAAGCATTGTTGCCGTTTTACCCTGAAGAATTATCTCATAAGGCATAGCCGCAATATGATCTTCCCCAATTATTGGCAAGAAATGGGCCTCTCCGTCTTCCTTACTTCTTAAGCCCACACCAAATACGGCTACCTTTTCGTCAGTGTAAAGAATCTTGTAGACCTGTAATGTTTCACCCTTTCCAGCTTTTAGATTGGCTTCAATTACCCTAAGCCCTTCTTCAAATGAAGAAAATTCATTGAGAGTAACAGGATCTGTGAAATACGGCATCATTATTTTATAATGATATTTTTTCAATTTATCGGCTTCCAGAGCACCCCCAAAAGGCGTGAAATCATTACCGACTGATGCAAAAGCAGTTCTTAGATCTTTACTAAATTTATCGAAAGTAAATTTATTCTGGTCATAACTATCTCTTAAATAGGCTCTAAAAAAATAGTCGGGATTTGTATATGAGATACTTACAATATCATTTTTTTGGACCAAACCAATCTTTAAAGCGGCAGCCAGCGCTCCTCTGTCGGCTACTTTAACAACCGTGTTCTTTATATCAGGTCTCGTAAATACTATAACTTTCAGAGAGTTTTTATTTGAAGGGTTATAGGTCCCCAGAATCGTAAATGAATTTTCTCTGAGCGCAGTCAGCACATCCTCTGATACCTGCTGAATACTGTTTTTCGATTTGCCAATTTCAATATAGGGTGCAATTTCCTGACTACTTGATTGTAATGCGAAACCTACCAATGCTACAAAGCTTAATACGATTTTGTTCATTTTTTAAAGAATTTATATAAAAACTAGATTTGGCGTGATTGCCATTTTTTCCTATCTAAGTATAGAGAAACCTCAAAATTTGTCATGCTTTCTTCAACAAAAGCCGTCCATTTGAAATAAAGAGCAAATGAAATGAAGATTGTAGTATTAATCTATGATTTTTATCATGATTAAGAATTAGTTTATTCATCGAAAACCCATTTAATAATAGATTGAAAATATTGGATTGATAGATTAGCTCATTGTACCTATATTTGCAGCTTTAACGACCAATTTATGCAACTTTCTGAGCAAGAAATCGTAAGAAGGGAAAAATTGAACAAACTTCGGGAAATGGGAATTAATCCCTACCCAGCAGCTTTGTTCCCCATAGACAGCACATCTGCAAGTATATCCAATAGCTATGAAGAGGGGAAAAAAGTTATAATTGCGGGGAGGTTAATGTCCAGAAGGATCCAGGGAAAAGCTTCATTCGCAGAATTGCAGGATAGTGAAGGACGAGTTCAGGTCTATTTTAACCGGGATGAAATTTGTCCTGGAGATGATAAAATTAAATACAATGAAGTTTATAAAAAACTGCTGGATATTGGTGACATCATTGGAATAGAAGGAGAACTATTTATTACCCAGGTCGGGGAGAAAACGGTAATGGTTAAAGATTTTACGATCCTAAGTAAAGCCTTGAGGCCTTTGCCCCTTCCCAAAAAAGATGCAGAAGGCAATGTCTATGATGAGTTTAACGATCCCGAGCAACGCTATCGCCAGCGTTATGTAGATCTGGCGGTTAATCCTTCCGTTAAAGATACGTTCATAAAGCGAACTAAAATTACCAATAGTATCCGTGAGTTTTTAAATGATAAGGGATATTTAGAAGTAGAAACTCCCATTTTGCAGCCCATACCTGGAGGAGCGGCTGCCAGACCCTTTATAACCCATCATAATGCTCTGGATATACCCCTTTACCTCAGAATAGCTAATGAACTTTATCTAAAACGACTCATTGTGGGTGGTTTTGACGGCGTATATGAATTTTCTAAGGACTTCAGAAATGAAGGGATGGACCGTACCCATAATCCCGAATTCACCATCATGGAGCTTTATGTTGCTTACAAGGATTACTATTGGATGATGGACACTACGGAACAGTTGTTGGAAAAAGTGGCTATAGACGCCAATGGTTCAACCAAAGTTACTATGGGTGAAAAAGAGATCGATTTTAAGGCGCCCTATCCACGTATTCCAATCCTTGAAGCCATTAAAAAGCATACAGGTTACGAAGTTGCCGGGATGGATGAAAAATCACTCCGCGATGTAGCTATAAAATTAGGTATAGAAGCAGACGAAAGTATGGGGGTTGGAAAGCTCATTGATGAGATTTTTGGTGAAAAATGTGAGCATCACTACATTCAACCCACTTTCATTATAGATTACCCAAAAGAAATGAGTCCGCTTACTAAGGAACACAGGACGAATCCGGCCTTAACCGAGCGGTTTGAACTTATGATTAACGGGAAGGAAATCGCCAACGCTTACTCAGAACTAAATGATCCTATTGACCAGCGTGATCGCTTTGAAGAACAATTAAAACTGTCGGAAAAAGGCGATGATGAAGCCATGTTTATTGATCAGGATTTTATTAGGGCCCTGGAATACGGAATGCCGCCCACATCGGGGATTGGTATCGGTGTAGACCGCTTGGTCATGCTGTTAACAAATAATGCCTCTATTCAGGAAGTATTATTCTTTCCTCAAATGCGGCCCGAAAAAAAGCCCCTGGAATTAAATGAAAGTGAAAAAGCAATTTATAATATCTTAAAAACCCATAAATCCATGCCCTTAGCCGATTTAAAAGAAGCTGCCGGTTTAAGCAATAAAGCGTGGGACAAAAGTCTTAAAGGATTAAATAAATTAGGGTTAACCAAGGTGGTAAAAGAGGACGATACTCTTATTTGTAAATTAAATGAATAATAAAAAGGAAATTTTATTCTTAGTTATTTCATTATCAGCATTTTAAACCTAGTGCATTTCATCGAATGAGTGTTAAATTTTGAAATAAATACTCCGGTATTTTCGTTATAATAATAGAATCCCAAATCTGTTTTTATGAAGAAAATCTACTTTCTGATAATTTTAGCAGCATTTTTTACTTCCTGTTCAAAAGACACATCTCCTTCTGAGCCAGATAATCCTGATCCCAACTCAAAATTAGTGGCATGTTTTGAGATGAGTAAAGAGATCCTTTTGGTAGGCGAAAACCTGCAAATAAGTAATTGTTCCGTAGGAGCTATTGCATACTCTTATAATCTTGGTAACGGAGAAACACGTACAGAAGAAAACCCTACGGTAGTTTACGGAAAGCCCGGAGATTATACTATCGCCTTAACAGTTTCCAATGAAGCTATGGAAACGAAAACATTTTCCCAACAAATTCTGGTGAATGACGCCGTGGTGCAAGACTTTTTTATTTTCCCTGAAATAGCTGATGGGTTTAACGGAATTCCCATGGAAACTGGTGTAAATCAGGTAAACGGTTTAATCTATTCCATTGAACTTTTGGAAGACCTGGCAGGCACTGGAGGTGCTAAATTTTATTATCGGGAATTAGATGAAAATTATTTATCCTCCTCAAATTATTTGGCAGACAAACCTTATAATTCTAATAGTGCTTTTGTTAACTTTTATCCGAGCGGAAATATGAATTTTGTGTTTTCAAGAACACTGGATGGCCTTTATGGAACTCAGGAAGTTACCTATAACAATGCGTGGAATTTTATGAATGGAATTAGTCCATCTACCAAACACAGTTATGGTTTCCTGGCAGAAGGCACGAACTTCTATTACTTTGGTACAGCAGAAGATGTTGGCATCTACAAAGCCGCTGTTGAGACAAGGAATTCTTCAGGCGATGCTTTCGCGGTGGTTCTGAATTCATTTGGGGATGCAGATTCCATGATAGGTGATATGATTAAGGTCGAAAACGGTTATCTTGCTTTTGGAGCAGTTTTCAGTAAAAATGATACCAATCCGAAAATAACAAATTATAAACCCTTGTTAATCTTCTTTGACATTGGTCTAAATGTTACTTCCCATGTTATATATGAGGATTCCGTATTGGACTCTAAAATCAGTTCTGCTAATGACCTGAACGGCAGTTATCATTTAGAACAGCTTTCTAACGGCAATATCGCGATGTATGCTAATGGCGAACTCACTGTTGCTAATGCAACCGGTGCCAAGATAGCATCATCATATTTTGAAGGAACAAAGAATAATCAGGCAATGGTGTCTTTAGGAGATTCCTTTGTATTGTCCAGCGACGAGAATTTAAGAAAATTTGACCAAAATGGTAGTCAAATTAAAGAACTGAATTATCCGGGCAATTATCTACCTGAAATACTAAATAAAAATGGCAATTTATTTTTTATTGCCGGATTTGATATAGAAGGAGAGGTAAAACTGTTATACGGCTTAACAGACAATGACCTGAATCCTATAAATTTGAATGAGTAGCCTTTTACAGCAATTTTAAAAGGGAGCAAGCTTGCTCCCTTTTATTTTTAAAACTAAAGTAAAAGGTATAGTTTAGAGCCTAAAATAAACTGAATGGGCTTTAACAGGAAACTAGGACTTATATCGGGTCCGCTTCTTTTCTTCATTTTTGCAAATTTACCAAACTTTATTCCCGAAAATGAAAGTGCTAATAGCGTTATTGCAGTTGCCTTATGGATGGTTATTTGGTGGATTACTGAAGCCGTTTCCATTTCAGTAACTGCACTTTTACCGCTTGTGCTTTTCCCTGTTATGGAAATAATGTCGATAACAGATGTGGGCGCCAATTATGGAAGTCCCATAATTTTCTTGTTTTTCGGAGGGTTTGTTTTGGCATTGGCATTGGAAAAGGTAAATCTCCATAAACGCATAGCACTCAACATTATTAAAATAACAGGCACTACCCCCAATAAGGTGGTGCTGGGTTTCATGATAGCAACGGCTTCATTAAGCATGTGGATAAGTAATACGGCCAGTACAGTAGTTATGCTCCCAATAGCGATGTCTGTAATTGGTTTACTAATTAATGACAAAGACGGTTATACTAAAAATGATCAGAATTTTGCCCTTAGTGTCATGCTTGGCATAGCTTTTTCTGCGAATGCCGGAGGCATTGCCACTGTTATTGGAACTCCTCCCAACTCTGTTATGATTGGGCTATTAGAAAATGAATATAATATAGAGATTTCCTTTCTAAAATGGATGACCCTAGGGCTCCCTTTCTCTATAATATTATTAATAATATCTTACCTGGTTCTGGTAAAATGGATGTTTCCAAACAGACAACTTAAGTTCAAGGCATCCAAGGATGTAATAAACTCAGAATTAAAAAAATTAGGCCCTATTTCAGGTAAGGAAAAAATGGTTTTGGTTATTTTCGGGATAACTGTATTTCTATGGATTTTCAGAACCCTGATAAACAAAATATTCCCGGGTTTAGGACTTTCAGATACAATAATTAGTATGTTGGCTGCAATTTCTCTTTTTGCTGTTCCCTATAATATCAGAAAAGGTGATTTTATTATCAAGTGGAAAGACACTCAAAAATTGGCCTGGGGCATTCTCATTCTCTTCGGGGGCGGACTGGCCCTTGCAAAGGGAATGTCTGTAAGCGGTATTGTAGATATTGTCTCCAACGCCATTGCTACCAGTGAGATAAGTATTCTGTTTACGGCTTCGCTCCTCATAATCCTAATGCTATTTATGACCGAATTGATGAGTAATGTTGCCCTGGTTGCCGTTTTGGCACCTGTGGTCGCAGGAATTGCCATTGGTTTAGACATACCAATAATATACCTGTTGATCCCGGTGACAATTGCCAGTAGTTGTGCATTTATGTTGCCAATGGCCACCCCACCTAATGCAATTGTTTTTGCCAGTGGTTATATTAAGGTTCACCAAATGGCAAAAGTTGGAATCGTTTTAAACCTTATCGCTGTTGTCTTATTGATACTAGTTTTCCAATATGTAATCCCAATATTGTTTTAATAAAAAAAGCCCCGATACAATGATCAGGGCCTGTTACTATGTTATTGTAAAAATTAATACAAAGAATTATAGTTTATTGAAGAAGTTCTTGAATACGGATTAAAGTCAGCAGGCAAATGCTCTACTGTATCTATCTCCAGGTGTATTTCGTCCATTGGATCAATGTAACTCACATTTCGAAAATCCGACGGATTTGCAAACACATCAAAATGTCTTGGTAAATTTTTTTCAAAATCAATATACACATAAACATCCTCCACATAAGAAATTGAATTCAGATCAAAATAATATTGATAAGGATCAAAATCTTCCGGAAGGTATTCTGATGTATTGAAACCAAGATCAAAATCTTCTTCTTCTATATATTCAATGCTGCTAATATCAAAATGCTTTTCATCACCATTTGGATTCTGAGCATTTATCCCGTTGATAGTTGCTACTATCAAAAAGCTGCTTACTATTGTTTTTAAATATTTCATAACGCTATAAGGTTAAAATTTTATACAAAGTTAGAACATGGAAATGCGCCTATTATTGCTCTTCTGATACTATTAACAATTGATTAATCGGACCTTAAAAGCGAATTTCTCAGTTTCCTGTGATAAAACTTAAGAACAGTTCAAAAGAGCACTGAAAAATTTATCAAGGTCACCTATACTTTTTGCAGTTTTTAACAATTCTATAATTAGCTATTTTAAGTTAAATTTTTGTTAATTTACTTTTAGGCGGAGTAGATAGCTACAAAAAAAGGCAGGCTAATAAAAAAAGCCCTTGCAGAGCAAAGACTTTTATGGCGACTAACCCAATAAATCGATAGAAATAAGATCTTCTATCCCCTTATTATCTTGATAAAGGATCAAATCCAGCTGGTAAATAATCCTCAGTACTAAAATCAAAATCTAATTCTCCTTCATCTTCTATATACTCTACAGAATCCAGATCCAAATAGACATCATAAGGATCAAAATCTTCTGGTAGATATGTTGTTGTATCAAAGCCCAGGTCAATAGCTTCTTCTTCTATGTAACTAATTCCATCTATTCCGTTAGGATTTGTATATGCATTAAAATTTGCTGGTAAATACTCTTCCGTATCAAACCCCAGGTCTGTCATTTCCTCGTCAATGAACTCAATAGCGTTTACATCGAAATAGACACTATAAGGATCAAAGCCTTCAGGCAGATACTCCGCTGTATCAAATCCTAATTCTATAGAAGGCTCTTCTTCAATAAATACAATTTCAGACACTTTTATATCCTCCGGAGCATTTACTGAAATTCTGCTTACAAGTTTAGGAGCTTTCCATATAGTTTCAGTCTCCATAGCAAGTAATTCATGGCTATTTACACCTTCTATACTTACATAAATACTATCTTCCGATGCAGTACAATTTGAAGTCAATTTATTTTCTTGCGGTGTGGTGGTTGTGCCCAGCATTACCAATCCACATAATATTAATAATTTATTCATTTTATAATTTGGTTTTTGTTGATCGTTGTTTGAATATAAGACGGTCGTAAAATCAATTTGTTACACTATTAGCTTTTGTTTAACAATCAAAACTGCCATTTTTAACATTAGTTGCTAATGTGCTATTTCTATTTATATAGCTGTTTACCTGATAGTTATATGCTCATAATTCAACAATGTAAAAAAAAATGTGCTTATGATTAATTAACAATAGTTTTAATTAATTTTTCAGTTCTTTGGCCAATTCGTATCAAAAAACTAACACTTTTAAATGGCAAACAACATTCTCCAACTACTTTTATTGGCAATAGTTGCTTTAGGAATCCCAGGTACTGCTGATGCACAAATCTTTAAAAAGAAAAAGGTTGAAATAGAGCAAACGGAAGAAAAATTAAGTATAAAAAAGGATAAAATACAGCCTTATTCCAAAGTCATTACCAAAGAAGCCATTACGGATAAAGGGCTTTTTTAATGTCCACGTTGTTGAGGATAAACATCTCTATGAAATACCGGATACCCTTTTTAACAGGGAAACTTGATGGTGAGCAAAATTGAATAAACTAAAAAAACTATTCGCAATACCATCCCAAGAACATCTGATAACATGAGTAAATATCATTTACAGGATGTAAAAGAACGCATAGATCAAATACTAAATCCGCTGCCCTCTCGCTAGTAGTTATCGGTGAATTACCTTATTTAAGCTATTAAATGTAAAGTGCTTTTACATAAAATCCGGGTAGAATTGGTACAGACCACAAATAATAGGTTTTTAACACCTATAAAAAAGACATTCACAACAATCTTTCGATCTGGTTTATTATTGGTTATATCTTAGTAATGAATAAAAACCCCGGAATTATGTCTTATAAAATTAAAAGTCTGCTTTATTTTACTTGCTTTGTATTGTCTGCATTTACCTACTATGGTTTAGATAGCAATGAAAATCAGGAACATCAATATACGGCAGTAGAGGTCGTTGATATTACCAATGAAAATTTAAAACCCACATTCTTAATTGAATTTGAAGATCTTAATTAGTAAACAAATCCATATATAAATTCCCAAATCAAAGGGTTCGGTATAAACCGGACCCTTTTTGTTTTTGCGAATTAAAATTTAAAATATTCTGCATTGGATTCACTAAACCATATTCTCAGGGGTGTTAAAGTTTTTATAATATCAGAATGTGATTTAAACCAAATAATGAATTAATAATCCAAGGTGTATTACAAAAACATAAACACATGAAAAAAGTATTAGTAACAACCGTATTATTAATCGGAATGATGGGTTATTCTCAAAGAGGCCAGCATTTTGATAGTGAACAAAGGGGGATGAAAGATATGTCTCCGGAACAAATAGCCATACTTAAGACAAAGAAGATGACTTTGGCTCTGGATTTAAGTACGGCTCAACAAAAGGAAATTCAAACGCTAAATTTGGAAAATGCCAAAGAGCGGGAGGCTTTAATGTTGGAACGGAAGGTGAAAAAGGAACAAGCGGAACAATCCAAACCAAGTACGAATGAACGCTTTAAGTTTCAAAATGAACGATTGGATAGGATGATTGCCCAAAAAGGAAAGATGAAACAAATTCTGTCCGAAGAACAATTTCAAAAATGGGAACGCATAAATCATCATCGCAGAAGTCATAAAAAAGAAGGTAACAGAGAACATAACTCCGGGAGGAGGCATGGCAAATAAGTCTTGAGTCTTGTGGAAAACGGGGTGTAGAATAACGTATAACTATTCTATATTCCGTTTCTTTATTAATACTGCCTTTTATACCAAATCAGGAGCAATCTTCTTTAAGGCTTCAATTGTACTATCCAAATCCTTATAGGTAATAGCATCATTTAAGAAATAGCTTTCAAAGGCACTCGGTGGCAGATATATTCCCTGCTCTAACATCCCGTGAAAATACTTGCGGAATATCTCATTGTTACCTTTGGCAGAACTGCTAAAATCTATCACTGGATTTTCAGTAAAATGAACCGAAATCATCGAACCAAAACGGTTAATTTGATGAGGAATACCATGTTCTGTTAGCACAGAAGAAAGGCCATTATGAAGATAAGCCGTCTTTTGATCAAGGCTATCAAAAATCTCAGGCCGATTATTCAATTCTGTGAGCATAGCAAGTCCGGCACTCATGGCCAAAGGATTACCGCTAAGAGTACCGGCCTGATAAACAGGTCCCTCGGGAGCCAGGTGTGCCATGATTTCGTTGCTCGAGGCGAATGCTCCTACAGGAAGACCTCCACCGATTACCTTTCCGTAAGTAACAATATCAGCATCTATTCCTAAGACTTCTTGTGCCCCACCACGGCCCAGGCGGAATCCCGTCATTACTTCATCAAAAACCAACAGAATATTTTCCTCAGTACAGATCTTTCTAAGTCCGTCCATAAAAGAATCTGACGGAACAATACAACCCATATTACCAGCTATGGGCTCTATAATAACAGCGGCAATTTCACCCTTGTTAGCCGCAATCAGGGTAATCACACTTTCCAGGTTATTATATTCTGCCAATAAGGTATCCTTAGCGGTACCTTTGGTCACTCCGGGGCTGTTAGGACTGCCAAATGTTACGGCACCACTTCCGGCCTGAATTAAAAAGGAATCCGAATGCCCGTGATAACATCCGGCAAATTTTATAATCTTATCTTTTCCTGTAAATCCACGGGCCAGACGAATGGCACTCATGCAAGCTTCTGTTCCGCTATTTACAAATCTAATCTTATCAATATTGGGAACCATAGAAACTGCCAATTGAGCTAGTTCTGTCTCTATTTCTGTAGGCATTCCAAAAGAAGTACCAAGCTTAGCTTTATTAATCACTGCATTAATTACAGGTTCATAAGCATGCCCCAAAATCAGCGGACCCCAGGAAGAAATATAGTCAATTAACTTATTTCCATCCACATCGTATAAATAAGCCCCTTTGGCCCTTTCTATAAAAACAGGATCACCTCCAACTGCCTTAAAAGCTCGGACCGGAGAATTTACACCTCCCGGAATATATTTCTTAGCCTCAGCAAATAAGGCACTGCTTCTCTGATAAATCATACTAATTTATTTTACTCTTTCAGATTTAATCTTCAGCTCCTGTCCAACAGACAAGTTACTGGAGTTCATGCCGTTGAGTTTCATCAACTCATCGACAGAAATAAAATAGGCTCTGGATATAGAATATAAAGTGTCTCCTTTTTGGACAACATGCTTTTTGTAATCATATTTTTTAGGTTCTGCCAGAACCTGATATCCCTGAGCCAAAACTTCCTTGTCGTATTTGTAGAGCTGATACCTTTCAATAAAGGAAATCAATTTTTGAGGATAACTTTTATCAGTGGCATAACCCGCTTTCTTAAGCCCTTTTGCCCATCCTTTATAATCATCCCGCCTTAATTCAAAAAGGGACGCATAGCGAGCCCTTGATGAAAGAAAAATACTATGATCACGAAATGAGTACATTGGATGATTGTATTTTCTAAAACACTCGCCTTTTTCATCATCATCATGATACTCAAACTCACCATCCCAGCTATTATGACATTTAATCCCAAAATGATTATTAGTCTTTATGGTAAGTTTTCCCATTCCATAGCCGCTTTCCAAAATACCCTGAGCCAAAGTAATACTTGCCGGTATGCCATAGGCCTTCATTTCAAATTGTGCTATTTCTGAATAGGTAACTAAATATTCTTCTATCGATGAGGTGGAAAAGTACGTAAACTTTTTGGCATCCTCCGGAAAAGGAAACTTTGTATAATCTTTATTGGTTTTGTTAGATTTTACAACCTCGGATGATGATTTATTGGAATAGGTAGTTCTTTTTTTAGTTCCACAACTTAGAAGTAAAAAAACCAAAACAACTGCCAGCGTAGCGTGTTTCATATATCGATTATGGGTAAATTTTTGCTCTTCAAATATAAATTCATTCCAGCTATTCCTTGCAATCCACCGGTATGAATAGCCAATATTTTAGTATTGGGTTTAAAATAATCGTTAGTAATCATGTCTAATATACCGTAAATCATTTTTCCCGTATAAACCGGATCAAGGGGTATTTCAAGGTTTTGATTCATTTCATTTATAAACGATATTAATAATTCATCAACCCTGGCATAGCCTCCAAAATGGTAATCTGTACATAAATCCCAGTTCCCATTTTCGACAAATTTACAAATATCTTTCTTTAAAAAGTCGCCTTTAAGAGCAGGAAAACCTATTACGCGTTGGTTGGGCGTAGCCGAATTAATAATTCCGGCCAAAGTACCTCCGGTTCCAACAGCGCAGCAGATTATATCAAATTCGCTGTCTTTTGGCGTAAGAATCTCTTCACATCCTTTAACCGCTAATTTGTTTGTACCGCCTTCTGGAACCCTATAGAAATTCCCAAATTCCGCCTTTAAATTATCAAAAAATGCCTTAGTCCCCTTTTTCCTGTAGTCTGTCCTGGAGACAAATTTAAACTTCATGCCTTGCTTATTTGCAGCAGACAAAGTTGGATTACTTGTCCATGAACCCTCTAATTCCTCCCCTCTAATTACCCCTACGGTTTTCATCCCGTTCACCTTGCCTGCGTAGGCAGTTGCGGCAATATGATTAGAAAAAGCACCACCGAAGGTAAGTATAGTATCATACTTCAGTTTCTTTGCCTTAAGCAGATTGTACTTAAGTTTACGATATTTATTACCCGAAATTTGAGGATGTATCAAATCCTCTCGCTTTATATGAAGTTCTACTTTCTTTTTTTCTAAGAGGGGAAGGTATACTTTTTGATTGGTGACCAACACAACTCCCGGGCTTAATGGCTCCAAAAATATTTAATAAAGCTAAAACGTTTTCTCGTTTCAAGGTATTCCATATTTATTTCATTTTGATAGGCCTCGCGTTCAAAACTAATATTTTGATATGCTTTATAGGTGTCAAAATAAAGCAATGATCTAAGCAACCATTCTGAGATATATAAAAAATAAAAAGGAATAATAAGAAGTTCCTGTTGTTGTTGTAAATGAATCCTTTCGTGATTAATTAAAACAGCATCTTGTTTTAACTGAACATTCTTGAGAATAATAAACGGCCATAAAGACAAGCCCACATAATCCTTGTAAAAAAAACGTCTAATTATCACAATCATAAGCAATTGTATTAACAGCTTTAAACAAAGATAAATTTTTAAATTTATTTTAGTCTATAAATCAGCTTAGGTTACCAACTTATACGGTAAGCTGATATCCTTTCGTTTTGCAGCATATTAATGGGTTTTGATCTATTCGGTAATATTTTATTAACAATATTGCCGTAATTTTGCATATATGAAAAAAATATTACCGACGGAAGAAGGTGATTTTTACTTATCTGAAGAGGGCTATCGCGTTTTCACGAAAGAATATCATCTTAAGCGCGGTTATTGTTGCGAGAGTAGCTGCAGGCATTGTCCTTATGGGTATAATGCAAAGACAAATACACAGTAATTTGCCTGTGTATTTGGCATGATAATTGTGCTGTTAATCTTATTCTTAATGGTTGACAAACCCAAATAGTATTATTATGAAAAAGATAAAAATAATAGCTGTTCCAATACTATTCATTCTCTTCTTAAGTTCCTGTGCTTCGGTAAATGTTTTATCAGATTACGACAGGCAAACGGATTTTACGGCATATAAAAGTTATGCATTTTACAAAACGGGAATAGACAGGGCACAGATTTCCGATCTGGACAAGAAACGAATCTTAAGGGCAATTGAAACAGAAATGGATTCTCTTGGTTTTGTTAAGTCTGATAAGCCTGATCTTTTAATAAGTATTTTTACAAATGAAAGAGTGGAGGTAGATGTGTATAACGGCTGGGGTTATGGCTGGGGCTGGGGCTGGCCGGGTTATTACGGCTACTACAATCCCTATTTTTGGGGACCCGGTTATTATGGCAATAATGTAAGTACAAGAACGGAAGGTTCTTTATATATTGATTTTATAGATGCCACAAGAAAAGAATTAGTTTGGCAGGGTAGAGGTGTTGGCACCCTGAATAATACGAAAAATATAGAAAAAAAAGAGAAACGTATTCGCCAATTTGTTTCGCAAATATTACAACAGTATCCCCCGGAGGTTATTGCAGCAAATTAAATTTATAACCGCCCGCTTTGGGCGGTTTTTTGTATCTTTATAAGGCATTAATGAACTATTATGTCCTTTGAAAGTAACCCTATTTTAGATAAACTTCCCACTCATCTTAAACAATATATTAAGCCTCAGAACTATGAGGATTACTCAGCCATAGACCAGGCTGTATGGCGTTATGTTATGCGAAAAAATGTGGACTACCTGAGTACTGTAGCCCATAAATCATATGTAGACGGACTTCATAAAACCGGAATTTCTGTAGATCACATTCCTAATATGTACGGGATGAATCGCATTTTAAAAGAAATTGGATGGGCTGCAGTTGCCGTAGACGGGTTTATCCCTCCGGCAGCCTTTATGGAATTTCAGGCCTATAATGTGCTTGTTATTGCCTCAGACATAAGACAACTTGAACATATTGAATACACCCCGGCACCCGATATTATCCATGAAGGAGCCGGACATGCGCCAATCATAGCAAATCCTGAATATGCAGAATATTTGAGAAGGTTTGGTGAAATAGGATCGAAAGCTATTTCCAGCGCAAAGGATTATGAACTCTATGAGGCTGTCAGATATCTCTCCATAATAAAAGAAGCTGCAGGGACTCCCCTGGTTGATATTCAGAAAGCGGAAAAACACATCGAAGAATTACAGCAAAATATGGGAGAGCCCAGTGAAATGGCCCTTATTAGAAATTTACATTGGTGGACTGTAGAGTACGGGCTAATTGGAACTGTGGAAGAACCAAAAATTTATGGTGCGGGATTATTATCCTCCATTGGCGAGAGTGCCTGGTGCATGACAGAGAAAGTAAAAAAAATTCCATACAGCATAGAAGCAGCACACACTTCTTTTGATATTACCCAACCTCAACCTCAACTCTTTGTAACTCCGGATTTTGCGTATCTGAGTCAGGTTCTTGAAGAATTTGCCAATTCTATGTCTTTAAGAAAAGGGGGGCTTTCCGGGGTAACCAAATTGATCAATGCCAAAGAACTGGGAACAGTAGAGCTGAGTACCGGGATACAGATATCCGGGATATTCAGTATGGTAATCTCAAATGACGATAAACCAGTATATCTTCAGACGCAAGGCGAGACCGCTTTGTCTTACAGGGAAAAGGAACTGGTTGGACATAGCAGGCTTGATCATCCAAAAGGTTTTGGTTCACCTGTAGGGAAGCTTAAAGGCATTAATCTGGCCATAGAAGATATGAGCCCACGAGATCTGAAAGCCTATAAGATCTATGAAGGTGAAACTATTTCACTTGAATTTGAAGGAGATATTAAGGTAGATGGCGAAATTATAACAGGGAAGCGCAATCTAATGGGTAAAATTATTCTGATAACATTCCGAAACTGCACCGTGACCCATGGCAAAGAAGTGCTTTTTACATCAGATTCCGGTTTGTATCATATGGCTGTAGGAGAACATATAGTATCAGCTTTCAACGGCCCTGCAGACCTCAGTAGTTTCGATTTAGTTACCCACAAAATTTCCTCAGAAACAATAAAACCAATAAAATCTGAAGCCCGTAAAAAATTAGAACAGTATTATAAACAGATACGAGACTATCGTGAAGGGAGTAACACAACTATATCAAGAAACAAAGTGTTTAAAGAAATATGTGAGAAGTATCCGAATGACTGGCTTTTATCTATTGAACTCTACGAATTGGCCAAAAACAATAATGACCTTGGATTTGCACAACAAATCCATTCTCATTTGGAGACCGTTAAACTTAATAATCCAAAAGTGGGGCATTTAATAGATGACGGGTTATCATTGGTTGATGGCCAATTGGTTAATTAATAATTAATTATGAGATATTATATCTTATCTGCTTTTGTAATCCTTGCTCTTCAAACTATGAATGCTCAATTTGTTGCTAATTATGACGAATCTAAAGTCCCGGAGTTTGACCTGCCCGATCCGTTGACTACTTTTTCTAAAAAACAAATTCTGACAAGTTCCTCATGGAATGAATTAAGAAGACCCGAACTGATTAATTTCTTTGAATCTCAGGTTTTTGGAAAAGTTCCCGGAACTTTTGATGGTATTACTTTTGAAATTGTAGAAGAAAGCAACTCCGCACTCGACGGACTTGCCAAACGAAGACAGGTAAAGGTAACTATTACAAAAAACGGCAAAACATTAAGCTTCCTGATACTTTTATACCTGCCAAAGGAAGTTTCCCGTGCTCCTGTATTTTTGGGTTATAATTTTCATGGAAATCATACAGTTATTAACGATCCGGCTATAATCATCTCAAAAGCCTGGTCTCTGAATAATGAATCAATAGGCATTACTAACCATACCTTAACTGAAGAAAGTAGGGGATTGCGATCCGGCAGATGGGCGATATCCAGGATGATTGAAGCCGGATATGGTCTGGCAACCATTTACTATGGAGAAATAGATCCCGACAAAAATGATTTTACAGATGGTCTTCATTCATTGTTCTATACTAAAGATCAGAAAAGGCCGGCCAAAGATGAATGGGGTGGCATTGGGGCCTGGGCATGGGCTTTGAGCAGAGCCATGGACTACCTGGCAAATGACATGGAAGTTGATAAATCAAGGGTTATCGTTTTTGGACATTCCAGATTGGGTAAAGCTGCATTATGGGCCGGTGCAATGGATGAAAGATTTGCAGGAGTTATTTCCAACGATTCAGGTTGCGGTGGAGCTGCCTTATCTAAACGCAAATTCGGGGAGACGGTAGCTCAAATAAATGAAAATTTTCCTTATTGGTTCTCTGAGAACTTTAAAAAATACAACAATGCGGAAGAAGAACTACCCGTAGACCAACATGAATTACTGGCTTTAATTGCTCCAAGGCCTTTATATGTTGCCAGTGCACAGGAAGATCAATGGGCAGACCCTAAAGGAGAATTTCTTTCTGCGTACTACGCTACTGCTGTTTATTCATTATTTGGAGAAGCAGGCATCTCATCAAATGTAATGCCCGGCGTGAATTCTCCAATCCAAAATACGGTGGCCTATCATATTCGAACCGGTAAACACGATGTTACTGAATACGACTGGGAACAGTATATCAAATGGGCGGTTGAACAATTTGATTAAGCAATAAATTTTTGGTGCGAATAAAATCAGTTCGGAGAGAAAATTTCGAAAACATCTTCTTCAACAATTTTATTATTATAGGAAAGCGTCCACCCCAATGAATTAGTAAGAATATAAAACTTAGAGAGTTCACTTATTAATCTGTTTTCGGCATTCTTTTGCAAAGAAGAAGCTTCTACTTTTTTTTGAAGGGAAGCTTTTACATTATTCTTGATCTTATTATAATCTTCGGCGTCAAACGGATTAAAATAATCTGCGGTCACATCATAATACTCAAAATCCGGATTAATTTTAATCTCCGGCTCCGGAATATTTATTATCCTTAGGGTTTTGGTAGTTTCGTCTACTTCAAAATTAATCTCACTTAGATCATAAGCCACAGTAACTTCAGCATTCACTACTACTAAAGCTCTTTTATCTGCAGTAAAATAAGGACCAAATAACAGTTGAGAATCTTTATAACTATATACCTCGGAAAAGTGACCTTCGGTGACTATTATCTTGGAAACATTTTTAATCTGCTGTTGAATAAGTAAACTATTCTCCTTTAAAATAGATTTTTCCTCCTTACCCTTGTTCCAGGACTGGAAAATCAAAATCATGGCCATTGCAATAACTATTCCTACTAAAACTCGCTTCATATATCGAAATTCATAAATGTGTACTCCTTTTTCAGAACCAAAATTTTCTCATTTAGCGACTTCAAAAATAATTGATGCTGCTCTGCCTTCTCATTAAAAGGTCTGTGGGCCAATCCTTTCTGAATTTCCTGAACTACTTTCATTACCTGGTCTGCCTTCTGAGAAATCCAGACACTTTTGAATTTATCCCAGATATAGTCAATTGCCAGATTATTGGGGTGCACCATATCCTCAGTATAGAATCTATAGTCCCTTAACTCGTCCAGCATAATTTCATACGCAGGAAAATAATGCAGGTTTTTATTTGATGAGGCTGATTCCACAATCTTGCCAACAGCTGTAATCAAATTTGCTTTACTTCGTTGGTTTTCTACAAAGCCATCCTTTAAGTGCCTCACCGGGGAAATGGTAAAAATCACCGTAGCATTTACATTTACCTTTCTGATAGTTGAAATTATGCTGTTAAGACTTTCTTCAATTTCACTTTCTGTAAGTAACTCTTTTGTAAATTGTTTTTGTGGCAGTTTATGACAGTTGGCAACCCTTTTCTGATTTTCAACATCTTTGTAAACCCAGGCAGTGCCCAATGTAATTAATGTATGAGTGGCCTTACTGAGCTGATTTCTTGTATAAAGGAGGGCACTATTTAAATTGCTAAGCAGGTTCTCTTTAGATGAATCACTCAGGTCTGAATGTGCATCAAAACAGTGCCAGCGTTCATTGTAATAAAAAACATCAGCGTCTGCATAAGCTTTTTCTTCTATTGCACGAATTATCAAGTTTTCTATTGCTATAGGGTGGAACAATATACCAAAAGTGTTTTGAAGGGTTTGAAATTGATAATATTTGAGTTTCTCTCCAATATTTTCAACAAAACAAGATCCTAGAAGCAGCAGAGGGCTTTTATAATCTATCTGCTTATCCTCTGGTTTCAAAGGTACTATTGTTTGAAGTTTCATTCTGTCTTGTACTGGCGTTATAAACAATCGGCAATATGTCCTAACATTGAATTATAATCCGATTCCAGCTGCTCATCTAACTGACTTATAAATCCAAGAATTCGGATAAGCCGATCAATTTCCTGATTTTGCAGCGCCTCAGCAGCCTTATTTATTTCATTTTGGACCAAACGCTGAATATTGTACATATTCTCCAGTTCATAAAGGCATTCATAACCAAACTCATTGGCTATTCCCATATGCCTGGAAGTTTCCCATGCGATTTCTGATAATTCTGTAAGCTCAATATTAATTTTAGCATCTCCAAGATATCTGTATACTGAATCATTAATCCTTACAGAATCTTTTATTTGGAAAAAGCCCGAATATTCCTTTTGGAAATCTTGCATGTGGGATATCTCAGATACGGGATCACCATCACCTTTAAAAACAAATTCTTTATAGTTTGCTATCGCTTTTGGAATTTTAATGTTTATCTGCCTCGCGGCCCGCAATTCTTCTAAATTATTTTGAATTTCATCCTCTATTTTATCCAAAGCAATTTTCTTATTCGTATTTATCTTATTTGCCTCATTCCAGTTGTTAAACCAAATAGCCAGGCTAATTCCGAAGAATATCAATAAGATCTCACCCAAAATATATTTCCAGTTTAGCAGATTGGATTTAAAAAGTCTCATCTGTTTTATTTTAGATACTCCTTTGCTTTTTCCAATGCCAGAGGAATCCCTTCTGAATTTTTACCTCCGGCTGTAGCAAAGAATGGCTGCCCTCCTCCTCCTCCATCTATATATTTTCCTAATTCTCGTACAATCTGTCCTGCATTCAGGTTTCTTGATTGAACCAGTTCTTTGGATATATAGCATGATAAGGTCACTTTACCGCCCTGCTCCGTTGCTAGTAAAAGGAAAAGGTTTTTCCGGTCTTTCCCCATTTCAAAAGAAAGGTCCTTCATGCCTGCAGCATTTAAATCTATTTTATGTGCCAGGAATTGCACCCCATGTATTTCCTCAATTTTTTGGATTAAGGTTGTTTTAAGATTTTTAGCTTTTAGTTTTAGAAGTTCCTGTACTTCCTTCTTGAGTTTTGTATTTTCATCTTGCAAAGATATCAGAGCCTTTAAAGGATCTTTGGTCCCTTTTAATTGATCCTGTATTTCTTGCAAGACTTTATCATTCTTTTCATAAGATTTTCTTACCGCATCACCGGTAATGGCTTCTATTCTTCTTATACCGGCCGCAATAGCCCCTTCGGAAACTATTTTAAAATGCCATATGGAGCTGGTGTTTTTCACATGGGTCCCCCCACAAAGTTCAATGGAATTACCAAAGCGTACACTCCGTACCGTATCACCATACTTTTCGCCAAAAAGGGCCATAGCACCTTCCTCCAGGGCTTCTTTTACCGGGACTTTTCGTTTTTCTTCCAAGGGGATCTGCGCAGATATCCTCGCATTTACAAAATCTTCAACCTCAGCAAGTTCTTCCTCTGTCATTTTAGCGAAATGAGAGAAATCAAATCGTAAATAATTGGCATGTACAGCAGATCCTTTTTGCTCAACATGGTCTCCTAATATTTGTCTCAAACCCTGGTGAAGCAAATGGGTGGCAGAATGATTCTTAGATATTCTTTCCCGATATAGACTATCTACTACCGCCTTCATAGTTTCAGCAGGATGTCTGGGTAGATTTTTTGAAAAATGCAGAATTTCATTATTCTCCTTTTTGGTGTCAAGGATATAAACCACATCGCCATTAGGGGCTTCCAAATAACCTTTATCCCCGGCTTGGCCCCCTCCCTCCGGATAAAATGGGGTTTGGTTAAATACCATTTGATAAAGAGCACCTTCTTTTTTAGATATTACTTTTCTATACTTGACTAATTTCACTGGGGCTTCAATAAAATCATAACCAACAAACTCTTGTTCTGAATCATCCATGAGAATAGTCCAGTCTTCTTTAGATATTTCTGAGGCTGATTTTGAACGATTTTTTTGTTCTTTCATAGCCATCTCAAAACCTGCCTTATCTAATTCAAATCCTTTTTCACTAAGAATCAATTCTGTCAGGTCTATAGGAAACCCAAAAGTGTCGTAAAGTTCAAAAGCTTTTCTGCCATCAATTACCTTTCCCTTAGTACTCTCCAGAACATTATCTAATAAAAACAGACCTTGTTCTAAGGTCTTAAGAAAAGAAGCCTCTTCTTCGCGCATTACATTTTCGATACCATTTCGGGAGTCTATTAACTCTGTATATGTATCTCCGAGGATAGATCCTAAAGACCCAATCAAACGGAACATAAAAGGTTCTTTTGTATTCAAAAAGGTAAATCCATAGCGAACAGCTCGCCTCAAAATTCTACGAATCACATAACCGGCCCCGGTATTACTTGGTAATTGTCCGTCCGCTATCGAGAAGGCTACTGCCCTAACATGATCGGCAATAACACGAATGGCAATATCTGTTTCTTCGTTCTTCCCGTAAGTAGTATTTGTAATCGTTTCAATTTCCCTGATTAGGGGTGCAAAAATATCGGTATCATAATTAGATTGTACGTTTTGCAAAACCATACAAAGACGTTCAAAACCCATTCCCGTGTCTACATGCTTTTTAGGAAGTGGTTCCAGTGTGCCATTTGCCTTTCGATTGTATTGAATAAAAACCAGGTTCCAAATCTCCACTACCTGCGGATGATCCTTGTTTACCAGTGTAGCCCCGTCAATCTTTTCCTTTTCTTCTTTAGAACGTATATCAACATGTATTTCTGAAGAAGGACCGCATGGCCCCTGCTCTCCCATTTCCCAAAAATTATCCTTTTTGTCTCCCTTAATAATTCTGTCTTCAGGCACAATGCTTTTCCACAAATTGTACGCTTCCATGTCCATTTCCAGTTTGTCAGAATCAGAACTACCCTCAAATACAGATACATAAAGGCTATTCTTGTCAATTTTACACACCTTGGTAAGGAATTCCCATGCCCAGCTTATGGCCTCTTCTTTGAAATAATCTCCAAAGCTCCAATTGCCAAGCATTTCAAACATGGTGTGATGGTAAGTGTCTTTCCCCACTTCTTCAAGATCATTGTGTTTACCGCTCACACGAAGGCACTTTTGTGTATCTGCAATTCTTGGATTTTTTATAGGTGAATTGCCTAAAAAAAACTCCTTAAATTGATTCATTCCGGCATTGGTAAACATCAAGGTAGGATCATCCTTGATGACCATAGGTGCAGAAGGGACAATTTTGTGGTTTTTTTCCTTAAAAAAACTTAAAAAATTTGCTCTTATTTCCTTGGAAGTCATCTAATTTGACAAGGTTTTATTAAATTTAATGGTTTGTACAAAACAATTTTTATATTTGTTTGTTTTGATAAGACGAAAGAACAAAAATAGGATAAAATCCATTCATGTCTAAGGTAAAATATTATTACGATCCGGACACCCTTTCATATCGAAAGATAGAGCCAAAGAAATCTCGGCGTTACAGGAATATTTTCCTCTTTTCGCTGGGTTCTGTTATCTCCGGTTTGCTTGGTTTAATTCTTTTGCTAAATACAAATCTCTTAAATACTCCCAGAGAACTTTCATTACAAAGAGAAGCCAAGAACTATGAATTGCAATTTGAGCTTCTAAATAAAAAAATGGAGCAAATAGAGTATGTTCTCGGAAATATTGAAGACAGGGATAATAATATTTACCGGCTTTATTTTGAGGCCAATCCTATTCCGGAAGAACAGCGCAAGGCAGGTTTTGGAGGGGTTAACAGATATAAATCTTTGGAAGGATTTAATAATTCTGAGATGATAATTTCCACTACCAAACGGCTGGATATCATACAAAAACAGATGGTAATTCAATCTAAATCTCTGGATGAAATAACCAAGCTGGCGGAGAAAAAAGAAAAACTTTTAGCGGCCATCCCGGCCATACAACCCGTGAATAACGAAGAACTTACACGTATGGCTTCCGGATTTGGATGGCGTTCAGACCCTTTTACCAAGGCAAGAAAAATGCATCGGGGCATGGATTTTACGGCTCCCAAGGGCACACCTATTTATGCTTCCGGAGATGGTGTTGTGAAACGCGCAGATAATAATGCATCCGGTTACGGCAAGCATATCCGGATAGATCATGGATATGGGTATATGACCCTATACGGCCATCTAAGTAAATACAATGTGAAGAGGAACCAAAAAGTGAAGCGGGGAGACCTTATAGGCTTTGTGGGAAGCACGGGCAGATCTGAAGCACCTCACGTGCACTATGAGGTATGGAAAGAAGGAGAGCGTATAAATCCAATAAATTTTTATTACGGAAGTTTATCTGCCGAAGAATATGAAAACATGCTTAAATACGCAACTCAGGAAAATCAATCACTGGATTAATGTATATAGAATTGCCAGAAAAACGTTATTATGGAATTGGCGAAGTTGCCAGGGCATTTGATGTAAATACTTCCCTTATTCGATTCTGGGAGAAGGAATTTGATGTCATACAACCCAAAAAAAATGCAAAAGGCAACCGGAAGTTCACTCCAAAAGATATTCAAAATCTCCAACTAATATACCATTTGGTTAAGGAACGTGGATTTACGCTTGAAGGTGCTAAAACTCACTTACGCGAAGAAAGACAAAAGACATTATCAAATTTTGAAATTATACAAAAGCTCGAGCGAATTAGGTCAGAGCTGATCAAAATAAAAAGTCAACTTTAAAACAATACTATAACTTAATAACACAATTATGAAAAAATGGTTAATTCCCGTAATTATCCTTGTGGTCTTAGCATTTGGTATTTATCAATGGGCCGTTGGATTTAACAATACCTCAGTAGAATATGAAGCCAATGCCAAAACGGCATGGTCTAATGTTGAAAGTTCTTATCAAAGAAGAAATGATCTGATTGGGAATTTGGTGAAAACGGTACAGGGTGCCGCAGATTTTGAAAGAGGAACTCTGACCGATGTCATTGAGGCTCGTGCAAAGGCCACTTCAACCACTATAGACGTGGATAATCTCACGCCAGAGAAAATGGCTGCGTTTCAGGAAGCACAAACGGGATTGTCTTCAGCTTTATCACGTTTATTGGTTACAGTAGAGAGATATCCGGATTTAAAGGCAAATCAAAATTTCCTTGAATTGCAGTCTCAACTCGAAGGGACAGAAAACCGAATTAATGTGGCAAGGGATAGATTTAATGAACAAGTTAATATCTATGACATCTATACTTCAAAATTTCCCAATAAAATTTTAGCCGGTTGGTTTGGATTTGATGAAATGGCCAGGTACCAGGCGAATCCTGGTTCTGAAAATGCCCCCGATGTGGATTTTGAATTCAAGTAATTCAGCGCTTATGTCCAAAGTAGAAGATTTCTTAACCACTGATGAAGAACAGGAGATTGTAGACGCAATTCTTGAATCGGAAAAAAATACTTCCGGTGAAATCAGGGTGCACATAGAAATTTCGACCTCTCTGGATCATTATATTCGAGCCCAGGACGTCTTTCATTTGCTGAAAATGGATAATACCAAGGAAAGTAATGGGGTGTTAATTTATGTCGCTGTGGGTGACAAGAAATTTGTAATCTGCGGAGATAAAGGGATTGACAAAGTGGTTCCTGAAAACTTTTGGAATTCCACTAAAGACGTTATGCAGAAGAGTTTCAAAGAAGGAAAATTTAAAGAAGGTATTATTAATGGAATCCTCATGGCAGGAGAAGAATTGAAGGCTCACTTTCCTTGGAAACCTAATGATTCAAATGAATTGAGCAATGAAGTATCTAAAGCTTAGTCTTATTCTATTCTTTTTGTCCGGGAGCACTGTTTTTGCACAATTTACAATTCCTGAAAAACCAAAACTCCAAACCAGTGTATATGATTATTATGGATTGTTATCCAATTCGGATAAGAATGCTTTGGAACAAAAATTAATCCGTTATTCCGACAGCACTTCTACGCAAATCGTTATTGCCATAATAAAATCAACGGAAGGTGAAAATATCAACTACCTGGGTGCACAATGGGGAGAAGCATGGGGAATAGGACAGGCAGTTGAGGATAACGGCATTCTGATCCTCCTGGCGAGAGAAGACCGAAGGGTAGCTATTAACACGGGTTATGGTATAGAAGCGACACTTACAGATGCATTGTCAAAAAGAATCATTGAAAACATAATTATTCCTGAATTTAAAGAAGGGGATTACTATGCCGGATTAGATAAAGGATCCGATGCTATCTTTAGTGTATTAACCGGTGAATTTAAAGAAGAACGCCCTCCCGAAGGGGATGGAAACTTTCCTTTTGGAGCCTTTCTGCCCATTATTATTTTTATAGTAATCATCATTATTCTTAGCAGCCGTAACCGAAGAGGTGGCGGAGGCAAAGGTAGAGGCCGAAAAAAAGGCTTGGATCTTTGGGATATCATCATCCTCAGCAATATGGGCAGGGGCGGATATAACTCGGGTTCTTCCGGAGGCGGATTTGGAAGCGGAGGTTTTGGAGGTGGTGGCTTTAGTGGAGGCTTCGGTGGTGGAGGCTTTGGTGGAGGTGGTTCTTCCGGAGGCTGGTAATCAAATAACTAGTACAAGGTCTCACCTTTCTCTATTTTTTCCGCATAAAGACTGTTATTGGCACTCCTGTATAATCAAAATTCTCACGTAGTTTATTCTCCAAAAACCTCTTGTAAGGCTCCCGCACATATTGCGGTAGGTTACAGAAAAAAGCAAATTGCGGATATGGAGTGGGCAGTTGGGTGATGTATTTAATCTTTACATATTTCCCCTTGTATGCCGGTGGTGGTGTATGCTCTATTATGGGCAGCAGCACATCATTAAGTTTTCTGGTGGGAATTCGTTTAGAGCGGTTTTTATAGACTTCTACAGCCGTTTCTATGGCCTTAAAAATACGCTGTTTGGTATGAACCGACATAAAAAGGATAGGAACATCTGTAAAGGGTTCAATGGCCTGTTTAATTTTTTGAGTATAAAGTTTAACTGCATGAGTATCCTTCTCTACTAAATCCCATTTGTTAACCAGGATCACTATTCCTTTGTTGTTGCGCTGTGCTAACCAGAAAATATTCTCTACCTGTCCGTCAAATCCACGGGTAGCATCTAACAAAAGCAAACAAACATCACAGTGTTCAATGGCCCTCACAGAACGCATGACGGAATAAAACTCCAGGTCCTCTTTTACCTTCGCTTTCCGGCGAATACCTGCGGTATCTACCAAATTAAACTCAAAACCAAAGCGGTTGTACTTGGTATCTATACTATCACGTGTGGTACCTGCAATATCTGTAACAATATATCTTTCTTCACCAATTAATGCATTGATAAAAGAAGATTTCCCCGCATTGGGTCTCCCAACTACTGCAAACCTGGGTAGTTCATCTTCAACTTCTTCACTTTCCGGCAATACCTCAACCAGGTCATCCAGTAATTCTCCGGTACCGCTGCCGTTTATACTGGAAAGCGTGTAATAATCTCCTAATCCAAGTGCATAAAACTCAACTGCATCCTCTGCCCTTTTCGCATTATCTACTTTATTAACAGCCAAAAAAACAGGTTTTTTGGCACGGCGCAATAAATTAGCTACATCCTCATCCATACCGGTAATACCGGTTTCCACATCTACCATAAAAATTATAGCATCTGATTCTTCAATGGCCAGTTCTACCTGTTTGTCTATTTCCTGCTCAAAGATATCATCACTCCCCAGTACATAGCCTCCGGTATCTATTAATGAGAATTCCTTACCGTTCCAGTCGCTCTTACCATAATGCCTGTCACGAGTTACCCCACTCACGGCATCTACAATGGCTTCACGTCTTTGTATTAAACGATTAAAGAATGTAGATTTTCCAACATTCGGCCTTCCTACTATGGCTACAATAGCGCCCATACTTGCGAATTAGGCCGCAAAGTTAGTGTTAAAGAAACTAGATAAAAAATAAAAGATAGGGCATCGGACCATGACCTGGTATATTTAGATAACTCTGAGATGGATGTTTCAAAAGAAATAGGTATCTTTTATGAGCAAACAAAACCAGGCATGAAAGCATTACCCAATGACATTGTTCTAAGGCCAAGGTTCCAGCTGGAGCTTCCACAGCCCAAGGAAAGTGTGCTGGAGTCTTTTGAAAATAAAAAGAAGGAACCTTTCCTGATAAATCGAATAGATGATCATGTCTTTATAAAATTCCAACAAAAAGATGTTCATTTTTGGTCACCCCAACTACATTTGGAAATTAACGAAATAGACACTGAAAAATCTAAGGTATATGGCCTGTTCGGCCCCAACCCCACATTATGGACATTTTTTATGTTTTTACATTTTGGGGTGGGAACCTTTTTTATAATCTTCGGAATTTGGGCCTATTCAAGTGCTTCCTTAGACAAATCATATGGACTGCAACTGGGGGCAATGATTTTTATGGTTTTACTATGGTTCGTTCTATACGCTTTTGGCAGAGCGGGAAGAAGAAAAGGTAAACCTCAAATGAACCAATTGTTCCATTTTATGAGAGAGGTTTTACATTTAAGCTGACTTATTTCTGATCATACCCAAACCTGCGAAGTTGATTGGGGTTGCTTCGCCAGTTTTTGTTGACTTTTACATAGAGTTCAATATACACCTGCTTGTCAAAGAATTTTTCCAGGTCTTTTCTGGCGGCTACTCCTACCCTTTTCAATGCAGAACCCTTGTGTCCGATAATTATGCCCTTTTGAGAATCGCGCTCAACCATAATAACCGATCTGATCCGGATTATCTTTTCATCCTCCAAAAATTCTTCCGTTTCAATTTCAACGGAATATGGAATCTCCTTTTTATAATGTTCAAGAATTTTTTCGCGGATGATTTCGTTCACAAAAAAACGCTCCGGTTTATCTGTTAACTGGTCCTTTGGAAAATAAGGAGGTGCTTCCGGCAATAATTCTAAAATACGTTCAAATACTTCCTTAATATTGAAATTTTTCAGGGCTGAAATAGGATGAATTTCCGCTGTAGGGAGTTGTTCCTGCCAATATTGTGTTTGCTCCTCCAGCGTTTGTTGATCTGAAACATCAATTTTATTAAGTAATAGCAATACGGGTATCTTGCTTTCTTTAAGTCTTTCAAGAAAAGAGGCGTCCTTTAATGCTTTCTCACCAATCTCCACCATGTAAATAAGAATATCCGCGTCTTCAAAGGCAGATTTCACAAATTTCATCATGGAATCCTGCAATTCGTAGGCAGGTTTAATAATGCCTGGTGTATCTGAAAGAATTAGCTGGAAATCCTCGCCGTTTACAATACCCAGGATTCGATGTCTGGTGGTCTGCGCCTTTGCGGTGATTATTGAAAGTTTCTCTCCAATAAAAGCATTCATAAGGGTTGATTTTCCCACATTGGGATTTCCTATGATATTCACATAACCTGCTTTGTGAGCCATTATACTTTAATTTTTGAAAAATAGGTTTTCATCGCAATATTTACTCTTGGCGACAAATATAATACTGCAATCATATTGGGAATTACCATAAGTGCAAAAGACAGGTCAATTAAATTTACCACAAGATCTACAGAAGCCACCGCTGCAAAAGTAATACTCCCTACATAAATATAATTATAAAGCTTTCCTACTTTAACATTGGTTAAAAATGAAAGGCATTTGGTGCCGTAGTAAGAATAAGTGAACAGGGTTGAAAGTGCAAACGCAGAAACTATGATCATTAAAAGCACATCGCCATAACCAAAGAGTGACTTCTTAAACGCGATTAGGGTCATGACAATTCCATTACTCTCAGCATCTAAATAGGCTCCACTCAGAATAATAACCACTGCGGTTAAGGTACACACTACAATGGTATCTATAAACGGGCCCAACATGGCAACCAAGCCTTCCTGTATCGGTTCTGTTGTCTTGGACTGCCCATGGTACATCGGCGCATTCCCAACGCCCGATTCGTTGGAAAAAACGGCTCGTCTTATCCCTATAATAATCAGACCCCATAAACCTCCCTGCACTGCCGTTTTAAAATTGAATGCTTCTACAAGAATTAGCTCTAAAGAGGGCCAAATCTGCCCGGCATTCATAGCCATGATAATGATAACAGCCAATAAATATAAAAGGACCATAAAGGGAACAATTGCTGTAGCGACCTTAGCAATTTTTTTAAGGCCCCCGAAAATAACAAACGAGGTAATAATACTCAACACCACACCAATCCCCAATTTCCAATTAAAATCGCCAAATACGGCAATAGTTTCGTTAGGGTTAATCACGCCCATTAATGTTTGGGTAAACTGATTTGTAGTAAAGGCGGGGAGCACTCCAAAAAGACCAGCAATACAAAAGAAAACAGCTAATGGTCTGGCCTTTTTTCCCATTCCCATGGTAATATAATACATAGGCCCCCCTTGTAAGTTTCCCTCACTATCCTTATCACGGAACATAATGGCAAGGCTGCAGGAATAGAACTTTATGCATATTCCTACCAGGGCCGTCATCCAAATCCAAAAAACAACCCCGGGCCCACCGAGGTAAATGGCAATGGCTACACCAGAAATATTTCCCAGGCCAACGGTAGCTGCAACAGCAGAAGACAATGCCTGGAGATGACTAACCTCACCAGGATCATCGGGATGATCATATTTGCCGGAGGTTATTAAAATGGCATGTTTAAAATAACGATAAGGAAGTAATTTGGAGTAAGCAACCAGATAAAGGCCTCCTCCTACTATTAACAAAAGCATTACCCATTCAGTATAAGGAAGAACAGCCGCTAAAAAGTCATTAAATATCTTCATAAACAAACTAAAGCTCCGAAGTTATGGAATTTAACCTTTTTGGGGGCTTGGTTAGGATAAATAATTACAGCACTAAGTTTTGATATAACTAAAAAAGCATCGTATATTTGCCGTCCACATCGCGGGGTAGAGCAGCAGGTAGCTCGTCGGGCTCATAACCCGAAGGTCGCTGGTTCGAGTCCAGTCCCCGCTACAAAGAAAACCAGATATGAAAGTATCTGGTTTTTTTATGGAGCTAATGCGCTGAGCTGGCTCAGCAGCATGAGCGTAATAAAAAATAAATAGCGCTTTGCGCTATTGGTTTTCTTTGTAAAGCTCCCCCCAAGGCCCATTTCGTTGCTCAGCAACGAAATGAATCCAGACCTCTTTTAAAAATTACAAGCACCAAATTCCAAAACTCAATAAATGCAAAAACTACGACGACTTTCTTTGTAAAACCCCTCCCGATAGCTCCTTCTCCATAGTATTACGAAGGAGAAGCTATCGGGACCGTTTCCAAGCCACTGAAGTTTTAACGCAAGTGGAGAGGAAACAATCCAGTTACCTGAAATAATTTAAAACCTCAAAATCCAATTATCCGAAACTAAATCTTTTCCTACCAAGTGCATGATAATCAATTTGTTGGTTAAAATATATTTTTTTAATTTACAGAGAGTTTTAGAAATTCTATATCGATCTTCTTGATTTTAGATTCTCGGTGATGTAGTTCGTAAAAGATCGAATTATAAACTTTGGCATTTTACTCCCCAAAGGTGTCTTAATTTGAAATAAACTTTTATGGATAAATCAATTAGATATGCACTAATTTTTACTTTGTTGCTTTTTGGTAAATCTGCACTGGCACAATCCAGAACAATAAGTGGCACAGTAAAAGACAGTTTTTACAGACCCCTTTTCGGAGTGAATATCCTGGTAGAAGGTACCAACCAAGGGACCATTACAGATCTTTCAGGCTTCTATCAAATACAGCTCACCTCCGGTGAAGCCCTTATTTTCTCTTATGTAGGTTTTAATTCCCAACGGATAGTTATTGGGTCCAATTCCACTATAGATGTAACCTTGCAGCCGGGGAACAACCTGGAAGAAGTTATAGTTGTGGGCTATGGTACAAGTACCCGTGAAGAACTTACGGATAATATCGCCTCTTTAAGGGCAGAGCAGATAAAAGAAATTCCGGTGCCCTCTGTACAGGGAGCCTTAGTAGGTAAAGCGGCGGGGGTCCAGGTTACACAAACAGGTGGCCGGGCGGAATCTGGTTTCAAAATCCGCGTTCGAGGGGTGGCGACCATAAATGGGGATCAGGAACCCCTTTATGTAATAGACGGCATACCTATCGATAAAGTAGACCGCAGTGCCAATAGCTCCCCTATAAATTCTCTTGTTGGCCTTAATCCTGAAGATATTGCCTCAATAGAAATTCTTAAAGATGCATCTGCTGCTGCCATCTATGGTTCCCGGGGCACAAATGGGGTTGTATTGATCACTACCAAAAGCGGTAGCAGTGGTGAAACCCGCTTTTCTTTCCGTTCCTCTTATGGCTTGAGCGAGGCCTCCAACAAACTGGAATGGCTCAATACAAATGAATATGTAGAACTCTACACAGAGGCAGCACTAAATTCGGGCTTTACAGAAGACGATGCAGCTTTTTTCTTCAACCTTTTTTCAGAGAACGAAGAAGACTGGCGAAATGGCGAGGTGGATACGGACTGGCAGGACCTTGCCCTCGTTTCAGGCAGCATACATGATATAAGTTTCAGCGCAAGTGGAGGGGATGAAAAAACGACTTTTTTTCTGTCAACCGGATATAATAGAACCGAAGGTATCATAAGGGGAAATTCCCTGGAACGCTATAGTCTACGTGCCAATATTGACCACCGTGCTAATGAATGGCTGACGATAGGCCTCAATTCCAATGCGAGTAAAACACAAATATCGAGAATTGCAAATGATAATGAGTTTGCCAACCCAATAGGGGCAATCGCCCAGATTCCATTTTCAAAGCCTTATCTGGAGGATGGTATTACACCCAATACCGAGACCACACTCTATTATAATTTCCTGATGGACCAGTTTAACGGGGATCACAAATCCAATGTCTGGCGGGCATTTATGAAATTATATGGCGAGGTAGCCTTTACTAAAAACTTTAATTTCCGCTCAGAACTTGGTTATGATTATAACAATCAGCTGGAAGAGCGTTTCTATGGAAGCCTTACTGAATATGCTTCTACCAATGGCTTTGCAGATGCTTTGAGTTTTATCAACGAAAAATACGTGATAAATAATTATTTCAATTATCAACATTTTGGTAATGATTGGCAACTGGAGGCAACTCTGGGAATGTCCTATGAAGAAAACAAATTCAAATCCCTGTCGATAGAAGGACAGGATTTCCCATCAGACCAATTGCGGAAGCTAGATAGTGCAGGAGAAATTACAGGTGGTTTTACATCAGAAACAGCCTTCAGTTTCGTATCCTATTTTGCCCGGGCCAGTGCTACCCTATTCAATAACTGGCTGCTAAAAGCCAGTGTGCGTGTGGACGGCTCGTCGCGCTTTGGTTCCGAGGTAAAGTACGGAACTTTCCCGGCCGCTTCAATTGGCTGGCTGGCATCTGAAGCCCCCTTTCTAAAGGATAATAAAACCCTGTCCAACCTGAAACTGAGAGCCAGCTGGGGGCTTACAGGAAATGCTAACATAGGAAACTTTGCAAGCCGTACACAGTTTGTTACCAGAAACTATAATCAGAACCCTGGATTTTGGTTGGCGGCCTTAGGAGATCCTAATCTGAGTTGGGAAGAAACCAAACAAGTCAATTTCGGATTGGATCTTGGATTTATCAATAACCGTGTCAATACCAGTATGGATTACTATATCAAGGATACGGAGGGTGCCTTATTCCTGGTTCCTATCCCCTATACAAATGGAATTCGATTTGTAAACCAGAATGCTGCTGATATTGTAAATACCGGATTTGAATTTACCCTCGATACCAAAAATATAATAACAGAGGATTTCAGCTGGAGTACTTCCCTGAATATCGCCATAAACAATAATGAAGTAAAGGCACTACCAGACGGTGCCGATATAGTTCGTGAAGAAAAAATTGTAAGGGAAGGAGAACCGGTAGCTTCATTTTATATACCTGAATATGCTGGTGTGGACCCGGATAACGGGGATGCCTTGTTTTATCGCAATACGGAATTACCGGATGGCAGCCTGGACCGAACTACTACGGCTGACTTTGCGGAAGCCAGCCGCCGGATCCTTGGCAACCCGTTCCCAAATGTGATCGCAGGGATGACGAATAACTTGCAATATAAGGGGATCGATTTTTCTTTTGTCTTCCAGGGGCAATGGGGGGCCCAGTTTTATAATGCCGGGGGTATCTATCAATCCTCTAATGCGGATTTCTTTGACAACCAAACCCGGGACCAACTAAATCGCTGGCAACAACAGGGTGATATTACCAATGTCCCCCAGGCCCGTTTATTTGGAGGAAACGGCACCCAACAATCTTCCCGTTACCTGGAAGATGCAGATTTTATACGCCTTCGGAATCTTACCTTGGGGTATACATTGCCCAAGGATGTCTCAGAAAACCTGGGACTCGATAGAATCCGGGTGTACTTTACAGGGGTAAATCTTTTGATATTTACAGATTTTAAGGGTTGGGATCCCGAATCAACATGGGACTTTCGACAGAGAAACTCCTTGTTCTCGGGAACCGGTTTCTATTCACCTCCTCAGGCACGTACCTACACTTTAGGATTTAATGTGGACTTCTAAAAAAAATGATGATGAAAAATTTATATCTAATCCTTTTTGTTTCAATACTTATCATAGGTTGTGATAATAACCTGGACATTGAACCTACAGATAGCCTTACCCCGGAAACGCTGCTGGAGGACCCGGATAATTTAGACCGTTTACTTTTAGGCGCCTATTCCTTTGCTGATGATCAATACGCCGGGGAATTTCAAACAGTTTCGGAGTTGCTGGCCAATGAAAGTAATCTGGCTTATCGGGGCACCTTTGCACAATTCTTTGAGTTTGAGCGCAAGGAAGTCATTACTACAAATGTCTTTATCCGTCTTCTCTGGGCTAATGCCTACCGCTCAATCAATCTTTGCAACATTGTCCTTGAAAACCTGGAATTGGCGCAAGATCCGGATCAGAGGGCTCAATTAGAAGGGGAAGCCAAATTCATGCGGGGATTGCTCTATTTTGAAATGGTCCGCTATTTTGCCCTCCCCTACGAAGCCGCAGGCAACAACACCCAACCAGGTTTACCTATTATTTTCGATGCAGTAACCGATCTAAGCCAGATCAGCTACCCTGCCAGGGCATCATTGGAGGAAGTATACACACAACTTATCTCCGATTTACAAGTCGCCAATGCGCTCCTGCCTCCGGATAATGGATTCCGGGCCGATGCCTACGCCGCACAGGCCATGCTAGCCAGAGTATATTTACAACAGGGCAATTACGCCGCAGCCCGGGATGCCGCGCACGAAGTCCTGGAAAACAGTGGACATTTTCTGGTTCCGGACCTGGCTTCTGCCTTTAACAACGAAAACGATGGCATTGAGGACATTTTCGCCTGGCAGGTTACCACACAGGATGGAGTAAATGATTTCAATACCTACTGGGCCACTATTGAATTCGGAGGGCGTTCCCAGACTGCAGATGTCACTGTTGAAGCCCCTTTCTTTGATCTATTTACCGAACCAGACGACCGGTCCGGTTTCTTCTACCTGGGCAACGGCACCACGGTAAGCTCCAAATGGCAGGGACAGTTTGCTAATGCACCCTATATCCGTGTGGCAGAAATGCACCTCATCCGCGCCGAGAGCAATTTCCGCGAAGGAACCAACCTGGGTCTGGCACCCGAAACAGAAATCAATGCCTTGAGGGCCCGCTCCAATGCCAACCCAATAATTGGACTCACCCTGCAGGATATCCTCGAAGAGCGGCAGCGCGAACTGGCCTTTGAAGGTCATCGTTTCCATGATGCCAAACGCCTCCTGGAGACCATCGATGGACTCCCTTATGATGCCCCTAACCTGGTAATGCCAATTCCCCAGGACGATATTGACACCAACCCCAACCTGGAGCAAAATCCCGGATACAACAACTAAAAGAAAAAAAGCATTATGAGCAACTTCTTTGAAGAACTTAAACGTCGAAATGTCTACAAAGTAGCTGTAGCCTACCTGGTTACCGCATGGCTCATCATACAGGTGGTCAGCACCGTGGGGCCTAACCTAAACTGGCCGGATAGCATCGCGCCATTGACAACCCGCATCCTGCTGGTAGGCTTCCCTATTGCCCTGGTCCTGGCCTGGCTTTATGAATTTACTCCACAGGGATTGAAGCGTACGGGGGCAGTACAACAAGATACAACGGACAATCGCAAAGCGGGTCGGAGAATAAATCGCCTCATTATAGGCTCTTTAAGCCTGGTGCTGATCCTGATGCTGGTTGAACGGCTCTTTTTGGCAGGCTCAACCCTATACCCTGATAAGCAAATGGCTTCCATAGCGGTCCTCCCCTTTGCGAATATGAGCAGTGAAGAAGAAAATGAATATTTCGCAGACGGATTGACGGAGCAGATCCTGGACGAATTGGCTAATTTAAGTGGGCTGCAGGTTACGGCCCGTACTTCGTCATTTAAATTTAAAAACAAAAATGAAGATGTTCGAAAAATAGCAGAACAATTGACCGTTAATTATGTTTTGGAGGGAAGTGTGCAGTATGATAGCCGGCGTAATAGGATCAAAATAACTGCCCAATTGATCAATGCTTATAATGGCTATCATTTATGGTCAGAAACCTATGAAGATGATTTTGATGAAGTTTTTGGTATACAGGAAGATGTAAGCAGAAAGGTAGCTAAACAGCTAAGAATTCAATTACTCCCGGATGAAGATAAGGTACTTTCAACCAAGCTTACAGAGAATACCGAGGCATACAAATTCTATATAAGGGCACGGCAGTTTTCAGTAAAAAGGGACGACAAAAACCTGGAGCAGGCCATAAGCCTGCTCAACCAGGCCCTGGAAATAGACCCTGAGTTTGCAGAGGCCCATGCCGAGCTAAGTTTTTTATATCCACAACGTTTCTTCTATGGAAACTTAAGTAAGGAAGTCAGGGACGAAAGGATGGATTTTCATCTTAAAAAAGCCCTAAGCATTGCTCCTAACAAACCTGAAGTATTAAAAGCCGAAGCGAGTTACCATCTTAGACTTCGGATTGATTCCAGTAAAGCCATCTCAAACCTTAGAAAAGCTATTGAACTAAAACCTAGTTACGCCGATGCCCATTATGCCCTATTCCAAGCCTTAGGTTGGGCAAAACAGATGGAGTTAGGAATTAAATCTTTGGAACGGGCAGTAGAATTAGACCCGTTAGACTTTTTCGCGACGATATTAGCGATGAATTATTATAGAAATAAAGAGTATGAAAAAGCCTTTAGTATTGTTGATAATATCATTGCTAATGACCCGTCGGCTGGTGCTGCACGCAGAAAAGCACTATGGCTGGGAAATGAACCCTACGGAAACCTTGTCGAGGGATTTAAATTAATCCATGAAGCAGGTAAAAAGGACCCCTATATATTAGATAATCTCATTTCTCATGTAGTATTTCCCCTGAATCTAGATTTATGGCCTGTTTCTGAAAAATATATGAACCAATTGCAAATGCGCTATCCTGATAATATGGCAACATTTTATAATGTTAGCCATATATATGAGCTAAAAAAGGATTATCCTAAATGGGAGGAATGGATAGATTTTTGGGTTTCAGAAAAAAATCTTGATCCGGAAGAAGAGGCAAAAGATAGGGCATGGTTAAACGGTGGATTGCAAAACTACCAAAAGGCCATTTCAATATTGGAACATACCTTTACATATCTTAAAAAAAATACTATAGATGTCGATAGTTTGGAGCTTGAAGAAGCCGAAGTATGGGTTTATTATATAGATTATCTGAGAATGAACAATGAAAATAAAAAAGCCGATTCATTTTCACAGGAAATCTGTAAGTACTATAATAAAATAATTGAAGAAGACTCCTTCACTTCTTATACAAATAATGATATTCAATTGGATTGTTTTTATATCTCCAATGACACCACGAATTTTCTAAAAGCACTGGAAGAGCGCTTTTTCATAAAAAAAGATCGACGAGAAGTCTTCTCCGAGATGAAGTTGGGTATTTATAAACGTTTTAAAGATAATTCCGGGTATAAGGCATTAGAAAAAAGAATTACCGAAGAAGTTCACCGCCAACGAGCGGAGGTTATTGCCTATTTAAAGGAAGAAGGCGACTGGGACCCTGCCTGGGAAAAAGAACTGGGGCTTGAATAATATTCGTATAAAGGATAATACTACTTAAGGCCGCTTCCGATCCAGTTGCCTGAATAAATTTCAAAACTCAAAATCCAAAACTCAATAAATTCACAATGCTATAATGGCTTTCTTTGTAGAGTTAATGCGCTGAGCTGGGTTATTGGAATCTTATAAAAAGTCAAAAATGGTATCCTTGCCGAAAGCATGTTGTCTTTACTACACAATTACCTAATGACCTACAGACCAGTCTATTACTTTATTTAAGGGCCACAGCAAAAAAAATATAGCGAGGGAAGTGTTCGTAAATTTTTACAAAAGAGTTGTCAACGGGCGGGTATAAAAAAGCACTGTACTCCACATACTTTACGGCACTCCTATGCCACGCATCTTATAGAAAATGGTGTTGGATTGCGACATGTGCAGGATTTACTGGGCCATTCAAAAACAGAAACAACGATGATTTATACCCATGTGGCTCAGAAAGATCTGTTGCAGATACAAAGCCCTTTAGATACTGTGGTTCTTGAACTATTGGAATCGGATAAAAATCCCTTAAAAATATCATTATCCGGGAAAAGTAAGGGATAAATAATTATTTTAGTGCGGATATAACAAGTTGTGTGGCATAAGATCAAATTGACAATAACAGAAAATTCACAAGTATGAATAGGGAAATCACTTCATTAATCACTCTACTTCTGGTAATAATTTCTAGTTGTACTCAAAAAACGGAAAATAATTCCGACACCATTGATGCATCAAAAGCAGGAATAACTCTAGAGGAAAGATTCATACCGGATCCTGATACAATTTTCATGAGTAAGGAATTTATACAATCCATGGATCTACTAAGGCCTCCTACAAAAGAGGCATTAATGAATTACCCTAAGAATGCAGCCGAATGGAAAGCGATGCAAAATTCCCGGGACTCTGCGACCATATTGAATGTTGAAAAATTATCTAGTGCATGGTCTATTAATATTGAAAAAAGTGAAATAAATAACGTGACGATATTCTACGTTATCCCCGAAGAGATTGATATGGATTATGAAAGATCCTGGTTCATTCACATTCATGGTGGTGGATATTTCTTAAATGCGGGGAAAGCTGGCACCATGGAAGCAGTTATTTTGGCCCATTACTTAAAGATTCCATTAATATCCATTGATTATGGCCTGGTTCCTGATCATCCGTTTCCTGACGGCTTGAATGATGTATTAAATGCTTATAATGGTATCCTTCAAAAATACCCAGACCATAACCTATTTATGGGAGGAACATCAGCGGGAGGATCATTGGCATTATCTACTGTGTTTGAACTGAAGAGTTATGGCAATCGACTTCCCAATGCTTTGTTTATTGGAACCCCCGGAAGTGATGTAAATAAGACGGGGGATTCCTGGTATACAAATGCTGATGTAGACCGTGTATTAGGGTCATATGAAGGTTTACTTGACGAAGCGACAAGGCTATACGCAAATGGGAAAAACCAAACAGACCCTTTAATTTCACCTGTGTATGGCAATTATCAGGATTTCCCTCCTGCTTTTTTAATCACTGGCACACGCGATTTATTATTAAGTAACACTGTACGGGTAGATATGAAATTACGGGAGGCTGGAGTAAAGACCAAACTTGTAGTAATTGAAGGACATTCTCATGCAGATTATTTACTTGTTCATCAGGCTCCAGAATCACAAGTCGCCTTGAATGACCTAAATAGTTTTCTTAAAAACTACCTGGAATAGTATAATCTAAAAGAAAAATAATACGCCACACAACATTGGCTATTAATGCATGGGGTTATGTGGAACGGAAACGCTTTCGAGTTTTGCAGGCTTTGCCATTAAGAATTAAATTGAAAGCAGCTCGTTGGATAAGAAACTCCTCGGCTTTTTAATCCTCACGACATCATAGCCGGACCGTTAGGAGGAATTTGAAACAATCGATAATAATAAATCTTATAATCATGAAAACTAAAATATTTTTTGCTTGTTTTAGCTTGTTGCTAATTATGATGGCTTGTCAACCCGTAGATGTAAATAATAATGAGGGTAGCTTGGAAAAAGGTGTCATCTCAGATAAAGATATTTCCCTCTACAACTACGCATCGCAAACCATTTCACCTGAAGCAAAAGAAATCATTAATGCTTTTACATCAGCAAAAAGCAAACCGCATGTTCCATTACCAGAAGACAAGGAGCGGTGGAAAACAGTTCAACACCAAGTTGAAATAGCTACCAAAGATCAAAATGAAGCATTCATAGCTCAACTAGGTCTTAAGGTTACAGAACTCAATTTAGGAGGAATCCCTGTTCTAGATATCAAACCTAATAATTGGAAGGATAACGGTAAAGTTCTTGTCTACACCCATGGAGGTGCTTACGTTTTATTTAGTGCTTTGTCTACTATTAATGTTTCAGGGCAGACTGCTCAAGCCACAGGATGTAGAGTTATAGCAATTGATTATACTTTAGCACCTCATGCTAAATGGTTAGAAATTTCTGATGAAATCATAACTGTTTTCAAAGAGTTGCTTAAAGAAGGTTATACCATGGCTGAAATTGGTCTATTTGGAGATTCTGCTGGTGGTGGTTTGGCATCAACAACGGCATTAAGACTCCGGGATGAGGGTTTTGGTTTACCTGCAGCTGTGGTTTTATATTCACCTATGGGCGACCTTTCATGCCCTGGTGAAAGCTTTCAAACTTTAAAAGCAGCCGAAGGTTTTTATGATTATAAAAAACATATTAAACCTTCCTTTAAAGCATATGCTGATACATCAGATTATAAAAACCCATACGTTTCTTCCATCTATGGAGATTTTAACAAAGGGTATGCTCCTACCTTAATACAAGGAGGAACCAAAGAATTATTATTAAGCTCATTTGTAAGATTATATCAAGCAATGGATATTGCTGATGTAGATGTAAAACTGGATATTTACGAAGGCATGCCTCATGTTTTTCAAAGGTATTCTATTCCTGAAACTGAAATTGCTCTGAACAAAGTGAATGATTTTTTTAAAGAGCATTTAATCTATTAATATTAAACTAGCCACAACATTGTATATAGCGCATTGAACACGCCATATACTTACCGTTATATGGTATTTTCTGCAAAGAAATTAAAATGTAGCTTTATCAGATATGAGATTCATAATAAAATCAATTTTTTATAGATGAAAAAGGTAGAAATTATGATTCCCTGTGAAACGAATTGCGTTATAAGAATAACCAATACAGATTTTATAATACTCCATGCTGACCGCGTTTGATAAAACTGTAACACAGCTACTATGTACCAAAAACTTATAAGAAATCCGAAAACTAGACCTAAAATTTTCATGGACGACGGAAAGAGAATAAAGATGATTAAAGCAATGATATAATAAAGCATCGTTTGTCCACTTAGATAAGCAGATAAAGCTAAATTTTCAACAAAATTGGTTCGACGCCCTATAAAAAATAACCAGATCAGGAAACCGTAAATTGGACACATGAGAAGTATAAATACATTGAAATACCTAAAGGTAAAACGCAAAAGCTCAATCTCATTAGTTTCTATCGTGGAATAATTGATTGCGGTATCTTCGAACTTCAAAATAAAAAATAATGCAATCGCTACCATAATTGCCAAAAAACTAAAGGGATTAAAATAGGTCTTTCGCTGCCCTGAAATATAGCCCCGGGCCACTTTACCTGGTCTGTATACTAATTGTCGAACCAATAGCAGAATTCCCCGATCTGTATTGCTAAATGCCATCCATAGGTCTCTTAGCAACTGTTGTAAATTTAATCTTTCAATATCCGATTTCTGACCACAATGCGGACAATACTTATAATCACCCATTATTGGCTCATTACAGTTTTTACATTTCATCCTCCGCTATCTGTTTAGTTTATAAATATTATTGAAGTAGTTCCTGTCTGCCTTTAAGATATTGAATTCTAGGTTACCGGGGTAAGCTTAAAAATTTAATTGCTCAATAAGGTTAATTAACAAATCAGCTAGAAAAAGATACGAGTTTTTACCGGTTTAAATTTGATAATAAGATAATATTATGGCACAAAGCCAGAATCACAAAGCGGTTTAATGCCAAACAAAACACCATATAACAACGGCTATAATTCATCCCTACTCCTCTTGCCCCATTTAAAAATTTACTTACATTAGACTGATAGAAAATCAAACGACTTGTTTTCACCCCTCTCGGGCCGAAATCATAGACGGAACCGTTAGTGACAATGGTGAATATAATTAAGAGATGAGACCTAAAACAAAGTATACCAAAAGTGGAGTGCTAAATATTGCCTATCAGGTCATAGGGAAAGGACGAATTGATCTTGTTTTTGTCCCCGGTTGGGTTTCTAATATTGACTTGATGTGGGGTAAGACAATTAATTATCATGTTCTGCTGCTGACGATTTTATCAGTAGTAGCTTTTTCATGCACCCGGCAAAAAGAAAAAAAACACACTATTTTCTATGGAGGCACCATTCTTACTGTGGATAAGGACTTTTCTGAAGTTGAAGCAGTTGTTTTAGAAGATCAGAAAATTATTGCCACCGGAAATTTTTATGATGTTAAAGAAAAATATGGTGATGTGTCTGACCTTATCGATCTTGAAGGGCACACGATGCTGCCAGGATTTATTGACCCTCATGCACATGTAGTCTCATTTGCTCCTATTGTTTTTTTAACCGAAGATATCGGATTGATAAAATTTAAAACCACGAAAGAGGCTATGGACCATCTTAAGGATATAGCGGCCAAACGTGCCCCAGGCGAATGGATTATGGCAAGTAACTGGGATCCTGCCGTGCAGGAAGGAGTTCCGGCATTAACTTTTAAAGAATTAGATGATATTTCCATCGACCATCCCATATTCATTTTAAATACTTCTGGTCATTTGGCTTACGCTAACTCAAAAGCATTTGAAGCTGCTGGAATTTCGCAAGATGTTAAAAACCCATCTGGTGCAGAATATGTTAGAGATGCAGATGGAAAATTGAATGGTGTAATGAAGAACAACTTGGCGTTCTTACCTATTTGGCTCGCTAACCCCAAGGTTGGTGATTTAGACCTTTCCAAGGCAATTTGCTCCCTGCTAGGTGATTTTAATAAATTCGGAGTTACAACAACCAGCGACTTTTCGTTGGGTGCCGCAACAAGAAGCAGTTCAGAGTTTGGGCTTTTGATCGAAGCATCCAAACGAGAAGATTTTACCGCTCGGGTAATGGCCTATCCCATATATTCACTTAATGAAGAATGGACGGATGCAGGTGTAAAAATGTATGATGGCAATGATATGGCAATGCTTACCGGCTTCAAACTAATCGCTGATGGTTCTAACCAAGGTTTTACTGGCTTGCAAAGAGATGAGTATTATGCGCCATCGCAGAAAGGGAATTTCGGAGTTGAGTATATGTCGGTTGAAGAAATGACCCGAATTGCAGAACAGCGAGCCAAAGAAGGATGGCAACTCGCTTTGCATGGAAATGGAGATAAGGCCATTGACAATATTCTGGAGGTCATGCAAAACCTTAAAAACAAAGGATATGATCTTAGCACTCTTCGTCCCAGAATTGAACATTGCTCAATTCTTCACGATGCTCAAATAGAAAAAATGAAAAAGCTAGGAGTGTCTGCAAGTTTCTTGATTGGCCATGTGCATTATTGGGGCACTTTTATGCGAGACAGCGTCTTTGGCCCAGAAAAAGTTCAACTCTTAGATCGTTGTGCCAGTGTTGAGCAGGCAGGTATTAACTTTACTTTACAGTCAGATTTTGCTGTAGTTAAACCCGATATGCTTAAGATGGTGGAAATTGCCGTAGTTAGAAACACATTTAAAGAACCAGATTACATATTGGCGCCTCAAGAACGTATCTCTGTAGAGGCTGCGATCCGTGCCATCACAAGTGCAGCGGCATGGCAGTTAATGAATGAAGATAAAATTGGCAGTCTTGAAGTTGGAAAATATGCCGATATGGTGATCTTAGAAAATGACCCGCGAAAAGTTGATCCAACCCATATTTCAGAGATCGCTGTATTAGAAACGTGGCTGAATGGTAAGAGAGTGTATAAAAAACCTCATTAAAAAACTGTTGCCAACAATGTATAAAGCGCATTAAAACGCGCCTTATACTAACCGTTGGCAATCATTTGAGTTACTCAGAATGAAAGTTGGACAAGCCGCCAATTACATATAAAAAACTATATGAAGTATTTTTTAGAAGCAATTAAAAACTATGCCGTTTTCCAAGGCAGAGCTAGTAGAAATGAATTTTGGATGTTCGCACTATTTGGACTCTTAATTATCCCTGTGGGGTTAAGATTCCTTTTTGGTGATTGGCTTGAAATTATTTTCCTTACTAGTTATAGTCTTTTCATACTCATTCCCACCTTAGCGATTATGACAAGAAGAATACGCGATACCGGAAAAAATGGATCATTAGTACTTCTTGCTTTAATACCCTTTTTTGGATTTTTGATTATTTTAATTTTATGTCTTCAGGAGAGTTATAATAATGAGAATGAGCTTGAACCTGGTTTTGTAGACAACAACAAACTTGAACCCAATCAGTCCGAAAATCTAAATTTATATTCTAAGACCGATCAATTAGATCAGACATCCCTTGCCAAAAAGGAAAATATGACACCTCAAGAGGCAAGCAAAAATGAAGGTTGTGGATGCGCATTAGCCTCTGGCGGTCTATTTTTTGGCGCCCTGACCGGCGGAATTATTGGATATATTATTGGTGATTCTCAGGCTAAACCAGGGGAAGCTATATTGGCTATTTTATATTTAATAATAGGAATACCAATTGGAGCAATTATAGGAATGGTAGTTGGGGGTATTTTGGGAAATAAAAAAAAGAGTTGATGAATTTTTATTTCTGAGAATGGCTTCATGTATAAAGGAACTCCTACTTTTACTATTTGGTACGATCTCTGAAACTATGGATGCCGAGGTAATGGCTGATATTTCAGAATAGAAAAAAAATTAAAATAACTATTGCCAACAAGATATATAAGCCATTAAGACGGCTCATATACTAACCGTTGTAACCAATAATAAGAGAATAAGAAAAAATAAGATAAATAATGAAAAAAACAAATTTAATTTTAATTGTAACGGCATTAATTACACTTGTGAGCTGTAATGAAAATACGAATTCAAATGAATCACAAACTAAACAAACAGTTGAGAATTTTGATGAAATTTTATCAAAATTCAAAACAGAAATTCCAACCAAAATTTTAACTCCAGACCATATTGATTCTCGTATTGGTGATTTAGAATTTTATGATGGAATACCAACTGATGTGACATTAGAGAAGGTGTATGAAAACCTCGATTTTATTAGAGGTATTGATGTCTTTTTAAACTTTATTCCGGCAACTTCAATTGAAGGGATGCGTTTAGGTATGCTTGAACTTGGACTTGACGATTATAACAAAGTGGTTGTAATGGAAGATCTAATGGATGCTAAATCATTATTTCTAACTGGTAATGCGAGTACGGTTTATGCTTCTGCAATTTTCGATTTAGAACGAGATGGAGCCACTGTAGTTGAAGTGCCTGGAGGTGCTGGTCCAGGTACAGTCAATGATGCTTTTTTCAGATTTGTAGTCGATATGGGAGCACCTGGTCCTGATGCAAAAAAAGGTGGAATGTATATCATTCTCCCTCCCGATTATAATGGTGATTTAAAACCAACCTTGAATGGTATGCAGCACAGAGATAAGGATAGACGTGTAAATGTAATGGTTGGTGGAATAAACAAAAAAGTTTGGATTGCTCAATCTAGAAGCTATTCTAACTGGTTGATATTAAGAGGTTTTTTGGTTGATGGTAAACCAGATGCAGCAACAAAAATGTGGAAAGAAGGATTGAAAATTTATCCTTTAAAAGATGCTAACAATCCAAAGAAAATGGAATTCATTAATGGTTCAGGAAAAGTCTTTAATACTATACATGCTAATAATTATGAGTTCTACGAAGAATTATGGTCTGTTATCCAAAAAGAACCAATAAGTTTTATTGACCCAGAACTAAGAGGTCAAGCATCATCAATAGGAATCATAAAGGGTAAGCCTTTTGAACCGAGCGAGCGTTTGAAAAAAACATTAAAAGATGCTATTACCGTTGGAAATACAACTGCGAGAAGTATTGGTTTTGCACCTCGTGATAAAAATGCATACCTATATGAAGGTAAACAATGGTACACAGGTTTTGTAGGTAAAGATTACCAATGGTTAGATGGCGATGGGAATCAAGGTAGAAATATGGATGCACGTACTCTATTTTTCTATACTGCTACTGTAAACACCCCTGCCATGGCATTAGAAATTGAAGGAGTAGGTTCTAATTATGCATTTGGAGGAAAAGATAAAGAAGGGAAGATACTTTACGGTGAGAAAAATTATAAATTAAACATGCCAGCAAATGTTCCTGCTAAAGATTTCTGGTCTATTGTGGTATATGATCCACAAACGAGGTCTATGCTTCAAACCGACCAAGATTATCCAAATATAAACAGTCAAAAAGACCCGATTGTTTACAACGAAGATGGTTCGGTTGACCTTTATTTTGGACCAACAGCTCCAGAAGGGAAAGAAGCTAATTGGATTCAAACGGTACCAGGAAAAGCTTGGTTTGTTTTATTCCGTACCTATGGTCCATTAGAACCTTGGTTTAATAAAACTTGGCAATTGAATGATTTTGAGAGAATATAATAATTACTGGTTACAACAAAGGCTATACGTAATTTGGGTAATCTGCTAATATTTAAGTTTTAAGCATTAAATATAATTAGTGTTAAATTAAAAATTGATAGTTTCAAAATCCCAAACTACGCATAGCCAAACCGTTAGCAAACATTTAGCAAAGTCAAGTAACACTTTCCTGTTTTGAACGTCATTCTTCTTTAACTTATTCCAATAAATTTGAAAAAGAAACTATTTAAAATCCTTGCTGTAATATTTCTTCCAGTAGTAGTAATTATTATAACAGCTATTTTGTGGCCAATGCCAAAAATAGAACTATCTATTAAGCACGATGTAGTTTTCATAAAATCTATCAATGTTATTGATGTGAAATCTGGTGATATTTTGGAGAATCGGGATATACTCATAAAAAACAATAGGATTAGTGCCATTGACACTGCTGGTGTATTAAAAGTAAATTCAATTGCCTTAATTATTAATGGCTCTAATAAATACTTAATACCTGGTTTATGGGATATGCATACACATTCAAATCAACATTCAGAATGGCTTCATCATCCACTATACATCGCTAATGGTGTAACAGGTGTTCGCGATATGTCGGGTCAACTTAATGAAAGAGATAGTTATTGGGTTGGTAGTAATGAACGTTTAAATTGGAATTCAGAATTAAATAGTAATAAAAGAATAACCCCTAGATATGTTCTGCAAAGTAGTTACCAAATTGACGGTGCTTCTTCTGTTCCTGATAAGTTCCCCGAATTTTTTAAGCTTGAGAAGGACGAACATGTTGATTCTCTTTTAAGTTTTTATAAAAACAAAAAAGTAGATTTTATTAAAGTATATCAACAAATAAAACCCAATATGTACAAAAGGTTGGCTTTAGCTGCACCAAAATATGGATTACATCTTGCAGGCCATAAACCAATGTTTACTAGTCTTGAAGAGGCAGTTGTATTGGGGCAGAGAAGTTTTGAACACGGACGCATTTTTATGTTTGAGGCTTTTCCTAAAGCAGATAGTTTGCGAAATCCCAAAAACTGGAAAGCCTTCTTTTCAAAATCAAAAAAATCAATGGTTAAAGATTTTAATCCAAAAACAGCGATTAAATTAATGACGTTAATGAAAGACAATAATGCATATTGGACACCGACACTTCAAACCCTCAAATTCGAGGCATATGCTCATAAATCCGCATTTATAGACAATCCTAATTTAAAGTATGTTACTTCTATACGAAAAAACTTATGGTGGGGAATAGATGTAAGAAATAATAAGAAAAAGAATTTATCTGAAGAAGGGAATGGATTGAGTTCGGATTTTTACAATGCGGTAAAAAAACAAATTAAAATGGCCAATGATATCGGTGTCCCGATTATGACGGGAACAGATGTAACAGATTCCTATACTTTTGCAGGTTTTAGCCTGCATGATGAATTGGAAGATCTAACAAAAAGCGGTTTATCAAATCTCGAGGCTTTACAATGTGCTACTATTGTTCCAGCAAGATTTGTTGGAAAAGAGAAAGGTTATGGAACAATAGAAAATGGTAAAATTGCAGATTTAATTATTTTAAATAAAAATCCTTTAGAAAATATAACCCATTCAAAAACAATCGATGGTGTTATTATGAATGGAATTTATTATGATTCGGATAAATTAAATAAACTAAAAAAATTTACACAGTCGATTTCTTCAAGTTTTCATATGAACGTCAAAGGTTTTTATAGGCTCTTAAGTAGTCCTCTGATTAGAGTCCAGTTTGCGGATTAAAACGTTTGCTAACACCGTGTATATCTCATTGCGGTGGAAAAAACCGTTGAACATTTTCTGAAACGAGCCATGCACAAGACCGTTGGCAGCAATTACCTATTTTTAGAACAATGTTTGTATTAAATAAGCAAAAGCAATTTTAATTAAAATCAAATATATGAAAACAGTAAAAAATTACTCAACTATTACATTAATGCTAATAGTACTTTTCAGTTTGACATCTAACAGCGCTAAAGCGCAATTAAGAACGCCTAGTTCGGTAGGAAAATATGAAAAAGGCACAGTAACTCTTGAAAATGGGGAAGAGACTAGTGGATATATATTTATGGATATGATGAATCCTCAAGAATTTCAAAAAAGGGTTAACCTTATTGACGAGAAAACCTATACGGCTTTCAGTGAAGGGGAAAATACAGATAAAGACGTTGTTGTGTATGATGCCAACGACTTGCAAAGTTTTACACTTGAAAACGGTAAAAAATTCAAAAAGGCAAGATATGTCAATCTATTTGCTAAAAGAAAACAAGACAAGATTCCTAAAAATCTTATGCTAGAAGTTGTTACTGAAGGAAAGATTACCGTTTATAAAAAGTATCACCACACCCAAGGTATAGTTTCTCCCTACTTACCTGACCGCACTAAAGTTAATGATGCTGAATATGTCGAATGGCAGGAAAACAACTTTGAGATTCTTTCCCAGAAAGAAGGAGAGGAGGCTAAAAATATGTCTACAATCAATTTAAAGTCTCTTGTAGGTGATAATAAAACCGTTTTAACTAATTATGCTAAAGACAAATATGGTTTTAGAACCTTTTTTACTAAAGGACCCGTCTTTGAATCCAGCTTCCAACTAGATGCTTTAGAGGCATTCACTAAAATGGTAGAAGATTATAATAAATAACAATAATTAGAATTTATTGCACTATTAGTAGAGACAACCATTAAAGGTCGTCTCTAATTGTTTTATAAAAACAAGAAGTTATATAAATCAGATTAACCTACCTTATACCATTTCCTTAATGAGCTTACTGTGAGGTTTTATATTCTTTGAATACATTAACTATACCATTGATTAATATGGATAAAAAAAGCCGCTAACAATAACTAAGATCCATATTTGCTCGTGCCTCTCAAAAACGTGTCTTAGCAAATCCGTTAGGTTTCATCAAAGAAAAAATGGAATGTAGTCTCCCACATTCCGCCTAATAGTTTTCAGTATAATTGCCATTTAGTTCCTCTCAAAACCGAAAACGGCAGGAGCAAAAGTAGCGTTAAGTCCCATTCCAGTTGCTGCTTGTTTCATTTCATCAGGCACGTTTCCGCAGAACAGAAATTCACCTGGAGTGGCAATTTGTAGTAAGTTCTCAAAATGCCCTGCAGCAGTTGTCCCCAGGTGAAACCCTACTGCACCTGCATCCGCAAATACATCCAATAGGATCAGCCTGGAGGAGGTTTCGTCAAAGTAGCATTGCACTTTCAACGCACCCGGCTCGTTGGCATTCATTTGCTCCGTCACTTCGGTGTAGATTGCTTTTAATTCTTCTGATTTTCCTTCATTGGCAGTCCATGAATACACTACCATTACTTCTTGATTTTCCATATTTTCCAATTTTAATTGTTTTATTAAAAGATTACAGGACAAATGTAGTGTCGTATTTATACCTTTAAAAGGGCTATTTACGACTATTTAGAGTGTTGTTTTCGACACTGGTTTATTTTACCTTTGTCAGCATGAAACACATTAGCATTCTTGTTCCAGTCGGAAACAGTATCGTTGATACCATTATTGCGCCTTACAACATGTTTAAGATGGCGAATGCCTATCATCAGAAGTTAAATGGAATACCAGAACCACTTTTCACAATTGATCTTGTGAGCGCTAAGGGAGAACCAGTAACGTATCAAAAGCTTTTCACTATAACACCCACAGCAAGTATTGCTACCATTCAAAAAACGGATCTAATTATAATCTCTCCCATCAGTGGCGATCTGGAAAAGGCCACAGAAGCGAATAGAGAATTGGTAGACTGGATAAAAAAGCAACGGATAGAACATCATTCAGAGTTAGCCAGCCTATGTAAAGGCGCTTTTCTTTTGGCTGAAACCGGACTGGTGAATGGTAAAAACTGCGCAACACACTGGACGGCTCACAACCTGTTCCAACAGAAATACCCGAAAGTAAACCTTATCTCAGAAAATATAATTTGTGAGGATAACGGAATTTACTCCAGCGGAGGGGCCTACTCCATTCTCAACTTCACACTCTATTTGATAGAACGATATTTTGGGAGAGAAACAGCGATATGGACATCCAAAATATCCGAAATTGATTTTGACCGAGTTAGTCAGAGTCAGTTCATCATATTTAGTGGACAAAAGGAGCACACCGATGAAGAGATTAAAGCAGCTCAAGAGTTTATTGAAGAACATTACGCTGATAAACTCAATGTGGAATCCATCGCTCAAAATGTGAATCTAAATGTAAGAAGCTTTTTAAGACGGTTCAAAAAAGCAACGTCCAATACACCTCTTGAGTATATCCAGCGCGTAAGGGTGGAAGCGGCAAAACGGAAGCTTGAATCTACCACCGAAACCATACTAGAGGTGATGTTTGGTATTGGCTACAATGATGAAAAAGCATTCCGAAATACGTTCAAAAAACACTCAGGTCTATCACCTAAAGAATATCAAATAAAATACAATAGAGAAATGGCTTATGCATAAATTTGAAAAAACGAAACCTAACAATGTATAAAAGTCATTAACACCTATGCTGAAGCTTCGGCGTAAGCATAAAACGACCGCTTATACGGAACGTTGTGTTTAATGTGTGAAACACACCTAACTAGAATTATTAATTAACCATGAATAGTAAAACACTTTTAATAAAGCACTTGATTTTGCTTTTAATCTTAATAAGTATTAGCGGATGTTCAAACAAGAAAACTGAATTCCAAGATTCTATTACGAATACGGAAGATGCGATGAACTATCTCAGAAATTTAGAAGGAGAATGGATAGCGACACTTGAGAACGACAATAGTCATTATGGCTTTGAATACATTCTAAGTGCAAGAGATAATGTAATTATTGAGAGATTAAGAACAGATATACCAACAGAAATGTTAACGGTTTATAACGTTGAACATAATACATTAAAAGCAAGTCATTACTGTCAATTACAAAATCAACCTAAGCTTATTGCTGTTAATTCAGGTGGAGGAGATATTAATCTATTATGCACTGGAGAAGTTGGTAATACATCCAATCATGATGAATTTCATATGCATGGTTATCATATACTTAATACTGATACTGGTTATATAGTATGGATGGATATGTATAAAGACGGTGAAATAATCATGAACAACAGATATGAACTATTTAGAGTTGATTCTGAAAAAGGCCGAGAATTGATTAGTTTGAAATAAAACACTAAACATGACAATGGATATAAGTAATTGCTTGTTCCCGCCTACTTCTGAATATCCTCGCGGTCCCGATAGTTATCGGGACGCGCAACTACTCATAGCCGAGACGTTGGCACCTATTTGTGGATAAAAAGAATTTAATCACCGAATCGTTCATTTTTCAATTAGCTGTCATTATAAAACTACAAGTAATTAGTATTTGAAATAAGATAACACCCTCTGAAATGGGAGAAGTAAAATGCTGTACGACATCCACAGAAAAATATTTATCTTACATGGATATAAAGTTATCTTCATGTCATGTCTGAATCTCTGGCAAATAGAAAAACAACCATGTGGCCAAAAGGTAGCGGCATTTATATAGAAACAGTTGTTATTATATTACTTGCCATAGTTTCAATGTCCCTCGAGTACGGAAGGCTCGATTCCACTGTTTTGCTAAGCCCTCAGTTGGTAGTGAGGGTCGCTGGAAGCTTATGCATATGGTTTGCGAACAAATTCATACTGGATTATATACTTCAGTCCAGAATTGACTCCAATAAGGTGTCCCAATTCCTGCCATTTGAGATGACTATAGCTTCGGTTGCCGTGACATCAATCATCTACCTTGTTTTTTATCCAATTTTACTCCACCTAAACGATTTGAGTTTTGTCTGGGTCAAATTTCTTTATGGGCTTTTTGTCACCTCCGGTCTCAGTTTACTAATTGTGATTTTTTATGCTGGCATTCATATTTGGAGATCATGGTGGAGCGATGGCGAATTCTTATTCGGGATAAAAAAAAACAGACAAGCTGAAAACGAATGGAAAGACTTTATCACGATAAAAAATTCCAGAGAGACGGTCAATGTTGACCTCACTAAAGTGCACTACTTCATAAGTGAATTTAAGATTGTATTTCTAATTGATACATCCGGAAAAAAATGGATTACCCAATACAATCTCTCTGAGCTTGAAAAGAGCCTCGATGACAGGTTCTTTAGATTGAACCGTAGAATTCTGGTTAGCCGCCAGATTATCTCACATATCAAAAAGCTACCAAATCATCGGCTTCTTGTAACTCTTGGTCAAGCAAATGAAAGTCACAAAGAGACGATTAGCAGATATAAGTCCACGAGATTTAAAAAATGGTTTCAAAGCGAATAGCACTTAGTGATCATTTAGTAAGAATTCAATGACCATTCGGAAAATGATTTACCCTAGCATGAAGAATTAACATGACAGTGTCAGTTATTTGCATCTATAAACAAATCATTTTTACATATGGATAATAATAAAAAAACACTCATCAGTTTAATTGCATTTTTAGCATTCCCTTTTCTATTGCAGTTTTTACGCCTTGACTTAATGTTATTCGAAGTCGGTATGTGGCTACTTCTTATATTAATCATTTTATGGATCTATTTTGTGGAGAAGCGGTCAATTACCTCTATTGGGTGGAAAAAATTGACAGTCAAAACCATTCTATCGGGAATCGGGCTCGGGCTCGTTGTTTTTATTTTATTTGGTATTTTAACAACTGTTATACAAGCCATCGGTCTAGAGCTCAGTCAGGAAACAGCAGAACTGATTGCGGGCCAATCCATTCCTTTTCTCTTGCTGATAGCATTGAGAGCTGCAGTGGTTGAAGAAATGCTCTACCGCGGATATGCCTTCGAGCGGATATACGCCCTTACCAAGTCCAAATGGATTGCCGGACTTGTACCGGTGATCATTTTTACTTTGGTGCACTATTCTTGGGGTGTTGGACATCTCGTGTTTGTATTCTTTGCTGGCAGTTTATTTATGCTCGCATATATGTCAAAAAGAAACCTGGGATTAGTAATGATTGCCCATTTTATAACTGATGTTGTAGCTTTACTCGTATTGCCTATGTTGCTCGAATCTTAGTATAGTCCCATTACTTTAAATTGCTCTAATCATTTCATAATCATTGCCTTATTATGCTGTTGTCATCACATTAATTTATCAAGATTAAATAGGCTTTCTTCATAAAAAAGAAAGCTATATATACCCAGAATCTATTATGCAGCAATGTAAACTGAGGGAGAACGGGTGCTAACAACGGCTATAATTTATTTTGGCCAGGATTAACTTCAAAATTTATCCTGTCTTTAGAACAAAGAACCAGGTTAAACGCTATGAACAGCAGCTTCGCCTTGCCAGGGTTAATTTTTTTTGCCAAGGGCAAAAAACCCGACGCTTGGCTCGCTGCGAACAAAACGATATCATAGACAAAACCGTTAGCCTTCATTATGTTTACCCCAAATTACTACAATAAAATTCTTTGAATTAGTTTGTTGGGAATTACTGTTTAAAATAGCCGGTGGTTTTATATTCTAATCCTATTTTCTTTTCCATAAGTAATACTTCAGGCTTATCTTTTCTTAAAGCAACTTGCCAATTATTAAATATTTCCCAATTATCATTAATAAAGATAGGCTTACCATACTGATTAGTCAAGGCTTTTCTAATTCTATCTTCTTCTCCTTTTCCAGTTAATATCCATACTACATTTAAAATATTATTTCCAAATCGAGTTTCAAATGTTCTTGGAAATCCTAAATAATCAACGCCAAAACAGTTGATTTGAATTTGAGCATTTGAATCAGTTCCATCTAATTCTTCAGTACTTGTAAATTTGCTTTTAGCTTCTAATAATGGTTTTAACTCATCAATGGTTGCGCCCATTTTAATAAATGAAGGTATTTGACTTGAGGATTTAGATTTTGTCTCAAATTTATAATCTAGATTTAGATATGGATTTTCCCAAGCGAACAAATAATTACGCATTGCCTCTTGAGTTAGTATCCAAGCAACATCATCATTTTTTTTTAAAAATAATTTTTCGGTAACATAGGCATCATAACTAAGGTAAGTTCTTGCAGTATCTGTAAGCTTACTAGTTAAAGCTTTGACTACATTTCCTCTTGCTTCTATATATTTAAGTTTGTCATCAGCAAAAGTGAGTACAACTCTATTAATTATTCCATTATCTGTTTTTACTTGTGAGCAAACTAAGTGTTCTTCTTTGCTATTCGCTAATGGAAAACTCGGCTTATCAACGGAAATGATATTTGATTTTTCAGATATTTCGCTTAATTTTTGAGCTACAACTTCCAATGACTGGTTCAATCGAATGTCATTAAATACTGACTCAACCTGTGCAGAAAGCACAAGTGGAAAAATTAGACTTAGAAAAGCTAAAATGTTTTTGTTAATTTTCATTATATTATAATTGTTATATTTCCAATAAGACAACTATTTGCACTAATTGTTACAATGAACATTTGTATTTGCCAAATTAGGTGCATAACCACGCAACGAAATCATACACAAACACATTAGCAACAATTAAGAATGAAATTAAAAATTTAACAAATGGAAGAAGTTTGGGTATTATTAATAGCAGTTTTGATGTTCGCAGTATTCGTTTTCCTTTTTTTGAAGCTGACTAGTAGTGATGCAAAAACAGAATACGGCACAAAAATGTGGAAACATTGGCCAACGAGATTATCCTATTATCAAGGTGTAATATTTTATAGCGCCGGACTTACACTTATTACAATGTTTCTATTAAAATGGGCAAATGTTTTGACTTGGTAGAAAACGAATACGCCTTAAAAAACTTTTGCCAACATTGTGTTTAGTGCATAGCACCCTGGGGGATGCTACGACACCATACACGAACACGTTGGCTGTAATTAGAATGGATGAACATCAAATCATAGAATGGTTGCTTCAAGGTGATGTATCAATACAATATCAGGTTCACCGAGATTTGTTAGGAAATGACCGCAAAGACCTACAAGATAGAATAGCCCATGAAGGTTGGGGAAAACAGTTTTTGTCCAAGCGAAAGTCGAATGGACATTGGGGGAAGAGGTTTTATCAGCCCAAATGGATTTCCTCTCATTACACGCTTTTAGACCTCCGCAACTTGAGCCTAAGTCCTGAAAATGAGAAAGTGCAAGAAACCATTAAGATGATATTGGCTACCTGTAAGGCAGAAGATGGAGGTATTCAATTGGGTCCTTCAACATCTGTTCATAGTGATGTTTGTGTAAATGGGATGTTTTTAAATTATGCAACTTACTTTCAAACTGAAGAACAAGAATTACACCCAGTTGTAGATAGTATTCTGAATGAATTAATGCCAGATGGTGGTTTCAATTGTAGAACAACAAGAAGTGGAGCAATACATAGTTCGTTGCATACTACCTTATCTGTTCTTGAAGGATTAATAGAGTTTCAGAAAGCTAGATATACTTATCGTATGAATGAACTTCAAAGCGCTAGGAAGAGTGCAGAAGAGTTCGTTCTTGTCCACCAATTATTCCTTTCTGACCGAACAGGAGAAATTATTCGGAAAGACTTTTTGAATTTACCTTATCCAAGTAGATGGAAATACAATATTCTTCGAGCGTTGGATTATTTTCAATATTCCGGATGTAAGTGGGATGAGAGAATGAATCCTGCAATCCAGATTTTACTAAAAAAGAGAAATACAGATTCTACATGGAAGCTACAAGCGAAACATCCCGGAAAAGAACACTTTGAGATGGAAAAAACTGGTAACCCAAGTAGATGGAACACATTACGAGCAATGCGCGTATTAAAACATTTTGAAATAGAAACTATGACCAACCATAAACCATGATAAAATTCTTTAGAAAAATACGCTACGACCTTATGGAAAAAAATAAAACTGGTAAGTATTTAAAATATGCGATTGGTGAAATAATTCTTGTAGTAATTGGAATTTTAATTGCATTGCAGATTAATAACTGGAATGAAACCAGAAAAGAACGCCAAGAGGAGCGAGACATTCTTAGCGACCTACAACTTGATATTCGAGTTGATATTGAACGATTAAATTACCAACTCGATTTTAAAAAAGAGATGGTAAGAAACTATAAAAATTGCCTGGAAATATTAGCAGATAAAAAAGAGGCCACCAAATCTGAGTTTATGGAAGGTTTTAAATCCATTCTGCAAGTTGGTGACGTTTCTCTCAATACTACTACATTTAATAATTTACAAACTACAGGTGAAATAAGGCTTATTAAGAATAAAACCTTAGCAAATAGTATTGTCAATTATTACAATACAGATTTAGGCGCATGGCAATCGGCTCTGAGAGAATATACAAGAAATATTACCGCACCTTATGTCTTAAATTTTGATTATCTACCACAAAACACATTTGAAGATTCACGAAACAATTTGCTTACAATGACCGGAGGCCCTGAAGATTTTAAAAAACCAGGAAAAACTCTTGACGATTATAAAGAAGATTATTTTATAATTAATACGCTCAGGCAAAAAACATGGAATCTAGAAGCTTTAATGCTTAGATATAGTGATATTCTTGACCAAGCTAAAAACTTAGACAAAGCCATTCAGAAACACCTAGATAACCAATGATAAAATTCTTTAGAGAAATTATCCTTACCATATTCCTTGTCGGGATAATCAGTTGTAAAACTAATCGTCCTGACGGAACGCTTCAAACAGAAACATTAACACAAGGTGAGACGGAACAAGTTGATATTATACTCAAGAAACTATACCAGTCTTTCTCTTATGGCAAGACAGAGGAACCAAATTGGGAATTGATGCGCTCGGTTTTCTTTGAAGGCGCCCAGTTTGTTAGTGAAACGTCAGCTGGAGAATCACCTCGCCCACAGACTATTGAAGAATTTATTTCGAGTTGGCAGAATTCAATTCGTGATAGCAATTCACCAACAGAAAAAACTACTGAATGGATAATTGAAACCAAAACTACTAAGATAGGCAGATTGATTCGTGTCGATGTAGTATTTCAAGCATCAAAATCAAATGACCCTTCACCAAGAAAAACAGGACTTGACAGCCTCGTATTGGCAAATGTTGATGGTGTATGGAAAATTTTATCTTTTGTCATTCATTATGAATCAAAACTATAACGAGAGCACAACAACGTGTATAGCTCATTGAGGCTGAATTCCTAATCGGAATTCATTGCAATTTGCTATCTTTCGGTTACAGCGGAAAAGTTCGTTGGTCATTTTCCGCAACGAGCTATACACAAGACCGTTAGCTTTTATCATTGATTAACCAACTTATTTAAATAAGAGAATCATGTTAAACCATATGAATTATTTCAGAACTGCTTTTTTACTTGCTCTGCTGATTTCATGTAATGAAGGCAACAAGTCTACCAAAACTAATCTCATTCCTGTAGGTGAGGGAAGGTTGGCAGTGAATGGAGGAAATATATGGTACAAAGTAACCGGTGAGGGGTCCGGCGTACCTCTTATATTATTACATGGGGGGCCAGGATACTCCAGTTTCTATCTCAAACCACTAGAGGAATTGGGCAAGAATCGTCAGGTCATTCGTTATGATCAATTGGGGGCCGGAAAATCCGATGTTGTCGTAGATACCAGTTTATTCACTACCAAACATTTTGTGGAAGAACTTGAGGCCCTCAGACAACATTTAAATGTCGAAAAATGGAATGTTTTAGGACACTCTTGGGGCACTATATTAGCTTTTGAGTATTATAGGAATTATCCTGATAGAGTATCTTCATTGGTTTTGGGTAGTCCTTGTATAAACATGAATGCCTGGGAACAAAGTACAAACCAACTATTGGCGACATTACCAGATTCATTACAAAAAGTAGTGTTGGAGGCAGACGCTACCGGTAATTATGAAAACCCCCTGTACGACTCCGCAATAACCATATTCTATGACAAATATTTGTGGGGTGAAAATCCAAATGAAGAAGAGTTGGACAGTATTATGAGTACTGCCAATCTTGATATTTACCATCATATGTGGGGGCCAAGTGAATTTAGTATAACGGGGACACTTAAAGGGTATGATGCCACTCCTTTATTATCTGATGTAGATGTCCCTATCTTATTTACGGTTGGGGAGTTTGACGAAATTATTCCTGAAATGGTAGAGGAAATGGCATCAATTAATAATTCAGAATTAGTGGTTTTTAAAGGGTCAAGCCATCTGACAACCTGGGGAGCACCAGAAGAGAGCATTAAGGCTATTGAGGATTTCATTTCATCATTGAACTTAAAAAAATAGACAACAGCTAACATTTGATCAAATGTATTGAAACACATTTTATCATGACCGTTAGCAAAAATTTGAAACAAAATTAATAATACAAAATTAACATTATGGAACAATCAAACTACAATGCTATTCGCGAATATGAATTAGATACTTGGTCGAGATGCTCACCTAGTTACAATAAAACCTGGGCTACCTTAACAAATGAAACTCTTCCATTGTTAATAAACAAAACAAATATTGGTTCTAATGTTTCCGTATTAGATATTGGTTGTGGAGCTGGAAATTCAACAAAGAAAATTAGTGAAACAGGAGCAAATGTTATCGGAATTGATTTTTCTGAAAAAATGATTCTCGAGGCTAGTTCAGCCCATAGTGAGATTATATTCAAACAATCGGATGCTGAAAATATTCCATTAGACGATAACTCAATAGATATTGTAATAGCTAATTTTATAGTTCATCATTTACCTGAACCAAATAAAGTTTTTAAGGAAATAAACAGAGTTTTAAAACCAAATGGAAAATTTGCTTTTGCAGTTTGGGGAGCAAAGGAAGAACAAAGTTCATTAGGAGCTTTTTTTCAAGCCTTTGCAAACCATCACGAATTATCCGAACTACCTCATGGACCATTATTTGGTGTTACAGATTTTGATACTTATAATACATTCATATCAAATGCTAGTTTAAAAAATTTCAAATTAGAAAAACTAAACACAACGTGGAATATGCAATCACTTGACCCGTTAATGAATGGCTGCTGGGATTGGGGAAATTTGCACTTATTTCCTGAAAATAAGCAAAATGATATAAAAAGTGATGTAATTAAGAATTGTGATTCCTTTAAAACGGAGAATGGATATTCCTTTCCACATTCGGCTATGATAGGATATGCTGAAAAATAAAAACTTTTGCTAACACCGTGTATAATTTAAAAACATCCTTTTAATGAAACGAAAATTTGAAGAGGTTATAACAAACGAGGATGATTTTCGTGAGATTATGGGACACCCAAGTGAATTAGTAACAAGGAAAACTATAGACTACATAGATGAAAATTGTCGATTATTCATTGAACAATCTCCTTTCATAGTAATTTCTTCATCTGATAAAAACGGAAATTTTGACGCTTCTCCCAAAGGCGACCCTTCTGGATTTGTGAAAATTTTAGATAAAAAAACTCTTGCAATCCCAGACCGATTAGGTAATAGAAGAGCCGACACATTTATGAATATATTACAAAACCCTAAAGTGGGTTTGATTTTTCTAATACCAGGAATAAAAGAAACTTTACGAGTTAGTGGCGAAGCACAAATCGTTAAAGACAAAAAAGTATTGGAGCTACTTTCTCATAATGGTAGACTTCCTAATTTAGCAATGATTGTACACGTAGAAGAAGCCTTTCTGCATTGTGCAAAATGTATAATAAGGTCTAAATTATGGGCAAATATCGATAAATCTGCTGAACGGAAAGCTCCTACTTTAGCCAAATCAATGGTTGACCACGGGAAACTTGATAAATCATATGAGGAAATGGATGAAATAATTAAGAAGGATGAAGAAACACGCTTATATTAAAGAACTACGCACAAAAATGGCTATAATTCATTGTGGTTTTTTACCACACCAGAGTAAAAGGATTAATCAACAGCTGATTTCTCAGCAGAGTAATCCTGCGGATGATTCCAGAACTTAATCATAGCCTTACCGTTATGTGTAATGTTTTGCTCAATTAATAATTGCAATTAAAAATCAATAGCTCCTAATCAGGAATAAGCATGGCATCAAAGACAGTTGATCAGCATCCGTATGAAAAAGCAGGGACGCGTTTTTGGATAAGACTAATTCTTACGTATTTACTGATGCCATTGGTTCTTCTAACAATCGGATGGGACTTGGCTTGGTGGCAGGGATGGTTGTATTCAGTATTGTTTCTGGTAATAGGAATAGGGTCACGGGTTTTAGCCGAAAAAAGGCACCCGGGATTAATGGCAGAACGGAGCAAATTCGGAAAAGATCAAAACGTAAAGCCCTGGGATAAGGTACTTGCTCCCTTAATGGCATTTAGCTTATCCTTTCCATTATTTATTGTAGCCGGACTCGATCACCACTTTGGATGGTCGCCCGAATTTCCGATATGGCTCAACATACTTGGCTTCATACTGATCATACCCGGATATGCTTTTGCTTCATGGGCAATAATAGAAAACCGCTTCTTTTCATCCGTGACGCGGATTCAGATGGATCGTGGGCATATAGTATGTGACAGCGGCCCGTACCGAATCGTAAGACATCCCGGTTATGCCGGAAATATTCCGCCACTGGCGGGAATAGCTTTGGCCTTAGGATCTGTCTGGACCCTTATTCCAGCGATATTAGCATTGATCATTGCCGTTATAAGAACCATTTTAGAGGACCAGACTTTACATCAAGAACTACCCGGATATCGCGAGTATGCAAACCGCGTACGTTATCGATTGATTCCAGGAATATTCTGAGATGATTTTTCTTTGATGTTGGTGTTGTTAATTTCAATTAATAGAAAAGGTAAAGACACATAAAAAAAAACAACTAAAATAACAAGCACATAACACCGTATATAGGCCATAAAACGGCCCATATACAGTATCGTTGGCAGTCATTAACAGAAACAAGATAATATGAAAGAAGAGATTTTAATATTCGCAACAACTATTCTAATATTTAGTCTAACTGTTTGCTCAAGCCAAACGATCCAATTCGAAAACGATAATATGGATGTGATAAATAGAGACATTGTGTCAGTTGAAAACTCCACAAACACCTTGATTTTAAATAGAAAAAATGGAGATGGAATGGCAATAATCAATGACCTGGACTTTAATGAAGGGGTTATTGAATTAGAGCTAAAAGGCGAGAATAACCCTGGAAAAAGCTTTGTTGGGATTGCATTTAATATTCAAAACGACTCTACGTACGAAGCCGTTTACTTTAGACCATTTAATTTTCAATCTGATGAAAAAATAAGAAGAGAACATTCCGTTCAGTATATCTATCATCCTAAATATACTTGGCGATTTTTAAGAACCAACTATGAAGGGCAATTCGAATCAGAATTTCCACGGCAACCAATACCAGATGAATGGTTTGGAGTACAAGTGAAAATTGATAATAAAAAAGTATACGTTTATGATCAAGAAACGAACACGGAATTACTCTCGATTGAACGATTAACAAAACAAGTCTCTGATAGAATTGGACTGTGGACAGGATTTAACTCTAAAGGTGAATTTAGAAATCTGAAAATACAGAAATAGATAACGAACTGCCAACAATGTGTATGAAATCATAGCTCCCATTGGGTCGCTACGCTTCCTATAGTAACCGTTGTGCTTCATTTAAAACGAGAAATATAAAAAATTCATTTTAAAATTGTATTATTTGTTCTTTTAATAATCGGCATAATTTTAGAATGCAAAATAGAAACCTTATGTGCGAAAAAGACAAATCAAAAAAGTCCGACTTACCACCTATGGGTGCCCAAGACTTCTCGGAGATAGAAGACTGGTCAGGATATTTCAATGCCGTTCTAGGAAAAGGAGCGAGAGACACCCTTATTGCAGCCCTTGATTCTTTTGAGCAGGAAGGCTTTTATAAAGGATTTGCAGTTGATTTAGCCGCTGGGGAAGGACGTGATTCACTGGAACTACTCCGTAGAAACTGGAGGGTATTAGCAACCGATAATCACCCAGAAGCATTCCCGCATTTATGGGCGAGGGTGCCAGAGATATTGAAACCCCAATTGACAACAATAGCGGTGAACTTCTGCGATATGAAGTTTCCCGACTGTGACATGGTGAACGCTAGTTTTGCTTTGCCGTTTTGCGAACCACAACATTTTGAAGTTCTGTGGAATAAAATCGCAGCATCGATCCGCCCGGGAGGCAGGTTTGCAGGTCAGTTTTTTGGAAGTAGAGATACTTGGGCATCACTTCCGAATCGTTCTCACCACTCGCTTAAAGAAGTTTTAAAGTTGTTGGAAGGCTTTTCGATAGAGATGATGCGGGAAGAAGAACGAGACGATCCGCCAGAACTCAGGAAACCAAAACATTGGCAAATATTCCATATCGTGGCGCGGAAACATTAAGGATGGAATGAAGGTTAACCAACCTGCCCCTTAACGGAATAGTTTCCTGAAACAATTTAAATTTAAGAAGTGATTAAAGGAAAATCATACCTGAGAGAAAGTCGAAAATATGATTTTAAAACTAATTAAAAAACAACGAAAGCACAACACCGTATAAAATTAATTGCTAATGCAAGCTTACTTACGAAAATCCTCGCGTCCCGATAACTATCGGGATTCTATTCGGTTTGTATTTACTAAATTAGTTGCTGAGACACGCAACGAAATTATACATAAGACCGTTGCAGCTAATTAAAGAATGAACGAGATGACAAAAAATATAAAAGTAGCTGCTGCACAACTTTCACCTGTTTTCTTAAACAAAGAAAAAACGGTTGAAAAGGCCCGTGAAGCGATTTTAGAGGCCGGTGAAAACGGCGCTAACTTAATCGTTTTCCCAGAGGCTTTTATTTCTGGTTATCCAGATTGGGTATGGCTTATTCCAAATAGTAAAGGAGCTGATTTAAATGAGCTTTACTTAAAACTTGTTGAAAATGCTGTTTCTGTACCCGATGATTCTACGAAAAAGCTTTGTGAAGCGGCTAAAACAGCTGGGATTAATGTTGTTATTGGTATGCATGAACGTAATACTGAAACCAGTAGTGGAAGTTTATTTAATAGCTTACTTTTTATAGACGACAAAGGTTTAATTCTAGGTAAACATAGAAAGTTAATACCAACAGGCGGAGAACGTCTTATATGGTCGCAAGGAGATGGTAGCACTTTATGCTCTTATGATACTTCATCTGGAAAAATAGCAGGATTGATATGTTGGGAAAATTTCATGCCTTTAGCAAGAAATGCTATCTACGAATTTGGAACTCAAATATTGGCATCTCCAACTTGGGATAAAAGTCCAAACTGGATTCAATCCATGCAGCATATTGCACGAGAAGGTGGTCTTTTTGTAATAAGTACATGCATGGCTTTAAAAATGGATGATATTCCTGATCAGTATGAGTTTAAAAAACTTTACCCTGAAGGAAGAGAATGGATTAATGTCGGCAATAGTTCTATAATTGCACCAAATGGTAAAGTCATCGCTGGACCACTAGAAGCGAAAGAAGGCATATTATATGCAGATATTAATCTTCAAGACATTATTAAAGCAAAACGAATGTTTGATGTCGTTGGTCATTATTCAAGACCTGATGTTTTTAATTTCAAAGTAAATCAACTAAATGAAAACTAGCTACAACATAGTATTTAATTAATTGCTGGTACCAGCCTACTTACGAAAATCCTCACGTCCCGATAGCTATCGGGATACCATTTCGGTTTTTATTTGCTAAATTTCGTGCTTAATCAAGCAACTACTCATAGCCGAGACCGTTGGGCTTAAGTATGACCAGCCCAAAACAATTAGAAAAATTAACCATAAATATTCTTTGATGAGAAAAATATTACTTTTTATTTTATTCCAGGCAGTTCTACTACCAACCATTGCACAACATAATCATAGTGACCATTCTAAAGAAATAAATCATGTTATGGCATGTAGAAGTGGCGTAAATTATATTGAAAACCTTCCTGCACCAGAACTCATGATTGGTGTTGGATCTTCAACATTAAAAATAAAAACTTCGTCAGAACTTGCGCAAAAGTATTTTAGCCAAGGAGTTAGTCAATTACATTGTTTCTGGGACTTTGAGGCCTATAGATCATTTAAGGAGGCTATAAAGATTGATTCTACCGCAGTTATGCCATATTGGGGCATTCTTCACACAATTTTATTTATTGATAATGAAGAGTTTGATGAAGAGAAAAAAATAGCCGTAGAAAAACTTAAAGTATTAAGTAAAACCGCAGAAGAATATGAAGCCCTTTATAGCAAAGGAATTCTCGATTTTGTTGAAACTAAAAACCCAGAAGGTTATTTGAAACAGTTAGAAAATATCGTTCATCAATACCCACAAGATGTTGATGCAAAACTTTTTTTGGCCCTATTTAACATGTCTGGATATGATGAAAATATGGACCCCCGAAAAGGGACCATCTATAGTGAATATTTGTTACGAGACCTTCTTATTTCAAATCCAGAAAATCATGGTGTTCATCATTATTGGATCCATCAAATGGAAAACTGCTGTCCTGAGGAGGCTTTAGGAAGCGCAGATAAACTGGCAGATTTAGCTCCAGAATCAGGACACATTGTCCATATGCCGGGACACGTCTATTATAAATTAGGTGATTACAAAAAGGCACATGATCAATTCATTAAAGCTATGCAAGTAGACTCAACATATATGGCCAATCAAAATATTAAGGAGATTGATAACTGGAATTATATACACAATCTTAATTATTTGTTAGCCAATTGTGCTCAAGATGGGCGTTATAAAGAAGGTCTGCATTACGCAGAAAGGCTTGAAAAAATGGTCGCTGTTGCAGACAGAGTTGATATGCATCGAGGCGCCTACTTTTATCAAGGAATAATTACCCCCGCAATTATGGAAATGCGCTTTGGATTTTGGGATAAAGCTGTTGAAAAATTTGATAAAATAGTGGATTTAGATTCAATGTATGGAAGGCAAGCCATGGATTACAAAGCTGCGTTTTCTACTTTTTCTTCAGGAATGTCTGCTTTAAAAACCAATGACATTTCTAAGGCCAAATCAAAATTAGATCAACTGGATGCTTTGTTTTGGCGAAATTCACAACTAGAAAATGAAAAGGATAAAATCAATCAATTCCGATTGAAAACACTACTCGTTACTTCCATAGAACTAAAAGGAAATATTTTAATTGCCGAGAAAAAATATGATAAAGGAATAGAAGTCCTGAAAAAAGCTGTTAAAATGGAAAAAGATTTAGGTTATTCAGAACCTCCATATTACCCAAGACCGACCTTGTTAAGTTTAGCAGATGCATACGCTAAAAAAGGTGAGTATGAAAAAGCTGAATCTTGTTACGAAAAAATACTTGACAAACATCCAAATAGTTCTATAGCATATTGGGGACTAATGAAGATTTACAAAAAGATGAAAAAACCAGACAAATATGAAGGGATTAAATCAAAATTTGATCATATAACTCAATATGGTGATAAAGATATTTTTAAATAGGATTAACGAAGTCATATTTAAATCGAATATTAACAAATTAGACGAACACCGTCTATAATTTATTGCTAGCTCTAGCCTACTTACGAAAATCCTCGCGTCCCTATAGCTATCGGGATTCTATTCGGTTTGTATTTGTTAAATTAGGTGCTTAAAACACGCAACAAACCATATACAAACACGGTAAAACCAATTAAGCTAAATTTTTATGAATGAAAACTTAGTCAAACCAAATCGGATACTTTCAATTGATGTATTGAGAGGTTTTGATATGCTATTAATAATTTTTGCAGATCGATTTTTTATTAACCTAAATGAGGGTGCAGGGACTTCTTTTACTGAATCTTTAGCGAAACAATTTGATCATCCTGAATGGTTTGGTTCTACTTTCTATGATATTATAATGCCCTTATTCCTATTCGTTGTCGGTGCAGTAATTCCATTTTCTTTATCCAAAAGGATGCAAGAAAACACATCCATGACCTCTATTTATGGGAAGCTTATCAAGCGTTTTATCATACTTTTTATTCTTGGCTGGATTGTTCAGGGTAATTTATTGGCTCTTGATTCTGCACAGTTTCACATTTTCAGTAACACATTACAGGCCATAGCCGTTGGATACTTTTTTTCATGTATTGCGTATATCCACCTCAAAAGAAAATGGCTCTATTTTACTTTTGCCTCTTGCCTTATTATATATGCATTGATTCTAACAATTCCCTATGTTCCGGGTGTTGGAAAGAGTGTATTGCTGCCAGATCGTAATTTTGCTTTGTACTTTGATCATTTGGTTTTTGGAAAATTTGACGACGGCCTTCAGTATACCTGGCTACTTACCGGATTTGGATTTACAGCCACAACCTTGTCGGGAATCTTTGCAGGTGAATTAATTAAATCAAAACTCCCGCGAAAAAAAGTTGTGCTGTATTTATTTATTTCTGGCATAGTTGGATTGGTATTAGGATTGATCTGGGGAATATGGCATCCTATTGTAAAAAAATTATGGACAAGCTCATTTGTGCTGGCATCATCAGGAGTTTGTTATATTTTACTGGCTTTATTCTACTGGATTATTGATGTAAAAGGAAAAATTAAATGGTCATTTCCTTTAAAAGTAATTGGCATGAATGCTATCACAGCCTATGTACTTTCTCATGTTATTTATTTTCCTAAGATCGCAGACTTCTTATTATTTGGATTAGAGCAATATACAGGAGCGTATTATGGAATGATAATTACAACCGGAGGTTTTGGCCTTCTCTATTTGTTGTTATGGTATATGTATAAAAATAAAACTTTTATTAAAGTATAAAAACAAAAGGAATTTTATACGGCCTCTTTTGATTGGACTTTTACTGATTATGGACCAACATATGCCGCTTTTTCGAACAGTGGACTTGAAGGAGGATTTGAAAAAACGGAAAATGAAATTATAAATGGTGCATTAATTGTTTTATATCATAAAAATCTTGATTTGATAAAAAATAAAATTCTCGAGCTTGGTGGTAAAACCACAAAAAATATTTTTTCTTTTCCGGGTGGTCGCAGATTTCACTTTGTTGACCCCTCTGAAAATGAACTAGCAGTTTGGTCGGACAAATAATAGCATCAAATAATAGCCAGTTTACTCCGCACAAGTATTTCAAACTTGCGCTTTTTTCATACATTTATTCCAGCTCAAAAGTATCGATTTGTAAAACGCTATTTTTAACACACAAAACCATTAGCTATAAACAAAAAAGAATATGAAACTATCCATTTATGCAGTTCTTTTATTATTAATTGTAAAAGTACAAGCCCAGGAAGCACTGACCTATCAAAAACCATCAAAGGAAATTCTTGACCTTGTAGATGTGCCTTTAGCCCCGTCAGTACTTGTTGACGATAACAAGGAATTTATGATTTTCCTATATCGGGATACCTTTAAAAGTATCGAAGAAATATCTCAAGAAGAATTGAGATTGGGCGGGTTAAGAATTAATCCGAAAACCAATATTGGAAGCAGGGTGACTTATTATAATAATTTAAAAATAAAACCTCTCCTAACTAATGAATCGGAGCTAGTTCAAGTAAGTGGACTACCATCAGAACCAAAATTAGCCAACTTCACGTACTCTCCTGATCAGAAGAAGATGGCATTCACAAATACAACATATTCAGGAGTAGAAGTCTGGGTAGTCGATGTCATAAAACAGGCGGCGAAAAAACTAACCGAACCTAGGGTAAATGCCAACCTTCGTGATGTGATAAACTGGTTTGAGGATGGTAATGCAATCCTGGTGAAAATGATTTCTCCGGACAGGCTGGAACTTATTGAAACAAAGAACGCGGTACCTACCGGCCCTACAATCTCTGTGAATGACGGAAAAAAAGCACAAAACAGAACGTATCAGGATTTATTAAAAAATAAAAATGATGAGCATAATTTTGAACAACTTGCTTTATCAGAGCTTTACAAAGTTACATTGGATGGGAAAAGTGAAAAATGGCTTGAAGGTGCTATGTATAATAATATAATGTTTTCCCCGGATGGAGAATACGTCATGGTGACAACTGTTGAAAAACCATTTTCATACCTTGTGCCTTATCGCAGATTTCCTTCTAAAACCGTTATCTATTCGAAGGATGGACAAAAGGTTGAGACAGTTTTAGAGGTTCCTTTGATTGAAGATCTGCCAAAGGGTTTCATGGCTGTCCGTCAAGGGAAAAGAAGATTTAGCTGGAGGAATGACATGCCTGCAAGCCTGGTTTACGCCGAAGCTCTGGATGGAGGCGATCCTGAAAAAGAAGCCTTATACAGGGATGAAATTTTTCAACTAAATGCCCCGTTCAACGGAGAATCCAAGAGTCTGATGAAAACCGTCAACAGATATGACAGTGCGGTATGGGGAGATGAAGATACAGCACTTATTATTGATGACTGGTGGAATACCAGAAATACCAAGACTTATTTATTCAATCCTTCTGATTCTTCTGTCGAACCTAAAATTATTTTTGATAGAAATTATCAGGATAGATACAGTGATCCAGGAGATTTTGTGACAAAGAGAAACAAAATGGGGAGCGATGTCCTGGCATTAAAAGGTAGTTATGCCTTCCTTAATGGTGCAGGGTATTCTGAAAAAGGACAGTTCCCGTTTATTGATAAGATCAACCTTAAATCACTTAAAACGAGCCGACTTTATCAATCAGAATATACAGACAAACTTGAAAACCTTAACAATTATGACGTTGAAAAAAGTGAACTTTTAGTACGCATAGAATCACCTGATGAGTACCCTAATTATTTTATTAGAGATTTGAAGAAAAATAAGCTTGTGCAGCTGACAGACTTTGACAATCCTTTTAAAAGTATACAGGGAATCCATAAAGAAGTAATAACTTATAAAAGGGATGATGGCTTAGAGCTTTCGGGCACTTTATATCTTCCCGTAGGCTACAATAAGGAGAAAAAAGAAAAAATGCCTATGATTTTATGGGCTTATCCCCGCGAATTTAAAGATCAGTCAAGCGCCTCACAGAAGACTTCAAACCCAAATAAATTTACATTTCCTTACTACGGATCACCCATTTTTTGGGTGACCAAAGGTTATGTTGTGCTAGATGGCGCTTCATTTCCCATAGTAGGGGAAGGTGATGATCAACCAAATGATACTTTTCGGACGCAATTAGTGGCAAATGCTAAAGCCGCTATTGATGCAGTAGATGTACTGGGTTATATTGACAGGACACGTGTTGCGGTCGGAGGTCATAGTTATGGTGCATTTATGGTAGCTAACCTGCTTTCCCATTCCAATCTTTTCGCTGCAGGAATTGCAAGGAGTGGTGCTTACAATAGAACCCTGACCCCTTTTGGATTTCAAAGTGAAGAAAGAAACTATTGGGAAGCTCCGGAAGTTTATTATACTATGTCTCCGTTTATGCATGCCGATAAAATGAAGACACCTTTACTTATGACCCATGGTGAAGCAGATAATAATTCAGGAACCTATCCTATGCAAAGTATCCGATATTTTAATGCACTTAAAGGGTTAGGTGCTCAGGTAAGGTTGGTTATGTTGCCAAACGAAAGTCATGGATATCGGGCAAAGGAAACTATTCTGCATCTGCTTTGGGAGCAGGATCAATGGCTGGAGAAATATGTAAAGAACAAACCTCCCGGTAATGCTAAAAAAACGGAATTGAAATGATCAACGCTATAGGTTGTTTTCTGACATAACACGGCTAATTGAAAATCAGTAATATTCATAAAATATTTTAAGTTCTTCGAAAGAGCGGGCTCCGCGTGAAGCAGATAAATTTGTTATTAAAAAAGATGAAATTTGGCCTTATAAAAAATAATGTACAAAGAATTCGAAACAGAAAGAGTACTTATTAAACCTACCTCTGAATTTGATGCGGAGTTTATTTATAAACTTATGAATACGCCAAAGTTTATTCAATATATTGGAGATAGAGAAATAAAATCAGTTGTAGGCGCAAAAGACTATATTAAAACCAAAATGTTGCCACAACTCCAAAGACTTGGATATTCTAACTATACCATTTTTCAAAAGTCAGACAATATAAAAATAGGAACTTGTGGACTTTATGACAGGGAAGGACTCGATGGTATCGATATAGGGTTTGCTTTCCTCCCCCAATATGAAGGTCAGGGTTTTGCGTATGAAGCTGCAAATAGATTGAAAGAAGCTGCTTTTGAAGAATTTGAAATTGAAGAAATAAAGGCAATTACATCAAAAGAAAATATTTTATCACAACGCCTTTTGGAAAAATTGGGATTAGAAATGGTAGATATTATTACATTACCCAATGAAGACGAGGAACTGCTATTGTATAAAATTCAGAAAAAATAACTAATCTATTTAAGCCTGTGTGATAGCAACAGTCATCTGTTTATGCTCCGGTAGCCAAAAAGAAAAAGTAACTATTGAGATCAAGAGAAATAAAATTAAGAGCACTACACTTGTCCGACATATCGCAATTGGCAAAACTTGCCAACAATAAGAATATATGGGATAATTTAAGAGATTCTTTTCCTTATCCCTATAGCGAAGGTGATGCCGAGTTATTTATAAACTTAACTATAAAAGAAAACCCAAAACAAAATTTCGCTATAGAATACGCCGGCGATCTCTGTGGGGTAATAGGATTAATCCTTCAAAACGATGTATACAGTAAATCAGCTGAAATTCGTTATTGGATTGGAGAACCCTTTTGGGGAAAAAGAATAGCAACAACAGCTATTAAATTAATTACTAGTTATGGATTTGCGGACTTAAAACTGATTAGAATTTATGCAGGGGTGTTTGATTTTAATATCGCGTCTATGAAAGCACTTGAAAATAACGGATATAAAAAAGAAGGTGTTTTTAAAAATACAGTATATAAGAATGATAAAATTTTTGATGAGCACAGGTATTTTAAATTAAATCTATGTTAGGGTTAACTCAGAACACCATTTTGTGCTAAAAATAGCAGTATTAAACCTGAATAAGCTTGCTAAACTGCTATAAACTGCAGGTTTTCCCAACATCGGATAGGGGAATACAGCCCAGGTATTCTCCCGGAATAGGATCGTAATTCAGCACATTTTTTCCAATTTCTTCTGAGGAAAAATAACCCCATAAGGCTAGCGATTTAATTGTACGATAAAACCCAACCGGTTTTTGTTCGCCTACCGCTGTTCCCCAGACTTTGCCATTGTATTTCCCAGATGCCGATTCTTCTTCTTTTAAAAATTCTTCTCGATCCTGAACACTTAATTCTGAGAATATGCTGCCGAATTTCTCTTCACAAGTTGTATTAAACTGCTCCATTTGAGCAATCATTGTTTGTTGAGCGGTTTTATTAAACAATTTAGCAAATACCACGTCAATAAATAAATCTACTTTCATATCCAACGCCCCGGGAGTTTCTGTTTTTGGTAATACAGTGTCCACTAATGTTGAGATTAATTCCGCCTGATTTACGGTTAAAAATATGGGCTCCCAACTCAGTCGCGGTTTCTTCTGGCAAGACTGTAATAGCGAAAAAAGTGAAGGAACCAGGGCCGCAGACCCTGCCGCCATGGCTGTTTTTTTTAATGCTGCTCTTCTGTCCATAATCTTAAAGGTTTTTCTTTTTGAGTTCAGAAATTGCGTGATTCGCTGCCCGCGCAGTGAGGGCCATATAAGTTAAAGATGGGTTAACACATGAAGATGAAGTCATGCAGGCACCATCTGTAACAAAAACATTCTTTGCAGCATGGATTTGATTTGTTCCATTCAATATCGAAGTACGGGGATCACGACCCATGCGGGCGGTACCCATTTCGTGAATTCCATAACCCGGTTCATGCTCATTATCAAATCCCACAATATCTTTTACTCCTGCTTTCTCCAGCATTTCTACTGCATCAGACTTAATCTGCCTGTTAATTGCTTTTTCATTTTCTTTGAACTCACAATCAATAGCTAATGTAGGCTGACCCCATTTGTCAACATTCTCCTTATCTAACATAACCTTATTCTCATGATAAGGCAGGCATTCTGCAAATCCGGTAATAAAGAATTCCCATGGGCCCGGCTTCATCAGGCTATCTTTAAAATCTGCTCCAAACTGTTCCTGGTTGGCCCCGGCACTCCAATTACCACGGCCACCTCCACCCTGATAACCAAAGCCTCGTACAAACTTATCTGTTTTCGTTTCTTCATCAATGTTTACATAACGCGGGATATAAATTCCGTTTGGTCTTCTGCCTTTGTAATATTTGTCTTCATAGCCCTCAACCCTGCCCATAGCACCCACTCTATAGGTATGATCCATTAAGTTATGACCCAATTCACCACTGTCATTTCCAAGGCCATTTTCAAACCTGTCGGAAGTGGAATTCAACAAAATCTGAGTAGTGCTTAAGGAAGAGGCATTACAAAAAATAATTTTTGCATAAAACTCTATATACTCATTGGTCTCTGCGTCTATAATTCTGACCCCTGTAGCTTTTCCTTTTTTGTCATCATAAATAATGGAATTAACTATGGAGTAAGGCCTGATAGTAAGATTACCGGTTACATTAGCGGCCGGAAGAGTCACGGCATTACTGCTAAAGTATGCGCCATATGGGCATCCCCTATCACATCTGTTTCTAAACTGGCATTGGCCGCGACCATTCAAAGGTTCTGTAAGGTGCGCTGCCCGGCCAATAGTCATAACGCGTCCGGGAAATTCTTTTTCTATTCTGCTTTTTATATCCTTTTCAACGCAATTGAGTTCCATAGGAGGCAGAAAATGGCTGTCGGGTAGTTGTGGCAAACCAAGTGCCTGACCACTAATCCCTGCAAATTTTTCAACATAGGTATACCATGATTCTACATCCTTATATCGCAAGGGCCAGTCAACCCCATGACCATCTTTGGCATTGGCTTCAAAATCGAGATCACTCCACCTATAACACTGCTTGCCCCAAAGCAAAGAACGCCCACCCATCTGGTGCCCACGAACCCAGAGGAAGGGTTTCACTTCCGTATAGGGATTCTCTTCGTCATTTGCATAAAAATGCTCATTATTTGCGCCGACAAAACCCGCCCGTGCGCCTATCGCGTGTTTTTTAAGATCCTCTGGTCCAAGGGCTCCCCGGAGTTCCAAATCCCAGGGGTCCTTATTCATAGTAGGGTAGTCTACCACGTGCTCAACAATTCTTCCCCGTTCCAATACCAAAGTTTTTAAACCGCCTTCACAAAGCTCTTTAGCAGCCCAGCCCCCGCTTATTCCCGATCCTATAACTATGGCGTCATAGGTCATATTCTTTTTTGCATCTATATTATAGTTGGCCATAAATTATTGTGATTTTCAAGATTTGAATTTAATGAAATATAAGTGAGTGGTGAAAAATATGCTTTGAAAATTTAACAATACGACTACTTTGAGCACACCACAGATTTTATTGCATCCTTTTAATGCGGCAAACAATATTTTAATAATTACATTTTCGTTTGTTGCAATGGAGAATAAATGATTCATCAATATTAAAGTTTTATTAACTTCGGTTTACTAAAACCGTAAAATCAGAAACAGCAAATCAGTAATTTCAAATACCCTAAAAAACATGAAAAAAAAGAACACCATCTCAAACCTAATTAAACTTCTTACTCCCTTATTTGTTATTGCCTTAATAGTTCAAAGTTGCGATCAGGCACCCAAGGAGGCTGAAAAAGTACAAATTGTTGAAGTTGAAGAGCCTGAATATTTTCTGCTCCGTCCGGAAACTGAAAAAGCCTATGGATATTCCCATGCCGTGAAAATTGGTAACGATATCAAAATATCTGGTGCCGTAAGTATGGATAATGACGGTAATCCAACCGCCGTAGGTGATTTTGAACAACAAATGAAAAATTGCTATGCAGACCTGGATAAGATATTAAAGCATTACGGCTGCACTTTTGACGATGTAGTTGTTGAAAATGTATTTACGACCAATATGTCTTTATTTCTGGAACATGCCGCCTACAGGAATACCATTTATACCAAGCAATTTCCTACGGGTTCCTGGCTTGGGGTTAAGGAATTGGCATTACCTGAATTTATGATAGAAATTGAATTGGAAGTGCATAAAACGGAATAGCTCATTTAAATGAACTTAAATCAAATTACCGTTCCATCAGTGGATTTGACTAAATCTATTCTCTTCTATCAAAAGATGGGATTAAAACTAATCGTTAAGGCCTTACCACATTACGCAAGATTTGAATGTCCTGACGGGGATAGTACTTTTTCCATACACCAAACCGAGAAACTGCCTTCCGGAGAGGGTATATATGTTTATTTTGAATGTGAAGACCTGGATACGCACGTAGGTAAGTTACTTACTAAAGGAATTGAATTTCATGAATTACCGAATGATAAACCCTGGTTATGGAGGGAAGCAAGATTAAAAGATCCGGATGGTAATTTGGTAATACTATATTACGGCGGAGTGAACAGGAAGAATCCGCCCTGGAAAATTTAAAAAATTGAATTTGGCTAAGTACTGGTTCAGCCACATTATTCACTTTTTTTTAGTTCGTAATATTTTTCTATTTTTAAAAACTCCCTCGAAGACAGCAACTCCCCTCTAGCTGGTCATATTAGCTTTTTTTTAAGTGAGATTTTTTTTGATGTTTATTAATCAACCTGTTTTATATTCAAAATAATCTAAGATATCATCCTATGAAATTCCTCTTTTATATTACCCTGGCACTTATTTCTTCCAGTATACTTTATGCTCAAGAAACAAAAAATAAGGCGGCTCCTTTTGTAAGAGTATATGACCGGAATGGCGAAAAAATATCCAAAGGCAGAATTGTTAGTGTAACTGACACCTCCCTGATAACTGTTCCCAGGGAAAAACCTGTAAATATTGGAGTGAGCAAAATTGGTTTTATAAAAACAAAACGATCTGTCGGGAATAATGTCCTTTGGGGAGCGGCGATAGGAGCTGGTACCGGCGCAATTTTGGGGTTAGCATCTGGCGGTGAAGGTGAATATTGGGGGAAAGGTGAGGGTGCTGCTGGTTTTGGACTAATTTTTGGAGTTATGGGTGCAGGAATAGGAGGAATCACGGCAATTTTTAAAAAGTCAAATACTTATCCTATTGATGGCGAATCAATAAAATGGAGAGCGTTCAAAGATGATTTAATTAAGTAACTAAAGGCATCTGCTTAGTTCAAGTGCTGATCAATTCTTCTTTAAATCCTGGGTTATTTTTTTAAACGCGTTTAAAATTATGCCCGTATCAACAGCATATGAGATATATTGAACGCCTATTTCCGCCCACTTTTTTGCATCTTCTGCAGTTTCCACAAAAGTACCAACTACCTTACCGCTTTTTCTGGCCAGCGCCACAGCTTCTTCCATGCGTTTTACCACTTTTTCATGGTGCACCTGCCCGGGAACACCGCAGGATTGCGACAAGTCATAGGGTCCTAAAAAAATAACATCAATACCGTCATAGGTGAGAATAGTCGGTAAATTCTCCAAACCTGCAACACCTTCGATATGTATAATAGTTAATATGCTTTCATTAGATTTCCCAAAATGCTCTTCCTTTTCAATGGCTGTGTATTCTCCAGCCCTTACATAGCGGCACATCCCACGTTCTCCCTTAGGATGAAACATTGCAGATTTCACTACCTTCCCTGCATCCTTGGCTGTAGATATCTGAGGAACCTGAATGCATCTTGCTCCCACATCCAATACACGCAGAATTGAGGTCTCACTATTTTCTGTAACCCTAACCACCGCTGAGATGCCTCTGGCTTCTGCCGCTCTTAGCATTTGCTGAACGGTTTCTACACTATATGGCCCATGCTCCATATCAATAATTACAAAATCAAAGCCTGCCAATGCCGCTAGTTCAACAATCGTTGGGTCCAGGATTTTACAGAAGGGCCCAAATACAGTTTTGCCTTCTTCTAATGACTTTTTCAAAATATTGACTTTCATGTTTTTTATTGGTTTAATATTCTATATGTTCTGCGAGTATAATTGAATACCATATTCTTAATTACAACCAGAGCTTTGGGTTGTATAATAAGGGGAAAAATTTACCTTGCATTTTGCTTCCTTTGGGAATTATTGGAACCCCTGTCAAGAGTTCATCATCCGTATTGCTCACGGTACCATCTGCAAACACATTGATCACAAATGCCCGCCTGCTCATTTCAGATTTGTTTTCATAAGAACCATGAACCATCAAAGGATGGTGGAAAGTTCCATAACCCTTTTTCAGTTCTATGGCAACCGGTTTAAATTCCTTTTTTTGCTCTTCAGTGAGATATTCCATTAATCCGTTCATATCGCCCGCAAGAGAAGGTGCATCAAGCAATCCCCATTTATGACTTTTTGGAACATAGTGCAAACAGCCATTTTCAATTGTTGCATCATCCAGGCCTGTCCAGCAGGTTAAATGTTGCATGGCCACTGTGCGCGTCCAATACGAATAGTCCTGATGCCAGGCTACTACACCTCCGTGTTTAGCGGGTTTATAAAATAATTGATCATGCCAGAATCTGACCGGCTTATTTTCCAACAATTGATGTGCAGCCATAACAAATGCGGGATTCCAGAGAATATCGTGAAAACCGCTGGCAATGCGCCATTGTCCCAAAGAATGAAATAAAACCGAATCAGAATCCTCTGATTCATTGCTGTGAAATTCATAGAACAGATGGTGAGCAGGATGTTTGGGATCTATAACCTCAGCTAATTGGTGACGTAAGACTTCAATCTGATCAGCTTCCAATAATTTAATTCCCGACAAATACCCATATTCATGAAAATGAGCTACCTGTTCATCGGTCAATCTGTATTGATCCCATTCTTCGCGCGACTTTGGTTGTTTAAAAAGGTCGGATACCAATTCATGATAATCCGCCAGGTCTTTTATTGCTGCCATATCTAAAATTCTAATGGTTATTTCGTAATCAAATTCATAGAACTAATTTTAAGTTACAAATAGTTTTAGTTATTTGATAAACTTATTAAAAAACCGCAAACTGTCTTTTATGTGTTTTTGCCAATAGTCCCATTCGTGCCCCCCGGCAAATTCCTCATATTCATGGGCTATTTGGGCCTCATTTAATTGATCGTGCAGAAGACGGTTTTGACTAATCAGTAAATCTTCGGTCCCACAATCAAATCTTAAATGGGGTAGATGTTTTTTTCTACTAAGTGCCAACTCTAAAACGGATTCGTCCTGCTTGTTAATCTGCTCGTAATCTTTGATAGATTCCTCTACAAACAAAGACATTTGCTCCAATTCGGTAATTGACGAATGCGCAGATACTGCCTTAAATTTATCCGAGTATTTGATTCCTAAACGCAGCGCCCCGAAACCGCCCATAGAGAGCCCGGAAATATATAGCTCGGATTTCTCACTAACCGAAGCTACGTTATCAATAACCACTTTGGGAACATCTTCCACAATCCACTTTTCAAAATCCAAACCATTGTGCGGCAGATACCCCGAGCCATCGCCCCAAAGTCCGTCGGAGGGCATGGCTATCACCATTGGCTCTATTTCATTTTTTTGAATCATATCCCATGCGGTAAGGTGCACACCCGCCTTTTGCGACCACACCCAGGCACTGCCATATACCCCATGAAGGAGGACCACCAACGGAATGTCTTTCAGGCCTTCTACAGGAGGAACAAAAAGACAAATATCACCCCGACCTTTTAAGTTTTTGGTTTTTACCGTAATAAAACTTAGATGATTGCTTTCAAACGCCGGGTTCGATTTTTCAATAGTTCTGAACATCTTTAAAATTAATCAAATAGAATAACACCTTTGGCATTTCTTCCTGCCAACATATCGTCAAAGGCTTCTTGCAAATGGTCCAAATCGTAGGTTTGGGATATCATTTCGTCAAGCCTTAATTCACCAAATTCATAATGTTCAATGATTTTTAGAAAATCTATCTGAGGGTTACATCCGCCATATAAAGGGTTTATATAAATTTTATCCCATTCAAATAAATTCATGTCTATGGTAATTTCCTCCTCAATTCCACTTACCTGGACCGCCGTGCCGGCATTCCTGACCATCGCCAGGGGTGCTGCTCCGAGCTCCGGAACCGCAGTGCATTCAAAAGCATAATCTGCTCCCCTACCTTCGGTTAGTAACTTTACAGCTTCAGCCGCCTTCAATAAGCCCTTATCTTCTTTACTGGAAAGAATAAGGTCAGTTGCGCCAAACTCTTTGGCCATAGCCAATCTTTGTTCATTTATATCTATTGCGACAATCATGGAAGCTTTACTCAGTTTTGCTCCCTGAATAACGCTTAAACCAACCCCACCCGTGCCTAAAACCACGACAGAACTATTGGGTTTTACTTTTGCAGAATTTATAACAGATCCATATCCGGTCATTACGCCACAACTGATTATACTGGCTGATGCAAAAGACATTTTTTCGGCTGTATTTTTTACAACTGCTGATGCCTTAACAAGTGTATATTCGGATAAAGTCCCAATATTAAAAGAGCGCTCAATAGGTTTGTCTTTCCATAAGGTCCCTTCCAAATGTGCATGTCCATTGGTATATCCATTGGCACCTGCCACAACAGGGGAATTATTTTCACAAATGTGCAGATTACCTAAATTACACTGGAAACAATTATAACATGGAGTAGCCCAATTCAAAATAACTGAGTCGCCCACATGAAGACCTTTAACATCCATGCCGATCGCCTTAACAACGCCGGCCCCCTCATGACCTAATATCAGAGGTTTTCCCCAATTTAATGAATCATAATCTGTGTGGCACAAAGCAGCTGCCTTAATAGCTACCAATACTTCATCCGCCCGTGGTTCATTAACCACGATATTTTCAATAGTGAAATTGCCATTTCCCATTGCAATGGCCGCTTTGCATTTTACAGGCATTTAGATGTTGTGCATTACGTTAATAAAGGGTTTTAGCTTAAATTATTTACTAAAAAAATACTTAGTGAAAGCTCAGATAAGGAAAATTACCGGTCTCCTCAAAGTTCGTTTAAAGTCTTAAATTACAAAAATGTTGAGTTCATCTTCAGTTATATTTGGTTTATATAACTTTATAAGGCAAATAAAATAATTATTTAATTTTTTTGAATTAGTTTAGTAAAGATCGTTCCTAAGAGTGTGTCCTTTAAAAATTAGAAGAGCTATTGATGAAGTATATTGTTTGTGAAAAACCTGGTCAGTTTAAGCTCAGAGAAAAAAGAAAACCTCAAAAAGTGGAAGGACAGGCTATTCTTGGTATAAAGAAAATTGGGATTTGCGGAACCGATTTGCATGCGTATAAAGGTAACCAGGCATTTTTTACCTACCCCAGGGTGCTAGGCCACGAACTGGCCGCTGAAGTAATAGAAATAGAAGAAAATAAGCAAAATATCAAAGCAGGTGATAAAGTAATTGTAATGCCTTATATCAGTTGTGGACAATGCATTGCCTGTAAAAATGGAAAAACCAATTGTTGTACTGAACTTAAGGTACTTGGTGTACATACGGATGGCGGGATGCAGGAGCAGATTTCGGTGCCAATAAACCTTTTGATCCCGGCAAACAAATTAACTTATGCTGAGATGGCAATTGCGGAACCATTGGCTATTGGAGCTCATGCCATCAGAAGGGCTCAAATTCTGCCCAATGAGTATATTGTTGTCGTGGGTTGCGGCCCAATTGGAATAGGCATCATGAAATTTGCACAGATCGAAGGCGCAAAGGTAATTGCAATAGATGTAGATTGTGGAAGATTAAAGTACGCTAAAGATAAAATTGATATTGATCATAGCGTTTTGGCTGGTGATGCAGCAGTGGAAATCATCGCAGAAATTACTAAGGGTGAGATGGCTACTGCCGTCTTTGATGCCACTGGTAATAAGGAGGCCCTGCAGAAAGGATTAAATTATATGGCCAATGGTGGCCGCTATATTCTGGTTGGTTTATCTAAGGCGAAGGTTGAATTTGAGCATCCGGCTATACACGCAAAAGAAGCCACAATAATGTGTAGCAGAAATGCTACCTTGGAAGACTTTGAATATGTAATAGACATTTTAAAAATGGGTAAATTTCCTGTGGATTCTTTCATAACTCATAATGTGAGCTTTGACGAAATGATTCATCAGTTCGATAGTTGGTTAGACCCGACAAACGGCGTGATAAAGGCAACGGTTAATTTTTAAGATAATAAAAACGATTTTTTGAATGAAAAAAGTAGTGACTTTTGGGGAAATTATGTTACGTCTGGCACCTCCGGGATTTTTACGGTTTTCCCAAACAAATTCTTTTGATATAATATATGGCGGAGGTGAGTCTAATGTTGCCGTATCATTAGCCAATTATGGTATTCCGGTTAGTTTTGTAACACGTTTGCCAAAGAATGATATCGGAGAATGCGCTTTGATGGAAATGCGTAAAAGAGGTGTTGGGGTAGATGACATTATTTTTGGTGGAGACCGGTTAGGTATATATTTTCTTGAAACAGGCGCAGTATCAAGGGGAAGTAAAGTAATTTATGACAGAGCTCATTCGTCCATCGCCGAAATTAAATCGGGTATGATCGATTGGGAAAAGGTCTTTGAAGGAGCAGGATGGTTTCACTGGACAGGCATCACACCAGCCATTTCACAGGGAGCAGCCGATGTATGTCTTGAAGCTGTACAAAAAGCCAGTGAAATGGGGATAACCGTATCCACCGACCTGAATTATAGAGCGAAGCTCTGGAAGTACGGAGTTGAACCCGAGGAAATCATGACCGAGCTTACCTCCTATTGTGATATTATTTTAGGAAATGAAGAAGATGCTGAAAAACATTTTGGAATTAAACCCGAAGGTCTGGACATTACTACACAGGGACATGATGTAAAGGCCGAAGCGTTCCTCTCGGTCTGCCAACAAATGATGGAAAAGTTTCCCCGGGCAAAAAAAGTGATCACAACACTTAGGGGCTCACTTTCTGCTTCACACAATACCTGGGCCGGCGTAATGTATGATGGAAAGACTTTGTTTGAATCACCGCAATATCAAATAACCCATATCGTGGATAGAGTTGGCGGAGGAGATTCTTTTATGGGGGGTTTGATCTATGGATTATTAACCTACCCCGAAGATGATCAGAATGCTTTAAATTTTGCAGTGGCGGCATCCTGTTTAAAACACACGATAAAGGGAGATGCAAATTTGGTAACGGTGGAAGAGGTCCAAAAATTGATGGGCGGTGATGCCTCAGGCAGAGTAGCTAGATAATTATTTAATAACGTACAATGGCAAAATATTCAAGATTAGAAGTGGCAATGGCGATGCGAGAAAGCGGGATGATACCCTTGTTCTTTCATTCAGATGTAGAATTAGGCAAAAAAGTACTAAGAGCCTGCTATTCGGGTGGTGCAAGACTGCTGGAATTTACTTCCAGAGGTGATTTTGCACATGAAGTATTTGCCGAACTCAACAAATTTGCACTAGCCGAACTACCAGGAATGATAATGGGTGTTGGATCAATAACAGATGCGGGGGCAGCCTCTTTGTATATGCAGCTAGGAGCCAATTTTATTGTCACGCCTGTTCTTCGGGAAGACATTGCACTAGCCTGCAACCGGAGAAAAGTACTTTGGTCTCCCGGTTGCGGTTCTCTTACAGAAATAGCCAGAGCAGAGGAACTGGGTTGTGAAATAGTAAAGCTATTCCCGGGATCTACCTATGGACCGGGTTTTGTAAAAGCAATTAAAGGTCCATCTCCATGGACAGATGTTATGCCCACCGGAGGTGTCAGCACAGAAGAATCTAACCTCAGGGGGTGGTTCGAAGCCGGAGTCACCTGTGTGGGGATGGGATCTAAATTGATATCTAAGGAAATTCTCGCGCAAAAAGATTTCAAAAAGTTGGAAGAAGATGTAAGAAAGACACTGGATATAATTAAATCAGTCAGGAGCTAATTAACCAAAAGATATGTTCAAAAAATATGTTCAAATAGATCCCAGGGATAATATTATCGTAGCTATTACAGACCTTGAAGAAGGAACCGCGATAGATATCAATGGTGAGAACATTATTTTACGGGAAAATATCAGGGCAAAACACAAATTCGCCTTACATAATTTTAGTATGGATGATGAGATCTATATGTATGGTGTCCTGATTGGAAAGGCTATCATGCCAATACATAGCGGTTGTGCGATAACCATTGATAATGTTAAACATGCATCCTCAGCATATAATAACACAAAAGAAAACTTTAAATGGATAGCACCGGATGTTTCAAACTTTAAAGAAAGAACATTTATGGGGTATCACAGAGAAGATGGCAGTGTTGGTACTGCCAACTATTGGTTAATTATTCCCATGGTATTCTGTGAAAACCGGAATGTAGATGTCCTGGAAGCAGCCCTGTCTGAAGCTTTAGGGTATATAACCAAAAAGGATTTTGCCGTCGATACCCAGGCATTGATAAATAAGTATAATTCGGGGGCGAGTGAAGAAGAAATATACGCCACGTCTATCATTCATACCAAAGATGAAATATCTAAAAACAGAGTGTTTCCTAATGTAGATGGAATAAAATTTTTAAAACATGACGGGGGTTGTGGCGGAGTCCGTCAGGATTCTGAAGCACTATGTAATCTTTTAGCCGGGTATATTACAAATTCAAATGTAGCCGGAGCCACAGTATTAAGTTTGGGTTGCCAGAACGCAGAAGTTGAAATTCTGCAAAAATCGATTCAACAAAAGGACCCAAACTTTTCAAAACCCGTAGTTTACCTGCGGCAGCAAAATAGCAGAAGTGAACGTGAATTTATTGAAGAGGCCGTAAAACGAACGTTTATAGGATTAACAAAGGCAAATAAATTGGAAAGAAAGCCAGCCCCATTGAAGAATTTAGTTTTAGGACTGGAATGCGGTGGGTCTGACGGGTTTTCGGGAATTTCAGCCAATCCGGCATTGGGCTACGCTTCAGATTTATTAGTCGCATTAGGAGGTACCACGGTACTTTCAGAATTTCCGGAATTAAATGGAGTTGAGCAAGAACTTATAAATAGATGTGAGACCGATGAAGCAGCAAAAAAATTTGCAGCGCTTATGGATTCTTATTCCGCAGCAGCTAAAGCTGTGGGTTCTGCTTTTGAGAACAATCCGTCACCAGGTAATATTAAGGATGGCCTTATTACAGACGCTATGAAATCTGCCGGGGCAGCGAAAAAAGGAGGAACTTCGCCAGTTGTTGATGTGTTAGATTATACCGAAAAAATTACAAGACCCGGATTAAACCTCTTGTGTACCCCCGGAAATGATGTGGAAAGCACAACCGGACTGGCTGGTTCGGGATGCAATATTATAGTGTTTACAACTGGTTTGGGGACGCCAACAGGAAATCCAATAGCCCCTGTTTTAAAGCTCTCAAGTAACACCCATTTGTATGAAAAAATGAAGGATATCATAGATATTAACGCAGGTACCGTAATAAGTGGCGAAGATAGTATTGAAAGTATGGGAGAAAAAATCCTGGAGTATTTGATTGCGACTGCGAGTGGGGAACTTGTGGCGAAAGCTGTGATCAAAGGACAGAACGATTTTATTCCATGGAAAAGAGGCATCTCATTATAAGCCTGAAAAAACTGCCTAAGCAGCTCAAGAAACTTATGAACCATTGAAAAAATTAAGCAGAAGCATCGTACGCACCCACTCCTATCCTGAAAGGGTAATACAATTTGGGGAAGGAAATTTTTTGAGGGCTTTTGCGGATTGGATGATTCACGAAATGAATAAAAAAGTGGGCTTTGATTCAGGGGTAGTCGTTGTACAACCCATAGCTAATGGACTTTGCAAAATACTTAGCGATCAGGATGGCTTGTATACCCTGTACTTAAACGGGATTAAAAATGGAAAGGCGGTTAGCGAATATGAAATCATCGATTGTATCCAAAGGGCAATCAACCCTTATGAAAATTATCCTTTTTATTTGGCTAATGCTGAGAATCCGGATTTAAGATTCGTTATTTCCAACACTACGGAAGCCGGAATTGCTTATCATAAAGATGATCGGTTAGAAGATGCCCCACAGAAAAGTTATCCGGGAAAACTGACAGCACTGTTATACAGAAGATTCCAGTTTTTTAAGGGTGCTTCAGATAAAGGGCTAATCATATTACCCTGTGAATTAATAGACAGAAATGGAGATAACTTAAAGAAAATAATTCTTCAATATGCAGTAGATTGGGAACTGGGTACTGCATTTATCCGGTGGATTAATGAAGATAATTTTTTTTGTAATACTTTGGTAGACAGAATAGTACCCGGCTATCCAAAAGACAAAATAGACGTCATCACAGAAGAATTAGGTTATAAAGATAATTTGGTAGTTGAAGGCGAACAATTTCATTTATGGGTTATTGAAGGACCGAAAGAAGTGAAACAGGAGTTTCCTGCCTCACAATGTGGATTGAATGTTGTTTTCACAGACAATATGGAACCATACAGAACCAGAAAGGTGCGAATATTAAATGGAGCACATACTTCACTAGTCCCGGTTGGATACCTGTATGGTATAGAAAAGGTGCGGGAATCTTTGGAAGACGCTGTAGTTGGTAGATTTTTAAAAAATGTCATATTTAATGAAATATGCCCAACCCTGGACCTCCCTGAAGAAGAATTAATTAAGTTCTCCAATGATGTTCTGGACAGATTTAAAAACCCATATTTAGAACATGCCCTGATGAGTATTTCACTTAATTCCATTTCCAAATACAAGACAAGGGTTTTACCTTCTGTATTGGAATACATAAAAAGAAAAAATGCGCTTCCCAATCATTTGTTATTCTCGCTTGCAGCATTGATTGCTTTCTATAAGGGGGATCGAAATGGTGAAATAATTAATCTTGCTGATGATCCGGAAGTATTGGATTTTTTTAAATCCCAATGGTCACAGGTAGATGGTTCCGAAAAGAGCATAGCCAAAGTCGTTAATAGCGTGTTATCTAATACAAATTTGTGGGGCATAGATTTAGCTAAGATTAAAGGTGTGGAAATTGAAGTTGCTTCGGCGCTGGATGCAATCATTAATAAAGGAATGAAAAAGGCCATTTTAAATGCATAACATTTTAGCCCCTGACCAAATTTGAAACATACAAGAATAATTTTATAATCTAAAACTCAAGTATATGGATTTAGGATTAAAAGAGAAGGTGGTTGTAATATCCGGAGCTGCAGGACTGGTTGGCAGCATTGGGGAAACCATTTTACAGAATTTGGTAAAAGAAGGGGCTATTCCTGCCATTATTGACAGGAATGACAGAGGCTCTAAATATGTTGAGGAAATTCAGAAAAAAGGTATTGATGCCATCTTTTGCAAAACAGATGTGACTGATCCTGAACAAATTCAAAATGCCATCGAAATTATCGCCAAAAAGTATGGAAGGATAGATGTGGTCATTAATAATGTAGGAGTGAATGATGGGGTAGGATTAGATGCGTCTTATGATGAATTCATGAATTCATTAAAACTGAACATGGTAAGCTTTTTTTTGATAGTCAAACATGCCTTACCCTTATTAAAAGAATCAAAGGGGAACATTCTTAATATCGGCTCTAAGGTAGCCCTGACAGGTCAGGGAGGAACATCTGGCTATGCCGCTGCTAAAGGCGGCGTTTTGGGACTTACGCGTGAATGGGCGGTAGACCTTATTCAATATGGAATACGCTCAAATGCCATAATTATTGCGGAAAGCTGGACCCCCTCATACGACACCTGGATAAAATCTATTAAAAACGGAGACAAAAAACTCAAGTCTATCATAAAAAATATTCCATTGGAAAACCGTATGACGACCCCACAGGAAATTGCAGACACATGTTTGTTTACTATTTCAGAAAAATCATCGCATACTACCGGGCAGTTCATTACTGTTGATGGGGGTTATGTTCATCTGGATAGATCACTATTAACACAAGAAAATGACTAATCCAGCCAGGAAATAACCATTATGGAAAACGAGAAGAAAATACCGGTAGTCTCTAAGCAAGTGTTAGTCCCTTTTATATTAATAACTTCTTTATTCGCATTATGGGGATTTGCTAACGACATTACCAATCCCATGGTATCTGCCTTTAAGAAGATCTTGGAATTGAACAATACCCAGGCTTCCTGGGTTCAAATGGCTTTTTATGGTGGATACTTTACTATGGCTTTTCCGGCGGCCATGTTTGTTAAAAAATACACCTATAAAAAAGGAATTATTTTAGGTCTGATTTTATATGCTTTTGGTGCCTTGTTATTTTACCCGGCTGCCGCCTACGAGGAATTTGGTTTTTTTCTTGCCGCCTTGTACATTCTGACTTTTGGTTTGGCTTTTCTTGAAACCACAGCAAATCCGTTTATTTTATCTATGGGTGATGTAAAAACAGCCACCCGCAGATTAAACCTGGCTCAGGCCTTTAATCCTATTGGGGCCTTAACTGGTCTATTTATAGCGCAAACATTTATTTTGGGCTCTCTGCAGTCAGACGACCTGGATGCGCAGGGCAATGTAATATATGATACCCTTACTGAAACGGCAAAAACAGCTATAAGAGCATCTGATTTAATGGTTGTGAGAAACCCCTACGTCATTCTTGGATTGTTTGTATTGTTCATGCTTGTACTTATCGCACTCGTAAAGATGCCTGAGAAAAAAGAAGAAGCCGGGGGTTCAGTGACTAATGCAGTAAAACGTTTGTTTCAGAATAAAAAGTTTGTCGAAGGCACAATAGCTCAGATGTTCTATGTTGGGGCTCAGATTATGTGTTGGACCTATATTTATCAATATGCGGAGACTTTGGGAATTGACAACCGAAGTGCTGTGACCTATGCGTATTGGGCATTGATTCTCTTTTTAATAGGACGTTGGATTGGCACCTATTTATTAAAGTACATCCGTTCGGGTAAATTGCTGATGTATTTTGCGTTGGGGGCAATAATCTTTACAATTGGGGCCATTTTTATTCCGGGTATGACAGGTTTATATTCCCTGGTTGGTATTTCATTGTGCATGTCAGTAATGTTTCCAACCATTTACGGAATTGCTTTGGAGGGTGTTGGGGAAGATGCAAAGTTTGGAGCAGCTTTTTTAGTAATGGCCATTGTGGGTGGTGCCATTATGCCTGTTCTCCAGGGTTCAATTTTGGATCTGGGAGGTTCCGGATATACCGATATCATAATACTTGGCGTTCCGGAAGTGAACTTTTCATTTGTGTTGCCACTTATATGTTTTATTGTTGTGGCAATCTATGGCTACAGAACTTACAAAGTTCATGCTAATTTAAACCAGATCTGGTCATAATAACAACCTGGGTTTATTTTTCTTACTGATTTTTTCTATAGAATTTTCATGTTTTTCCGGACTCATCACTAAGCACGCTGGTTCTTACAAAACACTCTTTTTTCTTATATAACTGATATCCAAAGTATCGTTCAATTCTTGTTGCAAGCCTAATAAATCCTGAAAAAGATCATCAACTTTTGACTTATAAGCTGGTTTATCAGAGAGATCATTCATTTCCTCCGGGTCATGAGCCATATCATACAATAAAACCTTCTCCAACTTTGGATAAACAATAAGTTTAAAACCATCCTTGCGTATCATTCTTTGTAAATCTACATATGCACCGTAAATGGCATTGTAATGACCTTTGTCCTGTTTTCCTTTCGCGATATCCATCACACTATTGAAATACACATATTCTGGTTTCTTTACACCCGCCAATTCCAGGCTTGTAGCCATCGCATCTTGCAAATAAATATCCGAAGAAATTAGTTTCCCTCTGGGTACATTTGGTCCCATTATGACAAAAGGTGCCCTGATACTATGATCAAATTGACTTTGTTTTCCCAATAACCCATGCCTGCCCATTGCCAACCCATGATCTGCCGTAAAAATGACATAGGTATTTTGCATTTGTCCACTTTCTTCCAGTCCATCTAAAATGGCCCCTATTTGATCATCCAAATGGGATATAAGCGCATAATATTCCTGAATATGTTTTTTTGTGGCATATTCCGTTCTTGGAAAAGGGGCTAAAGCTTCATCTCTTAAACCCGGACCATTTCCAATACTATCTTTAAAGGGATATTCAGGCATCCAACTTTTTGGAATGCTGATATTTTCTAAAGGATATTTATCCAGGTATTCCTGAGGTGCCTGCCTGGGGTCATGAGGTGCATTAAAGGCGAGATACATAAAAAAGGGATTATCTCTGTTTTTAGTATTGGTAATGAACCCAAGTGCATCATCCTTTAAAACTTCACTCCAATGCTTTCCACCCTCCCAATAGCCTCCATATTTAGGATCCGAGGCTGACCAGCTTAAATCATCCTCGCCAAGCGGCCGGTTGTAACCAACAGGCATAAACTTTGCTGGTGATATTTCAGTGCCTTCAATACTTCTTAAATTTTCCACCATTTCGTCATTTTTCCATGCATCACGGGGCATACCCGGCCTTACATGAACCACATTCTGAAAAACACTTTCTGCCTTAGCATCAACATGCCATTTTCCGGTCATATAGGTATCGTATCCGGCACCTTCCATAAGTTTACCCCATGTTTTGTCCATACCCTTACCCACCAGCCATTCCTGACGGAATCTATCCGCATTCCATACACTTCTACCCGATATCATCATTGCCCGTGAAGCCACACAAACGGCACCGTTCCAGGCACCCATATTGTAGGCATGACTAAAGGTGGTCCCCTCGTTTACCAATCGGTCTAAGTTAGGAGTCCGTATTTCCTTATTCCCAAAAGCATTAATTGCAGTATAGGTTAAATCATCAGCAAAAATAAAGACGATGTTAGGTTGCCCGTTTTCTTCTTTTTTTTGTTCAAAACAAGAAACAAATAAGGATAGCCCTGCCAATAAAATTATTTTTTTCATGACTTTAATTAGTTCGGTTAGACAGCTTCCATAGTGGTATAATATGCCGATTTAAAAATTAATTTAACAATGGAAATAATTGTGATTCTACTCTCGCATCCTTCATTAATTGATTCATTTTACTCACTATTTCCGGATGTTCGGAGGAGATATCATTGTTTTCCCATTCATCTTCTGCAAGGTTATAAAGCTGAACTTTGGGATTGGGATCTTTTTGCAAATCGTATACTATAGCTTTCCAATCACCCATCCGGATAGCTTGTCGACCACCTCTTTCACTAAATTCCCAGTAGAGATATTCATGCTTTTTTTGAACCGTTTGACCCAATAATTCGGGTAAAAATGAGATTCCATCAGTTTCGGATATTAATTGAACCCCGGCAATTTCAGCACATGTTGGCATTATGTCCCAAAATGCGGAAATATGATTTGAGGTTGATCCGGCCTTTACTTTGTCCGGCCAAACTACGATCATAGGTGTGCGAATACCTCCTTCATAGAGATCCCGCTTTACTCCCCGCAAGCCACCTGCGCTATTAAAAAAATCAGGATTTGCGCCACCTTCCTCATGAGGACCATTATCACTTGCGAACATAATTATTGTATTCTTCTTAATTCCAAGCTCTTCCAATTTAGTTACTATTTGTCCTACATATGCATCCAGGCGAGTGACCATAGAAGCAAAAACAGCATAAGGAGAATCCTGAGAACAATATTGATGTGGTATAATGCCCGGACCATAATCAGAAGTATATGAATTTGCAGGCAAATAAGGTTTTTCTTCAAATTTCCCTTCAAATTGCTGCAAGAGCGAGTCATTAGGTGAAATCAATTCGGCATGAGGCAATACCAAGGGCACATATGCAAAAAATGTTGTGTCTTTATTTTCTTCAATAAACCGCAAGGTGGCTTCCTGGATTTTATCCGGGGCATAAGTAACTGTATTGGTCCAATCATTCCCATTTAAAAATACTTTTGTTCCATTTTGCCATAAATAGGGCGGATAATACCTGTGTGCCATGCGCTGGCAATTATAACCATAAAACTCATCAAATCCCTGTTTATTGGGATCTCCCTCATGGCCAATAAAGCCCAGACCCCATTTACCAAAAGCTCCTGTTTTATACCCTGCTTCTTTGAGTAATTCGGCAATAGTTAAAGAAGATGCTGGTAAAGAACTTTGCCCCTCAATTTCCAGCTCCTTGTTACCGCGAATAGGTGTGTGTCCTGTATGCAACCCAGTCATTAAAGAGGAGCGGGAAGGTGCACAAACAGTGGACCCACTATAATGCTGTGTAAATTTCATGCCTTGTCTGGCAAGATTATCCAGGTGTGGTGTATGAAAGTTTCGCTGTCCATAGCAACTCAAATCACCATAACCCAAATCATCTGCCAGAATATAAATGATATTGGGCTTTAATTCTTTCTCCTGCTTCACTTCCGAACAGGATAACACAATAAGTGAACTCAGGAGGAATATTATAGTTTTCTTCATTAGTTAGCCTTCCTTAAATGTTCCAAAAATTCCTCATCTGGTCTATTTCTCCATTGCCCTGTTTTCCAATAACTTTCATATTCTTCCATAAACTGAGGATTAGTTTTTGGTACTTGCGCATTTACATCTTTTCTCCAGGTATTTAAATCATTTTGAAGTTCAACCACCTTTTCCGGATATCGTAATCTCAGGTTGTTCTTCTCACCAATATCTTCTTTAAGATTATAAAGCTCCAGCTCCCTATTTTCAAAAATCTCAATTAGCTTCCAATCGCCTTTGCGTATTGCACTATAAGGCTTTGCTCCCTCCAAATGATAATGTGGATAATGCCAGTATATTGCGTCCCTATGAATATCAGCCCCCGAAGTTAAAAGAGGTGTGAAATCTATCCCATCTATATTTTCAGTGGATTGCTCTTTTATCTTAATACCTGTTAATCCAAGAATTGTTGGAAAAATATCTGCAGAAATTATGGGAGTATTAGCAACTTGTCCTTCCAAAATATTATTGGGCCAATGAACAATAAATGGTACCCGAACACCTCCTTCATAAACATCTCCTTTTCCTGAACGCAATGGTAAATTTGAAGTAACTTTTTTCCTGTTATTTTCATAATTCCCCCTAAGTCCTCCATTATCACTGGTAAAAATAACAATGGTATTCTCAAGCATCCCGCTTTCCTCAAGCTTGTTTAATACTTTACCAACAGCATCATCCATATGTTCCACCATGGCAGCATATACCGGATTTTGATGATTGGCGCCTTGCTTAATCTGTTTTTCGTACTTTTCTATCTTATCATCTTTCGCCTGTAGGGGGGTATGTACGTTATAAAACCAGAAGTTCATAAAAAATGGTGCCTTCTCCTGCTTATTTTCTTCAATAAATTCCAACGCTGCATCTCCTAATCGTTCGGTAAGGTATTCTCCTTCCGGTCCATCACTCAACCGGGGGTTTAAATAAGGTGGGAAGTAGCCATTTCCTCCATTCCTTTTTTGTGGGGCACCCATTGACCAGCCACCTATATTGATGTCAAATCCCTGAAATTCAGGCCAGTATTTCTCTTCTTCTCCCAAGTGCCATTTCCCTATATGGATCGTTTTATAACCTGCCTTTTTGAATACCTCAGCCAATGTGGTTTCCTCCTGCGCCATATATTGGGTCCAGTCCGGAATTTTCAATTTGGCAAAGGGTTTTTTATGTCCGCTTATCCAGTCTGTACAATTGATTCGGGCCGGATATTTACCGGTCATTATGCTTGCTCTGGACGGCGAACACACCGTGCATGTAGCATATGCATCTGTAAATAACATACCATTATTGGCAAGCCTGTCCACATTTGGGGTCTGATATAAATCGCTACCATAACTCGACAAATCAGTCCAACCCAGATCATCAACGACAAAGAGTACTACATTGGGTTTATCTTCTTCTACTGATTTGCAGCTAACTATAATAATTAATAAGATCAGGAGTAATGAACGCATCTACTGTCATTTTATAAATTTTTCATATTTAATCTTATTAATTTCATCCGGCAGCCCAAATCTACAATGCAAGAGTACTAAATGAAATCATGATATATCCTACAATTGCAATAATCAATACCGATGTAATAATATCCACCCAATTATAACTTGCCTTATTCTCAGCCCTTTGTTCAGGACTAATAGTTCCGAAAGTGAGCCCTTGCAGTTGTGCCTGGGAAGGAGCCGGGTACATCATACTAACCACTACTGCTATACCTATGCACAGGGCAAAGAAATAAGCTCCAAAAACCAGCCAGTTTATATCGGCTATTGCATAAATAAAGCTCCCCTCAGTAAAACTCGATTTCACAATCTCCAGGGTAAGCTTGCCAAAACCAATTATAAAACCTCCAATCAGGGTAGCAATAGCGCCATTGGCATTAATTCGTTTATAAAAAATACCCAATAAGAAAACTGCTGCTATTGGCGGGGAAATATAGGCCTGTACATTTTGAAGGTATTCATAAAGTCCATCGGAAAGTGTCGTAATAATTGGAATCCATAAAAGACCAAGTCCTACCACAAAAAAGGTGGCAATTCGTCCTGTTTTTACCAATTCTTCTTCTGGTTTTTCCGGTCTTAGTTTTTTATAAATATCCAGTGTAAATAAAGTAGAACAAGAATTAAAAACTGAAGCCAGAGAACTCATCAAAGCAGCCAATAAGCCGGCTGCAACCAAACCTCGAAGTCCGGAAGGCATTAAATTACTCATTAGTACGGGAAAGGCTTCATCCGGACTATCCCAGTGAAGTTTCCCCTGCATTTTAAGTGCCAGTGCAATAACACCCGGTATTAAAAAAAGGAATACCGGCATAAGCTTCAAAAGCGCTCCAAATATACTTCCTCGCCTACCCTCCTTAATGTTTTTTGCAGAAAGCACCCTTTGCACAATTACCTGATCTGTACACCAATACCAGATACCAACAACCGTACTGGTGATAAAAAGCGGGAGCCAGGGATAATCCGGGTCAGAATTTGGGCGCCACATATTAAAATATTCCGGCCCTATAGTCTCTTTTAGCTCACCCCATCCCCCTACGGCGTCCAAACCCAGAAAAGTTAATATTCCTGCACCTAGAACCAAAACAACGGCTTGAATGGTTTCTGTATAAACAACGGCCCTCATCCCTCCAAGTACAGTATATATCCCTGTAAGTACTACTGTGGCTACAGCTCCAATCCAAAAAGGAATACCTAACAAAGCAGAAACCACTACACCTCCCGCATAGATAGTAACGGAAACTTTGGTTAGAATATAGGCTATTAAGGACACAACAGACAAGACCCATCTGGATCTGGAATCAAAGCGTTTTTCAAGGAATTCGGGCATGGTAAATACTCCACTTCGTGCATAAAACGGTAGAAAAACCCAGCCAAGCATTAATACAATCCAGGCATGTAACTCGTAAATAAGCAGCGGCATTTTGTCTCCGGCGCCATTTCCTGCAAGCCCTACAACATGTTCAGAACCTATATTTGAAGCAAAAATAGAGGCCCCAACGATAAACCATCCAATATTCCGGCCGGCAAGGAAATAATCCTCAGTATTCTTCTGCTTTTGCTTAATAACCCACCAGGCTACCGCCAGTAATATAAGGAAGTAAGCCGTAATTACCACCCAATCTAATGAATCAAGTCCTTTCATAAATTACACTTTTATTGCGTATCTGTTCAAAAAGAAAAACGGAATATTACTTCTGATGCAATTTTCCAATTGTTAAGATACTTAAAACCGATTAACCAGATACTAATTATGAATATACCTGGAATACTGAGGTGATAATTAGAGATCAAGTAAAGAGATGAAATTAAATAAAAATCGGGTAATTATGGGTATTGTTTTGAGAAGTAATCATTGTTCCAGATTATTGGCCTGGAAACTTTCAAGATCGTTGTTAATAAATTCTATTGATAATTCTATAGGATTACAGCAAATCTCGCAATCTTCAACGTAACTCTGCTGCCGAATAGAGGGGTCTAGCAACATTGATATTTCGTCCCAACAGTATGGGCACTGAAAATAGTGTTCATACATAAAAGAGATATAAATTTTAATTTATAAATGACCTCTCTCAAATTAAGGAAACAGTATTAAAAATCTACATTCAATAATTGTCCCGTTAATTGTAACAGTTGTAATTCTGCCAGTTTAGCATCGTATTTTGCAAGATTTTTAGTTGTTTGAGCAGTTAAGAGATTAATCTGAGCCTGTCTGAATGTTATTGACGTAATCCTACCCAGTTGGTATTGCTCCCTTGATCGTTCAAAATTATTCTGATTGGTAATGACAGCTTTCTCCTGAATTTCATAAATCATTAATCTGTTTTCGTAAGTTTCCAGTGCATTCTCAATATCCCTTGCAACCTCAAGTTCAACCTGCTTTTTTAATAACTCCTGATTTTCATAAACTATTTTAGCGTTTCGAACCCTGGTTATTGTAGTTCCCCCATCAAAAAGGTTCCAGGTTAGGCCAGCGCCAACGGAGAAGTTTTTATTGTTATTAATGGTGCCCGGAAAGAAGGCGGAGGCAGGATTTTGGTTTAAATTCCAACCATATGAACCTGTCAAGCCAATCACAGGCAAATAACCCGATTTGCTTACTTTGATATCATATTCATTTATAGCCAAATTCCTATCTGTTTGCAGAAGGACGAGGTTATTCATAGGAACATCATCTATCATTGCCTGTAGTTCCAGCATAGGGATAAAATTTATTAAGGTATCCACTTCATATGCATTTGAGAGATCCCGATTTAATACGACATTTAAATCTCGTTTCGTATTTTGTAATAATTGCTGTGTATTCAGGAGGATTATGCTGTCATTCGTAACATCCACCTCTGCGTTCAAGACATCAAGTTGTGTATTTTGCCCATACTCAAAGGCGTATTGCGCCCTTTTGATCCGGTCTTTAGAAACCTCCAACGCCTGTTTCTGCGCATACTCATTTTCAGATAATCGGGCAACTTCAAAATAGATACTCAATAACTGAAGTATGGTGTTTTGAATAGTTTCCCTGGCCTGTAATTCCGTTAATTGGTATTCTTCCTTAAGACGCTTATAATTATAAGTACGTCCCAACCCGTCAAATAATGTATAATTTAAATTTATGCCTGCATTATAACGCTTGGTTTCTGCATTGTTAATATCCAAATCTGGCCGGGAAATTCCGTTTTCATCGACCTGCCCTGGAAATTCTATGGTAGTATTGTCCTCAGCATAACTGGCATTTGCCGTACCGGTAAGTGTGGGTAGAAACCCTGAATTTAAGACGTCCTGATTATTATCGGCAATTTCCACCGTATTCTCGGCAACTTTTATACCAAAATTCTGCTCTAATGCAAGTGCAATAGCCTCAGTTTTTGACAATAATTTTTCCTGTGCAATGGCATTCGTACTCAATGCTAAAAGCACAATAACCCAGATATAATTTTTCATTTATCTTTCGCTTGTAGTTCTTTAACAGTGTCTTCTGCTTCTTGAGAAGCTGATTGACCATTTGATAATTCTGCTACCAATTTATTTACTATTTGATCCTGAAGGTTTTCTTCTTCATGTTGTTCCTTTATAGCCCGCTCCACTTGTTCTTTTGACACTTTATTTCCTGAGACTAACCATTTATTATTTACTTTTACTTTATTACTAAAAGACAGGAAAATTGGCAACATTATCAGTGTTAGAACCGTAGCAAATGCAATGCCATAAGCTATTGAAATAGCCATAGGTATTAGAAATCTGGCTTGCCTGCTTTGTTCCAGCATAAGAGGTGCCAGTCCGGCTATTGTAGTCAATGAAGTTAAAAAGATTGCACGAAAACGAGAACGCCCTGCTTCCATAAGGGCATCATCAAAGAGCATCCCTGACCTAAGATTGTTATTAAATCTTCCTATCAGAACAAGGCCATCATTAACCATTATACCAATTAGTGCAATAATTCCTAACATTGAAATAATGTTAATAGGAAAATCATGAATCCAATGCCCCCAAGCCACGGCAGTAAAACTAAATGGTACCAATATTAATAGCATTAAAGGCTGGCTAAAACTTCGGAAAGTAAAAGCAATGGTCAAATACATAAGAAATAATACGGAGAGACCTACTAAGCGCAATGAACCTATAAGCTTGCCAGCCTCCCTATTTTGTCCCTCATATGAAGGGGTTACCGTTGGATATTTAGACAGAATTTCTGGCATTATTTCTGTACGTATTTCGGTCATCACATCTGTGGCACTAACCACTTTTTCGTCTTTAAGATCTGAGGACAATTGTATCTCACGTTGACCATCTAAGTGATTTACAGCTACATCTCCACGTTCTATACTATAAGTGGCTATTTCCTTTAAAGGTATCCGACTACCGTTAGGGGTAACAATCCGCATTTCATCCAAATCTGTTATAGAAGATCTATTTTCACGATCATATCTTACCCAAACTCGTATTTCATCCTGGCCCCTTTGAAATCGCTGGGCCTGAGTTCCAAAAAAGCCCGCTCTCACCTGATCCATAACCGTTCTTAAGTTCAGGCCTAACAAATAGGCATTTTCCTTGAGTTCTATTTTTATTTCTTTAATTCCTGCAGGGTCATTATCTGAAATATCTTTTAAAGCGGGATTATTCAGCATTGCGGTTTTTAGCTCATCTTTTGCCCCTTTTAATTCCTGAATATTATATCCCAGCAAGGATACTGAAACCGGGTCCCCTCCAAAATTTCTTCCTGAGCCATAGACCAGACTTTCTATCCCAATTACAGGCCCCACCAATTCTCGCAATCGATTAGATACCACATCTGATGTTATCATATTTGGGCGTTCTTCACCCGGTAACAGATTTATGGAAAGGGTAGCCGCCGAAGAACCCGGGCCAACATTTTTAATAACATTTTTGTAAAGAGACTGGCCTGTTCCCTTTAAATATTGTTCCGTAAGTTCCTGGTTAACTATTTCGGCCTTTCCTTCTATTAATGAAATTATAGAATCTGTTACACGCTCATTAGTACCATTTGGCATAAGTAATTCTACCTGAACCTGGTCACTGGCTGTGTTTGGAAAAAAAGTCATGCGAATTATTCCTCCGCCTATAGACCCAAATGTGATAATTAGTGCAAATACAAAAAAGGAGAAGGTTAATAGTTTATAACGCATTGCAAAAGCAAGTGTAGGAGAATATATCTTGTCCCTTAACCAGGACATAACATTGTCTCCCCATTGGTTTATGATCCTTAATTTTGCAAATATTTTAGCAATACCTGTCTTAGGATTTTTATCTTGCCGCCGCAGGGCCTTGGAATGTGCAAGGTGAGCTGGGAGAATTATCATTGCTTCAAGTAAAGAAACCAAAAGAGTGATTATGACAATAACAGATACCTCTGCGAAAAATTCCCCAATTCGGCCATCAAGAAAAAGAAAAATAGAAAAGGCTAAAATTGTAGTTACAATTGCTGTAACTATGGGCGGAATTACTTCCAAGGTGCCTTCAAGTGCGGCCTGAATTGGTGATTTACCTTTCTCATAATGCTGGTAAATATTTTCTGCAATTACTATACCGTCATCAACCAGTATGCCAATTACTATTATCATTCCAAATAAAGAAAGGATATTAATAGTAACATCAAAGAACCCGGCGAATACAAACATGGCCAAAAAAGCTATGGGAAGGCCAAAAGCCACCCAAAAAGCCAAACGCGTATTTAGAAAAATCGATAGAAATATCAATACCAAAATCATCCCCATAATGGCATTTTTGGTAAGTAATTCTGTCCGTTGATTAAGCGTTACAGAAAGATCACGAACAACGTTTAACTGCACATTATTATATTTCTGATTAAAATCTTCAATATAATTTCTTACTTTTTCAGCAGATGAAATAAGATCTTCCGTATTTGTACTTGTAATGGTGGTTGTTACAGATAAATCTCCATTAAAGTAGGCCGCATTGGGTGATTCTGAAAACCGGTCTCTTACAACTGCGACATCTTTTAAACGTACTGTCTGACCGGCCGCATCTGCTCTAATTATCAAATTTGAAAGTTCATCACCATAATAAGACCTATTATTGGCCCTAATTAAATATTCTTCGGCATTGGTTTTAATATTTCCCCCTGTAACCAGAATATTAGCATTTGCTACTGCTTGTGCAACATCCGTAAAAGACATTTCATAGGCAAGTAAATTATTCTCGTTTACTGCTATTTCGATTTCCTCATTCGGGTAACCCGAAATACTTATTTGCGAGATTCCATCAATCCTTCTAATGTCGTTCTCTATTTGGCGGGCGATTTGTTTTAAAGTAGCAAGAGGAATATTTTTTCCGCTAATTGCAAAACTTATAGTTGGCCTAACTGGTTCTAATTTAGAAACTACTAACGGTTCCATGCCCGTAGGAAAAGAGGGCACCCTGTCTACGGCATTCTTTACCTGCAAAAGCATGAAATCAACATCCCTTCCTTTTTCAATTTCCACATTTATTCTACCGCTATTTTCTTTGGAAGTGGAAGTAACTCGTTCTACACCTTCAAGTCCTTTAAGATTATCTTCAATTTTTAATACAATTCCTTCTTCAACTTCCAGAGGGGAAGCTCCGGGATAAGTAATAGTTATAAGAATGTTTTTTGAATCCGCTAGTGGAAAAAATGATGACTTTAAGGATAATGCCCCTACAATTCCAAATATAAATATGGCCAGGACAATGACATTAACTGCGACATGATACTTAATAAAATACTCAATTATTTTTCTCATTCGTTTAGGTTTTTAGCGGTATCATCTTTAAATTCTTTAACCAGCATACCAGCATATGCTCCTACCACTGGTCTTATAATTATCGTTGTCCCTTCCGGAACATCCTTCAATACCACTTTCTTATTAGAAAAATAAACCGGTTTAACATCAATAAGATCAAGAACAGAATCTCTAACCACAAAAATTTGATTATTCTCTAACAGGAGACTTCTATCTATTTCAATGGCATCAGATTCTTGTTTAGCATTTAAATTGGCTTCCAAATACATGCCTTCTTTTAAGTCCGGATCAATAACGTCTATAAATGCCTTTATGGTCTGGGTAGCTACGTCTACATTTCCATTAATCCGGGCAACAAAGCCCTTATAGGTTTTTGTGCGGTCCAAATTCACCAACTCCACTTCCTCATTAACTTTTAAAAGGTCACTAAAAGTCTTACTTATAGATACCTCCATTTCATAGATATCCGTATTTATGAATTCTCCCAATTTTTGACCCGGTCGTACCAAGGTACCTTCAGTAACCAAAGCCTCTGTAAGTATTCCTGAAAATGGGGCCGAGATGCGATACTTTCGCAAACGTTGCTCCATATTTTTAACATTGTAATAGTTTGTCAAAATTCCACGACCTGAAATAAAGAATTTTTCCTTCTCGCTGGTCATTTCCGGAAGGGGCGGAGTAGTTTTATCAAGGTCGAAATTACTTAAATACGCCTGCCATTTTGGAAATACTTCAGGATAATCGAGGCGCAAATCGGGCATGATCGAAGTAATTAAATTGTATAAATTACTCTTGGCCGACTGAACACTGGCGTAGTATTCAGAGGCATCTATTTTGATAATTGTTTCGCCTGTCTTGTAAGGTTGTCCCGCTTTAAACAGTTTATTCCCTTTTTGGAAAACCCCCTGAACTTCAGCATAGAGCTCAACCCTCCTTTTTGCCCTTAAATTGCCATTCGCAGGGACTATAATAGGAATCGTTCCATTGGCCACGGTTTGAGTAAAAACTGTTTTCACCACTTTTTCTACTTTCGCCTTTGGTCTGGACTTACTGTTAGCAATTTGTTTAGCCAAAAAAAATGAGGCTATAATAATTACAATTCCTAATATGGATAAAACTATTTTTCTCATTCGTTTGTTACTAAATTTGGGCCTCTGCCGTGGTAATATTATGTTGAATTCGTTGCAACGTATTTATAAATTGAAATATTTCTTCTTCTGTAATATTTTTTTCCATGATTTCTTTTAGTCCAACTATTATGGGCCTTGTTCTTTTAAATGCAATTCTACCGGCTTCGGTAAGAAAAACCCGGTTTACCCGCCTATCGAAATCATCCTGTTCCCTGCTTATATAGTTTTTACGTTCCATTTTGGCCAGTAATCTTGCCAGAGAAGATTTATCCCTTAAGGTTAGATAAGCCAATTCATTTTGAATAAGTCCATCATTTTCATGTAATTTTTTAAGAACTATCATTTGCTCTTTACTAAGATCAAGTCCTTCGCATTGAAAAGCTTCGTGTAAATAATTATCAACCATCTTAGAGGTACTGCCAATCCAGCGACCTACAGATTTATCAAAATCCACTAAAATGTCTGTATTATTCACCCGGCAAATATAACGTTAAAAATGATTAGTTGCATATGCAACTAATGTTAAATAATTCTTAATTTTTGTTTAAGTATTTTCTTGTTTTATAAAACAAAAGGCATGCAGTCTGCATCCCTTTAACCAAACTAACTAAAGTATAAGCCAACTATTCATTTTCATTATCATCCTCAAATTTCGTATCTGCCATGCGGGTTTTAGAAAAATTGACATCCTTAAAATCTAATTTTAAATCACCCTTATCATAATCAAAAACCAGAAACTCCCTGGTGTCCATAAGTTCAAGGTTTTTATATGAATTAAATTTGTTATTCTGAATTTGTAAGACCTTAAGACTAGCCAACTGACCAAATTCTGCAGGGATCTCCCCTCCTAATTGATTATTTGCCAGTACAAGTTCCTTGAGTAAAACAAGTTGTCCTAAGTTTCGCGGGATATCACCCTCCAATCTATTCTCAAAAAGACCCAGACTTTCTAGTCTGGTCAGATTTCCTATTGCATCTGGTATATGGCCCACAAAATTATTACTGGACAGGTTTAACACCCGCAGGTTAACTATATTTCCTATACTATTTGGAATGGTTCCTGAGAAAAAGTTGTTAAAAGCAGTAAGCTCCAATAAATTTTCCATGTTTCCTATCTCGTCTGGAAGATTCCCTTTAAACCTGTTCATCTCTATTTTAAGAACCTCCAGGCTTTGTAACTGTGTAAGAGTATTGGGTAACTCTCCACTCAAGGTGTTAAATGCCAGATTAAGAATTCGCAAGTGATTTAAGTTGCCAAGGCTTTCAGGAATTGGACCAGAAAGATTATTGCGAAATAAATTTATCTCCACCACATGATTTCCTTCAACCTTAACCCCATACCATTCTGATACCGGCTGGTCTAAATGCCATTGTTTTAACCAGGAAGTTCCATTAGTGCTTTCATAAAGATCTATTAAAGCCATTTTTTCAGCTTTACTGACCTTCGCATTTATCACCTGATTTACAGTTATTGAAAGAACCAGAATAAGGAGCAGCTTTTTCATAAGATTCAACTTTAAGAAATAGTTGTATATTTATTAAATAAAAACACCACTTTACTAAAGAATTACCCTACAAAAATACTATTTTATATAGATAAACAACCCATATAATCGATGAAGTGCTCGTTTTTGTTGTGAAAGCCCTCTTTTCCGTTGTGAAAAAATTTTCGCGCCACATTTTATCCCTCCATCTCACTATTTTCAAGCTCTAAAGTGACATTTTCCCACTTTATCATCAACTCCTCCAGCTGCTTTTTTTTAGCCTGATAAATGTCGAAAAAATCCGGAATCGCTATTGTAGTATCATAATCCATCAGCAGGTCGTGATCTATTTTAGCGATCTCCTTCTCTAACCCGGCTATGTTACTTTCAAGCGTACTTAACTTATTCTTAAGCGACTTTAATCGTTTCTGACCTTCATAATCTGAAGGCTTGCTGGTACTTTTTTCTTTCTTTTTCTGATCTTTTTGTTTCTTTTCAATTTCCCGGAAATCTTCAACTTTCCGCTGATCAAGAAAATAATTGATGTCCCCTAAATACTCTTTTATTCTTTTTTCCTTAAACTCATAAACCTTATTGGTAAGTCCCTGCAAAAAATCCCTGTCGTGTGAAACTACAATCAATGTACCTTCAAACTGTTTCAATGCCTCTTTTAAAACATGCTTGGATTTAATATCGAGATGATTTGTTGGCTCATCCATAACAAGCACATTAAAGGGTTGCAGCAACATTTTAGCCAAAGCCAACCTGTTCCTTTCTCCACCAGACAAAACCTTTACATATTTATCTACATCGTCACCGCTAAATAGAAAAGACCCTAATATATCCCTTACCTTACTCCTATTCTTCTCATTGGCAGCATCAATCATAGTATCAAGAATGGTTTTATTGCCATCCAGATATTCCATTTGATTTTGGGCGAAATAACCTATCTCAACGTTATGGCCGGATTTTAGCCTGCCCTGGTATTCCAATTCCCCGACAAGAATTTTCGCCAGGGTTGTTTTACCTTGTCCATTCTGACCTACAAAAGCTGTTTTGCTATCCCTTTCCAAAATTATGTCTACTCTGTTCAACACTTCTTTATTACCATAACTTTTGGAAAGGTCCTCCATTTCAAATATCACTTTTCCAGGAGTTACGGAAATTGGAAACCGCAGTTTCATCGCACTAAGGTCATCCTCGTCTACCTCAATGCGTTCCATCCTATCCAGTTTCTTAATAAGTGATTGAGCCATAGTAGCTTTCGAGGCCTTGGCCCGGAATTTGTCTATTAGACGCTCTGTTTGTTGAATTTCTCTATCCTGGTTTTTTTGGGCACTTAGTTGTTGTACTTTGATTTCTTCCCGCAGCTGCAAATATTTAGAATATGGTTTGTTGTAATCATAAATTCTTCCAAGGGAAATTTCTATTGTTCTATTTGTGACATTATCCAAAAACATTCTATCATGCGAAACTATCACCAGTGCACCGGGATAATTAAGAAGAAATTGTTCCAGCCAAAGTATAGAATCGATATCCAAATGATTGGTAGGTTCATCCAATAAGAGAACATCGTTATTCTGTAAGAGTAATTTAGCTAATTCTATACGCATCCGCCATCCACCGGAGAATGTATCTGTGCTTTTATCAAAATCTTCCCTTTTAAAACCAAGACCTAAAAGGATTCTTTCTGTCTGTCCCTGATAGTTGTATCCTCCGTGAACTTCATATTGATGGGTTAAATCATTTAAGTCTATTATTAGTTGATTGTATAAGTCACTCTCGTAATCGGTCCTTTCTGCCAGTTGCAAATTTATATGCTCCAACTGCTGTTCTAATGCTTTTAATTCAACAAAAGCCTCATAGGCTTCATCAAGGACCGATCTTCCATGCTCAAAATCGAGATCCTGCTTAAGACAGCCTATTTTTATATCTTTTTCCATAGCCAATGTCCCGGAATCAGGACTCATCTCCTTAGAAAGCAATTTAAGCAAGGTAGATTTCCCTGCGCCATTTTTTCCAATAAGCCCAACCCTATCCCCGGCATTTAATCTAAAGGCGATTTCTTTAAACAGGTATTCTCCTCCAAAAGAAACAGAAAGATTATGAATATTTAGCATTTTTGTGATTGGTGTTACAATTAGAAACTTTGCAAAATCGTAGTTTTGCCTAAACTTTTGCAAATGTTAAAAAAAGGAAACAAACTCTACAGTATTTTAACAGGAAGTTGTCCAAGATGCCATAAAGAAAGTATGTATACAGATAATAACCCTTACCACCTGGGCTCTCTTTTTAAAATGCAGGTACGTTGTTCCCACTGCAATACCAAGTATAAAATTGAACCTTCCTTTTTCTATGGGGCTATGTATGTAAGTTATGCTGTTGGAATAGCCTTTGCCGTGGCGGCCTTTGTAATTGCTTTTTTAATACTTGGTATGAGTTTACTAAATACATTTATTGTAATCGTGATTACTATGGTGGTCTTTTTACCTTTTATTATAAGGCTTTCCAGAAATATATGGATCAACATCTTTATAAAATACGACCCAGGAACTATTCAAATAGATTGAACTTTAAGATAGGCTTTTTTAAATCTTGAGATATCCATTTCGGGGTCTATAGGCACACCTCTCTCTATATATTCATATAACTGGTTTGAAGCATAAGGGGAAATCATGACACCCCTGGAACCAAAACCATTTAACACATATATGTGATCCAAAACAGGATGTTTACCTACCAAAGGCCTCCTATCGGCCACCGTTGGCCTAATTCCTGCAACATGGTTCACTATTTTGTATTCACAATTTAAAAAGGTTTCGAGCTTTGTAAGGAGTTCTAGTCTGGCCTCAGAAGTTGGCTCATTGTTTTTATCCTTCCATTTATAGGTAGCCCCGATTCTGTATAGATCATTCCCTATAGGAATTATAAAGACGGAAGATTTAATGACCCTCTCTTCCTTAAGAAGCGGAGCCTTTATAGTTAAGAGTTCTCCTTTTGTTCCGTTGAGGGGTAAGTAATTAAAATAGCTATTCTTTTTTAGTCCAAATCCTGTAGCAAAAACAATTTTTTTGGCACTAATGCCTCTATAGCTAAGCCCGTTTGTTCCTGTCTTTAATTCCTCAAAGTTGAAAGTCTCTGCGTATAAGAGCTTTTTTTTAGATAAATAGCCGGAATAAGCTTTCACCAACTTCTGTGTATCTACTCTTCCTGTATGCAGGACCTCCCCAAAACCGAACGGGGCTTTTAGGCATGGATTATCATTAAGGAGCAATTTTGTAGAAAGGTAGGGCTGTAATTTTTCTTTATCAGCCGCCTCAAACCAAAGGTTTTGCTCCTCTACAGACGCAAATATTCTTAAAACCGGTACTTTATGATCCAGGGGTACGCCCAGTTTATCCTCTAAGCTTTTGTAAAAGTTCTGAGCCAGACCCAGTTGTTCATCAGCTTTCCAGGCAAGATTAAACCTTTTTAAAATTACAGGATTATATAAGCCCCCAGCAATATTAGAAGATGTTTGAGAGGCATCATTAATCACTATGAAGGTTTTACCATGCTCATCAAGCTTTTCACAAAATGCTATCCCGGCCAGTCCAAGGCCTACTATTAAGTAATCTACCATAGTGTAAAATTAAAAAACGCTGCACCAAATGGCGCAGCGTTTTTTAATTTATATCTGAATTGGAATTTAAAGCTTGCTTCTAATATGCCCACATGTCCTGTTCCCTGTCTCGTATTGTTTCTTTAATACGATCTGCTTCAAGCAACTGGAATAGTGCATTGTCTGCTATGTAATCATTAATTATTCGATCACCCTGAACATTGTCCTCTCTATAGATCAGACCATTAAAACGTCTGGCATTCAACAACATATCAAAAGATATTGGCTGAGCCGAGTTTTGTTGGTTAAAAACCTTGGCTCTGTGTAATACCTCTCTGGCACTCGGATACCACACCCAAAAGAGTTCAACTTTATTCTCATTGGGATCCATAGATTCATCATCTACAAAGTTGACATCGGGTGCTACCGGGGCAATACCCAACAGTCGATACTTCAATTCGCCCTGCCGCTTATCAAAATACCATATCCCTTTGATACGATATTCTTCAATATCCGCCGCCGTAAGTTCCCTCTGGTTAATATATTCGGGGGAAAGTTGTTCACCGGCATTGATTTGCTCATATCCAAGATCTGTGGTATCAACTTTTTTCAAAGTAGCTTCCAGGTCACTGAAATTTCTTTTTTCCGTAAAATAGGAATCCACATATACGTCAGTAAGTTTACCGTTTTTAATGTTTTTCATAAAAACATCATATAACGATCTTCTGTCCGCACCGATATCAATGGTGTCAAGCGGATAATACAGTGGAAAATTTACTCTTTCATCAAGATCAATTATCTCCCATACAGTCTTAGACCAAAGGATATCCCTGTCATCCACATAGCCGTATGGCAGCGGAGAATCATTATCCGCCGCTATTTGCGCTTCTGTCTTTTTTCCAATTTCCTCAGGCAACTTGGCATTTAAAATATTAGCCTGTGCCATCATAGATATTGGTAGTAGCGCTACAGCTCCAGCAATTAAAACATTCTTCCAATTCATAAAATTATAATTTATTACTATTCTTAGTTCGTAATCTCCACAATTACCGGAGATACTTTCTTCAGTTTATAGCTTTTGTTATTCGTGATATACGCTTGAATATCGAATACCTGAACAGCATCACCTCTTTTGGCTCTTTTTAAGGCCGATTTAGCTCTTGAATCCAGTTTGTTGCCATCTACACTTACGGTAGGTTGCCCAGGCACTTTGAATTTAAATCCACTAATTGCAAGATTCAAGTCAAAATCAAAATCTTCAAGTAATGCACCAATTGTTGCAATTTCAAGATTTCTTCTAGGCATCTTGGCACTTCCTGTTTCTCCTCGAATAGATCCGGATGGTCTTGGAATATCCTTGATTCTGAACTCAGATTTTGAGGAAACACGTTGGCCGTCAGGCAATGTACCAGATGCGACAATTGTAACTGTTCTTCCCGTTCCCGGGTTCATGATATACTTACTGCCTTCTCTTTTCTTAAGACCTGGTGCCGATGCACTCACCTTGTTATTTGGAATTCCAGGAATCGAAATCGACATAGGGTTAGAAACCCCGCGATATACCACATTCATCTTATCTGCTGCAATTAATGCTGCATTAGGCTTAGTGATCGTGGCAAATGTTTGAGAAACAGGAACTTCCGTTCTCTCACCATCCTGAATAAATACCAGGTTACCGGCAATCTTGTGGTCTCCGGGAGCTCCGGCACTAACTAAAAGTTTTACCTGACCATTTTTGATCTCATAATCCTTACCTTCATTCAGCTTTCTTCCATCTAAAGTAAGATTTACCTCATTTGGTCTTGTTGTAGCATCTTTACGACCTAATACAACTGCCCCTGAGAATTTCTCACCAGCATAAAATGCCGATTTTTCCTGCTCCAGTAGCGTGGTATAATTAGTCATAGAAACTTCACTGGTCAGCTGACCTTCTAACATAGACTTTAAAGCATCCTGCTCTGTAGCCTTAACATCAGATTGTATCTGAGTTATTTTAGTTAGAGAAGCAACAACCGGAAAACCTTCGAAATGATAGTTGATCCAATCCTGTTTTGTTCCATCTCTTTTCTCAACTTTACCATTAGCATCACCAGTTTCAAATCTGGTTTGAACAGAAGCCTTAACTTCATTCATGCTTTCCGGTAAAATAGCCGAAACTTGAGTACGGTAATCAGTAATCCTCTTTAAGAATTCTTTTCCTTCCGGAGCCAGGTTATCACCTTGAAAAAATTTCTGATCTAAATAATCAGACTTATCCATAACCTGATAGTCTTTAGGATCTTTAATCTCGGTTAACATTTTACCTTTAAGGGCCTCCAGATAGTCATAATAATCCTGGGACAATTCCTTAATCTTTTTGGCATCTTCCAGTAGCGGACCAAATTTTTCCGCATTTTCAGATGCTTTAGTTTCTAAACCATTTAAGAACGCTACGTTGTTCTCCGTGGTTTTTGCGTTAGAAGCTTCCAACTTTTCATTCATAAGACCGAATGCAGCTAGAACTTCCTTGCTCATATTTAACGCCAGCATCGCGATGAAGATCAAATACATTAAGTTTATCATCTTCTGACGTGGTGACAATTTTCCTCCTGCCATGTTTTCTAATTAGTTTTGATTAAAATTTTGATTTGGGTTTACTAATTCACTAATTAGTTTTTACTCATTGCAGATAACATACCTCCATATACTCCATTTAAGGAAGAAAGATTGGAAGCAAGAGATTCCATTTGGTCTTTAAGAGCACTTGCATTTTGAACAACTTCTTCATTTACAGAAGCCTGTCTGCTAGCGCTTTCCAATTGTACTTTATACAAGCTGTTTAAAGACTCCATTTGAGACGCTGCCTCTACCATTTCATCTGAATATTTTTTGGTAGATTCCATTGCATCTACTGAAGGAGCAATACCTTTTGCAGCACCTTCAAAATTGCGAATGCTTTCTCCAAGGCTTTCCATAAGGTTAGCGTCTATGTTTGCTTCTTTTAAAAGCTCATCTAATTTTCTGGACAATATGCCTTCTGCTTCTTTCGCATCCTGAACATCATTTTTGTTACCAGACATACCGCCTGCTAATTCAGGGTATACCAGAGACCAATCGTATTCGTCATCTACCGGTTCAAATGCACTAATTGCAAAAATAAGAGCTTCTGTAATAAGACCTACCGCCAGAAGAAGACCACCTGTTAGAGGTCCAAATTCCCAGTGAAGGATTTTAAATAACGCACCAATGATAACCACCGATGCTCCCAGGCCATAGGCCATGTTAAATAGTTTCTTTGTTGATTTTGACTGTGCCATAATTCTAAATTTAATTTAAGTTTAATGTTAAAAATAAGTATTTGGTTTATTGTTTGATTTATTTATATACGGAAAAACTATTGTGTTGAGTCTTCCTCGCCCATATAATCTTGTACGGTCCTAAAACCGATATAACTTCTGGCGGAATCTCTATACTCATAATCTCTGGTACTTACCTGTAGGAAATAAGCAACATCTTTCCAGGAACCTCCGCGTATAACTTTTCTTTTATTACCATAATCACCGCCATTGGGATTCATAGTAGATACGTAATCGTATGAATTTGCGTCATAGCTGGAATTAGTCCATTCAGAAACATTCCCTGCCATATTGTAAAGATTGTAATCATTTGGCTCATAAGACTTGGCTTCTACTGTATACAAAGCTGCATCAGCTGCATAATCACCTCGCTGTGGTTTAAAGTTAGCCATAAAACAGCCCGTATCGCTAATCACATAAGGACCACCCCAGGGATAAGTTCCACTTTCGATTCCACCTCTGGCGGCATATTCCCATTCGGCTTCTGTAGGTAACCTGAATCCGTTAACAAATTGTCTGCCTCGGCTCTTCTGGTCATCATTTTTAAATTTTGTTCTCCAGTTACAAAAAGCCTGGGCCTGCTGCCATGAAACTCCAACAACCGGATAATCACTATAGGCATCGTGCCAGAAATAGTCATTATGCATTGGTTCATTATAGGAATATTCAAAGTCTCTTATCCAAACTGTCGTATCCGGATAGATCTCCAATTCCTCATGTTTAATAAAATCCTTTCTTCTTGCATCCCTTGAACGTGCAGCTGCCTCAATGTCCATCCAGCTGTAACTGTATTTAAGCTTTGTAACATCTACGGTGCGCTGACCGTTATATGATTCCTCTTCAGGAATATATATTGAATCCATTATTTCTGTATAGTATTCATCAGGATATTCCGAAGTGTCCCAGACCAAATCCTGATCTCTATTTAGGCTTCTTCCTTCATAACCAGTCTCACCCATCCCTGAATAATTATCCAGCATATACTTGTCATAAGTAGACATTTGGGTAGTATCTGCATCCTTAAAGGCATATTCGCCGATACCTTCATCCTCCGGACCCATTCCTAATTCATCAGCCAGGATGGCCAACTTAGTTCTTACGATGGAATCTTTCACCCATTCTACAAACTGGCGATATTCACTGTTTGTTATTTCCGTATCATCCATATAGAATGATCTTACGGTAACAGTTTTGGTTGGAGCGTTAAGAACCTTCCCTACGTCTTCCTCACTTTTACCCATGATAAATGATCCTCTAGGGATCAGTTCCATTCCATAAGGTTTTTCCGGATACCACTTTTTACCCTGGACTCCGACTAGTTCTCCTTTTGTCTTAGACCCACAACTAGTGAGCAAAAAAACAAACGCTATAGATAATAACAATAGCTTCTTCATACTTTAGGTTAAATTTCGATTAAGACTATAAACAGTATTCACAATTATTATTCTCTAAAACTGCATTTTGAATAATTTATTGTATAAAACTGTCTATCCTTTAAAATAATTTAGTGTTAGTTAAAACCTTTCTTATAGGCCTTGAACCACCTTTCGGGAATATTTTGGTTACATGCGTCTAAATAGTCCTGTTCAGTGCATGGTAATAACGCAGGTGAATTTATTTTATTATGTGAAGATAAAATTGATGGAATCTCAACCCACCACCTTTCGGTAAGTAAACTTTTATAAAAAATCAATTGTTCGGTTTCCGTAGGCACATTAAACTTGTTGAAGTCCTTGCTTTTAGCACTCGGTAACTCTTTTATTCTAAAATTATATCCTTCTATAAAATACCATATTATCTGTGATATTAATTGAAAGGATTGTACGGTATTCTCGCTTTCATATATTCCAAATATTGCGACATTATCACTCATTCCCGCATATCTGGCTATTGCACATATTTCTCTTCCATTAAATCCATTTGGTGAAAAATTCTTAGACCCATCAATCTCGCCTGCTTTAATTGCCCTGGCATCCATACTTACAATATGTGCGTTTCGCAATACGGGTTCTGCCAGTGAAATGTCGGAGGTTATTTCTCCCAGCCTGTATGCATCAAAAAATAGGCGGTCCATCAGATCTATTTCTTCCTGAGCATTAAAGTAGCTTTGATAACCAATATTAGAAAAATTGAAAAGATTGTTGGGCTTATCAGTAATTATTTTACTCATATAGGAATGCGAAGAAATAAGTTCCTCATCTGCCCCGAAATCGAACCTGCTGTCTATTGACACCAGATTTACCATATCCTTAATTTTATCAAATGCCCTATAGGTAGGGTACGTAATATCCTGAGTCGCACCAATTATAATCGGAATTACATTTTCTTCCAGTAATTCGGCTACAATTTCCTTTACAACAAAATAGGTATCTTCAACCGATTCGCCTTCTTCTATATCACCGAGGTCGACAAAGACTGAATTCCAATTACCCATCATTAGCTTGTAAAGCTGAATTCTGATCTCAGTAGTATCTAGGCGCTCTGTTTTCTTTTCAAATGCATTTCTTGATTCCAGAACTCCCATTAAGGCAAATGAAGCATTGGCAAGGACTGGCAGTCCTTTTTTCTCTGTATGCTTGTGAATATTCCTGCCAAGAGATTGTGGGGGTAATAGCTCACAGTGCGCGAGGGCCATTTCATCTACAGGAAGTAAAAAATCAAACGCCATATTGGTACGCTAATCTTAGGTTTTCTTAGTCTTCTTTTTCGGTTTTTTCTTTTCGAGTAATGCTTTTGCCTCTTCCAGGGAAACATTGGCAGCATCTACCTCTTTGGCAAGCTCAACCTTGGTCTTGCCTTTAATAATTGTATGCCTTCCCCATCGCGCCTTTTCAATCCGAATGCCTTCATCAGACCATTCCTTGATAAGCTTCTCTGCTTCTTTTTGCTTTTTAGATTCTATCAACTCAATAATATCAATTTCCGAAAGATTATCAAAATCATATTTTTTATTCACATTAATGAACATACCATCCCATTTGATAAAAGGTCCGAAACGACCTTTACCTTTTATTACATCTTTATTTTCATAAACCGCAATAGGGGCATCTGTCTTTTGCTTTTCGCGAATTAATTCTATTGCCCTTTCAAGATCGACATCAAAGGCACTCTCACCTTTGTCCAGAGAGACAAATTTTTTGCCGAATCTAACATAAGGACCAAATCTGCCAACATTGGCCTCTACTTCTTCTCCTTCAAATACTCCTAACTTTCTGGGTAGTTGGAATAGCTCCATTGCTTCCTCATAGGTAATCGTATTAAGGGATTGTTCAGGGAGTAAACTGGCAAATAACGGCTTGTCCTCTTCCTCGACCGTACCAATTTGAACCATAGGGCCAAATCGTCCCAAACGAACAGCAACTTGTCTTCCCGTTTTAGGGTCTTTACCCAGGACACGTTCTCCGCTTGCACGTTCCGCGTTTTCTTCAACGTCCAGTACTTTGGGGTGAAAGTCCTTGTAAAAATCCTTCATTACCTTTTTCCAATCTTCCTGACCTTCAGCAATTTCGTCAAAATCTTTCTCCACTTTGGCAGTAAAGTTATAATCCAAAATATGCGCAAAATGATTCACTAAAAAATCATTGACAATCATCCCTATATCTGTGGGTACCAATTTGCCTTTATCTGACCCTATCACTTCCGTGAGAGATTTTTCCTCAACTTTATCTGATTTTAAAATCAGTTGTGAATACTTTCGTTCTTCACCTTCAATACTTCCTTTTTCCACATAACCCCTGTTTTGAATGGTCGAAATTGTTGGGGCATAAGTTGAGGGTCTTCCAATACCCAGCTCCTCCAGTTTCTTTACCAAAGTAGCCTCTGTATATCTATACGGGGGTCTTGTAAACCGTTCTGTTGCGGTTATATAATTATAGAATAACTGATCGCCGGTTTTCATTGCGGGAAGCAAACCTTCCTGCTCTTCAGCTATATCCTCTTCGTCCTTACCCTCAAGATAAACCTTTAAAAACCCATCAAATTTAATGACTTCACCATTCGCGGTAAATTCTTCCTGATAAGAGTTCGACTTGATTTTTACATTAGTACGTTCTAATTGTGCATCGCTCATTTGTGAGGCAAGTGTACGTTTCCAAATCAATTCATATAATTTAGACTGATCCCTTTCCAGTGAAGGAGATTGCAAATTCATATCCGTGGGTCGTATCGCCTCATGTGCCTCCTGAGCTCCTTTAGATTTGCCCTTATAATTTCTGACTTTACTGTACTTTTCACCATAATTCTGAATAATGGTGTCTTTGGCAGCCCCTATTGCCTCCCCGGATAAATTTACGCTGTCTGTCCTCATATACGTAATCAGACCAGCTTCATATAAACGCTGGGCAACCTGCATAGTTCTCGCTACTGAGAAATATAATTTACGGGATGCCTCCTGTTGTAAAGTGGAAGTAGTAAATGGTGCGGCCGGCGATTTTTTTGCGAGTTTTTTATCCAGACTTGCAACATTAAATAGCGATCCTGCATTTTTATTTAAAAATACCTGAGCCTCCGCTTTCGTTTGGAAGCTCTTCCCAAGTTTTGCTCCAAATACATTCCCATTCACTGTTTTGAATTCCGCCACTACTTTATAGGAAGCTTCAGGATTAAAAACCTCAATGTCCCGTTCCCTCTCAACAATTAAACGAACAGATACAGATTGAACCCTTCCTGCAGATAAACCGGGTTTAATTTTTTTCCAAAGGACAGGTGATAACTCGTATCCAACCAACCTATCAAGAACTCTTCTTGCCTGCTGGGCATTTACCAGGTTATAATTTATTTCTCTGGGGTTTTCAATGGCCTTTTGAATAGCTGATTTGGTAATGGAATTAAACACAATACGTTTAGTTTTGGATCGATCAAGGTCCAGTGTCTCCGCCAAATGCCAGGAAATAGCTTCTCCTTCCCGGTCTTCATCACTCGCCAGCCATATAGTATCCGCTTTTTTAGCAAGGTCCTTCAGCTTTTTAACCAGGGCCTTCTTGTCCTCGTCAACAATATATTTGGGTTTAAAATCATTTTCGACATCAACTCCTAACTCTTTGGAAGGAAGATCGGCTATATGGCCAAAACTGGATTCAACTTTAAAGTCTTTTCCCAGAAATTTTTCTATTGTTTTGGCCTTTGCAGGCGACTCTACGATTACTAAATTCTTAGCCATTCATCAGTTTTTGAAGAAACAAAAGTATGTCAAATTTTTTATTTCTGTTGCTACAATGCAAAACCCAAGTCATTTATTAGTCGAAAGTAAGGGGTATTTTATACCTTATATAATGCCAATAGGATTTGTTTTTAATTGGCGAAAAGATGTAAAAATTGTGTTATTTTTATGCAAATCGCTAACCCATAAATTATGTTTCAAAAGATCTCTATCCTGGTTTTTTTCCTTTCTCTAATAATTCCTATAACTTCAAATTCGCAAAGAAAAACTAAAGACAAAAACACCAATATATATAATGAAGCCCTTTACAATTCCATAGAATGGCGATTAGTAGGGCCGTTTAGAGGAGGGAGGTCCGGAACCGTAACGGGTGTAAAGGGTAATGATTTGCTTTACTATATGGGAACCGCCGGTGGCGGTGTTTGGAAAACTACTGATGCAGGAAGTACATGGGAATGTATTTCTGACGGCTTTTTTGGAGGCTCCATAGGGTCGGTTGCTGTTTCAGAATCCGACCCTAATGTAATTTATGTAGGGGAAGGGGAACAAACGCTACGGGGAAATGTCTCTTCTGGAAACGGGCTATGGAAAAGTGTAGATGCCGGTGAGACATGGAAATTTATTGGCCTGGAGGGGTCCGAACACATTGCCAGAATACGCATTCACCCTACCAATCCGGATATTGTTTATGCTGCAGCCATTGGAAATCTATGGATTCCTAATGAGACCAGAGGAGTTTACAAAAGTCTTGACGGTGGTTCTTCTTGGGAAAAGATACTTTATATAAGTGATAAAGCCGGAGCAGGTGATCTCATTCTAGATCCTAATAATCCTAGAATTCTTTATGCCTCAACCTGGGAAATGAAGAGAAACGGATATAGAATGGACAGCGGTGGGCCAGATAGCAAACTATATAAAAGCACTGATAGTGGCAATACGTGGACTGACATTTCAGACCATAATGGGCTTCCTTCGGGACCCTGGGGCATTGTGGGTATTACAGTATCGCCGGTTGATTCAAATAGAGTCTGGGCAATAATAGAAGCGGAAGATGGTGGGCTTTTTAGATCTGATGATGCAGGCAAGACCTGGGAAAAAATTAACGAGAACAGAGCACTACGACAAAGAGCCTGGTACTACAGTAGAATCTATGCAGATACCCAAGATAAGAACAAAGTTTATATAATGAATGTAAGTTATGGGGTATCTACAGATGGCGGCAAAACTTTTACATTGAAAAATGCCCCTCACGGAGATCATCATGATTTGTGGATAGACCCCGATAATAATCAGCGAATGGTTATAGCGGATGACGGTGGGGCCCAGGTATCAAATGATGGGGGAACCAATTGGACAACCTATCACAATCAGCCTACTGCGCAATTCTACCGCGTTACCACAGATACGAATTTTCCATATAGAATTTACGGGGCACAACAAGACAACTCTACTGTTAGAATCTCCCATAGAAGCTCCGGAAGCAGCATCGGAGAAAAAGATTGGGAGATAACTGCGGGAGGCGAGAGTGCTCATTTAGCTGTTGACCCAAAGAACAATGATATAGTCTATGGTGGCACTTATAAAGGATATATGATGCGCTATGACCATTCATTAGATCAGACAAGGTCTACAAATGTTTGGCCAGACAATCCTGCGGGTTCTGGTGTAGAAATTATGAAGTATCGTTTTAATTGGAATTATCCTGTTATGTTCAGTATACATGACAAAAATCGACTATATGCCGGATCGAATTTTTTACATATTTCTACAAACGAAGGACAATCCTGGGAGGTAATCTCTCCGGATTTGACCAGAGGTCTGCCAGAGACAATAAAATCTTCTGGAGGCCCCATTACCCAGGATAATACCGGGGCAGAGTTTTATTCTAACATTTTTGCCATTGCAGAATCGTCCTTGGAGAAAGGGGTTATTTATGTAGGGAGCGATGACGGCCTGGTACATATAACTAAAGATGACGGGAAAACCTGGAAGAATATCACCCCCCCATCTAACCTATCACCCAAATTAAATATGATTAATTGTATAGAACCAAGTCCTTTCAAAGAAGGCGTTGCCTATTTGGCTGCAACGTCCTACAAGTTTGGCGACTATACCCCTTACCTTTATAAAACTACTAATTATGGTGAGAGTTGGACACTCATCACCAATGGGATAAAGAATAATCACTATACAAGAGCTATCAGGTCGGATAAAGTTAGAGAGGGATTATTATATGCAGGTACCGAATGGGGAATGTACATTTCTTTTGATGATGGAAAACAATGGTCTTCATTTCAACTAAATCTTCCTATGACCTCCATAAGGGATTTAGCCGTTCGGGATAATGATCTTATTGCCGCCACACATGGAAGAAGTTTTTGGATGATTGATGATTTGACCCCCTTACATCAGCTCACAGAAGAAATGGCTAAAAGCGATTTTTATCTTTATAAACCTGATATTACGTATAGAACACAACAGTCCTCGGGTTGGAGCAAACCCGACATGAGGTTAGAAGGTGAAAACCATCCTAATGGGGTCATTGTAAATTATTATATAAAAGACAAAAAGGAAACAGATACTATTGCCCTTGAGATATTGGACGCTAATGGAGCGTTAGTTCAAAAGTATAACACGAATGCTAAGGTGGACAAACAGGATCCGTCGGCGACAAAACCTTTAAAAGTTGTTACGGGAGGAAATCGTTTTATCTGGGATCTAAGATACCCCGGCTTCAAAAGCTTTGAAGGAATGGTTTTATACTCTTCTCCTAATGTAGGTCCAAAAGCAGTTCCCGGCACCTATAGAGTAAGACTTACTTATAATGGAATAGCATCTGAAAAGGAATTTACAATAGTAAAAGATCCAAGACTCCCAAATACAGTGACCGATTTTAAAAATCAATTTGATTTCCTCATAAAAGTACGGGATCAGGTTAACAGAGCCAATCAGGCAATTATTGATATCCGCTCTGTAAAAAAGGATTTGGCTTACGTAAAGGAAAAAGTTACAACTGATGAGGATCTCAATAAACTTGTAGAAGAGTTCGAAACCAAGTTAGATAAGGTTGAAAATAATATCCATATGACGAAAAACCAAAGCAGGCAAGACCCGTTAAATTACGGCATAAGAATAAACAACAGGTTAGCATTTCTGATGTCAGATTCTCAAAGAGGGGATTACCCTCCAACAGATCAGTCACTTGCTTTTTTTAAGGAAATTAAAAAGGAATTAGACATAGAGATAGACAGTTTAAATGATTTGTTTGAGGCTTATGTGAATAAAATTAATAGTCAAGTATCAGACAAACAGATAAAAATGATTTCTACTAACTAATACTTATCTAGATATCTCTGTAATTCAAATACCTCCTTCTACTTATCCGAATTAAGTTCTGGAATAAGTAAATAGATGTTTCTTGGAACTATTAATATTGACAAATAATTAACTGTCAATTTGTCACTTGTTTGCAGAATATACTATCTTTGCAAACTGTTTGAGATATCGCAGAAGAGACAAGAGAATGGAGAAAATTATTGAGGAAAAAAATCAGGGTACCGCACTTACACTGGATAAAGACCAGAAAAACACCCGTAATTTATACATTGAAAGCTATGGCTGTCAAATGAATTTTTCTGACAGCGAAATTGTTGCCTCTATTTTAGCGCAAGAAGGATTTAATACCACTAATTCTTTGGAAGAAGCAGACCTTGTTTTGGTTAACACATGCTCTATTCGGGAAAAAGCGGAGCTGACTGTAAGAAAAAGGCTTGAAAAGTTTAACGCCATAAAGAAGACCAGGCCCCACATGAGGGTAGGTGTTCTCGGGTGTATGGCAGAAAGACTGAAGAGCAAGTTACTGGAAGAAGAAAAGATTGTGGATATGGTGGTTGGACCCGATGCTTATAAGGATCTGCCAAATCTTATCCGAGAAGTAGACGAGGGAAGGAATGCAGTTAATGTTATACTTTCCAAGGATGAAACATACGGTGATGTGGCCCCGGTAAGATTAAATTCAAATGGGGTAACAGCCTTTGTATCCATTACTCGTGGCTGTGATAATATGTGTACTTTTTGTGTTGTTCCCTTTACAAGGGGTAGGGAGCGCAGCAGAGATCCTCATTCAATTGTTAATGAAGTAAATGAACTCTGGGAAAAAGGATTTAAGGAAGTTACCTTATTGGGCCAGAATGTTGACAGTTATTTATGGTATGGCGGAGGTTTAAAAAAGGATTTCGACGCTGCATCAGCAATGCAGAAAGCCACAGCCGTGAATTTTGCCAATTTATTGGAATTGGTTGCGCAAGCACAACCCAAAATGAGGGTTCGCTTTTCTACTTCAAACCCACAGGATATGACCCTTGATGTTATTGAAACCATGGCCAGGTTTAAAAATATATGTAATTACATTCACCTGCCAGTACAGAGTGGAAGCGACAGAATTTTAAAGGCAATGAACAGATTGCACACCAGAGAAGAGTATTTTGATTTAATAAATAATATAAGGAACATTTTGCCGGACTGTGCCATAAGCCAGGACATGATTACAAGCTTCCCAACCGAAACCGAGGAAGATCACCGGGATACTTTATCCTTAATGGAATATGTAAAATATGATTTTGGTTTTATGTTTGCCTATTCCGAACGGCCTGGTACAATGGCCGCGAGAAAACTTGTTGACGATATCCCTGAGGAAGTAAAAAAAAGAAGATTAAATGAGATTATTGATCTGCAATTAAAGCATAGCTTTTTTAGAACAAAACAACACTTGGGTAAAGTTGAAGAAGTTCTTATTGAAGGGACATCCAAAAAATCTGATTTAGAATGGATGGGGCGTAATTCTCAAAATACCGTTGTGGTTTTTCCTAAAGAGAACTATTCTGTTGGAGAATTTGTAATGGTACGAATAGAAAATTGCACCTCTGCCACTTTATTGGGCAAAGCAGTTGGTTATTCTGAAAACAATTAAGCATGGAAAGTGTACAGGCAATAAAACAACGTTTTGAGATTATAGGCAATGATCCAAAGCTCAATCGTGCCCTAGAAAAGGCTATTCAGGTTGCTCCTACAGACATTTCTGTCCTGGTCACAGGTGAAAGTGGTGTTGGAAAAGAGGCGGTGCCAAAAATTATTCACTCTTTATCCCATAGAAAACACGCAAAATATATAGCCGTAAATTGCGGGGCCATTCCCGAAGGCACTATAGATAGTGAGCTATTTGGCCATGAAAAAGGGGCCTTTACCGGCGCAACCCAAACCAGAAGGGGGTATTTTGAAGTTGCAGATGGCGGTACTATCTTTTTGGATGAAGTAGGAGAACTTCCACTTACCACTCAGGTGCGACTACTCAGAATATTGGAAAATGGGGAATTCCTGAAAGTGGGATCTTCTCAGGTCCAAAAAACCAATGTTCGCATTGTGGCTGCCACTAACATGAATATGATAGAGGCCATCAAAGAAGGAAAATTCAGGGAAGATTTATATTATAGATTAAGTACTGTAGATATTCATATTCCACCTCTTAGAGAACGAAGGGAGGATATTCATTTATTGTTCAGAAAATTTGCTTCGGATTTTGGGCAGAAATACAAAATGCCCACTATAAGGCTTCAGGATGATGCTATACAACTTCTCACGAAATACAGATGGCCGGGAAATATCCGTCAATTAAGAAATGTTGCTGAACAAATATCTGTTTTAGAAGTGGGAAGAAATATTAGTTTATCTACTTTGAACGAATATTTGCCAAATGCCAGCGATTCTAATCTTCCCGCCGTTATTGGAAGGCAAAAAAAAGAAAATGACTTTAGCAACGAACGAGAGATACTCTACAAAGTCTTGTTTGATATGAAATCAGATCTGAATGATCTCAAAAAACTTACTTTGGAAATGCTTCAAAACAAAGATTCGGCTAAAGTACAGAAGGAAAATGAAAATTTAATCCGTAAGATATATGGCACCAATGGGGAAGATATCGAGGATATTGAGGAAGAAAAGAGTAAGGCATTAAAAGTCTTACCCCTTCCGGAAGCCAGAATAGAAACGAAACCTGAAATACTACAGGAAGATAAATATCATTTTGCCGAGGAAATACAAGAGGAAGAAACACTTTCTTTACAGAAAAAGGAAATTGAATTAATCCAAAAATCACTGGAAAGAAATAGAGGAAAACGAAAGGCGGCGGCGGCAGAATTGGGAATTTCTGAAAGAACACTTTATAGAAAGATAAAACAATATGATTTGTAACTAATTTTTTTGAATTGAACTATTCTGATAACTCTTTGAACTATATCTTTTGAAAAAAACATTTAACAGTATTCTTAGCATCTCCCTGATGTTTCTATTAATGGGTTGTGGAGCTTATAACTTTACCGGTGGTGATGTAGGTACAGCCACCTCATTCCAGGTAAATTATTTCCAGAATTATGCTTCCCAAAGCCCGGGATCTACTTTTGAACCAGGTTTGGACAGGGATTTTACTTTGGCATTACAGGATCTGATTCTTAACCAAACAAGTTTAGATTTGCGGAATTCAGACGCAGATTTGATATATGAGGGCGAAATTGTAGAATTCCGGATATCTCCAATGACAGCGACCGCACAACAGCGAGCCGCACAGAATAGATTAACCATGGGCGTGAATGTTCGCTTTTTTAATCGAACAAAAGAAGATGTAGATTTTGAACAGCGATTTTCATTTTTTTATGATTACGACGCGAATACACAATTCTCATCGGTAAGAGATGAAGCACTACAGGCCATTTTTGAAAGAATAACCCAGGATATTTTTAATGCATCGCTGGCAGACTGGTAATACCTTTCGAAATATAAAAGGTGTATCCCATAATATGGGTGATACAAAAAATAGTGATTTATTAGTTAATTGATATGAACGTAGCAGATTTTACATTCTTATTACAGAATCCGGATAAGGTTTTAGAACCTGTTCAGACAAATCAATTGGAAGATATCCTAAATGAATATCCGTACTTTCAGGCCGCCCGTGCACTTCATTTAAAAGGACTCAAGAATCTAAATAGCTTTAAGTATAATAGCGCACTAAAAGTGACAGCGGCTTACACCGCCGACAGGGATATACTTTTCGATTTTATTACTTCTGAAGTATTTCTTCAAAATTCAATTGCGGACACTATTTCCGGTAAAACCTTACCCCTGGCTGACAAGGAGATCCTCTCCGAAGAAGTTGAACCTAACCTGGATATCGATACTCACCTTATTGATGATTCACAGGATCATCCTTTACCACAGAGTGCCAAGGATGCAGATAACATCCTTGATCCTTTACTTTTTTCATCAAAGGATCCTGAAGTAGATAAATTCATAGCTGCCGAAAAAAAGGCAGAGGAAGAGTTAGAACTCGGCAAACCCCTCCCATTTACAAAACGAGAGAAACATTCTTTTGGGGAATGGCTGCAACTTACTTCATTTAAATCAATAAAAAGGACTAAGGAAAAATATGAAGATGTAGAAATGGAGAATATTCCTTTTCCATTGGAGGAGGACATCCTGAAAAAGAAAAAATTTGAGTTAATAGACAAGTTTATAGAAAACAAGCCCAGGATAGTCCCAACGGAAAATCTGACTTCAAACGTTAACATTAAAGAATCAACTACGCTTGACAAAAATGAGTTGATGACTGAAACACTGGCGAAGGTTTATCTGGAGCAAAAAAAGTATAAAAAAGCCATTCAGGCATATAAGATTTTAAGTTTGAAATATCCAGAAAAAAGTAGTTTCTTTGCAAACCGAATAAAAGCAGTACGAAAGCTACAGCAAGAAAACACAAAATAAATGAGCACATTTTCAATCTTTTTGGTCCTTATCATAGTGGTTTGTTTACTGCTGATATTGGTTATTATGGTGCAAAACCCTAAGGGAGGCGGATTATCTTCTTCATTTGGTGGAGGAGGAACTCAAATTGTTGGGGGTGTAAAAAAAACTGGTGATTTCCTGGATAAAAGTACCTGGACTTTAGCTACGCTATTGATAGTTCTTATTCTATTATCCAATGTAGCACTAAAAGGAAATTTTGGGGAAGCCGAATCTAAATTATTACAAGGTGATGACATAGAAAATGTGGTTCCCGAAACGGTTCCTGAGGAAGTACCTGAGCAAGTACCTTCAACTGATGGAAGTAATCCTGCAGATACAATTCAGTAGTATATAAGAAACAAAAAATATCCAAATGCCAGCAAAAATGACAAGCTGGCATTTTTATTTTAACATTATGTCAGTTTTTAAGAAATGGCATAATTTCTGCCCTTTAGAAGAGGAAATTTATAAACTAAAAACTAAATAATATGGCTAAAGTAAACATTAAACCACTTGCCGACAGGGTTCTTATTGAGCCTATGGCAGCGGAGACCAAGACGGCATCTGGTATATATATCCCGGATACTGCCAAAGAAAAACCACAAAAAGGGAAAGTGGTGGCAGTTGGACCGGGTACTAAAGATGAGAAAATAACCGTGAAAGTCGGAGATACGGTACTTTATGGAAAATATGCAGGTACTGAACTTAAACTTGAAGGTTCCGATTACCTTATGATGCGTGAAAGCGACATTTTAGCAATTATTTAATAATCAAAAATTACGAATAGAAAATGGCAAAAGATATAAAATTTGATATTGAAGCAAGGGATGGCCTAAGAAGAGGTGTTGACGCTCTGGCTAACGCAGTAAAAGTAACCTTAGGACCTAAAGGAAGAAACGTAATTGTTAGTAAATCGTTTGGGGCTCCTATTGTAACTAAAGATGGGGTTACCGTAGCTAAGGAAATAGAATTAGCAGATGCTTTGGAAAATATGGGGGCACAAATGGTAAAAGAAGTTGCTTCCAAAACCAATGATCTTGCAGGTGACGGAACTACTACAGCCACAGTTTTAGCACAGGCTATTGTTAAGGAAGGCCTTAAGAATGTTGCTGCAGGTGCAAATCCAATGGATCTTAAAAGAGGAATTGACAAAGCCGTTGAGGCCATTGTTGAAAACTTAACCAAGCAAGCCAAAAAAGTAGGTGATTCCTCAGAAAAAATTAAACAAGTTGCAACTATTTCATCCAACAATGATGAAAATATAGGGGAACTTATTGCACAAGCTTTCGGAAAGGTTGGTAAAGAAGGTGTTATAACAGTTGAAGAAGCAAAAGGTACAGATACATATGTAGATGTTGTTGAAGGGATGCAATTTGACAGGGGATATCTTTCTCCTTATTTTGTCACCGATTCAGACAAAATGATTGCAAGCCTTGAAAACCCTTATATCTTGTTGTTTGACAAAAAGATCTCAACAATGAAAGACCTGTTACCAGTTCTGGAACCGGTAGCACAATCAGGGAAACCTTTATTGATTATTTCAGAAGATGTTGATGGAGAAGCTTTAGCTACTCTAGTAGTTAATAAATTAAGAGGTTCCTTAAAGATAGCAGCCGTTAAAGCTCCGGGATTTGGAGATCGAAGAAAGGCGATGTTGGAAGATATAGCCATTTTGACTAATGGTACCGTAATTTCAGAAGAAAGAGGATTCTCTCTTGAAAATACCACGTTGGATATGTTGGGGAGCTGTGAAAAAGTGACCATAGACAAGGATAATACAACTATTGTCAATGGAGCCGGAGCAGCAAAAAACATAAAGACAAGAGTCAATCAAATTAAATCTCAGATTGAGACCACAACTTCTGATTATGACAAAGAAAAGCTTCAGGAACGTTTGGCAAAATTGGCCGGAGGAGTTGCAGTACTTTACGTTGGCGCAGCCTCTGAGGTAGAGATGAAGGAAAAGAAAGACAGAGTAGATGATGCACTTCATGCCACAAGAGCGGCGGTTGAAGAAGGTATTGTTGCCGGTGGTGGTGTTGCCTTTATCAGATCAAAATCTGTTCTTGGTAAAGTTTCCGTAGAGAATTCAGATGAAGAAACAGGGCTGCAAATTGTTGCAAGGGCCATAGAAGCTCCATTGCGAACAATTGTGGAAAATGCTGGAGGAGAAGGTTCTGTAGTCGTGGCAAAAGTATATGATGGTAAGGGTGATTTTGGATATGATGCAAAATCTGAGACCTATGTTAATATGCTTGAGGCAGGAATCATAGATCCTAAAAAGGTTACCAGGATTGCTTTAGAGAATGCCGCTTCTGTTGCAGGAATGATTCTGACCACAGAATGTGCTTTAACTGACATCAAGGAAGATATACCTGCAGGTCCACCAATGGGTGGTGGTGGAATGCCGGGCATGATGTAAGAATATAAAACAATGAATCATAAACCACTCTTGAAAAAGGGTGGTTTTTTTATTCCGGAAGTTTTTTTATTCGTCTTTATTCCAGTATTATATAATACCGGAATTAAAAAGCAGCACCCTATAAAGACAGACGCTGAATTTAGATACTATAGTCTTTAATATACAGGGATAATAAATTAATAGCTAGTTATGACTCTCATGGCCTGTCTTTACTTTTTCCGCTTTTTCGTTCATCATAGATTTTTTACCTTTTAGCTGGGCCGCTGCATCCACTGTAAATGTTCCATTAGTAACAATATCATCGCCATTTTGCAAGCCATTTAAAACAATGTACCCTTCATTGAGCATATCTCCCAGAGCTACTTCCCGCATTTCAAAAACTGGTTCATTTGGGTTAGTCCTGATGTAGACCACCGAGCGTTCCCCCGTCCAAAGAACAGCACTTTCTGGAATAATGATAGTATCGTCTTTTTGACTTGAAATCATTTGAATTGTCCCCTTTACGAACATCCCGGGTTTTAGTTGCCCATTTTTATTCTCAAGTTCTGCTCTAACTTCAACAGTGCGTCGGGTAGCGTTCAAAATAGGATCTATAAATACTATCCTGGCTCCTAATATATTGTTAGGGTATGCATTGGTAACAATATTAATTTTTTGTCCCTTTTTCAACAGGGAAACCTGATTTTCATAGGCATCAAAAACAGCCCATACCGAGCTTAGATTCGCTAGCTTAAACAAAGGTTGCCCTTGTTTTACATAATCCCCCTCTTTTACCATAATCATGGAAACCGTACCTGATACATTTGCATAAATAGGGAAATATTCCAGTACTTGACCTGACTCCTCCATCTGTTGGATTTGTTTTTCAGTTAGTTTCCAAAGTTTTAGCTTGTTACGCACAGCTTGGTATAAAGCCGGTTGGGATCCTTTTAGGCTTGCCGCTGTTATCAATTCCTGTTGTGCGGAAACAAGTTCGGGGGAATAGATGGTTGCCAGTTGCTGCCCGCTTCTGACCTCCTCCCCCTCAAAATTAACATACAGCTTTTCTATACGACCTTCAAAGTAAGCCGCCTGGGTTGCAATAGCCTTTTCGTTTTCCACGATAGTTCCCGAAAGTTTTAGCGTATTGTCTCCGGAGGTGCCTGAACCGACAGTCGTGGTTCTAATATCGGCCAACGCCATGGCATTCTTGGTCATTTTGAACTGATCCAGTGCCAAACCATCGGCATCGGATTCAGCGGGTATGAGGTCCATACCACAAATGGGGCAGTCGCCTGGTTCAGGTTGCATGATTTGAGGATGCATCGAGCATGTCCACATTTCGCCCGATTCCATTTCCTGGCTATGGTCATGTTCTTCGGCTGAAACTTTATTTGGGTTATTTCCAAAAATCAGGTATCCGGCCAACAAGCCCCCTATGACTGCCAATCCGATGTAAAGAATATTATTTTTCATAATGCTGAAATTTACTTTTTTTCTTTTAATCATGGGTTTAATCTATCGTTGCATTTCTTAATCTGAGCGAATTAGCAATGACAGAAACAGAGCTAAAACTCATAGCCGCGGCAGCTATCATCGGGGAAAGCAATATCCCGAAAAAGGGATAGAGCACTCCCGCAGCAATCGGTACCCCAAGGGTATTGTACACTAGGGCGAAGAACAGGTTCTGTTTGATGTTCTTCATTACCTTTTCGCTCAGGTTTCTTGCCTTGACAATTCCATGCAAATCGCCCTTTACCAAAGTAATGGCCGCACTCTCAATAGCTACGTCTGTTCCTGTGCCCATGGCTATACCTACATCACTTTTCGCCAGTGCCGGGGCATCGTTTATACCATCTCCTGCCATGGCAACTACTTTTCCATTTCCCTGAAGTCGCTCTACTTCGTTTAACTTATCCGCAGGGAGCATTCCCGCTTTAAAATCAGCCAGATTGAGTTCGCCTGCCACCGCTTTCGCGGTATCGTGGTTATCTCCTGTGAGCATTATGACTGTGATTCCTTTGCCCTGTAATTCCTTGATTGCCCTGGCACTGGTCCCTTTTATTTTATCGCCAATAACAACATAACCTACGGCCTTTTGATCAATAGCCAGGTAAGAAACAGTTTTACCTTGTTTTTGATAGGTCTGGGTTTCGTTTTCCATTGCCTCCAAAAGAGTTGCATTGGCCTGTTCCATCATTTTAGTATTGCCCAGAGTCGTTTTCCTTCCGTTCACATTGCCTTCAACGCCTTTACCTGTTACCGCATTGAAACCATCAGCTTTGAGGAATACCACCTCCTGTTCTTTACCATATTTTATGGTGGCTTCCGCTAAGGGATGTTCACTCAAACTGTTCAGCGATACGATGTATTGTAACACCTCTTTTTCGTTAAGACTATCCCCGAATGCACCAACTTTTTCAACCGTTGGTTTTCCTTCCGTAATGGTTCCCGTCTTATCTATAATCAAAGTATCTACCTTATCCATCTTTTCCAGGGCTTCGGCATTCTTGATAAGTACCCCATTCTGTGCTCCCTTGCCCACACCAACCATCACCGACATCGGTGTAGCTAATCCCAACGCACATGGGCAAGCGATTATCAATACCGCAATCGCATTGACGAGGGCATAGACATAGACAGGTTCCGGACCCCAAACCGCCCAGACTATAAAAGTGATGATCGCTATAATAACGACCACCGGAACAAAATAGCCCGAAACTGTATCCGCTAACTTCTGAATAGGTGCACGGCTACGACTCGCATCATTGACCATTTGGATAATTTGGGAGAGTAAGGTATCTGATCCAACTTTTTCTGCCTTCATCAAAAAGGACTGATTACCGTTGATAGTTCCGCTACTTACTTTGTCGCCAGGGCTTTTGTTCACGGGAATGGGTTCGCCCGTAATCATGGATTCATCAATGGAGGTCTCGCCTTCCGCAATTACACCATCCACAGGAATTTTGTCGCCTGGTTTTACCCTTAATATATCGCCCAATTGTATCTGATCTATGGGAACTTCCTCTTCCTGATCATTGACAATCCTAACAGCCTTATTGGGTGCCATCTTCAACAATTCCTTTACTGCGGAATTTGTTTTACTATGTGCCCTTGCCTCCAATACTTGCCCTAACAATACCAAGGTAAGAATGACAGCAGCGGCTTCAAAATAGACGTGAACGCTTCCCGATTCCGTTTTGAATTGAGCAGGGAAAAAGTCTGGAAAGAGCATTCCGAATACACTAAAGAGCCAGGCCACCCCTGCTCCTATTCCTATTAGGGTAAACATATTGAGATTCCAAGTCTTGATGGAGCGATAAGCTCGTTCAAAGAACATCCATGTTGCATAGAACACTACAGGAATGGAAAGTGCGAATTGGATCCAGTTCCAGTTTTTCTGCTCCATGACATCATAAAACGGATTATCAGGCAACATCTCGGACATCGCAATCACAAAGATGGGCAAGGTGAAGGCCAATGCTATCCAAAACTTTTTGAGCAATTTTTTATAGGACTTTTCCTCAGCTGAAAGGTCGGGTTCGATCGGAACGAGATCCATCCCACAGATAGGACAACTACCCGGTTCATCCCTGACGATTTCAGGATGCATAGGGCAGGTGTATTGGTTTGAAGCTGTGAGCGGGACATTTTGTTCCTCTATTAAATCCATTCCGCAGACAGGACAATCCCCGGGATGATCATAGGTCTTATCGCCTTCACAATGCATCGGGCAATAAAATGTCCCTGTACCTTTTCCATTGGGTATTTCCGTTTTATTTTCTTCTGTATGTTGATGTTTGCCCTGTTCATAGATGCTATATCCACCTCCACCATTTTTCAACGCCTCTTGCAACTTGTAGATGGGAATGTGATTTTCCATCTCAATGGTTGCCTCCTCTTTTTCTAAATCTACTGAAACCACGGTTACACCCTTCACTTTTACAAGTGTTTCCTGAACATGGTTTCTGCAGCCATTACAGGTCATTCCGTATATGTGATAGGTGTGTTTCAAATTTTACTTTTTTATGGTTTCAGTGACTTTTCCACATTTCAGCATCTTCTCTCCGTAATACGGATTCCTGATTTCTTCTGCATTGGAAATCCAATAGCCCCCTTTCCCTTCAAAGGCCATAGGGCAAAACTGCTTGTAGATGGCGCCTTCAGAAATAGATTCTTTGAACAATGGTTCCACCTTCTCTGTAAACTGGGAAAATAGCTCCCTTTGTTTTTCAATGTCTTTGGCATCGGCCATGGCTATGGCCATCGACTTCATTTCCTCCCATTCCCCGGCAAAACTTTCAGCAAGATTTCCGGCAGCAAGGTTCACCTCATCGGGGTTAGAGTTGACCAAAGCCACTCGAATCTGCTGATAATTTTGAAACACCTTTCCGGTCATTCCATCTGAAAAGGAGGCATCGGCTATTTCAGGGGTGCTTTCTTTTTTAGCCTCGATTCCTGCTGGTGAACTCATTTTATTATCCTGCTTTTTCGTTGCATCACCACACGAGGATAAAGAAATAACAATAATAGTTGTGATTGTTAAGGTTACATTTCGTTTCATCTTCTTATTTTTTAGGGTTTAAATTTAAAATTGATACTGATAATTATGTAATTGTATTTTTTATTGATTAGTTAAATAATTGATTATGGTCATTTGAACATAATAATTTTTGACGGCCTCTATAAGGTTTATCTGAAAGCGCAATTGCAGTTCCTGGATGTCAAGTACATCATTGAAATCTATTGTTCCTGTTTCATAGTTTTTTATAAGAATTTCCTCCGCATTTTTAGCCTGTTCCAAATTCCTTAGTTGCGTTTTGTATTTAATATAGGATGCTTCCTTATTATTGAGGGCATCGCTCAAAATAGTTTCCAATAGATTTCTTTGATTCGCTTTTTGTGCATTGATTTCCTCTTGTCGCAATTCATTCTGTACGGTTCTCGATTTATAATTATTGTTGAAAATGGGAATGGACAAGGAAACCATCGGCATTAGAATATCTTTCCCATTATCACTAAAGTCCATACCTGGTCTCTTCGCTACGGGTATATAATCCAACCCAAAACCGAGATTGGGATTTGCCTCCTTTTGATTTAAAACTTCGGAATGTGCTACCGATTCATACAGCCTATCATATTTTTCTAATTCTGGATGCAGTTCTAATTGAACCTGCTGGATTTCAATAGGTTCTTCTACCGATAAGGCATCCACAACGGCAATAGAAGTATTTTCATTCCGGTTCAAGAAATTATTGAACTGCGTTTGGACTGCCTTATATTCCTGCTCCAATACCTGTTTGGCTTCTTTAAGTTCATTCTGTCTTATCTGGAGTCTTAGAACATCTACGGCAGATGCGCCACCGACTTCAACCGAGGTCAAGGCCAACTTTTCATAAGTATTCAGGAGTTGAATGTTTTCCTCTAATACCACTTGTTTCTCCTCAATGGCGTATAGTTCATAATAGGATTGTGATACCGATAATCGCAATTTTCTTTTGGTAATCACAATGTCCAAATAATCTACTTCGGCCAGAGAACTTGCATAGTTTTCCCGCAATGTAATAGACCCAAACCAGGGAAGCATCTGTTTCACCGAAAACCGCGCTTTTTGTGCGCCAGTTCTCGTTTCAGGTTCGCTTACAAAAACACCTGCGCTTACTTCCGTTTTGGGGAAGGCATCTGCTTCTTCCACTTTCTCCTTCGAAATATTGTACCTGAGTTCAAATGCCTGCACTTCGGGATTGTTGTTTTCAGCCTCCTGAATATAGGCGTCCAGGGTTTGGGCTTTTAGAGCCGTAACCATTAATAATCCTATTACTATGTTTATTATATTTTTCATGCATTTATTCTTTTAAGTTGCCACTCGCTTTTCCAACTAAACAATACCGGAACCACCAAGAGGGTTATCAGGGCAATCAGCATACCACCGAAAGAGGGTATTGCCATGGGAATCATAATATCGCTTCCCCGACCTGTAGACGTTAACACTGGCAATAAAGCCAGTATGGTCGTTGCCGTGGTCATCAAGCAAGGACGTATCCGTTTTTCCCCTGCTTCCACTACTGATGCCCTAACGGCTTCCAGAGTACTGGGTTTGTTCCGTTCAAAGGTCTGGGTCAAGTATGTGGCCATGACCACACCATCATCTGTGGCTATCCCAAAAAGTGCAATAAATCCTACCCAAACTGCTACGCTTAAATTAATAGTATGCATCTGAAACATATCACGTAAATTCTCACCAAAGAAATTGAAATTTAAAAACCAATCCTGTCCATAGAACCAAATCATAATAAAACCTCCTGCAAAAGCCACAGCGATTCCAGTAAAAACCATAAGCGAAGTGGATACCGAACGGAACTGGAAATACAGAATCAAAAAGATAATAAGCAAAGCCAATGGCACGACTACGGATAAAGTTTTTTCTGCCCGTAGCTGATTTTCATAGGTACCTGTAAATTGATAGTTGATGCCATTGGGAACTACCAGTTCTCCGTTGTCTATTTTTTGTTGGATAAGGGCCTGCGAATTCTCTACTACATTGACTTCGGCAAAACCGTCCAACTTATCGAATAACACATAGCCCACTAAAAAAGTATCCTCGCTTTTGATGACCTGAGGCCCTTTTTCATAGCGGATGTTAACCAGTTCGCTCAAAGGAACAGAATTGCCCTTTGCCACCGGAACATAAATGTTCTTTATGTCAGTCGGGTTTTCCCGGAGCTCCCTTGGGTAGCGTACCCGAACCCCATAGCGTTCCCTGCCCTCCACCGTCTGGGTCAATATCATACCACCAACAGCTACTTCTAAGACCTGCTGCACATCTTCGATTTGGATTCCATATCTGACCAGAGCCTCCCTATCAATATCTATTAGCAGGTAAGGTTTACCAACTATCCTATCGGCAAATACTGCTTCATCCTTGACCCCTTCTACCTCTTTCAGGATATTCTCCAGTTGGATGCCAAAGGCTTCAATTTGCCGTAAATCCTGACCCTTGACCTTGATACCCATCGGTGCGCGCATTCCTGTTTGTAGCATAACCAACCGGGTTTCGATAGGCTGTAATTTGGGAGCAGATGTAACTCCGGGCAAACGCGTTAGACGGATAATTTCGTTCCAAATATCATCGGGGGATTGTATTTCCGGTCGCCAATTACGGTAGTACTCCCCATCGGGATCGGGAATCAAATTATCAAAACCGATTTCTGAGAAATCTTCAAGATCGGTTTCCTCATATTCATGGGCTTTTTCTTCCAGTAACGTATTCGGGTTTAAAATAAAATTGCCGTCATTTAATACGAATAGTCCATCATTATTTACCTTAAAACGCTGCTGTTTGCCAGCTTCGTTTAGCATGTATTCAGGTTTGTACTGAATCATATTTTCGTACATGGATAATGGCGCAGGATCCAGTGCGGATTCCGTTCGCCCCGCCTTACCAACTACAGTTTCGATTTCAGGGATAGTGGCTACGGCCATATCCAATTGTTGCAACACCCGTTTATTTTCTTCCACCCCGGCATGGGGAAGGGATGTAGGCATCAACAAAAACGAACCTTCGTTTAAGGAGGGCATAAACTCCTTGCCTGTATTTTGCATGATAAGTACTCCGAAAACGACGATCACAGTTGGAATGAACAGGAACAGCAATTTGTTACGCAAGGCCCAACTCAAGATGCTGGTGTAATATTTACGAAAGGTTATAAATACCGCCAAAAGCCCAAAGCAGATTAGCGATACAAAAACCAAATTCCACAAAATATTCTTGTCCAAACCCAAAGGCCGCCAATATTCTGCCAGAAGAAAAATGATGACCAAAACCGAGATAACGATATTGATGAGATTTGCACGTTTTTCGGTTAAAGAGAACCCGTTGAACAAACGTGATGCCAGTTCAGGATTCTTTAACAGCCCGACTATTCCAAATGCAATTAATACTAATCCTGGCCAGTAACCATAGACAACGGCCAGAAGCCCTAGAAAGGCAAAAATTCCGTTGATGACATAACCCAAGGTCTTTTTACCACTTTTCTTTCTAAAGAGGAAGGCGGCAAAAGGAGGTATGAGAAACAAAGCGACTATTATGGATGCAGTCAAAGCAAAGGTTTTTGTAAAAGCTAACGGTCGGAATAGTTTTCCTTCAGCCCCTATCATCGTAAATACCGGAATGAAACTGATAATGGTGGTCATAACCGCCGTAAGGATAGCACCCGAAACTTCGGCCGTAGCATTATATACAACCGTGTTTATGGGCAGTTTTTCTCCATTCTCGTCCAGATGTCGGATGATATTTTCGGAGAGGATGACACCCACGTCCACCATGGTTCCGATTGCAATTGCAATTCCGGAAAGTGCCACTATATTGGCATCCACACCAAAAAGTTTCATAGCAACGAAAACCATCAAAACCGCCACTGGCAACAATCCTGATATAAGAATAGAAGCCCGTAAGTTGAATACCATGATAATGATGACCAAAATGGTAATCAGTATTTCCAGGGTTAACGCTTCATTGAGCGTTCCCAGGGTTTCCTGTATCAGTTCCGTACGATCATAAAAAGGCACTATGGTCAATTGAGATGTACTGCCGTCTGCCAATTCTTTGGATGGTAAACCCGAACTTAGTTCCTTTATTTTTTCCTTTACATTATTGATAACCTCTAACGGGTTTGCTCCATATCTGGCCACGACAACACCGCCAACAACTTCTGCACCTTCCTTATCGAGAATACCACGGCGAACTGCAGGGCCGAGCGAAACACTGGCAATATCCTTTATACGAATGGAAGTATAATCCTCCGAAGTGACTACGGCATTTTTTATGTCTTCCAAAGATTCAACATAGCCAAGACCTCTAACCAGGTATTCAGCCTGATTGATTTCCAAGGTCTGGGCACCAATATCACGATTGCTCTTTTTGACCGCATTAACCACATCATGAAGACCTATATTATACTGCTTCATCAATTCAGGATTAACATCAATCTGGTATTCCTTTACATAACCACCGATAGAAGCTACTTCGGAGACCCCGCTTGCGGCGGAAAGGGCGAATTTTACATAGTAGTCCTGAACACTTCGCAATTCCTGTAAATCCCAGCCGCCTGTAACATTTCCTTCTTTATCCCTGCCTTCTAATGTGTACCAGAAAATTTGTCCCAGGCCCGTTGCATCAGGCCCCAGGGCAGGGTTTACTCCCTCCGGCAATAAATTACCAGGTAGCGAGTTCAGTTTTTCAAGAATTCGGCTGCGGCTCCAATAGAATTCCACATCCTCTTCAAAAATTATGTAGATGCTCGAAAACCCGAACATAGAGGAACTGCGTATTGTTCTGACTCCCGGTATGCCCAATAAAGATGATGTTAACGGATATGAAATCTGGTCTTCAATATCCTGGGGAGAACGACCGGGCCATTTGGTAAAAACAATTTGTTGGTTCTCGCCTATATCCGGAATAGCATCCACCGCCACGGGATTACTTGGTAAAAATCCAATGTCCCAGTTAAACGGTGCGTTCACAATTCCCCATCCTACAAAAAGGACAAGCATCAGAACAGCAATCAGTTTGTTATTTATGAGAAATTTAATGCCCTTGTTTAGCATATGAATCGATTATTAAACAGTTAGAATCTGAAGTTGACCAATAGTATAATCAACAGCTTAAGCCCAAAAAACAGCAAGAACTGTCGGGCCTTAATTTCAATGTTTAAAAATCAAATGAGAAAAGTCTGATCGAGAATTTGTATATCCCTGATCAGGAGGGGTGGGGAATACTCTTTGAAAGAAATGAGGTTTTTATCAACCGTTTCAAATAAGTTAACATAAGTGTCATAGAATGTTGAGATAAAGATCTGCTGCTCAAAAGTGAATTGGTCAAATGAAATTTTCAGATCATCCTGACCTTCCAGAACTATTTCCAAATCGGTGCAGCAATCCATCTCCATTTCCATAATGGAAGTCTCTCCTGTTGCTTTAGAAGAACTGGCTTTCATTGAACAGTTTTCTGCAGTTTTATAAAAACTGAAATCCACCAACTGGTCACCACAATAATGCATATCTACCGTAAAAGACATGGTAGAGAATAACACCAAAAGTGCCATGGTAAAAGATACTATTTGACGCAAAGTTTCCTTCATCAGTAATACAAAACTACGAAAATTTGTCTTTTATTGTATTGGTTAACAAAAGTTTAAATATTCATTCGCTCTAATTTAGAAGATCATTTCGCTAAGATTTGTTTAAAACGCCATTATTAAAATCTACATTTTGAATACTTTTACAAAAAAATAATATGTTAAGTCCATTGCGGCCAAAAATAGAAGCTATTGTAAATAACGAAAATGTTGAAATAAAGATACGCCTTCAACAAATCTGTGATCTGTTGCGAGAAAATATTTCATATTATGACTGGGTAGGCTTTTACTTTAAGAATGGAACTAAAGACGAGTTAAAACTTGGTCCTTATTCGGGTGAACCTACAGACCATACGATAATACCTTTTGGCAAGGGAATTTGTGGACAGGTTGCCCTTAGCAATGAAAACTTTGTGGTCCCGGATGTAAAAGCTCAGGATAATTATATTGCCTGCAGCATTAATGTAAAAGCAGAAATTGTTGTTCCCCTGTTTGTGAATGGAGAGAATATTGGCCAAATTGATATAGATTCCAATACCGCAGACCCTTTTAATAAGGATGATGAGGAATTTTTAGAATTCGTTAATAAAGAGGTAGCTAAAATTCTTTAAAACTTTAACTCTTTTGTTAATAACACGATCTCATTTGTAGCTTCAAAAAAATTACATTTGTGTCCTTTAGGATTTCTATTTAAGCAACACAAAATGAGCACGACAAAAAAAATTAACTCAGCATTAATTTCTGTATTTCACAAAGACGGACTTGAACCCATTGTAAGGAAATTTGACGAGCTGGGAATTTCCATTTATTCCACAGGAGGTACTGAAAAATTTATAAGAGAATTGGGTATTGATGTTATTCCTGTAGAAGAGGTAACCAGTTATCCCTCTATTTTGGGCGGAAGGGTAAAAACATTACATCCAAAGGTATTTGGAGGTATTTTAAACAGACAGGATAACGAAAGTGACGTTGCTCAATTAGAAGAATTTGATATCCCCCAATTAGATGTTATTATCGTGGATCTCTATCCCTTTGAAAAAACGGTAAGTGATGGTGCTTCTGAACAGGAAATCATAGAAAAGATTGATATAGGTGGGATCTCCCTGATACGTGCTGCAGCAAAAAATTATAAGGATGTTTTATGCGTTTCTTCAATGGAAGATTATACAGAATTCTTAGAATTAATTAATACTAAAGGAGGAGAGAGCTCAATTGAAGACAGAAGACATTTTGCCACAAAGGCATTTAATGTTTCCTCCCATTATGATACCGCCATTTTTAACTATTTTAATAAGGATCACAGGGAAACTGCTTTAAAGATTAGTGAAACCAGGGCTAAAGTTTTGCGTTATGGCGAAAACCCACATCAAAAGGGATTCTTTTTTGGTGATTTTGAGGCCATTTTCACTAAACTCCACGGTAAGGAACTATCCTATAATAATTTATTGGATGTTGACGCCGCTTTGAATTTAATGAATGAATTTAAAAACGACGATCCTACTTTTGCCATTCTAAAACACAACAATGCATGTGGATTAGCTACAAGAAGCACTATCCACCAGGCATATGTTGATGCATTGGCAGGAGATCCAGTATCCGCTTTTGGAGGCATCTTAATGAGCAATGTAAAAATCGATGTTCCCACAGCTCAGGAAATTCATAATTTATTCTGTGAGGTAGTTATTGCCCCTAGTTATGATGATGAGGCATTAGCTATTTTAAAGGGTAAGAAGAATAGAATTGTTCTGATTCAAAAAGAAACACCTCTCCCAGATACTCTTGTCAGGACTTGTTTGAATGGTATTCTTGTTCAGGATAAAGATTTTAAAACGGATACGCTGGAGGATTTGGAATATGTGACCACCAGGAAACCAAGTCAGGAAGAATTAGATGACCTCATTTTTGCTTCCAAGTTATGTAAGCATACAAAATCCAACACCATTGTCCTGGCAAAGAACAAACAATTATGTGCAAGTGGAACAGGGCAAACTTCAAGGGTAGATGCTTTAAACCAGGCCATTCACAAGGCAAAATCCTTTAATTTTAATTTAGATGGAGCGGTAATGGCCAGTGATGCATTTTTCCCTTTTCCCGATTGTGTCGAGATTTCAAATAATAATGGTATTAAAAGCGTTATTCAACCAGGAGGCTCAATTAAAGATCAACTGAGCATCGATTATTGTAACGAAAATGGAATGTCAATGGTAATGACCGGCACTCGTCATTTTAAGCATTAATTTTACTACTTTTGTCGATGAAATACACCTTTTAAACCGAAACCAAATTAACGCGAATGGGATTTTTTGATTTCTTAACTGAAGAAATAGCTATCGACCTGGGCACTGCAAATACGCTTATTATCCATGATGACAAGGTAGTTGTGGACAGTCCGTCTATTGTTGCAAGAGACAGGATAACTGGTAAAATAATTGCAGTGGGTAAGGAAGCCAATATGATGCAGGGAAAAACCCATGAAAATATTAAAACCATCCGGCCACTAAAGGATGGGGTGATCGCAGATTTTGATGCTTCTGAAAAAATGATCAATATGTTCATTAAGAACATACCTGCCCTGAAGAAAAAATGGTTTCCACCCGCATTGAGGATGGTAATATGTATTCCTTCAGGTATTACAGAAGTGGAAATGCGCGCAGTAAAGGAATCTGCGGAGCGGGTAAATGGAAAGGAAGTTTACCTTATACATGAACCTATGGCGGCAGCAATAGGTATTGGCCTGGATATTATGCAGCCTAAGGGTAATATGATTGTGGATATAGGTGGTGGAACGACGGAAATAGCGGTAATTGCTTTAGGAGGAATAGTTTGTGACAAATCTGTTAAAATAGCGGGCGATGTATTTACGAATGACATCATCTATTATATGCGCACCCAGCATAATCTATACGTAGGGGAAAGTACAGCAGAGAATATTAAAATAACCATAGGTTCTGCTACGGAGGATCTTCAATCTCCACCAGATGAGATGTCTGTGCAAGGTCGGGATTTGCTTACAGGTAAACCAAAACAGGTTTCTATTTCATTCAGAGAAATTGCCAAAGCCTTAGACAAGTCTATTTTACGGGTTGAAGATGCTGTAATGGAAACTTTATCACAAACTCCTCCGGAATTAGCGGCAGATATTTATAATACGGGTATTTACATGGCCGGTGGCGGATCAATGCTTCGTGGATTGGATAGAAGGTTATCCCAAAAGACAGATCTACCTGTTTATATTGCAGAAGACCCATTGAGAGCTGTTGTAAGAGGAACCGGCATAGCGCTTAAAAACCTGGAACGCTATAAAAGTATTCTTATTAAATAACCTGAATTCGGTGAGGATTTAAGTTAAGACTTGGCATCTCATTTTAAACGCTTAACATAACAAGTGAATGCAGCAGATAATCAATTTTATCATTAGGTATAAAACCTCGCTGCTTTACTTATTATTGCTGTTAATTTCTCTGGCCTTTACCATTGATTCTCATTCTTATCATCGGTCGAAATTCTTTAATTCTTCAAACCGAATATCCGGTTCTATCTACAATACTGCAGATGGTATTACACAATATTTTAACCTGAATGAGGAAAACAAAAAACTGGTTGAAGAAAACAAGAAGCTGCGAAATTTACTTTTCAATTCAAATATTGAAGACAGTGTACAATTAGATACAACCAAATTGGATTTTGCAATTACTGCCGGAAGAATTATTAAAAACAGTTATTCAAGTCCGAATAATTATATAACTATAAACAGGGGAACAAACCATGGCATTAAACAGGATATGGGTGTAATTACAGCCAACGGAATTCTCGGAATTGTTGAACATACCACAAAAAATTATGCCTCTGTTCAAAGTATATTAAATACTAAATCTAATATAAATGCCAAAATTAAGAATACGAATTATTTTGGATCTTTAGTTTGGGACGGACGAGGCTATAACCAGGTAAAACTGGAAGATATTCCCAGATTGGTACCTCTATTAGTTGGTGATACCATAGTTACAGGGGCCATGTCTAGTATTTTTCCGGAGAATATTCCAATTGGGACTATTAAAAAATTCGACCTGAATGTATCAAAAAGTTTTTATAGCATAGATGTAGAACTTTTTAACGATATGTCCAATGTTAAAAATATCTATATCATTAATCACAAAAACAGACCTGAGATCCTAGAGCTCGAAGCTAAAATTGCCAATGACCAGTAGTTATTACTATATCAATTTTATTAGATTCGCCTTACTTGTCCTCGTTCAGGTCTTAGTATTTAACAGGCTGAATTTTTTTGGCTTTATAAATCCAATGGTCTATATTCTTTTCCTCTATTGGTATCCAATAAAGGAAAATAGATCGGTTTTTATTTTTACAGGATTTTTACTGGGTTTGTCCATTGATTTTTTTTCAGACACTATGGCTTTACACGCGGCATCTACTGCTACTATAGCTTATCTGCGACCTACTGTTATGCGTTTTGTTTTTGGGGTCAATTACGAATTTCAAAGTTTTAAATTATCTAATACTACCAGGGTACAACAAATTACTTTTTTGACGTTATTAATTATAGTCCATCATGTTATTTTCTTTAGTTTGGAAATTTTCAGTTTATCAAATTTGCTGCTAATTTTAAAGAAGGTTATTTTTACCGGAATTGCCACACTTATACTGTGTTTACTTTTTGGTTCACTTTTCAGTATAAAGAAAGAATAATAGGCATTCCAGCGAAATATTGAAAGCTAAATTTCAATGAAAAAAATATTATTATCGTCAATAATCGTCCTTATCGGAATTACCTTTATTGGTAGACTGTCCTATTTGCAAATATTTAGCTTTTCACCGGATCAGGTTTTGGAAGATCCTGCGATTAAAGCGATCTATGATTATCCGGAGAGGGGATACATATATGACAGGAACGGGAAACTTTTGGTAGGAAATGATCCTGCCTATGATGTTATGGTAATACCAAGGGAAGTGAAACCCTTGGATACCCTTGAGTTTTGTAGCCTTTTAGGGTTAGATAAGGAAAAATTTATACAAAAACTTCGGAAAGCCCGAATATATTCTCCAAGATTACCTTCAGTATTAGTGCCTCAACTTTCAAAAGAAGATTATGCTATGCTTCAGGAGAAAATGAGGAAATATGAAGGATTTTATATTCAAAAAAGATCTTTAAGATATTACGATACTAAAGCTGCTGCTAATGTCCTGGGATATATTAGAGAGGTAAATGAACGTGACCTGGAAAGAAATCCTTATTACGTGCAGGGAGAATTAACCGGGGGTAAAGGTGTAGAGCAGCAATATGAGGAAATTTTAAGAGGTAGAAAAGGGGTGCAATATATTCAGAAAGACAGATTTAACAGAGATATAGGACCCTATAAAGGTGGTATTCTGGACACTCTTCCGGAACAAGGCAAGGAAATAAGCCTCACTCTTGACAAGGAACTCCAGGAATATGGAGAGCTACTTATGGAAGGAAAACGGGGTGGAATTGTTGCAATAGAACCATCTTCCGGAGAAATATTAGCTATGATCTCAGGACCAACCTATGATCCCTCACTACTTGTAGGCAGGGAACGCTCAAAAAACTATAGCAAACTACATTATGATACTATTTCCAAGCCCCTGTTTGATAGATCTATTTCGGCTGAAGGCTCTCCGGGATCACCATTTAAAACATTAAATGCCCTAGTAGCTTTACAGGAGGGGGTTATCCAGCCTGGTACGACTATTCGCTGCTATAATGGATTTTATGTAGGTAAAACAAAGAGGGGGTGTCATTGCGGAGGTGGAATAAGAAATTTAAACAGTGGTATCTATAAATCTTGTAATGCATACTTCGCGGGTACATTTCGGAAAATTTATGAAAAATTTCCAACTACAGATGAAGGTCAGGATGTTTGGGAAAAACATATGAATAGTTTTGGCCTTGGAAATTTTTTAGGATATGATCTTCCTACCGGAAGACCTGGAAGAATTCCAAGTAAGGAGTATTATGACAAATGGTATGGAGATAATCGTTGGGCTTCATCCTATATTATTTCCAATTCCATAGGGCAGGGCGAAGTTGCAGCCACCCCGGTTCAACTAGCCAATATGACCGCAGCAATTGCCAACCGTGGTTATTATTTTACCCCTCATATCCTGAAGCAAGTTGAAGGTAAAGATATAAGCATTCCAGAATACGTCAAACCCAAGCACACTACTATTGATAAAAAGCATTTTAAACCTGTCATTAAAGGCATGGCTGATGTGTATAAAAAAGGCACGGCCAGGTGGGTACAAATACCCGGAATAGAAATTGCCGGTAAAACAGGTACAGTAGAGAATTATACAAAAATAGATAGTGTACGTACTCAGCTTACAGATCATTCAGTATTTGTCGCTTTTGCTCCGGTAGACAATCCAAAAATTGCCTTGGCAGTTTATATTGAAAATGGCTATTATGGCTCAAGATATGCAGGGCATATAGCGTCTTTACTGATAGAAAAGTACCTGAAAGGAAATATTACCAGAAAGGATCTTGAAAAAAGAATGCTCGAAAAAACTCTTGAACATGAATATGCCAAGCCATACAGCGGAGAAGAATTCAAGATAAATGAGTATGTCTGGTAGGAAAGTATTTAAGCGAATTGACTGGCTTACCGTTTTATTTTATCTTTTATTAGTAGGGATAGGTTGGCTAAACATCTATTCCAGTACATTTTCGGAAAACAACTCCTCCATTTTTGATTTTAGTCAGTTGTACGGAAAACAATTGATTTTTATTGGATTAAGCCTGATAAGTATACTGGTAATTCTGGCTTTGGAAGCCGCTTTCTATGAACGTTTTTCCAGTGTTTTGTACATTATTTCTATGGTGCTCCTTTTGGGCCTTTTTATCTTTGGCAAGACCATTGCCGGAGCAACTTCTTGGTACAACCTTGGATTTTTTAATTTTCAACCCTCTGAGCTTGCCAAAGTAGCCACCGCTTTGGCTTTGGCAAAGTATTTAAGTGATATACAGACAGATATTAAAAACCGGAAAGATCAATATTATTCTTTTTTAATTATTTTGATTCCGGCCTTTTTAATCATTCCGCAACCAGATCCGGGCAGTGCGTTGGTATTTTTCGCCCTCGTCTTTGTCCTTTTCAGAGAGGGATTACCCTTGTATTACCTTGGTATTGCCCTTTTAGCTGTTGTGATTTTTATAACAACACTGATGTTCGGAACAATCTGGGTAGGAATTGGCCTGGCTTTAATAATTGCTCTTTTCTTCTTAATGAAAAGAGCCTCTTTTAAAGTTCCCATCTTACCATTAATAAGCCTTTTTGCTATTTCAATCGCCTTTTCATTATCTGTTAATTTTGTTTTCAATAATATTTTTGAGCAACGTCACAGAGATAGATTCAGCCTTTGGCTTCGGTTGGAAAAAGATCCCAATAAACTCGAAGAAATTCGTAAAACCATAGGTTATAATACGTACCAATCTGAAAAGGCTATTGAATCTGGTGGTTTCTTTGGCAAAGGCTTTTTAGAAGGCACAAGAACAAAGGGCGATTTTGTACCTGAACAGCATACAGATTATATTTTTAGTACGGTGGGTGAAGAGTGGGGATTTCTGGGCACAACCATTGTTGTGATCCTCTTTACCATGTTACTTTTACGACTGGTTTATCTGGCCGAAAGGCAAAAAAATGATTTTAGCCGAATGTATGGATACGGAGTAATATCTATACTGCTGATTCATTACTTTATCAATATAGGAATGGTCATTGGCGTACTCCCGACAATTGGCATTCCATTACCTTTCTTCAGTTACGGAGGCTCCGGTCTTTTAGGATTTACAATTCTTTTATTTATATTCCTGAAATTAGATGCTAACAGGCTAAATGAGTGGGGCTAGAAGTTCCAATGCTTTGTATTTATACTTTGTTCCAGACGAGTTTCTATATTTTTATCCATTTTATTAAAAAAATCTATCCCGCTAACCTCCTCCAAATCATCTATGGTCACCAAAAAATTTATAAGCGGTTCCCTGGTATCCTTGTGAGGAATTAGAAAAGCGAGAACTTTTATATCCTTACCCTCTTCTTTGACTACAATTTTATAATACCTTTTCGGGACTGCCACATCTTCTTCTCCAATCGTCGGAAGGCCTTTTTCCAGAATTCCACCAGTAATTATGTACAGGCTCCCATATTGTTTACTCCAACTTCTTATCTTCTTTTCCAATTGGTTCCATATCCCGGAATTAAAATCATTCTTTTGAGGGGTAATATTGCTGGTATAAAAAGTTTCATTATAGGCATAAACTGAAAACCTTCTGTCCCCTGCCGGACAAAGATGCCCCCTGTCATATCCCGAGCCTTTATAATTTCTCCAGTCAGCAGATTTAGTGCTTACTTTAGGATCCTCAATATAATCAGGACGCTCCCTGTCATCATAGGTAAGGTGACTTCGATTTAGCACATATGCTACCCATTCGGCCTGCTCATAACGTTCCTTATAGGAAAGTATATAATTACTATGAATTACTATTTCACCCGAAGTTGAAGCTGGTAATATTCTATCCGGCACTTCAGAAGTTAAAACTTCATTCGGAGGGGCAGAATACAAATCGGGAGTATAAAAATTCTCAAACACCCAAAAACCTGCTATGCAAAGGATCAGCAAAAACATATAAATATTTCTATTCGTTTTTCTCGATCTGCTTTGCCTCATAGATCAAAGTTAATTTAATTTCATTGAATTTTATGTTGAATAGATTGTAAGTTAGCAGCAAGTAATCCGACAAAAATTACTTATTTTCCCTTACAGGGAATTTATAAAAATTAAATTTAAAATACTCACCATAATTGTAATTGGATGTTGACTTGGAAAAACATAATAAGCTTTACAACAAACGGAAATCCCGCCCCGGAAAGGCGCGTTGAAAAAACAGAAAATGAATGGCGTGACATACTTACGCCTGACCAATTTCGGATTACCAGAAAAAAAGGAACTGAAGCCCCTCATTCAGGAGCATTATGCAGCATACATGATGCAGGTAAATATTCCTGTGTATGTTGCAGCACTCCTCTATTTGATTCCTCTATTAAATTTGAATCAGGAACAGGTTGGCCCAGTTTTACACAACCTATAGCAGAAAATGCCATAAAATATGAAAAGGATGTCACATTTGGTATGATTAGGGTAGAGGTCCTTTGTAATACCTGCGACGCGCATTTAGGGCATGTATTTCCAGATGGCCCTGAACCTAGTGGTCTTCGCTATTGTATTAACTCTGAGTCTATGATTATTGAAAAGGAGGTTATTGATGGAAAGTAAAAACTTGGAATTGATAACTCTGGGCGGAGGATGTTTTTGGTGTACTGAAGCTGTCCTATTGGAGGTGAAGGGGGTAGAAAAGGTAGTCTCAGGATATTCTGGAGGGAATGCTCCGGGCAAGCCAACTTATAGAGAAATATGCTCTGGGCTCACGGGTCATGCAGAGGTAATACAGGTAAGCTTTGATCCTGGCGTTATTTCTTTACACGATTTATTAATAATTTTTATGACTACCCACGATCCTACAACACTCAACAGGCAGGGTGCAGATATTGGGACACAATACCGTTCAGTCATTTTTTACCATGACCAAAATCAAAAAGAGGTGGCAGAAGGGGTTCTAAGCGAGATGTCTTCTTATTACGAGAATCCGATAGTAACAGAATTAAGTCCACTAAAAATATTTTATGAGGCCGAGGAATATCATCAGGATTATTATAGGAATAACCAGAGTCAGGGCTACTGCAATTTTGTAATTACTCCAAAATTGGCAAAGCTTAGAAAAATACACGCAGACAAACTTAAAAGTGCTATTTAGGAAAACCAGTTTAAAAACAGCAGGTCAAAGAGATAACCTTAAAATGTAATTTTTAAGACCTATAAATTATAAAAAAGAACAAAAAAAGAGCTCCGGTAAAATTACTGGAGCTCTTTTCTCAACTATAAACACTTATATACTAGTCTTTTACGCTTGCTAATTTACCGTTTTTAATATTATTTATTTTCAAATCCTGAAGCACATTTATTGCCTCTTCTACATAGACATCCTTAGCAAGATTATTATGCCAACGGTCGCGTTTTTCCCTTAAAACAGGATCTTTAGTAAAAAGTTCTTCTTCGTATTTAAGAGATTCAAAGGTCAAATGCGAGTCGTAATCTGAAATAGACTTAAAATAGGTAGATTTTGCTTTATCCTTTTTCTCTTCCTTTTTGTAGATCTCAAAATTCAGAGAAACCACATTTTCATCCTGCTGTTCCTTAAGCCATTTGGCGTTTTCTTCAATTAGCGCAATCTGAGGATTCGCAGCCATCCGTTTGGTACTATTCGCAATAGTAGTTTCATAATCGATATAGCCATCCCATGGCTCGTAATCTGCCGGTGATATTTTGTCCCAGCTTAAAGGGTTACGCTGATCTCTTTCCCCAAGGTCGATATAACTGTACCTATCCGGAACAACAACATCACTTTTAACTCCTTCCAACTGTGTTGATCCACCATTTATCCTATAAAACTTTTGAGTTGTTAGTTTTATAGCTCCAAGATCACCATGCTCATTACTTCTAACAATATTTTCTAAAGGGATCACATTTTGTACTGTTCCCTTACCAAAAGTCTGCTTACTGCCAATCACTACAGCTCTTTTATAATCTTGCATGGCAGCTGCCAATATTTCAGAAGCTGAAGCAGAAAGTTCATTCACTAAAATAACAAGCGGACCATCCCATTGAATTCGTTCATCCTTATCCTCATAAACATCTTTTTCCTTGCCGGAAGACCTAACCTGAACCACAGGACCATCTTTTATGAAAAGACCGGCCATTTCCACGACCGTTTTAAGAGATCCACCTCCATTGTCCCTAAGATCAATTATAAGGCCTTCTGCACCTTCCTGCTTTAAAAGCTCAACTTCTTTGGCCACATCTGTGGCTGCATTTCTTTCAGCATAATCATTAAAATCCACATAGAATTTAGGAAGGTTTATAATCCCGTATTTTTGATTTTCTTTAATAACCGTTGCAGATTTAGCATAACTTTCTTCAAGTTCAACTACATCTCTTGTAATTGAAATTTCTTCGATAGAGCCATCCACTTTCCTAACAGTTAAATCAACCACCGTACCCTTAGGGCCTTTAATTAGTTTAATAGCATCATCCAAACGCATTCCGACAATATTTACCGGTAACTCGCCCTCCTGCCCTACTTTTAATATTTCGTCTCCAACTTCCAGTTGCTGATTTCTCCAAACAGGTCCACCGGAAATGATTTCAACAATCTTAGCGCCCTCTGGTTTTTTCTGCAATCTTGCACCTATCCCTTCAAATTTACCAGACATGCTAATGTCAAATTTATCTTTATCCTCCGGAGCAAAGTAATACGTATGAGGGTCAAACTCATCAACTATTGTATTGATATAGTATACAAACCAATCTTCCCGCTTGAGATCGTCTACAAAGTCGAAATATTCATCCAGCGTCTTTTTAGTAGATTCTCTGGCCTCTGATTCCATTTGCGAAACTGCTATACTCTCATAATCTGAATCATCTTTCTTTTTTTGCTCCTGCTCTTTGAACTTAGAATCATAAGTTCCAATAGTGGCATATTTTAATTGTTTCCTCCAACGTTCTTTAAGTTCATTTCTCGTTGCTGCAAATGTCTGGTCCTTGTAATCTATATTAATAGATTCTTCGATTGTATAATCGAAAGGATCACTTAAAACCTCCGCATAAATGGATTTAGCATTTTCCATTCGCTTCATGAATCTGGCATAAACTATATTAAAGAAAGATATATCTGTATTTCTTATCTGATCATCTATTTGAAATTTGTATTTCTCAAATTCCAAAATATCTTCCTCCAAAAAGTATCTTTTTGTAGGGTCAATAACATCTATGAAATCTTCAAAAACACTAACTGAGAAATCATCATTAATTTCTTTAGGCTCATAGTGCCCGCGTTCCAAAATATATGTAATAAGATCTAAGAGTAATTTATCCTTATCATCATTTTCAAATGACTTATTGGTAAAACTGCATGATGCAACCGCAATAAGTATCACCAAAAATCCAAGTATGAGGTTTCTTTTCATGTATTTTTTTTTAGGTGTGGCTCTTATTAACCCACTTAATAACAAACTTAAATAATATAAAAAAGCATGGCAATGCCAATGAATTCCCTAAGATACTGAAAAAACCATGCCACGTTGCAAGCCAGTAGCATTAATTTTTTGTTAAACATCATTAGGATTTGTTTCCAGCAAGCTTTAATTATCAACCCGTTGCACTGGATTTTTCAGTAAAGAGAAACCGTATTCAAGAACATACCATAACTATTGTTTTTGAACAGGTCCTCCATTCGCGCGCCATAATAACATATTAAAAACGTATTTTTGCCGTAGAAAGTATACAGTATGCAAAAACCCCTTATTCTGGTTACCAATGACGATGGAATAACGGCCCCTGGCTTAAGAGCATTGGTTCGCTATATGAAGGCAATTGGAGAAGTGGTAGTTGTTGCGCCAGATAGTCCACAATCGGGAATGGGACATGCCATAACGCTGGATAATACACTTTACTCCAAGAAAGTTACTATAGATCTTGAAAATGGAGGCCATGAAGAGTACAGCTGCAGCGGAACCCCTGCCGATTGCGTAAAATTGGCGCTTCAGGAAATACTTGGGAGAAAACCAGACCTCTGCGTAAGCGGTATAAATCACGGTTCCAATTCTTCTATAAATGTTATCTACTCTGGAACCATGAGTGCTGCCATCGAAGCAGGAATTGAAGGCATACCGGCTATTGGATTTTCCTTATGTGATTATTCATGGGAAGCAAATTTTAAAACCGCTGAGATAGCAGTAAAAAAAATTACAGAAGAAGCATTAAACAAAGGAATTCCTAAAGGAGTGGTTCTCAATGTAAATATCCCTAAAACCAATGGCGAAGGCATAAAAGGAATAAAAGTATGCAGACAGGCAAGAGCCAACTGGAAAGAAAAATTTGATAAACGAACCAATCCAATGGGCAAAGATTACTATTGGCTTACCGGGGAATTTGAACTATTAGATAAAGGTGAAGATACCGATGAATGGGCATTAAGTAATGGCTATATCTCGGTAGTGCCCACACAGTTTGATTTAACGGCACATCACGTCATACAGGATATAAACAGCTGGTCTTTAAATGAATAATAAAAAGGAAATATTAATTGGTTTCGCAGTAGGAATTATTGCCAATATCATAGGAACACTTTTGTACATACTCATGTTTTCCGATTTTGGGATAATGGAAACGTTTAATGCAGCATTTAAACAAGGGCATATTGGCAGTTTACTAGCCTTGGGGGCAATTTTAAATCTGATCGCCTTTTTTGGCTTTCTGAAATTGAGAAGAGATCAAAGGGCGAAGGGAGTATTAATTGCCACTTTGCTTACTGCTATGGTAATTCTCTATTATAAGATTTTCTAGAATGAAGTATTATATTATCGCCGGGGAAGCTTCCGGGGATCTGCATGGATCAAATCTTATTAAAGCAATTCTTGCTAAAGATACCCAGGCCCAAATACGCTGTTGGGGCGGTGATCAAATGCAAAAAGCCGGCGGTACTCTTGTAAAGCATTACAAGGAGATGGCTTTTATGGGGTTTTTGGAGGTAATTACCAATCTTAACACCATATTTAAAAATATTAAATTCTGTAAGGATGATATTAAATCATATAATCCGGATGTCATTATTTTTATTGATTATTCAGGATTTAATTTGAGAATTGCCAGCTGGGCAAAGGAACATAAATATCGTACTAATTACTACATTTCACCTCAAATATGGGCTTCAAGGGAAGGTCGTATCAAAAATATCAAAAGAGATATTGATGCGATGTATGTCATTCTGCCATTTGAAAAGGAGTTCTATGAAAAAAAACACAACTACCCCGTAAATTTTGTAGGGCATCCATTAATTGATGCAATAGGGCAAATTGATATTGGTAATGAGCAAGATTTTAGAATTGAACATAAACTGGATCCTGATAAACCCATTATTGCCCTCCTCCCCGGCAGCAGGAAACAGGAAGTTCAACAAATGCTTGGCCTGATGTTAAAGATTACACCTTCGTTTTCAGAGTATCAATTTGTAATTGCGGGGGCTCCAAGCCTGGATGTTGATTTCTACTCAGAATTCTTAAAAAATTATCCTGTAAATCTTGTTTTTAATAGATCCTACGAGTTGTTGAGTCATTCACATGCCGCTCTGGTAACCAGTGGCACTGCTACCCTTGAAACTGCTTTATTAAAAGTCCCGCAGGTTGTCTGCTACAAAGGCAATTGGATTTCCTATCAGATTGCGAAAAGAATAATCACTTTGGATTATATTTCACTGGTTAATTTGATTATGAACAAAGAAGTAGTAAAAGAACTGATTCAGGCAGATTTAACCACAAAAAACCTAAAGCAAGAGTTAACCAAAATCCTTGATGGCCCCATGCGCGAAGCACAATTAAAGGCTTATAACGAGTTAGAAAAAAAGCTTGGCGGGAAAGGTGCAAGTGAAAAGGCTGCCGCACTTATTGTAGAAAATGCTTAATTTTGATTCCCAGTAGATCATTTTTGTCTTAGGATGAATAGAAAGTTTTTTATTTTTTTTATCAGTATACTGCTTACCGGATGTGGGATTGTTAAAAAGAAAACCACCTATGGCAAGGAAAGAACCATTACTGTAGCCGCATCAGAAAATGATAGTTTAGTCACAGGAAAGAAGTTACCTGATTCTACAAAAACTGTCGTTGTCCTCGAAAAAGCAGATTTAATTATAAATTCCGCTATGGCGTATTCAGGGGTCCGTTATAAGTATGGAGGGACAACAAAAAAGGGCATGGATTGTTCCGGATTGCTTTATGTTTCTTTTGGAAAAAACGATATTCCGTTGCCCAGGGTATCTAATCAAATGGCCCTTGAAGGAAAGAAGATTAATTTAAAAAAAGTAACCAAAGGCGATCTTTTGTTCTTTAAAACGACTAAGAAAGGAAAAAAAATTAATCATGTCGGACTTGTAGTTGCCGTAGACGGACGTGATATTAAATTTATTCACGCTACTTCTTCAAGGGGAGTCATTGTTTCTTCTTTACAAGAAGGATTCTGGAACTATGCTTTCGTTAAGGCAACCAGAGTTCTTTGATTGCAAACTTCCATTATTATCGGATAGGTTTTTCCAAATTTTATATTTCAATTTACCTTTACTAACTGAACTTAACATTCAGTCCCCAATACTACATTTATAGCCTGTAGAATTAACCTGATAAATTCCATGAAGCTATTGGATTTTATTCCGGTAAAGCTAACTCTGTTTTTGATTTTCGGAATACTTATAGGGTATTATAACAATATTTCCCTTTTGCTATCGACAGGACTTACCAGTGGGTTCATAGTCTTACTGGGTATATCTTGGACGCGGAAAAAAAGACTGGATAATCTGCCCTTTGGTTTCCTTTCCCTATTGTGCACAATATGTATAGGCATGATGTCCGTGGCCCTGACTTTACCTGTTAACAATTCAAAACATTACACCAACTTTAAGCTGCCAACCGAACAATATCTACATCTTAAAATCCATGAAATCCTTAAGCCCAACAGCTATAATGAACGCTTTATGGCTGATGTAATTGAGATTGATGGGATATCAGCAAATGGAAGGATTCTCATTATTACTAAAAAAGACACCCTTAATCAGATATTCAAAGTAGATAACGAAATTTATACCCTGAATCTGCTTGAAGAAATTAGTTTGCCCCTTAATCCATATGGATTTAATTATGCAGACTATCTTAAAAAATTGGGCGTTCTCCATCAACTTAAATTAAACAGTCGGGACTATTTTATTAAAAAGAACGCTACTATAACTTTATTGGGTCTCACTGCGGCCGTAAGACACAAAATTATATCGGGTTTAGTCAAGTCCAATTTTGGAACAGATGAGCTTGGAATTATCCAGGCCCTGCTTCTGGGACAACGCAATGATATTAGTGAAGAAACATACAAGCATTATAAGAATGCAGGTGCGGTGCATATTCTGGCCGTTTCGGGATTACATATTGGAATAGTATTATTGTTATGTCAATTTCTGCTAAAACCTCTGGAACGATTACCCAGGGGAAAGATTATCGCCTTGCTACTTACGGTGATTCTTCTCTGGGGATATGCCTTTCTGGCTGGTTTATCACCTTCTGTAATAAGAGCGGTTAGTATGTTTTCTTTTGTCGCCTATGCCATGTACCTGAACAGGCCAACCAGTACATTTAATATTCTGGCATTATCCATGTTTTTTATTCTATTGACCTATGATCCAATGTTACTGTTTCAAGTGGGGTTTCAATTGAGCTATGCGGCAGTATTTTCAATTTTTTGGCTGTTTTCTAAATTACAACACCTCTGGAATCCGGAAAATATGATCCTTAAAAAATGCTGGCAATTACTATCAATTTCCTTAGCCGCTCAAATTGGGGTACTACCCATTAGCCTTTTCTATTTTCACCAGTTCCCCGGATTATTTTTTATTTCAAATCTCCTCATTGTACCATTCTTAGGTTTAATTCTAGGATTAGGTTTTCTGATCATAGCCCTTATGCTTGCAGGTATCCTTCCAAATAGTTTATCCGTAATATACAATAAGCTTATATACCTTATGAATAATGTTATTGAATGGGTAGCCCAACAAGAATCCTTTATTTTCAGGGATATCCCTTTTGATGCTTCACAACTTGTATTGAGCTATTTGCTAATTTTTACTTTGGTATACAGTCTCACCGAGAAGAAATTTAAAAACATTCTGGCAGCAGCACTATGTATTATAGGCTTACAGCTAAGGCTTATTTCTTCTACAGTAAAAAAAGGAAGGGAACAAAAAATTATGGTTTTGCATAAAACCGGAACCTCGGCTCTTCTATATAAGAAAGGTAATTACTTAGATGTAAATTGCTTAGATTCTGTTGCCGTGATAAAACTGGTGAAAGATCTTGTGGTAGAAGAAAACATCAAAAAAGTTAACTACAAAACGCTACAGAACAGCTATCACTTTAAGGGTCAAAGTCTGTTCATCTTGAATAAGGCTGAGATTATCTCCCAAAAATTCCTGAAAACCGACTATGTAATCCTTGGAAATTCGCCTAAAATAAACCTTAACCGCTTCCTGGACTCCATAAAACCTGCAAGTATCATAGCAGATGGAAGCAATTATAGGAGTGATATCCAAAGGTGGAAAAAATCGTGTTCAGACAGGAAGTTGCCATTCTATTATACCGGTGAAAAAGGGGCATATATACTAGAAATAAAATAAATCAGCGTACTCCATGCATAAGTCTTTTTAAAACGGGGTTTAGTACTATAGAAATGATACCAAAAGCAATAGGCACCAGGGTAAACATTAAAAAGAAGGTACTTAAAGAATATTGTTCTGAAATTTTATCTATCATTCCCCCCATAGTTCCAGCCGCTTTTTGACCTATGGCAATGGCCAGATACCAAATACCAAACATAAAACCGATCATCCTGGCAGGTACCAATTTACTCAGATAAGACAAGCCCACAGGTGAAAGGCACAACTCTCCCATCGTGTGAAGCAAATAGGCCAAAATAAGAAAAATCATACTTACAGAAGCCGTTTTTGACCCTTGCAAAACTCCAGCTGAACCATAAGACAAAATGGCAAATCCAAGACCTAAAAGTATTAATCCCAGACCGTATTTCATGGCAGCACTCGGATTGTATTTGCTTTCCCACCATCTTGAAAAGAAAGGGGCCAGTGTGATTATAAAAAAGGAATTTAGAATTCCAAACCAGGATGCGTCTATCTGATTTCCCTCCTGTGAAAATTTGTCAATTAATCTATAAATAACCAAACCCCAAATGCCAACAAATGCCAATCCCAAAACAATATTTGATAAGCCAATCCTGGAATATGTTTTTCTAAATAACAGATATAAAACCCATGTTATAATCATGAGAGGAACAGTCGTAAGTAGGGCATCCACCACTTTAAAGATCATTGCTGAAGATCCTACTAAATTTCTATTGGTGTAATCTCTTGCAAAGAGTGTCATAGAACCTAAGGCCTGTTCAAAGGCCGCAAAGAAAATTACAGTAAATATCCCAAAGAAAACAACTGCAATAATCCTGTCTCTCACCAAAGGAATATATCTTGAAATCCTTGAAACAAGAAGAATAAGAAACAAAACTAGTGCAAAGAGTACTACAAAATTTGAACCTGATAAACCAAGGACCTCAAAAGGCAATAAATTTTCTCCACTTATCTTTTCAATGGGGTCATTAAAGAGGTAAAGCAATCCACCGATAGCAGAAAGGGCAATAAGTACATAATCAAAAGGCATAAACGGATTTAATTTTTCCACGGCCTTTTCTTCTTCAATTATTTCCGGAGACTCTTCATTAATGTTTTGAGGCAGTTCTACCTCATGGACTTTGCCTGGTTTGCCTCCTATACTCCCAAATAATTTTTTAGCCAATAAAAATTGCATCATTCCAAAAAACATAAAAATACCTGCAAGTCCAAAGCCCCAGGACCAACCAAAATTCTCAGCCAGATACCCACATAGCATCATTCCGAAAAATGCGCCCGCATTAACCCCCATATAAAATATAGTGTATGCACCATCTTTTTTGGATTCTTTGCCTTTATACATTTCTGAAATAATGGAAGTGATATTAGGTTTAAAAAACCCGGTTCCTATAACCAAAAAGGCCAGACCCAGATAGAAGGTCGTGGTAGTCTCTAATGCCATAAAAGCATGACCCAAAGTCATAATAGCACAGCCTATTACAACAGCCATGCGATATCCTGTAATCTTATCAGCTACATAACCTCCTATAATAGGGGTTAAATAAAGTAGAGAAGCATAAGTGCCTATAAGTGCCAGGGCATGTTCTCTTGGCCAATCCCACCCTGGATTATCACTGGCAAATGGGGCAGTAAGGAAGAGTATCAAAAGAATACGCATTCCATAAAACGAAAAGCGCTCCCACATTTCTGTAAAAAATAATACTATTAAGCCTGCAGGGTGGCCTAAGACCTTATCCTTAAACAGATTCTCGATATCGGTATTCATTAGTTTTAGTTTGGTTTGTTAACTTTATATATGATTCATCCCTCCAAAAAACAGAGCCTTAATGTGTCATGGCGTGTTCATCCTCTTCAGCCCCGTGCGTCAGCCTTTTTAAGGGTTTCAGAATAGTGATCACGAGCAGGCCAAAGATGACACAAAAAATAGTAATCCCGGCAAAGATATTGAGCTCACCAGCTTCTGAAGCCGATTCCCCAATTAATCCGGCCACCTTATTTCCCAATCCGGTAGCAGCAAAATAAACACCCATCATGAGGGCACCATAGCGTACCGGAGCCAGTTTCGTTATAAAAGAAAGTGCAACCGGAGAGGCACACAATTCGCCTATAGTGTGGAAAAGATATGCTAAGGCTAACCAATACAGAGCCGATTTACCCAGAGTTTCATACTGCATGGAAGCAAATACCATAAAAACAAATCCTAAGCCCATTATGATAACTCCGTTAGCCATTTTAAAAAGGGAGGAAGCTTCTCTCCCCCTATGCTTCCACCACATCCAGAAATTGGCTACAGGCACAGCAAATATTATTATATAGAATGGGTTGAAAAACTGAAAAGCGGCTGCAGGAATTTCATAACCAAATAAGAATCGGTCTGTCCTGTTCTCTGCATACAAATTCATAAGGCCACCTGCCTGTTCGAAGGCTCCCCAAAAGACAATCACAATAATAAAGGATAGAAGAAGTACCAGATAGCGGTCCTTTTCAATTTGAGAATGAAGGTCCTGATATATAGTGACCATCATTCCCACTACAACGGACAAGAAAATAAAGAAAATTATATACGATAGTTTTTGGTCCTGAATAAAATACCAAGCCACCACACTGGAAGCCAATGCTAGGAATAAGGTGATTATTAACGGGATACGAGTACTGAATTGCTGTATAAAAATATCCTTTATGGATACGTCATCACTATTCTCCTCTTTTTCCTTGGGTTTGTTCCCTACGGTTACAAGGTATTTTTGTCCGGACAGATAAATCACTTGCCCCAGGACCATGCCAATAGCGGCCAATCCAAATCCTGCATGCCAACCCCACACATCGGCTACCCAGGCCACTACCAAGGCGGCCAAGGCGGCTCCAGTATTGATCCCAATGTAAAAAATGGAAAATCCTTTATCCCTTCGTTCATCACCTTGTTTATATAACCCTCCGACCAGTGTAGAAATATTAGGTTTCAGCATACCTACCCCGGCAATGATAAGTCCTAAGCCGGTATAAAAGGCCCACATAAGTTCTATTGATAAAATACCATGACCGGCCACCAATAAAAAGCCACCTATCATAACAGCTCTTTTTTGGCCTATTATCTTATCTGCTATAATACCCCCTGGGATAGAAGCCACATAGACCAGCATTGTATACCATCCGTATAAGGACAAAGCCTCTCCATCTAACCAGCCTAACCCGGGGTTATCACCCCTTGTTTGTGCTGTCAGATACAATACCAGAATACCTCGCATTCCATAGTAAGAGAAACGCTCCCACATTTCAGTCATAAACAGAATATAGAGCCCGGCAGGGTGTCCAAAGAGTTCTTTCTGGTGTACTGGTTTTGTTGATGTAGCCATGGTGTGTTTTGGTTTGTTATAAATTTTTCTGTATAAAAGTGGTCATTTTGGTATATAAATGCAGTCTGGTATTACCCCCGTTAATACCATGGTCTTTGTCGGGATAAATTGCCCAGTCAAACTGTTTGTTGGCCTGAACCAGGGCTTCTATCATTCGCATACTGTTTTGCACATGCACATTATCATCACCGGAACCGTGCACCAACAAATAATCTCCCTTTAAGAGTTGCGGATAATTAAAAGGTGAATTCTCATCGTAACCTCCGGGATTCTCAGCTGGGGTTCTCATGAATCGTTCTGTATATACAGTGTCATAAAAACGCCAACTAGTGACCGGTGCAACGGCAATCGCCATTTCAAAAGTATCGCTGCCCTTTAAGAGGCAGTTTGTAGACATATGTCCTCCAAAACTCCAACCCCATATCCCTGTTCTATCCGGATCTATAAAAGGGTATTCACTTAGTTTTTTAGCTGCAGCAATTTGATCCTCAGTTTCATATTTTACCAAATTCAAATAAGTCACCTTCTTAAAGTCACGCCCCCTAAAACCAGTGCCCCGGCCATCCACACAAGCAACAATATACTCCTGGGAAGCCAGAATCTGATGCCAATAGTCATCTGCGCCCATCCATCTATTGGCTACTTGTTGAGAACCCGGCCCGCTGTACTGAAACATTAGTAAGGGATATTTTTTGGACGGGTCAAAGTCTTTTGGTTTCACCATCCACATATTCAATTCGTTACCATTGACAGACAATGTAGAAAATTCCTTAGGGCTTAACTCATATTGTCCCAGTTTGCTCAATAGGGTATTATTGTCCAAAATGTCTTTTAATTTTTCTCCCGATGTCGCCTTATGCAGAGAAAATTCAGGAGGTATAGTTGAATTAGAAAACTCATTTATGAAATACGTAAAATCTGCACTAAACTTAGCAGAATTGGTTCCTTCTTTGGATGAAAGTCGCTTCTTATTCTTACCACTACTTTCAATACGATAGATATCCCTGTTTATTGATCCGTTTTCCGTGGACTGGAAATAGACTCTATCCTTTTTTTGATCATATCCATAATAATTGGTCACTTCCCAATCTCCCTTGGTAATCTGATTCATTAAATCCCCGCTTTTGGCATGCAGGTAAATATGATTATATCCATCCTTTTCACTGGTCCAGATAAAGCTATCATCGGCCAGAAAAGTAAGGTTATCTGTAATATCTACATAAGCTTCGTCTTTTTCCTCAAGTAAAAGAGATACTGAGTTATTTTCCATGTCAACGGCATATAAATTTAAATTATTTTGGTGCCTGTTTAATGTTTGGACACTTAAATAATTCGGATTATTCATCCGTGTTATCCTGGGAATGTAATAGGCTTCCGGGAGTGAAATTTCTGAAATTTCCCCTGATTCAATATCATAGTTATGCAATGTCACTACAGAATTATTTTCCCCGGCTTTGGGATATTTGAAGATATATTGAAAAGGATATAAGTCTGTTCCATAAACATCCATTGCAAATTCAGGAACAGCAGTTTCATCAAATCTTAAAAAAGCAATTTTTGTCCCGTCTGAGTTCCATTCAAAAGCCCTTACAATTTTAAATTCCTCTTCGTATACCCAATCTGCAATCCCATTAATAATCTTATTCTTCGCCCCGTCTGAGGTTATTTTTGATATTGTTCCATCGGCTATATTAAAAAGATAGATATTATTATTGTTAGCAAAAGCCACCCTTTTTCCATCTGGCGAAAAAGTGGGTTCCTGAATCCATGTATCTGCTATTTGAGTTATCCTTTTAGTGACTACATCATATATATAATAGATCCCCAATTTAGAACGCCTGTAGATAGGAGTCTCTTCTGTGGCCAATAATATTTTTGATTCGTCTGTGCTAAATGCATATGAACTAAATGCCGCTTTTGAAGTTAAATCCTGCGAAGAGACCACAGTTTCCAACTTCTCTAATGTATTATAATCGTATTTATCAATGCTGACAATTCCTTTGGTTTTATCCGTATTTAGAACTGTGTAGTGTTTGCCATTTTTTAAAGGATAAATGCCTTCCATGCCTTCGGTAACATAGGCTCCGGACCAAAGCTCTTCCAGAGAAATCTTTTTTTGTTGAGCAGGTGCGTAATTTAAAAAGCAAAAGGTAAGAAATATAAGAACGAAAGATTTATTCATAAAATCTAGAAAATTGATTATAAACTACCAAGTTTACTAATATTTTTGCGAAAAAAATAACTTTAATCTTAAAATATTCCAACTTTATACCCTGATACCCCGAATGAAGAAACTCCATAGCATAATTGTGTAATCACTATCTTTGCCCTTATAGAACCACAGCTTATGACAACACCGATCCAGGGTTTTTCCAAACTTTCCAAAGAAGAAAAAATCAATTGGATTGCCGATAATTATACTGATAATTCGGAGGCCACAATACAAATACTTAAAAAATACTGGAATACAGATAATGGGTTACAAAAACTTCATGACGAATTCATAGAGAATACGATCAGTAACTATTACCTGCCTTTCGGAATTGCTCCTAATTTTCTTATTAATGATAAATTATATGCCATTCCAATGGCTATTGAAGAAAGTTCTGTTGTTGCAGCCGCCAGTAAAGCTGCCAAATTCTGGCTGGATAAGGGCGGATTTAAGACTAGCGTATTAGGAACCGAAAAGATAGGACAGGTACATTTTATCTTCAAAGGTTCTTCAGAGAAATTGCAAGAATTTATTGAAAAAATAAAACCAATTTTAATTAATGATACTAAGTCCATTACCCGAAATATGGAAAAACGCGGGGGCGGAATAACATCAATAGAACTTAGGGATCAGACGCATAAACTTGATAACTACTATCAGTTGCATTGTAAATTTGAAACCCTTGATGCTATGGGTGCGAATTTTATCAACTCCTGTTTGGAGCAATTGGCTACCACCCTGAAAAGAGAAGCCTGGACTTATAAGTTGTTTAACAAAGATGAACGGCAAATAGAAGTGGTAATGAGTATTCTCTCTAACTATGTGCCGGAATGCCGTGTACGGGCGGAGGTAAGTTGCCCTATTGATGATTTAGAGGTGGAACAATCTGTTTCCCCAAAAGAATTCGCAGAAAAAATGGTGAGGGCAGTTAATATTGCCAACGTTGAACCCTACAGAGCGGTTACCCATAATAAAGGCATAATGAACGGAATAGATGCTGTTGTTCTGGCTACCGGTAACGATTTCAGGGCAGTAGAAGCCGGAATACATGCTTATGCGGCAAAAGATGGATCTTACAGAAGTCTTACGCATGCCTCTTTGGAGGATGGCATTTTTAAATTTTGGATAGAGGTGCCTCTGGCCTTAGGAACCGTTGGCGGGCTTACCAGATTGCATCCCTTAGTAAATCTCGCTCTGGAAATATTACAGAAACCATCAGCCCGTGAATTGATGCAAATTGTTGCAGTGGCCGGATTGGCTCAGAATTTTGCCGCCGTCAGATCATTAGTCACGACAGGTATTCAGGAGGGCCATATGAAAATGCATTTGCTAAATATTCTTAATCAAATGAGTGCATCAGATGATGAAAAGAAGACTCTGATCGCCTATTTTAAAAAGAATGCAGCCACTCATAATGCCGTTGTTGAAGCGCTTCAAAATTTACGGAACAATCTATGACTCAAAGGTACTATAGCAATGGAAAGTTGCTGCTTACCGGCGAGTACGCAGTTCTTGACGGTGCCCTGTCCTTTGCCCTGCCTACTAGATACGGGCAAGATTTAACGGTTAAAGAATTGGATTCTCCGAGACTTTTATGGACAAGCCTGGATGAAAAAAGCGAAATCTGGTTTCACACCTCTCTGCAATTGGAACTTTTTAGGACTACGGATATAGAAATTGCAAATGAACAGGAAAACCATGTGGCATCTACAGATAAGGTCTCCAAAATGCTGTTGAAAATTCTACTGGAGGCAAAAAAACTGAATCCGAATTTTTTAAATGGAAAAAAGGGATATGAAATACATACAAACCTCAGCTTTCCAAGGGATTGGGGACTTGGATCTTCCTCAACCCTAATTAATAATGTTGCGCAATGGGCAAACGTTGATCCTTTTGTTCTTTTATCCAAAACATTTAATGGAAGCGGATACGATATTGCCTGTGCACAACATAATCATCCAATAATTTATCAAATAAAAAACAAGGGACAATTTATAAAAGAAATTGATTTCAACCCTCCATTCAAAGACGCTTTGTTCTTTGTACATCTCAACAGAAAGCAAAACAGCAGAGAAGGGATTACCAGATATAAAGAACAGGAATTTGATAAAGAATCTTTAATACTTAAAATTTCAGAACTAACAGAAGAATGTATTCGTTGTACCGAAATAACCAGGTTTAAAGAATTAATGAACACTCATGAATTGCTTATGGCAGATACTCTTAATCTGACACCTGTAAAGGAAAAACTATTTCCCGACTTTGAAGGGTCTCTAAAAAGTTTAGGGGCATGGGGCGGAGATTTTGTACTTGCCATAGGAGATACTAAAACTCCTGAATACTTTATTAACAAGGGCTATAAGACTATAATTCCGTTTGCGGAAATGATATTATAAAAAAAGCTTCTCATATGAGAAGCTTTTTTTAATATGATTTAATTGGGTTTCTTTTCTAAAAAGTTCTTGGCGATAAACGATATAGTTCTTAATAGAAAGTTGCTCTGTTATCTGTAATCTCTGAATTTTCCTTTAAGGCATTGAATACACTTATATTTACCCGGGTTCCGTTTGAAGCCTGCAAAGAATTGGCAAATGTGGTATAGTTTTCCAGCTTAGGACCCTCTTCTTTTTTGGATACTTCAATTTTAAAAACTCCGGTTTCGCCTTCAATAAGATCTGAAACACTCCCCTCAGCTAAAGCGAATGCAGTGCCCACAACCAAAGGTTCTCTGCCGGCGCCTGGTATTGTAGGAGTCTTAACCGTTAAGGCGGAGGCTGTAGATATATTAGTATTGTTGGCAGACGCAAAATCGTCCAAAGATTTCCCCTGGTTTTGAGAAATAATCCTTGAAGCTTTTTTCCCTTTACGAATTTTTGGAAGCACATTGGCGGAAGCATCTTCAACAGACATTAAACCTTCTTCATACTTCGCCGTTAGCTGGACAACTGCATACCCGTTGCCAATTCCAAACCTCTTAATATCACCTATTTCAGTTTCGTCATTAAATGCCCATTGAACAATAGATCTTTGGTTAGAGAGTCCCGGAAGGTTTTCGTCTAATGCATTTATTTTATTAACAGGTCTTACTAAGTATTCATTTTCTTTTGCTACATCAGAAAAAGACTTTTCTGAAGACGTTGCCGACATTTCAAATTTAGTCGCATCAGTAAATAATTTATTTAATGTTTCGTCAGAAGCCTCAATTGCCCTGCTTAGAGTTGCCAGCTGAACAAGATCTTCCTTATCATCCACCCGTACAATATGATACCCAAATTCTGTTTCAACAAGTCCAATATGGCCTTCCACATTTCCAAACGCAAAATCATTGAACTTAGGTGTCATTACACCTTCCTGAAAATAACCCAAGTCGCCACCCCTTGGAGCAGAAGGCCCGTCGGAATTATCTCTAGCCAGTTGGGCAAAAACGGCTCCTTCGGCTTTAGCTTGTTTTAGTAAATCTTTTGCTTTAGCCTCGGCTTCTTCTTTGGTTCTCTTGATTTCAGGGTTTGCTCTTTCGGCTCCTTCCCACGTAATCAGTATATGACTGGCCTTTACAGATCCATTCGGCTTTTTGCCAACCATTTTGGTGATTTTAAAACTATCACCATCCTGGTAAGGTCCAAATAACTCACCAATATTTAAGGCCATTAGTGTATCTGCAAATTTTATTGGGAGTTCATTTTTCGACTTATAAATAGTATCGAATTTGCTATCTGAATTTCTATCAAGAAAAGCAGCGTTGTCTTTTGTATTTCTAAATCCCGGAATGGTATCTGTTTCATCGCGTTCTTCAAAATATTCTACGGTGTCATCAAGAAGTTTTGTTATTTGATCTTTTATGGCAGCCTCATCTTCAAGAGAAGCTTTATCTTCAAAATAAACAAATTGAATATCTCTGGACCTTTGTTGCTTATATTCTTCCTTATGTGCATTGATGTAGTCCGAAATTTCTTTTTTAGTAATAATAAAAGTACTATCAGGAATGGACGTATAAGGAACTCTTACATATCTGATATCTACTTTATCTGTAGTTAATTTATAATCCAATTCCCCTTCTTTCAAAGTGGCACCAACTCCTGCTCTTATTAAATTAAAATACGTTTGTTCCTTTGCGCCCTGAATAATAGCTTCTTCGTCCTGCAACCAATCGTTATATTGGGCAGGGGCATTGATTTTTAATTCGGCAATAAAATCCCGAAATTTTGTTTCATCAAATACTCCATTCTCATCTGAAAATTGTGGATTCTGAGCTATCCCGGGGCTGGATTTAATAACATTTATTATCTGGTCCTGCTCTATAGAAATACCCAGGTCTTCTATCTGTTGCCCCAAAATAGTGTTTCGTTCTACCTGGTTCCAGACAGAATTTACTAATTGCATAGATGAGGTTGTTGGCCCGGACCTTCTTGATGCCCTCTCAATTTTTCGTCTAAAGTCATCAATAGAAATTTCGTCCCCATTAATTTCACCTACAGAAGACCCAACTTTTCCACCAGAAAAATCATTACTGGTAAAAATTCCAGATATTACGAACGCAAATAAGGCCATCCCAATGATAAGGATTAAAATTGTTGTTCGTTTTCTAATATTCTCTAGAATTGCCATTTTTTATTTGTTTAAAATCAGTTGGCGAAATTAGTATTTTACATTAAGAAATAAAAACTTAAAGCTTTCTATCTGGCTTATATTTATAGGGCTAATCCTTTTCCAGGACTTGAAGTGACACCAAATCTATTTTTGTGCTGGAAACTTCCAGGATGGTAAACAAAAAATGTTCAACCTTTATTTCTGCATTCTGGTCCGGGATCTCACCTGTTTCATTCACTATCAGACCGCCAAGTGTTTCGTATTCCTCGCTTTCAGGAAGCTCCAGCTTGTATTGTTCATTAAGGTAATCTACCTCCAACCTGGCGGAAAATTTATAGGTATTACTGTTTAGTTGCTCTTCCAGTAAATCAGTAGAATCATGTTCATCTTCTATTTCGCCAAAAAGTTCTTCAACAATATCCTCAACGGTCATTATTCCTGACGTACCACCATACTCATCCAGGACCACAGCAATGCTTTTTCGCTTTTTTGTCAGCACATTTAGGATGTCCTGAATTAACATGGTCTCCGGCACAAACTCTACCGGCAGAAGTATACTTTTTATTGTTTTAGGCTTCTTAAATAACTCATAAGAATGGATGTACCCAATAATGTTATCTATAGTGTCTTTAAAGACTAATATTTTTGACAAGCCGGTTTCGGTAAAAAGTTTAGCCAGGTTTTTTGGAGTTTCATGCAATTCTACTGCTATAATCTCAGTCCTGGGAACCATAACTTCCCTTGCCTTTACCGCAGAAAACTCAAGTGCGTTCTGAAAGATCTGAATCTCAGAATCCACTTCATCCTCTTCCTTCACTGTCTCCATTTGTTCTGTGATATAGTCTCCTAATTCAATCTTACTAAATGCCAGTTGCACTTCATCCCCGTCTGTCTTGAAAAAGGTTTTGAGAAGAATATCGGAAACTTTAATGACAAAATCGGAAACAAAAGAGAATAACAAATAGAAAATATATGCCGGAGCCGCAAAAAATTTAAGTAGTTTGTTCGCATAGATCTGAAAAAGCACTTTGGGTAAAAATTCTGCCGTAAGCAAAATTATTATGGTGGAAATTAACGTCTGGGTCAGGAGGCTAAAATCTGTAAACAAAAGTTGAACAAAGCTATTCCCTGATGCCAATTTGGTTTGGAACCAATTCATCAATAACTCCCCCATATACAACCCATAAACCACTAAAGCAATATTATTGCCTATGAGCATGGTAGCAATAAACTTAGAAGGCTTTTTTGTTAACCGAGTAAGTATCTGTGCCAACAGACCTTCCTGTTTCTTTTCAATTTCTATATGAATCTTATTCGCAGAGATAAAAGCAATCTCCATTCCGGAAAAGAATGCAGATAACAACAAACAAATACAAATAATAAGTATGCTAGAGTCCAAGGCTATTGCTGATTATCCCGTTTTCGCTTTTCGAAACGTTTTCTGTAATTACGCCTAAAAATAAACATTCCTATAGAGACGAGTGCAAAGAAAATAAAGATGTAAGTACCTTCTCTGTTTATATTCCAAAGTTCAATTGTCTTATATACAGATATTATTGCGACAACCAGGTACAAGTATTCCGTATATCTTAGTATTTTAATCATGTTTTATCTTCCTTAATTGTGATTAATCCATAAGTCTTATGGGCATTGAAGAAACTAAAGTCTTTATTGAAATCCATTCCCTCACCATCCATAATTGTCCCATCTTCGGGATTGGTAAATTTAAATTTACGCTGCGTAAAAATCCACTCATTTGACTGATCATAAAAAAGCTGAGGAGCTTCAAGCTTTTTTCCATCATGAGATTCGATTACTACGTTACCCTGCAAGTCTATTAAATTAGTGTTGGAATAAATAATCCCGTAGTCGGCCTTAATTGTACTTTTGTTATTTTCAGCATCAAACAAATCCACCTCTAATCCATCCGGAAAAGTCCTAAACTTAAATCTCATATTGTCATAATCTTCACTCAGCGGACTTTTTAAAATGGCTATGATCTTGGAATCTTTGGTATCTTCGCTTCCCAATTTTTCAGGAGTTTCTGTATAAGTAAGCACAAAATTCTGAGCAACCCCCTGGGGATAGATGGTTTGTTGTGCTTCTTCTCCAACCCTTTTGTAATTATCCTTACAGCCAAAAAACAACATTGCCACAGAAAATACCATGGCAATGTTGTTAATTTTATTTCCGTAAGAATTATCCATTGTTATAGATTAGGCACCGTTACGCTGCCTCCCACCCAACAACTAAAGCTGATGGTTTTACCAGCCATTCCAGAATTAAAGATATCTGTTTTTGAGGGTGCTTTGGCACTATAACTGGCCGCAGATTGATTTGCATTGCTGCTCAATGAAGGATCTACTCTACCAGCTCTTCTTGCCATATCTGCCGCTTTCCAATAGATTGCTCTTTTTTCAAATGGTGTACTACCACAATCATTAGCACTTGTAGCATATAAGTTTGCAATAAGAAGGTAGGCTCTCCCATTAGCAGGATTTGCATCTATAGCCTTCTGGGCATAACTTCTTGCAGTTGATTTATTGGTTCTTCTATAGCTTGTTGCTATCTTATAGGCAATATTTGATTTCTTTTTAGAATCTGTCTCCAAATCAAGAGCTTTATTAAAATCTGCTATAGCTCCTTTGGTATCACCTGCCTTTTTCTTTAAGGTTCCTCCGTAAACATAAGCATCCGCAGAAGGATCCAGTGCTAATTGGGCCTCAAATAATTTTTGAAACATAGGATCATCAGTACAATCTTTGCTAAACATTCTTCCTACTGCCCTTTTTACCCAGGTAACGTCGGTTTTTTTGGATTCAAAACTCTTTTGATAAAGAGGAATAAGATTTTCACAATCTGCCAGGGCACCTAATTTGGAATCCACACTCCCGGCAATCTTACCGTAAGATTCAGAATTAGTGGTTGCCACTTTTAACTTTCTCTGATCTTTAGAAGTAAGGGTGCCAGCCTCTTCCTTAGGTAACAATTGGCTAATTACATCTGTTAGTTTATTGTTCTCTTCTTCTATTTTTTCAGTAACGTCATCATAGGTATCAAAAACTGTCTGAAGATCTTTTTTCCCTCCATTATAAAGATCTACAAGACTTGAAAAATAGAGATAAAGTGCTTTTGGGTTTTTAAAATTTGAAGCGTCTTCCTCAAAGGCAACATGAAGCATATTATATAATTCTTCATCAGAAGCCATTTTATTATCATATAAGAGTAAGGCCTTATCTATGGCAACAACCGCTTTGGGAAATTTATCCGGAAAAACTTTCAAACTATTGTCATATAAAGCAAGTAAGTCATTTATATAACCATCTTTTTCGGCGCCGGAACTATTATCTATTTTATAAGCCAGAATTTTTTCACCCAGCGAAAAATTGGCTTTATTTATCGACGGACATGTTTCATATACCATTTTCCATGGTGTGTAAGCAGCATCGTAATTTTTTACTTTTGCATGCTCAGCATAAATAGAAAGATTGGTCATACATTCAGGGTTTTGCGCTTGTGCATTTGCCGTACCCATTATTGCCAGAAACCCAATCATCATACAGTAAAACTCCTTTTTCATGTTGTATAAATTTTAAAGTGGTTAATGTACTAAATTTTTATCAATTTATTTTCCTTTTTTGGAACCATTTATCGTTGAATGATAGTCCTACACTGACTTTGAAATAAGTTTCCTCAATTAAATCCGCTACCGTGGTACCTCGTTTACCATATTCAAAACCAATATTCATATTGGAAAAACCTCCTCCAACTGGTAACCCAAGACCAAAAGTTATGCCAAAATCATTTATCGAGGTATCATTGACTATCAATCCTGTTTTGGAAGTGCGCGCACCAGCCCTGTACGTGATTCTTTTCAAATAACTGGTAAATGATGCATAATCGGGTACAAAATATCCGCCTACTCTAATGGTGTTGGCATCTTCATAGGCTATATTTTCGGGGTCAATAAAAGCATTTCTAAACGAACTCACCGCCTGTAAACTATATTCTGCACCTATAAACCATTTTTTATCCCGACCTATCCCAAGTCCAAAAGTAGTTGTTGTTGGTATTTTCAGTTCTGTGTTCCTAAGATTTGAAGGTTCTAAATTTACATCTCTTACTTCAATTTCCTCTCCTGTACTTAACGAAAAGGAACCCAATCTTTCAGTGTTTGAAGATACCAGATTGGCCTGTGTATTCACGGTAACTGAACTAAATAAAGTGTATTTATTTTTAATCCTGGGGGTATACGTTGCTCCATAATTAAAATCATACCCGCTAATCTCAGATTCACGGATATTTATTGTACCATACTGCACTCCTGAAATACTTTGAACACTCTGGTATTGTATGTTCCCGAAGCTAAAATTTACTGTTGCCCCAACATGCAGGTTTTTAGTAATTTCATATCCAGCTGATAAAAATACTTTATTTAATCCCCCATCCCCGGAAAACTGATTTACAACCGTATCCTGGGTGGCATTAGTTGTTTGAGAAAAAACATTATAACCCACCGCCGTATAAGGAAGAACTCCAAACCCAACTCCAAACTTTGGCGATATTGGAAATGCCAGGGCAATATATTCAAGAGTGGTGACCGAAGAACTTTCTTTATCTGTAAAATCTTTTAATTTTACTTCTTTATGCCCACCTCCTGCGGTATATGTTACTAACCTGAGTTTTCCGTAAGCCGCAGGGTTATTTAGGTTGACATGAATACTATCGGTATACATGCTTAATCCTCCCATAGCCTGATTTTCTATTGTAGTCTGCGGTCTAAAATCTCCTATCCCGCCAAAAGAATAAGGTGATACGGTTCCGTTACCACTCTGGGAGTATGATGCTATCGCCGTTAAGCAGAGTATTAGCAATACGATTTTCTTTACCATCTAGCGTTTGTTGTATTCCAGTAAATAATTCAAGCCTTTTAGGAGAAAATTAGAATGCGCAAATATGGTATTTTTTAATCGTTTAGACAAAATTTGAGCGTCACCGCCTGTTAAAATAACTGTTAAATCTTCAAATCGCGATTGGTATTGGCCTATGACCCCATCTATCTCCCTGCAAATGCCATTTAAAACACCACTATGGATACTTGCATCTGTAGAGTTTCCTATTATATCAATAAAATTCTCCGGTTCCAGCAAAGGCAACTTTGAAGTATGTTCATGCAGTGCCTTATAACGCATACGTAAGCCGGGAGAAATTGCACCTCCCAGATACTCCCCATAGTCATTTATCATATCGTAAGTTATACAAGTGCCTGCGTCAATGACCAGGGTATTAGCATCAGGATTATGGTAGAAGGCTGCTGTGGCGAGCGCCACCCTGTCCATCCCTAAGGTCTGAGGCGTAGCATAGGAATTCTTAAAGGGAATTTTGCTGTTATGACTCAATAAATGTACCTCAACAAAAACAGACAATACCGAAATATATTTTTTGTCTAAAACACCTACTGAAGAAACAATGGCTGCTTGTATAGCAGGATATTTTTTAAATACCTTTCTCACCATCTTTGGAAAGTCCTCTGGTTCAAACTTTTGTTGCCATAACAGGCTATGCCCGTTAAAAACGGCCAGCTTTATATAGGTATTTCCCGCGTCTACAATGAGGTTCATAACACAAAGATTATAAAATGAAAAAAAACAGCGGGCTTTTTTTTCTTTTTTGTTTGTAGTTCCTAAATTTGAAAGTATATTTGCCCCCTCCTTCGCGTTACGCTTTTGCTTACGCTACGGAGGGTGCTGGCCCAAAAATAAGGTACCTTAGCTCAGTTGGTAGAGCAACGGACTGAAAATCCGTGTGTCCCTGGTTCGATTCCTGGAGGTACCACAAGAGTAGCGAGTGGGAGCTACAGCAAAAAGCACGCATTATTGCGTGCTTTTTTGTTTGGCGCCGGCCAAGCGAATCGAGGTCTATGCCGCATAGGCTGAAAGCCGCAGCGGTAATTCCTGGAGGTACCACTTAAAGCGCCAAACCCGCTTCTTGTAACAAGAAGCGGGTTTTTTTATTTCATCGGACGTGGAAAGTTCACTTTCCTAAGGATCGGGGAAATAAAAAAAACCCTGCCGAAGGCAGCGAGGTTTGGCATTGTCAGGAGAGGTTCCTAAGGAACAACGACCCCGATAACTATCGGGGGAGTTAGTCCTGGAGGAAAAAATGAAGTACGAAGAAGGAAAAAATGAGGCGCGAAGTGGGAGGTAATGAAATGGAACCTATAAAAGCCTGCTTTTTTCAGGGTCTGAAAAACAAAAAACCAACTTCAGAAGTCAGGAGGGTTTGGAATTTTCAGGAGAGGTTCCGAAGGAACAACAAGCAAAGCGCAGTTAGCCCTGGAGAAACTCTATAAATTCTTTAGATGAACTTGCTGTAATCCACGCCCAAATAAAAGATAATTACTAACTTCATACTCTACTATTAAGAAAAAGCCCCTGGGCGATAATTAAATCAAGTATGCAAACAATTTTAGGTTCAGGCGGCGCTATTGGAATTGAACTTGCCAAAGCCTTAAAAGAGTACACCTCCCAAATTAGATTGGTGAGCAGGAATCCCAAAAAAGTGCATGAGACAGATGAAGTTTTCCCTGCAGATCTTCTAAATCCTTCTGAAGTAAATGAAGCAATAAAAGGTTCAACCATAGTTTATGTAACTGTCGGATTTCCGTATAATTTAAAAATCTGGAAGGAAAACTGGCCTAAATTCACCGCTAATATAATTGATGCCTGTAATACACATAATTGCAAATTGGTATTCTTTGACAACATCTATATGTACGACCCGGATCATTTAAACGGGATGAACGAGGAAACACCGATTAACCCTCCCAGCAAAAAAGGAAAAATACGTGCCGAAATAGCAGAAATGATCCTATCTAAAGTAAAAGAAGGAAAGCTTACTGCACTTATCGCGCGTTCAGCAGATTTTTATGGGCCGGGAATAAAAAATACGAGTATGTTAACCGAGACTGTTTTTAAACCCCTGAGCAGCGGGAAAAAGGCAAATTGGATGGCTTCCCCAAATTTTAAGCACTCTTTCACTTATACTCCCGACGCAGGTAAGGCAACTGCACTTCTTGGCAATTCTGAAAAGGCTTATAACCAGGTGTGGCACTTGCCAACGGCCGAAAATCCCTTCACCGGACAGGAATGGATTGACACAATTGCCAAAGAAATGAATGTAAAACCTAAAACCCAGACAGCTACAAAATTCATTGTAAAATTGCTTGGGCTTTTTATTCCTTTGATGCGGGAAATGCCCGAAATGATGTACCAATACGACAGGGAGTATGTGTTTAATTCAGACAAGTTTACCAATCATTTTGATTTTAAACCAACCCCCTATTTGGATGGAATAAGGGAAATTATAAAATTAGATTACAGGAATTAAATAGCTTGACATTGAATAAAAATCAAAAAAAAGGCTAAATGGAATGTAAAAAGAAGCTGAACCAGGAGCCTTTGTATATAATTTAAAACTTAAACTAACTTAATACCAATATTTAATTAGTACAGTCATGAGAAAAATTATTTTATATCTATCACTACTCCTTGTTGCTCTTGTTTGTAAGGCTCAGAATGAGCCTGTATTCATAAATCCCAAGGGGTTGGATTGGCTCCCGGAGCGAGAAGATGTACAGGCCGGTGCCATTTTGGTTCCGGAAAATCATGATGAGCCCGATGGTAAACAAATTCAGATTACCTATATAGTTTTAAAAGCCAAAGACAGTATTTCTGCTGCATTTCCGATGATTTTCTTTTCTGGCGGCCCGGGTGGTAATTCTCTGAGTCAGGGTATGGTTGGTTTCTTATTGGAACACCCCATGAGAAATGAACGCGATATTATTCTTTTTGACCAACGCGGCATTGGATATTCCTCTGCCTTGCCCGACATGTCTTTTGATGCCTTTGATATAATGGCCAAAGACGCCGATGAAGAAGAGGAATTGGTATTGATGACAGACTTGATTTTTAAATATAAAAAGAAATGTGAGGCACAAGATATTAACCCGGGGTATTATAATTCAATTCAAAATGCGAAGGATGTAGGAATGCTTTTTAAGCATTTGGATTATGAGAAATACAATCTGTTTGGGGGTTCTTATGGTACTCGTATAGCCAGAGTGGTCCAGGATATGTTCCCTAATTACATTCATTCTTCAGTACTGGATTCACCTTCTCCGCTTAGCGGTGATTTTCTTCTTAATCGCTTAGACAGCTATTCACTGGCTCTAGGGCGAATTTTCGAGTATTGTGAAAATGATCCCGATTGCAAGAAACAATATCCAATGCTAAAAGAGGATTATTTTGAAGCGATTTCGATTTTGGAGCAAAAGCCATTGACAGTCACCATGAATGATTCAATAAATGTAACTATCAATGCCCAGGACGGGGTTTACCTATTGAGAAGGTTGCTGTATCAAAGTAACTCGAGGGAAAAGGCGCCAGAGCTTATAAAAGCTTTAAAGGAGGGCAGCGGAGAGGTTATTAATGAAGTACTGCAGTTTGAATATGAGTTAACCGGAGGACTAAACCTTACTATGTTGTTGTCTGTAGAAAAATTTGAAAATTTTAATCCGGCCAATACAGCAGAAGTCATTTTAGAGGACTATAAAAAATATCCTTTAATACCTGTCAAACTGGGCTTTTTTGATGCTTTTTACATCGCCGGGAAGAAATGGCATACCAATAACTTACCCTTGGAAGAGCGAAAATTCCTGGATTCTGATATCCCAACATTAGTTTTCGTAAATAGATTTGATCCTGTTACCCCTCCAAAAAATGGTGTTTTATTTATGGAAAACCTGAGCAAGGGAAAACTATTAATCCTTGATGAAGGAGGACATGGAAGTGGAAATCAGGAATGCAAAAACCAGGTTATGATAGATTTTATGAATAACCCAAATGGGCAACTTAACACCTCTTGTTTAAATATATATTTGGAGTAAAAGTCTCATTTACCTAAAGTCTAAGAATCACGCCATTTCATAAACACTCTTAAATGACATTTGTAATTTAAAAATCGTTGAGGTGTAAAAAAATTATCGCAAGTTTCAAAAATCCCCGGGTCTCAATGAGTATAAAAATTTTAGTGTAACGTAAGTATTTTTTTGTTTTGAGACTATCTTGCAATAAAATTGTTTTCACCTTGATTTCTATAGATACCAATACCTCGATTAATACTCTTCAGGAATTCCTGGAATCCAAAAACTGGCTGAATGCTGATGAAAAGATACGTGTTATTTCGAAACCTGGGGAGGGTAATATGAATGTTGTGCTTCGGGTAAATACGAATCAACGTTCCTTTATTCTAAAACAATCGCGACCCTATGTACAAAAGTTCCAGCAAATTGAAGCCCCTCTTAACAGGATTGAGGTGGAATATAAGTTTTATGAGGCTGTGCAAGGAGCTTTGATATCAGCCCACATCCCCGCTATTTTAGAATTTGATCAAAAGAATTATTTAATACAAATGGAAGATCTCGGACAGTGTGATGATATGACCTCCTGTTACGCAGACCGAAAGATGTCCTTTCAAATCCTGGAAAAACTAGTAAACATTTCAAAAGCCATTCACAAAGTGGGTAATGTGCAAAACTTTCCTGAAAATTGGGAGCTGAGGCAATTAAATCATCAACATATTTTTGTTCTCCCATTTATGGAAGACAACGGATTTCAATTAGATGATATCCAGGAAGGTCTGCAGGAATTATCGCTCCCCTATAAAAAAGATACAGCCATAAAAACCGAAGTGCACAAACTTGGCGACAAATACCTTTCTAAAGGAAACGTTTTGATCCATGGTGATTATTACCCGGGTAGCTGGATGCAGCTGGAAAATGAGGTTTTTATTATTGATCCCGAATTCAGTTTTATTGGTTTTAGGGAATTCGATCTGGGGGTTATGACAGCTCACCTTATTATGGCCACAATGGATGATTCCTCTTTAGCCACCGTAATGGGACTTTATAGAGGAGAAGTAAATAATAATCTCGTTTCTCAGGTAGCTGGTATTGAAATTATGAGGCGTTTAATTGGCCTGGCACAGTTACCGTTGCAACGAACTATCGAGGAAAAAGACTATCTTTTACAACTTGCAAGAAAAATGATATTAGTATGAAATATAATTTTTTTATTATCACCTTGTTTTTGTCTGTGATCATCTTATCATGCAAGGATCAGAAGGCTGAAATAGATATCCCTGAGCCTAAGAAATCTGCTTACGCCCAGGATTCTCTTGTTTTAAACAAGGAAGAATTATATGACAAGGTTTTGGGCGCCTTAGTTGGTTCTGCCATAGGTGATGCCATGGGTGCTTCTACTGAGATGTGGCACAGATCTGACATTCAGCATAAATATGGTTATATCACAGGGCTTACCCCTGCAGAACGCATACAATCTCCTGAAGGAACCTGGGAGCATAACCTGAATGCCGGTGCTACCACGGATGATACCCGATGGAAGTACTTTATGGTTTCATATTTTGATACCTATTCCCCCGACCTAAATGCAAAACATTTTGCAAAATTTATTACAGATTATTATCAATCTATAGCTTCCAGGCTGGGTGATAAGGAAATTTTAGCTTCTCCTGATGCCCTGGACGCCAGATTAGAAAAGGTAGACTGGATTAAAGAATGGGCCCGGGTAGCTCTGGCTTACCAGAAAAGTACGGGAGATTATCTGGAAGCTCAAAATAGATTTTATGGAGGGGAAATGTCCTGTGCCGGAATGTTATACACGCCTATGTTTGGTTTGATAGAACCTAATCCGGAGATAGCATATCTTGCAGCTTACAAACATTCACTTTTTGATCTTGGATACGCTAAAGACATTTCAGGGCTGGTAGCAGCGATGACCCAAATGGCCATGCGAACCACGAACATGGATTCCATACTTAATACTGCCGTTTTTATTGATCCTATGCGCTATCAAGACAGTAGACTTGTAGGCCGTATTTCCTATAACACAGCAAACGCCACCAGAAAATATGTAAACCTGTCCCGGGAAATTAAAAGTTCAGATTCTCTAAGATTAACGGATTCATTGGAGATAAATATTCCCGATCATTTTAGCGGGACTAAAACCGATTGGGCACAACAGGAATTTGTTTACGCATTATTGGAAAAAGACGAAAAGGCAATTGCTTTTCATGCCGGTGAAATCTGGCAAATTATGATTGCCGGATTGGCCTTTGGGGAAGGTGATTTTGTAAAGAGCATACAGTTTATTGTAAATTACGGGCGAGACAATGATACAGTGGCCGCAGTGGCCGGAATGATCCTGGGGGCAAAGGACGGTTATACTAATTTACCTGTAGAATTAAGCACTGAAGTACTTCGCGTAAACAGAGAGCAATTGGGTATTGATCTGGAAGAACTTGCTTCGAGGATGGTTGGAACTATGTTGCCTGAAACCGTAAATACCAACTAAAATGGCGGTTAATAATTTTATACATGAAGATTTTTTATTGCAGACCCCATTTGCCAGCCGGCTTTACCACGATTATGCCAAAAACTTACCAATCATTGATTACCACAATCATTTGTCGCCTGAGAAAATAGCAAAAGATTTTCAATTTGATAATATCTCTCAGGTATGGCTGAACGGAGACCATTATAAATGGAGAGCTATGCGGACTCTTGGTATTGAAGAAAAATATATTACCGGAAATGCCACAGATCAGGAAAAATTTCTAAAGTGGGGAGAGACTGTACCATATACAGTTCGAAATCCTTTGTACCATTGGACCCACCTCGAATTAAAGCGTTATTTTAATGTAGATGTGCTCCTGGACCAAAATAATGCCCAAAATATTTATGATACTTGCTCTGAACAATTACAACTTCCCTCACGGAGCACTTTAGGTCTTCTGAAGCAAATGAACGTTGAAGTGGTATGCACCACGGATGATCCTTTGGATACGCTTGAATACCATAAAAAAGCGAGACAGAACCAGGGCCTAAGATTATTGCCGGCATTTCGGCCGGATAAAGCGTATGCCGTTGAAAATACCAACGCTTTCCTTAAATATTTAGGCCAATTGGAAGAAGTTACCAATGCTTCTATTCATTCATATACGGACCTTCTGTCCGCCTTGGAATCAAGAATAAATTACTTTCATGAAAATGGCTGTAGATTAGCAGATCACGGCTTGGATTCCCTCCCTATCTACAAAAATGAAAGCTTTGATAGCTCCAAAATCTTTAAAAAATTAAAAAATGGGGAATCACTAAATTCACATGAAGTCGCTTATTTTAAATCTGAAGTATTAAAATTTCTTGCCAAATGCTACCATAAAAATGCATGGGTACAACAATTTCATCTCGGTGCCCTCAGAAATAATAATCAAAGGATGCTTCAACGTTTGGGGCCGGACACCGGGTTTGATTCTATAGGGGATTTTTCGCAGGCACTGTCACTGAGTAACTTCCTGGACACCCTGGATAGTACAAACCAACTTGCCAAAACTATTATTTACAATTTGAACCCTGCTGACAATGAAGTTATTGCTGCGATGGTTGGCAATTTTAATGATGGAAGCGTCAAGGGTAAAATTCAATTTGGTTCTGCCTGGTGGTTTTTAGATCAGAAAGACGGGATGGAAAAACAATTGAACTCGCTTTCCAATATTGGCCTGCTTAGTTGTTTTATTGGGATGTTAACAGATTCTCGCAGTTTTCTTTCATTTCCAAGACATGAATATTTTAGGAGAGTACTCTGCAATCTTATCGGTAAAGACGTTGCAAATGGAGAATTACCGGAAGATGAAAAATGGTTGGGTCAGATTGTATCAGATATCTGTTACCATAATGCAAAGGCTTATTTTCCATTTTAGTTTGAGAAGTACTTTAATAATTTAACTTTCTTAAGTTATATTTGGAAAGACTAATCGGATTCCGGGAATCTTAGTTTTTGCCATTCAAAAATAGAAATATACTTAACATCTTATCATGTCTGAATTGTTTTCTGTAGACGACAAAATTATTGTAATTAGTGGTGCAACCGGTGTTTTAGGTTCGGCCATGACAGCCTATCTGGCAGAACAAGGTGCCAGAGTAGTTGCCCTAGGCAGAAATCCGGATAAAATAAATGCGCTAATCGCAGAAAATAAAGGTAATCGGCATAAAGTATTTCCCCTGATCGCCGATGTAACAAATGAGCGAGATTTAGAGCGTGCAAAATTGGAACTTGAAAATGAATTTGGAAAAATAGATGTCCTGGTTAACCTGGCAGGAGGGAATATGGCAGGGGCAGTAATTACTCCGGAGCAGACCATATTGGATGCCAGGATAGATGAATTAAATAAAGTTATGGAATTGAATTATCTGGGTTCCTTCCTCCCAATAAAAACATTCCTGCCCTTATTTCTAAAAGATTTAAAAGGAAGTATTATTAATATTTCTTCCATGGCCGCTCAAAGGCCCATAACCCGGGTTTTGGGTTACGGTTCTGCAAAGGCCGCTATTGATAACCTGACCAAATGGTTGGCTATTGAGTTTTGCAGCAAACACAGCGCGGATTTAAGAGTAAATGCTATTGCTCCCGGTTTCTTTTTAACCGAACAAAACCGCACTTTACTTACCGAGACAGATGGCAAATTAACAAAACGTGGCAGACAAATTATTGAGAATACCCCTATGGGCAGATTTGGTAATCCGGATGAACTCTTTGGGGTGCTTCAATGGCTTAGCAGCGATGCCTCAAAATTTGTTACCGGGACAATTATTCCGGTAGATGGCGGATTTAATGCATATTCGGGGGTATGAAGACAATGGAACAAACAATGAGATGGTACGGGCCTAATGACCCTGTAACCTTAAGTGATATAAGACAGGCAGGAGCAACTGGCATTGTAACAGCTTTACATGAAATTCCAAATGGAGCGGTATGGACTAAAGAGGCCATACAAAACCGAAAACGTCTTATAGAAAATGCGGGACTCAGATGGTCTGTTGTAGAAAGTGTTCCCGTTCATGAATTTATTAAGAGGCGGAGTGGAAATTTTCAGGAACTTATAGAGAACTACAAGTTAACTATCAAAAATCTTGCCTCAGAAGACATAAACATTATCTGCTACAATTTTATGCCCATATTAGATTGGATACGCACAGAATTGGATCATAAACTACCAAACGGAGCAAGAACACTAAATTTTGAAATGAGAGCTCTGGCCGCTTTCGACTGTTTTATTCTAAAGCGTCAGGGAGCTAAGGAATCTTATCCTCCCGGAATCATTAAAAAGGCCAAAACTTATTACGAAAATTTAGACGCAGCAGCAATTGAAAAACTAAAAAGGACCATTTTAGATAATCTTCCCGGGGCAGAGATAGGTTATACACTAAAGGAGTTTCAGGAGGCCTTAAATAATTACCAAAATATTGACACCCCAACTTTGGAAAAAAACCTGCATCTTTTTCTGAATGAAGTACTTCCTGTGGCTGAAGAAAATAATGTTTTTCTCGCTATACATCCGGATGATCCACCTTATCCCATACTCGGTCTGCCAAGAATTATGAGTACGGCGGCGGACATAAAGCGTATCCTATCGGAAAACGACAGCCCTAATAATGGGATTACATTTTGTACCGGTTCTCTCGGCGTAAGAGAAGATAATAACCTGGTGCAAATCATAAAGGACTATGGAGATCATATTCACTTTGTTCATCTTAGAAGTACCCGAAGGGATGCGGATGGCAACTTTTATGAGGCCTGCCACTTAGAAGGTGATGTGCCCATGTACGGCGTGGTGAAGGAACTCCTTCAATTGCAGGAGAAAAGAAACAAACAATTACCTATGCGCCCGGATCACGGGCAGCAATTGTTAAACGACCTGGATATTAAGACAAATCCGGGCTATTCCGGCATAGGACGTCTAAAAGGCCTCGCGGAATTGCGAGGGCTTATGTATGGAATCTTAAATCAAAATACCTGAATCCCTACCAGATAGATTCTGCCCTGTTTACCTCTAATGCATTAATAGTCAATACTGAGGAAGAGGAATTCTTGAAAATAAGATTTGTATACGATTCATTGGGAAATATTTGCGACGTCATTACATATTGCCCATTATTTATAAAAACTTCTATAGACGACCAATCCATCAAAATCCGCACTTCTATTTCCCCCTCAGGCAAGTTCCTGATCGGCATTTTATGAACACTTTTTGCAAAATCTTCTTTAAACGCGGTTTTGCCCGACTTAGTTCTATCTAATAAAAACAATTCCTGATCCCCGTCTAAGGTCAATACCAGTTTCTCGCCTAAACTATTATTATAAGAAATTTCAAAATTTCGATTCGTGGTTTTAAACCTTATTTCGGATTGATTATAATTGTCAAAAGCGATAGTTTCCGACTCACCCGCTGCCAATTCAAGGTCCTTTTTAAATTCCGATTTAAAGACGGTTCCAAAATCATCCAGGGGGTAATTAGCCAATTCATATGAATTGCCCACTTTAATAAGTGATAACTTTCTTGGAACGGTCATAGCACTTCGCCATTCCTTTGTTGGCGTGTCTCTTGCATAGGCCCAATTACTCATCCATCCGATAAATATCCGCTGGTCATTTGGTTCATTGTTATAAGTAATCCCAGCATAATTATCCGTTCCCCAATCTATCCATTTTTCTGCCTGTTGATTTGAGGTAAATGTGGTCCCGTCAAAATCACCAATAAAATATTGGGTCCCGCTTCCGCCGTTTGGTGCCCCCGGATTTATACTAATAATAAGCACCCATTTTTCCTCTTCCGAGCCAGATACTTTGAGCGGAAACAGATCGGGGCATTCCCAGACACCTCCATGCGCCCCTGATTCTTTACCAAATTCACTTAGATAGGTCCAGGAAATTAGGTCGTCAGACCTGTAAAGTTGTGCGTGGTCACCTGCCACCAATACAAGGATCCAACTTTGAGTTGGTTCATTCCAGAAAACTTTGGGATCTCTAAAATCGCGAATACCCTCATTTCCCAGAACCGGATTATCCTGATATTTAGTCCACGATTCGCCGTTGTCCAGGCTATAAGCTATCCCTTGAGTCTGGAAATCGTTCGAACCATCTTTTTCCTTGTTTATATCATGATAGGTAAAAATAGCTACCAGAGGAGGATTGTCCAGAGTACCCAGACCGGACGTATTATTTTTATCAAGAACAGCACTGCCTGAAAAAATATAACCATTTTCATCCGGAAATAAAGCAATCGGTTTATGCTCCCAATATACCAGGTCCTTGCTTGTGGCATGACCCCAATGCATTGGTCCCCAAACAATATCTTGAGGGTAATACTGATAGAAAAGATGATATATTCCTTCGTTATAAACCAGTCCATTAGGATCATTCATCCACATCTCTGTTGGTGTGAAATGGAATTGTGGCCTGTATGGCTCTTTAAAAAAAGTTGTTTCTGGCATAGAAGTCATTTCTGTATTTTTTTCTTCTTCTTTATTTTTACAGGAATAAAATGAAAAAAATAGTATGCTCAGAAGGCTAAATAGGATATAATTTCTCATAACAAACAGTCGATTTTTATAAAAATACATTTTATTTATTGGACCCGAAAACCACCGTCAGATAGGATAAATTTTTATCCAAATGAGTATCTTTACACCTGGATATAATTCGTAGCGATGCATCTTTTTATCAAATGTTCATGTTTCTTTTTTCTCCTATTCTCGGCTAATGCACAATCAACTATAGACCAGGCTCTTGATTGGTATAATAGTGAAAGTGTCCCTTACATTTCTGTTTCAGAATTACAAAATGAAAAAAACCAAATTATTTTAGACACAAGAGAATGGGAAGAATATGAGGTAAGTCATATAAAAAATGCCGTCTGGGTAGGTTATGATGATTTTAAATTGGCAGATGTGATAACTAAATATCCTGATAAAAATTTAAATATTGTGGTTTATTGTTCCATAGGGGTCAGATCTGAGAATATTGGTGAAGAACTTTTAGAATCTGGTTATTTCAACACAAAAAATTTATATGGTGGTATTTTTGAATGGAGCAATCAGGGTTACCCGGTCTATACTGCTAAAGGTGAAAAAACCAAAAAAGTACACGCCTTTGGTAAGCTTTGGGGGAAATATCTGACCAAGGCAGAAAAAGTATATTAGGATTAATTCATATATGAAGTTGGAAGAAAATAAAGACCGATTACTACTTATTTTTACCAGAAACCCCAAATTAGGAAAGTGTAAGACAAGATTGGCGGCGGCTATAGGGGATCAGGCGGCATTGGATATTTATATGATCTTATTGCAGCATACGGCTAAGATTACTAAAGACCTTAATTGTTCAAAAGAAGTTTATTATTCAGAAGAAATACCCGAAAATGATTTATGGGATAAAGGCAATTACGCAAAACAGTTGCAAGAAGGTAATGATTTGGGAGAACGAATGTATAATGCATTTATATCCGGATTTGAAAGAGGTTATCAAAAGATTATCATTATTGGCAGTGATATTTATGACTTAAATAGTGAAACCATTGAAGCAGGTTTTAATAGTTTGGAAAATTCTGATTTTGTAATAGGTCCGGCAGCAGATGGAGGTTACTATCTCCTGGGAATGAAGACATTGAACAAGGAGATATTCTTAAACAAGAATTGGGGCACAGAAACCGTCCTGGAAGATACCCTCAAAAACTTAAATCATAAAAAGGTAAAACTCCTGCAAATCAAAAATGATATTGACGTCTACGAAGATTTAAAAGAGTTTGATGTTTTTCAATCCTTTGTAAAAATTTGAGCCTATGACCAAAAAACAGCTTGAAGAATCATCCCTTTACCTCAGAAATAAAGGCTTTGAAAGTCCTGAAATAGGGATTATACTGGGTACAGGACTTGGCAGATTGGTAGACCATATAGAATCCGGTGTTGTAGCCCATTACCATAACATTCCATTTTTCCCGTTGGCTACCGTTGAATTTCATAGTGGTAAGCTTATTTATGGCACACTCGAAAATAAAAAAGTAGTGGTTATGCAAGGTCGTTTTCATGTTTACGAGGGCTATGAGTTTGATGATGTTACCTATCCTATAAGGGTCATGCACGAACTGGGAATAAAAAAGTTGTTCATCTCCAATGCAGCCGGGGCTATTAACCTCAACTATAAAAAAGGTGATATCATGCTTATAGATGATCATATTAATCTTCAGGGCGGATCGCCTTTGGCATTTAAAAATGTAGCTGATTTTGGGATTCGTTTTGTGGATATGAGCCAGCCGTATGATATTGAAATGTGTGAAAAAATTAAAGGAATTGCAGTCCGCGAAAATATTACATTGCATAGTGGTGTGTATGCTTCTGTCGTTGGGCCCCAACTGGAAACTAAGGCAGAATATCGGATGTTAAGAACTATAGGGGCAGATGCCGTTGGTATGAGTACAGTGCCTGAGGTAATTGTGGCCAACCATTTAAATCTTCCTGTGGTGGCTGTGTCCGTGCTTACTGATGAATGCGATCCTGACAATCTGCAGCCCGTCCATATTGACGAAATAATTAAGGTCGCAGAAGAAACCGAACCCAAAATGATAAAATTATTTATGGAATTAATAAAGGAATTATAATATGAACTTTAGATATGAGTTCTTAAGTATACCTGATTTGGTGTAAGGTTTAAACTACTAATTCAACTAAAGTTTTAAAATACACAATGCTCCAAATAAGTTACCTGTTTTTATTCTTTCTATTCCAGCCGATTTTGCTCTCGTCGGACACATTGGATTTAGTTCCAATTACCAGTGAACAGATATACGGTGAAGCAGACCACAAAAGCTGGGACAGATTGCTGCATAGCTTCGTTGACGAGAAAGGTAATGTAGACTATCGGGGATTTAAAAAGGAATCAGAAACTCTAAACCGGTACTTAGAGCAATTAGGTAGTAATACGGTAAGTGAAAACTGGTCCAGAGAAAAAAAACTGGCATACTATATAAATCTTTACAATGCCGCCACGGTTAAACTAATTTTGGATAATTATCCTTTGGCCAGCATAAGAGATATAAATAAACCCTGGGACAGAGCGTGGATCGAATATGGCGGAGAATTCATTTCATTAGGAGAAATAGAGCATCAGATCCTAAGAAAGATGAATGAACCCCGTATTCATTTTGCGATCAACTGCGCCTCATATTCATGTCCAAAATTACTAAACGAAGCCTATACGGAAGGAAAGTTGGAGAAACAATTGGATAAGGCTTCGAAAGACTTTGTAAATGACCCCAGCCGAAATAAAATATCTGAAAATAAAGTAGCATTGTCCAAGATCTTCAAATGGTATAAAAAAGATTTTGAAAATAACGGGTCCTTAATAGTTTATTTGAACCAATATTTAAAATCATCCATTAATCCTGATGCGAAAATTGAATATCTTAAATACAATTGGAGTTTAAATGAAATTAAGTAATAAGCCCTCTATAAGTATTATTATTCCTGTTCTGAATGAAGAGAGCTATATAGTTAAGCTTATAGATTATATTCAGAAAAATGGAAGCTCTTCCAACATAAAAGAGATTCTTGTGGTAGATGGTGGCAGTACTGATGCCACGATAGAGGCCGCTTCAAAATTTGATGCCGTTGTACTCAGTTCTGAAAAAGGTCGTGCAAAACAGATGAATTATGCCGCTAAACATGCCGCAGGTGATATTCTGTACTTTCTGCACGTAGACACTTTTCCTCCAAAAAACTTTGACAGGATAATCATAGATGCTATTCAAAAAGGTGATGAAGCCGGATGTTTTAGGATGAAATTTGATAGCAATAGCCGTTTTTTGAGTTTCTTTTCCTGGTTTAGCAGAATAAATCATAAGATATGCAGAGGTGGAGATCAATCCCTTTTTATCACCAAAGCATTATTCCATACTTCTGGTGGCTATGATGAAAGTTACAAAATATATGAGGATAACGAATTCACAAGCCGTCTCTATGAGCTTACTAATTTTAAGATTCTTCCGGATAAAGTGCAAACCTCAGCGCGTAAATATGAGCAAATAGGGAAGCTAAAACTTCAATTCTACTTTGGAATAATTCATCTTAAGAATTATTTCGGGGCAGATCCCGAACAGTTGTACCGCTACTATAAAAGAAAAATTTCTGTGTAATTTATTCCGCGGATTTGCAGGCAACTATTTCGTCTCGTAGTCCAGGATTACTCCTTCTGAAATCCATTTTGCCAAAGCCTGCCTATTATCGTAATCCAATATCCGCCGCTGGTCTTTTTTATTGCGAATATTCCCAATTTCTATAAACGTCATTGCAGGCAAGGTTTTCTTGACCAGGTAAAGATTACTCCGATCTTCAAAAGTTCCCGAATAGCTTCGGTTGGGTTGATACTTTTTGTATTTCTTTTTAAATGTATTGTGAATGCTTTCAGCAAGTTTTTTACCATTACTACTTTTCTCGTGGTAATAGAAAAAAACATCAATATTTTGTCCTTTACTACGACTATCGACATGAGTAACCACGAGGCGTTGATGTTTCCCTTTATGTTTCAGATATAATTTATTTACGGCATCTACACGTTGCTCAAGCCTGTCTTTTTGGTCCAAAGGAATGATCTGGTCAGGTAAGATTAACTCATCCTTATCCATTTCCAGAATTCGTTCATCGCGAATACCGTCATCGGGATCACGCACTATAACATAAACCTGTGCCCCATGGGAAAGTAATTCTCTTGCCAACCTTAGGGTCACGTCGTAAGCATATTCGTCTTCTGAAATAGATTTCCCGGCGTATTGGGTCATAGCGCCTGGATCAGGACCTCCATGTCCTGATATCAAATAATATACTGTGCCTTTTAAACGCTCGCTTTTACCAGTTACCTCGGCATATTTCTCTCCAAAAATATCATAGGAAATTGCTTTTACAGAATTTTTTATTCCTGCTATTTTAGTATCTTCTTTAACGATTTCCAGACTATCTCCTGTTGTTTTAGGAATGACATAGGCCATTCCTTCATACAAATGCAGACTGTCCCTAAGTCTTGGCAGGTTAAGAGCAATAAAATCATCATAGGTAATATAAGGGTCAACTCCCTGCTTGCGAAGCAAAGAATAAATACCATCCCCTTTTTCAGCGACAACTGATTTCAGCGAATCCTGTGCCACCAAAGTTAAGAGCGGAAACCATAGGAGTATTAAAAGTGGTTTTATAAGATTCTGCGGCACAATAATCAATTTTTACAAAGATTATCAAAAATGTTGCCAAATTGCAAGTACATACGAATAGAAAAAATGGAATAAAATATAGTGATCAATTAGATTGATAAAACAATTTAATGATTTCTTCGGCAGGTTTATTTTGAGGCGTGAATCTGTTATCCATTCCCCCTCCTGCTTTTTCGTGATTAAGAAACCACTTCCATACGAACCCTCCTGCAAACCAGTCTTCCTGCCAAAACTCTTCAAAAATAGCTTTCTTGGCATTTACCTGAGCTTCCAGGTTCACGCCTTCCTCATTTCTATCAACAAGCCATGGTTTTTTTGCGGTATAATCCATACTTCTATATCCAAATTCGGTAAAAAGTACTGGACGGGAGGTTTTTTTTGAAAGAGCAGCAATATTATCTTTCCAGGGTTTCCAACCGGCCTTTAACTGCTCTACCGTTGGGGTTTTTGCATCAGATAAAGGAAAATACGCATCGATGCCTATATAGTCAAGGGATTCCCAAAAGGGGGTTCGTTTGTATTCATCCCAGTTTGAAGCATAGGTTAATTTACCTTTATAAATCTTTCGGATTTTTACAATTAAATCTTCCCAATACTTTGGTCTGTTCATCACAAATTGCTCCAGTTCTGTACCAATACAAAGAATTTCAGCTTTAGTATCCTGGGCTAATTTGGCATAAGTAAGCATAAATTTATCGTAGGATGCCTCCAGAATCTTCCAGTCTTCTTCTTTTTCCATCTTTAGACCCCCTGTAAATTCCCCACGCCTTATCCAGATTTGGGGCTTTACCATCACTTTAACGTTGTTTGCCCGCAATAGTTCAATGTACTGTTTAGCACCACCCTGGGTTTCGCCATACCATTGGCGGTCCGTATCAAAAATTATTTCCGGGCTTGAAACATCTCTTATAAAACCAAATGGCATTACGGCTGCATGATCCGCGTGAATATTGAGGAAAGCATCTACATGCTCCTGCACGGCTTTATCCCTGGAAGCAACAAAACTAATTCCATTAATCTTATTTACCGATTGGCTGTTACAAGACAGTTGAAGAATTAACAATATTAGAAACCCGAATCTCTTCATATTTCATATATAAGGATATTTACAAAAATAAGGTAATAAATCTTGATGTAAATTTAAAGAGGGTGTTAAGTTATTATCTTTATATTCGACATAATGCCTATCAACCTTAAACAACATGGAAAATATTGTAATTATTGGGAATGGAGTTGCAGGTGTAACCGCCGCAAGACATATCCGTAAAAACTCGAATAAGAGAATTATAATAATTTCTGCTGAAACTGATTATTTCTTTTCCAGAACAGCATTGATGTATGTTTATATGGGTCATATGAAATTTGAACATATAAAGCCCTATGAAGACTGGTTTTGGGAGAAAAACAAGATTGAACTCCTGCGGGGCTACGTCAGTAAGGTAGATCATGAGAAAAAAGAACTGCAGATTGAGGAAGCCCGAATATTAAAATACGATAAGTTAGTTCTGGCTACAGGGTCAAAACCCAATAAATTTGGTTGGCCCGGACGGGATCTGCACGGGGTACAGGGTTTGTATTCCAAACAAGATCTCGATTTATTAGAAATCAATGCCCCCAATAAAGAAGTTTGCAAACGCGCTGTTATTGTTGGAGGTGGATTAATTGGAATTGAATTGGCTGAAATGCTTCGAAGCAGAGATATCCCAGTTACTTTTCTAGTCCGTGAAAAGAGTTTTTGGAATGTCGTGCTCCCGGATGGAGAATCAGAGATGCTGAATGAACACATTCTGGATCATCATATAGATCTGCGTCTGGAGACGAATTTGACTGAAATTCTGGCCGATGATAGCGGCAGGGTAAAGGCTGTTATTACCGATAAAGAAGAAACCATTGAATGTCAAATGGTAGGATTAACCCCTGGTGTTTCGCCTAATGTCTCATTTTTAAACGACTCCGGAATTGAGTTGGGTAGGGGAATTAAGGTAAACCGATTTCTTGAAACTAACATAAAAGATATTTATGCTATAGGAGACTGTGCAGAACAGCATGAGCCCATTGGCAATCGGAGACCTATTGAAGCTGTTTGGTATACAGGCCGTATGATGGGAGAGACAGTTGCCCAGTCTATTTGCGGAAACAGGACAGAATACAAACCGGGACACTGGTTTAATTCCGCCAAATTTCTGGACATAGAATACCAAACTTATGGGTGGGTTTTTAGTAGCAACGGCAGAGAAGAACATGAACAACATTTTCATTGGAGACACTCCAAAGAAAAAATATGTCTGACAATTGCTTTTCATAAAGAAACCAGGAAATTTCTGGGAATAAATACTTTTGGAATGCGCATGCGCCATGAGATCTTTGATAAATGGCTAAATGAAGGACGAGATGTTACACATGTGATTAAATATCTTAAAGATGCCAATTTTGATCCTGAATTCTATGCAGCGTATGAAAATGAAATTGCAGCTGAATTCAATTTAAAATTTGGCACAGATATTAAGCCTGAAAAGAAAAACTGGAAACGAATTTTTGCAATCGGATGAGTCGTTTAACTCTGGAATAGAATTATTAAAAACTTAATAAAACTGAAATAAGGAATGAGCACTGCGGATAAAAGTATGGCACTAACAGGAGAACCGCCTGCGGCTTTGAGTCGATTTCAAAAATTAGCCGTTTTATTGGGGTTATCAGGTCTTTTCATTGTTCTGCTTGCTGGTTTTAATGTAGACTTTCCCAATAAAGGAATTTGGCTGAGCATTTCCCTCATGGCAATTTTTATCGGAGTATTTTGGTTTACAAAAGAGGCATATAATTTAAAACTGAAGGGAATAAAAAATGACGGTATTTGGTTTAAATCAATATCTTCTAAAGGACTATGGGCCTGGATAACCGGAATTTCGCTTACAGGATTCTATATAGTCCTCTACTTTTTCCCGGAATTTCTGGGACTGGTGAAGAATGGTTCCAATACGGGTATAATTGCATTATTTGACCCACTGAGCAAATTATTGAGCGGTAATCCGGCCAGCCAGTGGTTTGTTTACGGATCACTATATACCGTTGCTATTCTGGCTTTCGGAATTAAATTTATTTGGAAATATCGACATAACCGATACGAAATCATTCGTACCATAAGTGTTATGTTCTTTCAAACAGCTTTTGCATTTATCATTCCCGAAATAATGGCCAGATTAAATGGCAATCTCCCATATTATGATCTGAAGAATATATGGCCGTTAAACTATTCTAATTTTGAGAGATACCGTATCAACGCATTTATAGATTCAGGAGATATTGGCATGGCTATGCTCCTATTCGGTGTATTGTCCGTTTTTGTGATCTCCCCTATTCTGACTTATAAATATGGTAAACGCTGGTACTGTTCCTGGGTTTGCGGTTGCGGTGGATTGGCCGAAACAGCAGGAGATTCATTTAGACAGTTAAGCGATAAAAGTCTATCGGCTTGGAAAGTAGAGCGCTGGGTGGTTCATAGTGTTGTGGTTTTTGTTACTCTGATGACTACAGCAGTAATTTATTCTTATCTAGGCAACGATACCAGCAAATATTGGTTGACTAAAAATTATTTTCTTATTGGTGTAGCCCTGTTATTGACCTTGATTTTCGTTCTGGTTATGGTATTCAAAAGAGAGCAATTTCAAAAAGATGCCCGTTATGGTGCTATTGGATATTTCGCGATAATTATGGCCCTTATTGCTTTTCACTACCTCAGTGGAGATGGCAACGTATTCCTTTTTAAATCTGAAACTTTAAGGAAATCATACGGATTTCTCATTGGCAGTATTTTTTCAGGGGTTATTGGCACAGGTTTCTATCCTATTTTCGGCAACCGGGTCTGGTGTCGCTTTGGGTGCCCTATGGCCGCAATTTTAGGTTTTCAACAACGCTTGTTTTCAAGATTCAGAATAACAACTAACGGTGGCCAGTGCATATCATGCGGCAATTGTTCTACGTATTGTGAAATGGGCATCGATGTGCGTGCTTATGCTCAGAAAGGCGAAAACATTGTACGATCAAGCTGTGTTGGTTGCGGCATATGTTCTGCAGTTTGTCCGCGAGGTGTTTTGAAACTGGAGAATGGCCCATTAAAAGGACGTATTGATGGTAATGAGGTCTTGTTGGGCAATGACGTAGATTTAATGACTCTGGTAAACCAAAAATAGATATTACCTGGTATAGTTAACTTTAATACCGTCTTTAAGTCCTGTTTTTTCAATCTTTCATATTGTTTGTACTCCTATTGTTCTCCTTAAGAAAATGGAATTAAAAAGAATTATTTCAGGTATCGATGGTGCCATAAATAATGATATTTTTGCACCGCACAAGCAGAAGAATATTTCTTCCTGGTTAGAAATGATCGAAATAAATAACAAGTGTGGAGAATAATAAATCATTTTGGAAAGCATGACAGATATCAAGGTCATAATCCCGGCTTATAATGAAGCAAATTCCATTGCAAAGGTCATTGAGGAAATCCCGGCTATAGTTTCTGAAATAATTGTTGTAAACAATAACTCATCGGATGATACGGCAATAAACGCAACAAGAGCAGGAGCTACGGTACTAAATGAAACTCGAAAAGGCTATGGATATGCCTGCCTCCGAGGAATGGATTATATCGCAAAGAAGTCCAGGAAGCCTAATATTATCGTATTTATCGACGGAGACTATTCAGATTACCCGGAAGAGCTAAACAAAATTGTGAAACCTATTCTGGAGGAAAATGTGGATATGGTGATTGGAGCAAGAACAAAAGCGTTAAGAGAGGATGGCTCTATGACCCCGCAGCAAATTTTTGGCAATAAATTGGCCACATTTTTAATGAAGTTGTTTTTTGGGTCAACATTTACGGATTTAGGACCTTTTAGGGCAATTAAATATGAGAAGCTTTTGGAGCTGGAAATGGAAGACAAAACCTATGGTTGGACCATAGAAATGCAGCTAAAGGTACTTAAAAATAAAATGTCATATGTCGAAATACCAGTGCATTACAAGAAAAGAATTGGTGTTTCTAAGGTGTCTGGCACAGTAAAAGGTAGTATATTTGCAGGCGTAAAAATATTGGGTTGGATTTTTAAATACAGTTTAAAATAATATGGGACTAACAATTGCTTACATCATTATTGGGATTTACAGCACATCCTTGTTACTGATCTTTTTTTACAGTCTGGCACAATTGAACCTTTTGGTCAATTATTTAGGGAATAAGAAGATAAATGAGGTTGCTCCTAAATACAATTTACTGGACGCAAAGGAGATTCCCTTTGTCACTATTCAGTTACCCATATACAATGAAGAATACGTCGTGGAACGCTTGCTGGAAAATATTTCCAAAATGGAATACCCTAAAAGCAAACTTGAAATTCAGGTTTTAGACGACTCCACAGATAAATTAACGGTTGAAGAAACAGCAGGAAGAATTAAAGCTCTGCAGGAAACCGGATTAGACATTCAGCACATTCGAAGAGAAAACAGGACAGGTTATAAGGCAGGGGCCCTTAAAGAGGGTCTAAAAATAGCAAAAGGTGATTTCATAGCTATATTTGATGCCGATTTTCTTCCGGAATACGACTGGTTAAAGAAAACAGTTATTTATTTTAAAGATGAGGAAATAGGTGTTGTTCAAACCAGGTGGGGACATATTAACAGAGACTATTCTACGCTTACAAAAATTCAGGCTTTTGCACTAGATGCGCATTTTACACTAGAACAGGTTGGAAGAAATGCAAAAGGTCACTTTATCAATTTTAACGGAACGGCAGGTATCTGGAGAAAAGAATGTATTCTTGATGCAGGAAACTGGGAAGGCGATACCTTAACCGAAGACCTGGACCTTAGCTACAGAGCCCAGTTAAAAAACTGGAAATTCAAATACCTTGAAGATGTCGAAACCCCGGCTGAACTTCCCGTAGTTATCAGCGCTGCAAGATCACAACAATTCAGATGGAATAAAGGTGGTGCAGAAAACTTTAGAAAAACCGTATGGAGTGTTATTACCTCTAAGAATATTTCATTCAAAACCAAATTTCACGGGGTAATGCACCTGTTAAACAGTTCCATGTTCCTCTTTGTTTTTATAGTAGCCTTGTTGAGTATTCCAATGCTATATATAAAGAACATGTATGGTCATTTAGGTTGGATATTTGAAGTAACCAGCTTTTTCATATTAAGTACGGTCATATTATTCATATGCTATTGGTTCACCTATAAAAGTATACAGGGGAGTAGTTTTGATAATTTTGTGGATTATATAAAACTTTTCTTTACATTTTTCTCCGTAGCTCTCGGCTTCTCCTTGCACAATACGGTTGCTGTTCTTGAAGGACATATGGGAAAAAGAAGTGAATTTGTACGAACGCCCAAATTCAATATCAATAATCTAACAGACAGTTGGAAGGGTAATAAATATCTGGCTAAAAAGATATCGCCCAATATGATTCTTGAGTTTGGCCTGATGATCTATTTCCTTTTTGGAATGTATAGTGCTATTCCTTTAAATGATTTTGGTTTGTTCCCTTTTCATTTTATGTTGTTCCTCGGATTCGGTTTTGTCGCACTTAAATCGCTATCTGCTCAAACCTAAGCACTTAATATTAGCTTAAATCATAGAGCGTACAGGGATAACTTTAGACTTTTTTATTGGCACATTTGTACGACATTTAAGTGCTTGAAAATTATCAATTTTTGTGTACTTTGTAGAGACCAAACTATAAAGACCAATGGCTTCAAGGATTTCCTCCTATTGGAATCTCCATAAATTTACAATCCTAATGGTATTGGCAAGTCTCTTGTTCTATACCAGCTTCGCATATGACCTTGTGCGAACAGATTTCATAAAGCTTATCAGCCTTTTTTTTGCCCTCTTTTTCCTCTGTTATAAACTGATTCAATTTGAAAAGTGGAATTTTAATTTTCTACTGATTTCCGGTATTCTTTTTCGTTTGATTTTTCTTTTGGTCGAACCAAACTTGTCTCAGGATTTCTATAGATTTATCTGGGATGGTGAATTAGTCCTCTCCGGTATAAATCCGTATTTACAGTCACCCGATACTATTATGGAAAATGGCGGGATACTTTTGGCCAATGCTCAGGAATTGCATAACGGCATGGGCTCTTTAAGCGCCAGACATTTTAGTAATTATCCGCCTTTAAATCAACTGCTGTTTGCTATTTCTGCCTTTTTGGGAGGGAAGAGTATTATGGGATCTTTAATAGCCATGAGATCTATTATTATACTGGCCGATATTGGCATCTATTATTTTGGGAAGAAATTACTGCGGTACCTAAACAGATCACCATATCTTATTTTTTGGTATTTTTTAAATCCCCTGGTAATCATAGAACTTACAGGTAATTTGCATTTTGAAGGCGTGATGCTATTTTTCTTTATTTGGGGCTTGTGTTTAATTACGCTAAATAAGTGGTTGTTTGCAGCTATCGCATTTGCATGTTCCATTTCAGTGAAACTCGTGCCCTTAATGTTCCTTCCTTTGTTTATTAGCTATTTTGGATTTAGGAAAAGTATGAAATTTTATATAGTGCTGGGATTAGGGATTTTAATGGGTGTTTTGCCATTTTACTCATCCGAATTCCTTAACAATTATACGAATACAGTTGGCTTGTGGTTTTCTAATTTTGAATTCAATGCCGGCATCTACAATTTAATTAAGCAGATCGCAATAAAATTTGATGTAAAACCATGGGAGCTAATTAAAATCTATGGGAAATTAGTTCCATATATAATGATAGGTTTTGTGTTGTTACTAACTTTTTTAAGGGATAATAAAAAAATGCCAATCCTAATAAGTTCTTTGTTATGGGTGCTCGCACTTTATTACTTCCTGTCTTCCACGGTGCATCCATGGTATATAATTTTCCTCATAGGGTTGTCCATTTTTACAGATTACCGTTTCCCACTGGCCTGGTCAGTAGTGATCATTTTAAGTTACTCTGCCTATGAAAACCCTGAATTCAAAGAGAATCTTGGGTTTCTTTTTATTGAATATTTCGTAGTATTTGGATTTATGATTTACGAAATATTTAAATTGAAAGGTCTAAAATTGCTAATTCGTAAAAATTAGAACGCATATTATGATAGTTCAATTTAATTTGTACATTTGATCTGCAATGAAAAAATGCTTAAACATAACTTTGCCTCTTTGGAATTCTATTCCCGTACGCTCCTTTGTACGTCCACGCCCGTAAGGGTGTATTTCTTTCTTGGAAATAGGTGAGTCCATTTCCGCACAATCACATCAAATATTTTTTATCATTTAAAAAAAGCTAGCAATGGAAATATTAATTGCTAACGAATCGCACTTTAAATACGCCAAAATAATTAGTGACACTATTGCCGAATCGGCTAATGTGAGAGGAACCGGTATTGCCCAGCGAACGCCTGAATATATAATTAAACGGCTGGAAAATGGGAATGCTGTCATTGCTTTGGATGGTGATAATTTTGCTGGATTCTGTTATATAGAAGTATGGGGACACCAAAAATTCGTAGCCAATTCAGGGCTTATTGTTCATCCTGATTACAGAAATCAAGGCCTTGCGAAAAAAATTAAAAAAGCAATTTTTGAACTTTCCTTGAAAAAATTTCCGGAAGCTAAAATTTTTGGAATTACAACGGGTCTTGCTGTAATGAAAATGAATTACGAATTAGGATATAAACCCGTTACCTTTTCAGAATTAACTAATGATCCGGCTTTTTGGAAAGGATGCCAAACATGCAAAAATTTTGACGTGCTCACCAGAACCGATCAAAAAATGTGCCTATGTACCGGTATGTTATATGACCCCACAAAGGCCGTAGCCAAAAAAGAAAGGCTAAATGATAAGGCTTTTAAAAGGCTTAAAACAATTAAAGAGCAATTATTTCTTAAAAGAAAGAACAAATGAAAAAATTAGTTTTGGCTTACAGTGGTGGCCTTGATACTTCTTACTGCGCCAAATATTTATCCCAGGAAGAAGGCTTTGAAGTACATGCAGTAAGTGTCAATACCGGTGGGTTTTCCTCAGAAGAAATTGCACTTATTAAAGAAAAAGCTCTTCAGTTAGGCGCTACCAGCTATACTTCTATTGATGCACTGGAACATTTTTATGAAAAGGTGGTAAAGTACCTTATCTATGGTAATGTGTTAAGAAATAATACCTATCCCTTATCCGTAAGTGCCGAAAGAATAGTTCAGGCTATCGAAATTGTGAACCATGCTAAAAAAATAGGTGCTGAGTATATTGCTCATGGGAGTACGGGTGCAGGTAATGATCAGGTAAGGTTTGATATGATTTTCCAGATTCTCGCGCCTAATATCAAAATTATTACTCCCATAAGAGATAAAAGTTTGTCCAGAGAAGCCGAGATTGAATACCTGCAGGAAAATGGAATTGATTATTCCTGGGAGAAAGCCAAATATTCGATAAACAAAGGATTATGGGGTACTTCGGTAGGTGGCGACGAAACGCTTACCTCCCATTTGCCCTTACCGGAGTCTGCATTCCCTTCACAATTAATTGCAACAGATCCAAAAGAAGTTAAACTGGGTTTTTTTAAAGGTGAATTGGTTTCTGTCAACGGTCAAAAAAGCACTCCTATTCAAAATATAATTACCCTCGATGCTTTAGCCTCCAAATATGCCATAGGAAGGGATATACATGTAGGTGATACCATCATAGGCATAAAAGGAAGAGTAGGATTTGAAGCCGCGGCATCACTTATCATTATTAAAGCTCATCATTTGTTGGAAAAACACACGCTTAGCAAATGGCAGCAATTTCAAAAAGAGCAATTGGGCAATTTTTACGGAATGCTCTTACATGAAGGCAATTATCTGGATGAAGTAATGAGGAACATAGAAGCATTTCTAAGTGATACCCAAAGAAATGTCTCCGGGGAGGTTTCAGTAAGCTTACACCCTTATCGATTTGAATTGAACGGTATTAACTCCGGGAATGATTTAATGAATGCTTCTTTTGGTAATTACGGAGAAACAAATAAAGCATGGACGGCAAATGATGCTAAAGGCTTTATTAAAATTCTGTCAAATCCAGGAAAAATAGCTAATCAAATAACTCAAAATGATGATTAGAGCAGGTATTATTGGAGGGTCTGGTTATACCGGGGGTGAGCTTATCAGGCTTTTACAAAATCATCCCCAGGTCACCATAGATTTCGTATACAGTACAACAAAAGCAGGCAAAAAAATTAGTGGGACCCATACAGATTTATTAGGTACTTTGGATTTGACTTTTACAGATTCGGTGAATGCGGAAGTTGATATCCTTTTCCTTTGTTTGGGCCATGGAAATTCCAAAAGCTTTTTAAACAGCCATTCTTTTTCTCCCAAAACAAGAATTATTGATTTAAGCAACGATTTCAGATTAAAGCAAGATGCCTCTTTCGTCGGAAAAGAATTTGTGTATGGTCTTCCCGAATTAAACAGAACTGCCATAAGCAGCGCCAGATATATTGCCAATCCGGGTTGTTTTGCTACATGCATTCAATTAGCTCTATTGCCGCTTGCCAGTACTCAATTATTGAATGCTGATGTACATGTTAATGCGGTAACCGGAAGCACAGGTGCAGGAATAATGCCGTCGGCTACTACACATTTTAGCTGGAGAAATAATAATGCATCCTGGTATAAAGCATTTACACACCAACATCTGGGAGAAATAAATGAAAGTCTGGAATCTCTGCAAGAAACTGTTGGAGAACTTTATTTTATTCCCAACAGGGGAAACTTTTCACGGGGTATTCTCAGCACTGCATATACAAAGTTTGAAGGCAGTGAGACGGAAGCTTATGATTTATTTCACGAATTCTATAAAGGGGCCGTTTTTACACTTATTGCAGAAGAGCCGGTTCACATAAAACAAGTAGTGAATACGAATAATTGTCATATTCACCTGCACAAGTACAAGGATGTTCTTTTAATAACATCTGTAATTGACAATCTGCTTAAAGGGGCTTCCGGACAAGCCATTCAAAACATGAATTTAATGTTAGGTTTTAATGAAAGTGAGGGCTTAAATTTAAAGGCATCCGTTTATTAAAAGAAGTGAGAATTAATAAAACAATTTGACTAAATAAAATAGGTAAACATGAAAATAGCCATTATTGGAGCGGGAAATTTAGGCTTATCGATTGCTAAAGGTATTTTACATAGTAACGGAGCTACCACAATGTATCTGACCAAAAGACATCCCGATAGTATTAAGAACTATGAAAAATATGGAAATGTAACGGTCGGTTCGGACAACAGGAAAGCGGTTGAAAAATCTGATATATTAATATTTGCTGTTCAACCACGAGATTTTGCAATGATTTTGGAACAAGTTAAGGATCTTCTCACCGAAAAACATGTAATAATCTCAACGATAACCGGTTTTAGTATTGAAAAAATGGAAGGCATTCTCGGAAAAGAAAAGCATATTATCCGCAGTATGCCCAATACGGCCATTTCCGTTGGTAAATCTATGACCTGCATCTGCTCCAATACAGCAGGTAATAAACGTATAGATCTTGCAAAAGCCATTTTTAACAGAATGGGCTATTCCCTGGAAATACCCGAAAATCAAATGCAGGCAGCAACTGTAATATGTGCAAGTGGAATAGCTTTTTGGATGCGCCTTATCAGAGCTACTACACAGGGTGCCATTCAGTTAGGTTTCGATGCCAAAGAAGCACAGGAGCTGGCTATGTACACTTGTAATGGGGCGTCCGGCTTACTTATAGAATCGGGGAATCATCCTGAAGAAGAAATAGATAAGGTAACCACCCCTATGGGTTGTACTATTCAAGGATTAAACGAAATGGAGCATCAGGGTTTGAGTTCTTCACTTATCAGGGGAATAGTAGCTTCCTTTGAGAAAATAAATGAATTCAAAACCAATGACTAGCGATTGAGATCTATTACTCGAGAACTGAACTAAAAAACAATTAATGGAACTATTTGATGTATACCCTCTATATGATGTAACCCCGGTTACTGCCAAGGGCATTGTTATCACAGATGATAAGGGAAATAAATATCTCGATTTCTACGGCGGTCATGCCGTTATCTCCATCGGGCATTCCCACCCATATTACATAGAACGCATTAAAAGTCAAATAGATAAAATAGGATTTTACAGTAACTCCGTTAAAAATCCGTTACAAAAACAACTGGCTAGCAGACTGGGGGAAGTATCCAATTGCCAGGATTATAATTTATTTTTGTGCAATTCAGGGGCCGAGGCTAATGAGAACGCCTTAAAACTAGCCTCTTTCCATACAAATAAATCCCGGGTAATTGCATTTACCAATAGTTTTCATGGTAGAACATCAGCTGCAGTTGCCGCAACGGATAATGAGAAGATAAATGCGCCTATAAATAAACAGCAAAAAGTTACATTTTTATCATTTGAGGATATTAAAGCCTTTAAAACTGAAATCAAAAAGGAAGATGTTTGCGCAGTTATTCTGGAAGCCATACAGGGAGTTGGCGGTTTAGACGAGCCATCGGGTATATTCTATCGGGAAATTGCCGCACATTGTAAAAAATATGGCGTAGTTCTAATAGCTGATGAGGTGCAATCTGGTTTTGGCCGAAGTGGTTCTTTTTTTGCCTTTCAACACCACAAAATAAAGCCAGATATAATAACTATAGCTAAAGGCATGGGAAACGGCTTTCCTGTTGGTGGTGTATTAATTCATAAAAACATTCAGGCATCTTACGGGCTACTGGGAACCACTTTTGGTGGAAATCATCTTGCATGTACAGCTGTTTTAGCCGTTTTAGAGGTTTTGGAAAAAGAACACCTTATTGAAAATGCCGAAAAACTGGGTAAATACTTCAAACAAAAAGCTTCAGAGATACCACAGGTTAAGGAAATAAAAGGTAGGGGGCTTATGTTGGGATTAAAATTTGATTTTGAGGTTGCCGATTTGCGAAAACGACTAATTTACAACCAACATCTATTTACCGGAGGAGCAAAAGACAAATATGTACTTAGGGTTCTTCCGGCTCTGACAATTAATGAAAATGATCTGGATCAATTTTTTGAAGCCTTAAAAAATGAATTGCAATGAAACATTATCTTTCAATAAACGACATTGATTCAGTTAATAGATGGGTTGAAGATGCCTTAGCTCTTAAGAAAAAACCATTAGCCTTTAAGAAACTTGGCAGGAAAAGAACTATTGGGTTGTTATTCTTTAATAACAGCTTAAGAACCCGTCTTAGCACGCAAAAGGCCGCCATGAATTTAGGGATGAAAGTCATGATTATGAATTTTGGCAAAGACGGATGGGCACTGGAGTTCGAAGATGGAACTATCATGGATAAAGGAAATGCCGAACACATAAAGGAAGCTGCCCAGGTAGTCTCGCAGTATTGCGATATCCTCGGAATCAGAGCTTTTGCTTCTTTAAAAAACAAGGAAGCGGATGAAGCAGAACTGGTAATTAATTCATTTAAAAAATATGCAAGTATCCCGGTTCTGAATATGGAGAGTTCTGTTGGCCATCCCCTTCAGGCGCTTACAGACCTAATAACTATTGAGGAATACAAAAAGAGTACAGATCCCAAAATTGTATTATCCTGGGCTCCACATCCCAAAGCACTTCCTCAGGCCGTTGCCAATTCTTTCATTGAAATTATGCAATTAAAGAATGCAAATTTTACAATAACACATCCTAAAGGATATGAACTGGATCCAAAGGTTACCAAAAACAGCAGAATTGAGTATGATCAGGAAAAAGCACTGAAAGATGCCGATTTTGTTTATGTTAAAAACTGGAGCAATTACAAAAACTATGGTAAAGTAATTAACCAGGATAAAAATTGGATAATAACCGAAAAAAAACTGGGGAATGCTAAATTTATGCATTGTCTGCCTGTTCGACGTAATGTGGTAGTGGAAGATGCCGTTTTGGACGGGAATCAATCCCTGGTCATAGAACAGGCTAATAACAGAACTTTTGCGGCTCAAATCGTATTAAAAAAGATGTTGGAAACATTGAAATAATTAAATTTTTGCCATATATGCGGCACCATTTAAAAGTTATGAAACAAAAACTTGCCATAGTAAAAATAGGAGGAAACATAATTGAAGATCAGGAATCCTTATCTCAATTTTTGAAACTTTTTGCGCAGTTGGAAGGAAAAAAAGTTTTGGTTCATGGTGGCGGCAAACGAGCTACGGATTTTGGCAAAAAGCTTGGCATAGAATCTAAAATGGTCGACGGCAGAAGAATTACGGATGCCCAAAGCCTTGAAGTTGTGGTTATGGTTTATGCAGGGCTCGTTAACAAAAACATTGTAGCTCAGCTTCAAACAAGTAATTGCAATGCGATTGGACTAAGTGGGGCCGATGCAAATACTATCATTGCTGAAAAACGCCCGGTAAATGAAATTGATTTCGGATTTGTTGGAGACGTTATAGCTGTTAATGCGGAGTCCATATCCCGACTATTAAACGCTGTATTTGTGCCGGTTTTCTGTGCACTGACTCATGATGGACGGGGACAGTTATTAAATACAAATGCAGATACAATTGCTTCCGAAGTGGCCATTGCTCTGAGCCACACTTATGACACGACCCTATATTACTGTTTTGAGAAGAAAGGAGTGCTTCGTACCATAACTGATGAGGATTCCGTAATAAGAAGAATTAATATGGAGAGCTATCAGAAACTGAAACAACAAAAAATCATTGCTGACGGTATGCTTCCAAAATTGGAAAATTGTTTTCATGCACTTAATAAGCGTGTTCAGCGCGTCTGTATTGGAGATCTCTCAATGCTTGAGCCTAAAGCCCAATTATTTACTACTATCACTTTATGAGAACAGATCAAAATTTACTAATTAAAAAAGCAATTGGACTGCTGCAAGAGTTAATTGCCACGCCGTCTTTTTCTTCAGAAGAAGATATGACTGCACAACTTCTTGAAAATTGGTTTCACGAATTTGATATTCCTTATACAAGAGTTAATAACAACGTCTTTGCCTTCAACAAATGTTTTGACAAAGCTAAACCTACCTTACTGCTAAATTCACATCACGATACTGTAAAACCCAACGGGGCCTACACAAAAGACCCCTTTGACCCTCAGATTACAGACGGTAAACTATTTGGTCTTGGAAGCAACGATGCCGGGGGTTGCCTGGTATCACTTATTGCGACTTTTACCTATTTCTACGAATCGGAAAATTTAAATCACAATATAATAATCGCAGCTACGGCAGAAGAAGAAAGTTCGGGGGGTAAAGGTTTAAATAGCCTTTTAAGCATCCTTCCAAAAATTGATGTTGCAATTGTAGGGGAACCAACGCAGATGAATCTGGCTATTGCAGAAAAAGGGCTGGTTATTTTTGACGCCATAGTTAATGGCACTCCTTCTCATGCAGCACATCCAAATTACAACAATGCCATTTATAATACTATTGAAGTGTTGGAATGGTTTAAGAACTATAGATTTCCAAAAACATCGGAAGTTCTGGGTGAAGTTAAATTAACAGTGACACAAATTAATGGAGGTAGCCAGCATAATGTAGTGCCTGCCAACGTTAATCTTGTAATTGATGTACGTGTTAATGATAGATACAACAATAAGGAAATAGCTGATATGTTATCAAGGGAAGCCCCTTGTGAGCTCAAGCCCAGATCTTTAAGATTGAATTCTTCTTCCATAGACAAGAATCATCTTTTGGTACGTTCGGGGGTTGCATTGGGAAGAAGCACTTATGGCTCTCCTACCCTTTCAGATCAGGCAACACTTAGCTGCCCTTCATTAAAATTAGGCCCCGGGGATAGTACACGTTCACATACTGCCGATGAGTATATTTATATTAAGGAAATTGAAGAAGGAATTAATTTATACATTAAAATACTCGATGGGTTTTTAACAAACTAATTAAATTTAAACAGCCTTAAGCAGGAGAAACCACTAAAAATAAGAGCAATGAAACTTTGGGACAAAGGATACAGTACGGATAAAAAAATTGATCATTTTACAGTGGGTAACGATAGGGAATTAGATTTGGTACTGGCTAAGTATGATGTAATAGCCTCCATGGCCCATGCAAAAATGTTAGGTAAAATTGGGTTATTGACAAGTGAGGAAACACTTGTCCTGGTCCGTGAACTGGAGAATATAGGCCAGAGTATTAAAGAAGGAACGTTTATAATTGAAGATACCTTCGAGGATGTTCACTCTAAAATAGAATTTTTATTAACCGAAAAACTTGGCGATACAGGAAAAAAAATTCATACGGCCCGTTCCAGAAATGACCAGGTTTTGGTAGCTATGCAATTATATCTAAAGGAAGAATTATCTGAAATAAAACACCTGACCAAAGAACTGTTTAAATTACTGATTGAACTAGCTGAAAAATACAAAGAACTTTTATTGCCCGGATATACCCATTTCCAAATTGCAATGCCTTCTTCATTTGGATTGTGGTTTTCAGCATATGCGGAAAGTCTTATTGATGACCTTTACTTTATAGATTCAGCTTTTAAAATTGCTGATCAAAACCCACTTGGAAGCGCGGCCGGTTACGGAAGTTCCTTTCCAATTGATCGTTCTTATACAACTACGGAAATGGGGTTTGCAGATATGAAGTATAATGTTGTAGCTGCCCAAATGGGACGCGGAAAAGTGGAGAAAGCAACTGCTTTTGGCATCTCAGGAATTGCCGGCACTTTGTCTAAGCTGGCAATGGATATTTGTCTCTATATGAGTCAGAATTTCAATTTTATATCGTTTCCCGATGCACTAACAACCGGCAGTAGTATTATGCCCCATAAAAAAAATCCGGATGTCTTTGAACTTATCAGGGCAAAATGTAACAGCCTGCAAGCGATCCCTAACCATATTACTCTTATCACAACTAATCTACCCAGTGGTTATCACAGAGACCTGCAAATGGTAAAGGGACTAATAATCCCGGCAATTCAGGAAATAAAATCCTGTTTGGAAATGATGACTTTCAGTTTAAAAGATGTTAAGGTGAATTCCGATATTCTGGATGATCCTAAGTATGATTATCTTTTTAGTGTAGATACTTTGAATCAACTCGTTCTAAGTGGAATACCTTTCCGTGATGCTTATAAACAAATGGGTGCTGAAATTGAAGCAGGGTCTTTTAAACCTAAAAAACAATTAAAACATACTCACGAAGGGAGCTTGGGTAATTTGTGTCTGGATAAGATAAAGGATAAAATGAAGACATAACTTTCATGTTCTCTTTTAAATAAATTTATTTCTGAATTAGACTTAATCACTAAATATTTTATCTTTAGTGCATAAGCTTTTGCAGATTCCTCATTTATCATGTTTTGTCTTGTTTATAGATCGGTTGCCTCACCAACTTTTAATCAAGTTGATGTAAAAGAAATGCTTGAAAAGGCAAGAGATAATAATTCACGTGACAGTATAACTGGTTGTTTACTGTATTATGAAGGAGAATTTATTCAGTATCTTGAAGGTAATCAAATAAAGGTTCTCAACCTTTTTGATAAGATTAAGGAAGATAAGCGGCATAAGGATGTTACCATATTAGCTTATGGTGTTGCAGATACACGGGAATTTAAGGATTGGGAAATGGCCTATGCCGATTTCTTTGGTGACAATGACCAGATCAACTACTTCAAACTATTAATAGGTTCCTATAAAGAAAACCCGGATTCAACCGCTCACTTAAACCCATCTGTTAAAGCTTTCTGGATTGCAGTTCGGGAAAATCTTGGAAAAACATTAGAGTCGCAACCCTAATTTATTGGTTCATCCCTAAATTTATAACTTCTTGCTTAGTTAAATGCCTCCAATGTCCCCTGGGAAGATCTTTTTTGGTTAGCCCGGCAAAAATCACACGATCGAGTTTTTTTACCTCATATCCAAGATGCTCAAAAATACGGCGTACAATCCTGTTTCTGCCGCTGTGTATCTCTATGCCTACTTCGCGCTTGGGAGAATTGTTTATATAACTGACTTCATCAACCTTAATTGGACCATCATCTAAGGTAATTCCTTCCTGTATTTTTTTTAAATCCTCTCCTGAAAGGTTTTTGTTCAATTCAACGTGATAAATCTTTCGGATACCATGTCTTGGATGCGTAAGCTTTTTAGCCAGATCCCCGTCGTTGGTAAAAAGCAAGAGCCCTGTGGTATTCTTGTCCAGCCGTCCAACCGGCACTAATCTCGACTTTGAAGCTTTGGAAACTAATTCCATAACTGTTCTTCTTCCCCTTTCATCACTTGTAGTGGTGATAAAATTCTTGGGTTTGTTTAAAAGCACATATTCCTTTTTTTGTGGGTTGAGCAAACGTCCGTCAAACTTAACAATATCAGTAAGTTTAACTTTGTGTCCCATTTCAGTAATGGTCTTTCCGTTCACCGTCACATTTCCGGCTGTTATATATGTATCAGCTTCTCTTCTGGAGCAAACACCGGCATTCGCTACGTAACGATTAAGCCTTATTAAATCAGGATCTGAAGAAGCAGGATTAGTCTTTTTAGAACTTGTTGCGACACGTCCTTTGGAAAACGGTTTTTTTGTATACTCCTTTCTTTTTCCCGGAGTATTACTTTTCTCTTTATTTGATTGCGGTCTGCGCATTGTCTAAATTTTGAGCAAAGGTAGTAAAGGGAATTGGATGTAGCTTAGCGTAAAAGTCAATATATCTGCAACTTAATCTTCAAGATCGATTGTTGACTGCCGTTGCCTGTTTACCACCAATTTAGTTATATCCGGTCTGGAGTAGTGACCAGCAGGATCAAAATTTTGTCTTTCTTCATAAACTCTGTTGAAATCCAAAGTTTGAAAAATAAGCCCTTCCTTACCTACTACCGGTTCCAGGATCCATTCTCCATCGGGACCTGCTATACAGGATCCGCCATTGGCCAGTATTTCAGGCGTCTTTTTTAATAATAGTTCTACATGTGGTAAATTATTTGGCAAATCCTTTTTGTGCATCAAAGATGAAACAGAGACTACAAAACTCCTGGATTCCCTTGCAATAAAGCGGGTAATATCTCTTGTGTTGTATTCACTACCCGGCCAAACAGCAATATGCAAATTTTCTCCCAAACCATACATTGCAGCCCTTACCAAAGGCATCCAGTTTTCCCAGCAATTTAGCCCCCCTACAGTAAAACGTTTTAAATTGTGAGTCTTCAGACCATGGCCGTCTCCAGGTGCCCATGTAAGTCGCTCGTCGTATGTAGGCTGTAGCTTTCGGTGAACAGATTTTATTTCCCCCTTATTATTAATATATACCAAAGAGCAATACAAGCTATGGCTGCCCCTGTCCGGGGGCCGTTCGATAATTCCCAGATAAATTGCGAGTTCATGTTCACGGGCTAAAGCACATATACCGTCAAGTTCTCCTTTTTCTACTTGAATAGCATTGTGCATATAATGTGCATGTATTTCCTTGTTAATCTTTAAATTCCAGGAAGCACCATCGGTATATGCCAGCCAAAAAGGATATCCCGGAAGAAATCCTTCCCCGAAAATTAAGAGTTCTGCATTCCCCTCAGCTGCTAATCGTATGGTGTCTTTTATTTTAGCAATAGTACCCTTTTTGTCTAACCATACAGGGGAAATTTGTGCCAGAGCTAAACTTAAATGATTTTGCATTAAAATATTCTGTTTAGAACAAGATCTATATCAATCAATAATATACTAAAAACACCAGCAACAATTATAAACTTAAGAATATTGTGAAGCCAAATATAATCTTTCTTGGTCTTGGACTTCCAGAGCAAAATCAGGAATACTAATAAAAAAAGAATACAGGCAATAAAGTAAATATTCATATGACCCACATTATATTTATTAATTAACAAGGAAGCGGGTATCAATGTGAGTAGTATTAAAAAACTAATACCCAGCTTAGAATACAAGGGGCCGTATAAAACGGGAATAGTCTTATAATTTTGAACCAGGTCACCTGTAATATTTTCCATATCCTTAATCATTTCACGAGCCAAAATCAATAGAAACAAGAAGATCGCATGGACAAAAATAACCGTATCAAAATTTCTATAATACACGAAGATTGCAAAGAAAGGGGCAATTATTAATGTGGCTGAAACTATGTTTCCAACAAAAGGTATTTTTTTTAATTTATGTGAATACAACCAAATTCCAAATACATAGGCAGAAAAGAATAATACTGCCCGGAAAGACACGTAGCTGGCCAATAAAACCGCAAGGAAGTTAAAAACAAAATAGGCGCTTAATTTTGTACGTTGATTTACCAATCGGTCCAGCATACTCTTTTGTGGTCTATTGATAAGGTCCTTCTCCGAGTCATAAAAACTATTAATGATATAGCCGGCGGATATTACCAGAGCTGATGCTAATACCAGTACAAATAAATTTGGATCAAATACAACTTCACGTAAGGGAAGGTCCGGAGCCAGTATATAAATAGAAGCAAGATACTGGGCAAGGGTTATCATAAGGACATTATATCCTCTTATTATAGAAAACAGACTCAGGCCTTTTAATAGCAGGAGTTTGTTTTTTCTACTAAGCATTTTTAGGGTCTTAGAAGTTGTATACCACTTCTAAATGATGGTCTTTTAACGCAGTTCTTGCTTTTGCCAAATCCTGAGTGAATCCTAAAATATAACCACCCCCTCCGGATCCGCATAATTTCAGGTAGTAATCATTAGTTTCTATACCGTGCTTCCAAAGTTTATGAAATTCTTTGGGGATCATAGGTTTGAAATGGTCCAAAACCACGTGTGAAAGTTGCTTCAGATTTCCAAAAAGCGACTTCACATTACCACTTACAAAATCCTCAACACAGGCATCAGTATGTTTAATAAACTGATCTTTCAAAACATTACGGAAGCCTTCATGTTTCATTTTATCCATAAAAATTTGCACCATCGGCGCTGTTTCTCCTATGATTCCACTATCCAATAAAAAGACCGCGCCTTTCCCATTCAAATTTTGGGAGGGTATACTGGTAGATTCTATATTTTCTTGTGAATTAATTAGAATAGGTAAGCTGAGATAACTGTTTAAAGGATCCAGACCTGAAGATTTACCATGGAAAAATGATTCCATTTTACCGAAAATCATTTTGAGTTTTAGTAATTTTTCCCGGGTCAGATTTTCGAGTACGGTGATTTTTTCAATAGAATACTTGTCATAAATTGCGGCCACCAAAGCACCACTGCTTCCAATACCATAACCTTGAGGAATAGAACTGTCAAAATACATTCCGGTATCCACATCAGACTTTAAGGCCTTCAAATCAAAAGATAATAGCTCGGGTTCCTGACCTTGTAAATCGTTTAAATAATGAAAATATTTTTTCAGGCTTTCATTAGATTTCTTAGCCGTTTCAGACAGGTTATCGTCCTTCTTAAGGGCACCCTTAAAAAAATTGTAAGGAATAGAGAGTCCTTTGGAATCCTTGATGATTCCGTATTCACCAAACAGTAAAATTTTTGAATAAAAAAGAGGTCCTTTCATCTAAATTCAATTAATTATATCTCTAAGATAGGGTGTATTAGCTTTAATAATGGCTTAAATTACATTTTTTTGGCCCCAAATCCAATTCGGTCGCAAATATACTGCCCATTTTCACAATAAGCAATTAGCTCCTCTTTAATAAATTTATTGACCTCATTTTTCTCATTATTGGGGTAAAGTAGATGTACATTGGCCCCGGCATCTAAGGTAAAACAAAGGTGGTTTTGGGTAGTCCTCCGAAATTCCCAAATTTTCTCAATAATGTTCAGCGTATTAGGTTTCATCAGGATAAAATATGGAATACTGGTCATCATCATGGCATGTAGAGTAAGTGCTTCACTCTCAACCACTTCAATAAAATCATCCAGATTACCTTCGGCGAATATTGAACGTAAACGAATTAGATTGTCGTGAGCCTGTACAAACCGATTTTGAGCGAATGGGTGGCTGTGCATAAGGTCATGACCAACCGTACTGCTAACACTTTTCTTTCCCTTATGTACCAGTAGAATAGTATCCTGATAACTTTTAAACACTTCGCCCACTGGATAAGGATAGGGTATTCCATATAGATTCGTACTCCCAATTATTTCATTGTGTTCCCCCCATTGAACAAGATTACCCTTAATACTTCGGCATGCACTACCTGATCCCAATCGCGCTAAAAAAGATGCTTTTTTATAGAAAAAATCCGGATCCATCTCGGAAACCATTTGTTTTTCTATATCCATGAGACATAAAGCCAAAGCGGCCATACCACTGGCGGAAGAGGCAATGCCGCTGCTATGTGGAAAGGTGTTGGAAGTATTAATGGAGAAATGATAACTTCTAAGAAAAGGAATATACTTTTCAATCCGTTTAAAAAATGTTACGATCTTGGGCTTAAAATCTTCCCTGGATTTTCCTTCAAAAAGTAAATCAAATGAAAATTCTTCATTTATTTTATCAAGCTTAGTAAAGGCCACAGACGTTATAGTTCTGCACTTGTCCAGTGTAAAACTTACTGAGGCATTGGCCGGTATTTGATTTTGTTTCTTACCCCAGTACTTAACTAATGCAATATTACTTGGAGCTTTCCACTGTACCCTACCTTGTTCCTTTAAATACAAATTGGATGAAGGAATAAAGTCGTTTTCGATCATGCACACAACAATTTATGCAAAGATAGTTTTTAACTGCCTTTGCAATAGCCTCTATTAAAATAAATTACTATTTTAGATCACTTACATCAACTAATTTTGAAAAAGAAGCTAACCTATATTACCATTTCAGTAACCATATGTCTTATCATAGGTTTTTTATCTGGGTTTGCAACTCAGTCTTCGGTAAATGATTGGTACCTGGCACTGAATAAACCTAGTTTTAATCCTCCAAATTGGATTTTTGCTCCTGTTTGGACGCTGCTATATATTCTAATGGGTATAGCAGCCGGTATTGTATGGGCAAAGGGATTTTATCATATTTGGGTGAAAACAGCATTGTATAATTTTGGGTTTCAGTTATTATTTAATGCACTTTGGAGTGTCGTATTTTTCGGATTTAAAAATCCATTCTGGGCACTTTTGGTAATTCTGTTTCTCCTTGCCTTAATTTTAGTAACCATTAAATGGTTTAATGTGGTGAGCAGGACAGCAGCATATCTCCTCATTCCCTATTTTCTATGGGTTTGCTTTGCCACCCTCTTAAATTATAGAATTTGGGAATTGAATTAGCTTACAGCTAATTCCATTAATTTTAAAGCTGTTTTATGGTTTCTTGCGGTAGCCTTAACCTGAAATTTTTGCTCAAATAGGTTTGTGTTTAGTTTTGCCTTACCCATTCCACAAAGGCATTTCAGATAGATATAATCCTTACAAATAAAGAACCTTTCATTTTGAAATTTAGTTTCTTTAAATAATTCAACCGCCCTTCTTTTCGGAACATCTTTTAAGAACACATAATATGTTTTGCCCGTGTCATCCCTATCTAACGGTTTAAATGGATTGTCATTTACTATTTTTTCAAGCTTAGATCTTGTTAAAACAATTACAGGTACCAGAAAGCCATAGGCTTTTTCCAGAGCACTTTCTATTTTCTGTTCCAACTTTTTAGTATCAACTTCATTGCTTTGAAATATTACATTCCCACTTTGGATGTATGATCTAACCGCTAAAAACCCTGATTTTTCAAAAATCAGCCTCAAATCAGCCATCATTATTTTTTTGTGACCTCCAACGTTGATGCCCCTTAGCAGGGCTATATATTTAGGCATTGGAAAACGAATTTTTAAACACAGGCAAAAAATACAGCATTGAAGTTAGCAAACTATGAAGTATAAAATAAATCAATTACATTTATTATCTTTCATTTTTTATTCTATAAAATCCACACCGCTAATAGTATGGAAACCTATATCCTTGCTTTTGATCAAGGTACCACAAGCTGTAGAGCATTAATTTTTGATAAAAAAGGAAGTATTATTTCTACTTCCCAGAGAGAATTTACGCAATATTTTCCCAAACCGGGTTGGGTGGAGCATGATGCAATGGAAATTTGGTCTACTCAAGTTGCTATGGCTGCTGAAACCGTTACTAAAAAAGGATTAGAAGCAAAAAATATCGCGGCCATAGGAATTACAAATCAACGTGAAACCGTTGTTGTTTGGGATAAAAAAACAGGAAAACCTGTTTACAATGCCATTGTCTGGCAAGACAAAAGAACAGCCAAATATTGCGACCTTTTAAAAAGTGAAGGAAAATCTCAATGGATGCGTGAAAAAACGGGTCTTGTAATTGATGCTTATTTCTCTGGCACAAAAGTCAAATGGATCTTAGATAATGTAGAAGGAGTGCGGGAAAGAGCCGAGGCCGGTGATTTAATCATGGGAACAATAGATACCTGGCTAATATGGAACATGACCAAAGGGGAATTGCACGTAACTGATGTAACCAATGCTTGCAGAACACTTTTATTCAATATCAACACCCTTGAATGGGATGATGAACTCTTAGAATTATTTACTATTCCGAAAAGTATGTTGCCCAGAGTAAAACAGTCCAGTGAGATTTACGGACATACGGCTCCGGGATTGTTTGCCTGCAGAATTCCAATTTCAGGAATAGCCGGAGATCAACAGGCTGCGTTATTTGGTCAAATGTGCACAAAGCAGGGAATGGTAAAAAACACTTATGGCACAGGATGTTTTATGTTAATGAATATTGGTGATAAGCCAATAGTGTCTAAAAACAATCTTCTTACTTCCGTAGCCTGGCAAATAAATGGTAAAGCTGAGTACGTCCTCGAAGGAAGTATTTTTATTGCCGGGGCTGTGGTGCAGTGGCTTAGAGATAGTCTTAAAATCATTAAAACATCTAAAGAAGTGGAACAACTGGCCAGCTCTGTGTCGGATTCGGGTGGCGTTTATTTTGTCCCTGCTTTTGCAGGTTTGGGAGCTCCGCACTGGAATCAACATGCGAAGGGTACCATATTTGGTCTGACCCGCGGAAGTACAGATGCTCATATAGCAAGGGCTGCCTTGGAATCTATTGCCTTTCAGACTATGGATATTTTAAAGGCAATGGAAGCAGATTCGGGGATATCAATTAAGGAATTAAGGGTAGATGGAGGTGCTACGGTTAACAATCTACTTATGCAATTTCAAGCAGATGTATTAAATACAGTAACTGTAAGGCCTAAAATAGTAGAAACCACAGTAATGGGCGCTGCATTCCTTGCCGGACTGGCAGTAGGTTACTGGGATAATCTGGAACAAATTCAGGAGATTTGGCAAACCGATGTACATTTTAACCCAACAACAGACCGGGTTTTAATAAACAAGCAGATTGATGGCTGGTATAAAGCCATTGAAGCCTTGGAATTTTGGACAAAATAGATAAAAACCAATATTATATATGACACCATTTATCGCTGAAATAATAGGCACATTTCTGTTAATCCTACTTGGGTGCGGAGTCACCGCCAATGTAGTGCTAAAAGATACTAAAGGACACAATAGTGGATGGATTGTAATTACAACCGGTTGGGCCTTTGCGGTTTATATCGGTGTGATTGTTGCTGCACCTTATAGTGGAGCGCATATTAATCCTGCCGTGAGTATAGGCCTGGCCGCTGCCGGAGAATTTCCCTGGGATATGGTCCCCTCCTACTTGCTGGCTCAGTTTCTGGGAGCTATGCTGGGTGCTTTGTTAGTATGGCTGATTTACATAGACCATTTTGACCGAACTGAGGAACAAGGTTTAAAACTTGTAGTGTTTAGCACCAGTCCGGCTATCAAAAATATTTTCGCAAACATACTGGTGGAAATTTCAGGAACATTTGTTCTGGTCTTTGCAGTTCTCTTTTTTACAGACGCTACTATTGTGGAATCGGACGCTGTAATAGGTTTGGGTTCTCTGGGGGCTATTCCCGTTGCCTTTGTTGTTTGGGGAATTGGACTATCTCTGGGCGGCACTACAGGTTATGCAATTAACCCGGCAAGGGATCTGGGGCCAAGAATTATGCATGCTCTGCTACCTATTAAAAACAAAGGTAAAAACGACTGGTCTTATTCATGGATTCCGGTGATTGGCCCTCTTTTGGGCAGTTTGCTTGCGGCTTTTCTTTACCTCGCATTTCCGCTGGTTTAATTAACGGTTTCTACAAAGACTTCGCAATCGCCTGAGCAGCGATATAAGCCCCGGTCCATGCGTTTTGAAAATTAAAGCCCCCGGTAACCGCGTCTATATTTAATACCTCACCTGCAAAATACAAACCGGGGAGAATTTTACTCTCAAAAGTCTTAAAATTTACCTCTTTAAGATCCACACCACCGGCAGTTACAAATTCTTCTTTAAAGGTACTCTTTCCTTCTACATTAAATTCTGAAGCCGTTATAAATTGTCCGAGTCTATCCAGCTGCTTCCGGGAAACATCGGCCCATTTTAAATCCTTAGCTATATCGGATGCAATAACCAATTTGCCCCATAATCTTGCAGGGAGATCAATAGCCTTCGTTTTGTAAATTGTCTTCTTTGGATCGATCTGTTTTATCTCATTAAAAAGAGCTAAAAGTCCCTCCTTATGATAATCGGGCATCCAATTAATTCTCACCCTAAACCTATAGTTGTACTCATTTAATAATCTGGCGGCACGGGCTGAGAGTTTTAAGATAACCGGGCCACTCAAACCCCAATGTGTAATAAGAACAGGGCCTTCGGAAATCAAATTTAAAGTACCACTTTTTCTTTTTTTAAATTTGGTATTGATCTCTTTTCCCATCATCTGTCTGGGTAAAATTTCAATCCTGGCATTAGTGCTCAGCCCGGGAATTCCGGAAATTCTACTATCATTAATATTAAATGTAAATAAAGAAGGTACAGGTGTCACAATGTTATGTCCGAGCTGTTCTAACAAATTCCATATTTTAGTACTGCTCCCTGTTGCAAGTACAATTCTTTTTGCCTGATAAACCTTTTTAACTGATTGCACCTGCCATACCGCCTCTTTACCCAATTTAATATCTTTAAATGGCTGGATATTTATAACTGAGCTACTCTTAAGGAGGGTAATACCGTATTTCTGTATTTCACCAAGAAAACAATCGATAATGGTCTGGGAGGAATTACTTTCAGGAAACATTCTCCCATCTGATTCGGTTTTTATTTTTATTCCACGTTTTTCAAAAAACTGTATCGTATCTGCTGTGGAATAAATGTGAAACGGACCCAAAAGTTCTTTTTCGCCCCTGGGGTAGTTTTTTACCAGTGAAGAGGGCTCAAATTCTGCATGGGTGACGTTACATCGGCCACCACCTGATACCTTAACTTTGGACAGGACTTGTTTTCCACGCTCAAGAATGGCTATTTTCAAACTAGGATTTGCTTCTGCAATATGAATAGCGCAATAAAATCCTGCAGCACCACCTCCTACTATAATTACATCAAACATTAGTTGACCCGCTCCGGGTAATTAGTAAAAACCCCATCAACACCCAATTCTCTCAGCTTCGAAATTTGCTCTGTATCATTTACAGTCCATGTGAAAACTTTAAAACCCTGACTTTTAATTTCCTGGACATTTTCCCTGGTTAAACTAAGGTAATTGGGGTTTATAGCTACTGCATTCAGATCATTGGCAATGGGAATCGCATCTAATGGATCGTCCTCTGTTAGTATGGCAATTTTTATATCCTTATTAATACGGCGCATATTTTTTAGCTCCTCCCAATTAAAACTGGAGATCAGAAAATCATCCAAAGTCCAGCCCTCATTCTCCATATAAGTCTTAATAAGATTCATTACACCTTCAGATGTACCGGGGCCTTTTAATTCAATATTCAAGGGTACCTTATGATTTATTACATCCAAAACTTCGCTTAGCAGCGGAATTTTATGATTCCCTTCAACGGTCAAATTTTTTAGGGCTACTAAATCCAAACTTTCAATTCCACCGCTGCCATCTGTTATGCGGTCAATTTTCTCATCATGGAAAACGACTATTTCACCACTCGCGATTTTAAAGACATCTATTTCTATCATATCTACATTGAGATCTAATGCCTTCTGAATGGAGGCAAGGGTATTTTCTGTCTCGTGTCCCATGGCGCCCCTGTGTCCTATGGTTATTAGTGCGTTACTTTTCTCTTTGCAATTCATAAAAAAAAGTATAAGTAGTACTGGTATAAACCTTCTCATCAAATTGAACTTTTGATTACTCTTTAATCGGAAAGTTTAAAGATAAAAGATTCTAACGGATGAATCTCCACAGTGAATCTACCTATCCCATCACTAACTTTCAGAACCAATTTTGTTTTACCATAAAGGACATCTGAAATATTAAATGAGCCTTCCTTTAACTCCCACTCCTCTATTATTTCCGCTGGAATTTTTAATTCAAAAGAATACGATTTCTCTGCGTCAAAATTAGCAATGACAACAAGCTTCTCATTTTGAGACCATCGCGCATATGAAAGTAATTTGTAGTTGTAATTTTCAGTATTATCCCTATTGTAATAATGTATATCAGCATACTTACCCATTAATGCTTCACTGCCAATTGTAAAGTTGAGTAACCGTTTGTAAAAGTCCCGCAGTTCATTTTCTTCAGGCAGCAATTGGCCTCCATCAAACTTTCTATTGTTTACCCACCTCTGATGATGCGGAACTCCTACATAATCGAATATGGATGTTCGGGTGGGGCTGCCAAAACCTGCGTATTCTTTCCCGGGCTCCCCTACTTCCTGACCAAAATATATCATCGTTGGGGAAGTGCTTATAGTAGCTGATACTACCATTGCAGGTTTCCCCTTTACCGCACTACCCGCAAAATCCGGACTCGCAATTCGTTGTTCATCGTGGTTTTCGAGAAAATGCAGCATCTTATGTTCAATATCCTGCATTCCTTTTTGAACTATTGGAATATGGTCAGTCCATCCATGACCCTGCATAATATGCTTCAGGCTATCGTAGAATTCAACCTTGTCATACAGATAATCCATTTTTCCCTTATGTATAAAAGCCCTATATAAATCTGGGTTATAAACTTCAGCCAATAGAAAAGCATCCGGATTTTTCATTTTAATATGGGAGTTCATAAAGCTCCAGAATTCTATAGGTACCATTTCAGCCATATCAAAACGGAATCCATCCACCCCCATCTCCAACCAATACAAGGCAATATCTTTAAATTTTTTCCATGAATCGGGAATGTCCTTATCCGACCAAAAAGCGTAGTGGGCTTTGTAATCCTTTTGAGCATATTCATCGGGCAAGGTTTCAAAATCATACGACCCATCCGGCCGAACCCCATAATTAATTTTCACAGTTTCGTACCAATCATTAAAATCCGGCTGGGCAAGACGTGAACCATTCCCCGTCCATTTTGCCGGATTCTCATCAAATTTACCATCTGCCAAAGGGTGCTTTTCGCCACCAAGAGGTAAGTAACCGTTTTGCCATACCGGCACTTTGAAGGATTCTTCTGTTATATAATAATAATTGTTATCCTTATGGTATTCTATTGTAGTATCGTCCTTTGCTCCAAATGGTTCTTTCCCCTTTGGTGTTGACCCGCCTTCGTATTTTCGCGCAACATGATTTGGAACTATGTCTATCAACAATTTTAACCCCACATCGTGCGTTCGCTCTATCAAAGATTTAAATTCTTCCAATCGATTAATCGGGTCATCTGCCAGGTCAGGATTAACGTTGTAGTAATCTTTAACTGCATAGGGAGATCCTGCCCTGCCTTTCACGACATCCGGGTCATCATTAGAAATATTGTATGCCGTATAATCTGTTACCACTGCATGATGCGGCACCCCCGTATACCATATATGGGTAATACCAAGATCTTTGATCTCCATTAAAGCCTTATCCGTAAAATCAGAAAATTTACCAACCCCATTTTCCTGGATAGTTCCCCAGGGTTTATTAGTGGTGTTTGTATTTCCGAACAAACGTGTAAACACCTGATATACTACTTTTTTATTTGATTGATTTAAGCTCTTCATTTTTTTAATATTTGTCCGTTCTTTTTCCTCAGCACACCCTAATATAAATACAAAGCAACTTAAAATAACCAATACAATCTTTTGCATCCTAATTAGATTTTTTGCTGAGTATTAGTACTCCATTATTTTTTAAATGCAATTCATTTTTCAAAAGAACTTCTTCTGAGGTAAGAATATCTTTAAATCTATTCCCAATAAGATTCATTTCATTAAAACGTTCCAAGTTTAATGTATAAGGTATCTCGTTTTTGTTTAGTATTAGCATTACTGTTTCATCTTTATTCTGCCTGAAAATGACATAAACCCCATCCTTTGGGGCGAAATGCGTGGTTTTGCCAGTTTGAATTGCCGTACTTCCTTTTCGATAGTTCACTAATTTTCTTGTAAACTCCTGCATTTCTTTCTGTTCCCTGGTAAGGCCCTCACCAGTAAAAGCGTTAACACTATCGTTTTCCCATCCCCCCGGAAAGTCAGACCGGATAAGACCATGGTCTCCGGGATTATCACTATTATTTAATAAAACTTCAGTGCCATAATAAATTTGAGGTATGCGAGGAGCTGAGATTATAAATGCCAGTGCCATTTTGGTTTTTTCAAAATCTTCATTCAACTGTGTAAAAAGACGGTCCATATCATGATTATCTCCAAAAAACAAAATCGAAGAAGGGTCGTAATATGCAAAATCATTGGCAAGTCCTTCATATAATTTTACCAATCCGGAATCCCAATTCTCCTCCGCATTAAGTGCTTCAATTAATGTACGCTGTAAGGGAAAATCCATTGTTGTTTTAAGGTTAGATTCGTAACCATCTGAATTGGTTACCCCTTGTTGCCAATAGCGAACCAAAAGTGGGTTATAAGTCCATTCCTCTCCAACAATATTAAAATTTGGATATTCGTGCATAATGCTCCCGGCCCATCTGCTCATAAATTCCTTATCTGGATAAGGATAGGTATCCTGTCTGATCCCGCCAAGTTTTAAAGTCTCTATCCACCAAATACTATTCTGAATAATATAATTGGCCATAAATGGGTTGTTTTGGTTTAAATCTGGCATTGAGGGTACAAACCATCCATTATCCATTAGATATTTATCAGCTTTTGAAGCGTAAAGATCCTGATTTACCGTGCGCCGGTGATTTGTAACCTTCGCATCTGCTCCTTCCTCATACTCTGATTGAAAGTTTACCCAATCGTGGAACGGTAAATCTGACATCCACCAATGATTGGCCCCGCAATGATTGGCAACCTGGTCCATGATTAATTTTATTCCATTTTCCGCCGCTTTCTGCGAGAGCATAATATAGTCCTCCAGATTTCCAAAACGTGGATCTACCCGATAAAAATCGGTCATTGCATAGCCATGGTACGAAGACTGGGGCATATCGTTAATCAATAAAGGGGTAGACCACAAGGCAGTAAACCCCATGGAAGCTATATAGTCTAAATGATTAATAATTCCTTGAATATCCCCTCCATGACGCGCATAGTCATCTTTCCTGTTGATCTTTTTTTCAAGAAGTCCTGGGACAATATTTATTTCAGGATCACCATTGGCGAAACGATCCGGGGTAATTAAATAGATTACATCTGAAGAATCAAAACCCAAATATTCCTCAGATAGTTTTTCTCTTCTGTTTAAAGGATATGAATAAGAGATTTGATTTCCGCCCTCAGTGGTGAGCAAAATTTCCATTAGACCGGGGAGAGTATCTGCAGAAATCGTAATATCCAGGAATAAATAATTCGGATTTTCAGCCCTATGGAAGGCTTCCAGGCTAACTCCATTGTATAGAATTGACGGGGTAGTTGTGCCAATTCCACTACCATGCAACATTAGCTGTAATCTGGCATTCTTGAACCCCAGCCACCAATTAGGAGGCTCAACCCTATCTATCTGAGCGGATGAAAAAGATACCATCAAAAAGAACATGCCAGTTAAAACATTTGATTTTATTAACCATCCAATTTTCATCATGGGTTAATTTCTTGTCAAATACAATCTTTATAAAATGATTCAATAAGGTAAATAAATTATCAAACAGGATTTTTTAAGTGTTTTGTTCTATAGTTTCCTGAGATGGTTTTAAAAGTACCCTTTTGCCATTTACCCGTATAGTCATTTCAGCAGCCCCATCATGTTCAAAACTAGTCTGATTTTTGGTGACATTAACCTTAATAATCCGATTTCTGAAATTTACTTTAAATGAATACGATTTCCACTGACTTGGAATTTTCGGAGCAAAAGACAATTTATCATCTTTCATTCGCATTCCTCCAAATCCCTCTACGATACTCATCCATGTTCCCGCCATTGAAGTGATATGTAAACCTTCTTCAACCTCTTTGTTATAATCATCCAGATCCAGTCTTGAAGTACGTAAATAAAACTGGTACGCCTGCTCCATCCTGCCTAATTTTGCAGCCTGAATACTGTGCACGCAAGGCGACAAAGACGATTCATGGACGGTAAATGGTTCATAGAAATCGAAATGTCTTTCAAGTTCTTCTAAACTGAAATGATCTTCAAATAAATAAAATCCTTGTAAAGTATCTGCCTGTTTTATGTAGGGTGAACGCAAAATCCTGTCCCAGCTCCATTTTTGATTAATTGGTCTTTGGGAAACATCAAGATCTTCTACTGTGATAAGTTCTTTGTCCAAAAATCCATCTTGCTGAAGGTAAATATCCAATTCGTCTGAAAAGGGAAAGTACAAATTTTGTGAAATCTCTTCCCACTTATCAGTCTCTGCCGGAGTAAGTGAAGTGCGCCCAATGATCCTGGTATAGTCTTCTTTATACCCTTCTTTTATCTTTTGCAGCTGTTCCAGCGTATATTCCATACACCATTTTGCAAGGTAATTGGTATACCAATTATTATTGACATTGTTTTCGTATTCATTGGGTCCCGTTACCCCAAGTATTACAAACTTGTTTTTGTCTTTTGAAAATGTAGCTCTTTGTCCCCAGAAACGGGAAATCCCGATTAATACTTCGAGACCCATTTCAGGAATATATGAATAGTCTCCTGTATATCGGTAATAATTGTATATGGCAAATGCAATTGCTCCATTGCGGTGAATTTCTTCAAAAGTAATCTCCCATTCATTATGGCATTCTTCCCCGTTCATTGTTACCATTGGGTATAAGGCTGCTCCATTAACAAAACCCAATTTCTGGGCATTCTCAATAGCCTTTTCCAGATGATTATACCTATACTGCAGCAGATTCCTGGCCACAAGGTGATCTTTGGTCGCCATATAAAAAGGAATGCAATAGGCTTCAGTATCCCAATAGGTACTGCCCCCATACTTTTCTCCTGTAAACCCTTTTGGGCCTATATTTAGTCTGGAATCCGTGCCTAAATAAGTTTGATTTAAGTGAAATATATTAAATCTAATGCCTTGCTGAGCTTTCACATCACCCTGAATGCTTATGTCACTCATCTCCCAAATTTGGGCCCAGGTTAATATTTGTTTTTCCAATAATTTATCGAACCCAATGGAAGAAGCAGATTTAAGGGCCTTTTTTGCGGCATTCACCAATTCATCTGGCTGGTGATCTCTGGAAACGGTATAACCTCCATATTTATAAAAAGTAACCGCTTCACCTTGTTTAACCGCATGAGTATATTCATGCCCAACCCATAATTCTTTGACTTCTTCTGTAACATCAACAGGGACTTCTGTACCATTAGAAGTTAACTGGCATTCCATAAAAGTGCAAACCTCAAAGTGGGTTTTCATGGTATGAGCTTCTATAAAAGCCTGTTTCCCTGCAGAACTCACCTTAGTAACATTCCAGAATTTATCGGCCCAATTACTGTCCTCATTGGTAATACCATTATCTAAATATGGCACAAAACGAACAGATGCATTTCTATCTACTGGTGTAATTTTATACTTTATAGCCCCTACTTCATCAATATCCAGGCTTAAAAACCGAATTACTTCAACATCAACTGTAATAGAATTGGGTAATGTAGCGGTGAAATTTCTTTTATACCAACCCCCCTTCATATTGAGTTCTCGCCTGAAGCCGGTAATATTCGTGCACGTATTAAGGTCTAAAGGCTCTTCATCGACATAAACGTTAATCCCAATCCAGTTAGGTGCATTTAAAACTTTGGCAAAATATTCCGGGTAACCATTCTTCCACCAACCTACCCTTGTTTTATCCGGATAGTAAACTCCAGCAATGTAGCTCCCCTGAAACGTCGGACCGGAGTATTGTTCCTCAAAATTTGCACGCTGCCCCATGGCACCATTTCCAATACTAAAGAGGCTCTCGGAAGATTTTACGTTCTCCTTGTTAAACCCTTCCTCAATTATAGACCATTCGTCTGCTATTATATATTCTTTATTCATATTATAATACGTTAAAACCTTTATCTAAGAATTGATTAAAATAGGCAAATAAGTATAATTTGCAGGATAAATACCTTAATTTTTACTCTTTAGTACTAAAATTAGGTCATTTAAAAACCCTAGATCTATTTCAGTGAAGTTATTAAAACCGTGGTCGGCATCAGACAAAATATTCACGTCTCCAATACCTATGCTTTCCATACCTGCGGCGTTGGCGGCCTCTATTCCGGCTAGTGCATCCTCAAAAACAACGCAATTTTTGGGTTTTACCCCTATTTTTTTTGCGGCTATCAAAAAGACCTCAGGATCAGGTTTAGCTTTGGTTACCTGTGTGCCATCTACAATAGCGTCAAAATAAGACATTAACTCAACCTTTTTTAAAATTGAAACAGCATTTTTACTTGCAGAACCAAGCGCCATTGGAATTCCTTTCTCTTTAAGATATTCTAAAACCTTGGGCACATCAGGAAGTATTTCACTTTTGTCCATTTTGGAAATATATTTCAGATAGTCCTCGTTTTTTTCCTGCAACCACAGGTCGAATTGTTCTTTTGAAACGGAAATATTTCCCATTTCCAATAAAATCTCGAGACATCTTTTACGACTTACACCTTTGAATTTCTCATTATCATCTTCGGTGAATTGAATACCGAGTTCATCGGCCAGATTTTTCCAGGCCAGGTAATGGTATTTTGCGGTATCGACAATTACTCCGTCTAAATCGAATATAAATCCGGTTTTCTTCATTTGACTATTAATGTGTGTAATTAGTTAATTGTAGATTCTCTTTCTATCAGCGTTGCTTCGATAACTTCCGTTCTAAAAGTTTCTTCTTCCAATTCCTTTTCATCATCTCTTTCAATCTTCTCAATGAGCATTCTGGCAGCAATTTCACCCATTCGTTCTCCATGTTGGGCAACCGATGTAAGTGCAGGTGTAGCCAGTTTAGACAAAATACCATCCGTAAACCCAATAAAAGCAACGTCTTCCGGGATTCTCAATCCATTTCGCTGTGCTATCCTCATAGATCTGACTGCAAAAATTTCATTAACACATAAGACCGCATCCAAATTAGTTGTTGCAAAGAAGGTTTCGCTCATTATTTCATCTTCGAATTGATAAGGCAAACGTAAAATTAAACTTTTATCCAGTTCAAGGTTGTGATCTTTCAGAGCCTGGTAATAACCTTGAGCTCTTTTTTCACTTACATTCAAATAACTTTCGGTTGTTACCAGTGCAATTCGTTTTCTGCCATCGTCGATAAGTTTTTTTACCGCCATATAAGCCGCTTCAAAGTCGTTAATAACTACCTTATCACAGATTACTTCATCCGTAACCCTATCAAAAAGAACCAGCGGCATACCCTGATCAATTGTTTCCTTTAAATGGTGGAAATCATTTTTTAGCTGTGTTTCTGCAGATAGAGCCATAATGAAACCATCAATACTGCCATTTGCCAATAACTCCATATTGATCACCTCCTTTTCAAAAGATTCATCAGATACACATGCAATAACATTGTACCCCTTTGTATCTGCAAATTGCTCTATCCCTCTAAATACTGTAGTGAAAAAATGATGAACTATATCAGGAATGATTACCCCTATATTTTTAGTACGCCTGCTTTTAAGGCTTAAAGCAATATTGTTAGGTTTGTAGTGGTAAAGTTTAGCAAAGGCCTGAATTTTTTCTGTTGTATCCTTGCTTATTTCTCGACTGTTTTTCAGGGCCTTCGAAACTGTTGAAATAGACACTTCCAATTCCCTGGCAATTTGTTTAAGAGTAATCTTTTTTTTCAAATCTTAAAGAATAAAAATATTCCAAATGTTAAAGCAATTAAAATTAGCCAACTTATAAATATATTCTTTTTTAACATATAAAAATGCCCATAACCATTTAAACTAGTATCTTTATAAGCTTGCGGAATAAAAAAAATACTATATTTGTTCCGTTTTTAACAAAGTTTGAACCCATAAAATAGGGATAACATAATTTTGCCAATCCGATATTGTCAGACTGTTATTTAACAAAAGTTATTAACACGAAACCGTTTTCGTTGTTAATACGTGTTGTTAACAGAATGACATTAACATATTTTTTACATAGGTTTAACCTTTGATACTAAAATTAACTAAACTCAAAATTAACTTTTTATGAAGATTACGCTACTAAAGAGCTTTTTATTGGTTGGAGCTATTTTAAGCTTCGGACTTGCAAAAGCGCAAGAAGTATCAGGTACAGTTTCTGATGCAAATGGTCCTTTACCAGGGGCCAGTGTTGTTGTAAGAGGAACTACCAACGGTACACAGACAGACTTTGATGGTAACTTTACAATAAACAATGTGGACAGCGATGCCACTCTTGTTATTAGTTATATCGGTTACACTACTCAAGAAGTCGCATTAAATGGAAGAACTACTGTTAATGTAGTTTTGGCAGAAGATGCACAGGCATTGGATGAAGTAGTTATCATAGGTTATGGTACTACTACGGTTAAAGATGCAACAGGTGCTGTCTCAGCAATTAATTCTGAAGATTTTAACGGAGGTATTATTGCTTCTCCGGAGCAACTGATCCAGGGTAAAACTGCAGGGGTACAGATTACTCAGTCTAGTGGTGAGCCTGGTGCCGGAGTAAACATTAGGATCAGGGGTGCTAACTCCATCCGTTCCAACAATAGTCCGCTATTCGTTGTAGATGGTGTTCCTCTGTCATCTGAATCTACCACTCCTGGTGGTGGTGATATAACTGGTGGCGAAAATGCTTCAAGAAATCCATTAAATTTTATAAACCCCTCTGATATTGAAAGTATCTCTATCTTAAAAGATGCCTCTGCAACAGCTATTTATGGGTCCAGGGGAGCTAACGGGGTAGTAATCGTAACCACAAAAAGTGGTAAAACTGCTTCAGGTGGTGTATGGGAATTAGACCAAACCCTCAGTATTTCAACACCAAGACAGAATTTTGACCTTCTGGATGGACCAACATTTCTTGCACAGACTGCCGAATTTCGTGGCCAGGATATCGCGAACGATATTAATGCAGGCTCTAATACAGACTGGCAGAAAGTAGTGCTAAGAACCGTGGCTTCTCCTGTTACCAATTTATCCTATTCCAATAATTATGGTAGCGGTAATGTAAGAGGAACTTTCTCTTATGGAAAACAGTTTGGAGTTATTCAAGGTTCTTCTCAAGAAAGAATAACAGGAAGGGTAAATATAAATCAACGCTTTTTGGATGACAGGCTAAAATTTGATTTACAAGCCTCACTTGCGCGTGTCAATGATTTAGCCCCTCAAATTAGTGGAGGTTCCGGTGCCAGTGGTAACTTAATTGGAGCCACATATTCCGCAAACCCAACATGGCCTAACAATCCATCATTTGTTATTGCAGGTAACCTTTTAAATCCTGCCAACCTTTTGGCTTATTACCGCCAAAAAACCAATACAGACAGGTTTTTAATCAATTTTGCGACTTCTTATGATATTATCGATGATGACGATAATGAACTGAGAGCTAAAATAGCTTTGGGTTATGATGACTCTGATGCTACAGCAAGCGCAACTATCTCACCTCTAGTCACAAATCAGAACAGGGTAAGTGATAACGGGCAGGCCTCGTTTAATGAATTGCGGGCTACAAGTAAATTACTTGAGGCGACCCTTAATTGGCAGAGAGATTGGACTAACGTCTCTTTGGATGCGATTATAGGTTTTACCTATCAGGATTTTCAACGACAAGGATTCAATTCTCAGGGTTGGGGTACACCTGAAGTTAACCTGGACCAAATGGGTACAAACTTAAGACAAGACATAAATAATGCAGCTAGTACCATCGCAGGCCCATACCAACAATTTGGTTATGATGTTAACGGTACTTTTGTAAACACTCTTAACCCATTCAATGATAGCGCAGTGCTTGGCTCCGTTCAGGGCAGACAATATGCCGCTGTCTGGGTAAATAACTACAACAATACTGATGAATTACAATCGTACTTTGCAAGGGCTAATGTAAACCTGCATAACAAATACCTATTTACTGCAACTTTTAGAGCAGATGGTTCGTCTAAATTTTCACCGGACAACCAATATGGTTATTTCCCATCAGGTGCTTTTGCGTGGAAAATTAATGAAGAAGAGTTTATTGGTCCTGCCATTTCTACATTAAAACTAAGATTAAGTGGAGGTATCACAGGTAACCAGGATGGTTTATCATATGGTCAGTTTATTAAAAGACAACGTTTTGCTGACCCGAGTATTAATGATGATGGTAGTATTAACAGACCAGGTCTGGAAACCGTAGCAGTTCAAAATCCAGATTTAAAGTGGGAAGAGACCACTGATTTGAATGTGGGAATTGATTTTGGTTTCAACCTAGATCGTTTTACAGGCTCACTCGACTTCTACAAAAAGGAGACAAAAGATCTTTTGTTCAGACAAGCGGCGGCTGCGCCGGCTTTTGATCCTTTTGTCTTTAAGAATCTTGAAAATGGTAAATTAGTCAACCAGGGAGTAGAATTGGCCGTTGCCTATGATTTTATTCAAAATGATAAATTAACTTTTTCAGGAGCATTTAATATCTCTTATAACGATAACAAGGTTAAAGGACTAGAAGGTACAACTGCAGATTTCGGAGAAATTAATGGTCCGGGGCTTACCGGTGCTTTCGCCCAACGTCTGGGAGAAGGAATATCTATTTTCTCCTACTATATGGCAACATATTCTGAGGATGCCAACGGAAACCCTAACTTCAGTGCTGACGATAAAGATTTTGTTGGCGAAGACGCTGTGCCTGATGTTCTTTCGGGACTTACACTTAACTTAAATGCGGGCAGATTTGACGCCAATGTCTTCTTTGCAGGACAGTTTGGGTTCTCGGTATACAACAACACAAGAAATGCCTTCTTAAACAGGCCTACCTTCTTAACTTCCAGAAATACAGATGCCGAAGGTTTAGCGCTAGTATCGCAAGAAGTTTCTACGCTGTATTTAGAAAAAGGCGATTTTGTTAGATTACAAAACGCAACGGTTGGCTATAATGTGCCTCTTAAGGAAGGAACGTTTAAGAATTTAAGGTTCTCAATAACTGGACAAAATTTATTACTGTTTACTGGCTATAGCGGTCTGGACCCTGAGGTTTCGGCTAACACAGGTGATTTTGGTACTGGTATCCCTAGTCAGGGAATAGATTATACCACATTCCCAAGACCACTGACAGTGACTTTAGGTATAAATGCTAAATTTTAATTTAAAAAAAAACTGCAATGATTAATTATTTAAAAACACGATCAAAAATTTTGATGTTTTCGTTACCGGCATTGGCACTTTTTTTCTCATGTACCGATCTGGAAATCGAACCAACCGATTCTTTGCTTGCCACTAACTTTGAGGGTATTGCAACTGCCGAAGAAGCGGCAAGTCAGGTTACTTCTATGTATAATTCCATAAACGGATTCATTGGTGACCAGGCTAACCTTTATGCGCTTAGTGAAGTTACCACAGATGAAATGTTAGTTCCTACAAGAGGTTCTGACTGGGGAGATAATGGTATATGGAGACAATTGCATCAGCACTCATGGACTCCGGATCACCAGTATATTACTACTGTTTGGAATCAATGGAATGAGCTTCAGCTCGTAGCGAGTGAAGTATTAGACTCCAGGTCTGCATCTTCGCCAGATTCAAGGGCAGCTGCATCATTCTTCAGAGCTTTAGCGGTATATGTAATATTAGACAATTTTGGCCAGGTGCCTATCAGGGATACTGAGGCTCCACCATTGACGGATCCTGAAGTTTTGACTGGTGAAGATGCCATAGCTCTTATAGTTTCCGATTTGGAAGCCGCTATTTCAGGTCTTCCCGCTACGGGACCTTCAGGTGCAGAAAACGTAAATGTCTCAAAAGCTGCAGCCCGATATTTATTGGCTAAAACTCATTTGAACAGACATATTTTCAACGGATCTGGCAGCCCTGATGCTGCAGATATGGCAAGGGTGATTACCCTGGTAGATGAAATTACTGCCGATGGTTATGAATTAGAGGAGGGATACTTTGACATATTTAGAGATACCCCGGATAATGAAACCATATGGTGGATCAATACACAGGTTGGTAACAGGATTTGGAATGGTTTGCACTATAACCTTGTTACACCAGAGCAATCGGGTGGTTGGAATGGCTTTTCTACCTTATCTGAGTTTTATGATTTATTTGAAGGACCAGAAAGTAATTTAGAAAATGCTGGGCCCAGGGATGAAAGAAGAGGTTTTGTACCTCTTCAAGGTTTACCTGCCGGAGTTGATGGCACCGTTGATGATAATGATGATGGAATTGCGGACGGTACCAATATTGGTTTTGGTTTCCTTAAAGGACAGCAATATGGCCCAACGGGTGCACCGCTCACAGAGCGAGGTGGCGCGCCTTTGGTTTTTTCCAGAGAATTTGTTAGTACTGTCGATGGCCAACCAAGCCTTTTAGATAATGATGAAATAACAGGTATAAGAGTACTTAAGTACCATCCCAGCTATGGTGGTTTCGTTTCACATGAAGTCTTCTTCAGATATTCTGATGCTTATTTAATGAAGGCAGAAGCCATGCTTAGAAGCGGAGGCGATGCAACGGCAATGGTTAATGATCTGCGTGTTTTACGTGATGCCAGTCCTATAGCCACTGTAACATTAGATGATTTGATAGATGAAAGAGGTAGAGAACTATATATAGAGTTTTGGAGGCGTAATGATTTAATCAGATTTGGTCAATACACGCGCGATTGGGAATTTAAAGACCCTGCCGCTATTGGTAACTCAGATCGTGAATTATTCCCTATTCCTGCTACACAGATTATTCTTAACCCTAATTTGGTTCAGAATCCTGGATACTAAGAAGTTTCTTTAAGTTTATTTTTAAAAAAACCCTGATCTTAAGATCAGGGTTTTTTATTTTTAATACCTTGGCATATAGCCATAAAAATAATATCTTACCGTGTCAAAAAACTATCCAAAAATATGTACACTTTAGGCTATGATCTTGGAAGTTCTTCAATAAAAGTAGCTTTAGTAGAGATAACCTCCGGTAAAAGCCTGGCCGTAATAAGTGAACCTAAAAAGGAAATGAATATGCTCTCCGTTAAAAAAGGGTGGGCAGAACAAGATCCTGATGATTGGTGGACACATCTTTGTAATGCCACAAAACAAATACTGAAAGAAACTAAAGTTTCTCCAGATCAAATAAAAGGAGTTGGCATCTCTTACCAAATGCACGGCCTTGTTTTAGTCGATAAGGATGGTATTCCTTTAAGAAAATCAATTATATGGTGCGATGGAAGAGCTGTTGATATTGGAAGAACAGCATTTGATGATCTGGGCCACGATACCTGTGCAGAAAAACTTTTAAATTCCCCTGCAAATTTTACAGCGTCTAAATTAAAATGGGTAAAGGAAAATGAACCCGATCTTTATAAAAATGGCTTTAAAGCCATGCTCCCTGGCGACTATATCGCTTACAAGTTAAGCGGGGAAATAAATACCACCATTTCTGGTCTTTCGGAAGGTATATTTTGGGATTTTAAAAAAGAAGAAATTGCCAGTTGGCTTTTAGACTATTATGGAGTAAATGAAGTGCTTATCCCTGAAATTGTAGCTACTTTTTCAGATCAGGGTCACATTACTGCCAAAGGAGCTTTGGAAACTGGTCTGGCAGAAGGCACTCCTATTCTTTACCGCGCCGGTGATCAACCCAATAATGCCCTCTCATTAAACGTATTTAATCCGGGTGAAGTAGCAGCAACCGGAGGTACCTCCGGTGTGGTTTATGCAATTACTGATAATCTGTCTGTTAAAGAAAGTTCACGCGTAAATAATTTTGCCCATGTAAATTATTCCCCCGAAAAGATGCGTATTGGTAAATTGCTATGTGTAAATGGGGCAGGAATTATGTACAGATGGCTATTGAATAATTTAAAAATTACTTCCTACCAGGAAATGAATGAGTTAGCTGCTAGAGTGCCTATTGGTTCTGAAGGAGTTATTATTTTACCTTTTGGCAATGGCCCGGAACGAATGCTAAACAATAAAGATTTAGGAGCACAAATAGGAAATATAAACTTAAATATTCATTCTAAGGCACATCTTTGCAGGGCTGCTCTTGAAGGAATTGCTTTTTCTTTTGTTTACGGGATGGAAATATTAAGGGCAGATGGCATCAAAGCCAAAGTAATCAGAGCAGGTAATGATAATTTATTCAGGTCTGCTATTTTTTCAAATACCATAGCTAGTTTAATAAATCAGGAAATTGAAATTTATAACACCACCGGTGCTATTGGTGCTGCTCGTGCCTGTCAGCTACATAATGGAAACTATGCTGCTTTCGGGAAACAAATTATGGATAATGATTATATTATGAGTTACTCACCCTCCTCTGAAAAAGAGGAATATAAAATGGCTTATGAACTCTGGAAAAATGAACTGGAATTAAAATTAAAAAACAATTAATATGGCACTTATTGGCAACAAGGAATTTTATAAAGGAATAGGCGAAATACCCTTTGAAGGCAGAGAATCTGATAATCCGCTGGCATTTAAATACTATAATCCGGAACAGCTTATAGCCGGTAAAACCATGCGAGACCACTTAAGATTTGCTGTGGCTTACTGGCATACCTTCTGTGGTGTAGGGGCAGATCCTTTTGGCCCGGGTACACAAAATTTTCCCTGGGATAATTTTAGTGACCCTTTAGATGCAGCTAAAGCAAAGGCCGATGCTGCCTTCGAATTTATAACAAAAATGGGGTTTGACTATTTCTGTTTCCATGATTTTGATCTGGTAAGAGAAGGGAACTCATTTTCAGAATCTGAGAGGAGGCTTTCAGCCATTGTCGACTATATTAAAGAAAAAAAAGCGGCTTCAGGAGTAAAACTTTTATGGGGGACCGCCAATTGTTTTTCGAATCCCAGATATATGAATGGCGCCTCTACCAATCCGGATTTTAATGTATTGGCCAGAGCAGGTGGACAGATAAAACTAGCTCTGGATGCTACTATGGCTCTCGATGGCGAAAATTACGTTTTTTGGGGAGGTCGCGAAGGGTATATGTCTTTATTAAATACAGACATGAAGCGGGAATTAGACCATATGGGCCGTTTTTTGGCAACAGCAAGAGATTATGCCAGAAAACAAGGTTTTAAGGGAACTTTCTTTATAGAACCTAAACCCATGGAACCTATGAAGCATCAATATGACTTTGACGCCGCAACGGTAGTTGGCTTTCTGCATCAGCATGGCTTACAGGATGATTTTAAACTGAATCTTGAAGTTAACCACGCTACCCTGGCCAGTCACACCATGCAACACGAAATGGAAGTTGCCGCCGCTCATGGCATGCTGGGCAGTATTGATGCAAATCGGGGTGACTATCAAAATGGTTGGGACACAGACCAATTCCCTAATAATATTACTGAAGTTACAGAAGCCATGCTAACATTTCTTAAAGCAGGAGGATTGCAAGGGGGTGGAATTAATTTTGATGCTAAAATAAGACGAAATTCCACTGATCTGGACGATGTATTTTATGCTCATATTGGTGGCGCAGATACCTTTGCAAGAGCACTGCTTATTGCCGACAAGATTATGACTTCTTCCCCCTATAATGAATTGAGAAAAAAGCGTTACCAGTCCTTTGATTCAGGTAAAGGAAAGGATTATGAACTTGGGAAATTAGATTTGATAGATCTGTATGAAATTGCAAAGTCAAATGGTGAATTGGAATTGCAGAGCGGCAAACAGGAATTGTTTGAAAATATAGTTAACCAATACCTATAGCCATAAAGTTAAAACCTAATAAATAATATGGCATTTTTTTAATTAAAGAAGAATTTTACCTAAATTCAACAATTAGCATTTATTAAACCACCAACCAAACTAATTATGACATCATCTTTCGGATTTTGGGATTATTTTATTTTTATAGCCTATGCCTTCCTGATTTTAGGAGTAGGTCTATGGGTTTCAAGAGATAAAAAAGGGCATCAGAAAAATGCTGAAGATTATTTTCTGGCAAGTAAATCATTGCCATGGTGGGCAATTGGCGCGTCCTTAATCGCGGCCAATATTTCAGCAGAACAGTTTATCGGGATGTCAGGTTCAGGTTTTGCCGTTGGCCTGGCAATTGCCTCTTATGAATGGATGGCAGCTATTACTTTGCTTATAGTAGGTAAATACTTCCTGCCTATTTTCATTGAAAAAGGGCTGTATACGATTCCGGAATTTGTAGAGCAAAGGTTTTCTACGAATTTAAAGACCATCTTAGCGGTATTCTGGATTGCGCTCTACGTTTTTGTAAACCTCGCATCTGTATTATACTTAGGTTCACTTGCATTGGAAACCATAATGGGGATTCCCATGGTTTATGGTGTAATTGGGCTGTCTTTGTTCGCAGCTGCCTATTCCCTTTATGGGGGCCTTTCCGCTGTTGCATGGACCGATGTAATTCAGGTTATATTTCTGGTCTTTGGCGGTTTAGTGACATCATATTTAGCACTAAATACAGTCTCAGACGGGCAAGGAGTTATAGAAGGTCTCAAAATTGTTTACGATACAGTCCCTGAGAAATTTGTTATGATATTGGACAAATCCAACCCGGAATACGATAATTTGCCGGGTATCGGTGTTTTAGTTGGCGGACTATGGGTTGCCAATTTATATTATTGGGGTTTTAATCAGTATATAATACAACGAACACTGGCTGCGAAATCACTTAGAGAATCACAAAAGGGAATTATTTTAGCTGCAGTTTTGAAACTTGTTATTCCAGTAATAGTTGTGGTTCCTGGTATTGCGGCCTATGTAATGATTAATGATCCGGAAACTATGGCCAGATTAGGCGATATAGGCATGCAGAATTTGCCTTCGCTGGAACAGGCAGACAGGGCATACCCCTGGTTACTGCAATTCCTGCCTGTCGGGCTTAAAGGAGTGGCTTTTGCAGCACTATCTGCCGCTATTGTTTCGTCTCTGGCGTCGATGTTAAATTCTACATCCACCATTTTTACAATGGATATCTACAGGCAATATATCAACAAAAACGCATCAGACAAGACAACTGTAAATGTTGGTCGCCTGTCAGCTGGAGTCGCATTGGTAATTGCATGTATCATGGCTCCTTTATTAGGTGGAATTGATCAGGCCTTCCAATTTATTCAGGAGTACACCGGTTTGGTGAGTCCTGGTATATTAGCAGTTTTCATACTGGGCTTGTTCTGGAAAAAAACTACGAACAAAGCCGCTATTATTGGTGCCCTTGTTTCGATCCCAATAGCCCTCTACTTCAAGATTGCGCCTAATGGCTGGTCTACAAGTTCCTTTTTTCTGGATGTCCCGTTTTTAGATCAAATGGGGTACACCGCACTTCTGACCATGTTGGTCATTGTTATTGTTAGTTTATCACAAAATAAGGGCGCAGATGATCCTAAAGGCATTCCTTTTACCAAAGATCTTTTCAAAACGAGTCCAAAGTTCAACATTGGGGCATTCGCCGTGATGTTAATCATTGCAATGCTTTATGCGCTCTTTTGGAATTAATGCCTTGTAGTAAATAAAATAAAAAGAAGGATTGAAAATCATCAATCCTTCTTTTTTCTTATTATGATTATTAGTTAATTGTTAGGCTCTGGCAACAACCTCATTTTTAACATGATACTTAGTATAACATTAACTCGGAATACATTCTTATTTCTGCTGGTTTCATTATCTTGCCGTCCTATTTTGGAGCATAAATGAAAAGGATCTTAGGACTTTCTTTAAGCATAATTGTACTTTTAGGTGCTTGTGACGAAAAGAAGGAGAAACTGTTTAACAAAGTTACCTCTGCTCATTCCGGAATTTATTTTAAAAACCAGCTAATAGACACCCCAGAACTTAATATTCTTAACTATCTGTATTACTACAATGGAGCCGGGGTCGTTTCGGCGGATTTTAATAATGATGGACTGGTAGATCTTTATTTTACGGCCAATCAGGGTGAAGACAAACTGTACATTAACAGAGGAGGCTTAAAATTTGAAGATGTCACCAAAGTGGCTAATATTCATAATCCCGGAAACTGGACGACAGGAGCTACGCATGTAGATATTAACCATGATGGTTTACTTGACATTTATGTTTGTAAAGTCGCCAATTACCAGGGAATGAAAGGCAGAAACCTGCTTTTTATAAACAAAGGCGCTAATGAAGAGGGCATTCCAAAATTTACCGAAGAGGCATCTTCCTATGGCCTTGATTTTAGTGGGCTTTCAACTCAGGCTGCATTTCTTGATTTTGATCTGGATGGGGATCTGGATATGTATCTCTTAAATCATTCCGTGCATCCCAACAGAACTTATGGTAAAGGATCGCAACGTTTAGAAATAGACTCACTTTCCGGTGATCGTCTCTATAGGAATGATGATGGAATGTATAAAGATGTTTCAAAAGAAGCTGGTATTTTCCAGGGTAAAATTGGATATGGTTTAGGACTCGGAGTTAGTGATATTAATGACGATGGATATCCTGATATTTATGTAGGTAATGATTTTTTTGAAAATGATTATTTGTATATAAACCAAAGGGATGGAACCTTTAAAGAACTTATTTCATCAGATAACAGACGCCTGGGGCATACTACGCATTACTCAATGGGTAACGACCTGGCTGATGTAAACAATGATGGATTAACCGATATCCTTTCTTTAGATATGCTCCCGGAAGATTTGGAAACTTATAAAACATCCGGATTAGAGTATTCATTTCCAACCTACCAATACTATTTAAAAAATGGATACGCCCCTCAGTATATGCAAAATACCCTACACCTAAACCTAGGTACTGAAAATTTTAGTGAAATAGGAAACTTAAGCGGGATTTCTGCTACAGAATGGTCATGGGGGGTTCTCACTGCAGATTATGACAATGATGGTTATAAAGATATTTACATATCCAATGGCATTAAAGGGGCTACGAATGATATGGATTTTATAAGTTACATAGCCAATGAGAATATTCAAAAAAGAATAAGTGCAGGAATGTCCCAAACTGATATGGCTTTTATTAAGGAATTACCCGAAAAGAAAGCTGCAAACTATCTCTTTAGGAATGACAAAAATCTTTCTTTTAAAAATGTTACTAAAGAATGGTATCATGAAGAAGCTTCATTCAGTAATGGCTGTGTTTATTCAGACCTGGATAATGATGGAGATCTGGACCTTGTGGTTAATAACCTTAATGAAGAGGCCTATCTTCTGGAAAATAAGTCGGATTTAAATAAGGATAGCAATTACATTACGATCTCCTTAAATGGAGAAATGAAAAATAGGTTTGGTATTGGTGCCAAAGTGATGGCTTATACGGCATATGGAATTTTGAAACAAGAAAATTTTGTAAACAAAGGATATTTATCGGCTGTTTCCAATAAAATTCATCTGGGTGTTGGCCAAGTTACTTTAATAGATTCCATAAGGGTAATATGGCCTGATGGGAAGTACCAAACAATAAGGTCTGTTAAATCAAATCAGGACCTGGTAATCGACGAACAATTTGCCCGTGGTAATTTTTACAAAAAACCCTTATCCAAAAATAAAAGTTTCCTTGTCAACACTTCTGAAACATTAGATTTTAGGCATCAGGATCCTGCAACTCTTGAATTCAACAGAGATCCCCTGGTGCCCTTTGCAAATACAAATGAAGGTCCTGCCATTTCTGTATGCGATTTTAACAAGGATACCAGAGATGATCTATTCATTAGTGGTGCTAAGGGGCAAGCTTCCGCACTCTTTTTACAGGATAGTTTAGGTAAATTTATTAGTGTTCAGGAAGCTGTTTTTGCGCCGGATGCCATAAGCGAAGATGTGTCTCATGTATTTTTTGATGCCAACGGAGATCAATATGATGATTTATTGGTTGTTAGTGGCGGTAATGAATTTAAAAATGGCAAACCCCTTCAGCCAAGGCTATACCTGAATAATAAAGGTACCTTTAAAATAGATTCTATGGCATTTAGGAATATTCAACTTAACGCCTCAATGGTCACTGCCTCCGATTTTGATAATGATGGGGATTTAGATATAACTATAGCTTCAGACCAGCTACCTTTGATATTTGGGGCTATTCCAAATCAATATTTACTTAAAAATGATGGCAAAGGTAATTTTGAAGATGTAACTGCAGAAAAAGCTCCGGAATTTCAAAAAATGGGGCTTGTCAAGGACTTACTATGGAGAGATATCGACGATAATGGATACAAAGACCTTTTGGTCGTTGGTTATTGGATGCCTGTATCTGTTTTTATGAATGATGGCACTAAATTGAAATTGCAAAATAACAATGGCCTCGATTTTACCAATGGTTGGTGGAATACCATTATAGCGGACGATTTTGATAATGATGGAGATACAGACTTGGTCTGTGGAAATTGGGGTCTGAATACTAAATTAAAAGCATCTAAACAATTCCCGGTATCACTCTATAGCTTTGATTTTGATGAAAACGGTACTGTAGATCCTATTGTTACCTACTTCCATAAGGATAAAGAAACCCCGTTTGCATCCAAGGATGAGTTGGTAAAGCAAATGCCTTATTTAAATAAAGAATACCTCTCATATAGGAATTTTGCAAAGGCCAGCCTGGAAGATCTTTTTACTGCCAGCAAATTAAGTAAGGCCAGTAAAATGTATGCATATGAATTAGCTAGCTGTTATTTTGAAAACGATGGTAATGGCACATTTAAAAAGAAGCTATTACCACCTATTGCACAGGCCTCTTCTATAAAGGCCATAGCCGTTGATGACTTTAACAAAGATGGGTTTCAGGATATGTTAATTGTAGGTAATAATTATGAAATTAGCACCCAATTAGGTAGGATGGATGCCTTGCATGGCGTAATTTTGCAAAATGATCAAAAAGGAGGTTTTGTAAAGGTTAACCAGCAGAATTTCGATGTTCCGGGACCGGCAAGAGATCTTAAAAATATTACTATAGCAGGACGTGACTACTACATTGTAACCATTAATAATGATTCTCCTATTATTTTGGCAAAAAATAACGAATAAACTATATGATAATATCAGGATTAAAAAGAATAGCAGGTCTTATACTTTTACTTTCAATTACCATATCGTGTAATTCAGAAAAGGAAAATTCTAAGGATGATACAAATATTCAAAAAACACTCTTTACACTTCTGCCTTCGGAGCAAACGGGCATTGACTTCCTTAACAAAGTTGAAAATCAAAAAAACTTCAACATCTTTAAATATAGAAATTTCTATAATGGCGGCGGAGTAGCCATTGGGGATATCAACAATGATGGATTGGCCGATATTTATATGACCGGCAATATGGTTTCCAACAGACTTTACCTCAATAAAGGCGGTTTAAAATTTGAAGATATCTCAGAAAAAGCCGGAGTTAAAGGATCCAAACCGTGGTCTACGGGAGTTGTTATGGTTGATATAAACCAGGATGGGTTGCTCGACATCTATGTGAGTAACGCGGGTAATATGAAGGCAAATAATCATGATAATGACCTTTATATAAATAATGGTGACCTCACTTTTACTGAAATGGCCTCGGATTATAATTTGGCCAAAACAGGGTTTTCTACCCATGCCTCGTTCTTTGATTATGATAAAGATGGGGATCTGGATGCATATATCCTCAACAATAGCAACATTCCTGTAAGTAGTTTGGGTTATGCAGAACAAAGAAATACCAGAGCTCAGGACTGGGAAGGTGTCCCCGATATTTTTAAGGGTGTTGGAGATATGCTTTTGAGGAATGATAATGGAAAATTTGTTGATGTAAGTGAAGAAGCAGGGATCTATGGAAGTCTGATTGGATTCGGATTAGGGGTTATGATTACTGATATCAATAAAGACCTGTATCCGGATATCTACGTGTCTAATGATTTTTATGAACGGGATTATCTATACATTAACAATCAGGATGGTACTTTTAATGAGGAGATCAAAGATTGGACTTCCCATCTCTCTTTATCCGCAATGGGTATTGACATCTCGGATATTAATAATGACGGTAACGCCGATATTTTTATCACAGATATGCTTCCGGAACCTGATCATAGGGTAAAGTCGGTTATGGAATTTGAGGGTTACAATATTTATAAATTAAAACAAAGCAAGGACTTTTATCAACAGTACATTCAAAACACACTTCAGCTAAATAACGGGAACGGATCGTTTTCAGAAATTGCCTATTTCAGCGGAGTAGATGCCACAGATTGGAGTTGGGCCGGACTTCTTTTTGATATGGACAATGACGGACTTAGGGATATTTATATTACCAATGGCATGAATCACGATCTTACGGACCTGGACTTTAACGATTTTTTTGCCAATGAAATCATTCAGAAAATGGTGCTTACCGGGAAGAAAGAGTCTATAGATTCTATCATCAATAAAATGCCTATCCGACCCCAACCCAATTATGCCTATAAAAATAATGGAGATCTAACATTTTCGAATGCTAATAAAGATTGGGGATTCGAAATACCCAGTTTATCCAATGGTGCTGCATATGGAGATCTCGACAATGACGGGGATCTGGATATTGTGGTCAATAATGTCAATATGGAGTCCTTTGTTTATGAAAACAATGCTACTTCGCTCACGGAAAACAACTATATAAAACTAAAATTTGAAGGTGCAAAAGAGAATAAATTTGCTGTTGGAACAACAGTGATGCTTTACTATGACAAAAATATAATATTACAAGAATTAGTGCCCTCCAGGGGGTTTCAATCTTCTATGGACCATGTAATGACCATAGGTTTAGGCAAATTCAAAACCATTGATTCTCTGAGGGTTATTTGGCCTGACGATAAAACGGTAAAGTTAGAAAACGTTGTTGCTAATCAATTCTTAACCATTAAACATTCTGATGCCGAGGAGGTATATACCCCTATTATTAAAGAAAAGAAATCTACATTATTAAAAGAAATCCCAAATAATCAACTTATTGCTCATAAAGAGAATGTATATAATGATTTTGATTATGAAGGCCTTATCTATAAGAAACTGTCACAGGAAGGGCCGGCCCTTGCTGTAGGTGATATTAATGGAGATGGCAACGAGGATGTCTTTATCGGAGGAGCTAAAAATGAGTCTGGGATTGTCTACCAACATAGTGGAAATGGAATGTTAAAAGTTACAAATCAAAACTCGTTAGAAAAAGATGCCGAATATGAAGATACGGCTGCCGCTTTTTTTGATGCTGACGGGGATTCGGATTTAGATCTTATTGTTGGTTCAGGTGGGAATCAGGTTGGTGAAGAAAAAAACTATAGGGCACGACTATATTTAAATAATGGTAAAGGCACTTTTGTAAAGTCCTCAGAAAAACTTCCTTCAACTTTCACGAATATTTCGATCATAGCTCCTTTAGACTATGATAATGATGGTGATACTGATCTATTTATAGGCTCCAGAAGTGTAGTAGGTACTTATGGAATTGATCCAGATCATTTGTTATTGGAAAATAAGGGTGATGGCACTTTTGAAAATGTAACAGAAAGAAATGCCTATGACCTTAAAGATGCCGGAATGATTACAGACGCCGTTTGGGCAGATATGGATGGGGATTCTAAAAAAGATCTGATTATTGTGGCGGATTGGGGTACTCCGAAGATTTTTAATAATTCGGGCCGACGCTTGTCCAGGAAGGCTTCCATGCTCGATAGCCTTCATGGATGGTGGAATGTAGTAGAAGCCGTGGATATAGATAAAGATGGAGATAACGATCTGATCTTAGGCAATCAGGGAGCTAACCTCCACTATAGGCCTGCTATGGATAGACCAATGAAGATGTGGGTTAATGATTTTGATGAAAATGGTACCATTGAACAGATAGTTACCCAGAATATTGATGGGAAGGACTATCCTCATCATCAGAAAAAGGATTTAACCACTCAAATGGTAGCATTAAAAAAGCAAAACTTAAAGGCTTCTGAATATTCCAAAAAAACCATATCTGAGTTATTCCCTGTACAAATTATAGAGAACTCAATTATGAAAAAATCGGTCATCTCAGAATCCATTATTGCCGTTAATGAAGGTGACGGCAATTTTACGGTAATAAAACTTCCCTCAAGGAGTCAATTGTCTTGTATTTGCGGTATTACATGTGCAGATGTAAATAGCGATGGTAATTTAGACCTGATAATGGGAGGTAATGATTTTGAATTTAAACCGCAGTATTCCAGATTAGATGCCAATTACGGTAATGTTCTGCTAGGCGATGGTGCATTGGGCTTTGAATGGCAGGACTATGATACCAGTGGTTTCTTTATACGGGACGAGATTAAGCATTTGAAGCAGTTTAAAGATAAAACGGGAAAGACTTTTATTATCGTTGCTATCAATGAGAAAAAACCTAAGATATTTGAACTCAATGAATAAATTTCTAATAGGTATTCTTTTAATTTTAATAGTGATAGGTTGTGGTTCCAAGGAAGGTGAGTTATTTTATAATCCAACTCCCAAAGAAACGGGATTGTTGTTTGAAAATACACTTACAGAAACAGACGATCTCAACATATTGGATTACCTGTATTTCTATAATGGCGGGGGTGTAAGCACAGGTGACATTAATAACGACGGCCTTGCAGATATCTTCTTCTCCGGAAATATGGTTAAGAATAAACTATATCTGAACAAAGGAGGACTCAAATTTGAAGATATTACAGAACAAGCGGGTGTGGCTGGCAATAGCACCTGGAATACAGGAACCGTAATGGGTGATGTGAATGGTGACGGCCTATTGGATATCTATGTATGTGCTGTGGTTGGGATTAACGGTTTTGACGGTTACAACGAACTTTTTATCAATCAGGGAGATTCAACTTTTGTAGAAAGCGCTGAGGAATATGGTCTGGATTTTGATTCTTTTAGTTCTTCGGCTACATTTTTAGATTATGACCTTGATGGTGATCTGGATATCTACCTTCTAAATCATGCGGTACATACTCAGGAATCTTTTGGTAAGGCAGATCTTCGATATAAAAGGAATTACCAGACCGGAGACAGGTTACTTCGAAATGAAAATGGAAAATTCATTGATGTAAGTGAAGAGGCTGGCATCTATGGTGGTGTAAATGGATATGGCCTGAGCGTTGCCGTTTCGGATTTTAATCAGGATGGATACCCGGATATCTACGTGGGCAATGATTTTCATGAAGATGATTACTATTACCTGAATAATGGTGACGGGACCTTTACTGAAGGTATTAAGAAGTATTTTGGGCATACCACCAGATTCTCTATGGGTACAGATGTTGCAGATATTAATCATGACGGATGGCCGGATATTCTGTCTTTAGATATGCTTCCCGAAGATGAAACCGTTCTTAAATCTTCAGAAGGAGATGACAATATTCAAACGCAGAAATTAAGAATCGAAAAGTTTGGTTACCACTACCAGTTTACAAGAAATATGCTGCATTTAAACCAACCGGGAAGTAGCTTCGCTGAAATAGCTTTATACAGCGGTATTGCTGCTACAGACTGGAGTTGGAGCGGACTTTTTGGAGATTATGACCAGGATGGGGAACAAGATTTATTCATATCCAACGGTATCCCTAAACGCCCCAATGATCTCGATTTTATAAATTTTGCGTCCAACGACCAGATTAAGAAAAAGATTAACAACACAAAACTGGTAGATCAACAGGCTCTTAATATGATGCCTTCGGCTAAGGTGCATAACTACCTGTTTAAAGGAACATCTGATCTATTATTCGAGGACAAATCAGGATCATGGATTGTTAATGACACGCTTATTTCCGGGGCTACCGCGGTAGCGGATTTTGACAATGACGGAGATCTGGATCTTGTAACCAATAATATAAATAGCCCTGCCAGTATATATATCAATAAAACGGATGGGAATAACAACTACCTGAAAATTAAGCTAAAGTATTCATCTCTGAATTCATTTGGTATTGGAACTAAATTGTTCTCGTACCATAATGGTATTCTGCAATATAAGGAATTATACCCTGTCAGGGGATTTCAATCATCTTCGGAACCTATAATTCATTTTGGTTATGGTAAATCCAAGACGATAGATTCTCTAAAAATAATCTGGCCTGATGGCCAATTTCAGAATCTAAAAAACGTAAATACCAATCAAACAATAAGTATTTCACCAGAAAATACAAGCCCTTTTGATTATGGATCGCTTCAGCCTTTAAAGATTCAAATCTTTAAAGAGGTTCAAGATAATCTTGGGATCAACTTTACACATAAGGAAGATAATTATGTGGATTTCAACAGACAAAAACTTATCCCCTATCAAATATCCGACAGGGGGCCGGCAACGGCAATTGGAGATATTAATAATGATGGTAAAGCTGACATTTTCTTTGGAGGCTCCAAATTTATTCCTTCCAGAATCTTTTTACAGACAGACTCTTTGTATATGGAAGAAATAATCCCTGAAATTTTCAGAGATAGCATAAAAGAAGATGTTGCAGCCGTTATTGCGGATTTTACTTCCAATGGCAAAGCTGATTTATTTTTGGGTTCCGGGGGTGCTGATTTCTATAATAAAATGACCCCTTTGTTAGATACTTATTATGTTCAAAACGATTCCGTTTTTGAAACCGCCGTACTTCCTGAATATTTTGAGAATGCTTCCGTAATAGAAGTCAATGACTTTGATAGTGATGGGGACCTGGACATTTTTGTTGGCAACCAGGCAGTATCCAATGACTTTGGCAAAATTCCTCTTTCGTATCTTCTGAAAAATAATAATGGCCAATTTACCATTGAAAATAACAAAGGATTACAAAATGCAGGGATGATTACAGATGCCTTGTGGGAGGATTTTAATGGAGACGGTCTTCAGGATCTCATCGTGGTAGGCGAATGGATGTCTCCTAAATTTTTTGCCAATATCAATGGTGAACTTGTTGAAAAGAAAGTATTAGACAAGGAAATAAATGGCCTTTGGCAAAGTGTTACGGTTTTTGATATTGATGGGGATGGTGACAAGGATTATCTATTGGGAAATTGGGGAGTAAATAATAAGTTCAGGGCATCTGAAGACTTCCCCCTAAGGATGTATTATTCAGATTTTGATGATAACGGAAGTACCGAAACTATTGTTGCTATTCCTAAAAACGGAAAATATTTTCCACTTGAAGGATTAGATGGTATTGCCGGACAAATAGTAGCGTTACGTAAAAAATTTACCAATTACCGTGATTTTGCGGGCAAAACCATGGAGCAGATATTTGATAAAAAAACACTGGCTAACGCAACTGTTTTAAACGTATCTGAATTGAGATCAGGATACCTCGAGAATAAAAATGGTAAGTTTACCTTTGTGCCATTTGAAATGGATTTACAGTTGGCCCCTATCATGGATTTTCTTGCTTTCGATTTTGATCAGGATGGAATCGAAGAAGTTTTGGCCGCAGGCAATTATTTTGGGGTTAAACCTTACCATGGACGTTTTGGTTCATTTCCCGGGGCTATGATAAAAAGCAAAAATGACGTAATTTTGGGACATAAGATGGGGCTGGATCTTTCACAAAAATCAACACGTCATCTTAATATAATTACTTTAAACAACCAACCTTATTTACTGGCAACCTTCAATAACGAGAAGGCCCGCGTTTATGCATTAATAAAACAAAACTGAAAATGAAGAAGACATTAGTAATTTTGCTGGCAATAGGAGCTCTTGTGGCCTGCAATAAGAACGAAGAACCCATTGTTGTTACTCCAAATGAACTGCATATGGCCATAAACCAGGTTACAGAGATTATGATCCATGATATTTTTTCTCCACCTGTTGCCAGTAGAATCTACGCCTATCCAAATATTGCCGCCTATGAAATAATAGCGCTAAATGATGAAAATTACCTTTCCCTGGAAGGCCAGGTTCACGAACTAACAGCTATCCCCAAACCAGATGCATCAAAACCGGTGAATTATTCCTTAGCCGCCTTAATAGCTCATATGGATGTAAGTAGCAGAGTAATATTTTCTGAGGATAAACTGGCAAGCTTTAGAGATAGTCTGTATACGGTCTGGGAATCTCAAAATGCAAGAGAATTTAATGCCTCCAAGGAGTATGGAAAGCAGGTTGCCGAGCATATTGCAAAATGGATGAATGGCGATAATTATAATCAAACAAGAACAATGCCTAAGTTTACAGTTGATACGGATGACCCCTCAAGATGGCAACCCACCCCGCCGGCTTATATGGATGGGATAGAGCCGCATTGGAATAAGATACGTCCTTTTGTGATAGATTCATCAAACCAGTTTATCCCCACTCCTCCCCCTCCTTTTTCTATGGAAGAAGGTTCTGAATTTTACAAAGAAGTAAAAGAAGTTTATGACATTAGCCTGGAAATTACTGAAAAGGGAGATGCCTCTGAAGAAATTGCCATAGCACAGTTTTGGGATTGCAATCCATATGTTTCCGTAACGCGTGGTCATTTGATGTTCGCGACTAAGAAAATTTCTCCCGGAGCCCACTGGATTGGTATAGTTAAAATAGCTGCCAAAAACACAAATAGTGATTTTAACAAAACCGTATACGCCTATACTAAAACATCCATGGCCATAGCCGATGCTTTTATTAGCTGTTGGGATGAGAAGTACAGAAGTAACCTTATCCGGCCTGAAACTCTGATCAACGAACATATTGACGAAAACTGGAAGCCTGTATTACAAACCCCTCCATTTCCGGAGTACACCAGTGGGCATAGTGTAGTTTCCGGAGCAGCTGCAACCGCACTTACTGATATTTTTGGTGACAATTTTACCTTTGATGATGATACTGAAGTTCCCTATGGACTGCCTACCAGAAGTTTTAATTCATTTAATGAAGCTGCAGATGAAGCGGCAATTAGCAGAATGTACGGAGGAATTCATTACAGAAAAGCCGTTGCAGTTGGTGTAAAGCAAGGAAGAGATTTAGGCAAGTTCGTATTAGAAAATCTTACTATGACCAAGAACCCCAATTTAGTTTCCAATTAGTTATATGAAAAAAGTCATTTTAGTTTTAGGGGTGCTCTTACTTGCAGGCCTTGTATGGTATTTGTTTATAAAACCCTATGATTATGTGGTATCTTTTAAAGCCAGAACGTTTCCCGGAACCATTAATCAATCACTAAAAATTTGGAATTCTACTCTGAAAGATGCCCAATTAGTGAATCAGGAAGGTCTAACTCACCTGGAACAAAATATAAAATTCAACGATTCTACATATTTATATCAATGGGATATTATTCCACTAACGGACTCTACTTCGAAGGTAAAGGTTTATGTAAAGGATCTTGATCATAGTTTTAAAAACAAAATTGCAATTCCATTTTTCAATACAGATTTTGAAAAGAGAACCGTAAGCACGGTTAAAGATTTTAATGAAAAACTAAATGAACATATAGATAAATTCAGGGTTAAAATAACCGGTAAGAGTGAATTGTCGTCAACGTATTGTGCGTATGTTTCTGTGAAGACCACTCAATTTGGAAAAGCAAAGGGTATGATGTACAATTATCCTCTACTAAATACTATCCTCGCTAATAACGGGATTGAGTTAAATGGAAGACCATTTTTAGAGGTCACACAATGGGACAAGGAAACAGACAGTATACAATTTGATTTTTGTTATCCGATTATTAAATCGGATTCATTGCCTCAGCATCCGGATCTGAAGTATAAACAGTTCAATTCAAGAGATGCACTTATGGCTGTTTATAATGGCAATTATATAACTTCCGACAGAGCCTGGTATGCTCTTTTGGATTATGCCGATAAAAATGATATTGAAGTTACAGGTCTGCCTGTAGAAGTTTTTCATAATAACCCTAATATGGGTGATGATGCGCTTAATTGGAAAGCTGAGATTTATTTTCCTTTAATAAATGTAGATGACTAGATATGTTGCCATCTTAATATTTAGCTTTTTGACAAGTTGTGCCAACTATGGTCAACTTACTTACATCACTAAACTCCCTAAAAAACTGGATGAAAATTCAGGAATGGCAATTGGAAAAGATTCAACCGTATGGCTAGTAAATGACGGTGGTAACCAGGACAAAATATATCAGATAACTAATAAGGGAAAGATCATAAAGGAACTTGAAGTAAAAAATGCCAAAAACAAAGATTGGGAGGATTTGGCTAAGGATAAAGATGGTAATGTTTATATAGCCGATACAGGAAATAACGCAAATAAGAGGAAGGACCTGGTTATCTATAAAATTCCAGATCCCGGTAAAGAAAAAGGAGATAAGATTGAAGCAGAACAAATAGCATTCAATTTTCCAGATCAAAAAAAATTCCCTCCTAAAAAAAGTAAATTGTTATACGACACGGAGGCAATTTTTTATGCTAAAGACAGCCTCTATCTTATCACAAAAAACAGATCCCAACCCTTTAATGGAAATGCCCGGATATACAGAATTCCATCAAAAAAAGGGAACTATAAAGCCAATTACCTCGGAGAATTCATTCCCTGCACGGATATTTCTGCCTGTAAAATAACAGCAGCGGATATTTCCCCGGACGGCAAAACTATCGCGCTGTTGGGCTATGGTAAATTATGGCTATTCACCAATTTTGATCTTTCAAATTTTTTCGAAGGGGACCTTAAAACAATTGATCTGGGTATTAGAACACAACTGGAATCAATTTCTTTCTTAAATAATAAAACATTGCTGCTTTCAGATGAGCAATTAAATAAAACGGGGAGAAATTTATATTCATTTAGCTTCTAAGGATCTTTGCCGTTTTTTTTCTATTTAAATTGTTGGGCTTTAACTAATTAAATTTATATCTTGACCTTCTATAAATGTTAAAAAATAGTTTTTCTATGAAAACTTCACACTCAATTAAATTACCAATTTTTACTTTATTTCTGTCATTAATTATTTCTTCAACAACCTATTCTCAGGCGGGTTGGAATCCTGAGTTGGATAGCGACTGTAAAGAGGCAATTTCTGAAATGAAAAAGGATGCGCCCAAACTTGATAGCTATTTTTCCAAGGCTTATGGATATGCCATATTTCCAAAAATCACCAAAGCTGGCTTAGGATTTGGAGGAGCCGGAGGGAAAGGCATAGTATATCAAGGGGGTAAAGCTACAGGAGAATCAAAACTTGGACAAGCTTCCTTTGGGCTTCAGGCTGGAGGTCAGCAGTATAGTGAATTAATATTCTTTGAAGACAAAGGAGCTTACGACCGTTTTACCGGAGGTAAGTTTAAATTTGACGCTCAAGCTTCTGCTGTAGCCATTACAGAAGGTGCCGCTGCCGTGGCTCCATACCAGGATGGTGTGGCCATATTTACCCGCGTTAAAGGAGGTTTGATGTATGAGGCCTCTGTAGGTGGGCAGAAGTTTACTTTCGATCCTTATTAAAACTTGACTTCAGATGGTCAACAAACCTTAAAAAGATCTTATTAATATATATACGAAAAATAAATATTATTATATTTTTTTAATACTACTCTTTAATGTGTGGTGTGGTTATTCTCAAGTCCTTATTGCGGCAGTTTTTGGAGATAAACTAAATTCACCAGATTTGGAGTTTGGTCTTGAAGGGGGATATAATTGGTCTGAAATTTCGGACCTAAACAATGGAAAAAGTCTTTCAGAATTTAACCTGGGTTTTTACTTTGACATCAGGTTAAAAAACCAATGGTATCTGGATACCGGAGTATTGGTAAAAGGCAGAATGGGAGCCGCAGAATTAAGCACAGAGGATCTCTCTCTTCTAGGAATTACTTTACAGGATGAAGAAGGCGATTATAGCCAAAAAATCAGCTATTTTATGGTTCCTGCCCTTTTTAAATATCGTTTTAAAAACAAAATTTATCTTGAGGCAGGGCCACAATTCAATCTAATGTATAAAGCTTTTGTTGAGTTTAATGCTGAAGATGGTGATATTGATGTACGCACAAGACAAAATAATAAGGACGCTATTAATCGATTAGGAGCAGGGGTAACATTTGGCGCTGGTTACCGACTCTCTGACCGAGCAGCGGGTATTACTTTAGGCCTAAAATATTATTACGGTTTTACCAATGTTTACAAAGATATAAGTGGTCCTAAAAACAGTTCGTTATTTTTAAAATGTAATATTCCTATTGGCGTAAAAAAAAGTCAGGAATTAAGGAAACAAAAGGCATTAGAAAAAGAAAATGCTCTAAAAAAAGAATAAAAAAATGCAGCCATTAAAAATCTTTTTTCTATTCTTCGTCTTATTGGGAATAAATACTGTTTCCGCTCAATATGCGACGACCAAAGTACGTTCAAAGCATCAGGCTTATACAGATAGTCTAAAACAGGTAAAATATGATAACGTACTACCCATTTGGGGACAAAAAGCCTATAAAAAGGGATTTGATATACCCTATCCTACAGGCGCTATGATCAATTTTGTCTGGGTAAGGCAAGGTTTATTGATTGATAATATTTCCTTAGGATTAAAAACAGACAATACAGACATACCCCTTACCGAGGTAGACTTTATTAAATTCGGCAATAATTATTCAGAAGCGAACACCGTGTTGTTTAGACCCGATATCTGGGTATTTCCCTTTTTAAATATATATGGCCTTTTTGGCTTAGGGTCTTCCAGAACGGAGGTTAACTTAACTATTCCCACAGAATTAAGATCTGTGGTAGATCAAAGACTTACCACCTATGGTTTTGGTGCGACGGCTGCCGGAGGAATCGGCCCTGTCTGGATTGCTGTCGACGCCAATATCAGTTGGAGTAAACCAGAATTGTTGGATGATCCGGTAACAGTTAAAACCTTTGGAGTAAGGGTTGGCCATAATTTTGTGCAGGATGATAAACCCTATAGAAATTTTGGAGTGTGGATAGGTGCTATGAAGGTAACCCTCGGCTCTGAAACAGTTGGGGCTATCCAATTAAAAGATGCCTTACCCCCAGAGGTTTTTGAACGCGCACAGGAGATAGAAGCCAATTATTTTGAATGGTTAAATTCCCTCAATCCTAATAACCCTATTGATGCAAGAAAAATAGAAATAGCTAACGAGGTCCTAACCCCTATTTTTGAACGTATCGGTGCTGCCGATGGCGATGCCATTGTTCGTTATAGCCTTGCAAAGAAGGTAAAGGAGCCATGGAATGGAGTAATAGGAGCTCAATATCAACTTAACAAGAATTGGATGTTCAGAGCAGAAGGTGGCGTTATAGGTGATAGAAAATCTTTACTTCTTTCCGTAAACTGGAGATTTTTACTTTAGAAAATAAAACAAGATCGGCTACTATGCGTTATATATTTTAGTTTTAAAATATAATAACTGTTATTCAATTCTTTTATATGTTTATTTTTGTGATCGTTAAGTCGAAATTAATCCCCTTAGCGACTGGCAACAAGAATTATACGCGTATCTAACGAATTTTGCATTGATCATTATACCCTAAAAAATTCTCTAAAACCAATTTTCTATGACTCGAATTAAACTAGTTTTATGCATTACTGGCCTTCTTATATTCTCCAATATAAAGGCACAGGAGCTCAGCAAAGAAGAAAGAAAGGTTCAAATTTTTTCATCAGAAGAAAAGGACAACCTTCAACTCTGGTTTCATGATGAAGTGAAAAGAATGGACCTCAATGAAGAGGAAATGAGTCAATACAGCAGTATTATTGTTTATTATATAGCTAAAATTTCGCGCTTAGATGATATGGATAAAGAGTATTCAGAGGAGCGATTTAAAAAGGAATTAAACAGTTTATTAGCCAAACAGGATAAAGAGTTAGAAGATTTACTCACTCCGGAGCAATTTGAAATACATAAAGAAATTTATGGTGAATTTCTAAGGTCGGCCTATAGGAGATGGGGAATAACAAATGACTAATATGGGATTACTATTTAAAAAATTAAGTGTTGTTTTCCTTTTTTGTGCAATTCCTTTCTTAGGAATGTCCCAACTCCTGGTTTCCTATAATAAAGCTTCCAAGGTAGATTTTAAAAAATATAAAACCTATCAGGTATATGGTCTTAATGTTGCAACTATTCCCGAATTTGAACCCAGAAAAGAGGCCTTAAATTTTTTAATTACGGAGATTGACAGTCAAATGGATGCAAGGGGTTATGAAAAAGTCAAAGCAAATCCCGATTTAATCCTCAATATTGGGGTTGTGATTTCTGCAGAACAAAAGACAAGGCAAACTGATATTAGAGATGCTCCAAGATATATGGGAGAGCGAAATTACCATTGGGAATCACAAGAAATTGTAGTTCAAAACTATAACGCAGGAACCGTGATCCTGGATGTTGTTGAAAGTGAAAATAACAAAATGATCTGGCAGGCCGTATCCAAGGGAATGATTTCAGAATCAATGGATAAAAATAAAATTAGGATCACAAAAGCGGTTAAAAAAATGTTTAACAAATATCCGGTTAAGATAAAGAAGTAAAAATATATTTAAACTAGCTCATGACATATGGTGAATAAAAAACCATTAATTCTTAAATGTATTTTATCGTGCTGCGTTATGCTTTATCTGCAGCAGGGCTTTACACAGGATGTAGAACCTCGCAGATGGGCGTCAATACCTTTAGGTCTAAATGTGATAGGTGCAGGGTATGCTTATACTTTCGGGGATGTCTTTTTTGATCCGGTCATAGGGGCAGAAGATGTGACTTATCGCGGTAACGGCTTGGTTGCTTCATATGTACGACCCTTTAGATTGGGAAATAAATTGGCTCGGGTAGACGTATTACTGCCTTTTACTTTTTCACGATGGGAAGGTCTTTTAAATGGTGTCGCCACGAGTGTTAGCAGAACTGGTTTCGCGGATCCAAGAGTAAGATTATCATTAAATTTAACAGGACCACCACCCTCAGGGCCTAAGGAATTTCAAGAATACCTGGCTACCCACCCGGTTTTCACAACCTTTGGTGTTTCTTTGGCCGTATCCCTGCCTTTTGGGCAATACTTTAATGATAAATTAATAAATCTGGGGGGTAACCGTTTCGTCATAAGACCACAGATAGGAATGGTTCATTATTGGGGGCCCTGGTCATATGAACTTACAGGCTCTCTAGTCATTTATTCCACTAATAATGACTTTTTTAATGGTGGAGAATTAAAACAAAAGTCTCTTTTTGCATTACAGACCCATCTGATAAGGCAATTTGACAAACGCTTTTGGGCTTCAATAAGTGCCGGATATAACCAAGGAGCATCTTCTGTGGTGAACAAGCAATTTAATAATGATCAAAGAGCCAACTTTATAGGTGCCGCCTCTATTGGAAGCAGTTTTGCCGGAAGCCAGGGTCTTAAACTGGCATATGTCTATTCAAAAGCTCAAAGGGATGTGGGCTCCACCACCAATAGTCTTCTATTGGTTTGGACAGTAGTCTTTAAATAAGGTGCCTGTTAATCAAAGGTAAAAACCAAACCTCCGCTAACTCCACCCATAAGAGTTGTACCTGATACTGCAACACCGCCACCAATACCTCCGGGGCCTCCGGCAACATAAAGACCTCCCCACGAAACAGGAAACATAAGGTCTCCTTGTATTTTAATCCCAACCACATCACTTACATTAAATATGACTCCGCCTTTAATAGCAAATGAAAATTCAGTAGTGGAACTTAAACTTCTATTGATCACTGCCGTATTCTCATTTTTAGGTGTAAATACGACAACTCCCGCACTCACCCCAAAAAAAGGCGTCATATCACTAGACGTATCAAAATACCTGGAACTACCCAGATGAATCCAATCCATGGCTAAATCGGACAAACGATCTTCTGCAGGACTTATCACAAAATCTCTGATAAATAGTTCTGTGTCCATTTTCATATACGTTAATTCAAGCATAACACCATTGTTTACTTCAAAACCGGCAATCCCTCTAAAAAATCCACCGTCTGATGCCTTTAAATAATTGGATCCGTAATTTAATTTAGTGCCAAATTGATACCCATAATCTAATGATAAATCTATGCGCTGCGCTTGTGCCTGAAATACAAAAGCAGATAAGGTTAGAAAAATTACTAATTGAATTATTTTTAATTGCCTCATATTGGTTTGTGTTAACTGGGTTTTCTTTTTTTTATAGTTTTGGAGCAAAATATTTCGGGCAAATATACAGTGATTATCTATATTTTCAATTCTAAAATAAATACTAGTGTCGACAAGAATAAATACTAGTGTAGACAAGGAAGTTTAGAGGGATTTTGCGTAAATTTATATATTACGTTAATAACCTGGTTTAATTAAAAGCAATGCAGAAATTCATCGCATTTTTCAAAGTGTTTGTGTTTCTGTGCGTGGCTTTCAGTGGTACTTTGGTATATTCTCAAAATACAGTTCCCTCAGACACTGTAGCCTCTGTACTTACACCTTTCCGCAAAGGACGTTGGTTAACTTCTTTGTCCGGAAGTATTAGCAGCTCCAGTTATGAATTAAAATCAACCAAAGACAAAACAATATCCAATGAGTTTGGAATAAACCTGTCAACAGGCAAATTCTTTAAAGACAGATGGTTTTTTGGGGTTACTTTTCAGGGGGAGAAGCAGGAAGCGAGAGGCGACATAAATACTGTTGGTGAGTCTTTATATATTGGTCCTCAATTTGCCCGGTATTTTACAAATAATAAAGATGGTTCACTATTTTTGAATGTTTCCCCAGGTTTTGTTCTCTATCGCAGTCTTGCCACCATAAATGAAATTCCCGATTTTAGAGAAGAATCTGAAGGAAATGGATTTGGCACTCTGGTTAGTTTAGGATATTCATATGTTATTCGGGATTTAATATCCTTAAACATTGGTTTTAATCTTCAATATGCCTGGATTGGTGCAGATACTTTTAACGAAACGGGGGATATGATTGGCACAGAAAATATTACCATTAGTAATATTTCATTTACTTTCGGATTTGGTGTAATTCTTGACGATTTTTTCTTCTGATGAAAAAGCATATTTTATACATAAGCCTGCTTATTGTTTTACTGTCTTCGACAGTGTATGCACAGCGTAACAATGAAGATGGCTTTATTCAATCTGATACCATTAGAAAAGGCAAAAGTCTTCAGTTTGTGGCATTACCCATTGTCTTTTATACCCCGGAAACCAAATTTGGATTTGGAGGGGGTGGCCAGCTTTTTCTGCTTAATAAAACCAATGAATACAATCAACGTTTGTCCAATATTTTCTTTAGTGCAATCTATACTTCAGAGAGTCAATTTATATTTGAAGCTACCCCACAAATCTATCTGGGACAAGGAGATTATTTTATTGATATGTTTTACACCTATAGGGTTTTCCCAAATTCTTTTTGGGGCATTGGACCTTCAACCCCAGAAATAAATAAAGAATCCTATAACCAAACCACTAATAAATTTGATATAAGCCTATATAAAAGATTACCCCCAAATTTAAATTTTGGATTGTCTGTTAATTATGCAAATTATCAGATCACTGAAGTTCTGGAAGGTGGCATTTTAGATTCCGGGACTATACCTGGCAGTGAAGGCGCAGTGATAAGTGGACTGGGTGCCATATTTAATTTGGACTCCAGAGATGATATTGGCGCACCCCAATCTGGTAATTATCTGAGTTTAGCAGCGCGATTTTCAAGTGAACTCTTTGGGGCGACCCATGCTTTTAATAAGTTTATTTTAGATTTAAGAACGTATCAACCGTTAGCAAAAAAAAGTATCTTGGCGTTTCGCATTTATGTAGAAAATAATTTTGGTGATGTCCCATTCCAGGGTATGGCCAGTTATGGCGGCAGTAAAAATGCCCGAGGTTATTTCAATGGCAGGTTTATTGACAAGCACATGTATATTATTCAAGCAGAATATAGATGGCGATTTAAAGAACGATGGACTTTAGCCGGTTTCGGATTGTTTGGCAGTGTAAATGACCTTGGCGGTGATCTTTTTAGCTTTGATAACATGAAACCTAGTGTTGGTGGGGGAATACGTTTTAAGCTTATTAAAGATAAGAGCACCTGGCTTAGGCTAGATTACGCGAGAGGGCTAGATGGCCAAAATGGTATTTACTTCGGTGTTAATGAAGCTTTTTAAATAAATTTCTCAAGTACAGGTTCTACTGCTTTTCATTCCAACTTACCACTGTGCCTGATATACTTTTCTACAACCACAGCAGTAACTATAACAAGATAAAATTGTCCCAGAAGTCCTATAATCACTGAAGCATTGCGAGCAAGCTGGGATACAGGTAATATATCCCCATACCCTATTGTTAAAAGTGTAATGAAGCTGTAATACATTAAATCATCCCCGTTTCCCTCATTATTCAACTGCTGACTGACCAGGCCAGAAAAAGAATCAGGTTCTATAATCTCAACAGACATGCAAATAAAAAATCCTACAATACCTAAACTAATATAACCACTCATAAGGCCAAATATTACTCCTCTGGTCACCTTCTTACTTTTCCAAACCTGGGTAATAATCTCATAAGTTACAATGGAATAAAATAAAAATAAAATGCCAAATCGTATATAAGTCAATGATTTTTCATCTATAGTTAAAAGAGAGGAAAGTATGTAGATGAAAATGATTGTGAAAAATAAGAAAACAAAGAGGTTTTTTACTTTCTTTTTCTTCCAAATTAATAGAATACCTGCCAGTATATTTACGATAAAAAATAAAGGGTTAACAAAAACAACAAATAATTTGGAGGGTATGAAAAGTGTTCCGAAAAGTATAAACAAAAGGCTGACAAGAAATATGGTAAATCTGTATGGGTATAAATCAAATAAACGTTTCATTATTCTACTAATTCTTAATTAAAAGGTATTCATTTAAATAAACCTTTATGAAATGTTCCAAAAGTTAGGGAAGGATATGTATTTGTGTAAATATACTTTTTTTATTTGATCGATAAGGGAGTATAAATAAGGCTATGGCTTTGATAATTTTTTCTAAAAAACCTTTGCACAACAAAATCTTAACATGTTTTACATCGAAGCAAGTTGAATTAATAGGTTGTATAAGTTGATGATTAAGCTTAATTTTCAAAGCCCAAAAAATTCATCGAATTTTATGATTAAAAATTTTGTCATTATATGGTTTTATACCAATTTACTTATGGGTTGCGGGAGTTCCTATCTCAGGGAATCAACCAATGTCAGTAACATCAAAAAACAATATGACAAGATTTTGGTAGTGGCCCATACCAAAGACAAAGTAGCCCGGATAAGAGCAGAAGGATTGGTCGTTAAAGAACTGGGGCTACGGGGCGTAAAAGCTGAATCCTCTGTAGATGTGATTAAACCCGAAAACTTTTCCCAGAAAATGTCGGAGAAGGAAATTGAAACCTTAATTTCTCAATTACTTGATGCTGATTTCTCAGGTGTATTAATTACCAATGTAATAAACACAGAGCAGTACAAAGATGTTATTCCTGGAGGCAGCAATGTGGAATACCAACCCCCTCAATATGGTAGGTTTGGCCTGTATTATAGTTATTACCCTGCAACCTCCTGGGAACCTGATCGCATAGTAACAAGTGTGGACTATACAGTAGAAAGCTGTTTATACGATATAACCGTGACTCAGAAGGACAATTTACAGTGGGTTGGCAGATTTAAATTGAAAAACCCTGAGGATATAAAGGAAGCTATAGCTCAATATTCCAAAGAGCTTTCAGACGCCTTACTAGAACAAAGTATTATGCCTTAAATAGGTTCCGCGATGTGAAAGAAATAATATCTTCGGCCAATGATTTGGCAAAGACCTTACGATGACTTTAATGAAAATTTTAATATAAGCTGCGATCTTAAATACAACCTCTCCAAAAAAGTTAAAATGAAAAATATATTCTTAGTACTTACATTCCTCATTTCCCTTAACTCAAGCGCCCAAAATCTGGCAGAGTTATATAAAGAAGTTAATTCCTCGGTAGTAGTTATAAATATCATTAATGTTTCCAGGGAAAGTGAAGGAGAATATATTCAGGTCGTCACAGAGGAATCTCAGGGTTCTGGAGTATTAATAGCTGAAGAAGGCCTCATATGGACTGCGGCCCACGTGGTACAAACTGCGGAAGAAGTTCAAATTGAGTTTCTTGATGGTGATATTTATGAAGGGACCGTTTTAAGCTCTGTTGCCCAAGCCGATGTTGCCCTCGTAAAAATAAAAGGAGATTTCCAGCTAAAGAATAAAAAAGTTGCCCTTATTGGAGATTCCGATAAAATATCTGTGGGCGAAGATGTCTTTGTTCTAGGCGCACCTCATGGTTTTAAACAATCGCTGTCACGCGGCATCCTCAGTGGCAGGTTTGTTCCTGTGCATCTAAGCAATGATTTTGTAAAGATTGAATTTCTGCAAACAGATGCTTCGATCAATCCTGGTAACTCTGGGGGTCCTATGTTCAACATGAAAGGTGAAGTAATAGGAATAGCAAGCAGAATATACAGCAACTCAGGCGGATTTGAGGGAATTGGTTTTGCGATGTCATCCAATGTGGCAAATAAATTACTTATGCAGGAGCCGAGTATTTGGGGAGGTATGGAATCAATATTAATCGACGGAAACCTTGCAAAAGCCCTTAATGTGCCACAGGAAGCAGGCTTATTGATCACAAGTTTATCATCTAAAGGCTCGGGCAGTGCATTAGGCCTAAAGGGCGGTACTATTTCGGCCAAAGTTGAAGAAACAGAACTGACCATTGGAGGAGATATTATTTTGGAATTAGCCGGTATAACGATTAAAGATATCAACTCTATTTTCCAAATAAGGAAGATAATAGCTGAAGCTCAAAAAGGGGAGGTCATTACAATGACTGTTCTTAGAAACGGAAGAATTGGTAAAGCCGAATTTATCAAATAGGATTGATTCAAAAAATTATCTATAAATTAGCCGTTCAAATAAAAAATATGAAAAAGATATCACCTTTTATTTTACTGCTTGCTGCATTCTTTTTAACTGGTTGCTCAAGTTTTAAAATTATTAAATCCTATAAATCCGATTCTGTTTATACAATGCAGGATAAAAACATTTTGGTTGTTGGCAGATCAACAAAGAAGGATGTGAGGATGGCTTATGAAGACGCTATTACCAAAAAACTTGTTGCCAGTGGGTATAAAGCAACAGCCAGCTATAAAAAATATCCCGATTTCAAACCAAACACTAAGGTATCTGATGACCAAAAACAGCATATCCGAACTATTTTGGAAAAAGACGGATATAATGGAGTTGTACTTACCTTATTAAAGGATATTGTAGTTAATTCGCGTGAGGTGGGTGCAGAACAGTATGATGCTGCGGTGATTTATGGTGGCGCAAGTATGCCCTCGGTTTATGGAGGATTTTATGCTTATTGGGACTTGCCTGGCTCATATTCCGTCGATCAGGTTGCTTTAAAGCAAGAGGGTACTACTATTACTTCAAAGCTCTATACACTTGAAACTGTAATCTATAATTTGGACAAGGAAGATGGCGAGCAGCTGGAGGCGTGGATAACCGCATCAATTGAAAACCCCGACAATGTAATAAATACAGCAACTGCATATGCAAATTCTATTGCAAAAGGTTTTAAAGGTAAGTAGTCCACTTATTAATTTCACCGGCATTACTTTAATTATTCTATCAGGATATATCGGCATAATTATTGGATCTAAACAACCAGAAATATTTCAATAAATTTGGGATACTTTCCCTTGTTTTTTGTACCTTTTTAGCCTTTTAATAGCGGCCAAATATTACATTAAATTTTTGACTAATATTGGCGCTAAAATACTGTATAATAAAAAGTTCCTAAAAATAATTTAATAACTTAATAAAATTAAAATGAACACTATCCATCTTAAAAAAACGAATTTTTTAGTACTCTTTGTATGTTTTGTTTTTTCGCTTACTTCTTATGCCCAACTAGCGGGCTGGAAACCAGAATTGGAAAAAGACGCCAAAGAGGCTTTAAGCAAAATGATTTCAGACGCTCCAAAATTACAAACCTTTAAAGATCAGGCCTATGGCTATGCTGTTTATCCCAAAATAACTAAAGCAGGATTAGTAATTGGCGGTGCAGGTGGAGAAGGAGTAGTTTACAAAGGTGGCGCAATTACCGGTTCTTCTAAATTGGGACAGGGCACATTCGGACTTCAGGCAGGGGGCCAACAGTATAGTGAAGTAATTTTCTTTGAAAATAAAGCAGCATATGATAAGTTTACAGGAGGTAAGTTTAAATTTAGCGGTCAGGCCTCTGCAACTGCTATTTCCTCTGGTGCTTCCGTTGATGTCGCTTATCAGGATGGAGTTGCCGTTTTTACCAGGGTAAAAGGCGGACTTATGCTGGAAGCCTCTGTAGGCGGACAACATTTTTCTTTTACACCAGTAGAATAAATTATAATAATACCTCAATAATTTAAAGGCCTGGATATCCGGGCCTTTTCTAATTAAAATAGCCTGTCTATTGATTTAACTACCTGGCATCCTTTACACATCTGAAACCTACATGGTTAAAAAAGGAAATAGCTCCTCTACATCAAAGGACTGCTTAATCTTGCCAGTTTTTCTTTTACCCTATCAATTTGAGGCCTGGCTGAATGTTCTTCAAGCGTTAGCTGCTTGCTGTTTTTTTGAAATGCCGAGAATTGCTTTTTCATAGTAATTGTTTCTTCCTTACTATAAATAAGGGCGTTCACCTCAAAATTTTGTTCCAAACTCCGAATGTCCAAATTGGCAGTTCCAATTGAACAAACGGAATCATCTGAAAGAATTACCTTCGAATGGATAAAACCTTCCTGAAACAAATAAATCTTAACCCCTGCCATGAGAAACCTGCTAAAAAATGATTGTACTGTCCAATGAATCATGGCCGATTCAGAATTCCTGGGAACTATTATCCGCACATCTATGCCACTTAAGGCAGCGGTTTTAATGGCTAATGAAAGAGTAGAATCAGGAACCAAATAGGGATTCACAATATACACATACTCTTTTGCCTGATATAAAATATACAGGTATTGTTGCAGGATATTAGGATAATCAGCGTCTGGTCCACTGGATACAATTTGGATAGGGGTGTCTCCCATGTTATCCATCAATTTAAACATGTCCGGTTTAATCAAATTTTCCCTGGTGACAAAAAGCCAATCTGAAAGAAAGACAAAATGAAGGAAGTTTACGCTCATTCCCTGAATCATTAAATGAGTGTCTGTCCAGTGGCCCAAAACCTCATCACCTCTAATATATTTGTCATCTACATTTATTCCACCCGTAAAACCAACTAAGCCATCCACAATTAAAATCTTCCGGTGATTACGATAATTTAAACGGGCCAACCTGCCAAACCTGACGGGCATAAAAGGAAATATCTGCACCCCAATTTCCCGGAATTTATTTATCATCTTATTTGATAAATCCCAACTGCCCAGGGCATCATAAATAAGTCTTACTTTAACTCCCTGTGCTATTTTCCTTTCGAAGAGTGTGATAAAACGATCTGCCAATTGTCCATCAATGAAAATATAGTATTGCAGGTGAATATATTTTTCTGCATTCTCACAAGCCTCAAAAATGGCCTCAAAGGTGTCTGGTCCATCATTGAGTATCCTAACCTTATTGTTAAAAGTAATGATAGAGCTGTTAACTCTGGTGAGTAATCGTATAAGGTTTAAATAAGCAGGGGTTACATCGTGTCTTTTTAATAAACTTAGTTCTGCTTCTGCTGAATACTTCTTAACAAAATTCTCGAATTGAATGTAATCAATCTCTTTTTTCAGATCGAAAAGCTTTTGTCTTCGAAGATTGACTCCAAAAAAGAAATACAACATTGCCCCAATAAAAGGAATAAAAATAATAAGCAGTATCCATGCCCATATGCGTATGGGTTTACTGCCATCCTTAATTAACAAATATAAGGAGGTGAGCGTAAGGGCAATTTCCACCAGTGTGATAAGGAGAACCCATGTCATATTAAAATATTAACTATTAATTTATTCTTCAATATATCTCAATTTTCTTAACTCCTGTTAATTTTATGCCCCTTTATCCATTCCCCGCTTAACCTTATTATCTCCACCCAATCTTCGTCCTTAATGTATATAGATTCATGCGTTCCGCCAATTCCCTCATTGCCTTGAGATTCTCATTCATATTAAATTGATTTTTATAGATAATAACCTATCACAAATATGATTTGGTATTAATCTAAAAATTAAAAACCCTGCATCCAAGTAAGACTTGATCATACAGGGTTTTAAAATCTAAGCTGTCCACTGCCGGTATTTTATTATGAAACACCCACAATTAAACTTATTATCCTGGTTTTACTAGATTCTAATTCTGTGGTCTGGACCCCAGGGTCTTCACCACTTTATCTATTCCAAGAGAACTGCCCGAGACAGGCGGGAATTCCTTAAAGGTTGCCAGAAACTTACCCACATAAGCCTGGGCAGGTACAAAAAGCCACATATTATCCCCATACCATCTGGTATACATTGAAGATTCCCATGAGACTTCAAAGGGATCTGCTCGTAAGTTGATTACCAACGGCCATGATGGGGTTTTTCTGAAGCCTTCGTTGATAGAGCCTTCCATATAGGAAAAATGTAGTTTCCAGTTATTATACCGTACAGCATTAAGATTACCTGCAGCATCAAAATAGAAGATCTCTTTCCTTGGGCTTTCTTTGACTTCTCCCTTCCAAAAAGGCATTTGGTTATAGCCATCTAAATGCACTTTAAAATTCTTGCCGTTAGCCTCATATCCTTTCAATAATCGTTCTTTCACATCCGGAACTCCGGCCGCTGCCAATAAGGTAGGCATCATATCTTCATGGGAATGGATTTCATTGAAAATTGTCCCCGGTTTTATCACTCCGGGCCAGCGAATAACGCAAGGCACCCTAAAACCACCTTCCCAGGTAGAGCCTTTCTCACCTGCAAAAGGGGTAGTCCCGCCATCAGGCCAGGTAAACTTCTCAGCCCCATTATCTGTAGAATACATGATGATGGTATTGTCTATGATACCCAATTCTTCTAATTTCTTTAAAACACGGCCTATGGCTTTATCGTGCTCTACCATCCCATCAGGATAAAGGCCTATGCCTGTTACACCTTCACTTTCTTCCTTAAGATGGGTCCAAACATGCATTCTTGTGGCACTTAACCATACAAAAAATGGTTTCCCCGCATTATGGGCTCTTTCTATAAAGGATATGGCGGCATCTGTAAACTCGTCATCTGCGGTCTCCATTCTTTTTCGTGTCATTGGGCCGGTATCCTCTATTTTGCCATCCGCATAGGAATGCAATACTCCTCTGGGACCAAACTCCTTATGAAAGGCAGGGTCTTTTGGATAATAGTAGGTTTCTGGTTCCTCTTCCGCATTTAAGTGATATAGATTTCCAAAAAATTCGTCAAAACCATGGTTGGTTGGTAACATCTCGTCCCGATCCCCTAAGTGGTTCTTGCCAAACTGTCCTGAGGTATACCCCTGGTTTTTCAATAATTCAGCTATGGTAGGCTGGTTGGCTTTAATCCCCTGAGCGCCCCCTGGCATACCAATGGTTAACAAACCTGTCCTAAAAGGATGCTGCCCTAAAATAAAAGCCGCCCTTCCGGCCGTACAGGATTGCTGTGCATACCAATCGGTAAAAACAGCCCCTTCCTTACCAATACGATCAATATTTGGGGTTTTATAGCCCATCATGCCCTGGCTATTGATACTGATATTGGAATATCCGATATCATCACCCCATATCACGAGGATATTCGGCTTTTTCTGCGCAAAACCAATAGCGATAAACGCCATAAAAAGTAATAAGAAAATTTGTTTTTTCATAAGTGCAATTTTTTTGGTTTATAATATAATTGAGGGGAAACAATTGAAGTGCTAAAGATAATATAATGTATTAGAAATATTTAATTAAGCAGGCTGGTTTTTGGGGACATTTCATGATTTTTAATACAAACCCGAACATGTTGATTACTATGAACGCTCTTCTTAGTGTTGTCTTAAAATGCAGCGCACATTAAAAGAATATTCTCTCTATACATCATGGTTTTTGCAGTTCAGTTCCTGTAATGTATGAAGGTAAGGTAGCTGATGTACATTGGATACGGATAAACCAGCATTCAAATTTTTTGCTCAAATCTTTTTACATTATAGCAGAGGCTTAAAAAATGGCAGGCCAGAGCTATTTCTCGAAAGCTTTTACCATAGTTTCTACATACTTTTGAGCCGTTTTATATGCTTCCTTAGGATCATCCAATTCGGATGTTACTACAGCCACTAATTGGTTTTCCTCGGGCTCATCAAGATTATAAAATACGGTCTCTAAAATATACGTAGTTGAAGTACTGGTGGATGTAGAAGTGGGAATATAGCCTCCAAATGAATCATAGTAAGAACCATATGCATAAGGAGTCCTGTAATAACTATTAAATCCGCCGTAATAACCTGGATATCCGTAACCCCCTGATACACCCATGTAAACTCCGCTACTGGAGGTTGTGGTTGTACTCTCCTGATCCTTTACAACAACAATAACAATTCCATTATACCCTTCACTATCCAGAATGCTTTGGACAAAAGCTACCCGTTCTTCTGTAATTTCCTTGTTCGTATAAATTTTTGGAAATTTTTTAAAACTTTCTGAAGCCTTGTAGCCTTCTGCCCTCAATTCATTGGCGAGCGCTTCTTCAAAAGCTATTCTGGCGGTATTGTCGGCAGTTCTTGCCAAAACCAGAATATTTTTTTCCTTGAATTTAGCTATAGTCTCTTCTTCCGCGGTCCAGGAGTCTCGAACTTTTACACTACCGCAGTTTTGAAACACAAATGAGAAAACAAGCAATACTAGTATGGTAAGATTTTTTTTCATAACAATTAGAGAAATTATAGATTTTTTATTTAAGTGGACCAAGCTACTAAAAATATACCACCTAATTGTGCTGGATATCTAATTATATTACATTTGAATCTTACTATAACCCCAAAATAAATCCAAAATAAAATCGCAGTCCATCATCTGAACTAAATAACCCAAGATTAGCAGTGATCAAATCTGCACCATTTACAAAAACACCGCCCCCCACAGAGGTATTCCAGCTTTTTTCATTAAATGCAGGTTCCACAATCAGGCTGTCGTCTACCCAGATTCTGCCTACATCAAAACCACCAAATATACCCACCTCAACCGGTACAAGGCCAGTTTTATATCTTTTAAAGTTAAAGCGCAGATCAGAACTCTGATAAAATGATGATTTTCCCGTAAAACGTTGGTTTCTATAACCTCTTAAGCCGTCGTCTCCCCCTATACTCGCTGCCTGATAAAACTCAAAATCATCACCAAAAATTAGATGAGCCTTAGATTTAGTGGCTAAAACTAATTGCCCGTTTGGTGATATCTTGTATGCAAAACCAAGCGTTGGGATTAAATACCCAAATGTATTTGAATTCTCAAGATTGGATGTAATTCCGGTTTGTAATTCCGCTTCCATACCCAAGGTGGGGAAAGCGGGGTTATCATTATTCGCATAACTATAAACCGCTTCGGCACCCACAAAATTGTTTTTTTCTTCCTGAGGTATAAAATCCGAAAACAAATTGATATATCTTCCTTCAGTCTCTTCCAACTCGTAGGATTTATAGTTTACCCCTATACCAAATTCTCCCCCATTCTCGCCATGCCATACCAAACCTGCAGAACCTCCTAATGTTCCCAGTTTAACGCGATTGTAATTCAGATCAAAATTTTCCTCATCATCGGCATTAGGATTCGGGGTTGAATTTCCAAATCCAAAAAAGTTTATACTGTAATTAGGGCTTGTAAATACCCCATTAATCGCCAGATTCCATTTACCCACAACATGAGCAAATTCGCCCCAATATCTCAAATCAAAACCACCTGTAGAAGTATAAAGGGCGGCAGCTATCCTGTTGGTAGACGTAAACGGATTTCGTTCAAATCCATAAGCGGTATGAGCACCAATAACACCTATTTTGAAGCCATCATCCGGGTTAATTCCAAGTAGTGGGAGTAATGCATTAACATTATACTTTGGTTTTCTATAATCATAATTATTATTCTCATAATCGTCTCTGATATGTTGCTTACCCTTATTGGTAATCAACGTATTAGGTTTACTTTTAAAATCATAGATATGTGTTTTTTGCCCATTTACCACCTCATATCTATCATTATTAGAACCCCCAATAACCCGGAGTTTTATCAGGTGGTCTCCATTGCCCGAAACGTGAAAATAATCTTCATCATCCAGACCATATATCCAAATTTCTTTCGTGCTGCCAACCTCAAATGTCCGTTTAAAAAATACCGGTCCCTTTTCACCTTTTTTAATCCGGTATCCGGTAACTTTTGTCCTACCTTCAGGCATTCGTTCAATTTCAAACCAATCATCCTTATCTGTACCTCGTACTACTGCATATTTGTTTACCACTTTGAAATACGCATCGGAAATTTTTCGCAAATTAGAACGCCTTCCTTTTAACTTGCGCTTTATATCCTCCATATTCTCATCCTTCACTTCGTCAGGCAACTTTTCAAATGCGGCTTCTATTACCTCATCTGTTATATGAGAGACTACATAAGCCGCTTGTTCATCCCAAATTGCCTTATCTGATTCTTGTATCACGACAACATCAAGTACATATGGATTTAAATTGCTCCATTGAACATCTTTAATATCCTCATCGTATGAATTTAAGACACGTGCGGGAGCTGCCAGTAACGTAGCCAGCCCCAGGGCAAAACCATCATTCATAATTGAAAATGCCTGATCGCGATCTCTGGGTACCGGCTTATAGGTAGTCACCCCATTTTCTTCAAAAACGGCCCAGCGCCACTGATCCTGATGACGATCCCAATCTCCTAAAAGCATATCAAAAAGTCGGGCACGCACATAGGTGGTTTCATCTACCCTGTGATTTTCATTCTTTTTCAATTTGTCGATCATATCATGAGTACTGATCATCTCATTGGCATAGCCAAAACTGGCTTTATCGCCATGGCCGTCTGCTGTCCTTTCCTCAATCGTATACAATGCGTCGCCAAATTCATTGTTAAAACGGCCTATTGCATTTTGTTTTGGCACATAAAACAATTTAGGATTGGTGTGGTATATCCCTACGGCATCAGATAAATCTCCTATAATAAATGGCATATAAGGATGATCTCCCGTAAATACGTCTAATATAAGTTCCTCTGTTTTTGTATTTTTAAACTCGTCCTTAACATATTGATCCTTAAAACCAACGGATTGTATGTAGAGTAGTGCATCCTTCCGCATTCCCCGCATAATATATTCCTGCCCTTTCTTATTTACGAAACGCAATGAACTAGACTGGTGCCCTCCTCCTTTTCGCACAGGACTTAGTCCGCCGTAGAGGGTATCCAGGTTAACGGTTGGAACGGTTACTTCCGTACTAAATAATTTTCGATAACGTTCTCCCCATAGCCATTTAAACGTTTTACCTTTAGTTGTTTCTTCTTTGGTATAAATTGAAGTTGTTTTTTCTCCCGGGAAGTTAGCCGGATAGTCAATTGCAATTGGACGATCTTCAGTTAATACCTGAGTTTCAAATACTATTTTATCCTCTTTGGAAGAATAAAAACTCAGGTGAGAAGAACCATCCTTATAAACATCCAATCTTGCGTAACCGGGAGATCCATAGGAAAATTGGCCTCCGCCCACATTCCGGGTAGGTGTAGTTTTAGAGCCTGCCCCACTAACTATTTGAGGCAAACTTTCCTCAACCAAATATTGAAGGCTGTGTTCATGGCCAGAAACAAATATTACTTTATCATTTTCCTGAGATAAGGTAATTATTCGATCTCTAAACTCATCATATCTTTTGTATTGTATATCTGCCGGAGAAACGCCACCTGCGCGTCGGAGGACATTTTTTAAAGTCCCTAAAATTGGAATTGGGGTCATATGCTGACCAACTGAAAACTGGCCCCCATGCGGTCCATTTGTAAACAAGGGGTGATGCATGGCAACAATTGTGGTTTTACCTCTGGCCTTTTTTATTAGACTTTCATATTCAATAAAGAAACGGCCACGGGTTCCAATTTCACATTCATCATTCAATGTAGGAAACTTGTCCCATTTGGTGAGATACCATTCAGTATCAATGATAATTAACTCCACATCATCATTAATTTCTACTTTTCGTATTGGGCAGCCATCCTCAGGAAGGAAGGTGTTTTTACCAAGTTTGTCTTCAACATACTCCTCCTGGCGTTTGAGACCTTTAGGGCCTTCACTGTACCAATCGTGATTTCCCGGAATAAAAATTGTTCTCCCGGCAAAGTCTTGTACCGCATCTGTTTGTACATTCAGCTGATGTTCTGCAAATTCTCTGCCTTCTGCACCTCTTTTGGGCAGACCTTTTGGATAGATGTTATCACCCAAAAATAAGGCTGTACTGTTTTTAGAGGCCCCTTTCAATACTTTTTCAAAATCTTGCAGTGCCTCAGATTTTGATCCTAAAGGTGAATTCCCCGCATCTCCTATTAAATAAAAAGTGTGTTGTATATCACTTTCAGAATGTCGTGGAATCATAGCCTCTTCCTTGTACTGGGCCTTGTACGTAGCACAGGAATATAATACTAAAAAGCTGACTATTAAAGTCAGTGACTTGGATATACTGTTCATTTTCAAAGCAAAAGACTATAGCCTGGTTGAATTAACTGAATCATTACCTATTTGCCAAAACACAACTAAATTTTACAAAGATCTTGTATGGTTTGACTTTTAAAATTCCCATTTAATTAGGAAAATATAAGCTATAAAGATAACCAATCCACTAGAATTGAAAACAACTAACCAAAAGGTCGGTGATTGGAATAAAATGAAGTTAATTCTCGGAGAATTACATTCCTGATTGATATTTAAATAGATCCAAATAAACTTGGTTGAAGTTAGATAACTTTAGATGAAACCATATAATTTGTAATTTTTGTTTTATAAATTTGAAACATGTCTGAAATTCTTTTAAAAACCGAAGCCTTTGTCGTTGATTTATTATCGACCAAGTTGGACGAAAAATATCTTTATCATAACCTGAGACACACCCAACGGGTAGTAAAAAGCACCCGGGAATTGATAGAAGCTCATACGATAAATGATAGGGAAAAGGAATTCCTGTTATTGGCCTCCTGGCTGCACGATACGGGTTATACAAAGGGTCACGAGGAGCACGAAAGTAGTAGCTGTAAAATTGCAGCTGAATTTCTGGAAAAGGAAGGTTATGATGCGGAGGGAATTGAAAATGTACAAGCTTGTATAATGGCTACAAGGAGGCACTATGAACCCAAAAGTTTGAGTGAACAGATTATACGCGATGCCGATGCCTCACATTTCGCACAAAAAAGCTATTTGGAAACTTGTGAACTGCTGCGGGAAGAACTTTCACTGTTGGGGATTGCTAATTATACTGTTAAAGAGTGGATGGAGGAGAATATCAAAATGTTCAGAACGGAACACCATTATTATACAGATTATGCCAAAGCAAACTGGCTCGAGAGAAAAGACAAGAATCTGATGATTCTTTTGAAAGAGGTAAAAAAAGAAAAAGAAATTGCCAAAAAAGAACAATTAAAAGCAAAATATAAAACTGAAAGTCCGGATAGGGGCATACAAACTTTATTTAGGGTTACCTTAAAAAACCACATTACGCTAAGTGATATTGCAGATACTAAAGCAAATATTTTGCTATCTGTTAACGCAATTATGATTTCTGTGGTACTGTCCAACCTAATACCAAAACTAGATAACCCCTCCAATGCTTATCTCATCTACCCCACTCTAATTTTTTTATTCTTCACCCTGACTTCAATGGTGATGGCCGTTATAGCAACCCGTCCTAATGTAGGCAGCGGTAAATTTAGCAAGGCTGATGTAGCCAATAAAAAGGTGAACCTCCTATTCTTTGGTAATTTTCATAAAATGAAACTGGAAGACTATGAGTTGGCCTTACAAGAATTGGTAAAGGACAAAGATTATATTTATTCATCGCTCACTAAAGACCTCTATTTTCTTGGCTTAGTGCTTCACAGAAAATATAAGATCCTGCGCTGGACTTATTCTATATTTATGGTAGGGATTATAGTATCCGTAATCGCTTTTGCTGTTGCTTTTAACTATTTAGGTAAAATTCAGTACTAATCTCGAAGCCTTTCTAGGCTTTTAATTCATCCATCAAATCCTCATAGGTAAAGGTTTTTTCTTCTTCCGTATTTTTACTGTAGAGAATCTCAGCCCTTATTGCCTTAAGCCCCGATACACCCTGAAGACCCTCCAATTCTACTATTTCAATATTATTAGTAAAATATCCTTTAGATTTCAGGTAAGAAATATATCTAAGATATTCCAGTTCATCTTTTTTCTGAGAGTAAACTATAGACAGCTTCCCTTTTTGGGTTAGCCTTTGATTAGTTCCCTTGATATATGACTTGTCAATGCGCTTTTTTATTATTTCATATCGGGCATTATAGGTACCATCCACATCAAATCGTTTTTCATCCATTCTGAAGCGAATAGATAAGGATGTACTATATACCAGAATAAGCGAAGCCACGTCGAGCTGTACGTCCAATTCCGGTTTAAGGCTGTAATACTTGTTTTCCATCTCGCACATCACCTGCAGCTGCCATAATCGAAGATTCTTTAAGTATAAAGTATCAAAATCCCTGTCTTCTGCAATAGAACTTCCAATATACATATTATGTTCTATGCCATCTGTCTTATAGCGTTCGTAAAAGTGAGGAAACATTTCCTGTGCTGCTTCCTGATGCTTATCAATTACAGAGGCCAGTTTTTTATTAATCCGCATCACGCTATCATCATATTGTTTTCTATGGTCATAGTAGGAATGTGTTTCCGAATTAATGGTTTTTTCATATTCCTCTACCATTTTAGTTACTTCATTATTTTGCTTTTTTAGATGTGTGAATATCGGTAATACATCGTCATTAACGAAGTCGAAAATAGTCTGTTCGCTATTCGAAAATAAGGTCTCTTTAATATCTTCTGTAAAAATGTCTATTCTGTAAATCAGTTCTTCGTAAATAGGTAAATCTTCAAATTTCAATGCAGCATTCAATACTTCTTTGATATTCGACAATTGAATCATCAGATCTCGCTGAATAGCGGTATTCCTGGACTGTGAAGAGGCTTTTATGTCGATTTGGCCGTATAACGGATATACATCATGAAAGACTATTTCTTTAAATGAAGGTTGCCTGCCCTCTATTCCGTCAATAATAAATTGTTTGGCTTCCTCTTCAAATCGCCAGTGAACAGATTTATGCACCGAAGTACATTCATTTTGAATAATAGCGTCTATTAAATTTTCCTCTTCAATTTTAGAGCGCACTACGGCAGCAACAATATAGGGCATTACATCATCCAGCTTGGTTGCGTTAACCCCATTTAACTCATTTTTTCTAGTGGATACCAATTCCAGGACTCCTAAAAGTTCTCCTTCATTAACGATAGGCGCAAAAATTGCACTTTTTATTCCCTGTTCAAACAAGCCTTTATAGGGCTCAATCCCATCAGATAATTTATAATATTTATCAACATCAGAGACCGTAAAATATCCCTTCTGATTCACTATTTTATCATAGGATCCTATGCATAAGGCATGATTGCACTGCTCAGTATCTTTCCCTCTAAGCAGAAAGCTTTCCATTCCATTGCCATAAACACGTTCTAACCGATCATCTTTTGAGTTATAGGTGACGAAACCTATTTTTAATTCTTTTATTTTAAAGAATGATCTGAAGGTGTCCTGCAAATCAGAGATAAAGGTTTCGCTTCCTCTTTTATCACTTGAGATAAGATTTGTTTTAATTTCAGATATGGTATGTTCGGTTGTTACATCAAACATATTTGAGATTACAAAACCTTTGGAAATAAAACTATTTGGAGGAATCATTTCCTTCCACAATTGCAAATCTTCGGGATTTTCTAAAAGCTTATCAACATCTTCCTGGGTTAACTTTTTAGACAATTTTGTAGGAAGTATCTCCATAAAATCGGCATTGTATAAAATACGGTAATGGCGCATTATTCCATTCGCATCCGGTATATCATAAAAGTATGGCCTGCTAAAATCAAGGTTAAATCCATAATGGAATTTAAGAATGATAGTACTTGCCATAATATAATTTATTCCTTCATCCTGATTGCGTATAAAAGGTTGAAAATCTATACCGGCATTTTCCAAAATCTTTTGAAATCTTTTGGACTTATTAAATATAATATCGAAATAGGGTAGTGAAGCTGCTTTAATTTCATTTTCGCTCAGTACTTCAGTAAATGAATCCTGCAAAATAATATGAATAACATCTTTATATTTTTCTAGAAGTTTAATATCTGAAAACCCATCCCTTAATTCTGGATAAGGTGCCTGAGCTTCCAATATATATTTAGCCCTGGATGATAGTAACATATCATCGCTTTTGGCCATTATATCATACTGCTGTAATAGCTTATCAAAGCTAATGACCATTTGCAGTGGCATATCTTTATTTATAGATCCCATAATGTTATTTGTCTACAGCTTCGCGGTAAAATTACAAAACTATTCGATTTCTTTTTGTTAAAGGAATTTTCACGGTGTTCCGTGCATTTTTTGGATATTTATGCAAATTTCATTCATGTCTTCAGATAAGAGACTTAATAACGCATACAAAAGGGCTAAAACCTTAGCATTTGATGACATGTCAAAGTTTATTCTTTTTAGTGATTGTCATAGGGGTGATAATAGTTTTTCCGATGAGTTTGCCAATAACCGAAATATCTATTATCATGCTTTGAAACATTATTATAATAATGGGTTCCAATATTGTGAACTCGGAGACGGAGATGAGCTCTGGGAGAATCTAACTTTTGAAGCCATCTTTGAAGCCCATAAGAATATTTACATGTTAATGAAACGTTTTCATGAGGAAAACAGGTTGCATATGATATTTGGCAACCACGATATGGTATACAGAAACCCGGCATATGTAAAAAAACATCTTTATACCTACTTTGAGCCCAAAGATGAAAAGGAAACCACTTTATTAGATCAATTGCAGTTTCATGAAGCAATAGTCTTAAAACACAGTGAGAGCGGACAAGAGCTATTTTTAACTCATGGGCACCAGGCCGATTTTATGAATTATCACGGATGGCGGTTTAATCGATTTTTGGTGCGCGTTCTCTGGAAACCCCTTCAAGTTTGGGGCATAGCTGATCCTACCAGTCCGGCCAGGAACAACCGTGAATTAATAAAAGTGGAGAAACGGATTAAGAGATGGATTTTACGAAACAACTTAATAATAACCGTAATGGGTCATACACACAGACCCAGATTCCCGGAACCCGGTGATATTCCCTTATTTAATGATGGAAGCTGTGTACACCCAAGGAGTATTACGGGGATTGAAATAGAACACGGAGTAATTTCACTTATAAAATGGCAGATAGCAACAAAAGAAGATGGCACCCTTCAGGTTGTAAGGGTTTTACTGGAAGGGCCTCAAAAGTTGACGGATTATAAACAAAATGAGGATTGATTCTTTCCAATACCTGGGTATTAGTTGAATCAATCCTCGGGAAATAGTCATGTTCTCTATTTCTATTGAATCATAAAGTTAATAGGGATACTATAAGGAACTTTAACTGATTTTCCGCGTTGCATCCCAGGAGTCATATTTGGGAGTGCAGCAATAATTCGTTCTGCTTCTTTCTCCAATAATTTGTCTGGGCCTCTTGACCTTATAGCCTCTACATGACCTTTAGAATTAATCATAAATTGCACAAATACTTTTCCTTTTATTCCAAGTTCAAGTGCACTCTCCGGATAATTAAATTCTTTAACGATATGAGCTTGTATCATTTTTTGAAAACAGGCTTTTCGTTCATCATTTCCTTGTGCACTCTCACATCCGGGATAGATAGGAACATTTTCTATAATTGCAAAGGGAACTACAATATCTTCTTCTTCTTCTCCAACTTCCACGTCGTCAACGGCTATTACCTCTTCAATCACTGATTCCTGACTAGTTTCTGTACTCTCAATAATTGTTTCTTCTATTTCCTCTGTGTCTTCAACTACTTCAATTACCTCGGGAGCGGCTGGGGGTGGTGGCGGAGGTGTTGTTTTTATAATCTCTGTTACCGGTACATCTTCCTTAAGGTCGTCCACCGCCTGAGCAATGTCCAGAGTTGTAGTGTCGCTAGGATACGATTTGTATTCCAACGCGCGCCAGGTCAAAAATAGAACGACTGTAAGTCCTATTACAAAATACAGCCCACTATTTCTATTCAAATCGAATTTTGGGTTTTTTTTGACTTGCATGACTATTTGTATTATGATATACATAAAATTACGTCATGTAGAATGCAGATAATATGATATTTATCAGGTTTAATTCTCTATTTCATAAATTTGCGCTATCTAAAAAATAAGGCATAAACAAGTAATCAGGACTAAAAAGAGCCCTGATTACCTGAATTATAAGTCGGCAGATTCACATATGAAGAATATGCCTTTCTCTATTAAATACTGGATAATAGCACCTCGTCAAAATTAATACCTTCAATGGGTACAATTCGTTGTTCAACAGGGTCCCAGTCTATTCTTCTACCAAGTTTATAGGAAAGTCCAGCCATGTGTGCTGATATTGCTTCGTCAAATCCTTCGTTTATTCCGCAACTAACTTTGTCTCCATTCCTTGTACTGCTGAGCCATTCCCTCAGATGAAGAAATGTTGAATCAACTCTTGCTCCGTTAATATAGGTCCACATTAGGCCCTTATCCGCAAAATATTGGGATGTCGCTGAAGAAACCGCATCGGGTACACTAGCCCCCGGATTGTAGGTATAAATCGGAACCGATGGTTTCATTTTCTCAGATTCAATCTGGTCAGCATATTTTGTGGACCTGCTATCAGGCCATATTGTGAGCCGGTTACCCAGTTCCATGGTGCCATCATGTCCCATAAGAATAGTTGGCCTACTAAAGCCATTGCCTAGGGTCGCACTGTAGACAAAAGTCATTCCTTTTTCCTTACCCTTTTTCTGACTACTCCCTGTGCTATAATCCGGAAACTCCATATTTACCTGAAGTACATCAGGAACATTACGTCCATCATTATGGGTATATATTCCTCCTGAAGTGCTGACAGAATTTGGGATACCCATCTGCAATACGCAATTAAGACGATCATAATCATGCGTTAACAAATCGCCGGAAAGACCAGATCCGTATGCCCACCATTTTCTCCATCTGAAAAAATGATTTTTATTAAAAGGTATTTTTGGGGCAGACCCTAAAAATTGATCCCAGTCTATTGTTTGAGGATTTGCCTCATCTTCTATATGATAATTCCATGCACCGTTATCATCGTTCCTGTTGGTATTAGTCTGAACAAGAGAAACATGACCAAGTACTCCTTTAGACACGATATCCTGTGCCGTTTGAAAACTTAAAGTTTGTCTGTGTTGGTGACCAACCATTAGTACCGCCTTAGACTTTTCAGCGGCTTCCTTTAGCCTGTAAGTCTCTTCAACAGTATGTGTCATTGGTTTTTCCACATAGGCATGTATCCCATTTTCAAGCGCGTCAATGGCCATAGGTGCATGCCAGTGATCCGGGGTAGCTATAATTACCGCATCTACTTTCCCGCTGCGGATCATTTCCTGATAAGTCATAAATCTAATCACCTTGGTGTCCTCCGTGGAAAAAGATTTAATTACCCGGTCTGCCCTGACATCATATACATCACAAACTGCAGTGAGTTTTACATTTAGTTTATCCTGATTCATAAAATCTTTCAATCGGGAATGATTAGGATCTTCCTCTGCAGCCAATCTCATTTCTTCCAACCATTCTTTTGTTGCAAATCCTAATGCTCTGCATAATTGCTCTCCCCTAATTCCAAAACCAATAATTCCTACCCTTACAGGATCACCGCTTATTGCTTTTACTGCTGAAGGTAATGAAGGCTGTATATTTAATTGTTCAAGTATGGCTTTACGCTCCCTGTTTTTGGATACCGAATTTGAAGCACCCGCCCACCATACAGCACCTAGAATAGGAATTCCGCCTAAGCCTTTAATTACATCTCTTCTTGTCCATTTCATAAGGTTTCAGTTTTAGTTTGTTCTTTGTTTTTATTAAATAGGTGTGATAGACCAAAAGTTTGACCGGTTGGAAATTGATAAATAACCATACAGGCAGCAAGTTCTATTAAATTTTTATTGACAAACCAATAACTCCCCTCAACATTTAATTGCTGTAGCCAGGGGAAAGGAGGGTGTGCCAAATAATACAAAGCAAGTAATAGAATCCCCACTAAAGCACCTTTTTTCTCAAAAATCCCTAATAAAAGAGTAATCCCCACAAACATCAGCGCTAACCAATTAAGGGTGTCTGCCCAACCAATTAAGGGTTCTTTTGCGATTGCCAAAAACATAGGTTCCAGCGGACCTTGCGCTGTAGCCAGGTAACCAAATGAGGTCCAGTCAGGATTGTAAAGCTTTATAACACCTTCATATAAAAAGTGCCAGCCAATAAGTACACGCATCAACACAATACTGTGTTTTAATTGCCATTTTCCTTTAGTTTCAGTCATATTGTTTAGTTAAAGTTATGAATCCGTTTTCTACCTTAGAAGGTTTTTTATTTTGGTTTTAATATCGCAAGCCTTGGTTAAATACAATAACAGTAGCTATGCTCTATAATATATTTTACTAATAAAAGATTTGGGAAATTACTTCTTTCCGTACTAACAAAACCTTATAAATTTTAGCCTTTTAAATAGAACAAAACTGATCAAAACTAGACCCTCAACCCTAACTTTCCTATGACAAATATCAGGTTTCTCTATTGGCGATGCCATCTAAAATATTTGGGCCTTATAGCTATTAAAACCTCATGTTCTAGAAGCCAATGTATTCATAGCTTCTACAAAAGTATCCAGTTCTTTTGTAGTTGTGTATACATTAGGAGTAATTCTACATCCATGAACGTTGGCATTATCTATAGCTACGGTAAATATATAAAATTCATTAAAAAGAATTTTTGCCAACTCTGCAGGAGCTATTTTATCAATTCCCACATTGGCAATCCCACAACTTCGATAATCCTCAACCGGTGTATTTACATTGATATTTTTTACATTCCTTAATTTTTCACTCCAATACCGCTGCAAGAACCTTAATCTTTTTTCTTTTCTTTCCAGGCCAATCATTTCCAGATAATCTATTGAGTCTTCAATAGCAAGATCGGTATAAACCGGGTGAGTGCCCGTATGATTCAACCTTGTAATATCATTTGGATCCCGGTCATGTTCTGCTAAAAGTGGCCAAATTTTGGATATCTTATCGCTAGCAACATATAGTAATCCGGCACCTAAAGGTGTGCTTAACCATTTGTGAAGACTGGAAGCGTAGTAATCGCAGTTCAGATCATCTATCTTCACCTGAATATGGCCAATACAATGAGCTCCGTCAACCATGACCTCAACACCATGTTTATGTGCCATATCACAAATCTTTCGGATAGGTAGTATTTGTCCTGTAATGTTGATCATATGGCACACCATAATTAATTTGGTGTTAGCCGTAATCTGTTCCTCGTACAGTGCAACCAATTCATCATCCGAAACCGGATGGTTAGGCAAGGAAACTATTTTATTGACAACCCCGTACCGTTTTGCGATCAATGCAAAATGATCCTGCATGGAGCCGTAATCCTGTTCTGCAAAAATTGCCTCATCATTCTCGTTCCATGGATAACCCCCAATTATCAAGTCCAAAGATTCCGTAGTGTTACGAGTAATGATCAATTGATCAGATGAGCAGCCAACCAAAGCCGCTAAACGTGTGGTGACTCGTTTTTTATTTTCCCACTGAACCGTTCTCATATAGTAGGAGCCCTCATAGTTAATGTTTTTAACATGCTCCAGAAACCTGCTCATGGTTGGCTGAGGGGTAATATTGTAGTATCCGTTTTCCAGGTTTATATACTCAGGCTTTAACAGATAATCTTTCCTGATGCCCTTCCAGAAATCCTCTTCGTTATTCCCATAATCCCGCTGAAATTCAATTTCCCTTGCATTCAGGTTATAGGGCAGAAAAGGCGTAATTGCTACCATCTTACCCATACTTTTTAAGAAAGCCCTTTTATCCATCCCTTCTATATTACATACAAGATAATAAAAGCAATTCAATATTTATTAATTGTAATTTTTAAGTAATCAATATCATTTTCTGATCAGGTGTTCAATTCCAACCTTTATTAAAAATGTTTATCTTGAAAAAAATTATTAATTAACCAACAAAACAAAAAAATGAAAAAACTACTAGCAGAATTTATTGGCACCCTTTGGCTGGTGCTCGGTGGATGTGGAAGTGCCGTACTGGCGGCAGCGTATCCGGAACTTGGAATTGGTTTCTTAGGAGTATCCCTTGCTTTTGGTCTTACAGTGCTGACTATGGTCTACGCAATTGGTCATGTTTCCGGTTGTCACCTTAATCCCGCTGTTTCTATTGGGCTATGGATAGGTGGGCGTTTTGAAAGTAAGGAATTGATTCCTTACATAATTGCGCAGGTATTGGGAGGTATTGCCGGAGCCGGGATATTATATCTTGTTGCCACTGGTAAATCCGGATTTGAAATTGGCGGATTCGCCAGCAATGGTTACGGGGAACATTCCCCGGGGGGTTATAGTATGTTAGCTGCCCTTATTACAGAGGTAGTTATGACTTTTATGTTCCTTATCATTATCCTTGGGGCAACGCATTCGAAAGCTCCGAAAGGCATGGCAGGTTTAGCTATTGGACTTGGGCTTACACTAATACACCTTATAAGTATCCCGGTTACAAATACCTCTGTTAATCCTGCCAGAAGTACTAGTCAGGCTCTTTTCGCGGGCGACTGGGCAATTGGCCAGTTATGGCTTTTTTGGGTAGCCCCCATAGTGGGTGCAATATTAGCAGGTCTCGTTTATAAATATATTTCACCAGAAAGTAAAAGTTAAAATAATAAGGGGCCAAATTGGCCCCTTATTATTGTTTTTACCAAACGCACTTATTTCTTTTATGAAATAGTATATTTATTTTTTAAATACCAAAACCAGCTCTCAGCATGCCATTACTAATAGTAATTATAGGAATATTACTTCTGTTTATCCTGATTGCCAAATTTAAACTTAATGCTTTTATAACATTTATCATTGTTTCTCTGTTTGTAGGCATTGCAGAAGGAATGACTTTGGAAACCGTGGTACAATCCATTCAGAATGGAATAGGAAATACGCTTGGTTTTCTGGTTATGATTTTGGGTCTTGGTGCCATGTTAGGGAAATTGGTAGCCGATAGTGGAGCCGCACAGCGTATTACCTCCAAACTGGTAAGTAAGTTTGGAATAAAAAATATTCAATGGGCCCTGGTACTTACTGGATTTATCGTGGGTATCCCAATGTTCTATTCAGTGGGGTTTGTTATTTTAGTCCCTTTAGTCTTTACCGTAGCTGCAGCCACGGGACTACCCCTTTTATATGTGGGATTACCAATGTTGGCTTCACTGTCTGTAACTCATGGGTATCTTCCTCCGCATCCGGCTCCAACTGCAATTACCGTTATGTTTGATGCAGATCTGGGTAAAACCCTGGTTTATGGGATCATAATAGCAATCCCGGCAATAATTATAGCAGGTCCTTTGTTCTCGAGAACCATTAAAAATATTAAGGCAACCCCTCTAAAGGAATTTATAAATCCCAAAATATTGAAAGACCATGAAATGCCGGGCCTAGGAATAAGCATCTTTACTGCCTTATTACCCATTTTGCTTATTGCGACAGCCACTTTGGCCGATCTTTTTTTACCGGAGGATTTTTACCTTAACCCAATTATAGGTTTTCTTGGCAATCCAGTGATAGCGATGCTTATTGCTGTACTAGTTGCAATTTATACCCTGGGACTTGCCCGTGGTAAAAAAATGCCAGAAGTAATGGTTTCTGTTAGTAGTTCAATTTCCGGAATTACTATGGTACTTTTGATTATAGCGGGCGCAGGTGCTTTAAAACAAGTTTTAATAGATAGTGGCGTAAGTGATTACATAGCTGGCATGCTACAAGGATCTGCCATTTCTCCGTTGATATTGGCCTGGTGCATAGCAACGATCATAAGGGTTTGTGTGGGGTCTGCAACCGTTGCTGGCTTAACAGCGGCAGGGATAGTTTTACCTTTGGTTTCCAATCCCGGGGTAAGTGCAGAATTAATGGTTTTGGCCATAGGGTCGGGGAGTTTAATGTTATCTCATGTAAACGATGGTGGATTTTGGCTTTTTAAGGAATATTTCAATTTGTCTGTAAAAGATACGCTGAGAACATGGACTATAATGGAAACAACTGTAGGCGTTATTGGCCTTATTGGTGTATTGGTACTCAACACATTAATTTAAATCGAACGATATGAACAATTTACCATCACAACGAATAGAAACTTTAGGGTTGATTTTGCCTCCGGCTCCTCCTCCTGCAGGGGTATACAAACCTATCTTAGTAGTAGATAATTTTCTTTATGTTTCCGGTCAGGGGCCAATGCAGGCCGACGGAACCTACATGACAGGGAGAGTTGGAGATGATCTTACTCTGGGACAGGGTAAACTGGCAGCGGAACAAGTGGGCTTGACAATGCTTTCAACGATTAAAACTCATTTTGGAGATTTGGACAGGATAAAAAGAGTAGTAAAGGTACTGGGCATGGTGAATTCTACTCCCGATTTTGGGCAGCAACCCCTGGTGATAAACGGCTTTAGTGAACTCATGGCTGATGTGTTTGGAACAGAAAATGGCGTAGGTGTTCGCAGTGCTGTGGGTATGATGCTACCTGGTAATATCCCGGTTGAAATTGAAGCTATGTTTCAACTGCATTAAACAGATTTAAAATGGCAGGTAAAAATTGGTATGAACTGGATAATCCCGAAGAAATAGTTTCTCCCTCTTTATTGGTATATCCGGATAGAATTGAAAAAAACATTGAGTTGATGATTTCAATGATTGGGGATCCCTCCAGACTTCGTCCGCATATAAAAACCCATAAAACAGCGGAAATTATAGAGATGCAAATGCAACATGGTATACAAAAATTTAAATGTGCCACCATTGCCGAAGCAGAACTTTTAGCACAATGCGGCGCCAAAGACATACTACTGGCCATGCAACCTGTTGGCGCTAATTTAAACAGGTTTTTTAAACTGATTGCCTCCTATCCCAATTCTGAATTTTCAACTATTGTGGATAATGAACTTACCATTGGCCTTATTTCAAAAATGGCCGCTTCCAATAACATAACTGCTGCATTATTCCTGGACCTCAACACCGGTATGAACAGAACGGGGATAGAACCAAATGACCATGCGGTTGAGTTGTTTAAGCAAATTGAAGAAGACCCAAACTTAGAAGCACGTGGCCTTCATGCCTATGATGGCCATATCAGGGATACTGATTTAAAACTTCGAATACAAGTATGTGACGCTGCTTATAAATTAGTAACAAATCTTAAAAGCAAAATCGAAGCTATAGGGATAGAAGTAAAAACACTGGTTATGGGAGGATCACCTTCTTTTCCTATTCATGCCGCAAGACAGAATGTAGAGACCAGTCCCGGAACAACATTGCTTTGGGATGAGCGATATGGAACTTCTTTTAAAGACATGCCATTTTTACCTGCAGCGGTATTACTTACCAGAATTGTCAGCAAACCTAAAAGGGGAGTGATCTGTCTGGATTTGGGGCATAAAGCAATTGCTCCCGAGATGGATTTTCCAAGGGTAAAAATCTTTGGACTGGAAGATGCAGAGCAAACCGGGCAAAGTGAAGAGCATTTAGTGCTGCATTATGCCAAAAGTGAAACCTTGAAAATTGGGGATGTTTTTTATGGTATTCCTATGCATATTTGCCCCACTGTGGCCAAATATTCCAAAGTTCTGACTGTTAAGGACCATCAAATAACAGGGGCATGGAAAATTGCCGCAAGAGATCATCAAATGCAAATTTAAAAAGCACATATGTTTATTTTTGACGCACATCTTGATTTAGCGATGAACGCAATGGAATGGAACCGCGACCTAACCTGGTCCGTTGGGGATATCCGGGCGAAGGAGGAAGGGATGACTGATAAACCCGATAGAGGTAAGAATACAGTTTCCCTGGACGCAATGCGCGAAGGTAATATAGGCTTGTGTATGGCTACTCAGATCGCTCGATACGTAAAAAAAGAAAATGAACTCCCTGGATGGAATTCAGCCTACCAGGCCTGGGCACAAACTCAGGGTCAACTCGCCTGGTACAGAGCCATGGAAGCCATTGGAGAAATGGTTCAGATTACCAATCTGACAGAATTAAATAGCCATTTAGACCTTTGGAATTCTTTGGATAACAGCAAAAATCCCATTGGCTACATTCTTAGTCTGGAAGGAGCCGACTCTATTATTACCCTTGATCATCTAGAGAAAAGCTATGAACAGGGCCTTCGAGCCATCGGGCCTGCTCATTATGGACCTGGGACCTACGCTCATGGCACAAATTCCATTGGAGGAATAGGCCGGAAAGGAAAAGAGCTTTTAAAAGAGATAGCACGGCTCAATATAATTCTTGACACCACCCATTTATGTGATGAAAGTTTTTGGGAAACCATGAAGGTCTACCATGGGCCTCTTTGGGCCAGTCATAATAACTGCAGGGCACTCGTAAACCATAACAGGCAATTTTCAGATGAACAGCTTATTGAGCTTATTAGAAGAGATGCAGTAATTGGTATTGCCCTGGATGCCTGGATGATGGTACCTTACTGGGTCAAAGGAAAATCCACTCCTGAAAGTATGGGTCTGACTCTGGAGCATATGGCAGATCATATAGACCATATTTGTCAACTTGCCGGTAACGCTTTACATGTAGGAATCGGAACAGACCTGGATGGCGGATTTGGAAGAGAGCAAAGTCCGGCTGATATAAATACTATTGCCGATTTACAGAAACTACCCAATTTGCTTCATAAAAGGGGTTATAAGAATGAGGATATTGAAAACATTATGCATGCAAATTTCATGCACTTTCTTAGAAAGACCTGGAGCTAATCACAAAAAAATCCTCCCGGTATTTTGGGAGGATTAGGTTCAATAACCATTTGAAATTATTTGCTGAACTAGCGTACTTTTCTGACTAAAGTAGCATGGGTAACTGATTTTAGGTCTCTAAGCGTATTCATTTCCTGATATGCTTTTTGCTGAGCATCAGTTACTGGACCATTGCTCCCTCCGTTAAAAAATTGATCATAACCGGTATACATATCAAACACAATATGTGTGGCATATGCCTCCGTAGCATAACCTAACATATTCCTCAACATACCCCAACTTGCGCGGCCACCTGATTCTACATCGCTTTGATGAAATGGTTTAAAGACTTCAGATTCCATTTTCTCATAGGCTGCTGATTGTCCCGGTTTCGCCTTCATAAAGTTAATTACTGCCAGAGTTCCAATAGGCATATCAAAATCATCTTTGGTTAAATCAATTTGACGAAGGAATACCCTATGTGTCAAATCCCGGCTTTTTGCGGTCATCTCCATTTTTGCGTTGCTTTCTGCCTCAGTTAAATCTGGATAAGCACCGTTCCACGCCTTCATAAAATCTCCTCCATCCATCATTTTTACCGGATCATTGTAGAGACTAACTGTCATATACTGAGATCCCTGCTTTTGTCCACTCGGTTCAAGACGCCAAAGATCCCAACCAATGCAGTCCCCATTTTTAACTCTTTGTACATGTACTTTTTCCCAAAATGCCTCTGTTTCTAAATAAGCAGTGCCCTGGCCTTCATCTACATGCATAAACTCGAATAGCAAAAATAGAGGTTCTTCCTCCTGTCCGATAGCGACGGTAGTGAACAAAGCCATTACCATAATCATAAATAATTTTTTCATCTTCTTGAATATTATTGGTTTAATACAAGTAATGAAAAGATTATAGCAATAGGAAGTATTCTAGGACGAATACAACTTATTAATGTCCCAGGCAAGGGTTCTTTTTACCCAATGAAATTACAATAGTAATCAACTAATGATTTTTTCCTCCCTTAGAAACGTATCAAGGCTATCTGCAATGTTAAAACATCTGCTTACGTTGGTTACGCTGCTGCAGAACCTTGAATCTAATTGATGGGCCTCGCATTCAAAGCCGGATAAATTTACTTTTTCAAAATTCCTGTTCACAGCTTTACATTGTTCATATAACTTATCAACAGATGCGCTTGCGTCCGGCTCTATATCATTTTCTATTAAAAACCCCTTTAGGTAATTATCGATGGCAATATGAGAATTCTGGCATACCATAAAAGCAACAACGTCTTCCGCAGGCCTGCATAATTCATCATTGGCTTCTTTCAGTTTTTGAATGGCAGTCTCGTAGAGCCTTTTTGCTTTGTCTTCCATAAACTGTGTTAATTTAGAATTGACTTTAAATACTACATTGTTATTTATCTCTTTATCTGAATGTCAGAGTTACATATCCCTAAAAAGTTCCAGGCGTTCCCATTTGGTTTCTACCTCTTCCTGAGCCTGCTTCAAGAGATCTGCACCTAATTCAGCATTTTCTTTTACTACCCTTGTAAAACGGGTTTCATTATACATAAAATCACTAAGCGGAGCGGTGGGTGCCTTCGAATCTAATCTGAACTTCTTCCCTTTAGGTTTAGAAGGATCAAACCTGAATAATGGCCAATACCCGGTCTCAACTGCCTTTTGCTGTTGCAATGCCCCATCTTTTAGGTCATATCCGTGTTCGCCGCAATGTGAATAGGCAACAATTAGTGATGGCCCGGGATAGGCTGCAGCCTCTTCAATTGCTTTGAGCGTATGAAGGTCCTTCGCGCCCATTGCTACCTGAGCCACATATACATTCCCATAAGAAACGGCCTGAAGAGCCAGACTTTTTTTACCTGTTCGTTTTCCGGATACTGAAAACTTAGCACTTGCCCCTAGAGGAGTAGCTTTAGATGTCTGACCTCCTGTATTAGAATATACCTCGGTATCCAGAACCATAATATTCACATCTTCACCTGAAGCCAGGACGTGATCAACGCCTCCAAATCCTATATCATAAGCCCAACCATCGCCACCAAGTATCCAGACTCCTTTTTTACGGAGATATTCTGTAAGTTGACCTAGTTTTACTGCGGCCGGATTATCTTTTTTCTTTGACAATATTTCTTTAAGTTTATCAATATCAGCAAATTTCTGGCTTCGTTCCGCTTCCGTTTTTTCCGGATTGTTAAGAATCGTTTCTGTCAATTCAGCGCCAACCACATTTTTAAGCTGCTTTAATAGATTCACCGCAATTTCCTGCTTCTTGGTTAGAGCCAGTTTCATTCCAAAACCAAACTCGGCATTGTCTTCAAATAAGGAATTTGCCCAGGCAGGACCTCTTCCCTCCTTGTTGGTTTTGTAAGGCGTTGTTGGAAGATTCCCTCCATATATTGAGGAACAACCTGTTGCATTGGCAATGAGAATACTATCACCGTATAATTGGGTTAGCATTTTAATATAAGGAGTCTCACCACATCCAGAGCAGGCACCTGAAAATTCAAATAACGGCTCTAAAAACTGAGAACCTTTAACATTGGTGATTTGCAAGGCCGCTCTGTCATAGTCTGGCATGTTGATAAAATAATCCCAGTTTACATTTTCCACTTCATCAAAATCAAGTTTCTTCCTCATATTGATGGCTTTAAAATCCTCAATTTCCTTACTTTCAGCAGGACAAACGGCTACACAAAGGTCACATCCAGTACAATCCTCAGGAGAAACCTGTAATACATAAGATTCTGTTTCTGCGGTAAATGGTCTTCCCTTGGCAGGAACTGATTTCAAACTACCCGGAGCATCTGCCATAACTTCATTAGGAACGACTTTAGCTCTAATTGCAGCATGCGGACATATGGCTACACACTTATTACACTGTGTACAAAGTACTTCATCATCCCATATGGGAATATAATTGGCTATCCCGCTCTTCTCGTATTGGGTAGTGCCGGTTGGGAAAGTCCCATCTACCGGAAATGCACTAACCGGCAATTCGTCTCCATGCCCTCCTAATATTTTTTCCAGTACGTCCTTAACAAAACCATCCGGAGCATTGGTCATTGCGGAAAGTAAACCTTTCTCACTGCTCACTTCTTTTGGATAGTCTACCTGATATAAATTCTCTAGTGATTTGTCTACAGCATTAAAGTTCATCTGAACTACAGCATCACCTTTGTGAGTATATGATTTAACAATGGCATCCTTTATTTTTTGAATAGCCTCATCTTTAGGCAGAATGCCGGATATTGCAAAGAAACAAGTTTGTAATACGGTATTTGTTCTTTTCCCAAGATCAGCTTCATGGGCCACTTTTGTAGCATCCACTACATAAAATTTTGCCTCTTTTTCAATGATTCCCTTTTGCATCTTTTTGGGTAATTTATCCCAAATATCCTCTTTAGAAAAAGGAGAATTTAACAGGAATGTGCCTCCGGGTTTTAAATCGGCTAGCATATCATATCTTTCAATAAAATTAAATTGATGACTTGCTATAAAATCGGCTTTGTCTATAAGATATGAAGAGTAAATTGGTTCCGGACCAAAGCGTAAATGCGAAATAGTCTGTGCACCCGCTTTTTTGGAATCATAAACAAAATACCCCTGAACATAATTGTCCGTGGTATCGCCAATTATCTTAATGGAGTTTTTGTTCGCTCCAACAGTACCATCAGATCCAAGTCCATAGAACATACAATTAATAGTTGTACTTCTCACATTAAAATTATTATCGGATTCCAGACTGGTATGAGATACGTCGTCATTTATACCAACAGTAAAATGATTTTTGGGTTTATCCTTCCTTAGTTCATCAAATACGCCTTTTACCATTTGAGGTGTAAATTCTTTGGACGACAAACCGTATCTGCCTCCTATAACTGATATATTTCTATGGCTCTCTACCAGGGCAGTAATCACATCCTGATACAATGGTTCGCCCGTGCTTCCCGGTTCTTTAGTTCTGTCCAGAACTGCAATCTTCTTTACAGATACAGGTAGGCTTTCTATAAAATGAGATACAGAAAATGGCCTGTATAATCGAACAAACACTACACCAACCTTCTCATCTTTATTTACCATTGCCTCAACGGCTTCTCGTACAGCTCCCTGGCCAGATCCCATAATTACTACAACACGCTCGGCCTCAGGGTGACCTAAATAATAAAATATGCTGTACTTTCTACCTGTATGCTTGTAAAATTCATCCATGACTTCCTGTACAATTCCAGGTACTTTTTCATAGAAAGGATTAGCTGCCTCCCTGGCCTGAAAGAAAACATCGGGGTTTTGAGATGTTCCTCGTATTACAGGATGATCCGGATCCAATGATCTTTTTTTATGTTCCATGATCTTATCCTCAGGCATCATCGCTTTAATTATATCATCCGGAATTGCATCAATCTTGGAGATTTCGTGTGAGGTCCTGAACCCATCAAAGATGTTTAAAAAAGGAACTCGCGAACGCAGAGCAGCCACTTGAGAAATAAGTGCAAAGTCCATGGCTTCCTGAACTGACCCTCCAAACAGCATAGAAAAACCGGTTTGTCTTGTTGCCATTACATCAGAATGATCCCCAAAAATAGACAGGGCATGGGTTGCCACTGTTCTTGCTGCCACATGAATTACAGAAGGCAACAATTCGCCTGCAATTTTATACATATTGGGTATCATAAGAAGCAACCCCTGGGATGCAGTAAACGTAGTAGTTAATGCCCCAGCCTGCAAAGAACCGTGTACCGCACCGGCAGCTCCGCCTTCACTTTGCATTTCCACTATACGCGGGATATTCCCCCAAATATTATTTTGTCCTTTAGAACTATAAACATCCACATGTTCCCCCATAGGCGAAGCCGGGGTTATAGGATAGATTGCACATACTTCATTCGTTTTATGAGCAACTCGTGCAACAGCCTCGTTAGCATCGCAAATTAACTTTGGAAATTTTTTCTTCATGGTGATTTTATTATTAAAGAAACAGGCAGTTTAGAAAAAATAAGAACCATTGTAAGATGTTCTTATTCCAAGAACTGCAAGTGATAAAAATTTTAAATTTCCGATAAAATTAGGGCCATTACCAAAAGTATACTATGACAAATGTCAGGTATTTGAGTGCTGGAAAAACAGGTAACGAAGTGTGAATTCTGAAAAGAAAAGGACCAGAGCTATTTCAGATGATTTGTTCAATCCTTTAAATAGCAACGCCCGCTGCAAATTCAAGCGGGCGTTTATTTGTTTTTATGCCAGGAAGGGTTATTCGCCGTGCATCCAGACTTTTTTTGCTAATAATTCTTCCTCAGTTTCCACGTGGTCCTCATCAGGGACACAGCAATCCACCGGGCAGACAGAAGCGCATTGAGGTTCATCATGAAAACCTTTGCACTCTGTACATTTGTCAGGAACAATAAAATAAAATTCGTCTGAAATAGGTTCGTTCTCTGCATCAGCATCAATCTCTTCCCCAGATGGTGATGTTACCATTCCGCTCAATGAAGTTTCGTCTGAATATGACCACTCCTGATCTGGTTCATATATTGCATTATTCGGGCATTCTGAAACACAAGCATCACAGTTGATGCATTCATCTGTTATGATAATAGCCATAATTATATGTTTTTGAAATAATTGTCCGTAAATTTAATGTACCACAAATATCCATCTAATGATAAAAGTCATATTTCTTTATAAATGTCCAATTTATATTTGGCACCAATATTTTGATCAGATGGGATTTAAGATAAAAATAAGCAAAAAATAAATATGTATAGATGATTGCTTCAAAAACAAAACAAAAACAGGAGGTTCTGGAAGCCGTAGTAGTTAGATTCGTTGGTGATTCCGGTGATGGTATGCAATTGACCGGAACACAGTTTTCTGACACATCTGCTATGTTCGGAAATGATATTGCCACTTTCCCGAACTACCCTGCCGAAATTAGAGCCCCCCAGGGGAGCCTTTATGGCGTATCGGGTTTTCAAGTCCATATTGGCAGTGTTGAAATAAGTGCCCCGGGAGAAAATGTAGACCTTTTGGTTGCCATGAATCCTGCCGGGCTCAAAACTAACTTACATGCTGTAAAGCCTGGCCATACGATAATTGTGGACACAGATGCCTTTTCCAAAAAGAATTTAGAAAAAGCGCAGTATGAATCCAATCCCCTCGAAGACGGAAGTTTGGATAACTATCATGTGATAGAAGTTGCGATGACATCACTCACAAAAGAAGCACTAAAAGAGGTTGAGGGATTAGATAATAAAAGTATCACCAGGAGTAAAAATATGTTTGCCCTTGGAATGGTCTATTGGATGTACAACAGGTCTACAGAGCATACTATAGAATTTTTCAATAAAAAATTTAAGTCTAAACCAGAATTAATTGAAGCCAATACAAAGGTGTTAAATGCAGGTTTCTATTTTTCGGAAACCCTGGAATTAATTCCCAATTCCTATACAGTTGCTCCCGCTAAAATGGCAGCTGGTACTTACAGAATAGTTATGGGAAATACAGCCACTGCGTGGGGATTTTTAGCAGCTGCAGAAAAATCTGGTCTGGAACTATTTTTGGGTTCATATCCTATTACCCCTGCTTCTGATATTCTTCATGAACTGGTAAAGCATAAGCACTTCGGGGTTAAAGCTTTACAGGCTGAAGATGAAATTGCAGGCATCACATCTGCTATTGGCGCGGCTTTTGCCGGCGATTTAGCCATTACTACCACTTCAGGTCCTGGTTTGGCTTTAAAAGGCGAAGCCCTGGGTCTTGCAATGATACTGGAATTACCATTAGTTGTTGTTGATGTCCAAAGAGGAGGCCCGTCTACAGGCCTGCCTACTAAAACTGAACAGTCAGATTTGCTCCAGGCTTTGTATGGAAGAAATGGTGAAAGTCCGGTCATTATTATAGCAGCCAGTACTCCTGCTAATTGTTTTAATTATGCCTATGAAGCATCAAAACTGGCTATTGAACATATGACTCCGGTTATTCTATTGACAGATGGTTATATTGCCAATGGTTCTGCGCCCTGGAAAATAAAATCTGTGTCTGAAATGCCCGAAATAAAAACCAGGCTAATTAAAGAGGCAAAAGAAACATGGAATCCTTATGACCGGGATGAAACGACTCTGGCACGTGACTGGGCAATTCCCGGAACCTTTGGATTGGAACACAGAGTAGGTGGCCTGGAAAAAGATAAAGTGACAGGTCAGGTATCTTATGTTCCTGAAAATCATGAATATATGACCAGAATCAGAGCTGAAAAGGTAAAAAGAGTAGAAAATTATATCCCATTACTGAAAACAGAATTTACAGATGAAGGTGATTTACTGGTTATTGGATGGGGCGGCACCTTTGGCACATTATACTCTTCGTTAAAAGAGTTAAGACAAGAAGGATATTCCTCTGTTGGCCTTGCACATTTTAACTATATAAATCCCTTGCCGAAAAATACGGAGGAGGTCTTAAAAAGATTTAAAAAAATTGTAGTCTGCGAATTAAATACAGGCCAGTTTGCTTCGGTTTTAAGGATGAATTTTCATGGTATTGAGTTTTTACAATATAATAAGATACAAGGATTACCTTTTGGTAATAGTGAGCTTATAGAAGAATTTAAAAAAATAATGAAATAGCAATGGAGACAACAGCAACACCGAAATATACATTTAAAGATTTTGCCAGTGATCAGGAAGTAAGGTGGTGTCCCGGTTGTGACGATTATGTCATCCTCCGCTCCATGCAAAAGGCACTTCCCGAAATGGGCCTTAAAAAAGAAGATGTCGTATTCATTTCCGGAATAGGATGTTCTTCCCGTTTCCCATATTACATGAACACGTATGGAATGCACAGTATTCACGGCAGAGCACCTGCAATAGCTTCAGGGGTTAAACTTGCCAATCCTGACCTCAGCGTTTGGATTATAACCGGAGATGGGGATTCCATGGCCATAGGGGGTAACCACTTTATTCATTTACTCAGGCGAAATCTGGATTTGAATATTATAATGTTTAATAATGAAATTTACGGCTTAACCAAGGGACAATTCTCCCCTACTTCCCTTGTTGGCCAAAAAACAAAATCTTCTCCTTATGGCAATACACAACCTCCATTTTTACCGGGAGAATTGGCTATTGGTGCGCAAGCCCGATTTTTTGCCAGAATTGGCGGAAATACTCCAAAAGAAATGACAGACTTGTTCATTAAAGCCGAAAAATTTAAAGGCACTTCTTTAATCGAGGTCCTTCAAAATTGCCCGATTTTCAATGATGGTTGTTTTTCAAAATATACTGATAAGGCCGTGAGAGAAGACAAACAATTATTTGTTGAACATGGAAAACCGATGATATTTGGCAAAGAACGAAACAAAGGGCTGGTCTTAAACGGATTAAAATTAGAAGTAGTGACTATAGGAGAAAACGGAGTTACCGAAGCTGATCTGCTTGTTCATGATGCCGAAGAAAAAGACCCTACCTTACATCAGATGCTGGTAAGGTCTGAATATCCATTAGTAACCGGTATCATTAGAGCTTTTCCGGATGTTACTTTCGAAGAAAGGGTTAATGAATTAACGGCCGCTGTTAAAGCTGGTTCCAGCTTTGCAAAGACTGATGATTTATTCTTCTCCGGAGAAACTTATGAAGTTAAATAACATAAATTAGTTTATGGGTTCTGAAGCCATTATTGTATTTTTTCTTGCTGGAATTGTCCTGGTCGCAGGAGCAAATTTTTTATCAAATTTAATTTCACACAAATCAGATAATCCTCAAAAGCGGGAACCTTATGAGAGTGGTATGACCACTATCGGGCCAACATGGGTTCAGTTTAAGGTGGGTTATTATTTATTTGCTATACTATTTTTGATTTTTGATGTTGAAGTGGCCTTTTTGGTTCCATGGGCTGTTGTATTTAAAGATATTGGAGCAATTGCATTTTTTGAAATATTAATCTTTCTTGTCATTTTAGGTTTGGGCTTACTATATGCATGGAAAAAAGGAGCATTAAAATGGGAGTAGATAAGACAAATGACCCAATGAGTCAGCCTGGGAAAGTACCTGAGGACTTTCCAGGAAAAGTAATCCCGGCAGGCAACGGTGCTAATGTTATCGTGACATCTTTAGATAAAATAATTAACTGGGGCAGATCTAATTCTCTTTGGTCATTATACTTTGGAACAAGTTGTTGTGCTATTGAAATGATGCAGACCGGTGCAGCGCGGCATGATTACTCCAGGTTTGGTTTTGAAGTTGCCAGACCTTCCCCCAGACAAGCTGATTTGATAATAATAGCGGGGACAATAGTTAACAAAATGGCTCCTGTGCTCAGACGACTATATGACCAGATGGCTGAACCCAGATATGTTATCGCCATGGGTGCCTGTGCTATTTCCGGAGGTCCTTTTTTCTATAATACTTATTCAGTGGTAAAGGGTGCAGACCATGTTATCCCTGTTGATGTATATGTGCCTGGTTGTCCTCCCAGACCTGAAGCATTGTTAGAAGGTATGCTGATGCTACAGGATAAGATAAGGACAGAAAATATGAAACATAAAAAAAATCCAATTGACGGGTTTGATGAAGGCTTATAGAAAATAGATGAAAAACGAAGAATTACAGGAATTAATAGGCAATTGGAGCCCCAATTTAGAATTTACTGAAGAAGGGTCCCAATACCTTAATGTAACGGTTCCCAAAGAAGAATTGCATGCTATCATGTTCAAATTGAAACATGATGATCAATCAAGTCTTGATTATTTGTTTTGCTTAAGTGGGGTAGATTGGGGTGAAGAACTGGGAGTTGTTTACCATTTAGAATCCACAAATTTCAGGCACAGCCTGGTAGTAAAAACGCAAATAGCAGAAAGAGAAAACCCTGTTATAGCTTCAGTCTATGATATATGGGCAACTGCTGAGTTTCACGAACGTGAAGTATTTGATTTTTTTGGAATAAATTTTACCAATCATCCTAACCTTAAACGCCTTTTCTTAACGGATGATTGGGTTGGTTTTCCATTACGAAAAGATTATGAAGACAACATTAATATGATTATCAAATAATCAGTTATGGAAACAGTCACCCTGAATAGCAACTTTAAATCTGAAGAATATTTTATAAACATGGGGCCGCAACACCCTGCTACCCATGGTGTCCTCAGGCTTTTGCTTACAATAGATGGTGAGATTATAAAAAAAGTGGAACCAGACCTGGGTTATATTCATCGTTCTATTGAAAAAATGTGTGAACGCGATAGTTATCAGCAAATCGTTCACTTAACAGATAGGATGGATTATTTGTCGGCCAACATTAATAATGAAGCTGTTTGCCTTACCATTGAAAATGCCTTGCAACTTGAAATTCCAGAAAGGGTTAAAGTAATAAGAACAATTATTGGTGAACTTACCAGAATATCCTCACATTGTTTATGGTGGGGAGTTATGGGTATGGATGTTGGTGCGTTAACCACCTATTTTTATGGCTTTAGAGACCGCGAACTCCTTAATGATATATTTGAGGAAACCTGTGGTGCCCGCCTAACGATGAATTATAATGTCCCAGGCGGACTAATGTTCGATATTCATCCCAATTTTGTAAAAAGGGTTAAAGATTTTATTGCCCATTTCAAGACTAAACTTCCGGAATACGACCGCCTATTAACAGATAATATCATTTTTCAAAAAAGAGCCATGGGTGTAGGTATCCTAAGCAAAGAAGACGCTATATCCTATGGCGCTTCCGGACCTGTAGGCAGAGCTTCAGGGTATTCCTGTGATGTAAGAAAACACCATCCCTACAGTGCTTTGGATAAAGTGACCTTTAATGAAGCATTGAGAACAGAGGGCGATACTTATGCACGATATCTGGTGAGAATTCAGGAAATGTGGGAATCTATGTCAATTGTGGAGCAATTAATTGACAACATCCCGGAAGGAGAACACAGAGTAGCAACAAATGCGGTAATAAAACTTCCAAAAGGAGAATATTACCAAAAAGTGGAAACAGCCAGAGGCGAATTAGGTGTATATATAATTAGTACCGGATTAAAAAGTCCGTATCGTTTGAAATTCAGGTCCCCCGGTTTTTCAAATCTTTCATTGCTTAACCATATTGCAGTTGGTGGAAAAATAGGCGACCTGGTAGCTACTATGGCAACCTTGGATCTTGTTATTCCCGATATAGATAGATAAAAGAATACTATGAATAGTGCTTTAAGTATCACAAAAAATATTCACGATTGGCTCTTTAGCATTATGCCTGAAACGGCAGCCAATATTGCTGAGATGGTATTGATAGCCCTTGTTTATCTGGGAATTTTTGCAATTGCCGGTTTGTTCCTTGTATTACTGGAAAGACGGGTTGCTGCCTGGTTTCAATTAAGGATAGGACCTAATAGGGTTGGTTTCCAGGGTTTGTTACAAACAATGGCCGATGCCATAAAGCTTCTTTCCAAGGAGTTAACCGGTACTACCAAGGCAGATAAATTCCTGTATAATTTAGCGCCGTATTTTGTGATAATCTCTTCGCTAATGGCATTGAGCGTCTTTCCTTTTACCAAGGAATTTCAGGCATTCGACATTAATATTGGAATCTTTTTTTTAATTGCTGTTTCATCCATAGGAGTAATAGGTATTTTATTAGGTGGATGGAGTAGTAACAACAAATTTGCTATGATCGGTGCAATGCGAAGTGGTGTACAAACCATTAGCTATGAACTCTCAATTGGTTTATCACTCCTAACCATGGTTCTAATAACGGGAAGCCTTCAACTTTCTGAGATTGTAGAAGTTCAAAAGTCGGGTTGGTTAATTGTTCAGGGGCATATCCCTGCGATTATTGCCTTTATGATATATATGATTGCGGGTACTGCTGAAACCAACAGGGCCCCTTTTGATATGGTTGAAGCCGAATCGGAATTGGGGGCCGGATTCCATACTGAATACTCAGGGATGAAGTTTGCCTACTTCTTTTTAGCCGAATTCATTAATATGTTTATTATTGCAGCCATTGCCACAACTATATTTTTTGGTGCCTGGTTGTCTCCCTTTGGAATTACGGAATCTATTCCTTTGTTGGGAGTATTTTGGTTTTTGCTTAAAGCTCTTATCCTTGTTTTCTTAATGATGTGGTTTCGGTGGACGTTCCCCAGGTTAAGAATAGATCAACTTCTTACCTTGGAATGGAAGTATTTATTGCCTTTAAACCTGGCAAATATTATGTTAATGGCCTTACTCGTTTGGCTTAATTTAACTATAAGTTTTTAAAATTATGAGTTACTTTTCAGATATCTATAGAGGCATAAAAACCTTGCTCACCGGAATGAGTGTTACCGGGAAGTATTTTGTGACATCCAGGAAAGGTGCCATTACTCAGCAATATCCCGATAATAGAGAAACTCTTAAGATGTTCGATCGTTTTCGCGGTGAGGTCATTATGCCACACAATGAAAATAATGAACATCGATGTACAGGCTGTCAAAAATGCGAAATAGCCTGTCCAAATGGAACCATTGAAATCATTTGGGACAGGGGTATTGATGAAAATACTGGTAAAAAGAAGAAAAAAATAGATCAGTTTGTATATCATTTAAGCATGTGTACCATGTGCGGACTCTGCATAGATGTCTGCCCTACAGATGCAATTAAATGGGGGCAAAATTTTGAGAATTCTGTATATGACCGAACTGCCCTTACAAGAGTTTTAAACGAACCGGGTTCCACGTTAGAAGCCGGTGTAGAAGATTAAATATGGAAAGAATTGTTTTTTATTGCCTGGCCGCAGTTATTATTGCTTTTGGTGTAGCTTCAGTAACGAGCAGAAAAATGCTTCGTTCTGTGATTTACCTTTCTTTTGTTCTGATAAGTATTGCCGGGATATTCTTTTTAGTGGATTATAATTTTCTTGCTGCAATTCAACTCACAGTCTATGCCGGTGGAATTGTTGTGCTCATCATATTTTCAGTATTACTGGTGCACCATATTGAAATGGAATTGGAAATGGCTAAAGCATCTAAAAAGATAGTGACGGCTATTGCTTGTTTAATAGGTCTGGGCGTTTTTTTAACGGCTATTTACTCCTATGATTTTAATGTGATCAATAACTCTTTAACCACAACTACTGCTGATATTGGTACCGGCCTGTTAAGCTATGAGGCCGGGGGATTTATATTGCCATTTGAGGTAATTAGCGTACTCTTATTGGCATCAATGATAGGTGCTATAGTAATTGCCAAAGGGAAAAAGTTAACTGAGAAAAATAATCAACCACAATGATACACGGAATAAGTATATATGAAATTCTTACTGTGACTTCAATCCTGTTTTTTATAGGGGTATATGGCTTTATCACAAGAACCAATCTCATTTCCATTTTAATTTCCGTAGAATTAATTCTAAATGCCTCAGTTGTAAACTTCGTGATCATTAACAAGTATTTGTTTCCTGAAGTCCTGCAAGGCGTTTATTTTTCAATTTTTATTATTGCCGTAGCTGCTGCAGAAACAGCTCTTGCCGTGTCTATTATTATTAATCTATACAGGCAAATAAGCTCGGTGGAAGTCAAGGACATTGAAACTATGAAATATTAATACGACCGGGCATGAATCTAAACCACATCATCTTAATTCCTTTAATACCCCTGGCGGTATTTTTGATCCTCGGTATTTTTTATAACAAAATTAAACCCGCAGTTTCGGGATATGTAGGAGTTTTGGGTTTACTTACTGCCACCGGCTTAGCATTTTATTCTGCCTATAATTACTTTATTGTAATCGGAAAAACAGAAGGAGTTTATCAAACTATCGTAGAAAAAACAGTTTGGATGAACTTTACAGATAGCCTGCGAATTGATATGGGAATCCTTATAGATCCTATTTCTGTTATGATGCTGATTGTAGTTTCTGTTATATCTTTAATGGTTCATATTTATAGCAGGGGATATATGAAGGGCGATCCGGGTTACACCAAATATTTTGCCTTTCTATCCTTGTTCACATTTTCCATGTATGGCCTGGTTTTGGCAACCAATCTATTCCAAATATACATCTTCTGGGAATTGGTGGGGGTCTCCTCCTATTTATTAATTGGCTATTATTATACAAAGGAATCTGCTGTTGCGGCAGCTAAAAAAGCCTTTGTTGTTACCCGTTTTGCGGATCTGGGATTTCTAATTGGTATCCTGATAATTGGATACTATACCGGCACATATGATTTTGAAACTTTGAATAACCCTGAAGGAACAAGTATTTTAAACTGGGCGTCCACCTCGTTCATGGGACTCTCTGTTCTCACCTGGGCGCTTCTTCTGATCTTTATTGGAGGAGCCGGAAAATCGGCTATGTTTCCGTTGCATATTTGGTTACCCGATGCTATGGAAGGGCCCACTCCGGTTTCGGCATTAATCCATGCAGCCACCATGGTAGTTGCGGGTGTGTACCTCGTAGCTCGTTTATTCCCAATGTACTATTTTATTGAGGATGGCTTTGCATTAAATATTGTGGCTTTCGTCGGGGCCTTTACAGCTCTTTTTGCGGCTGTAATAGCGATTACGCAAACAGATATTAAAAGAGTATTGGCTTTTTCAACCATGTCCCAATTGGGCTATATGATGCTTGCACTCGGTGTTTCAGGATATGAAGGTCATGAAGGTCTGGGCTATATGGCATCTATGTTTCACTTGTTTACTCATGCCATGTTTAAGGCCCTGTTGTTTTTATGTGCAGGTTCTGTAATTCATGCAATTCACAGTAATTTCCTTAAAGACATGGGAGGATTACGAAAATACATGCCCATTACCAATATTACATTCTTAATAGCCGCGCTGGCAATTGCCGGCGTACCCCCATTAGCCGGATTTTGGAGTAAGGATGAAATTCTAGTCGCCGCCTTTGAACACAATACTTTCTTATATGTAATTGGGCTATTCGTTGCTGGACTTACGGCATTCTACATTTTTAGAATTTACTTTGGAATATTTTGGGGTAAAGAAGGCAATTATAAAGATAAACCCAATGAATCTCCTGGATCTCTGACCGCACCTCTTTTGATATTGGCATTTTTTAGTATCGTTGGCGGATTTATCCCTTTTAGTGAATTTATAAGTGCAGATAAAGCCGGGTTTGAAACTCATGTTAATTATCCATTGGCTGCTATTGCCGTTTTTGCAGGATTAATTGGAATTGCTCTTTCCTGGATGTTTTATAAAAAAGAAAATGAACTCGCAGACAAATTTGCAAACGGTTTCGGAGCATTCTACACATGGGCATATCATAAATTTTACTTTGATGAATTATATCTGTTTGTAACCAAAAGAATTTTGTTCAATGGTATTGCAAAGACTGCCGCAAGATTTGATAAAAAGTACGTTGATGGGACAATGGTTGGAATAGGAAATCAAACTCTTAATACTTCTGAGAAAATTAAAGGTATACAGTCTGGTAAAGTTCAGGATTATGCTTTCGCATTTATTGCCGGAGCGGTTGTACTTGCCATTATTTGTATCTATTTATGGACGAATTAAATATATAATATGGATATTTTATCCCTTTTTATTGTGGTGCCGGCCTTAGCCGTCTTGGTTTTGATTTTTACCAAAAATCTAAAACAGGCCAGAATGGTTGCATTAGCGGGAAGTCTTGTACAGCTGGGAATGGCAGTTAATCTGATTTTTTCTTACCTCAAGGAAATAGAGACCAATGATGCTATTATGGTCTTTACAAAAGATGTGGTCTGGTTTAAAAATTTTAATATTCATTATAACATTGGGGTAGATGGCATTTCCGTTGCCTTGCTGCTATTAACCGCCATTGTAGTACTAGCGGGTGTCTTTATTTCTTGGAAAATGGAAGATTTGCCAAAGGAGTTTTTCATCTCGCTGATAGTACTTTCTATTGGTGTGTATGGCTTCTTTATTTCTATTGACCTCTTTACAATGTTTGTATTCTTTGAGATTGCGGTTATCCCGATGTATTTATTAATAGGTATTTGGGGTACTGGGCCAAAGGAATTTTCTGCAATGAAACTAACCCTCATGCTCATGGGTGCCTCTGCTGTTCTGCTGGTTGGAATTTTGGGGATTTACTTTAACTCTAATGCAGACGGGGGAGCATTAACATTTAACATTCTGGAAATAGCCAAAGTAAATATTCCTTTTGAAGTGCAAAGATTGTTCTTCCCAATTACCTTTATTGGCTTTGCAGTCATTGGAGCTTTGTTCCCTTTTCATACCTGGTCTCCCGACGGTCATGCTTCAGCCCCTACAGCAGTTTCAATGTTACATGCCGGAGTATTAATGAAACTAGGCGGATATGGTGTGTTTAGGGTAGCTATATTCTTATTACCCGAGGGAGCCTTACATTGGTCCTGGTTTTTTATTATTCTATCTGCCTTTGGTGTCATCTATGGAGCGTTCGCGGCTATTAAACAAACAGATTTAAAGTACATCAATGCCTATTCTTCCGTAAGCCATTTGGGACTAGTTCTCTTTGCTTTGCTTATGTTGAATAAAACGGCCTGGAATGGTGCCATATTACAATCGCTCTCACATGGTTTTATGACAGCACTTTTCTTTGCCTTAATAGGCATGATTTACGGTAGAACACATACCCGTGATGTCACCAAACTGGGGGGGTTGTTAAAGGTAATTCCTTTTATATCGGCAGTTTATGTTATTGCCGGTCTGGCTTCATTAGGATTACCTGGTTTTAGCGGTTTTGTTGCTGAAATGAACATCTTCGTGGGGGCCTTTGAAAATGATAATGGCCTTTATAGAATTGCAACCGTAATCGCCGTCTCTGCTATTGTAGTGACCGCTGTATATATATTACGTGTTGTGGGTATCATGTTAATGGGCCCTGTAAAAAATGAAGCCTACTTAAATCTTGAAAGAGTACAATGGTATGAAAAACTTGGTGTTTTATTACTCCTTTTACCAATAATAGCTATTGGTATTGCACCCTTGTGGTTAAGTGAAATGATACTGAAAAGTCTGGATCCGTTTTTAAAGGGAGTGTTATAAACTGAATATTAAATAACCAAAAATGAATTTTAGCAGCTTTTTATTAATGAGACAAGAAATTGCCTTACTGGCAATTATCCTGATTCTGGTTATAGCCGAGATTTTTATCCCTAAAAACAGAAAAGCCAGCATTGTACACCTTACTGTATTTTTGTTTGGCATACACACAATTATTGGATTTTTTCAGATTGATGAAAGTTATCTATTTGGAGGAATGTTTCGCACCAACCACCTGATTCATTTTTTCAAAAACGTATTAAACATTGGTGTGCTTATCTTATTACTACAGTCTGCAGACTGGATACAGGAAAAAATAATGAATCAGAATAAGGGTTCTGAATTCTTTATCTTGTTGTTCTCATCCTTGTTGGGTATGTATTTTATGATATCGGCAGGTGATTTTTTAATGTTTTATCTGGGACTTGAGTTATCCACACTTCCGGTAGCCGCTCTTGCTGCTTTTGAAACTATGAAAAGGATTTCAAGTGAATCGGGGATTAAGCTAATACTTTCATCCGCGCTTGCATCCGGAGTTTCATTATTCGGAATTTCTATGCTTTATGCCACTACTGGCTCTATATATTTCAGTGAAATTGTTCAAACGCTCTCTTCCACCAACCTAACGCTGCTGGGTATGGTATTGCTGTTTGCCGGCATAAGTTTCAAGATTTCTCTGGTACCATTTCATTTTTGGACTGCGGATGTTTATGAAGGGGCCCCTATTAGTGTTGCCTCTTATTTATCAGTTATATCTAAAGGCTCAGCTGTTTTTATTTTAATGATCTTATTATTTACAGTTTTACAGCCATTGGTTCATATTTGGGAAAACATGATTTATATTATTGCCATCGCAACAATGTTTATTGGCAATTTGTTTGCTTTAAGACAGCAGAATATGAAGCGCTTTTTGGCATTTTCATCTATAGCTCAGGCTGGATTTATTTTACTGGGGTTAATTGAAGGTTCTCAATTAGGCACAGCCACAGTGGTATACTTTGTACTTATATACATATTCTCCAATTTAGCAGCTTTTGGCGTAGTACAAGCAATTTCCTTACAAACCGGCAAGGAGCAAATAAAAGATTATGAAGGATTATACAGAACTAATCCAAACCTGAGTCTGGTGCTAATGCTTGCACTTTTTTCTTTAGCCGGCATTCCCCCGGTGGCAGGATTTTTTGGAAAATTCTTCCTATTTACAGCTGCAGCCAGTAAAGGGCTCTATTTACTTGTATTTTTAGCGGTAGTGAATGTAACTATTTCTTTGTATTACTATTTATTGGTGGTAAGGGCAATGTTTTTGCGAAAAGGTGATAATCCAATTCCTTTTTTCAGAAATAAATTTTATATGAGAATTGGTCTGGCAATTACGGTCCTTGGCATTTTACTACTTGGTATATACAGTCCCTTATACGATTATATTTATGAATTAAGTAGTGCTTTTAATTAATGGTTATGAGTTTAGGAGGCAAACATTTATTTGGTAGTATTGACGAAACGAGGGTAACTTTTGTAGAAAAAAAAGTAACTAAAGAACGTGTTGAATTTTTAAAAAAACTTCTGGAGCACAACGGATTTGAGGTTCTTATTCAGGAAGAAAAGCGAGCTTCAGAAGAAGAACCGCAATTATACACTTTAGGAGTCACAGATATGGTATTCAATCCCACTATCTGGGTATATCAGCGAAAGCTTAAAACTTTTGACGGGCACAAGGTTACGCCCGATTATTGGGAACAGCGTTCAGAAAATACCCCTCCACAATATTGGAAAACCCCGAAAGACAATTAGCTTGTCTTGTCTAATAATTGATGTTTTTTCCTCAACAAAATCTTAATTTCATCGATTTTAACAGCAAATTAAGCCCCTATGGCAAGGTATTTGCTAAATTTACCCCGTAGAATTAAGGTTATGAAACACCAATATATACTAGCATTATTTCTTTTATCAGTTATTTATGTGAACGCACAAACTGATTTTCCAAAAAACCAGCCTTTAAAAATAGAGGCTGATAAAGATTTGGATTTAAAGAGTAATCCCAATAGTGGAACAGCCTTAAAAATGCCATCGCTGCTGGATTATAGCCCCAATGCAAGTATTAAAGAAACCAAAAATTCAAGAAATGTAAAAATGCTTCCCGAAAAGGAGTTGAAGCAAGCAGGTTTTGATTTAAAATTGGATACTAAAGTTGGTGAGCGCCAAAATGCCAATTCCAAAAAGCACTTTGGAAATATGTATTTGGGTGATGTGAAAACTGGTGGTAATTTCGTGGGGATAGTCTGTCGCGATCATGAATATGTTGATGGTGACCGTGTTCGAGTATACGTAAATGGCGAAGTGGCTGAGTATAATATCCTGCTTACAGGAAGTTTTAAAGGCATAAATATAGACCTGCAAAAAGGCTTTAACCGATTAGATTTCGAAGCTTTAAACCAGGGTTCTTCGGGGCCGAATACAGCTCAGGTAGATGTTTATGATGATAAAGGAGAATTGATTCATTCTAATCAATGGTTGCTTTCAACAGGATCAAAGGCATCTTTAATTGTTGTCAAACAATAAAACAACTACTCCTTATTCCATCCCCGGCTTATATGAAATCTTTGCTCTTTTAAGTACATCTTCTTTGTAGTATGCTGCTTCTTTAAATTTTACCTTGGCGTAAGGAATTGTCTGATCATCAAAATGAGGTGATTTTGGATTACCACTTTGACCCCCTGCCAAAATTGTTTTAGCCCTGACTTTTGGGCCAAATTCTACTACGGCCACAAAACTATTTCCCCTGGTACCATATAACTTTTTTGTATTATTGTTATATCTGGCGCCATATGCTGCAAGTGCACCCCAGCGACCAGATGCGAATCCAATTGGAATACTTGGTTTATTATCATCAAAAGCTTGCCGTATATCACCATTTAAACGCTGATACCTGTTAACCTCGCCCCAGGGAATATTCCAATTTCCAAAATCACTTTCCAATTGTAACACTACCTCTTTAAAAATTGACAATCGCTCTTCCAACGGAGATTCCGAACCGAAATAGGACATTAATTCCATATCGCTCATAGGAGCTGGTCGTATTCCTTTTTTACCATACAATGTCCCGTAGAAATGTGCCAGGGTCATGGCTACAGATTCTTCTGAAGTTCTGTAATCCCAATTACGAAGTATTTGAATTGCCCCGGCCAACTCAGGCATTTTAGTTTCTGATTGGTCATAAGCAGATACCAACCCGGGGATTAATTCTGCAAAAGATGGAAGGTATGAATCATAAGCAAGGGAAATAAGGCTATCTATAGTATACCCACTTCTGTCCCTAAGTAATTCAATAGCATGGATCCCTCGAAAATTTTCACGGTCTACAGACATATACTTCGGGTAATTTTCTCGTTTTGGACTATTTTCCAAAGCGGCTGTAAAAGGAGTAGAGTTACAATTTTGAATCCATCCATTTTTAGGGTTTAACACAAGTATATTTTCATCTACGGTATGTAATCCCTTCCAATCAGTCTTAGGATTACTCCCATCAACAGGTTGGCTAAAATCAAAAATAGTATCCCTGACGGGCACAAAATTCCCATGAAAATAGGCAATATTGCCTTCGGAGTCGGCATATACGGTATTATTAGAGGAGTTGGTGCGGATATCCATCATCTTACGAAAACCACTATAGCCCTTTTGTTTGGTTCTTATATAGGATTGTTCCAATGCCTTTACTGGTTCCCACATCATTGCAGAAGCCACAGGCGACTCATTAATTTTATGTGTTATAGGTCCGTGGTGTGTGCGGTAGACGGTAAATGTTTTTTCTTTTATTCCTTTTTCATCCTTATATTTTAAAATGATCTCCTTTTCAATCACGGGGCGTAATTCCTCTCCATATACATAAAAAAGTTTGTTGTCTATTTCTTCAATTACCTCAACAAATTCGTCCATAACATCTGTATAAGTAGAGGTATGCATCCATCCCGTTTTCTCATTAAACCCCTGATAGACAAAAAACTGTCCCCAGGTAACTGCACCATAAGCATTAAGACCTTCTTCACTTACCACATGCACTTCTCCCCTGAAATAAAAAGAAGTATGTGGATTTATGAGTAACATGGCGTTGCCACTTTGTGTTAGTTTTCCGGAGATAGCAATACCATTGGAACCCTGAGGTTCCAATTCTTCATTACGTTTTTTTATTTCGGCCTCTTCAGCTTTTCCAAAAACTACTCCTTCTTCATAAAAAGCGCGTATTTTATCTGTACTTATCCGTTCAATATCTCCCCCAATGGAGCCTTCGCTAAAATACATCGGCATCCAGGGTTCAAATCGGGTTATTAGCTTAGGCTTCACCTCGGGATGCGTATACAAGTAGTAATTTATCCCATCAGCAAATGCATCGCAAAGTTTCTTCAACCAATCCGGACTCTTTTCATAATTGGCAATTGCCTCTTCCTTACTCATGAACATATTGGCCCGTAAATCGCTATACAATGCCTCTTTTCCCTCAACTTCGGCCAATCTGCCAATTGCCCATATATAATTCTGTTCCACCCGGTTAAAATCGTCTTCACATTGGGCATACAATAGACCAAATACGGCATCTGCATCGGTCTTACCGTAAATATGGGGGACGCCAAAATCATCTCTGATAATTGTAACATTCTCTGCTCGTTCCTTCCATTGATCTATTTCGGAATGTCCATTTATGGTTTTACATGAAGTGATAAGTGCAAGGGATAGAATTAAAATATAGTTAATCAAAGGAAATTTCATAGGTGATTTCTGTATTTATATTAGGGAAAACATTAGTGCATTTAGGCTTTTTTTTAAAAACTGGGTTTTGAGAACAATCTGACTTTTGCCTATTCTACATTCCACTTCCTGAGGATTGTTAGTTAACCTTATATTCTTTATGATATTACCTCGTTTTAAGGTTTTAGACATCCCTTTTATTTTCAAGTCCTTGATAACATGTACATTATCTCCATCTTCAAGAATATTTCCATTGCTGTCTTTTGATTCCATAATTTATTTTAAGTATTTGTGAAAATAAAAGTATTAAAACTTATATGCTAATTCTTCCTTAAAATATGACCAGGTCATATGGATTTGGCCAATGGACGGCAATTTTACTGTAAATTGCAGCCTTTCTTAATAAAATATAGCTAAATCTCCAATGTCCGATAAAAGAGTAAGTATCCTAAAAGCATTCAAAACCATCATTTGGCCCAGAAGGAATCTGGTTTTTATAGGTTTGGCATTGATAATAGTGAGTAAAGCTGCCAGTTTTGTTGCCCCATTGTCCCTTAAATATTTAATGGATGACATTATTCCCAATAAAGACCTGGAATTCCTTAAAATTCTCTTAGGAGTAGTCATCATTGCGATTTTAGTACAGGCTGTTACTTCTTTTCTTTTAACTAAAATACTTAGTGTTCAGGCCCAATATATGATCTCGGAATTGCGGGCTCAGGTACAAAAGAAAATTTTGTCTTTGCCAATTCGATTTTTTGATAATACAAAGTCGGGTGAATTAGTATCCAGAATAATGACTGATGTAGAAGGCGTACGAAATCTAATTGGTACAGGGTTGGTGCAATTGGTGGGGGGAACAATTACTGCGGTTGTTTCTTTGATTCTTCTACTGAATATAAGTCCCAGCATGACTCTTTTCGCATTAATCCCTCTTGCTATTTTTGCGGTTATAGCACTAAAGGCGTTTAAAATAATTCGACCTATATTCCGCAATCGGGGGAAAATTAATGCGGAGGTTACCGGGAGACTTACAGAAACACTTGGAGGAATAAGAGTAATTAAAGGATTTAATGCCGAAGAACAGGAACATATGGTTTTTGAAGAAGGTGTGCTCCGGTTGTTTGAAAATGTAAAAAAAAGTCTTACGGCAACCGCGTTTATGACCAGTTCTTCAACTTTTCTCCTTGGCCTTGCTACCACAGGTATAATGGGTATGGGAGGATATAAAATAATGATCGATGAGCTCACGATAGGTGAGTTTTTAACATTTACCTTCCTTTTAGGATTGATGATCGCCCCAATAGTACAAATGAGTAATATTGGGAGTCAGCTTACTGAAGCACTGGCCGGACTTGACCGAACAGAGGAGTTGATGAATATGCAGCCCGAATCCAATGAAGAGGTGCGTACGTTATCGTTGAATGGCATTAGAGGAGATATGATATTTGATTCTGTTTCATTCGCATATGAAGAAGAAAAAGAAGTAATACATGATATTAGTTTTTCAGTAAATGCGGGCACAGTTGTAGCACTCGTAGGGAGTTCAGGTTCAGGAAAAAGCACCATTGCCGGACTTGCTGCAAGTTTTCTAACTCAGCAAAGCGGTAAAATTACTGTAGATGGTAAGGATTTATCAAAGGTAGACCTTAATAGTTTTCGAAAACATTTAGGAGTAGTCTTACAGGATGATTTTTTATTTGAAGGAACCATACGGGAGAATATTTTGTTTCCCAGACCAAACGCCTCTGAAGCTCAGTTACAGGAAGCTGTTAAAGCGGCCTATGTTGATGAATTTACAGATCGTTTTGAAGATGGTTTGGATACACTAATTGGTGAGCGGGGCATAAAGCTGTCTGGAGGTCAAAGACAGCGTATAGCCATTGCAAGGGCCGTTTTAGCTGATCCCCGAATATTAATTTTAGATGAAGCAACCTCAAATCTTGACACCGAGAGCGAAGCTTTAATCCAAAAGAGTTTATCAAATCTAACAGAAGGAAGAACGACATTTGTAATTGCCCACCGATTGAGTACCATTAGAAAAGCCGATCAGATTTTAGTAATTGAGAACGGTAGAATTGCAGAACAAGGTACACATGAATCACTTATTGCAAAAGAAGGAAGATATTATAATTTATTTACCTATCAGGCAAGAATTTAGTGATACAGACTGAGCTGAATATAGCTGTTATGTCCGTAATAAGCTAAGAGGCGTATATTCTAATCAATATTGATCACTTTCTCTATTTGTGGAGCGTGTTTTTTAATTGTCATTTCCACCCCACTCTTCAGTGTCATCTGGTTAACGCTGCACCCTACGCAATTTCCTTCAAGCTTTACTGTTACAAATTTATCGTTATCAATAGATATTAATGAAATATCTCCCCCATCACTTTGTAAAAAAGGGCGGATTTCATCCAGCGCTTTTTCAACAGTAATTTTGAGTTCCTCAGATGTCATGATTATTTCTTTTTAACAGCAGCACAACCAGCCATTGTTGTTATCTTAATTGCTTCAGTAGGTGGTAAGCTTTTGTTTCGTGAAACAACTTCCTGAACCACGTTCTTGGTAAGTTCTTCAAATGCCATTTCTACCGGAGTGGCGGTTTGAAGAGCAGCAGGCCTTCCAATATCTCCGGCCTCACGAATACTTTGAACTAAAGGTATTTCTCCCAAAAAGGGAACATTAAGATCCGCAGCCAGGTTTTTTGCACCGGCTTTACCAAAGATATAATATTTGTTGTCTGGAAGCTCCTCCGGGGTAAAGTAAGCCATATTTTCAACAATTCCTAAAACAGGTACATTGATGGCTTCCTGTTGAAACATTGCTACTCCTTTACGCGCATCCGCTAACGCTACCTCCTGAGGTGTACTTACAACGACAGCTCCTGTAATCGGCATAGATTGCATAATACTTAAATGTATATCACCTGTACCGGGTGGCAAATCCACTAACATAAAGTCTAATTCTTCCCAATGTGCATCAAAGATCATTTGATTTAAAGCTTTTGACGCCATAGGCCCTCTCCAGATTACTGCCTGATTAGGTTGAGTGAAAAAACCAATAGATAAAAGCTTTACCCCATAGTTTTCTATAGGTAACATTTTTGAATTTCCATTTATAGTAGTTGCTAAGGGCTTTTTATCTGCTACATCAAACATAATGGGCATAGAAGGACCGTAGATATCTGCATCCAGCAAACCAACTTTAAATCCCATTTTAGCTAATGTCACCGCCAAATTAGCGGTTATCGTAGATTTTCCGACACCACCTTTCCCAGAAGCTACAGCAATTATATTTTGTATCCCAGGTATTGGTTTCCCCTTAATTTCATTAACATTCGCCTTAACCGGAGCATCAACCTTAATATTTACCGTGATTTTTGCCTTTTCATAAACCTCCTTGTGAATTGCTTTTAAAATTTCCACTTCGGATTTCTTCCTTGCCTGGAGGCTTGGGTTATTTATAGTAATATCTACTACAACCTCATCACCAAATACCTGAATATTATTGACAGCGCCACTTTCAACCATATTCTTTCCCTCACCCGGCACTGTAATAGTTTCAAGGGCTTTTAGTATTTCTTTCTTATCCAACTTCATGAGCTAAGGTAATTATGTGTTTATGTAAAATGATTCTAAACAACAAAGATAAGTTATAGGTGTGAAACTATAAAGTTGTGGTATTGAAAAGGACAATATCAATATAGATTTGCCAAATATAGGATAGGTGGTGGTCTAAATTTCTATGGATACAACCCTAAAAGTTATCAAAAGGCATCTCTTTGGCAGGATCCCAGAAGTATTTTTCAAAATTCACAATTTGATTATCCCGTATTACAAGGCCCTCATTTTCCAACAATTGTTGCATTAAGTTGGTGCCATCAAAGTGATGTTTGCCGGTTAATAAACCCTTTCTATTTACAACCCTATGTGCAGGAACCCCTTCAATTGCCCCTGCTCCATTCATAGCCCAACCCACCATTCTAGCACTTCTGGCCGCCCCCAGATACTTTGCAATGGCCCCATAGGAAGTAACCCTTCCAAAAGGAATCTGTTTAGATACCCGGTAAACTTTTTGAAAGAAGTTTTTGTTTTCCGAATCCATATTATTTATAAAATACCCTGAATATGGTTATTACGAGTAAGACCAGCATTAGTAAACTAAGAACGTAATTCGAATTTTTAGAAAAGCGGTCTGTTTTAGCTTCTAATTTATAAAAATACACGGTGTACAAATACAGTACTGTGAAAGTGCCACTTCCGGCAGCTATAATAAATGTAAGAATATCCCAAATTTCAAATTTAATCCAGCCAGATGCATTCCACATGGCATTAAGCCCACTGTAGTAAGGAATGGTGAGCAAATTAAGTGCCGCAAGCAGCATTCCTTTAAAATAACTATTCTTCTTACTAACCTTTACAATTTTTATTTTTTTCGCTTTTTCACGCCTGGCTGAAATAAAAAAATAAAGGGCAAAAAAAGCAAAAACACCGAGCGCAATCTTCAGTAGTAAATCTATAATTTCAGGATGTCTGTATAGGTATTTTGAAATCATAACCGCAACGTAAGCCTGCATCATTATCATGGTAGCTACACCGAGACTAAACATGATTCCGTTCAGTTTTCCCTTTTTAACACTTGTTTTGGCCGCATTCATATTTAACAATCCGGGAGGAACCGTTGCCATAAAAGCAGCCGAAAAGGTGACAAAAAAAAGTATGATTAAATGCGCCATTGGTTAATTGACCGTAAACTTTATGTATGTAATTGGTTTTCCTTTTTCAAGATACTGCTTTTCATAGAAAGTTTGTATATCCATAACTTCTTTTGGGCTACCCTCATTCCTGTAAATATCATGATTTGCGTATAATATTTCGCAACCCAAGCCATGCAACAATCCCAACGTGTACCCATGCAAAAATTCACTATCGGTCTTTAAATTTATTACACCTTTATCTTTAAGCACAAACTTATACTTCTGTAAAAAAGCCATGTTGGTCAATCTATGTTTAGTTCGTTTATACTTTAGTTGCGGATCCGGAAATGTAATCCAGATTTCATCTACCTCATTTTCAGCAAAAATTAAATCTATCAATTCTATCTGGGTACGTAAAAATGCAACATTCTCTAAATTCTCCTCCAGGGCCGTTTTGGCGCCTCTCCATAACCTGGCACCTTTAATATCCACACCTATAAAATTTCTGGAAGTATTAAGTTTAGCAAGACCAATTGTATATTCCCCTTTGCCACAACCCAATTCTAAAACTATTGGATTATCATTATTAAAAAAACTCCTCCATTTTCCTTTTAAAGGAAATTTGCCGTCAATAAGTTCATCCCTGCCAGGTTGAATAACATGGCTAAAAGAATTGTTTTGTTCAAATCGTTTGAGTTTATTTTTACTTCCCAAAGCAAAGGGTATTAATTTGTATCAGCAAAACTAAGGAATTCTTTTGGAGAGCAGATTTAGGTGTTCTTGGGTTTCGCTTTTTCTAATGTAAATGAAAATTCAGATCCTACATCCACCACACTTTCAACATATATTTTTTCGCCATGCGCCTCTATTATATGTTTTACAATGGACAAGCCCAGGCCGGAACCCCCTTCTTTCCTGCTGCCACTTTTATCAACCCTGTAAAAACGCTCAAAAAGTCTAGGGATATGTTCTTCTGGAATTCCTTCACCATTATCAGTAATTCTGACAATCACTTTATTCCTTATTAGATTTTCCACACTCACTTCTGTAGTACCATCATGATGTCCATATTTTATAGAATTCACTATCAAATTAGACAACACCTGCTGTATTTTATCCCTGTCTGCCCTAACATAGACCGGAGCTTCATAATTCATGTCAAAAGTAAGCGAGATGTTCTTTTTGCCGGCCTTTATCTCCAATAGCTCAAAAACACTTTGTATAAGTTCAATAATATCAAAATCACTTAACTCTAAATTGAGGTCTCCAACTTCTAACTTTGTTATCAGATCAAGGTCCTTGATAATATAAATAAGTCGTTCCACCCCTTTTTGGGCTCGCTGCAAATATTTTTTCCGAACTGCTTTATCTTCCAAGGCACCGTCGAGAAGTGTAAGAATATAGCCTTGTACTGTAAATAAGGGAGTCTTGAGTTCGTGTGAAATATTACCTAAAAAGTCCTTCCGGTATTCCTCGCGGATTTTTAGTGTATCTATTTCTATTTTTTTGTCCTTTGCAAATTTTTCTATCTCCTCCGTCAGAGTTTTCATATCTGTTGTAACGGGATGGGCAGTAAAAGAAGAAGACTCCAACAAAGAAACATCATCATAAATTTTCTTAATCCTGCGGTAGATATATCTCTCGACACGAACCTGAATTGTAATAAATGTTACTGCAAAAACAATTATTGTAAAAAAAAGTAACATAAGCCAGGTGTCTTCCAGCTGTTTTTGGTATAACAGAAATAAACTTAAAGATAATGCAAGAATAATAGTAATTATGAGGGCGGCCCGGAAGGCAAATTTATATGACTTTTTTAACCTTGTAGACATTACAGTACAAACTTATAGCCCACACCCTTCACAGTTTTAAAATGATCATCACCAATTTTTTCGCGTAGTTTTCTAATATGTACATCAATTGTTCTTCCTCCGACCACTACTTCCTGACCCCATACTTTATCCAATATAACTTCACGCTTAAATACCTTATCCGGTTTTGAGGCTAATAAGGCTAAAAGCTCAAATTCCTTTCTAGGTAGAATAATCTCTCTTCCGTTATTAACTACTTTGTATTCTTCGCGGTTAATTTCAATGTTTCCAACCTTGAAGATATCTTCATTCTGGTTCTTTTCTTCATTTAAGCGCCTCAATAAGGCTTTTATCTTACTTACCAATAGTTTCGGTTTTATCGGTTTGGTGATATAATCATCTGCACCGGCGTCAAAACCCGCTACCTGAGAGTAATCTTCTCCTCTGGCTGTTAAAAAGGTAATTAAGGTATTCTCTAATCCTTTTGTATTTCGTATGATCTCACAAGCTTCGATCCCATCCATTTCGGGCATCATGACATCCAAAATAATCAAATTCGGTGTTTTTTTCTTTGCCTTTTCTACACCTTCAATTCCGTTCTTAGCAGTAAATACCTGATATCCCTGAGAGGAAAGATTATATTTGAGAATCTCCAAAATATCCGGTTCATCATCTACAATTAGAATTTTAATGTCCTGCTTTTTCATGGGCCTATTCTTTGATCATTCTGACCAAAAGTAAAGATAATACTAATATGCTTTAATTACTTAACATTGATTTAATGCTGATAACATTAAAATAACACCAAAGAGGCAAAAATTGGGATTTTTAAAGTTCAAATGTAATTTAATAGTATCTGTTCATGTAGTGTATCTGTTCATGCATTTTATCGAATTTTAATGATTTAAAAAATTCATGGAGTATAATGCAGAACTAAAATTTCTATATTTGTGATAATTAGTTTGTTGAATAGTATTTATGAAGAAATTCTACCTCGTTTTTTTCTTTCTTTTTATCTCTTTTAGCTACGGCCAGGCAGTACAAAATGTTGGTGGTGAAATTGAGGGTTTTAAGCTATACCCAAATCCTGTTACCACTGGAAAAGTATATATCCAAACTGCATTGAATGCCCCGAAAAGAATACTCATCTTTGATGTTTTTGGCACTCTAAGACTTGAGACAACAATTCTAAGAAAGGAGTTGAATGTCTCTAATTTTGTTGCCGGGGTGTATGTACTTAGAGTATATGAAAAAGATAGAGTAGCAACTAGAAAATTGATAATTAAATAGTTCTACTTGCTCAAAATAAGCCGGTTAAACTTCCTTCAAAAATTTGATTTTCATCGATAAAATGCATAATTCATCGATTAACGTTACGGCTATAATAGTTAACCTACAAAAATTTAGCTTTCACAACAATTTCTATTAGGGGAAAAGCTATTATCTTATATTTACCTAGTTGATCCCAAATCAATGTTGATGCAAAAAGCCTACTTATTTTTTTTACTGGTTTTTACTTTAGTGCTTTCCGGGCAGGAAAAGCTTCCGGCTATAGATGAAAAGGATCAGGAATCTTCTAATTTTACGCTATATCCAAATCCCGCTATTGATGGTATCGTTTACATTAAAACTTTAAATAACAGGAGTAAGGATGTAACCGTATACGACGTCTTTGGTAAAATAGTACTTCAGGATCGGATTTCAACAAATATGCTCAATATAGGAAGGCTTTCACCAGGTGTTTATGTAATTCAAGTAATAGAGAATAACAAAACGATGACCAGAAAACTGGTTGTAAAATAGTATTTCATATATATCCATTATTGCGCTCTCTGGAGGAGCCTTTTTTATTTTAACTATTTTTGTAGTCTTCAAGTCGATATGGATATCAATAGAATTTTTGAGATCACAAACTCATCTCAGTTCAACAAGCTTGCATTGGAAATTTTTAATTTTCAATATGACAACAATACTATTTACCGGAATTTTTGCGATTATTTGGGCAAATCTAAGTCCAATGTAACTACAGTAAAAGATATTCCATATTTACCGATTGAATTTTTCAAATCCAAAAAAGTAATAACGAAGAACCAAAAACCCCAGATCGTTTTTGAGAGCAGCGGGACAACGGGACAACTTGTTAGCAAACATTATGTATCAAACCTGGCTATTTACGTAAAAAGTTATTTGAAAACCTTTGAGTATTTCTATGGGAATATTGAAGATTATTGTGTGCTTGCATTATTACCTTCTTATATGGAACGGGAAGGCTCTTCACTTATCTATATGGTAAAAGACCTTATAAAGAAAAGCAGGCATCCAAAGAGTGGTTTTTATCTTGATAACAAAGTCAATTTATTGAAGACCCTTATAAACTTGGATCAATCTGCTGGTAAAAATATCCTTATTGGTGTTTCATATGCCTTGCTGGACCTTTCCGAAGATCACTCAATAAATTTAAAAAATACAATAATTATGGAAACAGGCGGGATGAAAGGGAGGAGAACGGAATTGGTGCGTGATGAATTACATAGTATTCTTAAAAGAAGTTTTGGCCTGGATGCCATTCATTCAGAATATGGCATGACTGAACTTCTTTCTCAGGCATATTCCAAGGCTAACGGAATTTTCAATTGTCCTCCCTGGATGTCAGTCTCTATACGCGAAACAGAAGATCCTTTGACAACTGAAACTTTTGGCAAAATAGGAGGTATAAACATTATAGATCTCGCCAATATTTATTCCTGTTCGTTTATTGCAACACAGGATCTTGGAAGGGTTTATAAAGATGGAAGTTTTGAAGTATTAGGCAGATTTGATCATTCAGACGTTCGCGGTTGCAATTTAATGGTCCTTTAGTGTTGAGGCTAAAAACTAGTTAAATCACTTCTTAACACTTTCAGGACTTTCCGTACCCATCCACTTATCCCAAAATGTAAAGTATAATCCAAAGTTATAATTAAATTTTCTGTGATGCTGATCGTGATGAGTAGCGCCAATGATCCAATGCCCAAACCACTTTCCATATTTTCCTGAAGGGTATATTTCAACTCCGGCATGATTAATTGTTGCTGAAATTGTCATGATCAGCAGCATAAATAGTAAAGCATAATAGTGCATAGGTACAACCAAAACTATTAACGGAAGAATAATAGCCTGTAACACCGTCTCCAATGGATGAAATGAGAAAGAGGTCAATACTGAAGTGTGTACACTTTTATGATGAATCTTATGAAAATACCTGTAAACAGATGGCTTGTGCATCCAACGGTGTATCCAATAATAATAGGTATCCTGAATGAATAAGGTTAATAAAACACTTATCGGCAAATACCATAATGGATAGGCATTTATATCCACATAGATTGCTGTAGCCCCTATTGACCATAAAAAATAAATGAATATTCCAAAAATCGCAAAAATCAACCCGCTTATTGCCGACCAATACAATTCCTTGTATAATTGCTTCTTCTTTAATGCAGTATGATCTAATATTCTTTTATCAAATCTTTTTCGGAACAAAAAGAAAAATGCATAGTGATATGCTCCTGAAACAATCAAAAAGCGAATAAATATGATCAGAAAGAGAACAAAAGTTAAAAGTAGTACCGCACTAAAGTCAAAAAAATCAATTTCCTTCATTTATATCCCCCATTTATGATTTTACAACCAGGATAAAATAATTCTTTTTACCTCGCTGAAGTAAAACATATTTGTTGTTTATCAAATCTGTTTCCGTTATCAAAAAATCTTCTTTTACTTTTTCTTTATTAACGGAAATAGCATTTTGTTTTAGTTCCCTCCGTGCTTCGCCATTTGAACCCAAAAAACCTGTTTTGGCAGACAATGCTGCAATCATATCCAATCCATTTTCCATTTCAGATTTGGAAATCTCTGCTTGTGGGACTCCGTCAAAAACATCTAAAAAGGTATTCTCGTCTAAGCCCTTTAAATCTGTAGAAGTTGATTTTCCAAAAAGAATAGAACTGGCAATCACGGCATTTTCAAATTCTTCTTTGGAATGAACCATAATGCAAATTTCTTGTGCCAGGCGTTTTTGTAGTATTCGTAAATGAGGTGCCTGAGACTGTTCGGCAATCAAATCTTCAATTTCATCTTTAGGTAAAAAAGTAAAGATTTTAATGTATTTTTCTGCATCTTCATCTGATGTATTCAGCCAATACTGATAGAATTTATAAGGCGAGGTTCTATGCGCGTCCAACCAGATATTACCCCCCTCTGTTTTTCCAAATTTGGTTCCATCGGCCTTAGTAATAAGAGGGCAGGTGAGTGCGTATCCTTTACCCCCCCCAATTCTGCGAATAAGTTCTGTTCCGGTCGTAATATTTCCCCATTGGTCACTCCCACCCATTTGAAGTGTACAATTATAATTTTGAAACAGATATAAAAAATCATACCCCTGAACTAACTGATATGTAAACTCAGTAAAAGACATACCTTCTTTTTCATCTGGCGATAACCTTTTCCTGACAGATTCTTTGGCCATCATATAGTTTACGGTAATGTGTTTGCCAACATCACGAATAAAATCCAGGAAAGTAAAATCTTTCATCCAATCATAGTTGTTCACGAGCACCGCAGAATTTTCTGCCAGGCTATCAAAATCAAGAAAGCGGGACAATTGCTCCTTTATTGCTTCCTGGTTTAATCGCAAGGTAGTTTCATCCAATAAGTTTCGCTCAGTTGATTTACCGGAAGGATCACCTATCATACCTGTAGCTCCACCAATTAAAGCATAAGGTTTATGGCCAGCGAGCTGAAAATGCCTTAACATCATTACACTTACCAAATGACCAATATGAAGTGAATTTGCGGTTGGATCTATCCCAACATATGCAGATTGCATCCCAGTAAGCAGATGCTCTTCGGTTCCAGGCATAGCATCATGTACCATTCCCCGCCATTTTAGTTCCGAAACAAAGTTTGAAGTCATTTTGTAATCTATTAAAATAGTTGCTGCAAATATAATAGAAATAGCCAGCAGCTTTCCTCATTGATCAAATTTATCCAACCGAAATGAGTAAATTAGGCCCATGATTTTAGTAACAGGAGGAACCGGGCTTGTTGGATCCCATCTTATATTGTATTTGCTCAATAAGGGGGCATCTGTTAAAGCTATTCATCGAAAAAATAGCAATATTCAAAAGGTAAAGGAGGTATTCTCATATTATCATGAAAATTCGGAGGTGTTATTTAATAAGATTCAATGGATAGAAGCTGATATTAATGATATCCCTGCTCTCGAATTGGCATTTAAGGAAGTTACTCTGGTTTATCATTGTGCTGCATTTATTTCGTTTGATCCTAGTGATTTTAATTCTCTACAAAAAATAAATAAAAGGGGTACGGAGAATATTGTAAATATATGTATTGATAAGAATATCAAAAAATTGTGTCATGTCAGTTCTACCGGAACAATAGGCAAATCTACAACAGGTGAAATGGTCAATGAAGAAAATGAATGGAATGACACCTACGCAAATGTATATGCAACTTCAAAACACTTTGCCGAAATGGAAGTCTGGCGGGGGGCTCAGGAAGGTCTCGCTATGGTAATCGTCAACCCTGGCGTTATCCTGGGTCCGGGATATTGGGAAAGTGGTAGTGGGTTTCTCTTTAAAACGGCTGCAAAGGGTATGCGGTTTTACTTTCCCGGTGGTACAGGATTTATATCAGTGGGTGATGTTGTAAAAATAATGGTACAACTAATGGATTCTCCCATTAAAAATGAGCGCTTTATTGCTGTAGCAGAAAATTTGTCTTTTAAAAGTATTTTAGAGACCATCTCGCACGGGTTTAACAGGCCTTCCCCCAAGATAGGGTTGAAATTTTGGCAATTGGAAGTTTTCCGGAGAATGGACTGGTTTATAAGTTTATTTATATCCAAAAAAAGGAAGTTAACTAAGCAAGGGCTCACATCTTTGCGCTATCCTCAAGTTTATGATAATTTAAAAGTACAGGAAGCACTTAACATCGAATATGAACAAATACAATCATCTGTTTCCTTTTCATGTCAAAAATATATGGAGGCTCACTCTTCCTCCTTCTCCTGAATTAAACTGTCTTTTTTTTTATCTGCCAGTTTTTGAAATCGCTCCCTTTCTTTTATAATCCTGTCTTCTAGTTTCTCATAAATATCTTCATATTCCAGAGGTTTGGATGCGTAATATAAATCACTGGATACAAATTGCATACTATCAATTTCATATTTATTATAAATAAATTCCATGGGGACAAAATTCTTATTTTCCATTGCATGAGGCCCAGTAGATTTTGCGGCATCTATAATAGCCAGATCGTAAAGGATATCAATCATTTTCTCTTTGGAAATAAGATTCACGGGCTTATCAATGACCTCTTCTCCACATGAGAAAAGAATGATAAATGTTATTAAAAAAAATATCTTCCGCATCATTATCTATCAAAAGTAAGCCTTTTAGCATTCCTGAAACTGGAAAATTGTCCTTTATCATAAGCCAAATGTCCATTTACAAAAGTGTGTGTGATTTTTGTTCTAAACCTATTACCATCAAAGGGTGACCATGCGCATTTATAGGCAATATTGTTTTTATCGACTGTCCAGGGTGAGTTCATATCTACTATTACTAAATCTGCATAATAACCCTCCCTTATATAACCGCGTTTTTCAATTTGAAACAATTTAGCAGGATTATGACACATTTTTTCAACCACTTTCTCTACATCAATTTTTCCTTCCAAAGATTTTTCCAACATAGCAGGTAATGCATGCTGAACCAGAGGGCCACCAGAGGGTGCCTTCATATAATTATTTTTCTTTTCTTCTAAGGTATGCGGAGCATGATCTGTTGCCACAACATCAATTCTATCATCCAGCAGTGCTTGCCATAATTGATCCCTGTCTGCAGAGGTTTTAATTGCAGGATTCCATTTAATTAACATTCCCTTTTCCGAATAATCCTGATCTGAAAACCAAAGGTGATGAATACATACTTCTGCCGTAATCTTTTTTTGTTCTATTGGAATGTCATTTCTAAAAAGATGGGTCTCTTTGCCTGTCGACAAATGAAAAACGTGTAATCTTGCTCCCGTTTTCTCTGCAAGGGCAATCGCCCGGGATGAAGAAAGGTAACAGGCCTCTTCACTTCGTATTAAAGGGTGAAATTCTACAGGAATATCATCTCCATATATGGCTCTGTATTTCTGGGTGTTTTCTCTGACGGTTTTTTCATCTTCACAATGCACCGAAATAACCAGTTCTGTATTATTAAATATTCGCTCGAGAACCTCTTCATTATCCACCAACATATTTCCGGTTGAAGAACCCAGAAATAGTTTTATACCCGAACAGGCATACTTATCTAGTTTTTTTATTTCCTCCAGGTTGTCATTAGTACCGCCAAATAAAAAGGAATAATTAGCGTATGACTTCCTGGAAGCCAGTTCAAATTTTTGCTCCAATTTTTTAATGGTGGTAGTTTGCGGATTCGTATTTGGTTGTTCCATGTACGAAGTTATTCCACCTGCGATGGCCGCCCTGCTTTCTGAAGCTATATCCCCTTTATGGGTAAGTCCGGGCTCTCTAAAATGTACCTGATCATCTATTATTCCGGGTAAAACAAAATTTCCGGCTGCGTCAAGAATTTTAGCCCCGTTCGTAGAAAGGTTACTGCCAATTTTTTGGATAATCTCATCTTGAATTAAAATATCCGACTCAAATCTTACCCCTTCATTTATGATAACAGCATTTTTAATGAGTGTTTTATCCATAACTTAATTTTTAGCAAATAAACTTCTAAATTTCATAGTAATAACACCAAATATGGCTTCCCAGATAATTGATGAATTCATTTTAGATTTACCTTGCTCCCGATCTGTAAAAATGATGGAGATTTCCTCAATTTTAAATTTTTTAAGGTATGCCCTAAATTTCATTTCTATCTGAAAAGCATATCCAACAAATTTTATGGCATCCAGGTTTATCGCCTCCAAAACACTCCTGTGATAGCAGACAAAGCCGGCAGTGGGATCATGAATTCGCATTCCGGTAATTAATTTTACATAAAAAGAAGCTCCATAGGATAATAAAACCCTATAAAGTGGCCAATTAACAACATTTACCCCTTTTTTATAACGCGATCCAATTGCCACATCTGCACCATTCAAGCAAGCCCTGTATAATCTTAGCAGGTCTGAAGGTTTGTGTGAAAAATCGGCATCCATTTCAAAAATGTAGTCATATTCTCTTGCCAATGCCCATTTAAAACCATGAATATAAGCAGTACCTAAACCAGATTTCTCTTTTCTTACTTCGAGAAACAACTGTTTGGGATATTTATTTTGTAATTCAATGACTTTATTAGCAGTACCGTCCGGAGAATTATCATCCACAATCAGGATATCAAATTCTTTTTTAAGTTGAAAAACAGCATCTATTATAGCTTCAATATTTTCAATTTCATTAAAAGTTGGAATAATTACTAAGCTATCTGTCATTTGGCTTTTGGCAATTTTAACAAAAATACTACTTTAAAAAGTCAAGCAGAAAATACCAAAGTAATTTTATCGTTTCTTTAAAGGAATTAATTAGTCCAATAATTTGTAATTTTAAAGCGAATCTGCAACCGGAATGAAACTTAAACTACCCAGAATTTTCATTTATTTATTAGCATCAATTTTTTTATTAAACCTATTACAAGGTTATTTTACTGAGCTAATTTTTGATGAAGCTTATTATTGGTATTATGCACAGCGTATGGCTTGGGGCTACTTTGATCATCCGCCAATGGTTGCTTTGATTGTCAAGATAAGCAGCCTGTTTTTTGATGGAGAACTAGGAGTTCGCTTTATAAGCAGTGTTCTTTCTGCTGGCACTTATATAGTCCTCTGGTTTTTAATTGATAATCATAGAAAGAATAAATATGTACCCCATTATTTTATATTGATTTTCTCTATGACCCTTATTCATGCCTATGGATTCCTAACATTACCCGATACCCCATTACTTTTTTTTACTGCCTTATTTTTATTGATATATAAGAAGTTTATAAACGCCCCTTCCATTGGTTTATCTGTCCTTTTGGGAATTGTTATGGCTGCCTTAATGTACAGTAAATATCATGCTGTTCTGGTTATACTGTTTGTATTGATGTCTAATCTGCGGCTTGTCTTTAACAGATATGCCTGGCTTTCTGTTCTAATTGCATTAATATGTTATACCCCCCATTTTATATGGTTAATTGACAATGACTTTGTTTCAATAAAGTATCATTTGTTTGAAAGGCCAAACAGGGCCTACGAATTTGGGGATTTTACACTGGGGTTTTTTGTGAACCTGATAGTGCTTTTCGGCTTAACATTTCCATGGATATACAGAGCGTTATTGAAAACAAAAAAATCAGATAAATTTAATAAAGCGCTTTTGTATTTAATTTATGGAGTAATTGCATTCTTTTTTATTTCCAGTTTTAACAGACGAGTACAAACGCAATGGTTAATTGTTATTTGTATTCCAATGATTGTAGTGGTATACAATCAAATACTCCAGGATAGAATCACCAGAAAATGGATCTTTAATCTTGGAATAGCTAATATCATAATTTTACTGTTCCTCAGAATAGGTCTGATTTATGCTCCTCTTTTCCCCATTGTTTATGAAACCCATGGAAATAAAGATTGGGTAAATGAAATAAGCTCAAAAGTCGGGACAATTCCTGTAGTTTTTGAAAATTCCTATACCGAAGCACCTATGTATACTTTCTATTCTGGTAATACTTCTTATTCACTAAACAATATCAGGTACAGGCAAAACCAATTTACGATTGACCAGTCTGAAGATCTGGTACAAGGGCAAAAAATACTTTATGTATCCAAATTCATGGATAAAGGTGACATCTCTTATTACGATGCAAAAGGAGAGCCGCATTATGGTGTCTATATTGAGGATTTTGAATCTTTTAGAAAGTTGAGAACTATTATTGATACCCCTCTTGAATTATTGAAAGACAAGAGTTTAAATTTTAAAATATACAATCCATACACAACGGATATCGAAATATCAAAACTGGAATTTGGGATAGTTTTTCTTAACAAATACAAAAATTTCAGAGAGGTACAAGCAATTCAAGCCAGCCCATTGCAGGAAGAGATGAACGTTCTTAAATCTAAAGATACAACGAGCTTTAAATTTTTAATGCCTGAACCAAAAATAAATGATGCACACTATTTTAAGATAAGTATTTCTGAAAACGGACTTTATTGGGGTATAAATGGTGAAAACGTTAAATTGCCATAATGGAACCTGTTCATAGAGTAATCAACAATATAGATTGGATAACAGCTATTATCTTTTCCAGTATATTTTTTATGGTTATTGCTAAGAATTTATTTTACCAGAGGTTTTTAAATTTTATTATACTCCCTTTTAATAACAAGTATATTTTTATGTACAATAAAAAGGATAAACTATTAAATTGGTTCAATATCTTTTTTACATTATTCCAACTTCTGAATTTTTCACTTTTTATCTATTTGGCCTCAAATATTTTGACCATTTCAGAAAGTGACCAGTATCCTGTGGTTTTTTTAATTATTCTGGGATTTTTATTCTTGTTTTTATTTGGTAAAATATTGCTACAAATGGGATGTGGCTTTGTCTTTAATAATAATAAGATAATATCTGAATTCATTTTTAAAAAGTTGTCCTACCTTAACTACAGCAGTATCATCATGTTAGCATCCAATATTATCATTACTTATGTGCTTACAGATTCGAAAATAGTAGTGTTTGCCAGTATTTTCCTGATAGTAGTGGTAAATGTTATTGGCTGGATAACTATTATAAAAAACTATCAAAAATTAATCTCAGGCTACTTTTTCTATTTTATTTTGTACCTTTGCGCTCTCGAAATTGCACCCTTTGTAATCATTGTGAATTATCTAAAAGACTAAGGTACATGAAGATAAAAACGATTTTGGTGTCCCAGCCAGAACCTAAAATGGAAAATTCTCCTTACCTAAGGCTAATTGAAAAGGAAAAAGTTAAGGTAGACTTTAGGCCTTTCATACATGTTGAAGGGGTTGACGCCAAAAGTGTACGACAACAAAAGATTGATCTTAAAGATTATTCCGCTATAATCCTTACCAGCAGAAATTCTGTTGATCATTTCTTTAGAATAGCTGAAGAAATGCGTTTTAAGGTTCCGGATACCATGAAATACTTCTGCCAATCTGAGGCAGTAGCTTTTTATCTTCAGAAATATGTTGTTTACAGGAAACGAAAAATTTATGTAGGCAAAAGAAATTTTAGTGAATTACTTCACTTATTTAAAAAATACAAGGAGGAATCCTTTTTACTGCCTTCGTCAGATGCATTAAAACCCGGCATTCCGGAAACATTAAATGAACTGGGAATTAATTGGAATCGGGGTATTTTCTATAAAACGGTTATTAGCGATCTCTCTGATTTAAGAAATGTCTATTACGACGTTCTGGTATTTTTTAGCCCGTCGGGGATAGAATCATTACTTAAAAATTTTCCTGACTTTGAGCAAAAAGATACAAGAATTGCGGTCTTTGGGAATTCAACTGTCGTCGCGGCAACGGATGCAGGCCTGCGAATAGATATAAAGGCACCGACACCGGAAACTCCTTCCATGACCATGGCTTTACAGAAGTATATTACCAGCGTCAACAAAAAATAAAAACTCAATAAAAAGGTCTCAGTAAATGAGACCTTTTTAATTAATAGTTATAACGCTGGGGTCCTCCTCGCCTGATTTCTTCACTGGCATAGGACTCGAACTTTTTAAAATTCTCACGGAAAGCATTGGAAAGTTTAAATGCAGTATCATAATAAGCTTTATCATTATTCCAGGTTGCTCTCGGGCTTAAAACATCAGTAGGGACACCCGGGCAGGTTCGTGGTTGTGCAACACCAAACACAGAATGAATATGGTACGTATCATAGGTATACAATCCTAATTCGCCATTAAGTGCAGCGCGAATCATAGCTCTTGTATATTCTAATTTCATTCGCGTTCCAACCCCGTATGGCCCACCGGTCCATCCCGTATTAACCAACCAAACACTAACCTGAGATTCTTTCATTTTTCTACTTAATACTTCTGCATATTCTGCCGGATGCAAAGGCATAAACGGCGCACCGAAACAGGCAGAAAATGAAGGTATAGGCTCTACTACCCCTGTCTCAGTGCCTGCCACCTTGGCGGTGTATCCCGACATAAAATGATATGCAGCCTGACTGGGAGTTAACTTTGATATAGGGGGTAATACTCCAAAGGCATCCGCTGTAAGGAAAAAAATATTTTTGGGGTTTTCTCCAATTGAAGGAATTTGTATATTGGAAATATGATCAATAGGATAACTGACCCTTGTATTTTGAGTTATTGATGTGTCTTCATAATCGACAATCCCTCTTGAATCTATACTAACATTTTCCAAAATTGCCCCCTTTTTGATAGCGGCATAAATCTCAGGTTCCTTTTCGGCACTAAGATTGATCACCTTGGCATAACAACCACCTTCAAAATTAAAAACTGTATTTTCTTCAGTCCATCCATGTTCGTCATCCCCAATCAATTTTCTATATGAATCTGTAGACAAAGTTGTCTTACCGGTGCCGGAAAGTCCAAAAAATAAGGCTGTATCTCCTTTTTCCCCGACATTGGCCGAACAATGCATAGGCAAAGTATTCTTATATAAAGGCAAGATAAAGTTTAAAGCAGAGAAAATTCCTTTCTTGATCTCTCCAGTGTAGCCGGTACCCCCTATCAAAGCAACTTTTCGTGTAAAATTCAGAATAGCAAAATTGTGCTGTCTAGTGCCGTCTGCCAAAGTATCTGCCATAAACCCTGGAGCATTTATCACCGTCCATTCCGGCTCAAAATTTACTAATTCCTCTTCCTGAGGCCTAAGAAACATATTATACACAAATAAATTGGACCAGGGGTATTCATTAATAACCCTTAAATTTAATTGGTAATTAATATCTGCACAGGCATAACAGTCCCTAACAAATACGTCCTTGTCCTTTAAGTAATTAATCACCTTATTATAAAGCAAATTAAATTTCTCAGGGGAGAAGGGAATATTTATATCCCCCCACCAAACTTTATCCCGGGTTATATCGTCTTTAACAATAAAACGATCCATTGGAGAACGTCCAGTAAATTCTCCAGTGTTAACAGCCAAGGCTCCGTTTGATGCCTCTTTGCCCATCCCGCGTTCAAGGGTCATCTGATGAAGTTTTTCAGGATCTAATTGGTAAAATATCCTATTGGTTTCAAAGCCATACTCTTTTAACGAAATTGATTTCATTGAAATGTCCTTTATTGCTATTTATATTGTATTCCAGTTGGTAAAATCTTGTCTAATTGTGACACCTTCATTAAAGTCATTCCCTTTAATTATTAGAATTTTCTATAAGCGCGATAACCTAATTGTAACCACCCCAAAATCAAAAGAAGCCCCCCAATAGGGGTTATAAAGCCAATAGCCCTAAAATCAAAGCCGGTCAGGCTATTTGTAGCCAACAAATAAATGGAAAAAGAGAAAAAAACAATCCCTGAAACAATGAAATAATAAACCTGTTTCTTCTCCTCTTCGGGAATACTTTTTACACTTCCAAGAATAAGTAATAAAAGGGCATGATACATTTGATAAGTTACTCCGGTCTTAAAAGTAGCTATCGCATCTGAAGATAGGAGATTCTCCAGCCCATGAGCCCCAAAAGCTCCTAAAACTACTGCCAATACTCCAAAGGAAACCCCTGTACAGAAAATTGTTTTGTTCATAACTTAAATGGCCATATTTCTGACAAATGTAACAATTTGATACCTTAGTCTCCGCAATACTTCTATTAGAAAATAAATTTAATGTCACGAAAAATATTAGTCATAGGGGCCGGAAAATCTACCTCGTATTTGTTGGATTACTTTCTGAAAAAAGCAGATTCAGAAAATCTGCATTTAACTATTGGGGATCTGAATCCCAGGATAATTTCTGATGAAATAAAAAACCATCCCTCGTGTAAAGTAATAAAGTTGGATATATTTAAGGATGATGAAAGGGAGATGGCCATAAAAAACTCGGATATTGTTATTTCCATGCTCCCGGCACGCTTTCACATAAAAGTAGCTGAAGATTGCATTCGTTTTAAAAAACATATGGTTACTGCCTCCTATATAAGTGAAGAAATTAAAGCATTAGATGCTACTGCTAAAAAAAATGGCTTGGTTTTTATGAACGAAATAGGTTTAGACCCTGGTATAGACCATATGAGCGCCATGCAAATAATTAATAGAATAAGGGATAAGGGAGGCAAAATGCTATTATTTGAATCATTTACTGGCGGTCTGGTAGCTCCTGAAAGTGATACTAATCTATGGAATTACAAATTTACATGGAACCCCAGAAATGTTGTACTTGCCGGACAAGGTGGAACTGCTAAATTTATACAGGAAGGTTCCTATAAATATATTCCTTATCATAAATTATTCAGACGAACCGAATTTATGAATATTGAAGGTTATGGAACTTTTGAAGCATATGCAAACAGAGATTCTTTAAAATATAGGGAAGCATATGGGTTGAAGAATGCACTAACTCTTTACAGAGGCACCATGAGACGCGTTGGATTCTCAAAAGCCTGGAATATGTTTGTTCAGCTAGGCATGACAGATGATAGTTATACCGTAGAAAATTCCGAAGGAATGTCCTACAGGGAATTTATTAATCTTTTTCTACCCTATTCACCCACGGATTCCGTTGAACTTAAACTCAGACACTATCTCAAAATTGATCAGGATGATATTATGTGGGAAAAACTGCTGGAGTTAAACCTGTTTGATTCGGAAAAAATTATTCATATAAAAAATGCTACTCCGGCTCAGATGTTGCAAAAAATATTGGAAGACAGTTGGACCATGGCGCATGACGATAAAGATATGATCGTCATGTACCATAAATTCGGATATGAACTGAATGGAAAAAAACAACAGCTGGATGCCAATATGGTGGTGATTGGTGAAAATCACACCCATACAGCAATGGCCAAAACTGTTGGCTTACCTGTGGCTATTGCTACCTTACAAATACTTAATAAAAAAATTTCCACCCCAGGTGTCCAGATACCTATATTAAAGGAAATATATGAACCAATCTTAAAGGAGTTAGTCAATTACGGAGTAGAGTTTAAGGAGTATAACAAACCTTATTTAGGTTATAATCCTGATTCTGTAGCAGGTTAATATTTGTAACTAAATTTGGTATCTTTAGGTATTAAATGAAAGTCCGTTCATGAAACCCAGTAATGAAAATATAAAAATTGATGGGATTGATAAAAAAATCCTAAGATTCCTTATGCAGGATGCAAGAAAGCCAATATTAGAAATTGCCAGAAATATTGGAATCTCAGGAGCTGCAATTCATCAAAGACTTCGAAAACTGGAAAAGTCCGGCCTTATTGCCGGGTCTAAATTCATTGTGAATCCAAAAGTTCTGGGTTATACAACCATGGCGTATATTGGTATTTTTCTTGATAAGGCCATGAGTAATCCGATAGCTGTGAAACAATTGGAAAAAATACCGGAAGTCCTGGAATGCCATTATACTACTGGCAATTGGTCTATCCTTATCAAAGTTCTATGTAAAGACAATGAACATCTTATGCATTTGTTAAACAAAAAAATACAGCAGATTGAGGGTGTTTCCAGAACAGAGACCTTCATATCTCTAGATCAACAAATAGACCGTCAAATTACTATTTAATAGTTCAAAAATATTCCTTTAAAAGAACTAATCTCTTCCACCGAATACCTGAAACCCCCAGTAAACCAACGAGGCCAGAGAGCCAATTGCAGCAACTACATAAGTTCTTGCCGCCCATTTCAAGGAATCCTCAGATCCCTTATATTCTTCTTGTGAAACAATGTTCTTCCTTTTTAACCAGGCCAACGCCCTGTTACTTGCATCATATTCCACAGGGAGGGTAATAAAACTAAATAGTGTGGCAAAGCCCATCATGATTAAGCCTGCTACGGCAATATAAAACCCGAATTGGCCTCCCTGCCCCTCTGTTGAAGCAGCCAATATAAGCCCTCCGAAGACTACCCATGTAGACATACCCGATGTAACGCTCACTACAGGAACTAATTTAGAACGAATTGAAAGCCATTCGTAGGCCTGTGCATGCTGAACTGCATGGCCACATTCATGAGCAGCAACAGCAGCTGCAGCCGCATTGCGCTGGTTATAAACCCCTTCACTTAGATTAACTGTTTTGGTTTTCGGGTTATAATGATCTGTAAGCATTCCAGCTGTCGAGACTACTTTAACATCTCTAATGCCATGATCACTCAACATTTGTTCAGCAATCTCTGCACCACTCATGCCATTACGCAAATGTACTTTAGAATAATAATTAAACTTGCTTTTAAGTTTTCTACTAACTAACCAGCTTACTAGGGCAATTGCGCCGAGTAATACATAATAAATTGTCATAATTTCGTTTTTTGCTAATTTAAAAGTAGTTATTAAATAACAAAAACCCGGCCAATATAGAACCGGGGTTTTTATACTGACAAAATGTACATTTACACTGCTATCTCATTCCAATTAAATGCTTCTAAAATCTCCTTGTAAACTACTTCTCCGTGTACGATATTTAGCCCTTTATGCAATGAAATATCTACTTCACAGGCCATTTCCCAGCCTAAATTTGCAAGTTTAAGGACATATGGCAACGTTACATTTGTAAGTGCCATAGTAGAAGTATATGGTACCGCCCCGGGCATATTAGCTACAGAATAATGTACTACATCATTAATTATATAAATAGGGTCTTCATGTGTGGTTGGTCTTGTAGTCTCGACACAACCACCCTGATCCACAGCTACATCAACAATTACTGTTCCTTTACGCATATCTCCAAGCATATCCCTGGTAATGAGTTTGGGGGCCTTTGAGCCTTTTAATAGCACCCCCCCAATAATGAGATCATGTGTTTTTATATGCTTTCTTATATTAAACTCATTAGAAAACTCAGTTACCACATGGCTGGGCATTACATCATTTATATAACGAAGTCTCTTCATATTAACATCTAATATGGTAACATGAGCACCAAGACCAGCTGCCATTTTTGCAGCCTGAGTTCCAACTATACCAGCACCAAGAACCAGAACTCTGCCAGGTGCAACCCCCGGAACACCGCCCAACAAAACTCCCCTACCCTTAACTGGCTTCTCCAGATATTTCGCTCCTTGTTGTATAGCCATCCTACCCGCTACTTCAGACATCGGGGTCAATAAAGGCAGGGTTCTATCTTCGTCCTCAACAGTTTCATAGGCTATGCAAACTGCCTTTCGTTCTATCATTGCTTTTGTCAAAGTTTCACTGGATGCAAAATGAAAATAGGCGAAGATAACCTGCCCTTTTTGTATAAAGTTATATTCCTTTTCTATAGGTTCCTTTACTTTAACAATCATCTCCGACAGTGCATAAACCTGCCCAATGGTATCTAATATCAGTGCACCCGCTTTTTTATAATCCTCATCAAAAAACCCGCTTCCTTCACCAGCACCAGACTGAATATAAACAGTGTGATTATACTTAACAAGTTCAAATACTCCAGCAGGTGTCATTCCCACCCTGCTTTCGTTGTTCTTGATTTCTTTTGGTACACCTATAATCATAGTATTATATTTTTAAGTTCATGTCAAAAATGTAACAATAAATACTGATAACGAAATAAAATCGACAAAATGTGGGGTAATAACTCTATAATAGTACTTTTTTGAAACTATACCCCATAAATATAAAGGGTATATTTTCTATTAATTATTATTTTATGTGTTATTGTGTATATTTTGGGGGGGGGTGTAATATGGTATATATTATAATATTCAAATATTTCGCTTATAACAGATTATATCAATTGCTCAAAAATCCGCGTTTTCATGAACCAATCATGGATCAGGAATACGGCTCTTTTAACACAAAATCTTGTTGGATAAGAATTAGCCTACGATATTCACTATTTTGCCCGGTACCACAATCACCTTTTTTGGGATTCGACCCTGAAGTTGAGCCTTAGTTTTTTCGTGGGACATAACGGCCGTCTCTATTTCTTCTTTCCCCATATCCAAAGGAAGTTCGATGGTGAAACGCATTTTCCCATTAAAGGAAATTGGATAGTACTTGCTATTTTCAATGAGGTAGTCTGCCTCAAATTTCGGAAATGGCTCCGTTGAAACAGATGCTGTATGCCCCAACTTTTCCCAAAGTTCTTCAGAAATATGGGGCGCATAGGGGGAGATTAAAATTGCAAGTGGTTCCAGTATATCCCTGCTGGTACACTTTTGTGTGGAAAGTTCATTTACACAAATCATAAAGGTTGCTACTGAAGTATTGAATGAGAAATGTTCAATATCCTCTTCCACTTTTTTTATGGTTTTATGAAGTGATTTTAGTGATTCTTTGGATGGTGGCTGCTCTGTAACCTGAAAACCACCTTCGGGACCGGTATGATAAAGCCGCCATAATTTTTTTAGAAAAGCATATACTCCTGAGATACCGGCTGTATTCCATGGTTTTGCCTGTTCCAGTGGCCCCAGAAACATTTCATACATCCGTAAGGCATCTGCCCCATATTCCTCACATATTTCATCCGGGTTGACCACATTGTATTTAGATTTGGACATTTTTTCAACCTCACGCCCCACAATGTATTTACCATTTTCTAAAATGAAGTCAGCATTTTTAAACTCTGGCCTCCATTTTTTAAAGGCTTCAATATCCAATTCATCTGAAGAATTAACCAAAGAGACATCGGCATGCAATGGACTTACATTTATATCATTTATTAATCCTTTGGATATCAATTTATTCGTTCCTTCTTCTCTATACACAAAGGCACTTGTGCCCAGAATCATCCCCTGGTTAAGTAATTTTTTGGCGTATTCCTGATGAGGAACCATTTCTTTGTCGAACATAAATTTCTGCCAAAAACGGGAGTACAATAAATGTCCGGTGGCGTGTTCAACACCTCCGATATAAAGATCTACCTGCTGCCAGTAGTTAATAGCATCTTGAGAGAAGATTTCCTTATTGTTTTCCGGATCCATATACCGGTTAAAATATTGCGAACTACCTGCCCATCCAGGCATTGTATTAAGCTCTAAAGGGAAAACTTTCACATTATCAATTAAACTATTGCTTACCACCTTAGATTTCTGTTTATCCCATGCCCACTCTGTCGCATTCCCCAATGGTGGTTCTCCTGTTTCTGTAGGCAAATACTTTTCTACCTCCGGCAGCATCAAAGGAAGGCAGTCTTCATCGATCATTTTAGGCATTCCATCAACATAAAATACCGGAAAAGGTTCACCCCAATAGCGCTGGCGGCTAAAAACGGCATCTCTAAGCCGATAGTTCACTTTACCTTTCCCCTGACCAATATTTTCCAATTCAGAGATTACTTTTTTAGTGGCTTGTTTATAATTTAATCCATTTAAAAACTCAGAATTGGCAATTATAGTCAATTCTTTATCTGCAAATGCTTCTTGGGATATATCTATTCCTTCAAAAATATTAGGAATATGGATCTTAAAATGCTTTGCGAAATCATAATCGCGTTGGTCCCCACTTGGGACAGACATTACTGCTCCGGTGCCGTAACCGGCTAAAACATAATCCCCAATCCAAATGGGTATTGATTCCCTGGTAAAAGGATGTTCAGCAAATGCGCCTGTGAAAACACCGGTAATAGTTTTTACATCTGCTAACCTATCTCGTTCTGATCGTTTGGAAGTGCTTTTAACGTAAGCCTCAACTTCCACTTTTTGTTCTTCTGTGGTTATTTTTGATACCAATTCATGCTCTGGAGCAAGAGTCATAAAACTAACTCCGAAAATTGTATCAGGTCGGGTAGTGAACACCTCAATAGGATGAGAGATATTACTATCCCCTGAAGGTATTGTGTTAAAAGTAACTGAAGCACCTACAGACCTGCCAATCCAATTTGCCTGGGCGTCTTTTAAAGACTGAGGCCAATCTACTTTTTGTAAATCATCGAGGAGGCGCTGTGCGTAAGCCGTAATACGCATGCTCCATTGGGTCATTTTTTTGCGTACCACAGGATGTCCTCCGCGTTCAGATACGCCATTAACAATCTCATCATTTGCAAGTACAGTTCCAAGAGCAGGACACCAATTAACCTCTGTATCTGCTAAATAGGTCAATCTGTACTTTAATAATATTTCTTCCTGTTTTTTTGAATTCAGCATATTCCATTCCGCGGCAGTAAATAATGGGGTATCTTCATCACAGGATGCATTGATATTGGTATTTCCTTCTTTTTTGAAAATTTCTATAAGTTGTTCTATCTCTTCAGCTTTATCCTTGCTTTTATTGTACCAGGAATTGAAAAGTTGAATAAATATCCATTGTGTCCATTTGTAATATTTTGGGTCAGAAGTGCGAACTTCCCTGTTCCAGTCAAAGGAAAACCCTAGTTTATCCAGTTGTTCTCTGTATCTGGCTATATTGGTCTCGGTAGTAATAGATGGGTGTTGTCCGGTTTGTATGGCGTATTGTTCTGCCGGTAGCCCAAAGGAATCATAGCCCATAGGATGTAAAACATTGAATCCTTTATGTCTTTTATAACGGGAATAAATATCACTGGCAATATAACCTAAAGGATGTCCAACATGAAGACCGGCCCCTGATGGGTATGGAAACATATCCAGAACATAATACTTTTCCTTATCCGAGCCATTAATTGCCTTAAATGTGTTATTGTGCGCCCAATATCTTTGCCATTTGGCCTCAATCTCCCTAAAATTATAGCTCATAATTTTTGTTTATAACCGATACCGCGCAAAAATAAGTTTATTCAATTTACTTTCCTATTTTTACGTATTCATATCCCACTATGAGCAAATCTTTTGAACGCTATCAAAAACGCAAATTGATCTCTTCCTACTTTTCAGTGGTGTTGAGTATTGGTCTCGTGCTTTTTTTATTAGGTGTTTTAGGCCTTTTAGTGCTAAACACCAAAAAATTAGCAGATCATTTTAAAGAACAAATCAAAATATCTGTTTTCTTAAAGGATAATGCCAAGGAAGTTGAAGTTGATCAGTTGCAGAAAAGCCTGGTAATGTCAGATTATACCAAATCTGCCGTCTATGTCTCCAAAGAAGAAGCGGCTGAGGTGCACAGTGCGGAAATTGGTGAAAACTTCCTTGAGTTTTTGGGTTATAATCCTCTTAAAAATTCAATTGATGTGGCTTTAAAAGCAGATTTTGTTTCTACAGAACAAGTAGAGGAAATTGCAACTGAACTTGCCAAAAAGGACTATGTTGAAGAAGTAAGTTATGATAAGCCTCTAATTGCGCTGCTTACAGATAATGTAAAAAGGATTTCCTTCTGGATATTAGTCGCTAGTGCTGTTTTTACACTAATCGCTGTTTTATTAATTAATAGTTCTATCCGCTTATCCATATATTCTAAACGCTTTATTATAAAAACAATGCAAATGGTGGGTGCCACAAAAAGGTTTATCAGAAGGCCTTTTATTTGGACAAATATTAAATTAGGAATGCTTGGTTCATTAATAGCACTAATAGCGTTGGGAACTGTTCTTTATTATGTTGATATGAATTTTCCAGAATTAAATCTTTTACAGGACTTTACGATATTGAGTATCCTTTTTGTAGGTGTTTTTGTTTTAGGCGTACTTATTTCATTAATAAGTACTTATTTTGCAACCCAACGCTTTCTTAATCTCAGAACAGATGATTTATATTATTAAATTTGCAGCATGAGTCAAAAGCAAAAAAATAAACAAAATCAGGCCCCAAAGCCTGAATTTATCTTCCAGAGAAGAAACTACCTCTTTATGTTTATAGGGCTTGCCTGTATGGCCCTTGGTTTTATATTAATGAGCGGAGGAGGAAGTGATGACCCTAATGTATTTAATCCGGATATATATAACTTCAGAAGAATTCGATTGGCGCCAACTTTAGTCCTAATAGGTTTAGGGATCGAGATATATGCCATTTTATTAAATCCACATAAGAAGAAAAACGATTAATTGGAAATCATAGACGCAATTATCCTTGGCATAGTCCAGGGATTAACAGAATTTTTACCTGTTTCATCCAGTGGTCATCTGGAATTAGGAAAGGCAATTTTAGGCGATAACTCTATCCCCCAGGAAAGCTTGCTGTTTACTGTAGTGCTTCATTTTGCCACCGCCCTAAGTACAATTGTGGTCTTTAGGCAAGACGTATGGGAAATTATCAGAGGTTTATTTCAATTTAAGTGGAATGAGGAAACGCGTTTTTCTTTAAAGATTGTCATATCTATGATCCCTGCTTCAATTGTGGGACTGATTTTTGAAGAACAGCTAGAAGGTTTTTTTGGTGGCAATGTAGCATTTGTAGGCTACATGCTTCTTATTACAGCACTACTCCTATACCTTGCAGATAAGGCCCGAGAAACTCAGAAAAAAGTAACCTATTTAAATGCTTTTGTCATAGGTGTATCTCAGGCAATTGCAATACTACCGGGTATTTCCAGGAGTGGGGCTACGATATCCACTTCTGTATTGTTGGGTGTAGATAAGACTAAAGCTGCCCGATTTTCATTTTTAATGGTTGTACCCCTTATAATAGGTAAAATGGCCAAAGATATTATTGGTGGGGAACTCCAATATCAAAGTGAGCAAACCATTGCTATGGGAGCAGGTTTTATAGCTGCTTTCATAGCAGGTTTAGTCGCATGTACCTGGATGATTCAGCTCGTAAAAAAAAGTAAGTTGAGTTACTTTGCTATTTACTGTTTTATTGTTGGATGTATTGCCATAGGTTTTGGTCTTTTGGGTTAAATCCTTAATTTTTAAATTTTTACTTAAATTATTGTCTTGAAAACCAAGGAAGATTTTTTGGAGGGCCAACTTATTCTAATTGACAAGCCTTTAAATTGGTCTTCTTTTCAGGCCGTTAATGCCGTCAAATGGGCAATTAGAAAAAGATTCCAGTTAAAAAAAATTAAAGTAGGTCATGCCGGGACTTTAGACCCCCTAGCCAGCGGGCTTTTATTAATATGTGCCGGGAAATTTACGAAGCGGATTCATGAATTTCAAGGTATGCCAAAAGAGTATGAGGGCACCATAACATTAGGCAGCTCAACCCCTTCTTACGACCTGGAGACCGAAGTGGATAATGTATATACAACAGATCATATCACTCATGAATTAATTCATAAGACAAAAGCTTTGTTTCTTGGTAAGATCGCTCAAAAACCTCCTGTTTTTTCGGCTTTGAAAAAAGATGGAAAGCGTATGTATGAATATGCAAGAGAAGGTAAGGAATTGGAGATAAAAGCCCGGTTTGTTGAAGTTTTGGAATTTGAGATTTTGGAAATAAATCTGCCCGTATTACGATTCAGGATACGATGCAGCAAAGGCACATATATAAGATCTATCGCTCATGATTTTGGTAAAGCATTGAATTCCGGGGGCCACTTATCATCCCTTAGAAGAACCAAAATAGGGGACTATAACGTAAATAATGCGGTAGCACCGGCAAATTTTAAAGAAATGATGAATGTTTAACAACTTTAAAATGAGGTGTTGAGTGAAATATATTATTAAAAATTTGGTTATAGAAATATGGACCTGAATCGAAGTCAGCTTTCTCTTATAATAACTTTCTTCTCTCTATCGATAGTGATATTGTTACTTTTTAATATTCACTTGGGATCTGAGGAACAGGAAGAGTATATAATTGAATTGAGCTTGGCGGACGAGGAGCTTGAAAAAATAATTGAAGAGTTGGAAAGGCAGGAGGAAATGGCCAAAGCAGATCCCATAAAAAGTCATATGGCTTTTAACGAAACCGCCAAATCTAGCTTGGAAGAACCGGAACCTCTAAAAACACTTGAAGAACTATTAGAGGAAAAGGAAGCTTCGATGAATGAAGATGATTTTAAAGAATTTTTGAATTCAGACTCAGGATATGCAGCCAGCCTTAAGGATCTCGTAGAAAAAAGAGAAGAAAAAAAACAACAACTAGAGGAAGTAGAGGCTAATAAACAAGAATTCACAAATAAGCTTGAAAAAAGAAAAACTTCCATTTCATATTCGTTAGTTGATCGTTCTAATTATTTACTTCCACCTCCAATTTATACCTGTATTGAGGGTGGTAGAGTTGTAGTGAATATTGAAGTAGATGCTTCGGGCAATGTTATTGATGCTAATTTTAATGCAAAAAGCTCTAATACATCTAATGGCTGCCTTGTTGATAACGCTATTTCCTATGCCTTAAAGGCAAAATTTAGTTCAGCATCGAGAGCTACTCAAAAAGGAACAATAACCTACCTATTTCAAAGTAAGTAAACCCAAGAGATCGTCGAGGATATTTTCCCCTTTATCTTTATTATACCAAAGCTGCAAATCTTGCTTAAATTCGGGTGTAAGTTCCCAGTTTTCTTCTTTATAAACTTCAACCATTTTAGTTGCCTTAGTAGGTCTTGGCCCCCAGGAATTCATAACTTCCATACGCTGTTCATCAACCATTAACAGTTTGGGAATAGACAAGGTTCCATTTGTTCGAAAAAGATTCATGAGCTCCGGGTTTTCATCTCGCAAGGCTACTTTAAAAGTTATTTTAGCTGATGATTCTGCTATCTTATTTATTACTGGCATTGCAGGGGCAGCGTCACCACACCAACTTTCGGTTAAAACGAGCCATAAAACTGGTTTTTTCCATTTTTCAATTCTCTTATTTGCAGTGTCCGACAATTTTAGTGTTTTATCCCATCGTCTTATCCTCTGGTTATTTAACAGAGTATAATTGATCAGAGACTCTTTCTGTTCAACGCCTGTAGTCCTTTTGAGTGCAGTCAATTCATCCAGGAGATTTCGATAATCTTTATAGGTATATGCACGGGACAATGCAGATTCAACTAGTTTTTCTTGCAGTATTAGATCTTCGGTATTTTTCATTTCCTCATAGTCGTGTAAAATCAAAAAACCAAACAGTATTTTGTTTCAAATTGGTTTTTTTGGCAATCCCTCCCATCGCATCGTTAATACTATTGAATACACCAAGGCATTAAGAGTAGTTAAGGCATGCTCTACTTATAAGGAGTTTTTGAAATATGTCTGCTACAGGTTTTCCGGATTTATGGCAAGGCTCCTGAAAAGCTTCGCCTTTTCAGTTAAGTATTTATTCTGTACTTCATTCTGTTTAAGTTCAGAATCTATTAGTTTACTTTCCCTGCTAATTATCAAAAACAAGGAACTTTCTCCAAAATCGAATTTTCTTTCTTCTGCTGCCAATAGCTTATTATAGTCACCAACAATATCCTCTATAAGTGAATTCTGTATCTGATAAGAATCCAAAGCATTATAGATTGCCAAAACTTTATTTTGAATTTCGATTTCAGCATTGTCCAATTCAAATTGAGTATCGTTTAGTTTAAACTTTGCTAATTTTAAATCCCCTCTTTCTTTTCTCAAAAACAATGGGAATAGGAAGTTAACACCTCCTTTATATTGTTGTGAATCATAAGAATTCAGAGTTCCCGGGGTTTCTGTAAGGAAGTTATACTCGATATCAATTCTCGGTAGTAGTTTGTTGGCTTTTAATCTCTTATCTACTTCCAGGCCAGCCAATTTAAACCCTAAAGACTTAATCTTAGGGTGATTTTCCAATGAAAAACTATCCAAAGGTTTTCCCATGATTTCCAGAGTGATATCCACCTCCCTATTTATATCGATATTTGGAATGACATTTGGCTGCAACTCTATTGGAATATTATTCTCCATCCATAAAAAATTCGAAAGTTCCAAGGTCTTATTGGTAAGCTCAACCATAGCTTGTTCGAAACGAAGTTGCCTGTCCTGAAATGCAATTTTGGCTTCCACAACATCTATTGATGCGATATCACCTGCTTCTGCACTACGCTTAATTCCTTCCAATCTGGAACTGGCATTATCAACAAAATTCTCATAAACCGTTTTGTTTCTGTATGCCTGCAGCCAATCAAAATATGCTACTGACGCTTTAAAAAGAATCTCATTAACTAATAAATCTCTATCTGCTAAGGTCTGTTCTTTAAAATATTTGGCCCGTTTTAAGGTTGCCATTCTTTCATTGATCCATATTCCTTGAAGCACAGACACAGAGATTCCCGCACTATACAATCCGCCCTCTGGCAATGATTCATCTGGATTTATAAACTCTCCTTCATCCTGCTGAAAGTTACCTTTTAATTCTATCCCATACCAAGTGGGCACTTTGAAGGTAGCATTAAAACGGTCATAATACTCAACACCCTTAAACTGTTTTCTTTCGTAATCTACTTCAATTTTTGGATCAAATCCTCCTCTTGAGCGCATTAGATTTGCTTGCCCAATACCGATTTGTAATTCAGCCTGACGAGCTATGGGATGATACTTTTTTACATACCCTAAAAACTCGTAAAAGCTTAAAACGAGGGTATCGTTCCCCTGAGCGTTTAATGAAAGTGAAACGAAAAGAATAAGTAAAAACCAATGCTTTTTCATATTACTTTTTCTCAGATTTAGACATATCCCCATTCGGCTGATAGTAATTAGGAGGGAAACCATTTAGCTGTCGCCACAATTCAAACCAAATCGGCACGTCATCTAAAAGAGCTATAGTATAGGCTCCAGAACCAACTCTTAAATCCTTTGGCCATTCATGGTCATTAGGATCAGGTGCTAATAGTATTCTATATTTTCCATTGTCACTAATAAAAGTTTCAATGGCTACCACCTTTCCTCCATAAGTGCCATAAGAGACATTTGGCCACCCGCTAAATACAATTGCCGGCCAACCATCAAATTGTATTCTAACCTCCTCACCCAGATGCATTAAGGGCAGGTCTATAGGTCTTACAAAAGTCTCGACGGCCATGTCGTAATCGGCCGGCATAATACCAACTAATTGTTCTCCTTCCTTAAAGGTCTCTCCAACTCCCGCTTTAATCGCCTTATTTATAAAGCCGTTTTGAGGAGCCTTTATAAAGTACATATCGTTTCGAATAGAGTAATTAGTAAACTCGTTTTCCAGTTTAGTTACCTGAGCCTCAGAATCAAACTGATTAGACTGTGCAGTGAACATATCACTCTGCGCCTTTGATATTTTATCGGTGTATTCTGCCTGTACTCTATTTATTTCCACTTCGGCATTGATAACTTGATTTATGGCAGAGAGAAGTTTGTTTTCCTGTGAGATAAGTTTGGCCTGGGTTTCTTGTAACTTTAACTTCTTTTCTTCTACATCTGTCACCGCCTTTAAGCCCTCATTTTCAAGCTGAAGTACTCGATTGTATTGTCTTTGTGCAATGGTAATATTTGTCTTAGCCGCTTCGAGGTCGATACTATCACTTTCTACTTTAAGGTTGGCTTGAATGAGTTTGTTTTTAGCCTGAAGTAATTTTAATTCCCTTTCTCTGCTCAAAGCCGCTATTTGATTATTAAGCGCTTTAACCTTGCCTTCGTAAGATGTAACAGCACTTGATTTGGCCCTAATTTGCTGCCCAGTTCTTTCTACTAAATTAGGATCAAAATACTCATTCTTTATCTCTGATATAAAAAGAATTGTATCCCCTTTTTCTACATAATCCCCTTCCTGCACATACCACTTTTCAATTCTACCTGGAATTGGTGATTGTATGGTCTGAGGTCTTTGGCCTGGACTTAAGGTGGTTAAATAACCGCTTCCTGATACGTTCTGTGTCCAGGGTAAAAAAAGTACAATAAAACCAATACCGGCAAATATCAATAAAAACCGATTGAAGTGTTTATAATATTTTGTATGAAAAACTTTCTGGGAAGAGCTATAAACACTCAGATCTACTTTCCGATTTAGTTTATTAGGTGAAATGTTTAGCATGTCTTCTAACTTTGGTTTTTTATTTTACCATTTTCCATGGTGATAATGGTGCTACATTTTTGTTCCCATAGTGGATTTTGACTTACTACCAGGAGTGCCCATGGGTTTGATCTATCCGATAAGAAATCCATTATTTCCTTCGTTTCTTTAGGGTTAAAATGGTCTAATGGATCTTTTAAAATCAACATCCTTGGCTTTTTAACTATACTACGTGCCAAAACAATTTTCTTAGAAACTACATAGGGGATTTGCTGGCCTTCGGGATAAAGCATTGTATGAAGTCCTTTAGCTTGGTTCTTTACAAATTCCACTAATCCGGTTTTTTCTAAAACCCAATAAACCTGATCTTCTGTAATAGAAGAGTCTCCGAAAGTTATGTTCTCTAAAATACTACCCTCGAAAGGAGATTCCTCTGAGAGAGATTTTCCAATATGCGAACGATAATAATTTAAATTGATCATTTTCAAGGAAACATTGTTTACATAGATATTTCCTTTATCCGGTTCGACAATTCCGGCAATCAAGCGAAGTAGCGTAGACTTACCAGACCCGGAATTGCCATGTAGTAATATTCTGCAGCCCGGAGTAATAGTAAGAGAGACCGAGTCAATGATCTGCTTTTCGCGTCCAGGCACATTGTAACTAACTTCATCTAATTCTACAGTGAAAGCTTCATCTTTCTTAAAAGGCATTTCCCCATCTTGAGGCTCTAATTCCTTATCTACTACTTGCCCCAATTTTTCCAGGGACGTTAGCAAGTCATAAAATGTCTCTAATCCTAATATTAATTTCTCAACGGAGCTAATCACTAACAATATTATGATTTCGGCAGCAACAAACTGACCAATATTCATTTCCTGATTAAGGACAAGAATCCCTCCTATAAGCAATAGGCCAAGAGTAACCAGAACTTTAAAACCAATCATCTGAATAAACTGAATCACCAATATTTTAAAGTGACTCTCCCTCGCACTAAGATAGTCAGACACTAGTAAGTCTGTTTTGTTCATGGCCAAATTGGTTTTGCCAGACAACTTAAAACTAACAATTGAGCGCGCTACTTCCTGTATCCAATGTGCAACTTTATATTTATTTTTTGATTCATCTAAACTGGTCTCCATCCCGCGTTGTGCGGTAAATTTGAAAACTATATATATTAGTAGTAATAGAAGAATTCCATAGACTATAAAAAATGGATGATAAAATGACAGCAATAACAACCCAAGAATAATTTGCAATAAAGCTGCCGGGAAATCAATTAAAATCTTTGACAGTCCTTTCTGGACATTTAAGGTATCAAAAAAGCGATTAGCCAACTCCGGAGGGTAGAAATTAAGTAGTTGATTCATCTTTATTTTTGGGAAGCGGTAAGCAAACTCAAATGCAGATCTTGTAAATATTTTTTGCTGCACATTTTCAATAATCCGTATCTGCATTAATTGCAGGACACCAACAAAAGCGACACCTAATGTTACAAGAATTACCAGAATTATCCAGGAAGTACTTACCTGGGCACCCTGAATCAGGTTTATAATGGCCTGTATTCCTAATGGAAGAGATAAATTGACGACCCCAGCAAATATAGCATAGTAAAATACCTGAAGGATATCTCTCTTGTCAAGCTTTAATAGTCCTAATAAACGCTGCCAAGCACTAAGGATGTTTTTAGCCATTATTTTTAATATTTAGGGTGTTAAAGGCGATGTGTTTGAAATATTCTGTAGGAGTAACATTGACATCACAGCTTGTTAAAGAAGAAAAATGATCCATCAAAAAATACTGATGCAGTGCACCTTCAATAAGTGTGCTGGCCAGACTTTCAGGATAGGGGTAATCTGTGTTTACTTCTTTTATCATTTGACTCAGTCTATTGACAAGTCTTTTGTAAATTACGAAATAACCTTCCTTGTTTTCCATATCCACTTCTTTGGTAAGGTAAGACTTAGAATATTCATTAATTACAATTTTATTTAATAATACTTCATCAATATGGGTAAAGGCCAAATCTATTTCTGTTGCCTGTGTCATAATTTCAATGGCTTTTTCCAATTTAGCGTTGGCATCAGGAATATTGTTTGTTGCAAAAACCAAACGATATTCAAGCCAACCCCAATACCAGGAAGCCAGATAAAGCAATAATTTATGCTTATTTTCAAAATAGCGATAAATGGAACTTTCATTGGATCCGATCTTTTGACCCAATTTTTTAAAAGTGAAATTCTCGAAACCAATGTCATTAATCATGATAATACTTTCTTCAACAATTCGCTTCCCCAGATTGGAAGATTCAGGGTCCTTTACATATAATTTATCATTAATGGTAATTCGAACAGACTGCAGTAAATTTTTCATCAGCTTGAAATTAAATATTTGTCAAATATAAAAGTATTACTATCAATATATAATAGTTTAACTGTTTTTTAACAATTGTAATACTTGCATTTATAACATTATTTTAATATCTTTATGTAATTTAAAATGAGACTGAATCATGAGAAATATTACGATCTGTATCCTTTTTGTGCTCTCAGTATTCTTAATACAGGCACAGGAAAAACAACAATTCAACATCCAAAAAGGGGTTGTTTTAACTATTGAAGGCCCTTCTGCATTCGATTATCAGCACGTTCATTTTCCCAGAAGGAATTTTATTATAAAACGGGGAGGTATAGCTGATATGAAGACTGTATTAGGTAAAAAAGTTGAAATAATCGACTACACTTATACTTCTGATGGTAGCACGGAGGTTACTTTAAAACCGGTGGATGGCAAGAAATTTTTTAGAAAGTTCGCGACCGTTAAAGCGGATCTGGAAGATGCATTATCCACGGGCGAATTAAGTGAATAAGAATTTACTTGCAGACACGAGCCACTCTGACTATATTTAAAACTTAGAGCAGCCAGGTTTATTTCGTCGACACCAGCTTTAAAAAATATTCCACTATATTTAGAACTCAAGAATTAGCGGAATGGAAAAACAACGCTGTGGTTGGTGTCTGGGGAATGATCTTTATATGGCCTACCATGATAACGAATGGGGAGTCCCCGTAAGGGACGACAAAACGCTTTTTGAATTTTTAACCCTTGAAACATTCCAGGCAGGGCTCAGTTGGTTGACTATTTTAAAAAAACGAGATAATTTCCGAAAAGCTTTTGATGGTTTTGACTATTTAAAGATTTCAAGGTATACAGAAAAAAAGATTGAAGCTTTATTGCAGAATGAAGGAATTATACGGAATAAACTTAAAGTTCGTGCAGCGGTAGGCAACGCCCAAGCTTTTATGAAGGTACAGCAGGAATTCGGAAGTTTCAGTTCATACATTTGGGACTTTGTTGATGGCCAACCCATAAAAAATAAAATTGAGAACCACAAAGAAGGCCCTGCAAATACAGCTTTATCTGACGCCATTAGCAAAGACCTTAAAAAAAGAGGCTTCAAATTCGTGGGCAGTACAGTGGTATATGCCCATATGCAAGCTACCGGAATGGTAAATGATCATGAAGTAAATTGTTTTAGATATGATGAGGTGTAGGAGTTTACCAGTTTTAGTATTGGTCTTATTTCAGTTCTCAATGGTTAATTCTCAGGTAAAGGTTGAGCGGGAACACCGTATTAAAAAAAATCAATTCCCTGAGACAGCTCATGAATTCATCCAAGAGAAACTGAAGGAAGCTAAAAAGATTCGTTTTTATAAGGAAACAGATACTACAAAAATTAGTTATGAAACCAAGTTTAAAAAGGATAAATTGTACTACAGTATTGAATTTGATGAATCGGGCAAGCTGGAAGATATTGAAATTTCAATTAAGGAAGTAGATGTCCCTGAGGTTTCATGGTCAAAGATCACAAAGTTCTTGAATGAAAAGTTTACTAAGTTTAAAATTAGAAAGATTCAACAACAATATCCCATTACCTCTGATGAAACTGCCGAAACTACCTTAAATAATGCATTCCAAAATCTTTTGATTCCTTCCTTAAATTATGAATTAATGGTAAGGGGTAAAATACAGGATGTGCATTCGGACTTTGAAATCTTATTTGGCGCAGAGGGAGACTTTATAAAAATGAAAGAATCTCTTCCGGCCAACTATGATCATGTCCTTTATTAATCAGGAATAAACGATTTCTACCTGGTCTCATGAGGTTAGACAAATACAACCTATGCTATATTTCTTCTTGCTGTCATTCCGTTGACTAAAGAAATCATATATCATTCTTGATCCACTCTAAACAGATTCCTCTTTCTTACAACACTAAATACTGTTCTGCAATAGTTTAAGGAATTCCTTCCTTGGTATTTCTTCAGCCCCTAAGCTCTCCAAATGCTTGGTATAAAGCTGACAATCAATTAATTTATAGTTTTTTTCCTCCAGGTCCCTGGCCAATTGGATAAAGGCAAATTTGGATGCATTTGTTGCCTTAGAGAACATACTTTCACCACAAAATACGTGTCCCAGATCAATTCCATACAGCCCACCCACTAGTTCCTTATCTTCCCAAACCTCATATGATCTTGCAAAACCAAGTTCATGTAAACGTAAATAGGCTTCTTTCATGCTATTGGTAATCCAGGTTCCTTCCTGTCCCTTTCTCGTTATTTCGGCACAGGCTTCCATTACTTCTTTAAAGCATCTATTCCTGGTTAAAGTGAATCGAGTACCCGACATAATTTGTCGCATACTTTTAGAAATCTTGATTTTTTGAGGGAATAAAACCATTCTGGGATCAGGGCTCCACCATAAGATCAAAGAATCTTTATTAAACCAGGGAAATATCCCTGATCTATAGGCCAGCAATAATCTTTCTGGAGATAAATCCCCACCAACCGCCAGTAAACCCTCCGCATTTGCATTATCCGCTGGAGGGAACTCCAATAGATCTGTTAAAAAGTAAATATCCGTATCCTTGTTTTTCAAGTTTAACAGTTCTTAGAATTACCGGTCAACCTAAAAATAATCTGCAGCAGAAAAGGGTTTCTATCTAAAATGGCAGATCGTCATGATCTTCTTCATTTAGTTCTTCGGCTGGCTCAAATGCCTCAATTGGCGGCACAGGTGGTATTCCGCTATCCCCCTGATCGGGTTGTAAAGATTCTATTCGCCATCCTTGAACAGAATTAAAATATTTAACCTCCCCCTGAGGGTTTGTCCATTCTCTCCCTCTTAGGTTAATGCTGATTTTTACAGTTTCTCCAACATTATGCTTATTAAGCAAGTCACATTTATCCTGAACGAATTCTACCAATATATGTTGGGGATATTGTTCTTCAGTAGTAATAACCACCTCTCTTTTTCTAAAACCGTTATTGCCAAAGGTTTTAGTCTCATCAATCATTTTAATTTTTCCTTGTATTTCCATTTAATTCAGTATTTATTAACAATACTTTCCATGCCGAAAGTATCTTATTATTATCTAAATATTCTCTAGTTATTCTTAGTAATTCTTTTGTATCCTTATTTTTGACAATTGACCGAATTTGATCATTTGTTGCTATAAATTCTTCGATATCATCTTTATCCGGCATACGCTCAACGTTTCCCAATAAGCCCAAATCGTTCCCTGTTAGCATTTTTATTGATCGTATTTCTTTAGGTATATTATCAACCCCTATTCCGAGCTTGGAAAGTGGTTTCGGAACCTCAAACATACCTTTATTAGCCCTGCTATACCAATTACCTCCCATTCTGGCAACCTGATCAATTTTAAACTGGTCAATTGAACCATCCTCTCCCAAAATTGATTCATGGATATGCATTTTAACAACTTCTGCAAAAACCAGATTACCAGCTCCCCCTTTGTTACCCAAAGCCTCCACCTTTGTTACTTTGCATTCAAACTGGACAGGAGATTCCTCAACCCTGAAAGGTTTAACCAAATCTGAGGTCAACATTGTTAATCCAGCTTTTATAAATTCATTTTCCTTTTCACCATATTCTGTACTTGTCAAAGACATCTGCTGAACCAGATCGTAATTTACAATATTGATGACCACTTCTTTTGTTTTAAGCACATTATCTAGTGTATGCTTAGTACTATTATCCCTCACTCTTCTGGCTGGTGAGAAAATCAATATAGGTGGATTAGCGCTAAAGACATTAAAAAAACTAAATGGTGAGAGGTTTGGAATTCCTTTTTCGTCTATAGTACTTGCAAAAGCTATCGGCCTGGGTCCAACCGCCCCTAAAAGGTAAGCGTGTAACTGCCCGGTGGTAATCTCAGAAGGTATTAGCGATATTGTTTTTTGCATCAAAACAAAGGTATATAAATTGTATCCCAATTAAAACTTTAACTCGCTTGCAGAACACAACATTTTAGATCAATTTCAGTTATCTTTATTGCTAAGTAAAAGGCAGGATGAATTTTAATTCCCAAAAGAAGACTTCGAATCTATTTCTATTAATGGCATCTTTTGTTATAGTAAGTCTTATTCTTTGGAATACCAATAGTTTTTTTAAAAAATTTAAGGAAGAAGAACGCCATAAAATGGAGATTTGGGCTACAGCTCAGTCAGAATTATTGCAGTCTTCAGAGGACAGGGATCTGGGAAATCTACACGTTAAAATCTTTCAAAACAATACCTCAACTCCCATGATTCTGGTAAATATGGATGGGTCCATTAGAACCAACAACATGCCTGAAGAATTAGTTATTGATACTGCTTATTTAAAGCAAAAGATAAAAAAATTTGAATCAGAAAATTTGCCTATTTCTATTGATTATAATGGTGAGCAATTGGCTACCCTATATTATGGAAATTCGGAAGTATTAAATAAACTAAAATACTACCCTATTGCCCTTTTATTGATCATATTTCTGTTTGCTGCGGTTATCTTCTTTTTCTTTAAAACGAATAAGGCATCTGAACAAAACAAACTATGGGCGGGAATGGCGAAGGAAACTGCACACCAGATTGGTACCCCGCTGACCTCACTTCTTGGCTGGAATGAACTATTGAAGAGCGAACAAATTAACCCGGAAATTACCAAAGAAATTGAGAAAGATATTGGAAGGTTACAGAACATAACAGATCGTTTTTCTAAAATAGGTTCACTCCCAAAACTACAAGAACACGACATTGTTAAAGAAACCAGGAGTGCCTTTGAATATCTAAAACTCAGAAGCTCTAAACTTATTCATTTTACATTTAATTCTAAGGTTGAAGCACTTCCCGTTCTATTAAACCGTTCATTATATAACTGGACAATTGAAAATTTGGTCAAAAATGGAATTGACGCCATGAAAGGCAAAGGGAATATTGCCATCGAAATTGTTCCGGACGGCAAATATGTGAATATATTAATTTCAGATACTGGGCATGGAATAGCAAAAGGCGATTTCAATTCCATTTTTAATCCTGGTTATACCTCAAAAAAACGAGGTTGGGGGTTAGGATTATCCCTGGTTAAAAGAATAATTGAGGAGTATCATAAAGGAAAGGTAAAAGTACTTTCTTCGAGCAAGGAAGGCACTATAATGCAGATATCAATAAAATCAGATCAGCAATAATGGCAAAAGAAAAATTAGTTGTTATTAAAGAGGCCGACATTACCAATAACTGCCCTGAATGCTTTAATCAGGACATGAAAATAACGTTTTATCAAAAGCACTTATTTGGAAGGCTTTATCATAAGATTACCTCAAAGGTTAGCCATCAAATTAAATGCAATACATGTGAAAGTATTATTTACCCGGTAAATTGGACTGAAGATATTGAGCGAATCTTTGAGTATTACCAAAAAATGGTCAATCCGGAAAAAGCGACTACAAAATTCACGGCCATGTTTTACTTAATTATTCTATTACCAATTGTAATTGCCGCAGTATTATTCTACCTATATAAAACCGGTATCATTTCATTTTAGAACGAATTTTTAGCGCAATATCTTCAAATTCTTCCGGTGACAATTCAATTTTGTTCATAAAGGTTGCATCTGCCATTTTATTTAAAGGAATAAGATGCACATGCACATGGGGCACTTCCAAGCCTATTACCGTAATCCCCACGCGCTTGCAGTCTATAGCTGCTTCAATGGCCTTACCCACTCTTCTGGAAAATGCCATTAAACCCAAATATAGAGCTTCATCCATATCCATTATTTTATCTACTTCTTTCTTAGGTATACATAAAGTATGCCCTTTCGCATTGGGATTAATGTCCAGGAAGGCAAAATATTTATCATCTTCTGCAATTTTGTAAGATGGTATATCGCCATTTATTATTTTAGTAAAAATACTTTCCACGGTCAATTTTTAGTTAAAAAAAATCCTATCAATAATGATAGGATTAAATATAAAGAATTATAGCTTTTTACTGCCTGCTTATTTCAAGAATATCAAATTTTAGTTTGCCATTTGGCACTGTAATTTCGGCAACATCACCTACTTCTTTACCAAGAAGCCCTTTGCCAATAGGTGAAGTAACAGAAATTTTTCCGGACTTTAAGTCTGCTTCACTTTCAGCTACAAGTGTATAGCTAATTATCATCCCATTTTGTCGGTTTTTAAGTTTTACGGTCGAAAGCACAAGTACTTTAGAAGTATCTAGTTGAGATTCATCTATTAATCTGGCATTGGATAAGGTTTCCTCCAGTTTTGATATTTTTAATTCCAATAACCCCTGTGCTTCCTTAGCAGCATCATACTCGGCATTTTCAGACAAATCACCTTTATCCCTGGCATCGGCAATGGCCTGTGAAGATTTAGGCCTCTCCACATCCCTAAGATAGTTTAACTCTTCTCTGAGTTTTTTTAATCCTTCCGCCGTGTAATAAGATATATTACTCATAACTTCAATATTTATTAATCATAAAAAATGCCCAAAATCATTAAACAATAAATCCTACGGAAACGCAGGATTAGTTTAAACAATCATTTTGAGGTAACTAATTTAAGATAAACACATTAAGTAGAGTTATTCATCAAAATGAGGTTTAACTTATAAGAAAATCCCCTTTTTTAAAGAGGATTTAACGCAAAGATACATATTTTTTGTTCAATTTTGTTTAAGACATCTTAATTGAATCCTATTATTATATGAAAAGAATATGCCTCTGGTTAGTTTTCATTTTGCTTCTGGCCTGTAGTAAAGACGAAGGAAACCGCAATCCTTATTTGCAGGAAGTTGGCTTCAGATTCGAAGCTAATCTCAATTTACCCTTATATAGTCCTTTAACTAATATAGGGAATGCCATATTCATTGGAAACCAGGGTGTAGGAATAAGAGGTGTTTTTGTTATAAATAAGGGTTTTGATCAGTTTTTTGCCTGGGAGGCCAGTTGTCCAAATCATGCCCCAAATGCATGCTCAACAATGGACCTTAATAGTCAAACTGTAATTTGTTCATGCGAAGATTATGAATATAGCCTGTTTACCGGACAACAATTAAACAGACCTGATGACGGGAAACCGTACTATGACCTTTTGTTTTACAACACTTCATTTGATGGAACTACCGTTGTAATTTCCAACTGAGAATAGGGTATGATATCCTAAATTATCCCCTGAAAAACCTTAGAAGTTAAATGTTGCTCCCATTAGAAAGTTTATTCCTGCCTGCGGGTAATACCCGGCACCTTCAATAGTAGTTATAGTTCCCGGATTGGAAAAATCGTCATCATAAGTAAAAAAGTAGCCATTGGATACAAATTTTGCATCAAAAATATTATTAATCAGTCCTGTGAGTACAATGCTTTTTATGAATGAATTTATATTGAAAGTGTATTGTATATTAAAATCTGTTTGTGAATAGTCCTCAAGAACAGAGCCTTCTGAATCAATATTTCCCATAAATTGTTTTCCAACATATTTTGTGAGTAACGACATTTGAAATTTTTCATTTGGCATATACGTAAGAATGTTACCTACCACAATGTCAGGTGAGTAGGCAATATTGGTATTCCCCAAATTCTGTAACTCACCATCTCTCTGAAAAAGAAAATCAATATTCTTATTTGTGCTGAGTGCTATATTGGGTTGTAATTTGAAGCGCTTACCAATACTCATACTGGCATCAACTTCAAGACCAAGACGATAACTGTCACCAACATTTGCCCGCAATGGGGCTCCAACATCATTAAGTTCTCCAGTTAATACCAACTGATCTTTATACCTCATGTAATACAGATTGGTACTTAGCTGAACAGAAGGTGAGACATAACGCCAGCCCAGTTCAAAATCATTTAGTTTTTCCGGTTTAGGATTGCCATTCTCATAATCATTCCTATTGGGTTCACGGTTGGCTACTGCAAAGGAGAGGTATAAATTATTTGCATTATTTAGGTCATAGGTGACACCGACTTTAGGGTTAAAAAAATTAAATGTATCATCCACTACTCCAGTATCATCTCCATTTGCCTTGTATCTAACATTTCTAAATTGTAAATCTCCAAAAAGTTTCCAATTTTGAGAAATCTCATAATTTATTTTCCCAAACATATTAAAGTCGGCTTTTTTGGAATCATCATCATAATATCTATCCCTAATCATACTATTTCCCGCAAAACGCGCCCAAATTACTTCACCAAAATGATCTCCATTATAGGAATTCCACCCTCCTCCAATAATAAGGTTTGTCCTGTCTTTTTTATAATTAGCCGAAAATACAGTCCCGTAAAAATCATTATCCAGCCAACGGCGACGGATTAAATCTGTTGTATTCACTTCCTCCCCATCAACAACTATTGGTGAAAATCCATAGGTCGCAAAATCATCGTCTTCTCTGAATTGTTCAAAGTAACCCCGTCCTTTTGTATAATGAAATGCAATATTTGTGCTCCATAAAGGTGATATAGCCTCATTCCAAAGTAGCTGAAAATGATCTTGTTTATAATTATCTTCCTCCTTGTCATAAAACTGAGTATCCCCATTTTCATCAGTATATATTCCGGCAGGGTTAAAAGTCCGGTTAGTGGCAAGAGTTTCTGCATCAATGCCGAACCACGACTGGTAAGTAACTTCGTGTCCTCCAAAAAGGAGCGCTTTAATTAATGTATTATCATCAACATAAGAGCCTTGTAAAAAATAGGAATCCAGTTTAGAAGAAGCCCTGTCAATATAGCCATCAGATGTTATTCTGGATAGTCTCCCGGAAATTTCAATATGTTCATTTAACAATCCTGTACTGAACTTAATATTGTTCCGCATCGTATTAAAGCTGCCATAGGAAGAGGAAATATGTCCATAAGCTTCCTGCGAAGTGGCATCTGTCAATATATTTAAACTTGCCCCAAAAGCCCCAGCTCCATTTGTAGATGTTCCTACGCCCCGTTGTAATTGAAGACTTTCTGTGGAAGATGCAAAATCGGGAAGATTTACCCAAAACGTACCATGTGATTCAGAATCGTTATAAGGTATTCCATTTATAGTAACATTAACCCGGGTAGCATCACTACCTCTAACGCGTATTCCAGTATAGCCCACTCCAGCCCCGGCGTCTGAAGTTGTAACTACAGCGGGTAAAAAGTTCATGAGAACAGGGATATCCTGACCAAGGTTTCTTGGCATAATTTTATCTTTTTCTAAATTGGAAAACGTTACGGGAGTTTCCTGAGTAACCCTTATTGCTGAAACAAAAACCTCATCCAACACAATTTTTTTTAGGGTAGTGGTATCAGATTCTTGTTGTTGAGCAAAAGTTTTTACGCCAATAGAAATCAGGAAAAAAAATGTAATAAAAGCTTTCATTCGTAGTTCAATTACACGAATAAAAGGGGTTCTATTCTGGTTTTTATGATTTTTTCTTTTCCTGAAGAGACAGGAATAAATCCAAATGGCGACTTTCGCCTCCCTTAGCAGCATTACCTGCCCAGGTTCCTTGGGTATAATCTCAGCTTATCCTGAAAGTATTGTAAAAATCGTGTCTGATATTTACAGATTTATAGAATACTTTTTTTTCAGAAGTTCGCACCCCTTTTGAGATAAAACAAAGTTACGATGGTAGTTCCATTATTCATAATAAAACCCCATAATTAAAATTGAACATACTCTGATAAATCCCTTTCTTCATAAAAACAGATCTCCCTAAACTAAGTTGCCTGATGTGTCGGCTTCAAAAGGTCGTTTACTGTTTTTACGGGATTAAAAGTGAGTAAGGGAACTTCAACAAATATTGAATTCCAAAAGGCCATAGCCCCGTTCCAAAGTCCTGGTAATTCAAGGGCCTTTAGTTCTTTACCATCTTCTGTTTTTTGTGTGATAAACCCTTGTTTGGTATCTACAAAATTCAAGAGGTTATACTTCTCACCTCTAAAATTTCTTACTCCACATACAAGATCGACCGGGTTAAAATGTGTTGAATTCTTTAAAATAGCCATTTGGCTTTCATCTGAAGTATCCACCTGGGCAGATTCTACGATTTGCAGTGAAATATGATCATGTGCGTCTCTTATCCAAAAAGGGCCGCCACCTGGTTCGCCTTCATTCTTAACCATCCCACAAATGCGGATGGGTCTGTTAATCTTGTCTTTTAAAATTTCCAATTGCTCTGCGATACTAAAACTTGAAAAACTATCCAAAAACCTAACATTGAGATCATTTTCTAAAAATGTTTTTATTTCGTGTAATTGTTCGCCATTAATGTCATTTCTATCCAACTGATCTGCATAGGCAAATGCCTTTTGTTGTATTTCCAGCAGCAAACCGGCAAGTACTTTCTTGCTAGTTGTGAGTGCAGCTGCATGTTTAGTTACTACTACATTATCAATATTTTTAATAAAGATAATATCGGCATTTTGTTCATTTAAGTTCTCAATAAGCGCTCCATGACCACCAGGTCTAAATAATAATGAGCCGTCATCCTTTTTAAACGGTTCATTTTCAAGAGTTACAGCTAAAGTATCCGTAGCAGGTTTTTGATTTGAAAAGGTAACTTCAAATTCCGTTTTTGTAGCTTTCGATACCCTGGGGCCAACGGCTTCAAATTCCTTAGAAAATAAGGATTGGTGTTGTTCTGAAATCGTAAAATGTAGTTTTGCCTTATTGTTTACATCAACATACCTTGAAGCTTCTTTTAAATGCTCTTCAAAGGCAGTTACAGTAAATTCCCCATAATTGTGAAAGGGTAAAAGTCCTTTTGGGTAAAAACCATAATTAAGGTTTTCTTCTAGTAGCATTTCACTTACAAAACGATATCTGATGTCATTTTCTGAACCGGCTTTATTTTTTATTCGTTTATGAACAATCTCATAAAAAGGAAATTTTTTAACTTGTTCGAAAAAGATTTTTAAATCTGTATCATCTAATCTGTCTACATAGGTATCTACATCTTCGACACTAGGATCATATTGCTCCAAAAAGTTAAAGAGGGATTTGAACATTCTGGATGCAGCACCCGATGCCGGAACAAATTTGAGTAAACTCAAAAGCCTTTTTAGTTCTTCGAACTTATTCACTAACTCTTTCTCCCGGGCTTTACTTAATTTCATAATTCCATCGGAAACTATTGCGGCCTTCTCCAACCTTACAAATGGTATCCCTTCTTTAAAGGTCTCTATCTGATCCAGAACCTTTTCTTTTGAGATTCCTTTTTCCTGTAGTTGTTGTAAATCCATTGGTGAAAACTCAATCATTTGCCGAGAAATTTATCGATAGATTTAATAGCCAGCGCAAGCCTTTTTCCATTGTCCCCATTTAAAATAATAAAATTCCTATCATACTTTTCCAATGTTTCTTTAAAATAGAGAAACATGCGTTCTCGCTCATTAGGTTTATCCCGAAGATCGTCTTTTTCCCAGGGAATATCTATTGAAGTTAATAAATAAAGATCGTATCTATTCTGCAAAGCGTATTTTTCCAGAATAGGATCGCAATAACCAAGGTAATATGCTTCAGAATATACTTTGGTCTCTAAAAGATCTGTATCGCAAATAAGCAGGTCATTTGCCTTTTCCGTCAAATAATTTTCCAAGCGAATTTGGCCTTCTGCAATAGGTAGTAAATCATGTGGTTCACAAGTTCTTTGTTCTTTATTCCACTTTTCCTGTAAATATTCGCGCGCGTATTCCGGCACCCATTCGGTTTGATAGTGATTAGCAAGTTCCTGAGCAAGGGTAGTTTTACCTGTTGATTCAGGACCAAACAGAACTACTTTAATAATGTCAGCGGGCTTTTGTTTAAGTTTTTCTTCCATGCCATATAACCGTAAATGGCGATTATGGTGAATAAAAAATATTGAAGTGATGTAAAAATAAGTCCTTTATACAAATATAAAGGAACTGTAATTACATTACCAATAATCCAATAGGTCCAATTTTCCAATTTTTTTTTGGCCATAAGCCACATCCCCACAAAGAAAATAGCTGTTGTAAGCGTGTCAACATAAGCTGTCCAACTATTAAATTTATCAAATAAGGTATATACAAGAGAAACAAAAACAACCGCACTAATAAACAGGAATATTGACCATTTTTTCTCTTGGCTGTTCGTTTTTGTAATTGGGATAAAATGGTTGGTATCTACTTTTCGTGTCCATATGTACCACCCTATAATACTCATGGAAAAGTAATATGCGTTTATAAGCATGTCACCCAATAACCCGTATACCCAAAGAATATATACAAAGATCCCTGTGTTAATTATTCCGGTAGGAAATACAAGGATATTTTCTCTTTTTGCATACCATACACTTAAAAACCCGAAAACAACGCCAATCATTTCAAGGATGATTAGAAACGTAGGGATATCCTGGTATTGAGCAAAGACCCAATCAAAAATCTGGTTCATAATTGCTTCGGTCCGTTTTTACGATTTTGATATACATTAAACCATTTTCCATTAATTCCAAAGCAAGTTTAATTTCTCTATTAAGTAGTTTCATTATATCATCATAATCTCCATAAATCTGTGTACTTAAAGGATTTTCCAGGACGGTAAAACCGGAGGCCCGGATTTTTTTGATAAAACCTATAATCAGCTCTTCATAATTATCCTGTAGCGGGCTTAAGGTCAGTTCAACAGATATATTCATAATTTGTAAATTAAAATCCGGCCATTCTGGAGATTACGCTTCTTTTTTAATCGCATATACACAGGTAAATTCTTCAAATTCCAGAAAAGTAATATTATAGGCAGATGTACGCCCATCATAGCTGATAATACCCCTAGTAGTAGTATCGGTGTTTTTAAAATCATGAATATAAATATGATCCATAAAACTTAAGCCGTGAGTGGCATATATCTTATAAAGAGACTCTTTGGCGCCCCAAATAATAGTGAGTTTCTTAACGAGTTCCTTTGCCTTTTTAATATCGGCATATGCCTCCATAGGTGTAAACTTATGCCCAATAAGGGTTATTTTATCCCTTTGTTTCTCGATATCAATCCCAACCTCATCTTTCTGACTTACAATTATCCCTGTAAAATGATACGAATGCGTAATGGAGATATGATTTCCATCTTTCAGATGTGGCTTTCCGGCCTCGTCATAAAAAAGATCACTATCTACATAACCCGCCAGCCCCATTAAGTGACGGATACTTAAAAATCCTCTCCTATGGAGTTCAGACTTCATACCATTCATTCTAAGCTGGCATTTATTGGTAAGGTCAATATTTAAGGATAGTTCCTTTTCAGATTCCGTAATCTTCCAAATGTATACCTTAGTATATGGGTTTACTGTTATAGTTTTGTAAAGAGGCATACAATATTTTAAATTATCATTACCTTTGCCTTTTGAAATTATAAAAGGTCTTTTGTAGGACGAATGTAAAAAATAAAAAAGATATGCGAACCAATACAGTACCATACGTTCCATTTAAAGTCAAGGACATTACCTTGGCAGAGTGGGGAAGAAAAGAAATAGAATTGGCTGAAGCAGAGATGCCCGGGTTAATGGCCTTACGTGAAGAGTACAAAAAAGAACAACCGCTTAAGGGTGCCCGTATTGCGGGTTGTCTTCATATGACCATTCAAACAGCTGTTCTTATAGAAACCCTGACTGCTCTTGGTGCTGAAGTTACTTGGAGTTCATGCAATATTTTCTCCACACAGGATCATGCCGCTGCCGCCATAGCCGCTACCGGTATACCTGTTTATGCCTGGAAGGGAATGAATGAAGAGGAATTTGACTGGTGTATAGAACAGACACTGTTTTTTGGTGAAGAACGCAAGCCCCTTAATATGATTCTGGATGATGGGGGCGATCTTACCAATATGGTACTGGATCAATTTCCGGAATTAACCTCGGGAATTAAGGGTCTTTCGGAAGAAACAACCACTGGAGTCCACCGCCTATATGAGCGATTCAAAAATGGAATATTGCCTATACCGGCTATAAATGTTAATGATTCTGTTACCAAATCCAAATTTGATAACAAATATGGCTGCAAGGAAAGTGCTGTAGATGCAATTCGCCGGGCCACAGATACCATGCTAGCTGGAAAACGAGTTGTTGTTGCAGGTTATGGAGATGTTGGAAAAGGTACTGCAGCTTCCTTCAGAGGGGCAGGAGCCATTGTAACGGTAACAGAAATAGACCCCATCTGCGCTCTGCAAGCCTCTATGGACGGGTATGAGGTAAAAAGACTAGAAACAGTAGTAAGTAATGCCGACATTGTAATAACGGCTACTGGAAATAAGGATATCCTTAAAGCAGAGCATTTCAGAGCTATGCGTGATAAAGCCATCGTGTGCAATATTGGCCATTTTGACAACGAAATAGATATGGCCTGGTTAAATGATAATTATGGCAATACCAAGGATGTGATTAAACCACAGGTAGATAAATATACTATTGATGGAAAGGACATTATAGTACTTGCAGAAGGACGTTTGGTTAATTTAGGATGTGCCACCGGTCATCCAAGTTTTGTTATGAGTAATTCATTTACTAACCAAACACTTGCACAAATAGAACTTTGGAAACATAGTGATAAATATGAAAATAAGGTATATATGCTTCCTAAGCATTTGGATGAAAAAGTTGCCAAACTGCATTTAGCACGTTTAGGTGCTGAACTTACTGAATTGCGGAAAGATCAGGCTTCTTATATTGGGGTTGAAGTTAAAGGTCCTTATAAGCCAGACTATTACAGGTATTAGAGATCAAAATCTTATTGATAAACACAAAAAACCCATTATGTTTACATAATGGGTTTTTATTTTGAGTTATTCAATTGAGTATTAAGCCTCAAAAGGCTCTATAGAAACATAAGATTTTCCGCCTGCTTTCTTTTGAAACTTTACAAGTCCGTCTACTTTTGCATGCAAGGTATGATCTTTACCGGCGTAAACATTATTACCAGGATTGTGCCTGGTACCACGTTGTCTTACAATAATATTTCCTGCAATAGCAGCCTGTCCTCCAAAAATCTTAACCCCTAAGCGTTTCGATTCTGATTCTCTACCGTTTTTGGAACTACCTACACCTTTTTTATGTGCCATGATATTATTTTTTATACCAAGCCTGGGCCGGTATCAGTTATTAACTTATTTATTTAATGCCTCAATAAGATCGGCCTTTTTCATAGAAGAAATCCCGGAGATTCCTTTGGCTTTGGCCATTTCCTTTAATTCCGCTACTGTTTTTTTGCTTAAATCAAGAGCTTCTTTAGGAGCTTCCTTCGCTTTTTCAACTTTAGCCTTAGGAGCTTCAGTTTTTGGAGCCGCTTTCTTTACCGGCGCAGCTTTTACAGGAGCTTCTTTTTTAGGTTCGGCCTTAGCCACAGTTTTCTTAGCACCTTTGGCTACAATACTTTCGATAACCAATTCGGTTAAATACTGGCGATGGCCATTCTTCTTTCGAAATCCTTTACGTCTTTTCTTTTTAAAGACAATTACCTTGTCTCCCTTTAAGTGTTTAACGACTTTAGCCTCTACAGCGGCTCCGTCTATAGCTGGGGCGCCAATTGTAATGTTATTACCATCTTCCAGCAAAAGGACGTTGTGAAAAGAAACTTTATTTCCTTCGTCTTCCTGCAAACGGTGAACATATACCTTTTGGTCTTTCGCAACTTTAAATTGCTGCCCTGCTATTTCTACAATTGCATACATAGCGTAAAATTAAATATTTTTATTTTCCTTTAAATGAGCTTTTTAGCATATTAAACACCAAAGGAGCTCTAAAGGCGGGTGCAAATATACTGCTAAATTGGGAAATCACAAGAGTTTTTTTTTATTCTAATCAGATTTTTTCCTGAGGTTCTTCGGAGTTTTAAACAACTGCATAAATGTAAGTGTCAGTACCACGGTAGTGGCAAATCCCATAATCGCCACTGTAAAGAATACGATTCCCTCAAAATTTTTGAAATTATTAAACCAACTGGTTGAAAGTTCTTTTAAAAAGTCTGTATTGATCTCGGTAGCGTAGAAAGCAAAAAAGAAGGTAAAAATTAGCGTTGCCACAACTCCGGTTACCATTCCTGCCTTAAATCCAACTCCATAGTTGAAGTCGTGCTTTTCTTGAAGCCTAAAATATTTTATCGCCTCATATATTCCGAAACCTGTAATTACTCCATTAAAAAGACTAAAAAATACATTGGTATGCAATCCAAAAAGCGACAAAACCAAAAAATACGCGATAAGACTTCCGCTTGTTGCAATACCAAAGCGTATTGGAAGGGCAATTCGTTTCATCTTTCTAATTTTTGCTGGTGTCGTTGAAAATAATGAATATTACGCAATTATCATATAAATTCTTGTTAAAGAAGAAGAGTTTTCTTTCTCATAAACCCAAAAAAATTATATTAGTAGCTCTTTAAAAACTTGTAAAAACAAGTATAAACCAATCTGTTTAATTAAAATTTATGAAAAGAAAATTATACACAGCTCTGTTATCACTCCTGGCTTTTGTGGTAGCGAGCGGGCAAGAAGTAATCTATGAAGAATATGACCTGGAAAACGGGCTGCATGTTATTCTTCATCAGGATAATACGGCTCCGGTGGTAACCACATCTGTGATGTACCATGTTGGAGGCAAGGACCGAACTGAAGGTCGCACTGGATTTGCCCATCTCTTTGAACATCTGCTAACGACCGAAGGAACAAAAAATATGAAACGGGGTGATGGATTTAAGATTGTTCGTGCCAATGGAGGCCAGAATAATGCCAATACTTCTCAGGACAGAACCTATTACTATGAAGTGTTTCCATCAAATAGTTTAAAATTGGGATTGTGGATGGAATCAGAACGCATGCTACATCCTATTATAGATCAAATAGGTTTAGATACTCAACAAGAAGTGGTAAAAGAGGAGAAGAGGCTGAGCGTTGACAATTCACCATATGGACAATTACTTTCTGTCTTAGGAAAAAGCCTTTTTAAGGTTCATCCTTATAAGGATCCAAATATTGGGTATATGGAAGATCTGGATGCGGCCACAATTGAAGATGTGAAAGCATATCATAAAAAGTACTATGCCCCTAATAATGCCGTGCTAGTGATAGCTGGAGATATTGATATAACTCAAACAAAGAAGCTGATTAGAGATTATTTTTCGGATATCCCGAAAGGTGAAACAATAGTGAGGAATTATCCCAAAGAAGAACCTATTGTTGAAGAAGTGCAAACCCAGGCTTATGACCCTAATATCCAAATACCGGCATCACTTATTGCTTATCGCACTCCGGGATTTACTCAAAGGGATGCTTATGTTCTGGACATGATCTCAACCTACCTCAGCGATGGTAAAAGTTCCAAATTGTACAAAAAAATGGTTGACGAGCAGAAACAAGCTTTACAGGTAGGTGCTCTTAAAATTCCTCAGGAGGATTACGGGATGTACTTAGTTTATGCACTTCCTGTTGGGGAAACTAGTCTCAAAGTATTGGTCACCGAAATGGAAGAAGAAATTGCTAAGGTTCGTGAAGAAATTATTTCTGAAAATGACTTTCAAAAACTGCAAAATAAATTCGAAAATAATTTTGTGAACTCTAATTCGAGTGTACAAGGTATCGCAAATTCTTTGGCGCGAAATTATATGTTGTATGGAGATACTGCATTAATAAACAAAGAAATTGACATTTACCGTTCAATTACACGGGAAGAAATCCAGGAAGTCGCTGAAAAATACCTAAAGACTAATCAAAGGGTAATCATCGATTACCTACCAGAAGAAAAAATTGACAATTAAGAAAATGAAAAAAATATATACAATATTTGTTTTGCTTTTTATGGCCATGACCATACAAGCTCAAGTAGACAGGACTGTAATTCCCAAACCAGGACCGGCACCTGAAATAAAACTGGAAGACCCACAACGTTTCGAACTACCTAACGGACTTAAAGTTTTGGTAGTAGAGAATCATAAACTGCCAAGGGTTTCCATTCAGCTCACTATAGACAATTCCCCGATTGCCGAAGGAGAAAAGGCAGGAGTTTCAAGTCTCACTTCAAGTTTATTAGGGAATGGATCCAAATCAATTTCCAAGAATGATTTTAATGAAGAGGTTGATTTTCTTGGAGCAACGTTAAATTTTGGTTCCCAAAGTGCCTATGCAAGTGGGTTGTCCAAATATTTTGCCAGAATCCTGGAACTTTTGGCTGATGCTGCTATTAACCCCAATTTTACCCAGGAAGAATTTGATAAGGAAAGAGATAGACTTATTACAGCTTTAAAGACAGAAGAAAAAGATGTTCCGGCAATTGCAAGCAGGGTACAACTTGCATTAGCTTATGGCAAAAATCATCCTTATGGTGAGTTTGCTACTGAAGAGACCGTAAATAATGTTACTCTGGCAGACGTGGAAAGGTTTTATCAGGAATTATTTGTTCCTGCCAATGCATATCTGGTGGTTATAGGGGATGTGAAATTTGATGAGGTAAAAGAATTAGTAACTAAAAATTTTGACGATTGGATTAAAGCATCGCCACCATCATTGGGATACTCGGAACCTTTAGACGCCCAATATACGCAGATAGACTTTGTCGATGTTCCCAATGCTGTGCAATCGGAGATAGCCATTCAAAACCTTGTAAACCTAAAAATGAATAGTGAGGATTATCTGGCAGCACTAATGGCCAATCGCATATTGGGTGGTGGACCTCAGGCTCGTATTTTTCAAAATCTCAGATCAGATAAAGGTTATACTTATGGCGCTTACTCAAGTATTGGTAATGATAAATACGCTCCTTCAAGATTCAGGGCAGCAACCAGTGTTCGCAACTCTGTAACGGATAGTTCTGTAGTAGAAATAATCAAAGAAATTGACAGGATAATAAAAGAACCTGTTACTGAAAATGAACTGAGGGATGCAAAAGCCCTATATGTGGGGAATTTTGTTTTGGCATTAGAGCAGCCTTCAACGATAGCCAGATATGCTCTAAATATTGAAACAGAAGGTTTACCCAATGATTTTTATAAGACGTATTTAGAACGCATAAATGCAATAACCGTTGATGAAGTGCAGAAAGCTGCTCAGAAATACTTCCATATAAATAATGCAAGGATTGTCGTAGCCGGTAAAGGAAGTGAAGTTTTAGAAAATCTGGAAAAAGTTACTTTTAATGGTAGAACCCTTCCTGTTAACTATTATGATAAATATGCTAAAGCTGTTAAAAAACCAAATTATGAAGTAATGCTCCCCGAAGGTGTTAACGTACAGAGTGTTTTAGACTCCTATTTTGAAGCAATCGGGGGAAAAGCAGCGGTTGACAGGATACAATCCTTAAAACTAGTCTACGAAGGGTCTGCCATGGGATCAACTATTAAAACTGAGGAAAAAAGGACGGCCGATAAATATGTACAAACTACCTTTATGAATGATGCCCCAATGATGGGCGTTATTGCAAAAGGAGATGAGTTATTTATGAAACAGGGCGGCAACAAAGTTCCTTTACCCCCAGAAATGCAGCGAGATATGAAAACTGCAATTGGAATTTTTCCAGAACAGGGAATCGCATTAAGCCCTAAAGCAAAACTTACTGGTACAGAAGAAGTAGATGGTAAAACCGCCTACAAAATAGAAGTCCCGGGTGAAATTGTTCAGGCTACCTATTTTTATGATGTCGAATCAGGATTAAAGGTTAAAGAGTCCACTGTAATTACTATGGATGGCCAAACCCAAAACCAGGAAGTTAATTATAAAGACTATCAGGAAGTAGATGGAATTAAATTTCCTTCGGTTAAAGTGGGTTCGATGGGTCCACAAATGATTGAGACTAAATTACTTGAAGCGGTAATCAATGTGCAAGTAAATGAGGAAGATTTTAACTAAAATTACAAAACCGAATATAAGGGCACCTCAAATTTGAGGTGCTTTTTTTTTCTTGTTTACCAGGTATACCCCTACTAGAATAATGCCCCCAGTGAAAAATTGTCCCAATGTAAATTTTTCTCCATCAAGAACTCCCCAGAAAATCCCTACAACCGGTATTAAATAAGTAACAGAGACAGAAAAAACAGGGGATGATATATGAATTAGTTTATTAAACATTACTTTGGCAATACAGGTTCCAAGAACACATAGGACCACTATATATCCCAGTGAACTCAGGAAATTTTCACCTCCAGTTACTTTGGCCTCAAATATTCCGGAGAAAGGCAATATAATTAATGCAGGTACTAACATAATTGCGAAATTACCAACCGCTATGCCTAAAGGAGTTACATCATATAGCTTACTTTTTATAATATTTGCATTGAAAGCATAACAAATTGTTGCAAAAACAACTAAGCCGGCGTACCAATAATTCTGTTCCGGGTTAATTTCTGCACCTAAAGTAATAAGCAAGATTGCACCTGCCAATCCAATTATAACACCAAGAAGCTGATTGCTGTTAAAAGTGATCCGAAAAGCTAAATAACCAACAGCAATAGTAAAGAGAGGTACCAGGGAATTTAAAATTGAAGCAATGCTACTATCTATTTGAGTCTGAGCAAAAGCAAATAGAAAAACGGGGATAAAACTACCAACAATCCCAGATATGGCTATCCATTTCCACTGTTGTCTGGTTATCCCTCTAAGGGATTTTATTCCAATTATAAATAATAAGAGCGCAGCAATTATTATTCGTAGTACACCTAATTGAATCGGTGTAAAGCCTTCCAAACCCTTTTTAATTAGTATATAAGAAGTACCCCAGATAATGGAAAGAACTATGAGGTATAGCCATTTTCTGTTAAGGTCACTCATTACAATTTAAATTTGTTCAAAAGTCCTACTTTTTGATGGAATAAAGCCGTGGTTTTTCTTAATTTTACCCACTTAAAAACAAGTTATCATGAAAATAAAATATGTGTTTTTTACCGTCATGACTTTGGTCTTCTTTTTATCTTGTAAAGAAGAAGAAAAGAAACCTGAAACTCTTTCACAAATGAAAGAAGTTATGGCTATCCATGACGAGGTGATGCCTAAAATGGGGACAATTGGTAAGCTTGTTTCAGAACTCAAACCAAAAGTAGACTCCACAGAAAAGGGAATTGCATATGATAAGGCCATGAAAGATTTACAGGCAGCTCATAAATCTATGATGGATTGGATGAAAGGTTTTGGAGATCGCTTTACTTCAGATGAAATCCTCAATGACGCTGAACTTACCGAACAAAAACAAGAGTGGTTAAATGAGGAAGAAAAGAAGGTCAAAGCTTTAAAGTTACAGATCAATAACAGTATTGAAAATGCTGAAAAATTACTGGAATAGGCTTTAAAAAGGCAATTGATTCAAATCTACATTCCCTCCTGATATAATGATTCCTATTTGCTGGCCATGATAGTTATCCTTTTCGCGAATCAAAGCCGCAAGAGCAACCGCACTGGAAGGTTCTACTATGATCTTTAAACGTTCCCAGATTAGGCGCATTGCAATGACTATTTCATCTTCAGTGACACGTATGATATCGTGCACATGTTTTTTAATTATTGGAAAAGTTTTGTCTCCCAACACTGTTTTTAAACCATCAGCAATGGTATTTGTGGTACTATTTGATTCAATCTTACCACTATGGAATGATCGGTAAGCATCATCTGCCTCGTATGGTTCTCCACCAACAACTTTGCAATTATTGCCAAAATAATGTGCAGACAGTGCAGTACCTGCTATTAACCCGCCTCCACCTATAGGAGTAAATATGTAATCTAATTCGGGATAATCTTCCAACAATTCCATGGCAGCCGTACCTTGTCCGATTATTACATTCATATCATTAGAAGGGTGAATAAAAGTCGCCCCTGTTTCCCTTGCAATCTTGCCGGCCGCAAACGAACGAGACTCAATTGTTGGGTCACATTCTACAATATTACCACCGTATTGACTCACTGCAACTTTTTTGACTTTTGGCGCATTTGATGGCATTACTATATGTGCCTTCACATTAAGGCTTTGGGCTGCAAGTGAAAGTGCCTGTGCAAAATTTCCTGAAGAATGAGTAACTACACCTTTGGCTCTTTCTTCTTCTGATAACAACAATATTGCATTGGTCGCTCCTCTCATTTTATAAGCCCCCATTCGCTGAAAGTTCTCACATTTAAAGAATAATTCTGCTCCGGTAATATCGTTCATTAAACGGGATGTTAGTACCGGTGTACGATGTATATATGGCTTAATCCTTTTGTGGCAATCGAGAAGTTGTTTTCTGTACATAGATTACAAATCTTTTCATTAGCAGGCCCTAAGGTCTAATTTATTCTCTCCAGCGAAGTGATTCCATTATTTTCCTTATATCCTTTTGTAAATAAACTGCAGCGGGATAAATAGAATCATAATTGGGTTTCGCTCTAAAGTAAAGTGATCCTGTTACAAAATGTTGCGTACTGTCTGTTACATAAAATTGTGCTTGTGATGCGGCATCCCCCAATACTTCGTAGAACATACCATACACTCCGTCTTTTTCATTAACGAAAGGCTGTTCCGTAATGTTATCAGCCTTAACAACATGTTCATAAGACAGTTTTTGAGCATCTGCCAACAATTCTTCCAAATTATTGTCCACTTCTTTATAGGTTATAAAAATGGACCCTTTCATCAAAGGGTAATCCAGAGTAACTGAAAAGTTTTTATTTTTTTTTATTATCGCCTGGGAGTTATGCTCAAATTCGAATTTCTCTGTAACCAGATTTTCTAAGGGCGACTCAGGATATTCTAAACGAAGCATTGCCTTTGGTTTTGGTAGTACGTCATCACCACATGAAACCAAAAATGTGATGACTATTAGAACGATTAAATATGACTTAATATTCATGAGGTAAGGTAACTTTAATTTGCTTTAATCGTTTCTTATCAAGGCTCTCCACCAAAAACTGGTAGTCCATATAAGTTACAATTTCCCCTCGTTTAGGAAAACTTCCGGCTATTTCCAGCACAAATCCTGCTATTGTTTCAGATTCACCCTTTTGTACTTCAAAGTCCTCCTCATTTTTAATTTTTGTAACCCTGTAAAAGTCTTTCAAGGTTGTTTTACCTTCAAAAATATAAGTAAAGTCATCCAGTTTAGAAAAAATCAAATCTTCATCATCAAATTCATCCGAGATATCTCCAACAATTTCCTCAATTACATCTTCCAGAGTTACAATACCTGAAGTCCCTCCATATTCGTCTACAACAACTGCCAAGTGGTTCTTTTTATCCTGAAATTCTAAGAGAAGATCATCAAGCTTTTTATTTTCAGGTACAAAATATGGTTCTCTGATAAGCGTTAACCAATTAAAATTTTTCCTTTCTATATACGGGAGCAAATCCTTAACATATAGGACCCCCAATACATTATCCATATTTTCTGAAAATACCGGGATACGGGAATATCCATGATTCTTTATTTCTTCCAAAACATCTGTGAATTTCATTTCTTCACTTAGAGCGAAGATATCTAAACGTGGCCTCATCACTTGTTTTGTATCTGTATTGCCAAAAGAAACTATTCCCTTCAAAATCTTTTGCTCTTCCTTAGTGGTGTCACCTTCAGAAGTGAGTTCGAGAGCTTGTGAAAGGTGATCTACGCTTAGGCTAGATCTCTGCTTCCCTAATCTGTTATACAGAAAAATAGTTGCAGAACGCATTGGCGAGCTAAGCGGTGTAAAGAGGATATCAAGAATTTTCAAGGGGTAAGCCATAAACAGTGAAAACTGAAATTTATTTCTATTTGCATAAATCTTAGGAAGTATTTCGCCAAACATCAATATTAAAAAAGTAGCTACCAATACTTCCAGCAAAAAACGCACAGATATTAAACCAAATAACAGATAATTAATTTTCGAGAAAAGGGTATCACCTATGGAATTAAACAAAAGAACAATCCCAATATTAATAGCATTATTAGCAATCAGGATTGTTGCCAAAAGCTTTTTAGGACGTCCTAATAATTTTACTACTATCTTCCCTCTTGCAGTTTTCTTTTCCTCTATTTCGTTTAAATCGGATGGAGAGAGACCAAAAAAAGCAACTTCAGCCCCTGAAATAAGGGCAGAGCAAAGTAATAGCACCAATAGCATTACAATTTTTAATACAAAAGTGCTGTCAATTACCGCAAGATTTATAAATAAACTTAGGGGGTCAGGATCCAATAGTCAAAATTTACTTTTAGTTATTTAGAATGGTAAATCATCATCCTGTTCCTGCTCATTTACAGGTTGCACGTCCCTTGTGGAATCGGGTTCAGTTGTTCCTGACATTGGCTGTTTCTGTGGAATATTGGCTGTAACATTGGCCATGCTTTCCTTCTTAGTAGATAGAAAGGTAAAATCCTGAACATTAACCTCTGTAGTGTATCTGGTATTGCCGTCTTCTCCCTGCCATTGTCTGGTTTTTAATCTGCCCTCCACATATATTTTATCTCCTTTGCTAAGGTATTTTTCGCATATTTCTGCAGCTTTATTACGAACAACTATATTATGCCACTCTGTATTAGTAACCTTTTCGCCGGTTTGCTTATTAGTATAAGATTCATTGGTAGCGATAGGAAATCTACCTATACAGTTGCCACCATCAAAATAATGCATTTTTACTTCGTCTCCCAGATGCCCAATTAGCATCACCTTATTCAATGTTCCGCTCATAATATTTTAATTATATCAAAAGTACGACTTTTTGAGTGTATTTATAAATTCTGCAATTAAAACAGGTACAGGATATTTATCCAACTCCATAGGTGACAATCCATCTGCCAACCGGTCTGATGTTTTGACTATCCAAAACTTAGTATATAAGTGTTGATGGGACAATTTATGTACAATAGTTTTATCTGAAGACTCATATATCTGGTGGGGTTCCTCCAGTGTCAGAATTTCCGGTAATCTTTGTTTTACCTCTTTAACACTTATTTCCTCCTGGGTTTCTATTAGTGGAAACTCATATAAATTCTGCCAAATATCTTTACCCGATCTTTTTATAAGATGTGTATTTCTATTTTCATCCAGAACAACCAGATAATTAAAAAAACGCTTTTTTACTTTCGCCTTTTTTAGTTTTACCGGGTATTTATCAATACTATTTGTTTGAAGTGCCACACAAGTTTTATTTAATGGGCAGGATAAACAAAGAGGCTTTTTAGGAGTACACTGAATAGCACCAAACTCCATAATTCCCTGATTATAATCCCTTATGTTCTTTGCACTCAAAACTTTCCGGGCCAGATTTTTAAAATATGTTATTCCTTTTCCTTCATTTATTGGAATATCAACACCAAAATACCTTGCTAAAACCCTATAAACATTGCCATCTACAACCGGTTCGGGTTGGTTATAACTTATAGATGCTATGGCGCTTGCTGTATAATCTCCCACTCCTTTTAATTTCAATAATTCTTCATAAGAATCCGGAAAGTTCCCATTGTATTCTTCTACAATTTTTTTGGCAGTATAGTGCAGGTTTCTGGCACGGGAATAGTATCCAAGTCCCTGCCAAAGTTTTAGAACTTCTTCTTCACTGGCATCCGCCAATTCATAAACGGTTGGGAATTGTTCAATGAACTTAATATAATACGGCGTTCCTTGAGCCACTCTTGTTTGTTGCAACATTATTTCTGAAAGCCATATCCTGTATGGGTCGGTGGTATTCCTCCAGGGAAGTGACCTTTTGTTTTCAGAATACCAAAGAAGAATTTTTTTTGAAAACGTCATCACTTAAATACTAATGAGCAAAAGTAAGAGTTTATATACTTAAAATTAGTCGATTAAGATGAAAGAATGAATTTAATTTATATATTTGCAAGCTTGAAAAACTTACAGAAATCTAAAATACTAAAATGACGAAAGCGGACATTGTATCGAGAATCTCAGAAAAACTGGGCATAGAAAAAGGAGACGTACAAGCAACTGTTGAAAGTTTTATGGAAGAAGTAAAATCTTCCTTAGAAAATGGAGATAATGTTTATCTCAGAGGGTTTGGCAGTTTTATTATCAAAACAAGAGCAGAAAAAACAGGTAGAAATATTTCTAAAAATACTACTATCAAAATACCGGCTCACAATATTCCTGCATTTAAACCTGCAAAGGTCTTTGTAGAAGGAGTAAAAAGTAACGTACAAGTAAAATAATAACAGCAACAAAAAGTATATTTTCATGCCGAGTGGTAAAAAAAGAAAAAGACATAAGGTAGCTACCCACAAACGAAAAAAACGTAGGAGAGCTAACCGCCACAAGAAAAAGTAGTTATCTAACTACTTTTTCATTTTATACGTTCATTGACATAGAAATTCCAAAAAAGAATTTCAACGGGTTTATACAACCTGTTACAACTATTGTTTAATCCATTCGCCCTATTGTATAGGTGACGAATAAAAATTGAATCAGGTGAATAGAGAATTAATCGTAAGATCCAATTCTGATACCGTTGATTTTGCCTTATTAAATGATGGAAAACTCATAGAACTTCATAAAGATGAAGACGATAATAAATTCAATGTTGGTGATATATTAATCGCCAAAGTCAGGAAACCGGTTACCGGTCTCAATGCAGCTTTTGTTAACGTAGGTTACGAAAAAGATGCATTTTTACATTATCATGACCTTGGACCGCAATTATCCAGCATGTTGAAGTTTATTAAATTAGTGAGTACCGGGAAACTAAAAGATTTTTCCCTTAAAAATTTTCCATTTGAAAAAGATATTGATAAACATGGCAGCATTAATAATGTAATTAAAGCCAATCAGTCTCTTTTAGTGCAAATTGTTAAAGAACCCATTTCTACCAAGGGCCCCCGAATTAGTTCGGAACTTTCCATAGCCGGACGATATTTGGTTATGGTTCCTTTTTCAGATCGTGTTTCCGTATCACAAAAAATAGGAAGCAATGAGGAGAAAGACAGGCTGAAAAGGCTAGTAAAAAGTATTAAACCCAAAGGGTTTGGGGTAATTATAAGAACAGTTGCAGAAGGCAAAAAAGTAGCAGAATTAGACAAAGATCTTCAGAACTTGCTGAACAAGTGGACAGCAATGTGTAAGAAATTGTATAAAGCGCCGGCACCTTCCAAAGTTTTGGTTGAGCTGAATAGAGCTTCCTCAATATTGAGAGATGTTTTTAACGATTCCTTCAGCGGTATACACGTTGATGATGAGACGCTTTATGACCAGATTAAAGATTATGTGCAAGAGATTGCACCGAATAAAGAATCCATAGTTAAGTTGTATAATTCTTCTGTACCAATTTTTGAAAAATTTGGTATCGAAAGGCAGATCAAAACCTCCTTTGGACGCACAGCGTCTATGAGTAAAGGCGCCTATTTGGTGATAGAACATACCGAAGCTCTTCATGTAATTGACGTGAATAGCGGTAACCGCTCCAACAAAGCAAAAAATCAAGAAGATACTGCTTTGGAAGTGAACCTCCTGGCCGCCTCAGAAATTGCAAGACAATTACGTTTGCGAGATATGGGTGGTATCATTGTTGTCGATTTCATAGACATGGTAAAAGCCGATCACAGAAGAAAACTTTTTGATCACCTGAGGGATGAGATGAAAGAAGACAGAGCCAAACATAAAATATTGCCTCCCAGCAAGTTTGGTCTTATACAAATTACCAGGCAAAGGGTACGTCCCGAAGTAAATATTAAGACAACTGAGGTAAATCCCAGCGGCCTTGGCCAGGAAGTAGAGGCTCCAATTGTTTTAGTTGAAAAAATGAATGTAGATCTTGAAAGAATAATGAAAGGACCTGCAAGGGATAAAGGAATCGTGCTGAATACACATCCTTTTATTGCCGCATATTTGACTAAAGGATTCCCCTCTCATCGTTCCAAATGGTTTATGGAATATAAAAAATGGATAAAAATTCAGCCAAGAGATGCTTATACATATCTCGAATACCATTTTAAAGATAAAGATGGCAAAACTATTAGATAAAAAAAGCGACTTCCTAAACGGAGTCGCTTTTTTTTTTGCCCTATAGAGAACCGCATCAAAAAAACTAATTATCAATAATATGTTTCCCCCCTATAATTTAAAAATCTGTTCGACTGAATTATAACCGTTATTCATAAATTTGTTGTTAATAGGCTTTAGTCAAAACCAAAAACATGAAAAATCCAACCAGTATAATTTTGCTGCTATTATTACTGATTACTTCTTGTACCCACTCTCCTGACAATGACGATTTTTCGGAAATAATTAAAGACAGCCCCTTTATAAATGGTAAAATTGACTATTTAAATTCTCCCTATGTTACAGCCGGGGATAGGGTATATATGGTGGGTCACCAAAATGGGTCATTCCCTGATTTAGGGTGGCATGTTAAAGGCGAAATGGGCGGTATCTGGGATCACCCGATAAAATTAATGGACGGGTTTGAGGTAACGCTGGATTGGCGAGATCAAAGTTTAAAATTGGATTCAGCAACTTCTTTTGTCAACTATCCATATGCCAATAAACATACCTATAATCTTAGTGAAAATAATCTACAAATTGAACGCTTTCAATTTGTGCCTGATGGCAAGGAAGGGCTTCTGATTCAATATAAATTGAAAAACCTATCAGAAAAAACACAAAATTTTGACTTTATATTCAGCGGATTTTCCGATTTAAGACCTGTTTGGCTCGGAGAGCGAACAGGGATGATAGATAGTGAAGACAAGGCAGAATTTCTAAAGAATTCCAGCGCATGGCTAATAAAGGACAATAAAAATCCATGGTATGTGATTTTCGGCTCACATATGCAACCATCTGAATACAGTTTTGAAAAAAGTATTCATCATGGCCTGGGGGTATCAGGTAATTTGACTTATAAAATTTCCCTGGAACCCAATGAAATTAAAATAATAAATTTTACCATAGCCGGTTCTTATCAATCCAAAAAACAAGCATTAACTACTTATGATTCCATTCAAAATAAAAGTACCTATTACCTTACATCAAAAAAACAACGGTATAGTCAATTAGCAGAACAATCCAAGCTGACAATTCCCGACAAGGATTTGCAAAAGGCATTTGAATGGCTAAAATATAATTGTGATTGGTTAATTAGGGATGTTCCTGAAATTGGAAGAGGAATAACTGCAGGAATTCCTGATTATCCATGGTGGTTTGGGATAGATAGTGAATATGCCTTACAAGGTTATATGGCTATTGGGCAAACAGATATCGTTTATCAAACAATTCATCTCCTGGATAGTGTTTCCAAAGCAGTTAATGGCAATGGCAGAATCCTTCATGAAATGTCTACAAATGGTGCTGTCTTTAACAAGGGAAATATTAACGAAACTCCGCAGTTTGCATCATTAATATGGCAGATATATCTATGGAACGGAGATTTACAATTTTTGGAAAAGTATTTTCCAACAGTTAAGAAAGGACTACAGTGGTTGATGTCTGAAAATGATTCTAACAAAAATCTTTTCCCCGATGGTTTCGGTATGATGGAAATACACGGCCTTGATAGTGAAATGATAGATGTAGCTGTTTATACCCAAAGAGCTTTTGCTGATGCTTCTAAAATGGCTAAAGAACTAAGAGAGGATTCATTAGCCTCTGATTATGGGAAAATAGCGCACACTTTAAAAGACAAAATTAATATAGACTTTTGGTCTGAAGATTTTAACTCTTATGCAGACTTTATTGGAACAGATAAACAGGCTTTACATTTAATAGATGATGCAATAATAAGAGCAGATACCTTAAACAAGCCGTGGGCAATTGAGGAATTGGAAGAGACTAAAAAATCTATTATCAGGAACCCTTCCAATGAACTAAGGCCATTTGTTCTGCATCATAACTGGGTGGTAAATACGCCAATGGAAATGAAAATTGCAGAGAATGATAAAGCAATTAAAGCGCTTCAAACATCTGAGAATTTTGTAAATCCTTTCGGTGTTTTTGTAACAGGTATAGACAGAGATGCTTCCGCAGGTTCTGATGACGGTTCCTTTAAAGGAAGTAAAACCTTTTCATATACAGGTGCAGTAATGACCCTTCCAACCGGTGTTCTGGCAATTGCAGAAAATAATTATGGAAGGCCCAATAATGCATTGAATTATCTTAAAAGGATGACCCGTACATTTAGTTATGCCCTTCCAGGAAGTATTTATGAGGTATCCCCAGATTATGGAATGATTACTCAAGCCTGGAATATCTATAGTTTTGCAATTCCAATAATTCATCAATTTTTCGGCTTCAGACCCACGGCATCAGAAAAAAAGGTACAGATTAAGCTTCAAATGCCCGATGAATGGAACTCAGCTACTTTAGAAAATGTGATTATCGCAGAAAACAAAATTTCTGTTTTCTTTGAGAAAAAAGATAAAATAACCACAGTAAAAGTAACTCAAACCGAAAATGACTGGACTTTGGAAATAGTGCTTCCAAAAATAGAAAATGGAAATTACGAGATAGTAAAAGGTAATGCAGAAATAACCACAACTGAAAATCAAATATTCTATCTTTCCAAAGACCCGGTTATTGTAGTTAAAACAGCCTCTGAATAATAATTGTAAAAATATAGATCTGTGTATGGCTTCTCAATAAAACTGTTATCATTGTCCTTATTATGAATTATACTCAAAAATCTTATTCGATTAATGAAGCCAAAAAAAAGGCAGAAAGGTATTGTGCTTATCAGGAACGTTGCCATTTGGAGGTTATAACAAAATTACGATCAATGCGAATGATTCCCGAGGCGATAGATCTTATAACCACTCATTTAATTCAAAATGATTTTTTAAATGAAGAACGATTTTCCAGGAGTTACGCCAGAGGAAAATTTAATGTAAAAAATTGGGGCAAAGGAAAAATCGTTGCAGAATTGAAACGACGAAACATATCAAAATTCAACATAAAACTGGCTTTGGAAGAGATAGATGAAGAAGATTATGTACAAAAATTAGACTTGATAGCCCGGAAGAGGTTAATACAAATTAAAGAACAGAATCTGCAAAAAAGGAGAAAAAAGCTGGCTGACTATTTATTATATAGGGGTTGGGAAATAAATTTGGTTTATTCAAAAATTTCTGAACTTATATCCTAGAATATCACAGTTTCAATTTTTAATCGTTCCCGGAACAAAACACTTGTATTTAGGGCTGTATTTCGTAACTTTGCCGCTTAAATATAAATGATATGAAGCCAAAAGTTACGACAGAGTTTCATCACGGTCAGGCAAGAATATTCAAAAACCCGTTTTTGGAAAGTCTTACCAAAACAAATCCAATTCAAAATATCATTGTTTATGGACTTACTATCATAGCAATGATTTCCTTTACTTATATAAAAATAGGTTTATCTCCTATAGAAATTATAGGCCTTTTTATTACTGGTGTTTTCTTTTGGACATTTGCAGAATATATGTTGCATCGCTTTATTTTCCATTGGGTTACGGAAGCAAAATGGTCTCAGCGTTTTCATTTTGTTATGCATGGTTCCCACCACCATTATCCCAGAGATGAAGAACGCTTGTTAATGCCTCCCGTTCCGGGCTTAATTATGGCAAGTGTTTTATTTCTTCTATTCTATTCTATTTTCTGGGTGCTTGGAATATCTCAGTTATCCTTTGGTTTTTTTCCTGGATTTTTCACAGGTTATTTAATGTATTCATTTGTTCACAGGGCCACACACATCATGCGACCTCCAAAGAGATTCAAGAATTTATGGCAGCATCATAGTCTGCACCATTACAGATATCCTGATAAGGCCTTCGGTGTATCAAATACTTTTTGGGATAAAGTCTTTGGAACTATGCCTCCTGCTAAGGTAAAAGGGAAAAAAGAAGAATTGGCATAACCTAGATTTCTATTTTATTGCCTTCATTCTTTCGAAAGGTTTTGTTCTATCAAATAAGTATCGATAAGTGGTATGTATTTTACATATCTCACCCCCTACCTGCTTTACTACAATAATCATTTTTCTGTTAAAATCACCAATTCCATTAATTTCAATAACTTCATATTGGTTGGATAGACTTTTAGCCATGTTATGAAATGCATGTATTATTCCGCCGTCCAGTCCTTTACCCTGATGTGCCGGTACAACCCCAAATACAAATCCCAACATCTTTTTGTTTCTTTTACGCCATTTATGCCAAACGAATTTTAATTTCCCGATAAGATCTAACTTTCCGTTGACATATTTGAACCATTGATTTACTTCTGGAATATTTATGTAGAAGGCTACCGGTTCTCCTTTATAATAAGCGAACCAAATTATTTTTTCGTCAATAATTGGCTTCAATTTGTTCATCAGTAAATGCCCCTGTTCCCTGGATATAGCTGAAACTCCCTCATGATTTACCCATGCCTTGTTGTACATATCAATTATACTATCCGTTTGTTCTTCAAACTTTTCCATGTTGAAATGTTCAAACGAATAATCAGGATTACTGTTTACAATAGTGGCCTTTCGCTCTAATCTTGGATTCACATCTTCCTTTATTACTTTTAAGAAGGTATAGTGCTCAAAATAGGTCCGGAAACCATAATTTTCAAAGAGTGTCTTATAATAAGGAAAATTGTAATTGCATTGATAATTGGGTTCTAGTTCATACCCTTTGGTTAAAAGACCCCACCATTTGTCTCTTGCTCCGAAATTTATAGGTCCATCCATAAATTCAACGCCCTGGTCCAATAACCATTTTTTGCTTATATCGAACAATATATTAGCAGCATTTTGATCATTAATACATTCAAAAAAACCTACCCCGCCAAAGGATTCAGTTTCACCCTTTGCAGAGGTCTTTCTTAAAATAAAAGCCGCAATACGACCGATAATTTTATCATCATTAAATAAAAGCCATCGGACACAATTACCACGTTCAAAGTTTTTGTTGACCACAGGATCAAAAATATCTGCAATATCCTTATCTAGAGGTCTTATATATTGTTTTTGATTTTTGTAAAGATCAACTGGGAACGAAACGAATCTTTTACAATCGCGGTGGGACTTTACTTCGACAAGATGCATTAAATACAATTAAAAGAAATGTAAACATAATCATAAATCGAAAGAAAAGATAAAGTGGTCATCAATTTTTATTTTAACTGCTTTCTAAATATGAAATTAAAGTAATATCCTATTCGTCCTTTTTATTGCCTGGTCATTTTTCCAGTCTATCCATTGTTGCCCTCTAATTCTTCGCATCAGATTGTCAAAATGTCTCATAAAAAAGACATTGTATACCGCTTTGCTAAGATTTTTGGAGCTATGGGCAATCCCGCGTAAGCTCATTGAAAACCCGGGCGTTATATATTTCATATAATGCCAAAAACCTTCCGGTATATAGAGGACTTCTCCATGATTTAATTGGGTCCTAAATCCGCTGGCGTATTGCAAGGCGGGCCATTCGTCTAAATTTGGGTTGGAAAAATTTATGCTTTCGTGCGTAATTAGTGAATGAGGTACTTTATAGAGAAATTTATTTTCAGTTTGGGGAAAAAGGATACATTCCTTTTTACCTTCGAAATGAAAATGGAAAATATTGGCAAGATCAATATCATAATGCATAAAAGTATACGAATCCTTTCCTCCAAAAAACAACATTGGAAGACCTTTCATTAATCGCAAACCAAAATCAGGATAAGAGAAATCTTTTTGGAGCTGCGGAGCTTCCTTGATTAAATTCCATAAAAATATTCTGTATTTCGTTGGTTGCTGTCGAATAAGATCTATGTAATCTGCCATCTTCATTCTGGCATGAGGCTCATTAAATCCGTCCCTATAATCAACAGGCCTGTCGTCATACAGAGGAACTGTTATATCACCTGCAACCTGTTTCATATAATCAAAATCCCATTTAGAATAGGCCGGCCAATCTGTTATGAATTTTTCAATTACAACAGGTTTTTGAGGCTTATAATAGTTTTTTATAAAGTCCTCCCGGCTAATAGTTCTTACTCTTGGTATATCCTTTAAATGCAAAATCTAAGAGGTATATTAAATTTGAAAGTCGAAAAACCTAATAAAGGTTTCATGGTAATGATCTTGCTATGACAGGCTTCCTGGATTGGATTTCGCCTTTGCAAGTTCATTGCGCTCTATCTTATGTTCCGGTCTTGACCATTTTGGCTTTTCTCCAATTGGTTGCAACTTAGATTCATTTGCTTCAACCGTCTTTGGCTGTGGTGCCTTAACAAATGGTTTTTGCGGAATAAGGCCTAATTGATCAAACATACGCAAATCTTCATTTACATCAGGATTCGGTGTTGTCAACAACTTATCACCGGCAAAAATCGAGTTGGCTCCTGCAAAAAAGCACATTGCCTGTCCTTCCCTGGTCATTTCTGTTCTGCCGGCGGATAATCTTACCTGGGTTTTAGGCATAACAATTCGGGTTGTAGCCACCATCCTTATCATATCCCAGATAGAAATAGGGTCAATATCCTCCATGGGTGTGCCTTCCACAGCTACAAGTGCATTAATAGGTACAGATTCCGGTTGAGGATTTAACGTAGATAAGGCTACTAACATTCCTGCTCTGTCTTCTAATCTTTCGCCCATCCCAATAATACCTCCACTGCAAACAGTTACGTTGCTTTTCCTGACATTTTCAATAGTTTTTAATCTATCGTCGAAAGCCCTTGTTGATATTACATCCTTATAATAATTTTCAGATGTGTCCAGGTTGTGATTATAAGCATAAAGACCGGCTTCTGCCAATCGCCTTGCTTGATTTTCCGTTAGCATTCCTAACGTACAACAAACCTCCATATCCAGTTTATTGATGGTTCTTACCATTTCTAAAACCTGTTCAAATTCATGGCCATCCTTTACATTACGCCATGCAGCTCCCATGCAAACTCTTGAACTTCCGGATTCTTTAGCCCTCAATGCCTGCGCCTTTACCTGCTGAACAGTCATCAAGTCATTGTTTTCAATATCTGTATGGTAACGTGCTGCCTGGGGGCAATAACCACAATCTTCAGGACAACCTCCGGTCTTAATGGAAAGTAAAGTAGATACCTGCACCGTATTCGGATCGTGAAACCTGCGATGTTCTGTGGCTGCTTCGTATAATAATTCCATCAAGGGTTTATTATATATTTCAAGAATCTCCTGTGTTGTCCAGTTATGTCGTTCTGCACCCATATGTAAGAATTTTATATAAACATCAAAAATAATCTTTAATCCGTAAAAAAATCGATAAATCAAATCTTAATTGTGGTGATCTTAACAGCTCAGTTTTTGGGGTTTTTTAATAAAATACTAACCGCATTTCCACCAAAGCCTACCGCATTTATAAGTACTCTGTTTATTTTATGAGGTGGATTAAACTTCATAAAAGGAACCCCTGAAAATCTTTGATACTGCAACATTAAAATAGCCATTTCTACGCTTAGGATTCCGGATGCACCAAAAGTATGTCCTACTTTCCATTTGTTTGTGGTAAGAGAGGGTATGGAATTTCCGAAAACCTTCTGAATGGCAGCAAATTCTGCTGTATCCCCTTTTATAGTTCCCGGGGCATGCATGATAATAATATCAACTTCTTTACGATCTATACTACCTAAAGCCATAAGCATTGAATCTTGCAGACACTGAGCGTCTGCGGAAAGAGAAATATTATGTTCTAATGATTCTGTGGCAAATCCGAGACCTTCTATTATAGCAAGTGCGTTTTTCCCAATTCCAAATTCCAGACATGCGGCACCTGCCCCTTCACCCAGGACCATCGAATTTTTTCCTTTATCAAGGTCAAGAGCTCTGCAGGGGTATTCGCTATTATCTTCCTGAGCATATATTTTTAATGCCCGCATCTGAGCAATAGTAAAAGAGGTCAATGGTGCTTCACTGCCTCCTACAAGAAATTTTTCCGCCATGCCACTTCTAAGCCATGCCACACCATTTAAAATAGCATGCAGTGCTGTAGAACAAGTAATAGAGTGTGAAATGTTGGGGCCTTTTGACTTAAGGTCATGGGCTATCCAAGAAGAAATATTTCCCAATGTGGTGGTCGGAGATGTTAAAACAGCGGTAGAACCCTTACGCAAAAACTCATTGTGATACTTTTCAAAAAGCCCTGTAGCACCCCGAGAGGAACCAATATTAACTCCAAAATTTTCATTTTCTCCCCAGCCTGCATATGCAGCTGCTCGCCTGGCTGAAAAAATACCATAAAGGACACTATCATCCAGATTCTGATATTTGGAATTACTATTTCTAAGCATCTCTATTTCTAATCTGCCAGATTCTGACAAGGAACCTACCCATGCAGGCCTATCCCCAAAAGTCACTTTTTTAAAAAGATGGTTTACATTTTGATAACTGGCCCAAATATCCTCTTCATTATTACCCAAAGGGGAAATAGAAGCAATTGATGTAATAGTTATAGGTTGAGCCACGGCATACTTATTTAGAGTAAAAATAAAAGTTCTTACCTTGAATGTATAAAAACAATATGAAAAACAATGAACAATGAATTGGTGCCTGAACAGGGCTGGTGGAAACGAAATTGGTCATGGGCTGTACCAGTAGGTGGGTGTTTAACTGTTCTGATAATTATTGGGGTTTCTATTGGTTCTATTTTTTTTGGCGTTACTTCTATGCTGGAAGATTCGGTCCCTTTGGAATACGCTCTTGAAAAAATTAACGCGGACCCTAACATCGTTGAACAAATGGGTTCTCCTATAGAAAAAAACGGAATAATTCAAGGGGAATTTAATTGGACCGGTAATGAAAAAAGTGTTAATATGAAAGTCCCTGTTAAGGGGCCTAAGGATAACGGGACTTTATTTATTAAAGCTACCGCTATAGGCGATAATTGGACCTATCATGAAATTAGGGTCGTTATACAGGATAATGAAGAGCTGAACCTCCTTAACGAAGAATGGGAGTAAGGTTTTTTGTAAATCCTAAACTTCCGAATCCAATGCAAGTTCAATGATATCATATACCCGTTTTAACTGAGATGCAGTAATGGTATATGGTGCCAAAATATAGATTGTATTCCCTAATGGCCGTAAGAACACACCATGCGTCATAAAAAAATTAAACAACCGGTCACGTAATCTACCATAACGCTCCATTTTAATATTCAAGTCCAGTGCAAAGATAATTCCGCACTGACGAATTTCAGCCACCTTCGGATGTCCCTTAATTTTCAAACCAAACTCCTGATGAGATTTAATGACTCGCCGGATGTCTTTTTGAATTTGTTCAGATTGAAGTAATTCAATGCCAGCCAATGCCGCCACACAAGCTAATGGATTTGCAGTATAGGTATGGCCATGGAATAGACCTTTAGCAATATCAGTACTATAAAATGCATCATAGACCTGCTGAGTGCATGAAGTTACACCCATAGGCATTAAACCGGCAGTAAGTGCTTTAGAAAGGCATATAATATCTGGCTTAACAGGTAAATGATCTGAGGCAAAATTCTTTCCCGTCTTACCAAATCCGGTCATGACCTCATCTGCAATTAGCAGGACCTGATGTTTATTAAGCAATTCAAGAATCATATTCAAGCCTTCTGCATCATGCATCTTCATCGCCGCTGCTCCCTGTACCAGAGGTTCATAGATAAATCCCGCAATATCGTTTTGACTAAGTCTTTCCGTCAGCTGAAGTAAAATATCTCCCACATTCTCTTTCGTTGGGGTCAGTATACGTTCAACTTTAATAAAATAATCTTCAAACGGGCCATTATAAACAGAAAGTCCGGAGACAGACATAGCCCCAAACGTATCTCCATGAAAGCCCTCCTCAAAAGCCAGAAGTACTTTTCGTTTATTACCTCGATTATAATGATATTGTAAGGCCATTTTAATTCCAACTTCTGTAGCTGTAGAGCCATTGTCTGAAAAGAATATTTTTTGCTGATTAGAAGGTAATATATTTATTAACTCTTCTGATAGCCTAATTGCTGGTTCATGGGTAAAACCACTAAATACTACCTGATCGAGTACCGCCATTTGGTGTTGTACCTTTTCAAGGATATATTCATTGCAATGTCCGTACATTGAAGTATACCAGGATGCAATACCATCTATGTATTCACCACCGTTTTCGTCGTACAGGATAGCGCCTTTCGCCTTTACTATACCCAGCATATCAGAATTAAGTTTATGCTGCGTAAGCGGGTGCCATATATACTTTTTATCTCTTTCCGTTAAGTTTTTCAATATTTCAGATTATAATTGTCAGTTTTACTGACTGACCTTTGATTAGACTTAATCATAATAATACTCAAAGTGTTTTCAGCATTGGATAGAATTTAGCAGCATATTGTTTAATGAGGTGTTTATCAAAGTTAGTTTCCTCTTCAATCCTGCCTAATACCTTTACCCCTGTCTTTCTAATTATGATGCCTTCGGTGCTTGGATGTTCATTACCACTGAATATAACAGCCACGTTAAACCCTTTTTGCTTTAAGCTTTCAATGGTTAACAATGAATGGTTAATACTTCCTAAATAATGTCTCGAAACTACTATTACCTGATAATGTTCTTTGATGATATCTAAAATGGTATCCTCTTCGTTTAAAGGGACCATTAAACCTCCTGCCCCTTCAATTACCAGATGATTTGTTGTTTGTGGCTCTATAATTTGGGCTATATCAATTATAAGATTATCTATTTCTGCAGCCGCATGAGGACTCATTGGCGTTTTTAGCGCATAACTATTCTGGTGGACCACAGTCTTCTTATTGGAAATCAATTCTTTGATCTTATGACTGTCCGAATGCTCAAGATCGCCTGCTTGTATAGGTTTCCAGTAATCTGCTTCCAAAGCCTCTGTGATAATCGCCGAGGCAATGGTCTTTCCTACATCAGTTGAAATACCGGTAACAAATATTCGCTTCATAGTACTTTACGGTTGGGTAATCATATTACACTTCAGACATTTGTATTTCTTCTTTTCAAAAAATGGAAACAGCTTATTAATTATGCCCTTTCTACTATAGTATACTTCAGATCTTTGTGCTTTACAATTTGGGCAGGTAATTAGATTTCCTTTGCTGTCCAGAGCATAACTTCTTATTTCATTATATATATTCAAAGCCTTGTCTTTATCTTTTGAGTAAACCTGCAACTTTACCCCACCAATAGCCTGACTTATCAAAGGATCTGTATTTATAGTGTTTTCGTCCTTTAAAAATACCCGAATGCCTTCAGACTCCAGTTTCCCTTTAATAATCTGCACATCGGCAACATATTCAAATGCACCAAGCGTATAAAATTCCTGATTCATATCTTTTTAATTGCAAGTACTAATTGTTGTAATATAATGCAAATATCCTCTTTTGAATTAAAGCTATGCAAACAAAAACGTAAACGTTCCTCTCCTTCAGGCACGGTAGGAGATAGAATAGGCCTAACGTCGAATGAATTTTTTTGAATTTCTTGCGCTATTTGCTTTACTTCATTATTTCCTTTAACAATACATGAATGAATGGCTGAGTTACTGGGAATAAATAAAGAAGAAATACCCAGAAGCTCCTTCTGTGTATTAAACAACGCAATATTTTCATGAAGCAATTCTCTCTCTTTAAATCCTGCTGGACTTTTCATAAACTGATATGCCGCGATAACAGTTGCTACGGAATGAGGTGGCAACCCGGTGGTATAGATAAAGCTTCTTGCAAAGTTCATTAAATATTTATTCAGGTCTGCACTTCCTAAAATTGCCGCACCATGACATCCCAGGGCCTTACCAAAAGTGATAATCCTGGCAAAAACACCTTCCTGCAATTCCAATTCCTGAACCCTGCCGCTGCCATTTGAACCAAATAAGCCAATAGCATGCGCTTCATCAACAATCAGGCGACATTTGTATTTTTGGCATAATTGGGACAATGCTTTCAGGTCTGGTGAATCTCCATCCATTGAAAAAACAGATTCTGTAACTATATAAATTTCTTTATTACCATTATTAGTGTCTTTTTCTTGTCCTCGCAAGATTTGCGATAATAAGTCATGAAGATCGTTATGTTTAAACTTATAGTTCCGGGAATTACTCATTTTAATCCCATCTCTAATACTGGCATGAATAAACTCGTCGTATAATATTATATCATCTCTTTGCGGCACTGACGAAAACAGGCCAATATTTGCATCATATCCCGAATTAAAAATCAAGGCCGAATCTGCCCTATGTTGTTCCCTAAGTAGTTTTTCCGCCTCACTAAATAAAATACTGTTTCCCGTAAGCAACCTTGAACCGGTAGCACCATTATAATTTATTCCCTGTTCAGAAAGAATACTAATTGCCTTTTCAAAAACAATATGATTTTGTGCAATTCCTAAATAGTCATTAGATGAAAAATCAATTCCCAAATTACCTTCTGGCAAGGTTCTAAGTGCATTGATTTTCTCCCGTTCGGTTAATTTTTTATGTAATTTTTCCGGAAAATGACCCATTTCACAAATGTAGTATATCCTATTTTTAAATAGTATATTGAATCATAGAAACTCCAAACAATGACAATTCAAATTGGCCGTGTACAAAGCAGATTGGAATTGGAACAAATTCTTTCCCTGCAGAAAAAAAACATTCCTAAGGCATTATCTATTAAAGAAATAGAACAGGAAGGTTTTCTAACTGTAACTCATTCCCTGGACTTATTGGATCGTATGAATAGTAGATGCCCACATATTATTGCCAAGGAAAATGATGAAGTTATTGGATATGCCTTGTGTATGCATCCTAAATTTAATAATGAAATTGATATACTAAAACCCATGTTTGAAGAAATTAATTCTGTCTTGGCCCCTGGTGAAAAATTCATGGTAATGGGACAGGTTTGTATTCAGAAAGAATATCGGAAAAAGGGAGTTTTTCAGAAGCTTTACAAGAAAATGCAAGATGTTCTCAAGACAAATTACAATTGCATTATTACTGAGGTAGATGCATTAAATAAACGTTCACTTAACGCCCACTTCGCGGTTGGTTTCATCGAACTTAAGACTTATAATTACAATGGAAGGAAATGGTGTTTATTAGCCCTGAAATAAAAAAAACCATACAAGTTGTATGGCTTTTTTAGATATTTTTCAGAATACTTTAATCGGCAAGAACTATTAATTTGTTATCATTTAATTCTATTGTGCCACTATTAATATGGAGAATAGTTTTTCCATTAGAATCTTTAGTAAACTTATCTTCATACTCCTCCTCAATCTGAATCTCTCCTTGAATCTTCACCTCACCTTCCTGAAGTATTGAAACTATGGGTGCATGGTTGGTAAGCATCTGAAATTCCCCGTTTATTCCGGGTACGGTTACAGAAATAACTTCTCCAGCAAATAATATAGCTTCAGGGGATACAATTTCTAGGTACATAATTTAAATATTCTTATTAAGCTTCAGCCAACATTTTTTCACCGGCTTCAATCGCTTCTTCAATAGTTCCTTTAAGGTTAAATGCAGCTTCAGGTAAATGATCTAATTCCCCATCCATAATCATATTAAATCCTTTTATGGTCTCCTTAATATCAACCAAAACACCAGGTATCCCGGTAAATTGTTCAGCTACGTGGAAGGGTTGCGACAAAAATCGCTGTACTCGTCTTGCCCTGCCAACTGCCAATTTATCTTCTTCTGAGAGTTCTTCCATTCCGAGAATAGCGATAATATCCTGTAATTCCTTATAGTGCTGCAGAAGTTCTTTAACCCTTTGAGTACAGGCATAATGATCTTTTCCCAATATCTCTTCGGTAAGAATTCTTGAAGTAGAATCCAGAGGATCAACCGCCGGATAAATACCAAGTTCCGCAATTTTCCTCGACAAAACAGTAGTAGCATCTAAATGGGCAAAAGTAGTTGCCGGCGCCGGGTCTGTTAAGTCATCCGCTGGCACGTAAACAGCTTGTACTGAGGTAATGGAACCTCTTTTTGTTGATGTAATTCGTTCCTGCATTGTTCCCATTTCTGTGGCAAGAGTAGGCTGGTAACCTACCGCAGAAGGCATCCTCCCTAAAAGGGCAGATACTTCTGAACCTGCCTGGGTAAAACGGAAAATATTATCAACAAAAAATAGCACATCTTTACCTTGTCCTTCTCCTGCTCCATCCCTAAAATATTCAGCAATTGTAAGACCTGAAAGTGCTACCCTTGCACGAGCTCCCGGAGGTTCATTCATCTGTCCAAAAACAAATGTCGCTTTGGATTCTTTCATAACATTCTTATCAACCTTAGATAAGTCCCATCCTCCTTCTTCCATAGAATGCAAAAAGTCATCCCCGTATTTTATGATTCCGGATTCGAGCATTTCACGTAACAAATCATTTCCTTCTCTCGTACGCTCACCAACACCTGCGAATACTGAAAGACCACCATGACCTTTAGCTATATTATTAATCAACTCCTGAATCAATACTGTTTTACCTACACCGGCACCACCAAATAATCCAATTTTACCTCCTTTAGCATAAGGTTCAATAAGATCTATGACCTTTATTCCAGTAAAGAGAACTTCGGTAGACGTAGATAAATCCTCAAATTTTGGAGCTTCTCTATGAATTGGAAGTCCGTTTTTACCAGACTTAGGTAAATTTCCAAGACCATCAATGGCATCTCCAATTACATTAAACAGGCGTCCGTAAATATCTTCCCCAACTGGCATTTGAATGGCATTACCTGTAGATACTACTTCCGTACCCCTGCTCAAACCATCTGTAGAGTCCATAGAAATTGACCTAATTATATTTTCCCCAGTATGTGATTGCACTTCCAATACCAAAAGAGATCCATCCTTCCTGGTAATTTCCAGGGAATCATAAATTCTTGGCAGTTCTGTGCCAGATGGAAATTCTACGTCAATAACCGGTCCAATTATCTGGGATACTCTACCTGTAACTTTAGCCATTATGCAAGTATTTATATTTAAAAATTAGCGCTCTTTAAAAACAACCTAAGATCTTATATAAATTGATTGTTTTTTCAGGCTGCAAAGATATGTTTTTCTATTTTAAATAGAAATTGTTTTGCCTTATTTTCTGGACAATAAAAAAGCGCCTTAATAGCGGCGCTTTTTTTATAATAAGATGATTATTTACTGCAACGCAGGTGAATAATTTGTTGGATAATTCCCTAAATCTAAAAGATTCCCCGAAGCTTCAAAATTTGAACCATACTTGGCATCTATGGCTTTCATAAAATCATTAGCTATTAAAGCATAGCCTCTGGCTGTAGGATGAATACCATCCAATGAAAATGCTCCACCTGTTACCAAATTAGAGGTTAGGGTAAAATTGCCACTGGTAATACCGCCATTTGACAATTGCAGATATAAGGCATTAGCATCCACAAAAGCCAGACCTGCGGCATTTGCCGTACTTGATATAGTAGCGTTAAAAGCTATAATGGCATCTGAGATCTCCGCTTGTTCACTCGGAATAAGCACCCATTTGTCTGACAAAGGTATAGCTACACCATTCACGGATAGCGGGTTGTTTGGGTCTGCCAGGGTACCTATGAAATTCGCGGCCGGTAAAACAATAAGATCTTCGGCCGTAGCTTGTCTAATTTTAGGCAGCCCCTCAAAAGCGGGGTTTATAGCTCCCAAATCTGTTAAGCTTTCATCCTCAATAACTACTGCATTAGCTGCACTTGCCTCAAAATTAATAAGCCTGGAATCGGCTTCTTCCTGGGTAAAAAGTCCTGTCCCTGCTAAAGCTGCCAACGCCGCCTGAATACCCCCGTTATAAGGTGCATACGCCTGATTAACAGCAGCGGCGGTCCCTGCATCCAAAGGTACCGGATTATAAGGAACGGTAGTAAAATGCGGTATGCTGGCCACATCAGGAATATTAGCAACTACACCACCGGCACCTGAAGCTGCTAGCGTGGCGATCACTGCTCCATAACTTTCGTTAAAACCTACTCCAGGAGGCCCGTCAACAGGAGTTATTGGATCAGTCCCATCTCCTCCGGAGAGTGCATAACCCAAAACATCATTAGAACCAATCCATAATGAAAAGAAAGAGGGTGCCTGGGTTACTGCCAATTGCAAAACACTGGCATCAGGCGTTGATCCTGTCATTCTTACAAAATAAGGATTGGCCAGTCCTAAGGAAAGATTTCCCAAATTTCCGTAACCAGGTGCCAACAGATGAAAACTTTTCGCCCCGGGTACCCCCAAATTGTTAAAAGGACCTGTTGGATTGTTGAGAGCAATATCTGTAGTAACCGTTACTGGACCAATCAAGGATTCTAAAGGAACCGGACCAGCACCCCCAAAAACAAGTCTGGGATCAAATCCTGGAAGCCGATTACCCGCTAACGCCAATCCGCCAAAATTATCACTAGCCAAGGGTTGTGTGAAACTTCCACCCCCAACAAGTTCAAATTGTTGTGATAAAATGTTGGGCAATGAATTATTTTGACCTGCTATAAATAGCGCCCCATCAGTAAAACCTGCTGTCAAAGTATTGCCTATAGCAACAAAGTTGGAAAAATCGGCAGATCCGGGGGTAGCAGCTGGCAACTCCACCTCTTCCTCGGTCATATCAAAATCTTCCTTATCATTACAAGCCGAAAATCCTATAAGGCATGTAAATAACCAGATATATTTAATTTTCATATTCATCATTTTATAAAGTATTAATTGCCCAAGAAACATAATATATGGAGCCAATAAACCCTGTTCCAAAAGCAGTAAAGTATTCGGTTCCAAGAATATTGGTGCCCCCTGCTTTAAATGTTGATTTTATACTTGGAACCCGATAATTAATCTGTGCATCAAGTGTGTGGAATTCAGGAACGACCCCATTACCAAAAGTTGCTTCCCAGAAATAATCATCACTAAACCTATAAGCTATATTAAATCCGAAATTTTCAAAAAGATCCTGATTACCAAAAGAAGCTTTAAATTTATGTTCCGGCGTGTTGAAACTTGTCATAAAATCAGGATTGGCCTCCTGATCAAAATCCTGTTTCGTAAACGTATAGCTTCCACCAAGATCAAAATCCCCAAATATTTTTGCCGATAATCCCAAGGATGCACCATAGGAGTTTACATCTACATTAGAATTTGTATAGGCACTGTAGGCCTGAAAGTCATCATTACTTATTGCTGCTACGGAGAGCGAACCATCTCCAACAGTTCCGTAATAAGGTGCTATAACTACTTCTTGAGAAATGAAATCCTTATAGTTGTTATAATAGGTGCTAAAATCGATGACTATTTTGTCTATTTTTCCCCTATAGCCTATCTCAAAAGAGGTTACCTGTTCCGGTTTTACCAGATCGGGATTGGCAACCCTTAAATCAGCAGGGTCCCCAGTTATACCCAGGGTTTCTACGGAACTGAGAGAATATGAATTATTATAAGCGGCAGCTCCCGTTTGGGTAATCGTTGCCGGCTGACCTAGCCCTTGGCCACCACCACTTACATCATAGGGTCTTACGTATCTATCCAAGTTTTCCGGGGCGGAACCTACCAGAATGGCCCTTCCTGCGTTCAAGCCTATGAACAAATCCTGAGTAGTCGGGTTTCTAAATCCTGTCTGGACCGAGGCCCTTACATTATGATTCCTGTTAATAGTAAGTCCCGCCGATACCCTGGGTGAAAAGAACCCATCAAAAAATTCCGATTTGTCATACCGAACGGATCCGGTAAGCTTAAGATTCATTTTATCATTTAACTCCAAATTCTTCTGGATTTGAGTATAGATTCCAAATTCTGAATAATCAATGGGACCATCAAAATCCGTATATATTGTTCCGAAGGAATTTAATCTGTACTGCCTGAAGGAACCTCCGATTTGGATATCTGCCCAATCAATTAAATGACTAAAATTGTAATTTCCATCTGCATGATAATATTTAGAGGCATCTCTAAATTGAGACCCTGTGGCGAGGTCAGGATCCTTGATAACACTATTAAAAGCATTCTGAAATTCTGCTGATCCAGGGAGAAAACGGCCAGATTCTGCCTGAGCCCTGGCCGCAGCATGTGCTTGTGCATCCGTGGCACCACCTAAGGTAGCTTGTACATAGGTGCCCGTATATTCACCAAACCATGTATTATCTTCTTTCCATCTTCTATTGATGTTTATTCCGGTAAAAACCATATCATAAGAATCGCCAGCTTTGTCTGCAACCAAATAGCCCCTCAAGAAAAAATTATCGTTTTTAACTTCAAGCTTATGCTGTTGTTGAAAAAAACCATTAATATTATATCTGTTGGTACCTTGATAAATAGTTGATCCTGTGCCAACTTTACCCACATAGGAAATTTCAAGATTATTTCCCACTATGGGTCTGTAATATAAGCCCCAATCCGCTTTGATACTTTCTGCATTATAATTGGTGAGTTCTGCTTCATTATATCCGGTTCTGCTTACGTCTACAGATGGCACCAAAGCGTTAGCTCCTTCCGGCAGTATACCAAGGCCCTCAAGCGTAACAGCTACGCTTTTTAGGTCAGCTGACACTTCATCGCCATATACGTTAATACCATCATAATTAAGGTCTGCCCTAGTACGGGTAGGGTCAAACTTATCTATCTCACTGGTAGCGGCCCAATCTGTTCCTTTGAGATAGCCAAAGTTCACCTTAGCCGCAAATTTATCAGAAAACTTATATGCTGCCCTTATGCCAAAATCAGTATAGCTATTATCCCCGGCCGCCTCCTGTGAAGTAATTCCCTGTTTTATAGTTGCACTAATTCCCGGATAATCAAAAGGGCTTTTACTGCGCATAAAAAGAATCCCATTAAAAGCATTTGCACCGTATAAAGCAGAGGATGCTCCCGGCAACAATTCAATGCTTTGTACATCCGCTTCAATTAAACCTACCAGATTGCCAATTGGAAAGTTCAAAGCAGGTGTAGAATTATCCATACCATCTACCAATTGCATAAAACGGGTATTGGCAAAGGTGGCAAAACCACGGGTATTCACTGATTTAAAGGTTAAACTGTTGGTGTTAATATCAACCCCTTTTAAATTTTCCAATCCGCCGTAAAAATCCGCGGCGGTGGTATTCTTTATTGCTTCTATACCTAAGCGCTCTACAGTAACCGGGGATTCAAAAATCCGTTCCGGGGTTCTGGAAGCAGAGATCACTACCTCATCCAAAAAAGTTTGTGCTTCACGAAGGATAACTGAAATGGTTTGATCATTCGCCGTAACATCAGCAGTTGCCTCGGAATACCCGATACTTGTTATCCTTAATTGAAAGGGAGGTACTTCAGAAGTTTCAAGAACAAAATTACCATCAAAATCGGCGGTTGTTCCGATCGTTTTCCCAACTATAACAACGTTAGCCCCTGGAACAGGTTGGCCATTTTCATCAGTTACATTTCCATTCACGGTTGTCTGCGAATACACTCCTATGCCCAACATTAGTAGGGAAAAAAGAAAGATTCTTCTCATGTTAATTTTGAGTTAAATTAGTATATAGCCAAGATACTGAATTTTTTAAATTGAAAATGTAAAAAGCGAATAAAGTATGCCTGCTAAATATTAATTTCGCAATTAAAACCTATATAAACTTATAAATACATAATTTCAATAAAAAAAGGCGGCCATAAAAATGGTCGCCTTAAAATTATGATTTATAAAACTAAATTATTCCACCGTAACCGACTTGGCCAAATTTCGAGGTTGATCCACATTACATCCTCTCATTATTGCAATATGATAAGATAACAATTGCAGTGGTATGGTTGTCAAAAGCGGAGTGAGACATTCGATAGTTTCAGGCACCTCTATCACGTGGTCTGCCAGTTCTTTTACCTGTTCATCACCTTCCGTAACAATGGCTATAATTTTTCCCTTTCGGGATTTTATTTCCTGAATATTACTAACTACTTTCTCGTAATGACCTTTGTTGGTAGCAATTACAATAACAGGCATATTTTCATCAATAAGTGCAATAGGGCCGTGTTTCATCTCTGCGGCAGGATATCCTTCAGCATGTATATAACTTATTTCTTTAAGTTTAAGTGCTCCTTCAAGTGCTACGGGAAAGTTATAACCCCTTCCCAGATATAAACAGTTTTCTGAATCTTTATATTCATTTGCAATTATTTCAATCAAGGGATTAGATTGAAGTGCTTTTTCCACTTTACTTGGTATATTGTCTAACTCAGCAAGATATTCATGAAACTTAGATTCAGAAAATTTACCTTTTTCTTTAGCCAGTTTTAGCGCAATAAGAGTTAAAATCGTTATCTGTGTTGTAAATGCTTTGGTTGAAGCAACACCAATTTCCGGCCCGGCATGTGTATATGCCCCCGCATGAGTTTCACGTGCAATAGAAGAACCTACGACATTGCAGACTCCAAATACAAATGCTCCGTTCTCTTTGGCAAGCTTAATTGCCGCTAATGTATCGGCAGTTTCACCGGATTGCGAAATGGCAATAACCACATCTTTTTCTGTAATTACAGGATTTCTATATCTAAATTCTGATGCATATTCTACCTCAACAGGTATCCTTGCCAAATCTTCAAAAATATACTCTGCTACTAATCCAGCATGCCAGGAAGTTCCGCATGCCACAATAATTATCCTGTTTGCGTTGAGAAATATTTCAAGATTATCGTCAATCCCGGACATTTTTATTATATCCTGATCAACTAGCAATCGTCCTCTGTAAGTATCTTTTATGGCATTTGGTTGTTCATAAATTTCCTTTAACATAAAATGATCATACATCCCCTTTTCAATTTCCTCGAGATTAAATTGAAGCTCCTGCACCATTGGATAAGCTATGGCATCATTCTTTATTTTTCGAAGTTTAATTTCTTTCCCAAGACGAATTATGGCCATTTCCTGGTCTTCCAGATAAACCGCATTATTAGTAAATTCAATAAAAGGTGATGCATCAGAAGCAATAAAAAACTCCTCTTCCCCAATACCTATTGCCAATGGACTCCCTAGTTTGGCAACCACAATTTCATCTGGCTTTTGAACATCAAATACCGCAATTGCATAAGCCCCAACAACCTGATTTAAAGCAATTTGCACGGCCTTGCCTAGTAAAACATTTTCCTTTGTCTTGACTTCTTCAATAAGATTGATCAAAACCTCTGTATCCGTGTCAGATTCGAAGGTATAGCCCCTTTTGGTTAGTTCTTGTTTTATAGATTCATAATTTTCTATGATCCCATTATGAATAATTATAAGGTTTCCCGAATTTGAATAGTGCGGATGTGAATTCACATCGTTTGGAATTCCATGAGTTGCCCATCTCGTATGTCCTATGCCAACATTCCCATTTAAGGGTATATTAGCTTCTGATCGTTCTTTCAGATCTATAACTTTGCCTTTGGTTTTGGCCAGATTAATTCTATTCCCGTCGTATAAGGCAATTCCAGCACTATCATACCCCCGGTATTCCAGACGTTGCAAACCTTTCATGATTATGGGATAAGCTTCCCTAAATCCTATATATCCAACAATTCCACACATATATTATAAATTAACCGATTAGGAGATGAGCAAATTTACAAGAAGAAAATAAAACTTTCCCTTAAATTCGGTTATATAACGATAAAATACTGTAAGTGGTATGTACTCAATTAATTTGACTCCGTATAGAATATCTCTAATTTTAGCTTCATATCCTCTTTTTCAACGGGAACATTATTACCAAAAAGAACGGTGCTTAATGGGGTAATTGTGGCAGCAACCGGTAAATCTTCTTCAGAAATGTCAAGCACAGCATTTTTAGAAGTACTAATTGCCAAATCTGCAGTTACGGCGAGGCCGAGGGTAACATTTGTAGAATCTCTAATTATAATATCATTGATATGATTGGTTATTTTCAATTTATATTTAATTCCTTTATTATTCTCTTTTTCCAAAGACCCGTCATAATTTATATTAATTCTGTTTCTCAGGTCAGGATCACTTGCTACACTAAGATCATATAAAGGGCTGTTTGTCTCAGTGTTATAAAGGTATAATGCGGGAGGTTCATTAATATTGCCAGCCATATCCAACGTTTCTCTGTCTACATAAAAGATGAGGTTGGCTTCATTTACAATCCAATTTTTTGCTTTGATCTCATTTAAAATATCTTCTCCGTTATTTTCCTCAAACAACTGGATTTCTGCATAGGACCCTGAACCTCCTTTAAGATATATCCTATCTGCATTTTCGCTTATATCTAAATCATTCGTAATCTCAGATGGAAATGGGGCATTTATTAAAGTGTTAACTGCATTGCCATTAATTGTGCCAAAGGTTAATTCTCTGCTAATTAGTGTCAATTGGTACTCTGCTTCTTCCTTAACTATTCCTTCATCCTCCTGCTTATCGTAATCATAAGTTATTGTAATTGTGGCATCAGTCACGTCCAGAATAAGCATAATATCATCGGTGATGGCAGAAACAGATAAGTGCAAACCTCTAATGAAATCACTGAAATTGGCCTGACTTAATAGCTCTGACTGGCCTTCTTTATCTAAAATGTTTTGTTGAAAAAAATCAGGATCTAATGCCACCCGAATACCTGGTTGGATTCGCTCGGGCTCATTGAGAGATTCATCTGCCTCGGTGTCGGGATCGTCTTCAGGAAAAACCAGTGTTTCCTCATCTGATATAATTACCTCCCCGTCAAACAGTACGTCAGAAACAAAATCCGGTGAAAATTCCTGAGTTGAATAGTATTCCTGTGATTCCAGAAACCCTGTATCCGGATCCAAATCTCTTAAAAAATACGTAGATCGTTCTACTTTGAAATTAAAAGGAGCTTCCCGGTTTCCATAAATACTGTCAAGGTCAACTTTTCGTGGATACCTATTTATAGTATTATCCGTATCTGTACTATCGCCTATCCCATCACCATCCGTATCTTCATTAAGCGGGTTTGTTCCGAGTATTCTTTCATCATTATCGGTAAGGCCATCTCCATCACTATCACTGTTAGGGTCCTCTGGGTCTGCATCAAAAGTGTCTGGAACACCGTCAAGATCGCGATCACCATTTGGGTTTTGAAGATAAGGGATATAAAGAATTACTTCTTTTACAGTTTCATTCTCCTCAATCGCCGTCTCGTCTGGATCGGTTAGAGAATTATCTTCTCTTTGCTGGCTAGAAAGTCCAAATATTGGATTCCCAAAACCTCCTTGCAATCTTAGTTGGGAAGTAATACTCGCCTCGGTATTGCCAAAAAGTGGGTCATCATATATTCCTATTTGGTATATTGGAAGTTTGTTCGTCTCAACAGCAGTGATTTTTTTGTTAAATACAAAAACGTCATATACTGCTTTACTTGTTTTAAAAGGATCGTCTCCAATAAGACCATCTCCAATTGTTGTAAGGTCTTCATCACACGAAACGGCGCTAAGCATAAGTACCAAAACTGCAATTGCAGAGAATACCAATTTTAATAAAATCTTCATGAGGCCTATTTTAAAACTTCAGTGCTATAAAAGTTCGCATATGCTTCTTCAAATTCCTGTAAAGAAACATATGGCAACAGAGGTTTTTGGAGGTTGGAAATATATTCACTTAAATCTTCTGAAACTTCTTCGGAGGCTAAAATAATGGCATCAGAAAAATCTACAGCAACTTTTAACAAATTATTATAGGTGGGAGACTCTAGATGGGAGATACTATCCTCAGTAATCCCATCAAATAATATTTTTTTCTTCATATTACCATCCAGATTTCCATCAAAACCCTGGCTATAAACTGAGGTTACTATTTTGCTGTCGGCAAATAGTGGTTCATCTGCGTAATAGGTTCTTAAATATAAGGGCAAAAGTGAAGCCAGCCAGCCATGAACATGGATAATATCCGGTGACCAATTCAATTTTTTTACTGTTTCCACTACGCCTTTTGCAAAGAAAATCGCCCTTTCATCATTATCCGGGAATAGCACTCCATTCTCATCAGTAAATGTAGCTTTGCGTTTAAAATACTCCTCATTATCTATAAAATAGACTTGTATACGCTCCCGGGGTATTGAAGCAACTTTAATAATAAGCGGCATGTCCATATCATTGATGACGAGGTTCATACCAGAGAGTCTGATCACCTCATGCAACTGATGCCTCCGCTCATTGATATTGCCATATCTTGGCATAAATATTCTTATTTGGCCTTTTTTACTATTAACCATCCTTGGCGTTTCGTAAGACATTAAGGAAACTTCATTCTCTGGTAAATAGGGCACTAATTCAGAAGATACAAACAATATCTTTTTACCATTCATAAAAAAATGTATTTTGTTTATCGGAAAAACATAGCTGCAAAATTACAAAAATAATGTAGAATAGCAGTAATTATAGTAAGTTTGCTGGCTTTTATAATTGATTATGTTGTTATTCCGTAGAAAAAAGGATTTAATAGCTCATTTGGCCATATTAAAAAATACTTCAACATCTGTGGGTTTGGTTCCTACTATGGGGGCATTGCATGAAGGTCATCTAGCTATAGTCAAAAAAGCCATCTCTGAAACTAAAGTCGTTGTAGTCACTATTTTTGTTAATCCTACCCAATTTGATAATCAAGATGATTTAAACAAATATCCTGACACGCTTGATTCAGATCTTGAAGCTCTAAAAACTATTTCAGAGGAGCTCATTGTTTTTGCCCCAGCAGTAACAGAATTATATTCAAACAACATCAGTTCAAAGGAATATGATTTTGATGGTTTGGATACAACGATGGAAGGTAAATTCAGATCGAATCATTTTTTGGGAGTGGCAACGGTTGTGGAAAAACTTTTTTCGATTGTTAAGCCAAATAAAGCCTATTTCGGAGAGAAGGATTTTCAGCAACTATTAATCATCAAAAAATTAATTGAAATAACGAATATGCCAATTGAAATTATTGGCTGCCCAATTGTCAGAGAACCTCACGGACTTGCAATGAGTTCCAGAAACGAAAGACTACCAAAAGACTTAAGGGTTAAAGCCTCTTTTATCTATGAAACTCTTTTGGCTGCCAAAGAAATATTTGGCATGAAAAGTGCTACAAACGTAATGAATTGGGTTAAAAACAAATTTGATAAACAGGCTGAATTCGATTTGGAATATATAAATATTACTGATCAGGATACTTTGAATCCAGTAAAAAGAAAACAAAAAAATACAAAATATAGGGCCTTTATAGCAGTTTATGTCAACGGGGTGCGCCTCATAGATAACATAGTCCTTAATTAATTAACTTTGTGCCATGCAAATAGAAGTTGTAAAATCTAAAATACATCGGGTTCGAGTTACAGGAGCTGACCTTAATTATATAGGAAGTATTACTATAGATGAAGATCTTATGGATGCTGCCAATATTATTCAAGGTGAAAAAGTGCAGATTGTCAATAATAATAATGGTGAACGATTGGAGACCTATGTTATTCCCGGACCAAGGGGTACGGGTGAACTAACACTAAATGGTGCCGCGGCCAGAAAAGTGGCAGTAGGTGATATTTTGATTTTGATTACATATGCCCGAATGGATATAGAAGAAGCTAAAAAATTCAATCCGGCTTTAGTTTTCCCAGATGAAGAAACTAATTTATTAAAATAGTCTTGACCAAAGAACCGAAAAAGATCTTAAAAATTATACTCCCAATTGCTTTGGGAGTTTTTTTAGTCTGGTATTCATATAGAATTACTTCTGAAGAGGACAGGATACAAATAATCAGGTACATTAAAGAAGCTGATCTGTTTTGGGTAGGAATCTCAGTATTTATAGGAGTTTTGAGCCATATTTCCAGGGCGATCCGATGGAATTATCTTTTGGAACCCTTAGGGTATGCCCCAAAAGTGACTAACAATATTTTCATCATCTTAATGGCCTACTTTGCTAATTTAGGCATCCCAAGGTCTGGAGAAGTATTAAGAGCAACGGCACTAGCAACCTACGAGGACGTTCCTTTTCAAAAAGGTTTTGGGACAATTGTTACCGAACGGGTTGTAGACTTACTGATGTTACTTCTCATAATACTAATAGCCCTTTTTTCACAGACCGAAATAATACTTGCCTTCCTAAACGAAAAAGGGGTTGGCTTAACAACTACCCTAATTTTTCTTTTTTTGGGTTTTATAGGGCTATTTTTTATCATGGGCTTTTTAAAACGTTCAAGTTCGAGATTTGCCATTAAAGTCAGGGACTTTATGAAAGGTTTATTAGACGGTGTTTTAAGTATATTCAAAATGAAACATAAATGGCATTTTGTCATACACACTATTTTTATTTGGGGTGCTTATGTTCTTATGTTTTGGGTTATAAAATTTACCGTGCCAGAAACTATTAATCTTTCATTTGGGCAACTATTAGTAGCCTTTGTTGGTGGTGCATTTGCAATGTCTACGACAAATGGAGGCATAGGCCTTTACCCCATCGCAGTAAGCAAATCCCTAAATATTTTTGGTATTACAGCTGTTTCCGGAAATGCATTTGGTTGGATTATGTGGATATCACAAACTCTTATGGTTGTGTTTTTCGGTGCAATATCTTTCCTGCTCTTACCGTTATTGAACAGGAATAAATAGCATAAAGCTGTTTTCAAATATATTCGGATGGTACGTAATTTTTTTCTATTTGCTTTAATACTGTTCTGTACAGGTTTAAAAGCACAAATAACACAAGAGATTTTTGAATCTTTTAAACTGCAGGAGAGAAGGGATGTGAAATATTATATCCCAGAAGATTACAGCCCTGAGAAAAAATATCCTTTAGTGGTTGTTCTCGACGGAGAATACCTTTTTGATCAGGTAGTTGCAAATTCTAAATTTTATAGCACTTTTCAAGGAACTCCAGAGACCATAATTGTTGGTGTTTTCCAGAAAGAAAATGATTTGAGATGGGAAGATTGCGCCTTTGAGGAAGACTCCGGACTTCCTGCAGAAAAAGGGAAATTATTTTTTGAATTTCTAGGGATGGAACTGATTCCTTACCTTAAAACAACTTACAATACAGCTCCTTTCACCATGTTTGTTGGTTATGATATTACGGCAAATTTTGGGAATTATTATTTATTCAAAGAAAAATCGCTCTTTAATGCATTCATTAGCATATCGCCCTATCTGGCACCTGAAATGGAGAACCGAGTACCGGCAAGACTTAGTGAAATAAATCAGCAAATTTTTTATCATTTAATTGTTGGTGGAGAAAAGAATGATAGCAGAAATGCAATCCTGCAAATGGACAAGGCATTAAAAAGCATAGATAAAGTAGGTTTCAATTATCGTTTTGATGAATACCCTACGGCCAATGAGGTATCTATAGTAACCTATGGGATTGGGAAAGCCTGGGGAAGTATGTTTGAAATGTTTAAACCAATTAGTCCAAAGGAATACAAAGAAAATATCCTTACATCTGAAGAACCCGTTTACAAATATTTAGATGATAAATATAATTCTATTGAAGAATTATTTGGGTTCAGGAAAGAAGTTGAATTAAATGATATTATGGCCATATATGCGGCAAGCAGGAAAAAAGATGATTTTGAGTCTTTAAAACCCCTGTCGGAATTGTGTAAAGAAGAATTTCCGGGTACAATGCTTGGATTCTACTTTGAAGGAGAATATTATGAAGAATTAGGAGAGGGCAAAAAAGCATTGCGAACTTTTGAGAAAGCCTTTGCGATGGAAGAGATCGATTTTCTGACAAAAGAAATGGCTTTGGAAAAAATGGACGCTTTAAAAGCAGACTTTGGCTTTTAAAACAATACCGCTGTATTATTTTTTATTTGATATGGAATGATATTTAAAGTATCAACATTCTTTTGATTTTTATAGTAACCACAATATCTTTAGCCAAAACCAGCTTAGGTGCAAATGGCTAAAACGAAAACAGCTTTTTTTTGTCAGAATTGCGGCACACAATATGCCAAATGGGTGGGACAATGTGGTGCCTGTAAAGAATGGAATACCATCGTAGAAGAAGTAATCCAAAAAGATAATGATATTCCCTGGCGAAGCGCCAAAGATACTAAGACAATTACTTCCAAGCCCGTTCTTGTTGGTCAGATCAATACTTCCAGGGAATTTAGACTAGACATTTGCGATAAAGAATTTAATAGGGTTTTAGGCGGAGGTTTGGTCCCTGGTTCACTGATTCTACTCGGTGGAGAACCCGGTATTGGTAAAAGCACATTGCTGCTGCAAATTGCATTAAGACTCAACTTAAGGACCTTATACGTTTCGGGCGAGGAAAGTCTGAAGCAAATAAAAATGAGAGCTGAGAGGATTCATCCGAATAATCAGACCTGCTACATACTTACCGAAACCAAAACCCAAAATATTTTTAAACAGATAAATGATATTGCACCCGATATAATAGTCATTGATTCAATTCAGACGCTCCACTCAGATTATATAGAATCTTCCGCGGGTAGTATATCTCAAATTCGTGAATGTGCTGCAGAACTTATAAGGTTTGCAAAAGAAACGAATACACCTGTTATCTTAATAGGGCATATTACGAAGGATGGAAATATTGCAGGGCCTAAGATTTTGGAACATATGGTAGATACTGTCCTGCAATTCGAAGGCGATCGCAATTATGTTTACAGAATTTTACGGGCGCTGAAGAATAGATTTGGTTCAACAGCAGAGCTGGGAATTTATGAAATGCAGGGAGATGGTCTTAGGGAGGTAAATAATCCATCGGAAGTATTGCTTTCAAAAAGTGATTCGGGACTTAGCGGAACAGCCATTGCTTCAACGGTAGAAGGCATGCGGCCTTTGATGATAGAAATTCAGGCTTTAGTGAGTTCAGCAGTCTATGGTACTCCTCAACGCTCTACCACTGGATATAATGCTAAACGGCTGAATATGTTATTGGCTGTTTTAGAAAAAAGAGCGGGTTTTAGACTAGGGGCAAAAGATGTTTTTTTAAATATTACGGGGGGCATAACCGTAGACGATCCGGCTATAGATCTTGCAGTAATCGCTGCTATTTTGTCCAGCAATGCAGATATTCCAATTGAGAAAAATGTATGTTTTGCGGCAGAAATAGGCCTGGCCGGAGAAATAAGACCTGTGCAAAGAGTGGAACAAAGAATTCTTGAAGCCGATAAACTTGGGTTTTCTATAATTTTTGTTTCAAAGAATAATAAAATTGCACTTAAGAATACAAAAATAAATATTGAATTGGTCTCTAAAATTGAGGATGTGGTTAACAAACTCTTTAATTAAAAGAACTTTTAAAATATCCTTATTTAGCCTAAAAATTTATCCAACCTATAAATAATGATATACGCACTTAAAAATAAAATTAAGGCGCCGGATCAGGTATATTATTGTGAATAGATTCAATCCCCTTTATTAACTCATCAGAGAGATCAACTTCAATACTGGATATATTTTCCTCCAGTTGTTTCATGGACGTTGCACCAATAATATTGCTGGTTACAAATGGTCTTGAATTTACAAATGCAAGTGCCATTTTGGTAAGTGAAAGATTATGCTCCTGGGCTAGTTTGTAATATTCCTGAGTAGCCCGGCTTGCATTGTCACTGATGTAGCGGTTATATGCCGGAAATAAGGTAATCCTGGCGTTGGCAGGCTTCATGCCTCCCATATACTTTCCACTAAGAACTCCAAATCCCAAAGGAGAATAGGCTAGGAGGCCAATATTTTCTCGTATTGAAATTTCTGAAAGCCCCACTTCAAACTGGCGGTTTAATAAATTATATGGATTTTGAATGGTAATCATTCTGGGTAAGCTGGAGTGCACTTTACTTTCCTCTAAAAAACGCATGGTTCCCCATGGGGTTTCGTTGGAAAGTCCTACATGTCTTATTTTACCTTCACTAATCAGTTCCCTCAGGGTTTCCAATACCTGGTGAATATTATCTTGCCAATGATCTGTCAGATCATGTTTATAACCTCTTTTTCCAAAATAGTTGGTAGCACGCTCCGGCCAATGCAATTGATATAAATCTATATAATCTGTTTGAAGTCGTTCCAAACTTCCTTCAACGGCTTCAATTAAGGATTCCCTTCTAAAACCTGTTGATCTGATAAACTTAGTGAAATCGGCCTTCCCCGCAATCTTGGTTCCTAGAATAATCTTGTCTCTGTTCCCTGTTTTTTTAAACCAGTTGCCAATAATTTTTTCGGTATCAGCATATCTGTCGGGATGTGCCGGAATAGGGTAAAGTTCCGCGGTGTCAAAAAAGTTTATTCCCTTATCAACTGCATAATCCATTTGCTGATGTCCTTCCTCTTCGGAATTCTGACGGCCCCAGGTCATTGTGCCTAGACAAATCTTACTAACTTCTAAATCCGTATGAGGTAATTTTTTATATATCATAAGCAAACACTATTCTTTTTTGGCCCCACAAATTTAACAATTCCCACGTTTACATTTTGGTAAGAATCCTTTAATTATTCATGCAATTCAATCAGAATCGGGCAATGATCACTGTGTTTTGCTTCCGAAAGTATAACAGAACGCTTTAGTCTATGTTCCAGAGAACGACTTACCATACCATAATCCAGACGCCATCCTTTATTATTATTGCGGGCATTTGCCCTGTAACTCCACCAGGTATAATGATGTGGTTCTTTGTTAAAAAAACGAAAGCTGTCTATAAACCCGCTTTCAATAAAACTACCAATCCATTCCCGTTCAACCGGTAAAAATCCCGATACATTTTTGTTTCTCACCGGATCGTGAATATCAATTGCCTGATGGCAAATATTGTAATCCCCGCAAATAACAAGGTTAGGGTAATCTGTTTTAATTCTATTTATATACGACTGCAGATCCGCCATATATTGCAATTTCAGATCCAATCTGGCCAGATTGGTACCTGAAGGAAGGTACATACTCATAATAGAAACTCCATCAAAGTCTGCTCTGAGGTTCCTGCCCTCAAAATCCATATAGTCTATTCCTGTCCCATATTCTACATGGTTAGGCTTCTGCTTAGACAAAATCGCTACTCCACTATATCCTTTCTTTTGGGCACTAAACCAATGATTATGAACATATCCGTTTTGTTCAAAGATGGATAGATCCAATTGTTCTTTCATGGCTTTGATTTCCTGAAGGCAGATGACATCAGGATCTACCTGATTAAGCCATTCCATAAAACCCTTATTTAAGGCTGCCCTTATACCGTTTACATTGTATGAAACTATTTTCAAATCAATTTAATTTAATTTCAAAAATAGTGAATGTTTAAAGCAAGTTGCAAAGTGTATTTTAATATATAACTTAGGACAATCTCATTAGCATATTTTTTATACTTATTTTTAGACTGAAAATTAATTAATGAAATACTACATTCTATTTTTCATCTTTGTTTCCAATTATTTTTATGGGTATTCACAGGAATTGGAAAAAGATTCTATTACTTACCTTAAGGAAGTTATTATTTATAATCCAAGTAGAACTAACAAAACTCTTGGAATTACCCCATCGACGATTATTCGAGAAAAGGCTTTTCAAAATCACAGTCCGATAGATGTTGCCTCCTCAATAAATCAAATATCGGGAGTTTATCTGCTTTCAGGCGCGTTAAACACAAATCGTATAACCATTCGAGGTGTGGGTGCACGAACCCCATTTGGCACAGACAAATTGCGCCTATATTTTGAGGATATTCCTGTTACCAACGGAAATGGCTTTTCAACAATTGAGGCTTATGATCTGGAAAATCTTACTTCAATGGAGGTGATTAAAGGACCCAAGGGAACTGCCTATGGCACAAACCTGGGCGGTGCAATACTTCTTAAAACTAAAAAACAAATTAGTAACGGAACTTCTTTTTCCAATAACTTTACCGTAGGTTCTTATGGACTTATTAAAGACAATTTAAGTATCACACATTCCACAGATAGTCTGGAGTTTAATTTGCGTTATAACCATTTAAATACTGAAGGCTATAGAGAGAACAGTAACTTTAACCGTGATGGTTTACTTCTGACAACAGCTGTTAAACTTAACTCCAAGAGTTCAATTGCCATTTTGGCAAATTATATTGACTACACCGCTCAAATACCAAGTTCTTTAGGAATAACTGCTTTTACGGAAAACCCAAGACAAGCTGCTTTTACATGGAACCAGGCACAGGGATTCGAATCTAATAAATATACACTACTGGGGCTCTCCCATAACTATAAAATAAGTAGCAAACTAGAGAATACTACAAGTCTATTTTACTCATATCTAGATCATTATGAAGCCCGTCCCTTTAATATTCTAGATGAGTTTACTAATAGTTATGGTTTCAGAACCCAATTTATTGGTCATTTTGGATATCAGGATAGAAAAGCGTCTTACTTATTTGGAGGAGAGCTCTACAAAGATGAATACGATTGGGGAACTTATGAGAATTTATATGAGGATAACAATGGAAATGGAAGTCTGCAGGGAAATGAACTTAGCCGCAACAAGGAATACCGAAGACAATTTAATGCATTTGCCTCTCTGACACTGCCACTCGCCAAAAGATTCAATATGCAACTTGGTATAAACCTAAACAAAACGCATTACGATTACAGAGATTTATTTAACACAGGAGAAGCTAATAAGAATGCAAAACGAAATTTTGATCTTATAGTAATGCCGAGTCTGGATTTGGTCTATTCCATAAGTGAAGGGAAACAGGTTTATGCAAATATTAGCAGGGGATTCTCTAATCCGGGTTTGGAAGAAACACTTACACCTGAAGGAATAATAAACCCTGAGATAACACAGGAAAAAGGCATAAATTATGAGCTCGGCACAAAACTTTTTCTTGCAAGGAACAAACTATGGTTGAACCTGGCTATATTCAGGATGCATATTAATGATTTATTGGTTTCACAGCGTATAGGAGAAGATCAATTTGTTGGTAAAAATGCCGGAACTACAAGGCATCAGGGCCTTGAATTAGATGTTAATTATACTATCGATTTAAGCCCTGAATTACAAATCATTCCTTTTGCAAGTTATACTTTAAGTGATCATAAATTTGTTGATTTTGTAGATGGGGACAATGATTATTCAGGAAACCCTTTAACAGGTGTCCCAAAGAATAGAATAAATTTGGGACTGCGCTTTAACTATAAAAAGGATTTTTATTGGAATACCACCTATCAATATGTAGATGGTATTTCACTAACAGATGCCAATACCCTGTATAGTGAACCCTACAATATTCTAAATACAAGATTGGGTTACAAAAAAGAGATCGTAAAGAATTTTTACATTTCTTTAGATTTGGGCATCAATAATATTTTTGATGTTAATTATGCCCAATCTGTATTAATCAATGCAGTAGGATTTGGCGGAACCGAACCTCGCTATTATTACCCAGGGAATGACAGAAATTTTTATGTAAGTCTGGGGCTTAAATATCAACTATGAGCTAAACATTTGAATAAGACTTTATTCCGTTTTTTTCAACCAGTTCCTTATTCCAACTTCATTGGCTATAGTTTCATTTACAACACCTAAGGCTATTCTGTTCTGTTCCATGGTATCTCTATAGCGAATGGTAACTGTTTCGTCTTCCAGAGTTTGATGATCCACGGTAATGCAAAAAGGCGTCCCGGCAGCATCTTGCCTTCTATACCTCCGCCCTACGGCATCTTTTTCATCATAGACCACGTTGAAATCCCATTTAAGATCATCAATAATTTTATGCGCTATTTCGGGTAATCCATCCTTTTTAACAAGAGGCAGAACAGCTGCTTTGGTAGGTGCAAGTACCGCCGGAATTTTTAATACCGTTCGCGTAGTTCCATTCTCTAATTCCTCTTCCTTTAGGGAATTGGAAAAAACAGCAAGAAACATTCTGTCTACACCAATAGAAGTCTCCACTACGTATGGCACATAATTCTCATTGATCTCCGGATCAAAATACTGCAATTTTTTACCTGAATATTTTTCATGGCTCGCAAGATCAAAATCTGTTCTGGAGTGTATCCCTTCAAGTTCTTTGAATCCAAACGGAAACTTAAATTCGATGTCAGTTGCAGCATCTGCGTAATGCGCCAGTTTTTCATGATCGTGAAAACGATAATTCTCCTCACCCATACCCAGCGATAAATGCCACTTCATGCGTAATTCTTTCCACTTTTCATACCATTCTATCTGTGTTCCTGGTTTAATAAAGAATTGCATCTCCATTTGTTCAAATTCCCTCATCCTGAATATAAATTGCCTGGCAACAATTTCATTTCTGAATGCCTTACCAATTTGTGCTATCCCAAATGGTATTTTCAGTCGCCCGGATTTTTGAACATTAAGAAAATTTACAAATATGCCCTGGGCTGTTTCAGGTCTTAAATAAAGATCAGTGGCACTTTCGGCAGAAGCTCCTAATTTTGTTCCAAACATTAAATTAAATTGTTTAACATCTGTCCAGTTTTTAGACCCTGAAACGGGGCAAACTATTTCCAATTCTTCGATTAAATTCTTAACATCCTCTAAATCTTCAGCTTCCAAAGATCTGCCCAGGCGTTTAAGTATACTCTGCGCTTTTTCCTGATAGGCCAAAACGCGTGGATTAGTTGTCAGAAATTGGGCTTTGTCGAATGACTCACCAAATCGTTTTAGAGCTTTTTGAACTTCCTTATCAATTTTTGCTTCAATTTTGGCCACATAGTCCTCAACCAATACATCTGCCCGATATCTTTTTTTAGAATCTTTGTTATCTATTAGCGGATCATTAAAAGCATCAACATGCCCGGATGCTTTCCAGGTAGTAGGGTGCATAAAAATTGCGGCATCAATTCCAACAATATTCTCATGCATCTGCACCATGGCCTTCCACCAGTATTCCTTAATGTTTTTTTTAAGTTCTGCTCCGTTCTGAGTATAGTCGTATACCGCACTCAAACCATCATATATTTCGCTTGATTGCACCACATAGCCATATTCCTTAGCATGTGAAATTACCTTTCTAAAGATGTCTTCTTGATTTGCCATCCGGCAAAAATAGAATATTATGGCATTTAATTTTTAAGACTTTGAAATAAAATGGAATAACATTAAAAAAAGTAGCCTTTATTTCAATTGAAATTCTGAAGATGACAGTAGTTTTTCATCTTCAAAAACATTAAGGGTGTAGGTGCCAGGTTCCAACGAACCTTCAGGAATTGTTATAAAATCACATACACTAATATCATCTCCGGTGGATATAAGTTCCACCCTTTTACTGTAAATATTTCCATTTACTGAAATAATATTAGCATTGTCTTCTATAACGCCCATATTAGGGCCAAGAAACTGAAAGTAAATGATCTTTTCATTGTTCACATCATTAGGGTTTCCCATTATAGTTACACATCCTCTTAGCTTTTCAATAGTTGATGCCTTGGTAGTTTTAATAGGTTTCGCGCTTCTCAGTCTAAAACCACTTCCTTCGGAATTTTGCAATTTTAAATAACTCTTTATTCGCAATTCCTTGTTAAGCTCTTTATTTTTCTCACGTAACAATGCTTCCGCTTCTGCAAGGGAACTACTTTTGCCCCTTAATTCTTCAATCATTTTGCGAGTCTCCTCATATTTATCGGAGAGTAACATATTATTGTACTTAAGAAAATTGTTTTTAAGTTTAAGACTATCGTGTTTTACTTCCAATTCACGAAGCTCTTTCTTGTATTCCTTTAATTTGGCAACGGTAAAGTTGAGTCTGCCTACAGAATCCAACAGTTGCTGAACACGATATCTGGAATCTTGTAATTCTATTTCGTTTACCTCGTTAAGCGCAGAAAGGCGGTCTACTTCAGTCTTCATAAGGGTTAAATCCTTTACAAGCAGCCCTTTTTCATCTTCCAGGTAGTTTATTTGAGTTCTGGATTGGGCATAACTATAGTAGAAAGCAATTAATATGCCTATAATTACCGCAACTAATGCAGCAAGTATTATCTTATAGTTAAATTTATTATCTTGAATATCCATTCAGATAGGCTAAGTAAATAAGATTAGGTTTATTAAAGATTTGTACTTTTCCAAGCTTTCAAATATAATAAATGATATCAACACGGTACTTCTACCGAGGTTGTGTTTTGGATGTAATGTTCAATTATATCGAGGAGAGCAGCTCTTGTGTACACTTTGTCGGAACCAAATACCACTTACCGAATACGATTTTATTGAGCAAAATGCAGTGGATACGATATTTTATGGCCGAATTGACATAAAAAAGGCCTCTGCGTTCCTTTTTTATTCAGACCAAGGGATTGTTAAAAATTTAATCCACTTTTTAAAGTATAAAAATCAACCTCAAATAGGGCAATTTTTAGGGGATTGGTATGGCCAGGTTCTAAAAGAAAGTAACGCACTAGACTATATTGATATTGTAATACCTGTTCCATTACATAAAATAAAGCTCAAGAAACGAGGGTATAATCAAGTATCCGGATTTGCAAAAAGAATTGCAGACCACCTTAATGCTGGTTATATGGAGCATATTCTTGTTAAAACAGCCAATACGCGTACCCAAACAAAAAAAAACAGGTTTTATCGCTGGAGGAGTATGCCAGACCATTACAAAGTGACTAATCCAGATTTTTTATCTAACAAAAATGTATTATTGATTGATGATGTGATTACTACCGGTGCTACAATAGAAGCTTGTACCCGGGCCATAAAAGAGGCGAAAGATGTTACTGTTTCAGTTGCTGCAATGGCGGTTGTTCCTTAATTTCACAATTCTTTAAATTAATTGTTTCTTTGCCTTATAGAAAAATCTAATGCCTCGAATACAGCGTATTTTATCCTTTTTTTTTCTAATTGCAGTTGTTCTGGCCGCTTTACAGTGTGCCAGGAGAGGAACTCCTACCGGTGGGCCCAAAGACACTACACCTCCCGTTTTATTAAAAGCAGAACCTGAAAACCTTACCACTGAATTCAAGGCAAAAAAAATCAAACTCTATTTTGATGAATATATCAAATTGGAGGACGTTCAAAATCAGCTTATCGTATCTCCGCCTTTAAAATATAATCCTGAAGTTTCACCTCAGGGCGGGGCCAGTAAATATGTAGAAATCATTTTAAAAGATACTTTGTTAGAAAATACAACCTATACCTTAAATTTCGGACAGAGTATCGTAGATAATAATGAGGGCAATCCTAACAGCTTTTTAACTTATGTTTTTTCTACAGGTACCTATATTGATTCATTAACGGTATCGGGGGTAGTTAAAGATGCCTTCAATAAAAAAGCAGATGAGTTTATTAGTGTTATGTTATACGAAATAGATACTGCGTATACCGATTCAACAACCTTTAATAAACCTCCGAATTATATAACAAATACGCTGGATAGTACCACTATCTTCCAACTTAAATACCTCAAAGCGGGTAAATATGCCATTATTGCCATCAAAGATGAATCCAAAAACAATGTATTCGATCAGAATACGGATAAAATAGGCTTTATTGAAGACACCGTCTCACTGCCAACGGATACTGTTTATCTTCTTAATCTTTTTAAAGAGATCCCTAACTATAGTCTAAAGACACCAAATTATGCGGCGGCTAACAAAATTATATTTGGCTATTCTGGTGGTGATGTAAAATTAGATATTGAAGCTTTAACCGAAATCCCCGATTCTATAAGCACTCTTGTTGTCAAAGATCCTGAAAAAGATACGCTTAACTATTGGTTCACCCCTTTTGAAATAGATTCTATCATTTTTAAGGTGACTAATGAGAGATTGAGGAAAATTGATACGTTTACCGTAAAAACAAGAAAACTGGCGGCCGATTCTTTAATGCTTAGTCCCAGTCATCGAAGCAAAATAAACTTCGCTGATGAATTCTATATCACATCCAGTATTCCGGTTGTTGCTATAGACACAACAAAGATGGCTATTTTCAACAAGGATACCATAGCAGTTAATTTCAAAGCTCAGTTAGACACCGCAAAAAACCGGATGCTTATGGACTTTGAAAAAGAGGCTGATGAGATCTATTTCCTAAATTTGCTTCCTAATTCTATTACAGACTTCTTCGGGGAAACTAATGATACGATTAACTATAGATTATCTACCGGTGGGTATGCTGATTTTGGCAATTTGCGCTTGAATTTAGCAGGTGAAATAACTTATCCCATTATTGTACAATTAACCGATGCAAAAGAAAAATTATACAGGGAAATATATGTGTCCGAAGCGAAAACCCTGGATTTTAATACCCTTGAGCCCGGAAATTATCTTGTCCGGATTATTTTTGATAGTAATGGAAATGGGAAATGGGATACAGGAAATTATTTAAAGAAGATTCAACCAGAAAAAGTTATCTACTACCCAAGTGTTATTGAAATGCGGGCCAATTGGGAAAAAATTGAAACATTTACTGTTTTAGACTAAAATGATCCCTATCCTCTAAAAATTTAAATCGGGCCCTTAAATCCTTTAAATGTTTCAAGCTTAATGAAGCATAGAGAACCTCATCTTTTTTAGAGAAAACCATCTGATTTCCCAAAGGGTCATATAGGGCTGAATGGCCAGGGTATCTATGTGTATTATTATCCTCACCCAATCTATTAACCCCAATACAATAGCTCATGTTTTCAATAGCCCTTGCTTTCAATAAGGTATCCCAGGCTTCAATTCTGGGTTCAGGCCAATTGGCCACAAAAAGCAAAACATCATAATCTCCTTTATATCTCGACCATACCGGAAATCGAAGGTCATAGCATATTAAAGGGCAAATACGGAATCCTTTATAAGAAATCACCAATCTCTTTGTCCCGGAATCATATACGTTATCCTCTCCGGCAAATGTAAAAGTATGTTTCTTATCATAGCTTTTGGAAGTACCATCAGGATATATAAAAAAAAGGCGGTTTGTAAAGTTATTTTTTTTCTTAAATGAAATACTCCCAACCAAAGCCATGTTTTTTTCTCTGGCTGTTTCCTTCATCCATTTTACGGTAAATTCTCCCTCTTTGGCATTTACTCTTTCCGGATTCATTGTAAATCCGGTTGTGAACATTTCTGGCAGGATAATCATGTCCGTATCGCTTGGAATCTCCCTTATCTTTTCGGAAAACATTTGTCTATTCTCCAAAGGATTCTCCCATATTAATGCGGTTTGTATCAGCGCTATTTTAAGTACATTTTGCTCAATCATTACAAAATATCATTTTTGTCCAGAAGGGATATAATAGCTGGAAATCCCTGCATTTTAGCATGATCCAGGGCTGTATTTCCCCGGGCATCTTTCATGGATACATCTGCGCCATATTCCAGTAACAGCTTTACTAATTCTTCCTTATTAAAGGTAGCAGCATAAATTAGACAAGTGCCACCCATCTCATTTCTGACATTTACGTTAGCCCCTCTGTTTATTAAATCCTTGGCTATTTGAATTATGCCTTTAAAACTAGTCCCCATTAGCGCAGTATTCCCGGAAGCATCTTTAGCATCAATTTTAGCTCCCTGGTCCAAAAGGAAGTTCGTAATCTCTCTGTGATCATAATATGTTGCAAGAATTAAAGGAGTTGATCCTCTCTGATCTAAAGAATTTACCAGGTCGGGGAATTCTGTAACCAATTCTTTAACTGTTTCAATATTTCCTTTTCTTATTTCGTTGAAAAAAGTTGTTACTGTGTCTTCCATAAGAATTAAATGTATAAAAAAACTACCACTATTAGATCATACAAATGGTTACAGTTATTAATAAATTATCGTATTCCCGGCGAATAATCTTCAGGTGCATTCCGTGGTAAATTTAAAGTTTCGGAACCTCCTGTATCATTATAAATGGTCCATTCACTAAATGTAAAGACAGAGTTCCCGGTCACAATATTTATATTCCTTTCGGCTTTTCCATCCTCAAATTCATGATTTGTGCCGGAACCATCTTCTCCTATAACTCCAAAGATATCAATTACAGTTCCAAAAGGGTCTATCAGTACTAAATTGTCATCGCCATTAGAATCTGCCGGGCTATTGGTTCCTGATTCAAAATCAGGAGGAAAGCCGTATATAGTTTCAAATTCCATGGCGTTTGGTGAGAAAACCAAGGTGCTATTTGAATCTATTATTATCCCTGAAAGATTAATTTCAGATCCTGAAGTAACATTATCATTCGTGTATCTTAATAAAAACCAACCATCTAATTGAATTTGATTGTTACCCGCGTTATAAAGTTCAATAAATCGGGCTTCAGCATTATTATTGGGATCAGCTATCTCAGATATAAATATTTGGTCAGATGTCAAAAGAACTTCTGAATCTGCACAACGCTCATTTTGCATATCCATATCATTTAATTTGCGAATGATTAACTGATAATCATTATTTTCTCTGTAAAGAACCGCAGTTACGGATCCATTACCCGAAGGTAATATTGTATCCTGAAAATCTGAATATCCACTATTTAATAATTCAATCATACCACCATTGCAATCCGTAAGATTCCTTATGGTTTCCTCCTCCGGAAGAGCAAAGGTTAGGTTTTGTTCCTCCGCTATTACCTCCAAACTTTCAAGTTGTATTAAAGTGCTTATTAAGTCTTCGCTTAGTTCTGATATGGAGATAATTTTAGGAACCAAATTACTAGTAGGATCACATGAAAGAAACAGATGATCCCATACCGCTGTAGCTGGCAGCCTTCCTATACTTAAATTTCCAAAAGACGTGAACACGCCTCCCAGCTTGTAAACACCTTTACTCTTCCCTAAATATAGCCCCTTCAGCTTAATATAAATTTTCCTTCCCAACTCATAAAATAAGTAAGAATCCCTGAGTTCTATATCTATTTGAAAACCTGCTGTTGCGTTTATTGAATCATCTTGTATATGAAGTGTGCTAAAAAAATTTCCCGCCTGATCTGATGAGATAACATAACCCTCAATTACTAAATCCTGTTGTATTTGAATTACTTCTCCTTGAAATAAATTTTTGACCTCATCAAAAGTAACATTAGCCATTAATTGATTATTACAGGTAGTTTCCGGGCTCTTAAAATCAGGATCCTTTGCACAGCTGAAAATTAGAAGCAAACAATAATATTTTAGCAAAAAAGCTGGTTTCAATTTCTTTGTGATTTTCACTTTAATAATTATTCATATCTATTTAGTTGACTCTATTTTATCTTAAAAGCTTATGGCAAGGTTCAAAAAATAAGTCCGTCCATAACCAAACCAATATTTAGGGCCAAATGATGGTGAACCACTGAGATTGTCCTGAACTAATTGTCCGTAATTACCATTTCTATTTTGCTCATAACCTCCGGTTCTAAAAACTGTATTAAATAGATTGTTTACACTCACAAATACACTTAGGTATTTTCCATTTAGCAACCAGGATTTACCTCCTAGAAGATTTAAGAGATAAATATCACCCAAAGGTTTTTGCTTTAAGATTCTATCAACATTATCCGGTGTGGCAATATCAAATGGTTGACCTGTCTCGGGATTCAAATAAAAACTTCGGGTTCTTCTTATAGCTGATATACTTGTGTAATTATCAGACAGATAATTGATTTTGGTGCTAATCCACCAGAACTTGGGATCTCTGTATTCCACTCCCAAAGAAAGTGCCATTTGGGGTCCGGTTGGTAGTTTATAGTTTTTAATTTTTGCTATTCCTAAGTCCTTTGTTCCTTCAATGTTGATCAAATTTTCTTCATCCCCTGCAGTATCAAAATTTATTGCCAGATTGGGATCACTGGCATAAACATGCTTCCCCAGGGCAAAGGCCGCAGATAAATTTACAGATGAAGAAAGCTGGTAAGACAAACCCAACTCTATTCCCATATTGAGTTTATCAAGATCAGTAATTACTTCTTGTACAAAATCTGAACCTACTCCTGCATCTACAAAGAAAAAATTAATATCAGTAAGCTTTTGAAAACGGGTATAAAAGCAGGTTAATCTTCCAATAAGGTTTGGAAACCTGGTAATGTAATTTATATCAAAACTCGTGATTTTTTCGCTATTTAAATTGGGGACGATTGCATTGTTCTCCCTTGGGTTTATAAAGGTATTTACCAGTAAAGGGGCTCTATTTAAGAGTATTCCATTTGTAATAATCCATTGTCTCCCATTAAATTTATAAGTAAATCCGCCTTTAATCCCATAATTCCTGAATTGAACGGGCTTACTTTTTCCCATTGAATTTTCGGGGAAGCGTTCATTTAAAAAATACCCATTTCTCTGGTTCCTTGAATTGTTATAGTTAGCCGCTATAAAAAAGTTCCATTTACTTTTAAACATACTCATCTGGGCAAAAGCTTCAAATACTTGATAATTGAGAGTATAATCATAATTAAAGGTATCTCCCTTACCCTTTTTTAATTGCCCATTTACATCATTTCGGGTTTCTGAAAAAGGATCTCTATCTGCATGATAATCTGCACCTAACAGATCACTGATTTTAGCAAAATTATTGGAAATAGTGTTCCTAAAAGACAAATTCATGTCTATAGAAATCACGTCATTAGGCTTAATATTAAAGGTAGTATTTAGAGTCAATTGTTTGTCTGAGCTAGTATCGTTGTATAAAATATAGGCGGCCAGTCCATTCGCTAAGTTTGTAGAATTTGCTTTATAAAGATTTTCCCATTGTAATTGAGGTTTTAACAAAAAAGCTTTTTTAGCCAGATTAGCATTTAAAAAATTTGCGCCAATTGGGCTATTTATGTAAAAACTAGGTAAATATCTAAAATATGTGGGGTCGGGATTAGGAGCATTAAAATAACCTATCCTACTTTTTGAAAAGCTCCCAGATTGGTAAGATATTCCAGCATTGACACGAAGTTTTCGAAATTTACCGTAATAGTTAAGCATAACTATAGGCTCCATAATTTTGCGTTCCCTTGAATTGCGATAGTATCCGTTCTGAAAGCCCCAATAGGGATTGTACTTATTTCCGGCTAAGTGATATACCTCTTCGGTTATAGCTGCGGAACTGCCACGGCGATTGGAAGAAAGAATTCCCGTAAAAAGTAAACCATTATTAGTATTGAATTGATACTCCATTGCGCCGTATACGGAAAAGGCATCATACAGTGTTCCGTTTATAAAACCTTCCTTTGCCCATCTTCTAGAGGCTGCAAGAGAATAGATAAAATTACCCTTAGTCTTTCGGGAGGTATAACTTGCCATAATACGCCCGAAATAAGTCCGGTTAGAAAGGGAACCAGACAATCTAAATCCGGGGCGAAGTCCTGATGGTCTTGTGTCTATATTAGTAACACCCAGAAGGCCTCCAAACCGATATGGAGATGCCTTTAATCCTAAATAAAAATCCTGGTTCCTTAATACATCATTTAGACCACCCCAATTGTTCCATTGTGGCCTCCCATCACGTAGTTTATTCATCAGGACTCCATTTATTAATATACTACCATTTCGGGAGTCGTAGCCTCTAACTTTAAAAAATGCCTGCCCAAAATCAAAAGCAGCGCGGTTTAAAAAGACATCCTGCGTAGCTGTTAACATCCCCAAACTTCCTCCCTCTAATTCCCCATCAATAATTTGGTTATCAGTCAGTGTTATTAAAATATCATTTTGATCAATAGAAACATCTTTTTCCAATAATATTCGCCCCAACTTTAATTCGTTTAGAGAGATGTCTACAGGAAGCCTTTTTACAATATATTCCCTGGCCTTTATGGCTAAAATGAATACCCCGTTTAAAGTTGTGATTATTTCAAACCTCCCTTCCTTATCAGTATATACTTTTAATGAAGTACCCTCAATTTCTATACCTGCATAAGAAATTGCCCGACCACTTTGTGCATCCCATATACTCCCGTTTATACTTATTTGTTGGCCATTAAGTATTTGAAAAAATAAAAAGACTATAAAAATACAGCGGATAAATCGCATACAAATTGCCATAAGGTTCAGACACAAAGTATTCTTACTCGCTGCATTTTGCATGCGGCACTCAGGTATAACTTGCCATAAATAAAACCTTGTAATTGTTAGAGACAATAAAACCCCATGGTTTCAAAGCACCTATTTTTGATTTTTATTCTTTTATCAAATATTGCTCAATCCCAAAAAGAGGACCGGTATAGTATTCGCACTATCGCTTTCTATAATGTTGAAAATCTTTTTGATACGGTTAACGATTCACTATATTTTGATGATGAAATGACCCCGGAAGGAAATTACAAATGGACCTTAGCTCGTTATAGACTAAAAATAACTCATATAGCTGATGTACTTTCAAAGATTGGAAAATCAACTACACTGACTTGCCCCGATATAATAGGTCTTTGTGAGGTTGAGAATTTGAAAGTAATAGAGGACCTGGTAAAGCATCCCTTTCTTAGGCCTTACGATTACAATATTATTCATTATGATTCCCCGGATGAGAGAGGTATTGATGTGGCACTAATATATAAAGGCAGCCGATTTATTCCAATGTCATTTAAGAGTCACAGACTTTTGATATTTAATGATTCTGATGTGCGAGACTACACCAGAGATCAGCTGTTAGTAGGTGGATTATTAGAGGGCGAAGAACTATATATTATAGTTAATCATTGGCCTTCCCGTAGTGGAGGAACAGCAAGAAGCAGGCCTTACAGAAAAGCGGCTGCTAGGCTCAACAGAAGAATAATAGATTCTCTGAGGAGACTTAACATTGATGCCAAAATAATTAGTATGGGGGATTTTAATGATAATCCTACTGATAGCAGTATAAAAAATACGCTGATATTGTCTGATAAGGAGAATGAAAAAAGTCCTGCTTTCTTTAATCCAATGGAAGCCCTATATAATAAAGGTGACGGGTCTCTCGCCTATAGAGATCAGTGGAGTTTGTTCGACCAAATTCTACTCTCAAGAAATCTTATAAATGAAAATAGGAATTCATATACATTTTGGAAAGCTGGTATCTATCACCCATCATTCTTAAGGAATAAAACAGGGAAGTACAAAGGTTATCCGTTTCGCACCCATGTAGCAGGAAGATACACCGGTGGATATAGCGACCATTTCCCGGTTTATGCTTTTCTAATAAAAAAAGCCGAATAGGATTTACTCCGGAGTGGTAATTTTAATATTTCTCCATTTCACCTTTATTCCCCCGCCATCATGAATTTGTAGTGCTATAGAGCCTTCTCCCGCACCAATTTTATCATCTTTAATGGAAACCATTTCCACTCCATTGAGCCAGGAAACAAGCTCATCTCCCATAACCCTGATTTTCATCGTATTCCAGGTGCCTTCTTTAAGTACCTCCTCTTTTTCGGCTTCAGGTTTTATCAACCAGCCCCTGCCATAGGATTCATAAACCCCTCCGGTATGATGTCCTTTTGGGGCAACTTCTACCTGCCAACCACTAACTTTGGTTCCATCGACCGTAGACCTTATAAACACTCCGCTGTTACCATCCGCTTCCTGAAAAAATTCCAGTGTAAGTACAAAGTCCTTGTAATGTTTATCTGTTGCCAAATAACCGTATTGAGCGTCAGGGCCACTTTCAGAAACCAATAAACCATCTTCCACATACCATTTTTCTGTGCCGTAAATAGTCCACCCGGAAAGATCTTTCCCGTTAAATAAAGATTGTTCCTGCGCCAGAGCTACTATGCTACAAAACAGGATTACCAGCGTATTGATTAGTTTCATAATTTATATAGTTTAATTAAACCACTGCCCCCACGGTATTCTACTCAAGATAAGTACAAGACCAAGACCATAAAAAATGGCTATTGTTTTAAATTTCTTTTTAGCCTCCATAAACTTTTTATGGCGAGACCAGCCAATAGTGATTAAAACTATCGCTATTATATTGATAAAAGGGTGTTCTACCGCTAAAAGTCTTGCGGCCGAATTTAAACCGCCCATCCCAAGTTCTTTAATTGCAGCAAGCCCATTGGATGAAACAAAAAACAGGATAAGACCCAAAATTAATTGTATATGCGAAAGTATAAGGGCAAAAAGACTTATCCTAAAATCCTTTTCCAATGTAAACATTCTGTTGCCCATTAAACCCGTAATTGCATTAGCTACTGCAATAAAGAGAATTGCAAGAACCACATAAGCCAGGTAAGAATGAGCCGTTTGTAAAATTTCCATACTGATTTATTTTTTCTAAAAATACGGAATTTTAGCAATTAAAAAGCCCCAACAAAAATGTTGGGGCTTTTCTATTCAATTTTGGATAAACTTAATTAAATATATAACGTAATCCCAGTTGCATTTGCCATCTGGAAGACTGCAATCCTGAATCGTCCAATTCAACAATATTCGGTGATCCATCATCATTAATAACACCGGAATTAATATCGAATGTTGGTATATCACCGGTTGAAACAGTAGTAAGCGGGCTTACATTCTGTCTGACAAATTTTTTCTGTCCCCAATCTTTATTCACAAGATTAGTGAAATTAAAAATATCTGCAGAAATTTGAATGGTATTCTTTTTACCACCTACATCAAAGGAAAAATCCTGAAGAAATTTCAAATCAATAATATTACTCCATGGGCCCCGAGAGCCATTTCTCTCAGCATAGCTTCCTCTGTTTTCTCTTAAATAATCAACGCTGTTGATAAAAGTATCCAATTGTTGCCATTTAGCCGCCTGTTCAGCAGGATCACCTGAAAAAACTATTTCATCTTGAGATGCCGGAATATACATTAATGCATTGTCTCGAGAATCATCATTTAACAAGTCGCGCCCTTCCCTATAGGTAAAACTATAAGGTTGGGATTGTGACCCATCATAAAAAACACCAAAAGTTGTTTTGACATTTTCATTCCATCTAACTTCATAACTAACATTCGCAGTTACTCTGTTTCCCAGTGCAAAATCTGAACGACTAACCGGTAAATTGGAATTTTTACCATTAACAGATTGTATGTTTCTCCATTGAGAGCTATTCTGTGAAGAAGTGCCATCAAAAACCTTGAAAGAATCACCCCATGAATAGGATACCTGTCCGGCAAAACCATTCTCAAACGGTTTTCTCAACGAGAAAGTAAAGTTGGTAGCATCACCTCCACCGGTATTGGAGGCCAAATAAACACCCCCATAAGTGTCATCAATTAAATCCCTTCTATCATAAAAGGGTCGGTTATCTGCCCCGGAATAGAATCCAACAGGACCTTTAAGATTTAAATTCTCATAATAGATATCTGTAATAACATCTGTATAAAGAAAATCTGCGGAAGCTATCAATCCCCAAAGAGGCAATTTCTGATCTATTGCAATATTGTACTTAACAACCTGAGGCAGTTTAAAGTCTTTGGAAATTAAATCTATATTACCCCCAACACCACCTGTGCCTGGAAGAGGATCTTTAAACTGATTGTTTACGTCCGGTTCAAAAGGCTGATCAAATTCAAACATAAAGCCTCCTGTAACGCCATTATTGTTATAGGTGCCTCCTGGCCATACCAGCGGAAGTCTGGATGTAAACACACCTAAACCACCTCTTATTTGTGTGGTATTGTTACCATCAACGTCCCAGTTAAATCCAACGCGGGGCGCAATCATAGCTGTTGGGCTTATACCCTGTCCAACTCTGGCGCCTTGTAAATTTTTACCGGCAGCTTCAAGCAATCCAACAGTTCTTGTATTAAAATCTTCATTAACAGGACCGTCTGACCAATAAGGTATGTCTACCCGAAAACCTAAGGTTGCCTTTAAATTGTCTGATACCTGTATCTCATCCTGAACGTAAAGACCAAGTTGGAAGGTATCGAATTCTGATGCGCCGGCTGATTGATCCCCAACCGTACCATCGCCTACCAAAGAATATCCATGCTGGTACACATCACTATTTTGGATAGTTAAAAACTGATTCAAACCACTGGAAAGTAGCGTCCCAGCATCATCAAATTGGTCTTCAAAAGTGTAATCCCCATAGTTAAACGCAAAAAATAAGTTTTTAACTTTTGCAAATTCGAGGTTAGTACCAAAAGTAAATGTATGCCTGCCAGCATAAACATCAAAATTATTGGTAATTGTAAAAACATCCTGATCCAGTAAGTTGGCTGTTGAAAAAGGTTCAGCCCCAAAAGAAATTGTGCCTCCGCCATCCTGTATATCTACAGTTGGGAATGGAACTCCGGCCGGATCCCTGTCATCCCTTACCCGGGTATAGCCTAAAACAAAGTTATTGGCAAATTTATCCCCATACCTTGAACTCCATTCCAAGGCAGTTGAATTTGTGGATGTGATAAATTCTTCTGAACCATTGATAAAACCAATATTTCTATTCCCAGAGCTACGAGCTTCTAGATTCTCAGCTTTGACATAACTATGCCTCAAGGAAATCTTGTGATCCTGATTTATGTTCCAATCTATTTTCGCCACAAGTTTATTACTTGTAAGTGTCCTTGTGTTGTTATCGAAGATACCCGGGTCATAGCCATAAGTAGATTGCAAGAAATTCGAAAGTCCGTCAATATCTGCAAGTGATGAGTTACCTGTATAATTGCTGAAATTAAAAGGCTGGGGTGTTTCTTCATCTTGTCTTTCGTAGTTTACAAAAAAGAACAGTTTATCCTTTACAATTGGTCCTCCCAACCTTAAGCCGTATGTATAAGCACTAAAATCTGATACTTTTTCTCTTTGCTCATCATCACCTACCAAATCAGGAGGTGTATTTCCAACAAGATCCTGATTTCTGATAAAACCGTATGCAGAACCACTAAATTCATTGGAACCAGATCTGGTAATAGCGTTAATAGATCCTCCGGAGAAACCTGATTGCCTTACATCAAAAGGTGCAATATTCACCTGGAAGGTCTCAATAGCATCCACGGAGAACGGATTTACACCTGTTTGTCCCCCATTTGTACCTGATCCCGCCAATCCAAATACGTCATTGTTTACAGCTCCATCAATATAAATGGCATTGTACCTGTTGTTTTGACCGGCAAGCGAAATAGAAAAACCATCATTGCCCTCAGTAAGCTGTGCCTGAGGTGTAATCCTTACAAAATCTGCAAGGGACCGGGAGGCAGAAGGTAAGGTCTGAATATCCCTTTGAGACACATTGGTTTCCGTACCTGTTTTACTTGAACTGAAAACCCCATCACTTACCCCGGTTACAACCACTTCATCTAGCGCTGTAGCCGACTCCGATAATTCGGTGCTTATTCTACTTGACTGTCCTAAAGTCAGGCTTACATTTTCCTGAACATAATCGTTAAAACCAACATAGGAAATAGTAATTCTATAAGGGCCTCCAGATCTCATGTTGGAAATCCTGTAAAAGCCATCAAAATCTGTTGCAGCTCCATATTTTGATCCTGAAGGAACATGAACTGCAACTACTGTAGCCCCCGGTAATGGTTCGCCAGTATTGTCTGTTACTTTTCCTCCAATAGAAGAGGTTGTAACTCCTTGTGAAAATGCCATTACTGACACTAAAAAAGCAATTAAGCCAAAGTAGATTTTTTTCATTTTACTAAGTGTTAATTTATTTTTGTTTAATCCTGCAAATGTGCTGTATCTAAGGCACATATGCATTAAGGCAATGTTAAAAAACCAATAACAAACCTAACACTAGTTTGGCAACAAATCTTTAAAAATCAGCGTTATTTTAAAGAGAATTTTCGAATTATGAAGTAGCCTATTTAATTCTTAAAAAAATGCAAAAGATTTAATGTAGAACTATCATGTTTGGCAATATCTGAATTATTTATGTCTTTCAATATTCTGGAAGCTAGTTGCTTTCCTAATTCCACACCCCATTGATCAAAACTATATATGTTCCAAACAATCCCCTGAACGAATATTTTGTGCTCATACATGGCAATTAACATTCCTAATGTTTTGGGGGTAAGTTTATCTATCAATAAAGTGTTTGTAGGTTTATTTCCTTCAAAAGTTTTGAATGGAAGCAGTGCTTTGATCTCATTTTCGGGCATTTTTGCAGCTTCTAATTCCTGCCGAACCTCATCAGCGGTTTTGCCATTCATTAACGCCTCGGTCTGCGCAAAAAAATTGGCCATCAATTTATTGTGATGATCAGAATCTCCATGCAATGAATCCTTAAAACCAATGAAATCTGCCGGAATTAATTTTGTGCCCTGATGTATTAATTGAAAGAAAGCATGCTGCGCATTTGTTCCCGGTTCACCCCAAATAATAGTTCCTGTCTGATAGTTCGTAAAATTCCCATCACGGTCCACACTCTTCCCATTGCTCTCCATCATACCTTGCTGTAAATAGGCAGAAAATCTATTTAGGTATTGTGTATAAGGAATAATGGCCTCTGTTTCTGCCCCGTAGAAATTATTGTACCAAATGCTTAAGAGGGCGAGTATAACAGGAATGTTTTCATCAAAATTGGCAGTCTTAAAATGGGTATCCATTTCATTTGCTCCGGCTAAAAGAGCTTCAAAATTCTCATATCCTATAGCTAGTGAAATAGATAAACCTACGGCACTCCAAAGAGAAAATCTTCCTCCCACCCAATCCCACATGGGAAATACATTTTCATCACCTATTCCAAATTCACTAATCTTTTTAGTATTTGTAGAAACGGCAGCAAAATGTTTTGCCACATCCCTTTCTGTAGCAGATTTTAAAAACCATTCTCTAATTGTATTGGCGTTACTAAGTGTTTCCTGAGTAGTAAAAGTTTTAGAAACAATAATGAACAGTGTAGTCTCCGGATTCAGCTCCTTTAAGATCTCATAGACATGATCTCCATCTACATTACTAACAAAATGAGTACGTAAGTGATTTTTGTAATATTTTAAAGCCTCTGTGACCATTAAGGGTCCCAAATCAGATCCTCCAATGCCTATATTTACAATATCTGTAAACGCTTTACCCGTATACCCTTTCCTTTGTCCATTGATTACATCTTCAGAGAATTGACGAAGCTGTTCTTTTATTCGATAAACTTCAGGGATAATATTAACCCCTGAGACCATTACCGTTTCAGTTTTTTTTGCTCTAAGGGCTGTATGAAGAACGGCTCTGCCTTCGGTCTGGTTAATAGGGTCGCCATTGAATACTTTTTCAATGGCATCCTTTAAATTTACTTCTTCTGCAAGTTGCAATAAAAGTGATAAGGTTTCATCTGTTATTCTGTTCTTGGAATAATCAACGATAAACTCCTGAAATCTTAATGTGAATTTTGTGGCGCGTTCCTTGTCGTCTGCAAAGAGGTCCTTGAGTTGTAAGCTTTTTGTTTCTTTAAAATTCTCTCCAAGCAGTTTCCAGGCTGCAGTGGTTGTTGGGTTAGTGTTCAGTAATGGCATTGAGTTAGTTAAGTGTTAGCAATTCTTCATCAGGTTTTTCCGGAAATTCTATACAGTCTAATTGCGCTTTTTGTGGACTAATAAATTTGAAATAATCTGGTCTTACCTCTTCAGGAAGAGGTTCTGCGGCAGGAAGTTTTTCCCTGAAAGGATCCACCTGACGGCCATTTTTCCAAAAGCGATAACACACGTGCGGGCCTCCGGTATTTCCCGTCATGCCAACCCATCCAATAACATCTCCCTGTCTGACAAATTCTCCTCTCTTAACTTTTTGCTTTCTCATATGGAGATATTGAGTACTATATGTGCCATTATGCCTGATTTTTACATATTTTCCATTTCCCCCTTTTCTTGTGGATTCAGTAACGGTGCCATCGGCCGTTGCCATTATAGGGGTTCCAACCGGTGCAGCATAATCAGTACCCCGGTGTGGTCTAACTTTATATCCATAGTATCGAATTTTTCTCTTTAGATTATAGCGAGATGAAATTCTACTAAATTTTACAGGTGCCCTCAAAAAAGTTCTTCTAAGATTATTTGCCTCGTCGTCAAAGTAGTCAACTATATTTTTAAGGGAATCAGATTCATAGGCGAAAGCATATAGAGGTGTACCATTATGCTCAAAGTAGGCAGATTCAATGGGTTCTGCCCCTGCATAAATAGTATCGTTGATATACTTTTCCTTATAGATAACCTTAAATTTATCTCCCTTTTGCAATCGAAAGAAATCTATGGTCCAGGCATAAATTTCGGAAAGGTCATTGGTAACATTATAATCTATTCCCTGATCCAATATTGCCTCAGAAAGTGAAGTCTCAATTATTCCCGCCGCTTCTTTTTGTACATATTTTACCTGCTTACGATCTTTATAGGCCAGAACGGAGTCGCGAAAATCAACCACAGTGTAGTTTATAAGGTCGTTCTGGTAAATAAAAACCTGAGCCCCTTCTGTGGTATCTTTTGATTTGAGAATGAGATAAGGTTTGCCTACTCTAATTTTGCGAACATCAAAAGTATCCCTATAATCCTCAGATACTTTAGCAATTTTAGGATAATCCACTTTATTTTTAATCATTAATTCCCCAAAACTATCCCCGCGTTTTACAGTATCACGTACTACTAAATAGTCTTCAAGATTAAATCCGAATTGTTTAGCAGTGGATAATTCATTTGAGATTACGATTTCTTCAACCGCACTAACTTCTTTGTCGGTTTGAACTTGCTTGCAGGAATTAAATATACTAAGTAATAAAAATGTGCCCCAATATTTATACATGGTCAGTTTTCAATTTTTTCAGGGTTAAAGATATGGTCCACCCATTGTTTTCCCCAATTATTTAACTCTTGTTTTGAATACAAATTTGGAAAAAATACAACCTTTTGAAAACTTGGAGGCAAATATTCCTTCCAATTAGTTCCCCCGGTGGCCTCAATTGAAGTGTTCTCTTTGTTTAGATATCTATGGGCTGATCCCAAATGCATCAAAGGCCAATTTATATTTGCATTTATGTCCATTATTTTTAACGCCTTAATTAGCACTTTATTATGCCTGCCTTCTTCTGGTAAATTTAAATATTTGTGATATATCGTATTGTTTTTCAACTGTTTGGCAATTCGTATAAATCTGGGGGTATACCTGTATTCAAATTGTTTAAGCGTAAGGGTCTTTTCACCGGTACTTTTATCAGTCGCTCCCTTTTTCCAATAGATTTGTTCATATAGCTCTTCAATACTATTTTTTTTAGAAAATTCTTTTCTTTTTGGAGGAAACACTAAGTGTTCCAGGGGCGTTGCATAAATCTCTATTGTCCTATATTGAGCAGATTGAAATCCACTGGCCGGCAACAATGCCATTCTATATTGAAGGAATTGTTCACGTTCCATTCCATGAATCATAATACTAAAGGAAGAAATTAATGCTTTGTAATAATTATTAATGCGATTTAATTTTTCAATAAAGAAATCCACATTTTGGGATTTATCATCTACAATTTGTTTTTCTTCGTGTAGTATTAGCTTAAAATACAGTTCTGTGATTTGATGATACATGATAAATATTTCCTCATCGGGGAAATGTGTTCGGGGGACCTGCAAACTCAAAAGCGTATCGAGATGAATATAATCCCAGTAGGTAAGGTAACGTTGGTACAAAAGACCATCTAGGTAAGAGCTTAAATCCTGACCCGAATCCTTATATTTTTCTTCTAGTTTTAATATTTGGGATTCTAAGCGCTCCTTATTTTTCATATTTGTTTAGTCCATTATTATTTTGAACTGGTGCTTTAAACCATTGTACCCATCCAAATCTGCCGAAATTGCACCCACCGTGAGATTCGCTTTAATCCTAATTGGTATTTTGTTCGAATCATTTGACACCCATAAGGCTAAACTTTCCTGTTCTTTAAAAACGCGTCCAGATTGGACCAAAGGCTGAAATTTAAGGCATTCTACTTTACCAAATTTTGTTTTAATTATTTCCTTACCCAAATATCTCAGTTTAAACCTATATATACCGTCATCGTCATAAAGAACTTTAAGTTCCAAAGCCTCTCCCTGGACCAAATCATCAAATTCATAGTTATTTCTTAAATAATAAAACGCCGAAATAAGATCCTGAACACTATCCTGTAGGGTAAAATTAAGTTTTTTATCGTTCTTTTTATCATTTAGAACCGCTACTTCTTTTTCGTGATCAAAATTTATTTCCACGTCCTTTGTGTAGCCACCTTCATATAACTTCCTGACAAAGCGGTAAGGTTTGCCGTCCTTTTTGTCAAAATAGCTTTCATAGGTGTCATCAACTTTAAAAAAAATGCTTGCGAAACCAGTTGTTTTCCCCCTGCCCACTACGTGATATACCGGAATACTGTCTATCATATTATTCTTCACGTGTAGTGTGGCATAACTTGCGTTTAAAAAGCCATAGTGCACCCTGAATTTTAGCCATTCTCCCGGTTTGAAAGCTGAAGACTTAGAATCTTCCTTAACTGCGTTATCGTCGTTTTTTTTGTAGGATTCAACAACAGCATACTGCCCGGCTAGTGACAGGGTTATAGTAGCAAAAAATAGAACAATGATCTTTTTCATATCCAATTTTCGAATCAAAATTATCAAAAAATGAGCTTATATAAATTTTAATTTACAATTACATAAACAAAATTTATTCCAAAGTATTGTATTCTACATATCATTCAGTCTATCCGGTTTATGTAAAGGCCTTAGAAAAGGCCTGTCAATTATAACTATTTGAATTAGGTGCTAGACACATAACCCACATATAAGTAGGTTCATGTTTTTCATTTTAATTCAAAAAAAAGCCCCGATTAAGAAATCAGGGCTTTTCCTAAATAACCAACCAAACTTTAAATTATGAAAAACCAATACTTAAAGTTATAAGGGAACCACCCCTTATGTCTTCCAAATTTACTTAATAACTATTTCCCTTGAAAATCTTTTAACTTACTTTAACTAGGCTATTAACAATACTTTATAAAAGCAAGTCAAATTTTGACAAAATCTTAAGAAAAATGCCTCAAAGTGTGCCTCTGGAAGCTTGTTCTCTTTCAATGGCCTCGAAAAGTGCCTTAAAATTACCTTTACCAAAAGACTTAGCCCCTTTTCTCTGAATAATTTCTATAAACATTGTGGGTCGGTCCAAAACGGGTTTCGTGAAAATTTGTAGCAAATATCCCTCATCGTCCCGGTCAATGAGAATGCCCAATTCACTTAGAGGCACTAGATCCTCATCTATTTCTCCTACCCTGTCCAGTACATCTTCATAATAACTAGAGGGAACTGTCAAAAATTCAACGCCTCTATCCCTGAGGGCTGTGACGGTATTTATAATATTATCCGTCGCCATTGCCATATGCTGAACTCCTGCACCATTGTAAAATTGGATATATTCTTCTATTTGAGATTTCTTTTTTCCATCGGCTGGTTCGTTAATAGGAAACTTTATCCTGCCATTACCATTACTCATCACCTTACTCATTAGGGCGGTGTAGTCTGTTGAGATATCCTTATCGTCAAATGAAACCAATTGTGCAAAACCCATTACTTTCGCATAAAACTCACACCACTTGTTCATTTCATTCCAGCCCACATTACCTACCATGTGATCTATATATTTAAGTCCTACATCCGCGGGCTTGTAATGCGGGTCCCATTTAATATATCCCGGCATAAAAACCCCACTATATTGACCCCGTTCCACAAATACGTGAACAGTTTCTCCATATGTGTGTATTCCCGACAAAATTATCGACCCGTTTTCATCTTTAAGTACTTTAGGCTCTAAATAACTCTCAGCACCCCTACTGGTAGTTTCTGCATAACTTTTAGCAGCATCATCCACCCACAGAGCTATAGCTTTTACACCATCACCATGGGATTCTACATGTCTGTTTATTTCTCCTCCGGGTACAAGAGAAGAGGTAAGTACAAGTCTAATTTTGTCCTGTTCTATCACATAAGACACTCTGTCTTTAAGTCCGGTTTCCAAACCAGCATATGCTAAAGGTTGAAAGCCCCAGGCCGACATATAATAATATGCTGCCTGTTTCGCATTACCCACATAGAGTTCGACATGATCTGTACCCAATAGGGGCAAAAAATCTTCTGCTTCAAGGTTTTCCTTTGGCAACTTTAAGGATGAATTATCTAATATTTCCATGATATTTTTTGAATTGATTAGTAGCTAAAAGTGTTTTTAGACCGGATAGTCCCTATCTGAGATTGGCGTATTTACCACATTGCCCTGAGATGGGCAGAAATATCAATTCTGGTTTCTAACATTATGCTTACTATACCATGCAAATATCGGAAAAAACTACCAATCTTGGTAAAAACCACGAGCATTTCCCATCAATTGCATATAACCTAAACTTCTAAAACCAATAACCAACACTGACGAAAAAATTACCATCATCTATTTCCGGAGTCCAGGAGTACATTAGCTGCACAGGGCCTATAAAGGAATCCCATCCATAAGATAGGCCATACCCTGAAAAATCGGGCAGTGTAAACCATTCCCCGGTTCTGAAAAGATCATCTTCAACATTGGCGATATTAGCAGAAAACATCACATGATGCTTTTTAATAAATTCAAAGTCCAAGCGACCATAAGCCTTAACATAGCTATTCCCAGGCAAGCTTAGAAAATTATACCCTAAAAAAGGAATAAAGTTATTGATAAGATCATTGCCATAACCTCCCAAAACAAAATCCAGTGCTTTCACCTGAGAATTCCCCAGTTTAAACCCCCCTTCAGTCTCCAGGTTAATGGAAAGATTTCGGATTATAGGAAAGGCAGCCCCCATTCTTGCCTTTGCAATAGAGAACTCTTTAAAGTTATTATTGAAGTCGGAGGAAAATAAGTACAAATGAAAATCTCCATTAAAATACAGCCCTTTTGAGGGAAAGTATCTGTTATTATAGGTATCCAGTATTAATTTTCCATAAGTGCTAAAATAATTGCTGTTTTCAAAATATAAGCGCTTACCGGATGTAGGTGGAACAAGACTATCCTGATTGTTAAAAGTCCTGGAACTATACTTTAGCAATTTATGCTCAGCGCCCATTATGAAAGCAAATTCCTCTTTAAAAACAGTCTGGAGGTATAGTTGATTGGTGAAATCTGAAACATCAAGATTTATTTCATTAATATTTTGATCATCCTGGACAACAAAATTAGAGCGTATTACCTCATAATTAATTTCATCATAAAAATCATTGAGTCGTGAATTAATTCCAAAGCTCCAGTAAGAACCTTTATCCAGATAATATTGAAAATTATATCTAATATTATCCCCGATAGCAAAATCAATTGAGGCAACATCGTCCTTCGTCAACAAATTCTTTTTGGTAAAGTTAATCAGGGCAGCAGTTTTGTATAAATCATCATAATGCACCCCTAGTCTTAAATAAGATTTATTGGGGTTTTCTCTAAGCTTTACAATTAAATCTTCCCCTAGCCCGTTTGAAATCAGCTCATAACGAATTGTATTAAAATTGTTAGTAGCGGCCAGATTGCTAATACCCTGTTGTAGCTTTTGAAAAGTGGTTTTGATCGGTAGGTTAATCCTTAATTTACCCTTAACATAGGCACGGGAATAATTAATATTTCCTTCCAGGACTAATCTATTGATAAATATGGAATCCGTTGGCACGATATTCCCGGTACTTTTTTTAACACGATTCTGTTTTGCAGCTAATTTCTTTAAAGTATCGAGATGTTCAAGGGCTGCAGTTCGCCCGTTTTCTATTATAGGCCCGGCCAGATCAAAATCAATAACAGAAAATTCGTCAATATCAGGTCTGATATAAATATCCGTTTCCTTGACCTTTACTTTCATATGGTCAACGGTCCTAAAATTATTAATCTGAAGTAATATATCAGTAGCCGACTGCAAAGATTCACGGTCTCTCAGGGTATGCTGCACATCAACTCCAATAATGATATCAGCCCCTAATTGTTTTACTTCCATGATGGGATAATTATTTACAACACCTCCATCAATCAAAATTTGATCATCTAATTCTGTAGGTTCAAATAGTGATGGAAATGTACCACTTGCCATAACTGCTTCCGGCAGATATCCTTTATTTAATAAGACTTCAGCCCCGGTCTCAATATTAGTTGCAATGCAAAAAAATGGAATGGGTAAGTTGTTAAAGTCGTTTACATCCCTTACATGATATAGCAGTCTTACGAGCTCATTGTAAATTCTTTGGCCCCCGGAAATTGCCGATGGGAACGATATTTTGAAATTATTAAAAGGAAGCGTAAGTGCGTATCTTTCAGAATCTTCTTTTTCATAGAACGTTTTCGCACCTCTCGGAAGATTGTCCTGAATAAGATCACTAAAATCAGCATCTCTAAATAATGAATCCAGCTCATTGGCAGAATATCCCGAAGCATATAATGCTCCGACAATGGCTCCCATGCTTGTGCCTCCAATATAATCTATGGTTATGCCAGCTTCTTCTATTACCTTAAGTGCACCTATATGCGCCATCCCTTTAGCCCCTCCGCCACTGAGAACCAGACCTACTTTTAGCTCCTTGACCGGTTCATTTAGTTGGGCCCGACTAACTCCGACACAGATAAAAAACGTAAGAATTAAGGCCAATCTTTGCATAAGGTTAAGATATGGGATTAATGGAAATTTTCATAAATTTTCTTTGCCATGGCATTTCCAACAGTTTTCGATAGATCCTCAATTGAAGCTTTTTTTATTCTGTTTACAGATTTAAAGTTTTTGAGCAACTCTTCTGCCGTTTTCTTACCTACTCCACGAATCCGTTCCAATTCAGAATCAATAGCTGCTTTGCTTCTCTTATTTCTATGAAAATTAATCCCGAATCTATGTGCCTCATTTCTTAATTGTTGAATTATCTTCAGTGTTTCAGACTTTTTATCCAGATATAATGGTATTGGATCATTGGGAAAGTAAATTTCTTCCAGCCTTTTCGCAATCCCAATAATTGCTATTTTACCTCTTAGACCGAGCAAATCGAGGCTCTTCACTGCCGAAGATAATTGTCCTTTACCTCCGTCAATCACTATAAGTTGAGGCAGTCCGGAATCTTCTTCCAATAATCTTTTATAGCGTCTGTATACCACCTCCTCCATTGATTTAAAATCATCGGGGCCATCCACCGTTTTAATATTAAAGTGTCTGTATTCCTTTTTAAACGGTTTTCCGTTTCTGAAAACCACACATGCCGCAACAGGATTACTTCCCTGGATATTTGAATTGTCAAAACACTCTATATGCCTTGGCTCTTCAGCCAGATGAAGATCTGTTTTCATTTGAGCCATAATCCGGTTTGTGTGTCTATCCGGATCTGTAATCTTAACTTGTTTAAATCTTTCTTGTCTATAGTACTTCGAATTTCTTTCGGACAACTCCAATAGCTTTTTTTTATCCCCTAATTTGGGAACAGTAACTTTTATATCATCACCTAAAGTGCATGAAAAAGGGAGTAAAAGATTTTTGGACTGAGAATTAAAACGCTGTCGAATTTCAATAATTGCCAATTGTAAAAGCTCTTTATCAGATTCTTCCAATTTCTTTTTTATTTCCATGGTATGAGACCGAATTATGGATCCGTGGGAAAGTTGCAGGAAATTTACATAGGCAAATGCATCATCTGAAATAATACTGAATACATCAACGTTGTTTATTTTGGGATTAACTATTGTAGATTTAACCTGATAGTTTTCCAGGACTTCAATTTTATCCTTAATGCGTTGTGCTTCTTCAAATTGCATCTCCTTAGCAAGTGATTTCATTTGCGTTTTAAAATAATGAAGGGAGGACTTAAAATTGCCTTTGATTATCTGTCTAATATCATCTATCTGTTTATGGTACTCTTCAGAATTTTGAAGGCCTTCACACGGGCCTTTGCAATTTCCAAGATGGTACTCCAGGCATAATTTATATTTTCCGGCATTAATTTTTTCAGGGGATAAATCATAATTACAAGTCCGTAAAGGATACACACTTTTTATAAGTTCAAGTAAAACTTTTACGGTTTTCATACTGGTATATGGGCCATAGTATTCAGAACCATCCTTAATTAACTTTCGAGTCGGAAAGATTCTTGGAAAGCGCTCATTCTTAATACAAATCCAAGGATATGATTTATCATCCTTAAGCAGCACATTATACCTTGGCTGGTATTTTTTTATCAGGTTATTCTCAAGAAGTAATGCATCAGATTCCGTTTTTACAACTATGTGTTTTAAGGAATCTATTTTCTTTACCATTACACGAGTCTTTCCGTACTCATGCGTCTTGTGAAAATAAGACGAAACTCTTTTTTTAAGATTCTTTGCCTTCCCTACATATAAAATTTTACCATCAGCATCATAAAATTGATATACTCCCGGACTGTCAGGTAATGTACTCAGTTTAATCTCTAATGGTATTTCGGGCATAAATTTGTTAATAAAATGGTCCTCTTATATACAAAGGTAAGTTACAATACAATTATTATTAACCCTGTTACCCTCAAGTTAAGTTTGAAATAAAAAGGACCAAAATCAATAAATTGATAATTTGTCAACACCTTCAGTTAACAATTATTTGCCTTAAAAAGTTATCCCCTCCAAAATATTTTCGGTAATCAATTGATTGTCAATTTTTTAACATAATATGCCTAAGGAACTTGCATTATTTAATAGCAGGTAAAATGTTAAGAGTATTGTAAAAGTTGTGCATTTCAACGATTAAATTGTGCCTTTTATAGGACAATTGACATTTATTTCTTTATATTTAACCAGAAAAATAAATTAACTACATGGAAAATTATGTCATCACTTTAGGTATGTACCTCATTTTGATGCTATTTTTTAAAATATATTTTGCTGTTGCGGCAAAAGAGTAATTTTATTAAAATAGTTCCCCAAACTAGCTACATGTTTAATCGGTATTTATGCTAAAAAAAGAGCTTCGATTAAACTTCCTTCAATTAAGAAATGAATTATCTTCAGAAACAATTTCAAACTACAGTTTAGAAATTGCTAACAGGGTATTGCAATTACCCATTTGGACGTTCAATTTTTACCATCTTTTTTTATCAATCTCAGAGAAGAATGAAATTGATACAGGTTTTATTATGTCTATCCTACAGGGAAAAGATAAAAATATTGTGCTCCCAAAGGTTTTAGATGATACTAAACTGGTTCATTATTTACTTACAGATAATACCATTTTGAGAAAAAACAAATGGAATATTCCGGAACCTGTAGACGGGTTATTGGTGCCCCCACTTAAAATTGATGTCGTTTTTGTTCCTCTTTTAGCTTTTGATAAACTTGGCCACAGGGTAGGTTATGGTAAAGGTTTCTATGACAAGTTTTTAAATGATGATTGCCGTAAAGACGTGATAAAAATTGGTCTTTCCTTATTTAAACCCGTGGATAAAATTAGTGATATACAGAAACACGATATTGTAATGGATTACTGCGTTACTCCGGATAAAGTCTATATTTTTTAAGAATCTTTTTTTCCGAAAGCTTTTTTATTAAATACGATTAATATCCCTACTCCCGTACTAATGGCGGTATCGGCTACATTAAATACCGGTTCAAAAAATCGAAAATTATCCCCCCCAACCCAAGGAACCCATTCAGGCCAATTCGTATCAATTAATGGAAAGTAAAGCATGTCTACTACTTTACCATAAAATAAGCTCCCATATGGTTCTTCAGAAAACAATGTCGCCAACTGGTTATAACTGTCGTTGAAAATTATCCCATAGAATAAAGAATCAAGAATATTTCCAAGCGCTCCGGCAAAAATCAGGGAAACAGCCGTAATAAGAGTTATCGTTGCTTTCTTCTTAATAATGTCATAAAGCCAGTACCCAATTCCGATGATTGCAAAAAGGCGAAAAACTGTGAGAACCAATTTGCCGATTTTGTCTGATATAGGTAAAATATCACTTAATTTGGCCCCCCATGCAGCTCCTTCGTTTTCAATAAAAAGAATTCTAAACCAGGAAAAAACTTCCGTTGATTCTCCTAGTTCAAAATTGGTTTTAATATATATTTTACTAAGCTGATCGATTAATAAAACAATGGCTATAATCAGTATTGACCTCTTAATATTCATTCTTTTTCAAAATAGATTCGGCTAAAATAGGGATTATTCTACCAACAAAAGACCAGGATATTCAATTAAAACTAACCAATGGAAATTACGAATTGATCTTCTTCAATAGAATGTTCTGGCCTTTTGGCAGATGATATAGAATTTTTGCCGGAATTGGCTAGGGCCTTATAGCCGAAAAATGCAAAACACTTACTGAATTTACGGTAAAATAAATGCTTAAAATTTTTAATCAGTATAAACTTAAATCAACTAAAGATAAAAGTATCTGATCGCTATTTTTGCATGTTTTTAGCTTCAATGCTAAGCGTAGCATGAGGAACTAACCTAAGACGTTCTTTATTAATAAGTTTCCCTGTTACACGGCAAATACCATAGGTCTTATTTTCTATTCTTAGCAATGCATTTTTAAGATCCCGAATAAATTTTTCCTGTCGTATTGCTAATTGAGTGTTTGCTTCTTTGCTCATTGTCTCTGAACCCTCTTCGAAAGCCTTGAAAGTTGGAGAAGTATCATCCGTACCATTATTTCCATCATTCATGTAGGAGCTCCTGAGTAATTCGAGATGGCTTTTAGCTTTCTCTATCTTTTCCTCTATCAGTACCCTGAATTCTTCTAATTCCTTATCGGTATACCTTACTTTTAAATCTTGTCCCATAATTTTAGTGTTTTTGGATAGACAATTTTGTGTTTACATCATCAAAGGAAATGGCCACGCCATCTTCCATTTGTTCTTCAAAATTAAGTTCAGAGGTTAAGGTTTCGTTCTTTATATAACTAATATTACTCTTAACTGCTCCTTCGACTAAACCGTCCTTTAATATTCTTATATCTATTTTATCTGTTACTTCAAAACCAGAATCTTTTCTCAGGTTTTGAATTCTATTTACAAGTTCCCGAGCTATCCCCTCTTTTTTCAGCTCCTCATCAATGGTGATATCCAATGCCACTGTAAGTGAACCCGAACTGGCGACCAGCCAGCCTTCTATATCCTGAGAAGATATCTCTACATCCTTTAACTGTAATATAATACTTTTATTTTCTATTTCAAGTGAAATTTTACCTTCACGTTCAATTTTTTGAATATCATTTTGATCAAGCTTGTTAACTGCTGCACTTATCAGTTTCATGTCTTTACCAAACCTCGGGCCCAGTACTTTGAAATTAGGCTTAATACGTTTTACCAATATCCCTGAGGCGTCATCCAAAAGTTTAATTTCTTTTACATTAACCTCTGTTTTTATCAAATCTGCTACTGCTTCAATTTCTGAACGCTGTTTTTCATCCAAAACGGGGATCATAATTTTTTGTAAAGGCTGTCGCACTTTAATCTTTTCTTTCTGACGAATAGATAAAACAAGTGAAGATATGGTTTGCGCCTTTTGCATTTTACTTTCCAATTCCTTATTTAAAACAGAAGATTTATATTCCGGAAAGTTAGATAAATGAACACTCTCACAAAGATCTATCCCTGTGGTTCTGGTCAAATCTATAAACAACCTGTCCATAAAGAATGGTGCAATTGGAGCAGAGAGTTTAGCGATAGTAACTAAACAAGTGTATAGCGTCTGATAAGCAGATATTTTGTCTTCCTGATAATCTCCTTTCCAAAACCTTCTCCTGCTTAAACGAACGTACCAATTACTTAAGTTTTCCTGAACATAGTATGCAATGGCCCTGGCAGCTCTTGTAGGCTCATAATTATCATAAGCTTCATCGACTCTTTTTATCAGGGTATGTAATTCCGACAAAATCCATTGATCAATCTCAGGTCGATTTTCCAAACGTATTTCTTCTTCAGAATAATTAAATTCATCGATATTGGCATAAAGAGAAAAAAATGAATAGGTGTTGTATAATGTTCCGAAAAATTTTCTTTTTACTTCCGCAATTCCCTCAGGATCAAACTTAAGGTTATCCCATGGGTTGGCATTTGAAATGAGATACCAACGCGTTGCATCCGGGCCATATTCCTTTATCGTCATCCACGGATCTGCGGCATTTCCCAACCGCTTTGACATTTTTTTACCTTCCTTGTCAAGCACCAGTCCATTGGAGACTACATTTTTATAGGCCACGGAATCAAAAACCATTGTTGCAATAGCATGCAATGTATAAAACCAACCTCTGGTCTGGTCAACACCTTCCGCTATAAAATCTGCCGGAAAGGTTTCCCGCTTATCAATAACTTCTTTATTTTCAAAAGGATAGTGCCATTGTGCATAGGGCATAGATCCGCTGTCAAACCAAACATCAATAAGGTCATTCTCCCGCTTCATCGGTTTCCCTGTATCTGAAACCAGGACAATCTGATCTACTATATTTTTATGAAGATCTATCTTATCATAGTTCTCTTCAGTCATATTTCCTACTTCAAAATCCTTGAACGCTTCAGATTTCATAAGACCTGCCTCAACCGATCTGGTCATTTCCTTTTTCAATTGTTCCACAGAACCAATAATAATTTCTTCCTTACCATCCTCAGTTCTCCAAATTGGCAAGGGTATACCCCAAAATCTGGATCTTGAAAGATTCCAATCGTTTGCGCTTGCAAGCCAATTACCAAATCTTCCCTCCCCTGTGGCTTTAGGCTTCCAATTTATGGTTTGGTTGAGTTCATACATGCGTTCCCTTACATCCGTAATTTTTATAAACCAAGAATCCATGGGGTAATATAAAATTGGTTTATCTGTACGCCAACAATTGGGATAGCTATGTACGTATTTTTCAACCTTAAATGCTTTGTTCTCTTCCTTTAGTCTAATGGCAATTTCAACATCAACTGAACGCTCCGGGGCTTTCCCATCTTCGTAGTATTCATTTTTGACATATTTGCCTGCCAGATCCCCCATTTCTTTTCGAAACCTTCCTTGTAAATCCACCAGGGGTACTGCATTCTCATTTTCATCCAATACTAATAATGGAGGTACGGGTGGATCTGCCTTTTGTGCCACCTGCATATCATCTGCCCCAAAGGTGGGTGCAGTATGCACTATCCCTGTACCATCTTCCGTAGTAACAAAATCACCTGCTATTACCCTGAAAGCATTTTCGGGATTGCTATAGGGCTTAGCATAGTCGATTAGCTGCTCATATTTTATGCCTTCTAATTCTTCACCGATACAGGATCCCTGAATGAAGTATGGGATTTTTTTATCTTCCTTAGAAAAAGATAATAGCTCTCCCTCATTTTCCACCTCGATAAATTTACCTGCAAACTGCTGGTCTACCAGGTTTTTTGCCAAGATGACTGTAATAGGCTGAAAAGTATATTGATTGTACGTTTTTACCCAAACGTATTCAATTTTTGGCCCAACGGTCAGCGCAGTATTTGATGGCAGTGTCCACGGCGTAGTTGTCCATGCCAGGAAATACAACTCGTCTTTAAACGGTTCCAGAAATTGGGGCAATGAACTACTTACAACTTTAAATTGAGCGGTTACCGTAGTATCGGTTATGTCCTGATAAGTGCCGGGCATATTCAATTCATGAGAACTTAGACCTGTGCCTGCCTTTGGCGAATAGGGCTGAATTGTATATCCTTTATAGATAAGTCCTTTATCGTAAATCTGTTTTAACAGCCACCAAACGGTTTCCATGTATTTGGACTTGTAGGTAATATATGGGTCATCCATGTCTACCCAATAACCCATTTTTTCCGTAAGATCATTCCAGGCATCTGTATACCGCATTACCGCTTTTTTACAGGCCTCATTGTATTGTTCTACGGAAATCTTTACCCCAATATCCTCTTTAGTTATTCCCAGTTCTTTTTCTACCCCCAGTTCAATAGGCAGACCATGTGTATCCCAGCCTGCTTTTCGTTTTACCTGAAAACCCTTCATTGTCTTATATCGGGGGAATATATCCTTTATAGTCCTGGCCATGACGTGATGGATACCAGGCATTCCATTTGCCGAAGGTGGGCCTTCATAGAAAACATAGTTTTCCTGACCTTCTCTTGTGGTAATACTTTTTTCAAAAATATGCTGGGCTTTCCAAAATTGAAGTGTTTCTTCCCCAACCTTGGTTAAATTCAATCCCTTATATTCCGCAAATTTCATACAAACGGTTTCCTTTGATATAATTAAGGCTGCAAAATTAAGGAATTAGATTGAAATTATGGGTCTTTCTTAAAAATGTCAATATATGATAAATACAGTCGCTTTTTTTGGTATTCCTGAAGCTTCTAGATACAATAACCCGGCATATGAGTGAAAAGAGTATGGAAATCTGAAATAATTTTAGAATTAAATAAACGCCCTTTTTATAATCTCAAAAACGAAAACTCAATCCCAGAATGAAATTAATTCCTGACGCTGCTATTCCGGATGAATATGATCGATACCTCTGATTGGTAATATTCTCAATAGCAAGTGTCAGTTTTAAAGGATTAGAAATTTGATACTGAGACCTTAAGTTTAAAGTATACCAGGAGGGTGAATAAGGATTTCCATCTGCGTCTTTGGCATAGATATAACTTTTATTTATTTCTGAAATCGCGAGGTCTTTAAACGATATTTGACCATTGTAATTCAGGAAAAGATCCGTCTTAAACCTTTGGTTCCTCCAAATAAGGTGAAAATCAGCGAAAGTCGGTGGTACGTGCCTTGCCGGAGTGTCATTGCCATTTTCGTCCTCTTCTGTTCCTTCAGTTAAAGTGAGGTTTGATAAAATGGAGAAATTATCTGAAAGAAATGCCTCCAAACCAAATTCGAAGCCATACACATATGCATTGGAAGCATTCTGAATGGCTTGTACATTACTTAATTCCCCATTATAAATGATTTCTTCTTCCCCGTTAAACAGATAATCTCTTCGAACCAGAGCATCTACCAGGTAGGTATAATAAGCCGCCCCTTTTAGTACTACTTTATCTTTAAAATTCTTATGTACTCCAAATTCCGCGTTGTAGGCATATTCCGGTTTCAGATATGGATTTGGTACTACCACGGATCCTGGTTCAGAATCAAATACCTTACCTATATCATCAATATTCGGAGCTCTAAAGCCAGTTGCTCCGTTAAGTGTGAACTGTAAATCTGCTTTAGGGAACCAGCTAAACCCTATGTTTCCAGTCAAGGCTCCATTATTCAAATCTGAATTATCAAAAGGAAAAGGATAGAAAGTTGTATCAAAATCTGCATTAATCCAGACATGGCTATAGCGAATCCCCGCCAACCAGGTGAAATTTGGTTTAGCTTTCAATTCACTATTCACATAAGCTGCCAGGGTCTGCCAGGTAGAACCATCCGGATACCTGGACTGGGAGGCTTCTACAAATCCGGTTTCAATATTGGTTTGCAACCCTTCGGATCCCACTTTATTAAAAATATATTCAGCTCCATAATACAGTCTTAAATTTCCAATTTTTTTGTTTTCAAAATCAACATTTAAGGAAAGTGCATCTATATTTTCTTTTGTTGTATAGCGTATGGAATCCTGAAATTGCCTGTCATTTCTGCTTTCCTTAAAATTTTGGAATGCTGTTGTAATTCTTAATCCATCATAAAACCTGCCCCGGCCTTTATTATAAATCTGCATATTCCCCATAAACCACTTTTGTGGCCCGTAAAACCATTCTGCGGAACGCAATCCGGTTTCACTGCTGTTTGGTCTTATTAACCTGTCGTATCTGGAGTAATCTGAAGTGCTGGAAAAAAACAATCCTAAATCATAACTCCAATTATTATTTGGTTTATGAGATATCTTTTGCATAAGATTAATCTGATCATATCCTGTTGGGATTTGAATACGGGGATTTTTATTTTCAACCAATACATCAGTCCCATTCAACCGTTTTACATATTCATTTCTGAGATAAGAATCCGGACCATGTTGGCCCATTTTCAAATCATTAAAATTATTATATGAAGCACTGGTTAAAAAAGCCCATTTATGTGATCCCAGGTTTATAGCGAAATGCCCTGTATTTTCACCATTCGCCGAAGCATATCGATAGTTCATATTTCCTGTAATATTTAAACTATCAGTGGTTGAAAATTGGGGCTTATTTGTAATGAAATTCATTACTCCACCAATGGCATCACTTCCGTATATTACAGAACCAGGTCCGAAAACCACCTCAGTATTCTTAATGGTAAAAGGGTCTATAGATATTATGTTCTGAATATTTCCACCCCTAAAAATGGCATTATTCATTCGTACCCCATCCACTGATAATACAAGTCGGTTTGTTGCAAAACCCCTGATTATAGGGCTTCCGCCGCCCAACTGACTTTTCTGGACAAATATTTTACCACTGTTTTGTAAAAGATCTGCTGAAGTCTGTGGATTTGTAAATGCTATTGCCTGCGCGTTAATGGAAACTATTTTTTGCGGTATGTCTTTTTTTTGCTGTTCCCATTTAGAAATCGACATCACCACCTCATCCAGCTGTTCACGTTTTAAACTAAGATAAACTTTCCCCTCCCTTTTTATAAGTAGCTGCTTGGTGGATCTTTTAGTCTGATAACTAAGGTGTCTTAGTGTAATACGTTCATTATTGTTAAAAACAGATATATCACATTTTCCGTCAAAATCGGACAAGGCAGTCTTTGACTTATCATTATTGTAAAGAACTGCATTAATCACTGGTTCCTGTGTTTCCACATCAAGAATCGTTATTTCCTGACCAGAAATAACGTTAATAAAAAGAAGTAAAATAAGAAAAATTCCCCTTTGCATTTTAGCTAAAAACTTCATTCAAAATAGCGAGTGATCTGGGCTTTTTAAATCCGTGCAAATGTACTTCAAAATAGAGTACAAGGGATTGTAATAGTTCTTGCCTGGTTTTTTTGCCCATCCTTACCATATGAATCTCATCAAAATTTATGCCTAAAAATACCTTGAAGAGATCAAGGGTTTCCTCTTTTAGAATTGGATTTATGCCTGGAAATTCAATAAACGCGCCTTCCACCAAATCGAAATACGGGTAATCCATTTTTCCTGTGTCTGGATAAAACCCCAAATATTTTGATAATCCCAATAGAAAAAACAAATGAAAATTACTTATGCTATCATGTGTGTCCAGCCATTGAAGTGAAGCTTCCAGAAAATGGAATAAGTCTTTGTTTTGCTCTTCTTCAAAAATGCTGTTGACCAGCATTTCTGCCAAAAATAAGATCATTGCATTTTTAGCAATATCTGTATGAACAGTTTGGTACGGATAATTGACTTTAGCGTCAATAAGTCTTTCCAGAGTACCCTTGTTTTTGTGGTTCACAACTATTTCCAGTTGTGTTAAGGGTTGAAAGTAGGCGGTTTTTAATTTGCCTTTTTTGGAGGCTAAAATTCCCTTAAGAAGATACGATTTTAATCCATCTGAGTAGGTAAATGCTTTAACTATTAAACTTGTATCTCCATATTTTAAAGAAGATAGAATTAAAGCTTTAGTGGTAATTTGCATCTATTGCGCTTAGAATAAAGCAAAGATAGGTTGAATTAACAATAAAATAAGATTGGCAATAACGGGAGCTACATCTTTCGCAAAATTGAAAGCTCAGTTCCCGTTATTACCAACCGCCTAATTATTATTTAGATCACACCTTGTGCGAGCATAGCGTCTGCAACCTTAACAAAGCCAGCAATATTGGCTCCTTTCACATAATTGCAATATCCGTTATCCTCAATTCCATATTCAATACAGGAATCGTGAATATCTTCCATAATTCGACGTAACCTTTCATCTACTTCCTCTCTCGTCCAGCTAATTCTTAAAGAATTCTGAGACATCTCCAGGCCTGAAGTGGCTACACCACCGGCATTAGAAGCTTTACCAGGTGCAAATAAGACTTTTGCATCATGAAAAGCGTGGATTGCCTCAGGAGTAGAAGGCATATTTGCCCCTTCAGCAATACAAAGACAGCCGTTAGTCATTAATTCTTTAGCATCATTACCATCCAATTCATTTTGAGTTGCACATGGCAGGGCAATATCACATTTAACTGACCAAGGGCGTTTGCCTTCATGATAAGTTGCCGATTTATATTTTTTCACATATTCAGATATTCTACCGCGTTTATTATTTTTGAGATCCATAATGAAAGTCAATTTTTCATTATCAATCCCATCCTTATCATAAATATATCCACCCGAATCAGATAATGTTAAAACTTTTCCGCCCAGTTGTAAAATCTTTTCAGCAGCGTATTGAGCAACATTTCCAGATCCTGAAACAACAACCGTTTTTCCTTTAATTTCCTCATTCTTTGTCTTTAACATACTTTGAGCAAAATATACGGTACCATATCCGGTTGCCTCAGGGCGAATTTTTGATCCACCCCATGATAATCCCTTGCCTGTAAGCACACCGGTAAACTCATTTCTAATCTTCTTATACATACCAAACAGGAAACCAATTTCCCTTGCTCCTACTCCAATATCTCCCGCCGGAACATCCGTGTTCGGTCCTATATGCCTGCATAATTCCGCCATAAAAGCATGGCAAAACCTCATAACTTCATCGTCAGATTTTCCTTTAGGGTCAAAATCCGAACCTCCCTTTCCTCCTCCCATTGGAAGAGTAGTTAAACTATTTTTGAATACCTGTTCAAAAGCCAGAAATTTAAGAATACTTGCATTAACCGATGGGTGAAAACGAAGTCCTCCTTTATAAGGACCAATTGCCGAATTCATTTGAATACGATATCCTCGGTTTACATGTATCTCCCCTTCATCATCTACCCAAGAAACTCTAAAGGAAATCAAACGCTCCGGTTCGACCATTCTTAACAAGATGTTTTTACCGTAATAGATTTCATGTTGGATGATGTAAGGAATTACTGTGTCGGCTACTTCCTGTACAGCTTGAATGAACTCCGGTTCATGACCATTTCGGGTCCTAACCTCATCCATAAATGCTTCAATAGTTGTGTTCATATTATAATTGATTAGCTGAAGTTTTTATTGAATTAATAATTCAAGCGCAAAATTATATCTTTTCTGTAATTTAAAGCAGCTTTTTTTTAAAATATGATAAAATTTATCCGATAGCCTGTTCCAGATCAGAAATAAGATCCTGAACATCTTCAATTCCAACACTAAGCCGAATAAGTGAATCAACAACTCCGCTTTTTTCCCGTTCTTTTTTAGGAATACTGGCATGGGTCATACTTGCCGGGTGACCCGCTAAACTCTCCACCCCGCCTAATGATTCTGCAAGTGTGAAAACCTTTAGCTTTTCGACTATAGAAATAGCATCCTTTAAGCTGCTCCCTTTGGGTACAAAAGATATCATTCCGCCATAAGCTTTCATTTGTTTTTTGGCAATTTCATGATTGGGATGATCCTTAAGGCCAGGCCAATATACTTTTTCAATTTTAGGATGTTCAAGCAAGAATTCGGCAATCTGTTTCCCATTTTCACAATGCCTCTGCATTCTTACATGCAATGTTTTAATTCCTCGAAGCACTAAAAAACTATCCATAGGACCACATATGGCACCACTGGCATTCTGAATGAAATATAATTTCTCCGCCAATGCAGCATCCTTTACAACTAAAGCTCCCACAACCACGTCGCTATGCCCGCCAAGATACTTAGTAGCAGAATGCATAACTATGTCGGCCCCCAATTCCAGCGGTTGCTGCAAATACGGTGTTGCGAAAGTGTTATCTACTGCCATAAGCAACTTATTACTTTTAGCCAATTCAGAAACAGCCTTAAGGTCAATAACATTCATCATTGGATTTGTTGGAGTCTCAACCCAAATCAGTTTTGTATTTGAATTTATTAATGCAGCAATTTTGGATACTTCCTGCATACCTATGAAGTGAAATTTGATTCCATACTTTTCAAAGATCTGTCGGAAAAGACGATAGCTTCCGCCGTAAAGATCATTAGTTGAAATCACTTCATCTCCTGGCCCCAGTAATTTAATAACTGCATCCATAGCTGCTAATCCACTGGCGAATGCCAATCCGAAATTTCCATTTTCAATACTGGCAAGTGCATTTTCCAATGCAGTTCTTGTTGGGTTGGCACTACGGGAATATTCATAGCCCTTGTGCTCGCCGGGGCTGGTTTGAGCATAAGTGGATGTCTGATAAATAGGGGGCATTACAGCACCATAAGCCTTGTCTGGCTTTTGTCCACCATGTATTACTTTGCTATTAAATCTCAATTCTTTTTCACTCATATTATAAATTTATGTTCACAAATGTATTGTTATCTTTTGGAGAAACCAATGAATCCTTAGTTTTGCAATAGATCCAAATTTAACTCAATGAAGCGCAATGTAACCTACCTTTTTATTCTAGCCCTAATAGTTAGCTGTCAGGACAGCGGTAATATTACATTTGAAGCCTTAACTCTGGCAAATACCAAATGTGAGGAGTGTCCGGAAGTTACCATTGAAGTTCCAAATGCATTGGGTAATAACAAACTGGCCAAATCTATAAATCGCGCATTGCAGGAAGAAGTTATTTCCAAATTAACTTTTGATGATGAAATTAATGCCGAAACCATTCAGGAGGCCATTGAGTCATTTACAAATGGATATTTTGAATTAAAAAAAATCTATCCTGATGAAACTATTGGATGGCAGGCAAAAATTAATGGAATGGTTACCTATGAAGATAATGAACTCCTAACTATTGAACTACAGTCTTATTTGTTTACCGGTGGAGCTCATGGTTATGGTTCAACAAATTTTCTAAACTTTAGCAAAAAAAGAGGCAAGGAAATGGATGACTGGGAGTTATTTAAAGATAAGGAAGGGTTTGAGCAGTATGCTGAAACCCAATTTAGATTACAACACAATATCCCGGTAAATAAGCCTATCAACAGTACAGGCTTTATGTTTGAGAAAGATCATTTTTATTTACCTGAAAATATTGGTTTTACTGAGAAAGGGATCAAACTATTGTACAATCAATATGAAGTGGCTTCTTATGCCGATGGCCCTATAGAACTGACACTTCCATACAAGGATATCCGAAAATTTTTATCCGGGAACATCAAAACCTAGAACGCCTCTTCTTTTAGGAGGATTTTTTCCAAAGAAAGTATTACTCCAAGGTGTAAGCCTTCATGATATAGATTAAACGCCAAAGCGTCTTCAACATTTCGCAATGTGACTTTGGTACTGGTCTTATATTCATTGTACTCCTTGAATACACCATTTTCATAGTCCTCCTGTGCCCATTCTGCCGTAGAAAACAAAAAAGCGGCAATATGATCTATCTCTTCATCTGTGGGATTTGTATCCGGCAAAGTGCCTTTTCTGAATTTTTGAATTAGAGAATCATCGATGCGCGCAGGGAGATTACTAAATTTGTACATAAGTATTTGTTGAGTCGCAACTACATGAGCTATATTCCACCAAATATTATTGCGATAGCCTTCCGGGATTTCAAATAGAAGTTCAGGAGGAGTTCGTTTTAATATTTTGTATAGTATCTTCCTGTTTTTAATTGTGATGTCAAATATTTTTTCCAATGCGTGCTTATTTTACGATTAGTAACAAGGCGTTATCAATTAATAAAAATAGCATATTCATTTAAAAATAATTAGCAGTAGTTGTTATAATTTTGAATTCGATAAAAAATAACCATGAAGAAAATTTATTACTTAAGTAGTTGTGATACCTGCAAGCGTATTTTAAATGAACTAAAACCTCTTGGCGATATTGAGCTTCAGGATATTAAATCAGATCCAATTACTCCTCAGCAATTGAAAGAAATGCGAAATTTAGCAGGTAGTTATGAAGCCTTATTTAGCAAAAGGGCTCGCCTATTTAGTGAACGCCAATTAAAAGACAAGCAACTTGAAGATAAGGACTATGAGGTATTGATATTGGAACATTACACCTTCTTAAAAAGACCTGTTATTTTGGTTAACAATCAAATATTTATTGGGAATAGTAAAAAGGTAGTTGCTGCTGCCAAAGAAACTATACATACTTGAGCAAGCGAACTCTCGCCATATTAGCCGCCCTGGGAGCCACAACAATTTATGGATTAAACCATACTATTGCCAAAGGGGTGATGCCTACGTATATTACGCCTTTCGGTTTTATAATGCTTAGGGTATTAGGAGCCTCCATTTTGTTTTGGAGTATTTCCTTTTTGGGGCCAAAAGAAAAAATTGAACGGAAGGACTGGGGTCGGATAATGTTGTGTTCACTCTTTGGCATGGCGATTAATATGCTGGCATTTTTTAAAGGTTTGGATTTATCCACTCCTATAAACAGTGCGGTTCTTGTAACTACCACCCCGATCATAGTGGTGATTTTATCTTTTTTTTTAATTAAAGAAAAAATTAGAGCGCTAAAAATAGTCGGTATAGTGATTGGTCTTACAGGAGCCCTTTTTCTTGTTCTTTATGGTAATGAAATCAGGCAAGACGCATCAAATATTCCTTTAGGCAATACCCTCTTTTTGCTGAATTCTTTATTTTTTGGGCTATACCTCATTCTTGTAAAAAAGTTACTTGAAAAATACCATCCCATTACACTTTTAAAGTGGATGTTCCTGATTGGCATCTTTTATAATTTACCAATTGCCCTTCCTGAATTTTTAGAAGTTTCCTGGTCATCCCTGCCGTTTGAAGCAATATGGAAAATGGCATTTGTGGTAATAGGGACTACTTTTTGCGCTTATTTATTTAATGTATTTGCCTTAACTCAATTAAAAGCATCCACAGTAAGTGCATTTGTATATGTACAACCTGTCATTGGGATTCTTTTTGCCGTTCTGAGTGGCAGAGACAAACTCACCACCGTTAAAATAGCTGCCGCATGTTTGGTTTTGTTAGGAGTTTATCTTGTAAGTAAAAAACCAAAGCCAGGGAAAATCACCAAATAAGTAGTTATATCCTTTGTATTTATGGGATATTCATACCGAGTTAATTTTTTTTTCTTTAAACTTTTTTAATCAGGAATGACCATAACTCAGAAGCATAATTTTATGATGAGCAGATTATACTAAATGCTTTTTAACATTCAAATGACTCCTAAGAATTTCACAATCCATTAGAAATAAAAATATATTGCTTTACAATGAATGCATAAGAGTCTTAAAAATAAATGGTTTGATATCCCCGGGCTTGCGTTGACTAAGAATTTATACCTATTTTTAAAATCACAAAATTAAACTATGTCTAAGAAACCCGCATTTATCAAAGAGCTTTCTTTACCTGTCATCGCAGCGCCCATGTTTCTCATCTCTGGTCCTCAATTGGTCATTGAATGTTGCAAAAATGGAATTATAGGAACTTTTCCTGCCCTTAACCAACGGACAAGTGAAGGATTTGAAGAATGGCTAATTCAAATAAAATCCGAATTAGACTCTTTTGAAGAAAAAACAGGAACTAAAGCAGCACCATTTGGTGTAAATCTTATTGTTCATCCTACAAATCCAAGATTGGAAGCAGATCTGAAATTATGCATAAAACATAAAGTTCCTATCATTATTACCTCTTTGGGGGCAGTGTCGCAGGTAGTTGATGCCGTGCACAGTTACGGCGGGCTGGTTTTTCATGATATAATTAAAAAAAGGCATGCAGAAAAGGCGGCTTCAGCCGGCGTAGATGGGCTAATATTAGTTGCTGCGGGGGCAGGGGGTCATGCAGGCACGATTAATCCGATGACCCTTGTGGCAGAGATTAAAAAGTTTTACCATAAAACCATTATCCTTTCTGGTTGTATAAGTACCGGCAGGGATATTGCATCTGCTTTACAAATGGGCGCAGATTTGGCTTATATGGGTACTCGATTTATTAACACTCTTGAAAGTAAAGCGCCTGAAGAATACCGGCAGATGATCATAAAGGCAGGGGCCAGCGATATAAGGTACACCGCGGCCATATCGGGAGTACACGCTAATTTTCTTGGAGCCAGCCTTACTGCAGCAGGTATAACAGAAGAAGATTTAAAAAAGGATGTTAAAATTGACTTTGGAAAGGAATTAGATACGGAGGCAAAAGCCTGGAAGACCATTTGGTCTGCAGGTCAGGGAGTAGCTACCGTAGAAAATGTGCTTAGTGTTGCAGAGCTTGTAAAAAATCTTAAATCTGAATTTAAAGCAGCGATTGAAGAACAAATTGCCTCATTGGAAATTTATCCAAAATGATACTTAAGCAATTAGCAGATTTGTATGTTAAAAGAAATATTGGCTTGTAGTAATTCTGAGATATGCCTCTGATTGAATCTAATTACAATCCTCCTCTCCCGTTTAAAAGTGGTCATATCTCTACTATTTATTCTGGCCTGATTAGAAAGGTTTCTGACCTTAACCAGCAAAGGGAGCGTCTCGAACTTGAGGATGGAGACTTTATAGACCTTGACTGGAGCTTTTCCACTACCCCCAGTAATGTTGTAGTTATTCTTTTACATGGACTTGAAGGGCATGGGCAACGCCCCTACATAACAGGAAGCGCAAAGCATTTCAATACTAATGGGGTAGATAGTTGTGCAGTTAATTTCAGAGGATGCAGCGGAGAAACCAACCGTCTATTCAGATCCTATCATTCCGGAGCAACAGAAGATCTCAAAGAAGTAATACAACATATCCTTTCTACGCGGAAATATAGTAGTATTTATATCAAAGGATTCAGCCTTGGAGGAAATCTGACACTAAAATATCTTGGAGAAGGGCCTGTGCCCAATCAAATAAAAGGAGCTGTAACCGTATCCGTTCCATGCAGTTTGCACGATTCCCTCATTCAATTGCTAAAATTGAAAAATACACTTTACGCCAAAAGATTTAAAAAACATCTGGTGGAGAAATTGTATTTAAAACGGCAGAAATTCCCAGAATTAATATCCGTAGAAGAAATAAACAACATCCGGAACCTAAAAGATTTTGATGATATTTATACCAGTAAGGCTCATGGGTTCAAAGATGCTTTAGATTATTATGCACAGTGCAGCAGTCTTCAGTTTTTACCCCGGATAAAAATTCCAACTTTGATTATCAATGCCCGGGACGATTCATTCCTAGGTAGGGATTGCTACCCAATAGAAGAAGCAAAAAATAACCCACTTCTTTTTCTTGATATGCCGAAGCATGGCGGACATGTAGGCTTCTTTGGCCCACGAAACATATCTTATTCTGAAAAAATCGGCTTAAAATTTATAAATGAATTCTTTTGATCCGTGCTATTTCATATATTAGTGCCTCTAATCTAAAGAACATGCGAAAAATATTTGCCATAATTGGAATTTGCGCCCTGCTAGTGAGCTGCGGCGAAAAAAAAGAAGAGAAAAAAGAAGGGGGTTTTGAAATGAACCGTGCCAAAAAGGAGGTGAAAGTAGAAACTAAATCTGAAACAGTCCCGGTTGATTTGAATAACAAAGGAGTTGGACCTATAACCTCCTTAGAATTTGGAGCAGAAATTGATTCTGAATTAGCTGCCGCAGGTGAAGCAAAATACAACACTATTTGTACCGCTTGCCATATGGCTAACCAACGTATGATAGGACCTGCCTTGGCGGGCGTTTATGACCGCAGAAGTCCGGAATGGGTGATGAATATGATCCTAAACCCGGATGTTATGCTTAAAGAAGACCCTATTGCTCAAGCCTTATTAAAGGAATACAACAATGCCATTATGCTCAATCAAAATCTAAGTGAAGAAGAAGCGCGGGCTGTTGCAGAGTACTTACGTACCCTTTAAAAGCGAATTAAGAATTTTTTAAGTGCTGTTCTCGGTTATTAAATTTACGAGTTCAGCACTTTTCCCTTTTGAAGAATTAAATCAATGGAGTGGTATTTACTTTCCTATAGGTAATGAACACTCACAGAGGTAAGGACTTCCCTCATTATATCTTTCAAAAGCAATAAGAAAGATTTAGTTTCGTACAGACAAATTGGAAATATGAAATATTTAATTCGACAAAAAATGGCTATTCGGTTTTTGATTACACTGCTTTTAATAACAAGTCTCACAAGTTACGGGCAAAGTAAAAACTTTATTGATCAACCGTATTTAGAAACCACTGCTAGGGTAGATACCTTAGTCATACCAGACCGTATTTATTTGTCAATCCTAATTACAGAAGCAGACACCAAAGGAAAAATTTCGGTTGAAAAATTAGAAAATAAAATGGCCGACAAACTGAAAACACTAGGTATTGATATCGATAAGCAACTTACCCTTTCTGATTTGGGGAGTAATTTTAAAAAGTATTTTCTTAGGAAAGCCGATGTCCAAAAAGATAAAGAATATTCATTAGTAGTGTATGACGCCGTAACGGCTGGTAGCGTAATACAGGCTCTTGAAACTATTGGGGTCTCAAATATAAGTTTGACAAAAACCGAATATTCAAAAATTGAAAAGCTAAAAATTGACCTAAGACAAAGAGCTGTAAGGGCAGCAAAAATCCAGGCAGAAGCAATGCTCATCCCTCTAGATCAAAAGCTTGGACATGCTCTTTTTATATCTGATCTAAACACAGGGGTCCAGAATAGGATGGCAGAAAGAATGGTTAGGGTACAAATGTCTAAAGAAGCAGATATAGATCAACCCATTGAAATTGAATTTGAAAAAATAAAAATAGAAAGTACCGTGAATGTAAAATTCGCAATTCAGTAAGTGTCAGACCTTATCTATTGCCAGTTTATACGTAGGGTCCTCCAGGACATTTACGTCAATTATAGCATCTGCATTTGTTAGCAAGCGCCTGCAATCCTCACTTAAATGCCTTAAATGTACCTTCTTCCCAACTTTGTGATAGCGTTCCGTTATTTTGTTTAACGCTTCAATGGCAGACATATCTACTACCCTGCTTTCCTTAAAATCTATGATAACCTCGTCCGGGTCCTCAAGAACATCGAACTTTTCATTAAACAAAGTCACGGATCCAAAAAATAGCGGCCCATAGATCTCATAATGCTTAATTCCATTCTCGTCAATAGATTTTCTTGCGCGTATTCTCTTAGCATTGTCCCAGGCAAATACAAGAGCAGAGATAATTACACCAACCAAAACAGCCAGCGCCAGATTATGAAGAAAAACTGTAACCAGGGTAACTAATATCATTACAAGGACATCAGATTTCGGCATTCTTCTAAAAGTACGCAAACTAGCCCACTCAAATGTTCCAAGTGCTACCATAATCATTAATCCTGTAAGTGCAGCCATAGGCACTTTTTCAATCAAATCAGCACCAAACATAATAAAGACAAGGAGCATCACCGAAGCCACAATACCTGATAATCTAGCCCTTGCGCCGTTGGAAGTGTTGATTAAACTTTGGCCTATCATGGCACAACCACCCATCCCGGAAAAGAGTCCGGAAAGTATGTTTGCTGTTCCCTGGGCAACTGCTTCTTTATTACCGCGCCCGCGTGTTTCTGTAATTTCGTCAATAATATTGAGGGTCAATAAACTCTCTATTAGCCCAACCCCGGCAACTATAGCTGCATAAGGAAAAATGATCTGCAGGGTTTCTAAAGTAAAAGGCAGTTCCGGGATATGAAAGGGCGGAAAACCTCCCTGAATAGAGGCAATATCGCCAATTGTTTTTGTATCAATATCGAATGCAAGAACGAGCCCAAAAACAGCCAGGATAGCAATCAAGGATGCAGGAACTGCTTTACTTAGTTTGGGTAATCCCCAAATTACCAGCATTGTGATTAAAACTAATCCTAAAAAAACAAACAAGGTGCTACCAGATAACCATGAGCCATCTGGCAACTTGAACTGGTCTAACTGCGACATAAAAATAATGATAGCCAGACCGTTTACAAATCCAAATATAACAGGATGAGGCACAAGGCGCATCAATTTGCCTAAACGAAGAAATCCAGCTGCCAACTGCATTATTCCGGCCAATATCACCGCGGCAAACACGTATTCCACACCGTAATCCATGGCAAGTGAAACTATGACCACTGCTACCGCCCCTGTTGCTCCGGAAATCATTCCAGGTCTACCTCCCAGAATAGAAGTAACCAGCCCCATCACAAAAGCTGCATATAAACCAGTTAATGGGGATAAGCCCGCTATAAGAGCGAATGCTATGGCCTCTGGAACCAAAGCCAACGCAACAGTTAATCCAGATAGGACTTCAGTTTTGTAATTTACTTTTTGTGAAAAATCAAATAGATTTAAGTACTTCTTCAAACCCTGTGTATTTTAAGGGGGCAAAAATAGGACTTATTAACTGTTAAAAGCCTTAATTGAAAAGAATTATGGATTTCATAAATTACCAGTGATTCAGCCCTAATAATTTCTTTCCAAGTTCAGATAATTTAGCAGTATCGTATTTTACCTGTTCCCAATTTCTTGGATCACCTGGAAATGCATAACCTTCAGGGGCTATTCTGTTTTTCCAGGAATTAATGCGCCATTGCCTTAGTTCTTCATTTTCTTCCTCTGCAGGCATCATAGAAATGTATTGGGCAATCCTAACTTTATCCGCAGATTTATTTGGTCTGATCCCATGTGGCTGCGTACTATTAAAAATTAGAAGATCACCAATTTCCAGTTTTACTTTTACAATTTTATCCTCTAATTCTGAAATGTCTGGTTGAAAGTGATCCCGATCTTCTGGTTGTGTAAGCTTCCAACTATTATAATTCCGGTACAACCATGGAATGCATTGAAAACCTCCCATATTCTCATCCGTTTGGTCTGCAAGTGCCAATACTCCCTGCACATTCTGTGGTTTAGTTTCAGGGTCATAATCCCAGTGAATAAATCCCTTCCTTTCAAATCCCGGCCTTTGAGGAAAGTTAAGGTTTGCCCTATCAATTGTAACCCATAATTTTTCGGTCCCCCAAACGTCAACAAAAGCATCATACACACGTTGCATTTGCCTGTTATTCCATAGGTGCTGGTTATTGTAAACCTCAACCATCCCTGTTCCTGTTAGTTCTTTCATTTGCATTTCAGCCCTTGGTGGAGCATACCATGTTTCACTATCGTTAGGGTCCTTTTCATCAAATTCCCACAAAAAATCTGCTGTTGCCTTTGCCTGGGCTACAGGGACCGCATTTTTAATTACTATATAGCCATTATGCTTCCAAAATTCCCAGTCCTTTTCGCTAAGAACCCTTAAAGGAACTTTATTAGACCGATCATTTAATTCTATTTTGCTACTTGTTGCTGTTGAAGGGTTTCCAGGAATATCTTTATGGGCCTTATTGGCCATTTCCAGTTTGGATGCTGCTTTTTCCATAATAATTCAGTATTGTGATTAAAAGATAGTCAAAACTAAATAGATCAAATGCTGATCTCCACCTTGATTTTGATCAATATTTGAATTATATTGATATTTTCTGTCATTATTACAGTCCATAATAACAACTTTGTTAAATTTTTGATTTGAAAATTCAATTAGAACAAATAAATCCGGATGCTAAAAGCTCCTTCCGATTACTACACAATCCCAGGTTGAATGATTTATTCTATTGGCATTTTCATCCGGAATATGAACTGGTGTATATAGAAGGTGCCAATGGAACGAGGCATGTAGGAGACCATATCTCTCAATATGAACATAGCGATCTGGTGTTAATAGGGTCAAACATACCCCATCTAAACTTTGATTATGGCATACAGACCGAGTACAAAAAAGAAGTTTTACATGTTAGTTCAGCATTCAAGAACAAAATATTTACTGAAATCCCGGAGCTATCAGATGTATTTGAACTTTTTGAAAAATCACAGCATGGAATAGCCTTCACGGGAAATACCAAAGTAACTATTGGTTCGAGGCTGAAAAAACTTCATGTTTTGAGTCCTTTTACACAGTTTCTGGAAGTATTGCATATCTTCTCAATTTTAGCTGCCACTAAAGAATATGTATTGTTGCATGATTATCCGGTAATAAATAAATACAGTCAAAAACAACAGGACCGTTTAAAAAACATTTATGCCTTTATAGATGAAAACTACCAAAGAAAAATAGAGCTTAAAGAAATGGCTGCGCTTTGCAATTTGAGTAAAGAGGCTTTTTGCAGATATTTTAAAGGTGCCACGGGTAGTCCTTTTACCTCTTTTTTAAACCAATATCGCATAAGCCAGGCAAAGCGTTTGCTTTTGAAAGGAAAAAATATCAGTGAGACTTGCTACGACTGTGGTTATGAAAGTCTTTCCTATTTCAATCGTGCTTTTAAAAAAATTACTGCAGAAAATCCTTCTGATTTTAAAAAAAGATACCTCAAAAGACAACTATAATCAATACCCAAATTCCGGGAAATTTACTTTTACACTTAACCTCCTAAATAGTTTTTCTTTACTAGTAGCAACCAAAATTATTGATAACACAAAAAAACCGCCCTGAATTTTAATCCGGGGCGGTTTCTAACTAAATAACCAACCAAAAATAATTTTTCATTAGCATACCATTCTCTACTATCTTAAATAACGCATAATCCAAAGTTTTCATTGTACAGAAACAGGTAAACCAGTGTTAAAGTTTTGAGCATTTCATCGTTTTCTAAATTGAACGTTTGATAGTCTATGTTAAAATATACTTACATGCAAATTGTTATAAACTCATGATTATCAATTAAGTAAGCCGTTACTTTTTTTAGTTACATTTGATGGTCTAATTTAATTTGATGGAAAAAGAATTAAAAATTGCAGTTCTGGGTGGTGGAAGCTGGGCAACAGCCATTGTAAAAATGCTCACAGAAAACCAGGATAAAGTAATCTGGTATATGCGCAATGAGGATGCTTTAGAGTATATAAAAGCCAATAGACACAACCCAAATTATCTTACTTCTGTTGAGTTTCAACTGAAACAGTTAGTCCTTACCAATAATATGGACGAGGCGGTTTCTATGGCCAATCTGTTGATTTTTGCAATTCCATCTGCTTTTTTAGAGAGTGAACTCAAAAAACTTACTATCCCTTTAAGGGATAAAATTATATTCTCAGCTATCAAAGGAATTGTTCCGGAAACAGGCTTAATTGTTGGTGAGCATTTTCATAAAAAATATGGTATCCCAATTGAAAATATTGGGGTGATTACAGGTCCCTGTCATGCTGAGGAAGTAGCTTTAGAGCGCCTGTCCTATTTAACAATAGCCTGCGCGGATACTGCAAAGGCCAGGATGCTCTCTGAACATCTGAACAGCCATTATATTAAAACCAAGATTTCTGATGATATCATAGGAACCGAATATGCTGCAATGCTTAAAAATATTTACGCGTTAGCAGCAGGTATAGCTCACGGATTAGGATATGGCGATAATTTTCAAGCTGTTTTAATGAGCAATGCCATCCGCGAAATGAAGCGTTATATTTTCAGGGTTCACAAGATGAAACGGAATATTAACAATTCTGCCTATTTAGGAGATTTACTTGTTACAGGTTATTCAACTTTTAGCCGCAACAGGATGTTTGGAAATATGATTGGCAAAGGGTATAGAGTAAAAAGTGCTATGATGGAAATGAAAATGATAGCAGAAGGTTATTATGCAACCGAAAGTGCCTATAAATTAAAATCAACATTTAAAAAGAAAGTTAAGACGCCAATTATTGATGCAGTATATGATATACTTTATAACCAGAAGAGCGCCAAAATAACTTTCAAAGCACTTACAGATAAATTAGATTGAGCCTGAAATTTTTTTATTAGCTTCTAAATGAATATTTTAGAAATATTTTGGTGCCACGTTATTTCTAAATATTTTGAAATGAATCTAAAATATATCATTCTTTTTATAGCGGTATCTGTCATTTTTTTAACCATGGCTTTCACTTCTGATGGAAGCTCTGAATCTCCGGAAATGACAAAAAAAATAAATTCCTTCATTGCTTATTCGCAAGAAATTCCAGGAAGTGAAATTACTGTTAAAATGAACCCTATTAAAGGAGGTAAATTTTTCATGGGAAGTGATAGCCATAAAGAAGATGAAAAACCTCGACACAAGGTTTTGGTAAATGATTTCTGGATTAGTGTGTTTGAAATAACATGGGATCAATATGAACTTTTTTTAGAGAGACAAATCGATACTTTTGGATTGAAAGATTTAGGTACTGAAGTTACTATAGATATTGATGCCATATCTTCCGCAACAACCCCATATGTAGATATGAGTCACGGCATGGGTAAAAAGGGGTATCCAGTTGTAAATATCACCCAATATGCAGCAATAACATTTTGCAAATGGCTTAGCGCAAAAACAGGGAATTTCTATAGACTGCCCACAGAAGCAGAATGGGAATATGCGGCCAGGGCGGGTAGTACTTCCGCCTATTATTTTGGTGATGACCCCCTGGAATTAAATATTTATGCCTGGTACGAATACAATAGTGAAGGCAAATATCAGCAAGTAGGTGCTAAGCAACCTAATAAGTATGGCCTTTATGATATGCACGGAAATGTTGCTGAATGGACCATGGACCAATACGCTGCTGATACATATGCCAATAGATCAGGAAAAACGACCGACAATCCTTGGGTAAAACCTACAAAACTATATCCAAGATCTGTTCGAGGGGGCTCCTGGATGGATTCCGCTACAGTGCTCAGATCATCTGCCCGGATAGGCTCTTCAGCAGAATGGAAAAGAATTGACCCTCAAATTCCCAAAAGCCGCTGGTGGTTTACCAATGCCCCAAATATTGGCTTTAGAGTTATTCGCCCGAAAGAAACCCCTCCAAAGGAAGAAATTGAGGCTTATTGGCTTACCGCAATTGATGATTATTAAAAACTTTAAAAATGGAAAATAAAAAGCAAGCCCTTACCCGTAGAAATTTTTGCAAAAACACTGCTCTGGCAGCAGGTGGAATATTAGCTGTCCCTTTAGACGTCGCAGCTTCAGCACATGTCCTTGGGGACGATGCCATTAAAATTGCACTGGTTGGATGCGGTGGCAGAGGTACCGGCGCCGCCGCGCAAGCCTTGAGCACCAAAGAAAATGTAAAATTGGTTGCGATGGCCGATGCATTTCAGGATCGATTGGATAACTGTTATGAAATTTTATCCAAAAAATTTATTGATACAGATAAAATTGCGGTTAAAGATGAAGATAAACACCAGGGTTTTGATGCCTATAAAGCAGCTATTGATAAAGCAGATGTGGTAATACTAACTACTACACCTGGTTTCAGGCCTATTCATTTTGAGTATGCAATAAGTAAAAATAAGCACGTTTTTATGGAGAAACCAGTAGCTACGGATGCCCGGGGAATACGAAGCGTATTGGAAACTGCCAAAATTGCGAAAATGAAAAGACTGAATGTTGTGGTTGGACTGCAACGACATTATCAAAGGAATTATTTAGCATGCCTTGAAGAGATAAGAGCTGATAAAATTGGCCAGATCGTTTCAGGACAGGTGTATTGGAACAGTTCTGGGGTATGGGTGAAAGAGCGTCAGGAAAACCAAACAGAAATGGAATATCAAATGCGGAATTGGTATTATTTTAACTGGTTATGTGGTGATCATATCGTAGAACAACACATTCACAATATAGATGTTGCTAATTGGTTTATTGGGGAGTTCCCCATACATGCCCAGGGGATGGGTGGCAGAGAAGTGAGAAAAGGAAAAGAATTCGGCCAGATATTTGACCACCATTTTGTGGAATTCACTTATCCCTCCGGTGCGGTAATTTCCAGTCAGTGCAGACATCAAAAAGGTTGTTTAGACAATGTGTCCGAAAGTTTTATGGGTACTAAGGGAAAAATTTACACCGATTCACAGAATAAAGGCATTATTACCGGCTATGATGGCAGCACCATTTATGAACATCAGGGGAATAATGATCCGAATCCTTATCAGACAGAACATGATGCCTTGTTCGCTTCTATTAAAGCTGGAGGAGTTATAAGTGATGCAGAACATGCTGCAAAAACAACTATGACAGCAATTCTTGGGAGAATGGCCACCTATTCAGGGCAGTTAATCACTTTTGAAGATGCCTTGAACAAAGGAAGGAGTCTAATGCCTGAAACATATAGTTGGGATACTGTGCCTCCCGTAATACCTGATGAGAATGGCTTTTATCCAATTCCAGTACCCGGAGTGACTGAAGTATTAGAAAAAGGTTCCGGAGTAATGGAAAAATAGCATTAACCCCTGTCCAAAGAAAAAACAGAATGCTCATGTATTTCTTGCAGCATTTTTTCTTTCCAGGCCCGGATTTGTGAATCATCCAATTTAAAAATTGACTTGAATTCACCCAGAATCGGATCCAATAGAAATGGTATGCTCTCAATATCGAAATATAAGCGACCCGTCCTGCGGATAAAAAAGTCCATGGGAGTAGTTATCATCTCATAATTAATTCCATAATGAAGTTCGGCTTTGGCCATTCTTATGTAGGGATCTTTATCTTTCTGAATTGAATAATCCTCCAAAATAACCTCGGTTTGCTTGCCATAGGTTGTTACCAGATACCAGGCATCATATTCTGTAAAACCATCTGCTCCAATTCGCTGAAATATTTCTGAAATGTACTTTTTGACGTGTTTGGATTTTTTGAAATCATTGCCACATAGAGGGATCTGTACCGTTGTACATTCCGCCAGCTCAATTCCTTCTTCCTCTTCCATTTTTTTGGATAGCAGGTTTACGACTCTTTCTGCCATCTTTCGATACCCGGTAAGTTTGCCTCCAGCCATACTTATTAGACCAGTATCTGAAATAAATATCTCATCCTTACGGGATAATTCGGAGGTAGATTTTCCCTCTTCATGGATTAAGGGTCGCAAACCAGCCCAGGAAGAGATAATATCGTCCAATTCCAATTGAATTTTAGGAAACATATTATTAACGGCGGAAATTAAATAAAGGGCGTCTGCCAAATCCAGTTTAACATTGTCTTTATCCTGATCATAGTTAGTATCTGTTGTACCCACATAGGTTATTTTACCACGGGGGATTGCAAAAATCATCCGTCCGTCAGGAACGTCAAAATAAACAGATTGATTTACAGGTAATTTTGTATGTGGAAATACCAAATGAACTCCTTTTGTCAGATGAAGGCGTTTTCCCTTTTTTGAGTTATTTAAACTTCGTAATTCATCTACCCATGGGCCGGCAGCACTTATCACATATTTTGATTTAATAGTAAATTCATGACCGGACATAAGGTCCTTAAAATGTAACCCTGAAATAATATTGTCAGTATAATCAAAGGCCGAGACCTCTGCATAATTCAATGCAATCGCACCGAATGAAAGACTAGTCTTTATATTTTCAATTGTAAGCCTGGAGTCGTCTGTGCGATATTCAGCATAATAACCGGCCCCTTTTAATTTTTTCTTTGGCAATAAGGGCTCCAGTTCTAATGCTTCTTTTTTTTCAAGCATTTTACGCTTGTCATCGCCTGATACCTGGGCCAAAATATCATAGACCTTTAACCCAATAGATGTAAGCCATTTTCCATAAGACCCACCATCAATTAAAGGAAGTAACATTTTTTCGGGAAGTACCAGATGCGGCGCGAGTTTGTGTACTATGGCCCGTTCAGATCCAACCTCTTTAACTAACCAAAAATCAAATTGCTTAAGATATCGAAGGCCTCCATGAATTAACTTAGTAGATTTACTACTCGTCCCTGATGCAAAATCCCCCTTTTCTAGCAGAGCCACTTTTAGTCCCCTTGCAGCTGCGTCAAGGGCAATACCCCCTCCTGTAATTCCACCTCCAATTATTACAAGATCGAATTTGGTTTTGGTTAGGTTTTGAATGATTTTATTCCGGTCCAGGTTTGAAAATGGTACGTTCTCCTTCATGTTTTGCAATTCAAGGTATCTAATTATTTATACCCTATTACAAATGTAAAGGTTTATACCCCCAATACAAATGCACAGGTTTTAAGCAAATGTTATCTTTAATTTACCGTTGAAATATTGAACAAAAAAATGATAGCTTGTTTTAAGATGCGGCAGTAAATTCATATTCCCTTTCAACAAGGCAGATTCTTATTTTGTACCATTTATACCATTCTTTTTTCCCAAGTTCCTGTGCAGCCAGGTGTTTAAGATTTGATTTCCATCCTGAAATAGATTCCAGGCTTTCCCAATAACTTACAGATATCCCAAGTTCCCCTGTTGCACTATCAAATCCCAAATAACCAGGTTGCTTTTTGGCCAGTTCTTCCATTTGCTTGGCCATTAGGCCATATCCTTTATCCCCGTAAGTCCTGGTGCTGGTAAAGATTACGGCATAATAGGGTTTTATCATGACGGTTTATAAAATAAAAGCTCGTTCTACAAAATAATTCACTATTGCCTCTTTCATTAATACAGATTGCTCTCCTGCTTTTAAAGGCGGAAGTGTCTCCTTGACACTATAATGTGGCCAACCTTCCTCATCAAAAAACTCAAACTCATAGTAGCCATAGGGTTCCAATAGTCTGCAAATGGCAATATGCATCAGATTAACTTTCTCATCCTTTTTATACTCCCTGTGATATTGACCCAACTCCTGGATGCCAATAAGGTATATTATCCCATCTATATCCATTGGATCTCCATCGGAAAACCTGGCAGATAATTTCTTAATGAGTTCTTCCCACCTATCTTTTAATTGACTATCTCTACTCATTTTTAGTATCAAAAATGATTTAAAAATTAAAATTAAACCTGAACCCTTCTTTTAAAAAATCAAAGGTACAAATCAAAATTCTATATTTGTGCAAACGAATTTCCGTGAATCTTCTGGATATTATTTTGGGTTTATTACTGGCTTATGGCCTTTATAAAGGTCTGAAAAATGGACTCTTTGTTGAAATCGCCTCGCTCGCCGCTGTTATTATTGGGCTTTATGGTGCAATTCAATTTTCTTACTTAACGGGGAGCTACCTTTCTCAAAATATGGACTGGGATGAAAATTACATTAATTTGACGGCGTTTATTATTACTTTTCTGGCTATTGTCATTCTGGTGAATATGGCTGGAAAAATACTTACTAAAATTGCAGATTTTGCTATGCTTGGATTACTCAATAAACTTGCAGGTGGTTTATTTGGTGTATTAAAAACTGCCGTTATCCTCGGTACGCTTTTGTATTTTTTTGAAAGTGCAAGTTGGTCATTTAATCTAATTGAAAATAATACGGTTGCAGAATCTATTCTTTATAAACCCGTCAGAGATATTGGTGCTCTGGTTTTTGGAAACGTAATTGAAGTATTTAATGACTGATAATTGATAAAAAGTGCAGTTCATCGAAAAAAAAAGGTTTTTCATACGCCTTTTTCATAATTTCTTTAATATTACCTAGATGATCTTTTTAATAAGATCTCAGAGAACACCCCACTCTTCCTTTACCCTACTTACAAATAGAACACTATATGAAAATGAGATTGCCTATAGCTGTCTCGGTTTTATTTGTATTGTTGGCTGGATCTTGTAATACTGAGTCCATTGAAAATACAAATATCCCGAGTTCTGAAAATGCCGTATTGGTGGAACAGGAACTTTTAGGTATAGTGAATGACCATAGAATCAGCTTGGGTTATTCATCATTACTTTATAGTAAAGTTGCCTATGAGTATGCCAATACTCATACCGATTATATGATTGCCAAAGGCAGTTTAAGTCATGACAACTTTAGTTCAAGAGCCTCCAGAATTTCCAGTGAAGTTAATGCTGAATACGTAGCCGAAAATGTTGCCAAAGATTATCCGGATGCTGCCACAGCTTTAGAGAATTGGCTTGAAAGTCCTAATCATCGTAAAACAATTGAAGGTGAATTTACGCATACTGCCGTAAGCGTAAAAAAAGACTCTAGTGGTAAATTCTATTTTACTCAGTTGTTCTACCGATAATCTACTCCGGAAAATTTTCTTTTCTTACATTTGATAGGGAATATTACTTTTAGTATTTCCCAATAACATTCCTTAATAATTAGAAAACAATGGCAATAATACCTCCATTTAATCTTTACAAGTGGATTGAAGAAAACAGAGACTTACTAAAACCTCCGGTTGGAAATAAGAATTTATATAAAGATGCCGATGACTATATAGTCATGATCGTTGCCGGCCCAAATGCGCGAAAAGACTATCACTACAACGAAACAGAGGAACTTTTTTTTCAATTAGAAGGGCATATAGAAATACATGTCCAGGAAGACAGACAAAAAAAAACTATGAAACTGGGGCCTGGCGATATGTATCTGCATCCTGCAAAAGTCCCACATTCTCCTCTAAGGCATGCAGGCTCCATTGGCCTGGTAATAGAACGAAAAAGGGACCATATGCAAATAAAGGACGGTCTTCTTTGGTTTTGCGATAATTGCAACCATAAACTTTACGAAACTTATTTTACACTTCACGATATTGAAAAGGACTTTTTACCACATTTTTTATATTTCTACGGCTCTGAAGAGTTAAGGACCTGTGATAATTGCGGAACAGTTATGCCTGTTGATGCCAGGTTTACTGCTATAGAAGAAAGATAAACAATGAAATTTACGATTACTATTTTTATCGGAATTGTCGCAGCACTGCACCTATATTTTCTTTGGTTCGAAATGTTTGCCTGGACTACCAGGGGTAAAAAGATCTTTAAAAAATTCCCCAAGGACATGTTTGAACCAACAAAATCTCTGGCAGCAAACCAGGGCCTGTATAACGGATTTTTAGCTGCTGGCCTTATTTGGACTTTTTTTATTCAGGATATATTTTGGAATGCAAATATTTCTATATTTTTTCTGAGTTGTGTTGCAATTGCCGGCATTTATGGGGCTCTAACTGCGGATAAAAAAATATTCATTGTGCAAGCATTACCTGCCTTAATTGCACTGCTTCTAATCTTTATTAATCAGGCCTAAGATTCCATAACTTTCGGATTACATAATCACTATTATTCGTAGCTTTGTCAGAATCTAACAAATTACCTTTTAAAAGTTATAAAATGACACTAGTAGCCGTGGATTTTGGAATTGACCAAGCATTAGAAAAATTAGGAATAAAGGAAATCAATAATGGCACTTCAACCGGTTCCGATTATTTTTCCTCAGGGGAAATTATCGCATCATATTCCCCGGTAGATGGTGCTTTAATTGGTAAAGTTAAAAGCACGTCCCAAAACGATTATGAAAAAGTTATAGAGACTGCTTCTAAAGCTTTTCATCTTTGGCGATTAAAACCCGCTCCTCAAAGAGGCGAAATTGTCCGCCAGTTTGGTGATAAACTCCGCGAATTAAAGGAGCCCTTAGGTAAGTTAGTATCTTATGAAATGGGGAAGTCTTATCAGGAGGGTCTAGGCGAAGTACAGGAAATGATAGACATATGTGATTTTGCTGTAGGGCTCTCTCGGCAATTGCATGGACTGACTATGCATTCAGAAAGACCAGGACATAGAATGTATGAACAATACCATTCTTTGGGAATAGTAGGAATAATTTCGGCTTTTAATTTCCCTGTCGCTGTCTGGGCTTGGAATACAGCACTTGCATGGATTTGCGGCGATGTTTGTGTTTGGAAGCCTTCAGAAAAAACGCCACTTTGTGGTATAGCTTGTCAAAATATAGCCGCTGAGGTATTCAAAGCAAATGGACTTCCCGAAGGTATTTCCTGTTTGATAAATGGGGATTATAGAGTTGGTGAAATGATGACAAATGACGCTAGAGTTCCTTTAATTTCCGCAACAGGTTCTATTCGCATGGGAAAAATTGTTGCCCAGGCAGTTGCCGCTAGGTTAGGTAAATCTCTCCTTGAATTAGGTGGTAATAATGCAATTATTGTTACCCCGGATGCGGATATAAAAATGACAGTTATCGGAGCAGTATTCGGAGCGGTTGGTACAGCAGGCCAACGGTGCACCTCTACAAGAAGACTTATCATACATGAATCTATTTACAACCAGGTAAAAGATTCATTAGTTACTGCCTATAAACAATTGCGTATTGGGAACCCGCTGGACGAGAATAATCATGTAGGTCCCTTAATAGATAAAGATGCCGTAGCTATGTATAAAAAGGCCCTTGAGCAAGTAGTGGCCGAAGGTGGAAACCTGATCGTGGAAGGCGGTGTTTTAGAGGGGGAAGGTTACGAAAGTGGTTGTTATGTATATCCGGCCATTGCCGAAGCGGATAACAACTATGAAATAGTACAACATGAAACTTTTGCACCTATTCTTTATTTGATAAAATATTCAGGTGATGTAGAAAATGCGATAAAGATTCAAAATGGTGTTGTTCAGGGACTTTCCTCGGCCATTATGACCAATAATTTAAGGGAAGCCGAGAATTTTCTTTCAGTCGCCGGCAGTGATTGTGGTATAGCCAATGTAAATATTGGTACCTCGGGCGCCGAGATTGGTGGAGCTTTTGGAGGAGAAAAGGAGACAGGAGGTGGACGTGAAAGTGGTTCTGATGCATGGAAAGTATATATGCGAAGACAGACAAATACGATTAACTATACTACTGAATTACCTTTAGCCCAGGGGATAAAATTCGATCTTTAAACCTAATACCTGCAGAAACTTTAGCTTTTTCATTTCACAAGAAATGCCGCTGCCTCAAAGTTTCTGCAGGTATTTTTAATAAAACACTAAGACTTATTGTGTTTAATATCGCGGGGTGTAATTAAAAGAATTATATTCTGATCTTATTGAATTTGGCTACTTAATCTTCCGGCTATCTTGGAACATAGTTTGAATTCCAGGTAATCGTATCATGCAGCAGAAAGTGAAACCTTCCTTAATTTGTTTTTTTAAGTTTCTCATTTCCCTCGGATATGTTAATTTATCTTTAAAAAACAAATTCTTAGTAAGGGGCCATCAAAATCATGTTTCGCTTGCAGTAAAAATTATACAATTGGAAGATGGAGTTGTATGTTTTCAATAATTTAAAAAAAACCGCTGTTATTTATGGACGAAATAACAACGGGATTCTTTAACTAACTCAAAGTATTAAGAAGCAGTAGACCCTATTTCAATACCGGATCATTGTCGGGATAAATAGCAGTGCAGCTTAATTTTTAACAAATGTCCTAAATGGTGGTTTATTTCAGTTAAAGAAAGTTATAAATGGATCAAAAAAATGTGTAATTGGTAGTTATTAAGGTATGTCTTGTATTTATTTCTGTCCATTAGGAGCATCTTAATCATTATTAGAGGGTTAACCAGGTAACTCAAAGTATAAAGCCTTTCAATTTTAACAAAATTTAAGATTTTTTTAATACATTGTATACAGAACAACAAATAGTCAATTACTTATGACAAAAAAGACTACGAACCTGCTTGGGATTATAATTACCATATTAGCAGGGATTTATTTTTTTATAATGTACTGTAGTGAATGTGGATTATAAGATGACCTTGCCGCCTTAAAAAGTGTCTATTCTTTTGTCGCTATAAAAGGCAATAGATTTTGAAAAGCCAATGATAATAACACGGAAAACTTATTGTATAAGAACTAATTAATTAATATCAACTTATGAATTTTGAAAGTATAAACATTTGGTGTTGGCTCATCCCTCTTCTTGTAGGGGTTCTTTGTGCTATTTTTGGATATTTATTGGGTAAAGGCAGTAATACAGGCATTGACCATTCTTCAGAACTAAATTCACTCAAAGATTTAAATGCAAAATTAGAAGCAGATCTTGCTGCCTGTAATAAAAAAATGACTGCTGAAAGTTCAGCAGTGATTTCTTCTGAAATTGCGTTTAATAAAAGTGCCGCTAAGGCGGCTTTTGGTAAAAATATAAAACCAGATGATCTGAAGGTGGTGGAAGGAATAGGTCCCAAAATTGAAGGCCTTTTTCACAATTATGATATTAAGACCTGGAAGGACTTGTCTAAAACTTCTGTTTCCAAGTGTCAGGAAGTATTGGATTCAGGAGGTGATCGTTACAAAGTTCACGATCCGGCATCCTGGCCAATGCAAGCAAGAATGTGTTATGAAGGTAAATGGAAAGAATTATACAAATGGCAGGTAGAACATAAACGTGGTAAATTATAATAAAAGAGACCGGATTAAATCCGGTCTCTTTTATTATAGCATTCCGTTGGCCTCAACCCATTTAAATCGGAATTGATCCTCACTTAATTTCATTCTTTCGGCGATTCGCTCTAAACGATCTGGCATTCCCAAAAGGTAATCCCTGGCTTTTTGGGCCTCATCTGAAAGGCTTCTAAGTGTCTCCAGATCCCAATACTGGTTCAATTTATTAAAGATGTCTATATAATCCTGCGAAGTATAAACCCCCAACCTTTGTGCGCAGTTGGAAAAATTTTCAAACGCAAGTCCGATTCCCTCTCCAGATTCCCTTAAAAAATGAGCCGGCATTACAATTTTTCTCTTCATCATATCTGCATATGCAAGCATCATGCCATTGGGATCTTGTCCAAATATGGTCTTTACGAATTCTCTATAGGCCAAATGATGACGCATTTCATCGCCCGCAATTATGCTGCACATTTTACTTAGAAGTATATTTCCTTTTTTCTTGGCCATCTGACCTACCCTTTTATGAGAAATATTGGTAGCTAATTCCTGAAACGAAGTATATACAAAATTCTTATATGGGTCTCTGTCTGTCCCTATGTCAAACCCATCATTAAGCAAGTACTGAGTTGAGATCTCAACTTCTCTCATATTTACTCTTCCTGAGAGGTAAAGAAATTTGTTAAGTACATCACCATGCCTGTTTTCTTCTGCTGTCCATGCTCTCACCCATTTGGACCATCCACTGGGTTCTTCAGTGTGTTGATTAATTCCCTCAACATCCATTAACCAGGATTCATACGTTGGTAAGGCTTCTTCCGTAATTGTATCGGCAACCATGGTTACCCAAAAATCATATCCCAACTCTTTAGATTCCTCTCGGATCTGTTCAACCTCATCAAAAAAATTTTCACTACGTGAATCGGGAAGAAAATCTGACGGTTGCCATATCTCATCAATAGGAATCAAAAAAGAATCCATAAACCCGGCAACCTTAGGTTCGATTGCCTGCATCACCTCCAGCCTTATATTTTTAGTGGACATATATTATTTTCTTTCAAAGTTACGACAATAAAATCATGAAATTATTGCAGTTATAATTCAAATATTAATTTCTTCCGCTTTCATCAGGGTAAAAAAGATGGACCGGATCACTTTGCCAAACTTGTTTTGAATTTACATCCATAATTGACAAAGGTCCTTTAAAAGCAGCTCCTGTATCCATATTCCAGACATTTGCTGCCCTTTGAGGTATGGTTTTTCCAATTCTGGTTACAGGTGTATGACCAATGAAAATTTCCTGGTAATTGGCAAGTCGTTCCGGATAAAATAAATCCGTTTGGGCTAGTTCCGGATCCAGAGATAATGCCAGCTCCCATAAAGTTCTGTCCCAGTAAAATATTTTGGGAAAATATTCAAATTTTACGCCTTTTAAGTTGGTAAATCCTGCATGTACAAACAGACGGTTTTTATCATCCAGGTAGTAATTATCCAGATTATCATAAAAATCCATATGAACTCTCTGCGAACCATCCTCCAGTACCTGATAGGAAGTCTTGCTCGCCATACCCCCGTGTTGCAACCACATAGGTTTATCCTCTCCCGTTCTCAACCATTCATAACAAAGCTCATCATGGTTGCCCCTTAAAAAAATACATTGATGCGTTACTCTTAGTTCAATCAAAAAATTAACGGTTTCAACAGCCTGACTCCATCCGTCAACATAATCTCCTAAAAAAATAAGTTGATCATCCTCACTAACCCTGGCCCTTTCCAAAACTTGTTGCAAAGCTTTGAGTCCTGAATGTATATCTCCGATTACCAAAGTTCTCATTCTGCAAAATTCGTAATAATTCCAATTATGTCAACAAAAAAAGACAAGAAAGAATACTTCCCAAAAGGTAGAGGTTCCTATACCTTGAATATGGTCGGTTTATCCATTTATATAAAAATTGTATTCGTTTATTGGTACTATAGCAACTTTATTTAACCGGTATTTACAAATAGTAGAACTTTTTTTGGAGTAACACCTTATTTCTCATTACTTTGGGAATTGCTTTAAGTATAGATCCATGAAAGAAGTGTTTTGTATAGGTGAATTGCTCATAGACTTTGTTGCCGAAAAACAAGGTAGTAATTTATCTTTAGCCAAAGAATTCACAAAAAAAGCAGGTGGTGCTCCGGCTAATGTAGCGTGTGCTATAGCCAAACTGGGAGGAAAAAGTGCTTTTATTGGTTGTGTTGGTAAAGATCCGTTTGGTACATTTTTATTAAAGGTGTTGGAAAATGAAGGCGTGGACATTTCTTTAGCTCAACGTTCAGAAATTTTTACCACCCTTGCCTTTGTCTCTATTGATGAAGACGGAGAACGTGATTTTGTCTTTAGCAGGGGTGCCGATAAGGAACTTAAATACAGTCCGGCAATTAAGAAAAAATTTAATAAAAATATTGTCCATTTTGGAGCTGCTACGGCACTTTTGGGGGGAAGTTTAGAAGAAGCTTATGGACGATATTTATTTGATGCCATAACTCAAGAGGCCTTTATCAGTTTTGATCCTAATTACAGAGCAGACCTATGGAAAAACAAAACGGATATCTTTATAAAAAAATGTATGCCATTTATTCAAAAATCTACACTATGTAAGTTTAGTTTGGAAGAAGCAAAATTACTTTCAGGAAAGGAAAATATGTTGGAAGCATGTGAATTTTTTCATGAAGCCGGCTCCCCCATCATTACCATTACTCTTGGTTCTGAAGGCACATTTGTAAGTGCTCAAGGGCATTCACAAACAATCCCCAGTGTCATGGTAAAGCCTGTTGATACCACAGGTGCCGGAGATGCCTTTATTGGCTGTTTGTTAAAACAAATTTCTACACTGGATAAAATAGAGAGCGCTATAAGCAATACGGATTTACTTTTCAAAATGATCGCTAAAGCAAATAAAGCCGGGGCAATAACAACAATGAATTACGGAGCAATAAAGTCATTGCCAACCCAAATTCAACTTGACAATTAGAATGAACCAAACCTCATTACACAGGTTGTTGGCTTCAAATGAGCTCGATAACCCGGAGAAAGCAAATCTAAAAGAATTATTTGATTTAAGGTTATCCACTAACCTTTCTATTATACAAAACCTATTCTTATCGCTATACCCTGAGCCAATCTTACCAAATTCATTTCCTTTACTGGAACTTTTACCAGAACTTTTTAAGAAAAGACCTGTAAACCTCCAGATTCAGGACTTGAAAAGACTTAAAAATGCTAATTGGTATCAGTCAGAAAAAATGGTTGGGATGCAATTGTATGTCGATCACTTCAATAAGGATCTGAAAGGTCTTGAAACTAAAATTCCATATTTTGAAAAATTAGGTGTCAATCTTTTACATATCATGCCTGTCACTACAAGGCCCAAAGGAGAAAATGATGGAGGATATGCCGTCAATAGTTATACCCAGGTAGACAAAAAGTATGGTTCTAAAACAGACTTGTTGAATCTAACCAAAAAATTGCGTTCCAAAAATATGCATCTGATGATGGATTTTGTGGTAAACCATACTTCAGATGAGTTTCCCTGGGCAAAAAAAGCAATGGCCGGAGATAAAAAATACCAGGACTATTATTATACCTACCCAGACAGGAATTTGCCCGATGAATTTGAACATTCCTTGCCGGAAGTGTTTCCTCAAACCTCCCCGGGAAACTTTACTTTTAATACGAAGATGAACAGGTGGGTTATGACTGTATTTAATGACTATCAATGGGATCTCAATTATACAAACCCAAAGGTATTTATGGATATGCTTACTAATCTGGTAGAATTGGCCAACTTAGGGGTAGATGTTATTCGCTTTGACGCCCTGGCGTTCCTGTGGAAAAAATTGGGTACAAATTCTCAAAATCTTCCAGAAGCACATAGTCTAATTACCCTCTTTCGCATGTGTTTACAAGTCGTTGCACCGGGGGTTGTTCTATTGGCTGAAGCAATAGTTTCTCCTCAGGAAATTATCAAGTATTTTGGTGAAGGCATTAAAAAAGGTAATGAATGTGAAATTGCTTACAACGCCACCTTGATGGCACTACTATGGAATTCAGTAGCTACAAAAAAAACTCATCTTTTGTACAAAAACCTGATGAATTTGCCAATGAAACCCATAGAGGGGACCTGGATAAATTATATCAGATGTCACGACGACATTGGACTTAGTTTTGATGACCGCTATATATATGAAGTGGGCTGGGACGCGTCTTCGCATAGAAAGTTTTTATTGGATTACTATTGTCAAAAACTGGATTGGTCACCCGCTATGGGAGAAATTTTTATGTATAATCCAAAAAATGGTGATGGGAGGATTACCGGTAGTGCCGCCTCTTTGCTGGGATTGGAAAAAGGATTAGCGCAGAACAATCAGGAATTGATAAAATTGGCAGTAAATAAAATTCTAATGCTACATGCCATTATATTATCCTATGGAGGAATTCCAATGATCTATGCCGGTGATGAAATAGGGACATTAAACGATTATTCTTATCTTAAAAATAAAGCTTTAAAAGAAGATAGCAGATGGGCTAACAGACCCAAACAGGATTGGAAAATTGTGTCTGAATTAGATAAAATTGATACCCCTCAGACACAAATATTCCACTCCCTTAAAAAACTAATTAGGATTAGAAAAAATACTCCGGTATTTGCTGACAAGAATAATTTAGTGCTACATCAAACCTCAAACCCACATATTTTTATGTTTGAAAGAACAAGTAATTCTGATAAAGATGTGCTTGTAATTTGCAATTTTGATGAAAGTATTCACGTGATTGATGCCGCCCTTGTTACCTCCAAGGGTTATGCGACAAAGGGTAAATTGAAGGACTTGGTATTAGGTGAAAGTATCACTTTAAAAAGTGGCTTATTAGAAATAAATCCCTTTCAAATTCTATGGCTCAGTAAGTCTTAGCTATATTTTACTTTTCTTAAAATTCGAAAAGACTCCTTTAAGGATTCATAAATGTTTACATCGTATTTCTTTAATAGTGGACGAGCAGTTTCCATTAAATCTTTTGCCTCTTCAAAACCATTAAAATAGCAAATAAGATACGTTGCCGGTAATAGTTTTAAATCTAATTCTTCTGAACGTTTAAGTAATACACCCTTTTCAATTTTTTGAAGTAGAGCCCTGTTTGAATTAAAAATATGATACAAGGTCTTTTTGTCATATTGTGGTGGTTCAAAAATTAAATCACTTTGAATTTGATAGGTTCCGTTATCTGTGAAATATATATCCACTTTTTCCAAGGGATAGTATTTTTGTTGATTCCCCAAGCCCAACTTCACATACTCCATGATAGTAAAAGATTCATCATTATAGCTTATTGAGATTTCATCCAGTGCAGAAAAGAAAAGTTTAACCTGTTCATTAATAAGTTCTATATCAACTCTTGAATAAAAAACTTCATTTTTTACTTTTTTTTGATTCCCCGCCCAGCAGAGTACAAATTGTTCTTTAAAAACTTTATAGCTGCTAATCAGATCCCTATGTCTATGATTTATAAAATCTATTACGCCATCAAGGGTAAGTTCAATATTATTTCGGGCATGCTGTTCTATTGTAGCAACGGTTTCTGAGTTGATATCTTTTAATACAATATCAAAAGCCTTTGGCATGCTTATACTCCCATCTCTGAAAAAAACTGCGCCTCCGTAATACTTCCATATATTGCGCCGCAATGCGCAAACTTTGCCAGTAGAGCTTATCGTAACCAACCCCACAACCTTGCCTTCAGGCAAGTGCGGAAACGGAATATTTTCATAAGAGATCAAAGGAGGGTTGTCAAGATAGGCATTTACCAGGTTTTGAATTTTACTGTCATCAAAGAAATCTACCCCAACAATTTTATTGTCTTCATCCTCAACTCCAACAACAATAAATGAATTATTATTTGGATTGCTATTTGCCAATGCGCAAACATGCTTTAGGAATTTAGCTTTACCTTCTCGCTTACCTATATTGATAAACCTTTTTTTATCATAAAAACTATTCTCGTCATTATGAGCCAAAAGGTTTTTTACCAGTAGGCGCTTATTAATCATATTGTTTTCTTCACTATAGTACTACTTGCCTGTGCAGTGGGCATTACTACAAGATCTGCAATATTTACATGGGGAGGTCGTGATATTACAAAGTAAATTATATCTGCTATATCTTCAGGCTTTAAAGGTTGAAACCCCTCGTAAACACTATCGGCTCGTTCAACATCCCCTTTAAATCTGACATTGCTAAACTCTGTCTCTACCAAGCCCGGGTTAACAGCGCCCACGCGTATTCCATAAGTGTTCAAATCTATTCGCATTCCCTGATTAATTGCATCAACCGCATGTTTGCTGGCACAATAAACATTCCCTTTGGGATAAACCTCTTTGCCGGCGGTTGAACCTATATTTATTATATGTCCGGAACGGCGCTCCACCATTTGTGGCAAAATTGCCCTGGATACATATAAAAGTCCTTTAACATTAATATCCAACATCGCATCCCAATCTTCAAGGCTGCCTTTTTCTATAGGATCCATTCCATGAGCGTTACCCGCATTATTTATCAAAATATCTATATGAGAAAATTTCTCGGGCAATGAGTTAATGGCATTTGAAACAGCATTTTTGTCCCTGACATCAAAATTCAAGATATAGACATCAGTAAGTGGTTCCAATTGCTTCTGTAATTTTATTAAAAGTTCTTTTCTTCGCCCACAAATTACCAATCGGATATCTTTTGATGCGAAAAGTAGCGCCGTAGCCTTTCCTATGCCACTGGTTGCGCCTGTAATAAATGCTGTTTTTTTCATTAAATTTATTTGGAATGATTACTAATTAGGGAACCTTATGTCCCTGAGATGCAACTAATAATAAAAACCAATCTTCCAACTCCAGATCAATTTCAGTAGCTCTTACAGAAGCCATTAATCGTTCTTTGTTGGTGGTGCCAACAACTGGGTGAACATGGCAAGGGTGTTTTAAGATCCATGCCAGAAGAATTTGACTACTATCTGCTTTATATTTCTTTTTAAGGCGTTTTAACACCTTTTTTATTCGTTTCCTTCTTTTGTTATCCTCCCTAAAATAGCTACCCAAGGGACTCCACGCCATGGCAGTCCGATTATGAATAATACAATCATCAAAAGTACCGTCATACATTAACTTTTCGGATGTTAAGGAAAATTCAACCTGATTAGCGGTTACTGGTAATGCCGCCTCCAATAGATTAATCTGTGAAGGTGAAAAATTAGACACTCCAAACTCTCGTACTTTACCTTCTTTCTGCAAATAAAGAATGGCCTCTGCAATTTCATCGGGTTGCATTAACGGACTGGGTCTGTGCAGTAAAAAAAGGTCTAAATAGTCAGTTTTAAGTTTGGACAGAGAACGCTCTGCAGACCAAACAATGTAATCTTTTGAATAATCATAATGTTTTACATTATTATCTCTGGCCTTACACACATATTGTATTCCACATTTAGTAATAAGTTGTATCTGCTCCCTGGGGATTGAACTTTGAATAAAAGCGTTTCCAAACGCTTCTTCATTTTCATAACCTCCGTAAATATCTGCATGGTCGAAAGTTGTTATTCCATTTTCGAAACAGTAGCCAAAAAGGTCAGTCATTTCCTTTTTTGTAAGATTCTTTCCCCAACTTCCCCATGTCATGGTTCCAGCAATAATTTTTGAATAAGATATCCTGTTTTTCATAAGTATGTGAAAATATAAAATAAATCCCTTAAATACTTCATAAAACTTAGGGTTCTAGACAATTTTTAACCAATCATTAACAGCACTTATATAAATAAATTTTCAATTTGCGCCCTACTGTAAGACCAACAGGTTAAAAACCAAAAAATAAAAATATTAATGGAGGAAAATACTACTATAGATATTAGTGCTGTTAATGAGAAGATTGCACAGGAAAGTGCTTTTATAGACCTGCTTATTCTGGAAATGAATAAAGCTATTGTAGGTCAAAAGCATATGATAGAACGATTGTTGATCGGACTTTTGGGACAGGGTCATATTTTGCTGGAAGGAGTCCCCGGACTTGCAAAGACACTTGCTATAACCACTCTGTCAAAGGCGGTTAAAGGTAGTTTTAGCAGAATTCAGTTTACTCCTGATCTTCTGCCAGCAGATGTCGTGGGAACAATGATATACAATATGAAAGAAAATGACTTCTCCATTAAGAGAGGTCCAATATTCGCCAATTTTGTATTAGCTGATGAAATTAACCGTGCTCCTGCCAAAGTGCAGTCAGCACTGTTGGAAGCCATGCAGGAAAAACAAGTTACCATAGGTGATGAAACTTTTATACTTGATAAACCGTTCCTCGTTATGGCTACTCAAAACCCGGTGGAACAGGAAGGAACATATCCGCTCCCTGAGGCTCAGGTGGATCGTTTTATGTTAAAAACGGTTATTGATTATCCAAAGATGAATGAAGAACAGCTTATTATAAGACAAAATCTTCAGGGTATACTTCAGGAAGTTAAACCTGTTATATCACTTAAACAAATTCTCAGCGCTCAACAGGCGGTTCGGGAAGTCTACATGGATGAAAAAATTGAAAAATATATCCTCGATATAGTATTTGCCACAAGATATCCGGAAAAATATGATTTGGCAGATCTTAAGCCACTCATAAGTTTTGGAGCATCACCACGTGGGAGTATTAATCTGGCAAATGCCGCTAAATGTTATGCTTTCATAAAAAGACGTGGGTATGTGGTACCCGAAGATGTGCGTGCAGTTGTGCATGATGTACTTAGGCATCGAATTGGAATTACCTATGAAGCAGAGGCCGAAAATATTACTTCAGAAGAAATAATCAACCGGATTGTTAACGAAATTGAAGTGCCATAATAGTTCAACCTATGTAGTTCAATGCCGTAATGGGCATTTGCTTATAAACTAAAAAGCTTGAACCCGAATGGATACCAAGGAGTTATTAAAAAAAGTTCGTAAGATTGAAATTAAGACCCGTCGTCTTTCAGATCACATATTTGGAGGGGAATACCATTCTACTTTTAAAGGTCGTGGAATGACTTTTAGCGAGGTCCGCCAATATCAGTTTGGCGATGACGTAAGAAGCATTGATTGGAATGTCACAGCCAGATATAACGAACCTTATGTAAAAGTTTTTGAGGAGGAAAGGGAGCTAACCATGATGCTTATGGTAGATGTCAGTGGCTCTGAACTTTTTGGTACAACGAATAGTTTTAAAAAAGATATAATTACAGAAATATCGGCCACACTTGCATTTTCCGCTCTCCAAAACAATGACAAAATTGGTCTACTCCTTTTTACTGATGAAATTGAACTTTTTATACCTCCAAAAAAAGGTAAAAGCCATGTCTTGAGAATAATAAGAGAATTACTGGAATTTTCACCGAAAAGCAATAAGACGAATATCGCGGAAGCTCTTAAATATTTAACTAACGTCATGAAGAAAAAAGCAATTGTATTTGTGCTTTCAGATTTTATGGCTGCAGATTATAAACAAACGCTCAGAATTACAGGCAAAAAACACGATGTTACTGGTATTCGTATTTATGACGAAAAAGAAGAATATATTCCAAATTTAGGAGTAGTACAAATGCTGGATTCGGAAACCGGTTCAGTAAAACTTGTAAATACACAATCTAAAAACGTTCGGAATGCTTACGGGGAATACTACAGAAATCGGGTAGACTATTTTAAAGATACTTTCAATAAATCGGGATGTGGTGTTTTGGATTGTCGAGTAGATGAGAGTTATGTTAAAAAGTTATTGGGTTATTTTAAGCGAAGAGGATAAATGGATATGATTTCAATGAATTTAAGAGGTATTATCAGTTCCTGGTCTGGACCGGTGTTCCTGTTATATCTTTTATTTTTTGGGAGTCCTATTTTTGCTCAGTCGCAACCCGTAATAAGCTCAAAAGTAGACACGACGAACATTAAAATTGGTGAACAAATTCATTTTACGGTTACTGTTGAAGTAGATACAACTGCCCAGGTATTCTTCCCTGAAGGGCAAACCTTTTCACCCTTGGAAACTGTTGAAGCTTTTAAAACAGATACAACCCGAAAAAAAGATAGGATAACTCTCCAGAAAATATACGCGCTAACACAATTTGATTCCGGATCATACGTGCTGCCAGCTCAGCGCATTGAAATTAACGGGGCCGGATTTTTTACTGACTCCCTAAAAGTTGATGTTGCCACGATACCGGTTGATACGGTCAACCAAAAAATGTATGATATAAAACCTTTAATAAGCGTACAAAAAAGCAATAGTGAATTTTGGAAAATCCTCCTGATTGTTTTACTTATTGCGGGAATTGCGGGTGGCCTTATTTATTGGTTCATACTTCGAAAAAAACCATTGACAGAAGAGGAAAAGGTAGCATTGCTCCCTCCTTATGACAGGGCGCTTTTGGAATTGAAACGATTAGAAAATTCTAAATATTTAATTCAGGATAAGTACAAAGTGTATTATTCAGAATTAACCGCAATAGTACGATCCTATCTTGAAGAAGAGGTGCATATTTCAGCTCTGGAAAGTACCACAGGTGAATTGATTCAAAAATTAGAATTACTGCAGGATGCTGGTGAATTAAAACTTCAGGACAATACAATCAAACAATTTGAAAAAATACTACAAACAGCAGATCTTGTAAAATTTGCAAGGTCCAAACCTCCTACAGCGGTGGCCGAGCAGGATAGAAAAGCAATTGAAGAGATCCTCGTTAAAACAAAAGAAGCCCTGCCTGAACCTACCGAAGAAGATTTATTAGAACAGGAAGAGTATCAGGAAATTGTTGCTCAGAAAAAACGGAAAAAGAAAATAATATCAATTGTGTCTGCTGCGGCAATTGTATTGCTAGTCTCCCTTGGGGGACTTATAACCTATTTGGGTCCTTCTTATGTTTGGGATACCATTACGGGACATCCTACAAAAACACTTTTAGAAGGAGAATGGGTTTCCAGTTCGTACGGATATCCGCCAATTATTGTTGAAACTCCAGAAGTATTAGTACGACAAGACGTTAAGCTCCCCCCGGATGCAAAGGCAAATATCAAAGAGCTGCAGGCTTTTATGTTCAGGAGTGAAAAAGGTTTACTCACTATTGGCACTACTTCGACCACATTAAATAAACCTGAAGAACCTGATTTCAATCAGGTTGTTGAACAAATATTGAAAAATTTTGAAGACCAGGGTGCAAAAAATATAATTACTAAACAAGAAGAATTCGTTACAGTATCCGGTGTAAAAGGAATTAAAGTTTTTGGCCGTGGAAAATTTGTAGTCCCCGACTCAAAAGATTTAGTTAGCGGGCAATACACTATAATTCTTTTTGGCGGAAATGGTTTTCAACAGCAGTTAATCTTATCATGGTTAGATAAAGATACTTACGCCGAAGAAATTATAAACAGGATATTAGGTTCATTAGAAGTAAAAACAGAGGCATAAATGTTAGACAATATTGAATTTGCAAATCCTCAGCTTTTTTGGTTGCTTTTATTGCTCCCTCTGGTTTTGATATGGCATATATTCAAGCGCAAAGAGGAGACTGCAACTCTTAAAATTTCAAGCGTTGATGGGTTTACTTCGAATGACCTTTTGCCAAAATTAAAACCTTTATTATTTGTGTTCCGTTTGTTAGCATTGACAGCAATTATAGTAGCAATGGCTCGTCCTCAAACTGAGGATATTTCCACTCGAACAAAAACCACAAAAGGCATTGATATTGTAATGGCCATAGATGTTTCTTCAAGTATGTTGGCAAGGGATTTAAAACCAAACCGACTATCGGCGCTTAAAGAAGTGGCAGCAGATTTTATTAGACAAAGACCTAATGATAGAATTGGTTTAGTGGTTTATGCAGGTGAAAGTTATACTAAAACACCAATAACAAGTGACAAATCTATTGTATTAAATGCGCTTAAAGAAATTACATATGGTCAGTTGAACGATGGAACAGCCATAGGTATGGGATTAGCAACTTCCGTCAATAGGTTGAAAGAAAGTAAATCTATAAGTAAGGTAATTATTTTGCTTACTGATGGAGTTAACAATTCAGGATTTATTGAGCCCCAAACGGCCGCTGATCTTGCTGTGGAATTTGACATCAAGACATATACTATCGGCTTGGGCACAAATGGAAATGCGCTCTCACCAGTTGCTTACAATGAAGACGGTTCCTACAGGTATGGGATGAGACAGGTTGAAATAGACGAAGAATTACTTAAAGCTATTGCCGACGCAACCGGTGGGCAATACTTTAGAGCAACAGATAATGAAAAATTAGAGGCAATTTATGATGAAATAAATAAATTGGAGAAAACAGAAGTAGAAGAATTTAAGTATTATAAATATGAGGAGAAATTCAGACCATGGATTCTATTGGCAGGGGCATTGCTAATTGTTGAATGGTTGCTGAGAAATACCCTCTTCAGGAGTTTTATCTAAAATATGATTCAGTTAGACGAGAAAATATATTTCTATCTTTTATCCATTATTCCGGTAATGGTCGTAATATATATATTGCTTCATATCTGGAAAAAAAGAACGCAGAAGAAATTTGCAACTCCCGATCTGTTAAAAAGACTATCCCCCAACAAGTCTAATTTTAAATCCGTATTAAAATTAATTTTCCTGATTTTAGGGCTTTCATTTTTGGTTTTGGGTCTGGTTAACCCAAAAATTGGAACAAAATTAGAAACAGTAAAACGAGAAGGTGTTGATATTGTATTTGCTATTGATGTCTCAAAAAGTATGTTAGCTGAGGATATTGCTCCAAACAGACTAGAGAAAGCCAAACGCCTGGTTTCTGAAATTATTAATCAATTGGCAAGTGATCGAATAGGTATTATAGCATACGCTGGTCAGGCTTTTCCCCAGTTACCAATAACCACAGATTACGGTGCGGCCAAAATGTTCCTCCAAAGCATGAATACGGATATGCTCTCATCACAAGGGACTGCCATCAATGAAGCTATAGAGTTGGCCTCTACTTATTTTGATGATGAGGAGCAAACGAACAGGGTTTTGTTTATTGTTTCAGATGGCGAGGATCATTCCGAGGGCTCAACCATAGATGCCGTTGAATTAGCTGTTGAGGAAGGAATAAGGATTTTTACAATTGGTGTTGGAAAAACAAAAGGAAGTCCAATTCCCATTAAAAGAAATGGTATCGTAGAAAGTTTAAAAAAAGATTCACAGGGTGAAGTGGTTATCACTAAACTAAATGAGGATATATTAGAGGAAATTGCAGACGAGGGTAATGGGGAATACGTAAACGGATCAAATACAGAAGATGCTGTCGACTTTATTAAGGAGCAATTAAATCAAATGGACAAAAAAGAATTTGAAGCCAAACAATTTGCCGAATATAAAGACCAATTTCAATGGTTCCTGGGAATTGGTCTTTTGTTTCTATTTTTGGAAGTTTTCCTACTAGACCGAAAAACCCAATGGCTGAAAAAAATGAATTTGTTTAACGAGAAGGAAATTCACTAAAATGAAAAAGATCGTTTTATTTACTTTTATAATAAGCACTGTCGTTTTTCCGCAAGACGATTTGAAAGACAAGGAAAAAGCACTTAAAGCCTCAACAGATATAACCTTTGAAGCAAATAAAGAATTAGCTGACAACGATTTTATTGATGCAGAAGTGAACTACAGAAGAGCCATTTCTAAAAGTAATGAGAACACGGCAGCCCCATATAATTTAGGAAATGCCTATTATAACAAAGAGAGTTTTTCTGAGGCTTTTGGGCGATTCAAGGAGGCGGGAGAATTGACATCCGAAAAACCTGTTAAGCATAAGGCGTTTCATAATATGGGTAATGTATTTATGAAAAACAAAGAATACGCCAAAGCAGTTGAAGCTTATAAGGAAGCGTTGCGTAATGATCCCTCTGATGAAGAAACCCGGTATAATCTGGCACTGGCTAAAGAACTCCTAAAAAAAGATAAGGAGAATCAGGATAAAAACGAGAATAAGGACAATCAGGATCAGGAGGAGCAAAAAGACAAAAACCAGGATCAACAAGACCAGGGAGATAACAAAGATGAGAACAAAGGCGATCCCAAAAACGAAGAAAACGACCAAGAGAGCAATGAAGGAGATAATGGTGAGGAGGAAAAAGAAGAAAATAAAAAAGGGGATGGGGATGAAAAAAAAGAAGAAAAAAAGCAGCCCGAGCAGGGAGATCAGCAACAGCAGAAACAACCCAGACCAAACCAATTATCTCAACAACAAATAAAAAATTTACTTGAGGCAATGCAAAATGAAGAGAAAAAAGTTAAGGAAAAAATGGATGCCCAGAAAGTTAAAGGTGTCAAAACAAAAAATGAGAAAGACTGGTGATATTTAATAAACTTAAATATTATATCATTTGTATATCTTTTCTATTACTGGCCAATAACCATGTAATGGCACAAGATAAAGAAGCTGTTACTTTTGAAGTAAAGCTCAGTAAAAGCAAATTGGGAATAAACGAGCGTTTGCGGGTAGATTTTGCCATGAACAAAGATGGAGACAATTTTACCCCTCCAGATTTTCAAGGCTTTAGAGTACTCATGGGGCCTTCTCAATCTATTAGTTCTTCATGGATAAATGGTGTCAGAAGCTATTCCAAAACATATTCTTATACCCTTGCACCTACTGCCCAGGGTAATTTTACTATTAAGCAGGCAACAATTACCATAGATGGAAAGGTATACAAATCCTTAGCAAAAAATGTAGAGGTTACGTCGGCGGTTGATAAACCAAATGATCAGATGTCTGTAGATGATATTGCTGATGATAATTTACATTTAGTTGCAGAAGTATCTAAAACTTCACCCTATCTCAATGAGGCTATAAGTGTTGTTTACAAATTATACGTAAGTCCTTCAATTAATGTTTCAAATTTTCGGCCGTTGGACAATCCTAAATACAATAACTTCTGGAGCCAGGATATGCCTTTTACAAGATACGATGTTCAAAATGGCACTTATGAGGGCAAGTCTTATCGTTTCGTAGTTCTTAAAAGAGTAGTGCTCTATCCCCAAAAGAGTGGTCAATTGACCATTGAGCCGCTTTCTTTAGATGTAACATTGGAAGTGCCTTCCAACAAGCGTGATTTTTTTGGTGGCAGAATATATACTCAAACAAATAAAACGGTCTCCGCTGGAAAGCGCGTGATAAATGTAAAACCCTTACCATCTGAAGGAAGACCGGCAGATTTTGGGGGTGCAGTTGGCAGTTTTGAGTTTTCTGTTTCAACCAGCAAAACAACATTAAATGCCTCAGAGTCCTTACAAGCCACAATTACGGTAAAAGGGAATGGTAATTTAAAACTGTTTCAATTACCCGAACCTTCGCTTCCCGGAGCTTTGGAAGTTTATGAACCCGAATTTAATGAAGAGGTGAGAACCACTCTATCAGGTATGAAGGGTAAGGTGAGCAATAATTATACGATAGTACCTTCATTCAGAGGTAAATATCCTATCCCTGGTATTACATTCAGTTATTTTGATCCGGAATTAGAGAGCTACAAATCAGTAACTTCAGATGAAATTATGATCAATGTACTGGAAGGGCCATTAGGATCAGGGGCAGTGGCAAGTGCCCCCACCTCAACAAACAAGCAGGCTGTTATTGGCTCAAATGATCAATTCAATTTTATTAAACTTAAGCCAAACTTAACTGTTATTGGCAAAAATTATTTTTTTGGTTCTACAAGGTTTTATTTTTGGTTGTTTTCACCCTTTTTGCTTATCCCAATTGCCGTGCTTTTTGGTAAAAGGCGGGAAGCTATTGCCAGCGATGTAGCTGGCAATAAAATTAAGAAAGCTAACAAACTTGCAAGGAAATATCTCTCTGAGGCCAAAAAGGCATTAGGTAACAAGGTTGCATTTTATATTGCACTTGAAAAAGCTTTACACAATTATCTGAAAGCCAAATTAAAAATAGAAACCTCGGAGTTCAGCAAGGACAAAATAGCTTCCCTATTATCTAAAAAACAAATAGACGAGACAACTATTCACGCTTTTGTAGATCTGCTCAAGAATTGTGAAATGGCTCGCTATAGCCCTTTTTCTGATGTACAAATGCAGCAGGATTACAATAAAGCCAGTGAAACAATTTCATCAATAGACAAAAAGCTTTAGCCATGAAGAAATTAATCATCTTATTATTGATGTTGCTTTCATTTACAGCTAATGCACAAAATGAAGCTCTTTTTAACAGAGCAACAACCTATTACAATGAAGGTGAATATGAAAAAGCATCTGAGAACTATTTTAAAATCATAGAGAACGGTGAGCATTCGGCAGCTGTTTACTATAATATAGGCAACTGTTACTACAAATTAAACCAGATAGCACCCAGCATTTACTATTATGAAAAGGCTTTGTTGCTCAAACCCAATGATAAGGAAATAAAGAATAATCTCGCATATGCTCAAAACATGACCTTAGATGCTTTTGAGCCACTTCCGGAGACAAGTCTATCAAAGTTATACAAAAACATCACCGGATTCCTCTCTTTCGATCAATGGTCCTATGCGGCCGTTTTTTTTGTATTCCTATTTGTCCTGGCCTATATTTTATTTTATTACTTAAGATACTCTACCCATAAGCGAATAGCTTTTATCGCCAGTATTACTTCCTTCTTTATTGCGGTTTTCTGCATAGTAATTGCATTAATTCAATTCCAGGATTTTGAAGCAGACATACCGGCCATTGTTTTTTCCGAAGAGCTAATAGTTAAATCTGAACCTAATAATAGAAGTTCACAAGCATTTATTTTACATGAAGGAACCAAAGTATATGTTCTGGATCAATTAGATGATTGGAAAAAAATAGAACTGAAAGATGGGAAAACAGGTTGGGTACCTTCAAATCAAATTAAATTGTTGAAAGATTTTTAATTTTTTTTAACAAATATATGATGTAGTTCCAAGTATATTTGTCTTCTAACCAATTTCAAATGATAAAACCTGCCGTTTTAGCTTTACTTATTTCCATTTGGCTTTTCGCGGTATTTGCACCCTCTGTGATATCATTGGTGAATAACGAGGATAATATTTTTATTTCTTTAAATTTAAATGAAGAGGAACAACAAGAACAGGTAAAGAAAGACGACAGCGAAGAAAAAATACTACTCGAAAATTGGCTGGCACAAATCCACTTATTGCAAAATGAAAGAATACTTTTTTCACACACATTGCAGATAAATTTTTCTTCTCATGCAATTGAAATTCCATTACCCCCACCGGAATTTTTAATCAAACAAGCATAAATCTATTTACAAATTAATTTCTAACCAACCTTTAATACTCTATTAAAGGCTATATATTTTTAGTTATGTTAAGATATTTGAAAAACGACATCCCCGCCAGTATTGTGGTTTTCTTTGTTGCACTTCCATTGTGTTTAGGAATTGCACTAGCCAGCGGCGCACCCTTATTTTCAGGATTAATAGCAGGTATTGTAGGAGGCATTATCGTTGGAGCTCTTAGTGGATCCCAGATAGGTGTGAGCGGACCTGCAGCCGGACTAGCGGCCATAGTTTTGACCGCAATTGGTGCATTAGGAGGATATGAAAACTTTTTAGTGGCTGTCGTATTAGGCGGTGCCATTCAAATCATATTCGGTATCCTTAAGGCCGGTATTATCGGCTATTATTTTCCATCTTCTGTTATTAAAGGAATGCTTACTGGTATTGGAATCATTATAATTCTAAAACAAATTCCTCACTTTTTTGGATACGATGCAGACCCCGAAGGTGATTTTGCGTTTTTTCAAATAGATGGAGAAAATACCTTTTCGGAGATATTTAATATTGTGAATTTTATAAGCCCGGGAGCTACAATGGTAGCTTTTCTTGCCCTTGGAATATTGGTTCTATGGGATAGTTTTCTTACCAAGAAAGCTAAAATTTTTCAACTAATTCAAGGGCCTTTGGTTGCTGTAGCCGTAGGGATACTATTTTATTATTTGTCAAAAGATAATGCCATATGGAACATCTCTTCGGATCATCTGGTTAGCGTACCCATCCCGGATACGGTTGAATCATTTTTGGGTCAGTTTAGTTTTCCTAATTTTCAGGTAATAGTTCGTCCGGAAATATGGATTACGGCGTTTACCATTGCTTTGGTTGCAAGCCTTGAAACCCTTTTATGTGTTGAAGCTACAGACAAGCTAGACCCTCGAAAAAGAGTAACTCCTACCAACAAAGAGCTTTTGGCTCAAGGGACCGGGAATATAATTTCAGGGCTTATTGGAGGTTTACCTATTACCCAGGTAATAGTGAGGAGTTCTGCCAATATACAATCTGGGGGAAGATCAAAAATGTCTGCAATAATTCATGGTTTCCTTCTATTGATCTCCGTAATTCTCATCCCTAGACTATTGAATATGATACCTCTCTCAGTTCTGGCAGCCATTTTATTTATTGTGGGCTATAAATTGGCAAAACCCGCGCTCTTTAAAAAAATGTATCAGCTGGGCTGGAAACAATTTGTCCCTTTTGTAGTTACGGTCCTAGGAATCATTTTTACCGACTTGCTTATTGGTATTGGTATGGGTTTAGGTGTTGGAATAGCCGTCATTCTACTTAAAAGTTATCAAAACTCCCATTTCCTGCATATTGAAGATAAAAGCAATGGTAAGCACAAAATAAAAATGACTTTAGCCGAAGAGGTCACTTTCTTTAATAAAGGAGCAATTCTCAAAGAACTTGATTCGCTTCCCAGCAATTCCTATCTTGAATTAGACGTTTCCAAGACCAGATATCTCGATAATGATATTATTGAAATTCTTGAGGAATTTACTGTAAAGGCTTTTAACAGAAACATCGATATTAAGCTAATTTCCGAAAGGGGAGTTGTTGAAAATCCAGATAGTTATATTGAATTTTTTAGGTTGAGACCAAAATTGGGAGAATTGTAATAACTTAAACAAAATTTTAAACAAAGAAAAAATGAACATAGATAAAGTTTTTGAAAACAATAAAAAGTGGATTACCGATAAGCTATCTGGCGACAAAGAATATTTTGAAGAATTAGGTAAGGGTCAAAGCCCGGAATTGTTATATATAGGTTGTTCAGACAGTAGGGTAACAGCAGAAGATTTAATGGGCCTGGGGCCTGGAGAAGTCTTTGTTCACAGAAATATCGCTAATATGGTAATCAGCATTGATTTAAATGCAATGTCTGTTATAAACTATGCGGTGGAACACCTTAAAGTGAATCATGTTGTCGTCTGCGGCCATTATGCATGTGGAGGAGTGAAAGCAGCAATGCAATCTGCAGATTTGGGTATTTTGAATCCCTGGCTAAGAAATATAAGAGATGTATATCGTATCCACAAGAAGGAACTCAATGCTATTGAAGATGAGGACAAAAAATATGATCGTTTAGTAGAACTAAATGTCCAGGAACAATGTGTTAACCTGATAAAAACGGCTGCAGTACAGAAAGCCTATCGCGATCGAAATCTAAAAGTACATGGTTGGGTATTTGATGTCCATACAGGTAGACTAATTGACTTAAAAATAGATTTCGAAGGTATTTTAAAGAATATTATGGAAATTTATCATTTGGATTAAATCATAATTACAGAAAGAAAAAGGGCCGGTGTAGTACACCGGCCCTTTTTCTTCATAAAATATTCTATCTTGTTAACCCGTACATATTCATATTCATAACTATGAAAACCCTGTTCTCAAATTTTAAAGGAGATCTTTTTGGCGGAATAACCGCAGGAATTGTAGCGCTCCCCTTGGCGCTGGCTTTTGGAGTTTCATCAGGATTGGGTCCTAGCGCAGGATTGTACGGTGCTATATTTATAAGTTTTTTTGCCGCTCTTTTTGGCGGTACAAGTACTCAGGTTTCTGGGCCAACTGCACCCATGACGGCTGTGAGTATGGTTGTAATTGCCGGGATTGTTGCAATCTACGATGGCAGCATTGAAAAAGCCTTGCCCGCTATTTTAGGTGTTTTCCTCCTGGCAGGACTCTTTCAAATTGGTTTGGGAATCCTTGGAATAGGCAGATATATAAGATATATACCTTATCCTGTTGTATCGGGTTTTATGACAGCTATTGGAGCAATAATTATCATTACCCAAATTCTTCCGGCCATTGGTTATTATCCCAAAGAAGATTCAGAATTTGTAGATCAGTTTAAGCCAGAAGCGGAAGAGTTAATTCTTGAGAATATTTTACGAGAGGAAGCGGGAGAGGGTATCCTGGTTCTTGAAGATTTTGAAGAAACTATCAACCGGTCTGGAGAAATTACCGAAAATGCGATTTTAGATGAAGCAAGGACGCTTGCTTCTTCTGAAGCTTCAGGGGTTTTAGGATCTATAAAAGTACTTTCCAAAGCAATAAATAATATTAATTGGCTTGAACTTATTCTTGCAATGAGCACCATTCTTATTATATACGGATTTAAAAAAATTACCACAATCATTCCAAGTACACTTGTAGCCCTGATAGTTGTGTCTGGAATTGCTTACGGATTTGATTTAGAATATAGATCTATAGAAAAAATACCGGAGGGATTTCCGATGCCTAAATTAGAGATTTTTACCAAATTTAAGCTTAACGCTATCACTCCCTACATTTTTACAGCTCTTACACTAGCCTTATTAGGTGCTATTGATTCGCTTTTAACTTCTGTTGTTGCTGATAATATGACTAAAACCAAACATAACCCTAACAAAGAACTGGTAGGACAGGGCATTGGTAATAGTATAGCCGCTATTTTCGGAGGTCTGCCGGGTGCTGGCGCAACAATCCGAACCGTAGTAAATATAAATTCCGGAGGGAAAACTAAATTGTCCGGAATGCTTGCAGGCATAATTTTATTGACGATTTTATTGGCAATTGGTCCTGTTGCTTCACAAATACCAGCTGCCGTTCTTGCAGGGATTCTTATCACCGTAGGAATAAGTGTTATGGATTATAAAGGCTTACGGGCAATTCCAAGCTTGCCAAAAGATATGAAATTGGGACCCTTACGACTTAGTTCTGAAGTTATGGTAATGTTGGTTGTATTGGTACTTTCCACATTCTGGAATCTGGTTTATGCTGTTGGCATAGGTCTTATCATTGCTTCTTTAATGTTTATGAAAAAAATTGGAGATCTTACCGCTCAACGGTCGGATGTTAAACCTTTACTTAAAGAAAAATCATGGGCAGATGAGAAGAACTTTCCTGAAAACCTAAAACAGGATGTTTTTATTAAACATCTAAAGGGTCCACTTTTTTTCGGAACTACGAGTGATTTTCTGCGGCTGGCGGAGCAAATTCCCAAAACAGCCAGGATAGTTATCTTACGACTTGGCCGGATGCAATATATGGACCAATCGGGACTTTATGCAATGGAAGAAGTACTGCAAGAATTGAGGAAGAATGATATCATGCCTCTTTTTGTAAATATTTTGGACCAGCCAAAATATATGATGGAGCGGATAGACATTATTCCAGATCTTGTTCCTAAGGAACATATTTTTAAAAAGTTTGATGAATGTGTTAAATGGATAGAGCAATGGGATATGGTTGACAAAGTAAAGAAAGATGGTTTTATCATAAATATGCCGCCTTGATAGATAATTATTATAAATTTGCCTTTTCTATTGCCTTTTGCTATGATTAGAAGGCTATTTATTAAAAATGATGATGATAGACCAGCTGAAAAAGCACCTTACCGAAGTAAATGACTTCTCTTCAGATAATGCTCAGGAAATTGAGGCTTTCCGAATTCAATATCTGGGAAAAAAGGGTCTCTTGAATCATTTCTTTTCCGAATTCAAAAATATCCCTGCCGAGGACAAAAAAGAATTTGGTCAAACCATTAACGAACTTAAAAGTAAGGCAACTGAAAAGGTAAATACCCTTAAAAAAGCCATTGAACTTGGAAGCCAGGAAAAAAGGATATATAATGATCTTACAAGACCTTCCGAGCCTATGGAACTCGGAGTGCGCCATCCTATTTCCATAGTAAAAAACCAAATCATAGATATTTTTTCCAGAATAGGTTTTAATGTTTCCGAGGGTCCTGAAATTGAAGATGACTGGCATAACTTCACTGCTTTAAACTTGCCGGAACACCATCCCGCCAGAGATATGCAGGACACCTTTTTTATTCAAACTAATCCAGACGTGCTCTTGCGTACCCATACGTCTTCTGTTCAGGTGCGGTATATGGAAAACAACAAGCCACCAATCCGAACTATCTCTCCAGGCAGAGTATATAGAAATGAGGCAATTTCTGCCAGGTCGCATTGTTTTTTTCATCAGGTAGAAGGACTCTATATCGATAAGAAAGTATCCTTTGCAGATCTAAAGCAAACACTGCAGTTTTTTACCACAGAGCTTTTTGGGAAGTCCAAAATCAGGCTTCGTCCATCGTATTTTCCGTTCACAGAGCCTAGTGCTGAGGTAGATGTCTATTGGGGACTGGAAACAGAAACAGACTACAAGATGACTAAAGGAACTGGCTGGTTGGAAATAATGGGATGCGGTATGGTAGATCCGAATGTCTTAGATAATTGTGGGATTGATAGTAAAACCTATTCTGGTTTTGCTTTTGGAATGGGTATAGATCGCATCGCTTTGCTGCTTCATCAAATTTCAGATATCCGCTTGCTCAGTGAAAATGACGTAAGATTCCTAGAACAGTTTAAAAGTGCTTTTTAGATTGAGTCCTGTTTAATAATTTTCATTTCACACTTTCCATTCTTTAAAAGGGCTTTTGCTTAACTGAGAGTTGTAATATTTGATATCCCCTGTTACCTCTAATCCAACCCAGGACGGCACTTCAATATTGTCCTCTTCTTTTTCAAATTCAATTTCTGCTATCACCAACCCCTGGTTTGAACCAAGAAATTCATCTACTTCAATTATATGGGTTCCTGTTCTCACAAAATAGCGGATTTTCTCCAAAATTTCTTTTTCACATAGCTCTAAAAGTAGCTTAGCCTCCGGGGTTGGTATCTCTTTTTCCCATTCAAATCTGGTAGTGCCTGCAGAATTTGATCTGCCCTTCACAGTCAAAAAGGCTTTATCATCTGCTATTCTTATTCGCACTACTCTATCCGGATGTGAATTTAAAAACCCCTGAACAATATGTGACTTGGAAAAGGCTAAAGATCTATAATCCTTTGAATTCACCAGATACTTTCTTTCTATTTCTATCATATTTGTTCAAACTTAAGCTTTAGATGTGGATAACTCTTAAGTTTCAATTTCTCCCAACTTTACGATCTCATCAGAAGGAATTTTAACTCTTTTATATGAATTATTTGCCAGCCATACCATACAACGGGCTATTGTTTGAGGATATATAGATCTGTATTTCCTAAATGGTCCTACTAAAATAGCATTCAAAATAAGAAAGGCTTTCTTTGCAAGCCATTCCCCGGGCCTTTTCTCCTCCCTATAACCCCCAATAAGTGATGGCTGTAAAATATGAATTTTTGGAATTTTCTTAGAAACCACAGCATTTTCCATTTGCCCCTTTAGTTTATTATAAAAAACATTGCTTTCAGCGTTTGCTCCTAATGCAGAAATTACAACAAATGTTCTTATTTTGTTTTTTTTACACAATTCTGCAGCGCTGACAGGAATGCCGTAGTCAATTTTTTTATAAAGGTCTTTATCCGGGGTTTTAGCCTTGGTAGTTCCTATACAGCAAAAAACTTCATCTGCCAGGAAATCACTCTCGTAATCGGATAATTCTAGCAGGTCAATCAAGTGCTCCTGCAGCTTTTCATCCTTTATTCCAACTGTTTTCCTCGAAAATAATTTTATTTTCTTATACCGCTCGTCATTTAGAAGCATGTGCAATAGAATGCTTCCGCATAAGCCGGTAGCTCCTAATATAATTGCTGTTTTTTGTCCCATTTCAATTAGACTAAATATACCTTAAATTTGAATATGCACAATGATTTCCCTTTACGAAAAATAATACATGTAGACATGGATGCATTTTATGCCTCGGTTGAGCAATTGGATAATAGTGAGCTTAGGGGTAAGCCAGTTGCAGTGGGTGGGAGTGAAAAAAGAGGGGTGGTATCTGCTGCAAGCTACGAGGCTCGAAAATATGGGGTGAAAAGTGCGATGAGCGGATATTTGGCAAGGCAAAATTGTCCGCATATTATATTTGTAAAACCACGATTTTACAGATACAAAGAGGTATCGCAACAAATTCGTGAAATCTTCCTGGACTATACGGATTTGGTGGAGCCACTTTCATTGGATGAAGCTTATCTGGATGTTACGATGAATAAAAAGGGTAACCCTTCCGCCACCCTAATTGCCCAGGAAATAAGGCAGAGAATTTTTAATGAATTAGGCTTAACCGCTTCGGCAGGAATATCTATTAACAAATTTGTAGCCAAAATTGCCAGCGACTATAACAAACCCAATGGACAAAAAACAGTAAATCCTGAGGAAGTATTTCAATTCCTCGAGGATCTAGAAATAAGAAAGTTTTACGGTGTTGGCAAAGTCACTGCTGATAAAATGTATAAACTGGGTATTTTCACTGGGAAAGATTTGAAAAGCAAATCACTGGAATTTTTGGAAGAACATTTCGGAAAGAGCGGAGCTCATTATTACCATGTAGTAAGAGGTATTCATGATAGTGCTGTCAAGGCGGAACGGATTCCTAAATCCGTAGGTGCCGAACGAACTTTTAGTGAAAACCTTAGTAGTGAGATTTTCATGTTAGAACGATTAGATCATATTGCCAAGGAACTGGAAGACAGGTTAAAGAAATCGGAAATAGCAGGTAAAACAATAACCTTAAAGATAAAATATAGTGATTTTAGTCTCCAAACACGAAGCAAAACTTTACCCTATTTCGTAGCAGGTAAAGATCTAATATTAGAAACCGCCAAAGAGTTATTATATCAGGAAAAAATGGAAAATTCGGTTCGCTTATTGGGTATTTCGCTTGCTAATTTGAATACGGACATCAGGGAAACGGATAAGATGAAAGATGTTGTAACAGTTCAACTCAGGTTTGATTTCTAATTTACCACCTAATTTCTTCTTATTTATCCTGTCAAAAATCCCCTTTTTAAAGAACATACTTTATCATTAATTAGCAGTCTTACCAATAGAAAATAAAAAAAATTTGTTTATAGTTAAGAAATAAAAATAGCCCTGTTCGCTTCAATTATTAAACAAAACTGTTAATAAGCACTGTAAATTTTACCACTCAAATATCTTTTAGTACTCTTGATGTAAATTGCTATAAAAAAGAACACCTTTTTTAATGGTCTTCCTGGCTTATTATTTAAACATGCCAGGAATTCTTTAATTATGTTTTTAATTTTTAAACAATGATTAGAAATGAAAATAACTATAAAATGAAAATAAAACTGAACCTAATTTTATTCGTACCCATTCTTTTCTTCCTTATAGGGTGTAGCGAATCGCAACAAAATTCTGAATCCGAAAAAGAATCTCAAGTTGAGTTCAAAGGAAAAATTGCCAAAACATATGAAGAATCTGTTGAAGCTTGGCCTGAGAAAAAAAGACCTCCGAAAGATGCCCCTAACGTTATCATCTTCTTGCTAGATGATGTCGGTTTTGCGCAAGTTGGAAGTTTCGGTGGATTAATTGAAACACCAAACATTGATCAATTAGCTGATAACGGATTACGTTATAATAATTTTCACACCACCGCATTATGTTCCCCATCCAGAGCTACACTCATGGCAGGTAGAAATCCTCATATGATTGGGTTGGGTAGTCATGCACTTACAGCCATGGGATTTCCCGGCTATAACGCGATTGTGCCTCCATCTGCTAAATCAGTTGCAAATTATCTTGAAGAGGAAGGTTATGTAAATTATGCACTTGGGAAATGGGATCATACTCCTTTATATGAAGTTTCGCAAGTGGGCCCATTTGATCGTTGGCCAAGTGATGAAGGATTTGCGCATGCTTATACTTTTATGGCTGCAGATGTTCATCAATTTATACCAGTGATGTGGGACGATCATCATCCTGAGCCATACAGAAAAGCCGATCACCTTGATAAGGATTTAGCTGATAGGGCTATAGAATGGATAACCGGTCATAAGTCATTGGACAAGGATCTACCGTTTATGATGCTATGGGCTTCTGGATCAATGCATTCACCTCACCATGCTCCGGATGAATATATTGCCAAGTATAAAGGCAAATTTGACATGGGTTGGGATAAAGCCAGGGAAATGATTCTTGAAAATCAGAAAAAGTTGGGTGTCGCCCCTGGAAATACAAAGCTCTCCGCCAGAATAGCAGAAATTCCAGCTTGGGATTCTTTAAATGATGATGAAAAAAAAATGTATGCTAAGCAAATGGAAGTTTTTGCAGCTCAAATGGATCATGTGGATCATCAGATTGGTAGGGTAATTGAGACCCTAAAGAGAATCGGAGAATTTGATAATACCTTGATTATGGTCACTGCAGATAATGGAGCTTCGGGAGAAGGTGGACTTGCAGGTACATTTAATGAAACCTATGTCTTAAATGGAATGCAAACCCCTTTTGATGCTAATATGAGGAATTATGATAATTGGGGACAATGGGATAGTTATCCACATTATCATGCTGGTTGGGCAATGGCAGGAAACACTCCATTTCCGTATTTTAAACAATCAGAACACAGAGGAGGCCAACAAGATGCGTTAGTGGTTCACTGGCCGAACGGAATAAAGTCAAAAGGAGAAGTCAGAAGCCAATATCATCATATCAGTGACATTGCGCCTACCATTATGGAGGCAGTTGGAGTTGAAAGACCAGATGAATACCATGGAATAGAACAACAACCCTTCACTGGTGTATCTATGAATTACTCTTTTGATAATGCTGATGCACCAAATGCTAAAAAGCGCCAGTATTACGAAATGTTTGGCAACAGAGCCATATGGGTAGATGGATGGAAAGCTGTTACCTTGCATGCTAATAGAATGCCATGGGATGTTAACTTAGTTGCGCCATTTGAAGATGATGTGTGGGAGCTATATCACGTCGCAGAGGATTTTTCTGAAAGCAAGGATCTTGCGGAAGAATTTCCAGAAAAATTAGAAGAGCTTAAGAAAATATTCGAGGAAGAAGCATGGGCAAATCAAGTTTACCCCATGTATGACGATATGCTGGCGAGATTAAATGCAGTTAACTATGTTCTTTTTGGGGATAAGAAGGAGTTCACCTATTATGCTCCCGGAGCCGTCCGCATAGCGGAAAAAGCATCTGTTCCTGTTAAAGGCAGATCACATAAAATTGAAACCACCATCGACCTAAAAGGAGATGAAAAGGGCGTAATTGTTGCCTGTGGTGGTATGACCGGTGGATATACTATGTACATAAAGGGTGGCAAGCTACACTTTGATTATAACTTCCTGGACGGTGTACATTATCATTTAACATCTCCTAAATTACCGACAGGGCAAACCGATCTGAAATTCAATTTTATTCTTGACAGATCAAAGATAGATGGAACACTTAAACCTTGGTCAGGAACAGGTGAACTCTATGTGAATGGTGAAAAAGTTGATGAGGATTATTTTGAAATGATGCATATATCCACCTATTCGCTTGCTGAAACATTTGATGTCGGAATGGATTCCGGGACACAAGTTGACAAGGATTATGAAGGTGATCCTTTTACGTTTACAGGAATTTTGGATCGAGTAATCATAACACTGACCGACTAATCACTATTTACAACATTGTCTAGAGGGCATTATTATGCCCTTTAGACTAACAGATAGAGTATATGAAAGAACTAAACAATTATGACAGAGCAGCGTCTAAGTTCTATACCAATAAAAAGCTAAATAGCTTTCCAATATCTTCCTGGGATCATTCAGGGCCTAATTTTGATCAGATTTGCAGAGATTTTGATGATCTTAGATTTCTAAAAAACCTTGCTCAAGCTAACCGTTGGTCATACAGGAACTCTTTTAATGAGGAACTCTTAGATAAAGAAGAAGTTATCCTTGTAACAGATCCTGAATTAAAAATTGTCTATGCCACGAATAATGTTTTTAATATGAACGGTTATACCCTAAATGAGATTAAGGGTAAAACTCCGAGAATTTTTCAGGGTGAAGAGACCAGCAGGGAAGTTAGCGCAACCATAGGAAAAGCTGTTAAAAACAAGAAGCCTTTTGAAGCAATAGTAGTTAATTACAGAAGAGATGGCTCAACTTACAACTGTTGGATTAAAGGCGAACCCATTTTCAACAAAAAGGGTAAGATTGTAAACTTTATTGCTTTCGAGCGAGAAGTGGCTTAAAATATTCTAATAAATTATTCTGAAAATAGGTCTAGAAGCTACATGTTTCAATTTCTGTAACCCTTAGAGTATTTACCATACCCTTGCTCTTTATTGGCATTGCAGCCAAACTTATAAGCATATCACCGACGTCTAAAAAACCTTTTTTACAAGCAATGCTGTTTACATCTTCAATGGTCTCGTCTGTTGAAACAAATTTATCATAATAAAATGTTTTAACTCCCCAAAGCAGGTTTAGCTGGGTTAATATTCGTCTGTTAGAGGTAAATACCAATATATGAGCACTTGGTCGCCATGCTGAAATTTGGAAAGCTGTATAACCACTGTTGGTCAGTGTAGATATGGCTTTTGCTTTAATTTCATTCGCCATAATGGCCGCATGATAACAAACAGATTTGGTAATATACCTTTTTGTGCGAATATGTGGTGGTTCCTGAGGAACTTGAATTAAATCAGATCCTTCAACACTATGCAGGATACTGGCCATTTTTTGTATAACTTCAACCGGATAATTTCCTACAGAAGTCTCCCCCGAAAGCATTACCGCATCTGCCCCATCCATTACAGAGTTTGCCACATCATTAACCTCAGCCCTTGTAGGCGTAAGGGAGGTAATCATAGTTTCCATCATTTGAGTGGCGATAATTACAGGAATCCTTGCTCTTTTCGCTCTCAGCACCAATTTCTTCTGGATAAGTGGCACTTCCTGAGCGGGAACTTCCACTCCTAAGTCTCCTCGTGCAACCATAATCCCATCACAATAAGAAACAATTTTGTCAATATTTTTTACTGCTTCTGGTTTTTCAATCTTTGCAATAATTGGAATCTTGTATTTAGAGTGTTCTCTGATTAAGTTTTGAAGGTCAATAAGATCCTGACTAAATCTTACAAAAGACAAGGCAATCCAATCTACATCGAGAGATATTGCGAAAATAGCATCTTCAATATCCTTTTCAGTAAGAGCAGGTAAGCTAATGTTTGTGTTTGGCAGGTTTACTCCTTTTTTCGATTTCAATGGACCTCCCTGAATTACTTTCGCCTTTACCTCATTCTCCCTATTCGTGGTAAGGACTTCAAACATCAGTTTTCCGTCGTCTAGCAAAATACGCTCCCCAGGGTTTACATCTTTTGGAAAGCTCGAATAATTCATATAAACTTTTTCGGCATTTCCTTCAAATGGTTCACCAGTTACAAAAGTAATTTCGTCTCCTGGTACGACAATAACTTCACCCCCCATAACCCCAACTCTTAATTTCGGGCCTTGTAAGTCGGCAAGAATGGCCGTATACATTCCCAATTCCTCGTTAAGTGAACGAATCATTTCAACGCGCTGGGAAACATCTTCATAATCTGCATGGGAAAAATTAATTCTAAAGACATCCACTCCGGATACTATCATCTCCTTTAGGACCTCTCTTTTACTCGTTGCCGGCCCCAAGGTGGCTACAATTTTTGTCTTTTTTGTATTAGGCATACTGCTATATAATTAAGTTTTGCTTGGATTTTAGATTATTGGTTTCAATTTGGTATGCAGTAATTATCTTGGGTATTTCAAGAATAGTATCCAGCATATCACTATCTATTTCATCTTCTTCCTGCTCAATTTTTAATAAATAATCAACATCCTTGTATTCCGGTATTACGTGATAAACGGTAGAGGATGTTTCATTGCTAAAAAGATCATGAAATTCCAAATATTCCTCCTTAATACTGGTATTAACAATTAAAGTCCAATACCTTTCATTTAGTTTATCTTTCCATTCATAAATAGGAAAGGAGGTTTCATTCGATATATCAAGATCTGTCTTCGATCTTATTAAACTTATTTTAAGTGTCCTATTTAATGTATAGGCTAAAGCATAATCTTCCAAATCACTATGTAATGCAATGAGTACATAATTTTCTTCACAAAAATCATCAGAAAATTTATGCATTGTGATCATTTCTTCGAGTAAACTGTAAATATAAGATTATTATATCTGTATCTTCCCCATTTTATCCTGCAGCGCAAAAAATGCTCTTTTAGATGCTTTTTCTTCAGCTTTCTTTTTTGAAGTAGCCCTTGCCTTAGCCATTACTCTTTCATCTATTGAAAGTTTCACCGCAAAATGCTTTAGAGGATCTTTACCGGTATCCTCATATACCTTGTAATTGAATTCCTTTTTCTGCTTTTGGCACCATTCAATAACCAGGCTTTTATAACTAATTACTTGTCCTTCCAGCTGTTCAATATCTACATACGGCTCTATTACCCGATCGTTAATGAACTTTTCGCAATATTTATAACCCCTGTCTAAATAAATTGCCCCTACCAGAGCTTCAAAAACATTTCCATGTATATTATCGCCAAAATGTGATTTGGGGATTCTACTTTCTACATATGATATAAGATTTAAATCTTTCCCCAATTCATTTAAATGTTTTCTGCTCACTATTTTAGAGCGCATTTTAGTTAAGTACCCTTCATCCCCATTGGGAACTTCATTATATAAGTATCGGGAAATAATAGTCCCTAACATAGAATCGCCAAGAAATTCAAGTCTTTCATAATTCAATGGAAGGCCATTTTTATCTTTTTTATTAGCAGATCTATGAAGAAAGGCTTTTTTGTAAACACTTAGTTTTTTGGGTTTAAATCCTAATATCTTTGAAATCCCTAAAAAAAAATCCCCATCCTCTTTAGAATGGGAATTAAATATATTTGAAGGAAAGTTCATCTTGCTTTTTAGCTATATTTCTTGAATACCACACACGCATTGTGTCCGCCAAAACCAAAAGTGTTGCTCATTGCCACATTAACCTCCCTTTTCTGGGCTTTGTTAAGCGTTAAATTTAACTTTGGGTCTATATTTTCGTCTACCACAGAATGATTTATAGTCGGTGGAACCAAGCTATACTTCATTGCTAAAATTGAAGCTATTGCTTCAATCGCACCAGCAGCACCCAATAAATGTCCTGTCATTGATTTAGTAGAATTAATATTTATATTCGGAGCATGATCACCAAAAACCTGGCTAATTGCTTTTAATTCAGCAACATCTCCCAACGGGGTAGCTGTTCCGTGTGTATTTATGGCATCAACATCTTCTGGTCTAAGATTCGCATCGCGTAAACAATTTTCCATTACCCTTACAACGCCAATACCTTCAGGATGTGGCGCGGTCATGTGATATGCGTCACTGGATAATCCTCCTCCAACTAATTCTGCATATATTTTGGCTCCTCTCGCTTTTGCATGTTCCAATTCCTCCAGAATTAATGCCCCGGCTCCTTCGCCAAGAACAAATCCATCTCTGGTTGCATCGAAGGGTCTAGAAGCTGTTCCCGGGCTATCGTTGCGGGTTGACAGAGCATGCATGGCATTAAAACCTCCCATCCCTGCAATCGCCACTGCTGCCTCGCTTCCTCCTGAGACAACAATATCACAATAACCCAATCTTATATAATTTAATGCATCAATCATAGCGTTGGCAGAAGATGCACATGCTGAGACTGTGGTGTAGTTAGGTCCCATAAAACCGTGCTTAATTGAGATATTGCCCGGGGCAATGTCTGCAATCATTTTAGGAATAAAAAAAGGATTGAACCTTGGTGTTCCGTCTCCGGCAGCGAAATTTAATACCTCATTTTGAAAGGTTTCCAAGCCACCAATTCCAGCGCCCCAGATAACGCCTACTCTAAATTTATCTATTTTTTCTAAATCTAATCCTGAATCTATAATAGCTTCATCTGAAGAAATTAAGGCATATTGAGCAAACTTATCTAATTTCCGCGCCTCTTTTCTATCAAAGTAGTTTTGAGCATCAAAATTTTTTAACTCGCAGGCAAATTTAGTTTTGAATTTTTCAGTATCGAAATAGGTAATAGGTGCCGATCCGCTTTTGCCTTCCTTTAAGCCTTGCCAGTATTGTTCAATGTTATTGCCAATAGGTGTTAAGGCACCAAGTCCAGTAACCACAACTCTTTTTAATTGCATTTAACCCAATTTTAAATTGATGTCTAACCCAAGCGTAAATTAAAAAAAATTATCCATGCAGCACGATTACCGCATGGATAATTATAAATCTTTATCAAGAAATCATAAATTTATTTGGCTTCTTCTATATAACTAATAGCTTGGCCAACTGTTGCGATATTTTCTGCTTGATCGTCAGGGATTTGAATATCAAATTCCTTTTCAAATTCCATTATCAACTCAACAGTATCCAATGAATCTGCCCCTAAGTCGTTGGTAAAGCTAGCTTCGGCTACAACTTCATTCTCATCAACTCCTAATTTATCAACGATGATAGCTTTTACTCTTGATGCAATGTCTGACATAATAATTTTGGTTTTAAAAATTTAAATCGATGGCAAAAATAAAAAACTTATGGTGTAATAACACTATTTGACGTAAAAATGTATCGTAATTTAAGAAATTTAAACTCAAGAATATTAGTTTGATCACAAATTTTCTGTCTACAAAATGCCTAAAATCAATAAAACGTATGCTTTTTTCTATTTAAGAAGTAGCCAATTCCGGGCAGTGACGTATCTTATCTTCAATAAACTTAGGACTTAATTTCAAAAAGAATAATTTTGTCTAAATGAAACGAATAGTTCTTTTTGCTTCAGGCTCGGGTTCAAATGTTGAAAACATTATTCAATATTTTTCTGATAATACACAAGTTGAAATAGTCGCTGTCCTAACAAACAGAAAAGACGCCAAAGTTTTAGACAGGTGCGCGCGACTTAATATTAGTGCTTTATATTTTAACAGGCACGCCTTTGTGGAATCTAACTTAATTTCAGATTTTTTAAATAATCTCAATCTCGATTTAATTGTCCTCGCTGGTTTCCTATGGCGAATTCCAAAAAGATTAATTGATTATTTTCCAGATAGAATTATAAATATTCATCCTGCGTTACTACCAAAATACGGAGGAAAAGGAATGTATGGAATGAAGGTTCACGAGGCTGTAAAAGAGAATTCAGAACCCGAAACAGGAATTACTATACATTATGTTAATGAGCATTATGATGAAGGGGCCATTATCATGCAGGTAAGAACATTTGTAGATGCCGGGGATACCCCAGAAATTATAGCACAAAAAGTACATGAACTGGAATATGAGCATTTTCCAAGGGTAATCGAAGAACTGTTATTTAAGGGGTAATGGCAAAAAAGGACAAATTTTATGTGGTTTGGAAAGGCAAAAGACCCGGGATATATGAAAGTTGGGATGATTGCAAAGCTGCAATATCTGGTGCAAAAGGAGCCCAATATATGTCATTCCCCAGTTTTGAAATAGCCAAAAAAGCCTATAACAGTAATTACGATGCTTATAAAGGAAAGAAAAAAAACAGCCCTCAGCTTTCCCCTCAGGATCTTCTTAAAATAGGAGAACCAAATTATCATTCTATTTCTGTGGATGCGGCATCCAGTGGAAATCCAGGAATAATGGAATACCAGGGTGTTGATACCAAGACAGGGAAAAGACTATTTAAACAAGGCCCCTTCCAAGAAGGCACCAACAATATAGGTGAGTTTCTTGCGATAGTTCACGGATTGGCTTTTTTAAAGCAGAAAAATAGCGATCGTGTTATTTATACAGATTCCAGGACTGCTATGAGCTGGGTGAGGAAAAAAAGCTGTAATACCAAGCTTTTGGAGAACAAAAAAAACAAAGCCTTATTCGATCTCATCCGAAGGGCGGTTGAATGGTTAAAAAATAATTCATATAACACCCCGATTGTCAAATGGGAAACAAAGGCATGGGGAGAAATCCCTGCAGATTTTGGTCGAAAATAATTATGCCCTTTTTAGTTTTTAATTACGATTATTTGGGATTTCAAAAGTGTATATTTGCAGCGTATTTCAAAAAAAATATCTATGGGAAAACTTTTAATTGTTGGTACTGTTGCCTTCGATGCTATTGAAACCCCTTTTGGCAAAACCGATAAAATTCTTGGAGGAGCTGCCACATTTATTGGTCTGGCAGCTTCGCAATTTGATGTAGATGCAGCGATTATCTCTGTAGTAGGCGATGATTTGCCTTATGAATATCTACAATTTCTGGCAGATAAAAATATTGATATTTCCGCTATAGAAATTGTAAAAGGGGGTAAGACCTTTTTTTGGAGTGGTAAATATCGTAACGATCTCAACACCAGGGATACAATTAGTACAGAACTGAATGTACTGGCAGATTTTAATCCAGTTGTGCCCGAAAACTATAAAAATTCAGAGGTGGTTATGTTGGGGAATTTACATCCCAGCATCCAAATGAGCGTTATCAATCAAATGGAGAAAAGACCAAAGTTAATTGTCCTAGATACTATGAACTATTGGATGAATAATACTTCGGAAGAATTAAAAGAGGTCATAAAACATACAGATATTATTACCATAAATGATGAAGAAGCAAGACAACTAACTAATGAATATTCTTTAGTAAAAGCTGCAGCCCAAATTCATACTATGGGACCGAAATATGTAGTCATAAAGAAAGGGGAGCATGGTGCTTTACTTTTCCATAATGATAATATATTCTTTGCCCCAGCTCTTCCTTTAGAAGAAGTTTTTGATCCTACCGGCGCAGGTGATACTTTTGCAGGAGGTTTTGTAGGTTATCTGTCAGAGACACAAAACGAATCATTCAACAATTTAAAGAATGCTGTTATCCATGGATCCAATCTCGCTTCATTTTGCGTAGAACGTTTTGGAACAGAAAGAATGGCAAATTTAAAAAAAGAAGACGTGGAGAGAAGGTTACATCAATTCAGGGAATTGACACAATTTGATATTGAATTACAATAATAAAACACGCCTCGAATTAACGGGGCTTTTTTAATTCATTTAAATAATGAGTGACGCCATTAAACACGAATGTGGAATATCTTTAATAAGGCTATTAAAACCTTTAGATTATTATAAGGAAAAGTACGGCACTATTTTTTATGGTGTAAACAAGATGTATTTAATGATGGAAAAACAGCACAATCGCGGTCAGGACGGTGCAGGTTTTGCCAGTATTAAATTAGACATGGCTGCCGGAGAGCGCTATATGAGCAGAGTGCGTTCTGTAGAAACACAACCAATACAAGATATTTTTGCGCAGATTAATGACCGTATTAATACTGCTTTAAAAGAAAACCCTGAATATATAGACAATACAGATTTACAAAAAAAGAATATCCCATATATTGGTGAAGTACTCCTGGGGCATGTTCGATATGGGACTTTTGGAAAGAACAGTATTGAAAATGTACATCCTTTCCTTAGGCAAAATAACTGGATGCATAGAAATCTTATTGTTGCCGGTAATTTTAATATGACCAATGTTGATGAACTCTTTGATAATTTGATACAACTGGGCCAGCATCCTAAGGAAATGGCAGATACCGTTACGGTCATGGAAAAAATAGGGCATTTTCTTGATGATGCCGTAGCAAAACTATACCGGCAAATTAAAAAGGAGGGCTATAATAAGATGGAGGCATCACCTTTGATTGCCGAAAGATTAAAAGTTTCCAAAATACTCAAAAAAGCTTCAAAGAATTGGGATGGTGGTTATGCAATGGCCGGGATGTTCGGGCATGGAGATGCCTTTGTGCTAAGAGACCCTTCAGGAATAAGACCTGCCTATTACTTTAAAAATGACGAGGTAGTTGTAGTAGCTTCCGAAAGACCTGCTATTCAAACAGTTTTTAATGTCGGGTATGACGATATCAAAGAACTTGACCCCGGCAACGCATTAATTATTAAGAAAAATGGAACGGTAAGCGCTACTGAAATTTTAGAGCCAAAAGAAAGAAAAGCCTGCTCATTTGAACGAATATATTTTTCCAGGGGCAGCGATAAGGAAATATATCAGGAGCGCAAAGAATTGGGTAAGTTAATTTTCCCGCAAATATTGACTGCTATTGATGAAGATATTAGAAATACGGTTTTTTCTTATATCCCCAATACCGCAGAGACTTCTTATTTAGGAATGATCAAAGAAGCGCAGAATTATTTGAATAAGAAAAAAGAAGAACAGATCCTTAAATTAGGACCCGGCATAACAAGAGTGCAACTAAATGAAATTTTAGATGTTCGCCCCAGAATTGAAAAAGTAGCCATAAAGGATGCAAAATTAAGAACGTTTATTACACAGGATAGCAGCAGGGATGATCTCGTTGCACACGTTTATGATATTTCTTATGGCTCTGTAAACAAAAATGACAACCTTGTTATTATAGATGATAGTATTGTTAGGGGTACTACATTAAAGAAAAGTATTTTAAGGATTTTGGACAGGCTATCACCTAAGAAAATAATAGTTGTTTCCTCCGCACCGCAAATTCGCTATCCCGATTGCTATGGCATAGATATGGCTAAACTGGAAGATTTTATAGCTTTCAAAGCTGCGCTTGAATTGCATAAGGAGCAGAATTCAATGCAGAAAGTAGAAGAGATATATCATAAATGTGTTCAACAAATTCGCACCGCTGATAAAGATGTCGTTAATTATGTAAAAGATTTCTATCAGCCGTTTACCGCTGATCAAATATCGAAGAAAATTGGTGAGCTACTGAGCCCGGCAGACATTAAAGCTGAAGTGCAGATCATTTATCAAACTATTGAAAGTTTACATCAGGCCTGCCCAAAAAACCTGGGCGATTGGTATTTTACAGGTGATTATCCCACTCCCGGTGGAAACAGGGTTGTAAACAGGGCCTTTATAAACTTTTATGAGGGCAAAAACGAAAGGGCATATTAACATTTTTATCGATGAAATGCACAATTTTGTGCGTTTCATCGATAATATGTGCTATTTATCGGCTTTTTAGCTGCAGCGAACTAAAGGCGGTTACTTTAGACCTGCCATAGCATAAGTAGGTTAAGTTCATGGTAAGATTTGGGGCAAAAAAGGTGGAGACTTCTCCACCTTTTTTATTTATAATTAATTTTGATTTTATTTTTCCACACATTTAATACGACTTTTCTTCACCTATTATAGTATAATAGCCAGTCAAAGGTATTTCAACCAATTAAAAAGAAGTTTAGCCAAAATTTTAAGGGACTCCAATGCATTAGCATACATTTGGTGGACCATAGCATAAGTAGGTTAAGTTCATGGTAAGATTTGGGGAAAAAGGCAGGTGAAAACCTGCCTTTTTATATTATATGCCCTCTCCAAATACCTCCTTTCACATATAATTCAATTTTACACCTTTTATAATAAAATATCAGGTAGCGCATTTCAACCGATTAAAAAGAAGTTTAGCCAAAATTTTAAGGGACTCCAATACTATTAGTTTACATTTGGAGGACCATAGCATAAGTAGGTTAAGTTCATGGTAAGATTTGGGGAAAAAGGCAGGTGCAAACCTGCCTTTTTTATTTCTGATTCTCAGTAAATTACAACTTTTAAGGTCAATATTTTTCTTCCTTTTCCAGCCTGAAGTATTAGTTGAAAGCCTAAAATTTACCAAAATTTCTTTGTTATTTCTCACAATACCAGTAATTTAGTACTGCCATAGCATAAGTAGGTTAAGTTTATGGTAAGATTTGGGACGAAAAGGGTGGAGGCTTCTCCGCCCTTTTCTATGGAATAAAAAAACCCCCTTAATTAATTAAGGAGGTTTAATTTCAAATAAATTTTGGATTAAAGTCTAATTTGTTCTTACATATTTGAACTGTACAACTCAGCAACTTTATCCCAGTTGATAATATTAAAAAAAGCGCTAATATAATCTGGCCTTCTGTTTTGATAATTTAAATAATAGGCATGTTCCCAAACATCCAGTCCCAAAATTGGGTGGCCTCCACATCCGGTTCCAGGCATTAATGAATTATCTTGATTTGGTGTTGAGCAAACTTCTACCTTGCCTCCCTTATGTACACAAAGCCAAGCCCAACCAGACCCAAATCTTGTCGCTGCAGCTTTGCTGAAAACTCCCTTAAAGGCATCAAAAGAACCAAAGGCCTGATTGATGGCTGCAGCAAGGTCTCCGCTTGGCTCACCTCCGCCATCAGGGGACATTATTTCCCAATATAAGGAATGATTGTAATAGCCTCCTCCATTATTGCGGACCGCAAGATTGGACATGTCTAAATTTTTCAATATATCCGTAATAGATTTATTTGCAAGATCTGTGTTCTCAATGGCTGCGTTAAGATTCGTAGTGTAGCCATTGTGATGCTTTGTATGGTGTATTTCCATAGTTCTTGCGTCAATATAAGGTTCTAATGCATCATATGCATATGGTAGTTTTGGTAATTCAAATGCCATTTCTAAACGTTTTAAGTTAATAATTAGAGTCACTCAAAGTTACTCTATTTAACATATATATTGGCCTAATTATTTGTTAAGAACTCTTTAAGATTATGTAATTTGCAACAAAAAATTAGTGCAGAGCAACTCATTTAATATCTACAATGCTTCGGCCGGATCGGGGAAAACCTTTAAACTGGTACAAGAATATCTGAAAATTGTACTCTCTACAGAAAATTCAAATAGTTTTAATCAAATCCTAGCAATCACTTTTACCAATAAGGCTGCCAACGAAATGAAAAGTCGCATTCTTGATAGTCTTTTCGAATTTAGTCATCCTGAAAATCCTGAAAAAACTTCCACCTTATTTCAATTATTAGCTAAGGATCTAAATATTGAATATGATCATTTACAAAAAAGGGCTAACATCACATTAAAGCAAATCCTTCATAATTATGCTTTTTTTGATATATCGACCATCGATAAATTTACACACCGACTTATTAGAACCTTTGCTAAAGACCTTAAAATTCCTCAAAATTTTGAAGTTGTATTGGATACAGACCTTTTATTAGTAGAAGGAATTGACCGGTTAATAAATAAAGCCGGAACGGATAAGGTTTTAACAAAAGTTCTGATCGACTTTGCTTTGGAAAAAATTCAAGACGATAAAAGCTGGGACATAGCGTACGACCTTACTAAAATGGGTAAATTGTTATTTGAGGAAAATCAATCTTATCATCTTGACCTATTAAAAAATAAAAGTCCTCAGGATTTTTTAACCCTCAAAAAATTAATTCAAAAAAAAGTCACCCTTATAGAGGATGAAGTTAAAGACCTGGCAAAGCAAGCTACAGAAACAATAGCCGAATCCGGTATTGATTTGGAAGTATTTCCCAGGAAAACCTTGCCCAACCATTTTACTAAAATTTGTGATTTGGAATTTAATCCTGCTAAACTTTACAATAACCAATTAGAAAATAATCTAAAGGAAGGTAAAATTTTTAAATCAGGATTTCAGGCGCCTAATACGGAATTGGTATTCGTCCTTCAAAAATATTTTTTAGAAATTAAAAAAAGGATCTACGATAGAGCCTTTTTACGGAATGCTTATTTAAATATTGTGCCATTAACGGTTTTAAATGCCATCCAACAAGAAATTAAAACAATTCAGTCAGAACGGGATCAGATACCAATATCCTCATTTAATACGATTATTTCAGATGAAATACGTAACCAACCCGCACCCTATATTTATGAACGATTGGGCGAAAAATACCGTCATTACTTTATTGATGAATTTCAAGATACTTCACGAATGCAATGGGAGAATCTCGTTCCTTTAATAAGTAATGCACTCGAAAGCGAAGATGAACAGGGCAATATGGGGACCTTATTATTGGTTGGCGATGTAAAACAAGCCATCTACAGGTGGCGTGGTGGACGCGCTGAACAATTCCTGAACCTGATTAACAAAGAAACAAATCCTTTTGTGGTAGAACCACATATCAGAACACTGGAAACAAATTATAGAAGCCGAGAGGAGATTGTAAAATTCAACAACGCCTTTTTTACAGTTACCAGTCCTTTCCTTACCAGTCCGCAATACAATTCACTTTTTACAGATGGAAATAAACAAGATTTTAATAAAAAAACAGGTGGGTATGTAGATTTGAATTTTATTAAAATGCCCAAGGAGAATAAGGATTTAGAGTATTGTAACGAGGTTTTGAGAGCAATTAAAGATGCAAGCGTCGATAAGTATAATTATGCTGACATATGTATTCTCACCAGAAAACGAAAGCATGGTATAATTTTAGCCGATTTTCTTATAGAACAAAATATTCCAATAATTTCTTCTGAGACGCTTTTGCTGAAGAATAATCCAAAAGTCAACTTTCTAATCAATTTATTAAAGCACATTAACGCACCCGAGGATTCAGAAATTTGCTATGAGGTTCTATATTTTCTTGCCTCAAACAGAGAAAACAAACATGAGTTTATTCAAAAATATATAAACGATTTGCCATCTCTACTAAAAGAGGATTTCAACTTTAACATGGAACAAATAAGGTATACCTCTTTATATGATGGGCTGGAATACGCAATAAAACAATTTAAGCTGGTTGAGCATTCAGATGCTTACCTGACTTACTTTATGGATGAAGTCATAGATTCTGAACAAAGGGACGATAACAGTATCACTTCATTTTTAGACCATTGGGAAAAGAAGAAAGAGAGGCTGAGTATTGTAGCTCCCGAAAATTTAGATGCCGTGCAGATAATGACTATACACAAGGCAAAGGGATTAGAGTTTCCAATTGTCATTTACCCTTTTGCCAACACTAAAATTTATGACGAACTAGAACCCAAATTGTGGCTGCCTGTTGAGGATTTTGGAGAATTTAAGGAAGTACTGATAAATAAGAAATCAGAAGTTTTACATTATGGGGAAACAGCCAAAACAATTTATGAAGAAGAACAACATAAACTCGAATTGGATGCATTTAACCTGCTATATGTAGCACTTACACGCGCTGTCGATAGGCTGATCATAATAACAGAAATGCTGCTTAATGCTAAGAATGAATTTAGATTGGATAACTATTCCGGATTATTTATCCACTTTTTAAAAGCACAAGGAGTTTGGGATATAAACAAAGTCAGATATTCCTTTGGATCAGCTGAATTAAAGGAACAAGAACGACACCTCCCCAAAGCGCAACCTCATATTCCTTTTATCTGTACTCAAAAGAATGATGCCAATTTTAATATCATTACCCAGTCTGGTAATCTTTGGGACAGCAAAAGAGAAGAAGCAATTATAAAAGGGAATGTAATACACTATGCGCTGGGACTTATTAAAACCGAGAGCGATATTGACCCCTCAATTACCCATATGATCAGAAAAGGAGATCTTAAAGTTGAAGAGGGGGCTCAAATAAAAGAAACTGTACAACAAATCATTTGGCATCCCAAACTGAAATCATTCTTTACAACCGAAAATAACGTTAAGAATGAAAGTGAAATTATAACAGAAAATGGCCTAATTTTGAGACCGGATCGCATGGTATTTAATAATAACAAGGTCACAATAATTGATTATAAAACCGGGAAAAAAGCTCAAAAATATTATGAACAATTATACACCTATGCCGATGCACTGAAAACCATGGGATATTTAGTTGAAAATAAGATAATAGTCTATATTGATAAAAAAATTACACCAGAATTTATTAATTAATTATGTACGGAAAAATTAAAGAATATTTAAAAGAAGAACTTAAGGAAATAAAAGACGCAGGGCTTTATAAAGAAGAACGCATAATTACTTCGCCTCAGGGAGCAGTGATTAGAGTTTCCAGCGGACAGGAAGTAATAAATTTTTGTTCAAACAATTATTTAGGTTTATCCGCTCATCCCGAAGTAATCAGAGCAGCCAAAGAAACCCTTGATAGCCATGGCTTTGGAATGTCTTCAGTACGTTTTATTTGTGGCACCCAGGATATCCACAAGGAATTGGAAGACAGAATTGCTAAATTCTATGGTACAGAGGACACCATATTATATGCCGCAGCTTTTGATGCCAATGGTGGTGTATTTGAACCATTGTTTTCAGAAGAGGATGCAATTATATCAGATGCCCTAAATCATGCGTCGATAATTGATGGTGTTAGATTATGTAAGGCCAAGCGATATAGGTACGCCAATAGTGATATGGTTGATCTGGAGACTAAATTAATACAGGCTAATAAAGATAAGGCCCGTTTTAAAATAATTGTTACAGATGGTGTATTCTCTATGGATGGCTTATTGGCACCATTGGATAAAATATGTGATCTGGCAGAAAAATATGATGCCATGGTAATGATAGATGAATGCCACGCAACCGGGTTTATAGGGGAAACCGGGAGAGGTACTTTGGAGGAAAAAGGGGTAATGAACAGGATAGATATTATTACCGGAACGCTGGGCAAAGCATTAGGCGGTGCAATGGGCGGTTATACAACCGGTAAAAAAGAGATCATTGATCTGTTAAGGCAACGATCCAGGCCATATTTATTTTCAAACTCACTTGCCCCGGCAATCGTTGGAGCTTCTATTAAAGTATTTGAAATGCTTGAAACGGATACCACTTTAAGAGATAAGTTGGAAAAAAATACAAAATACTTCAAAAAAGGAATGCAAAAAGCCGGGTTTGATATTATTGATGGCGATTCAGCAATAGTACCTGTAATGCTCTATGACGCCAAATTATCACAAAAAATGGCAAATATGTTGCTCGAAAATGGTATTTATGTTATTGGTTTCTTTTATCCCGTGGTTCCGAAAGATAAGGCGAGAATACGGGTGCAATTATCTGCCGCTCATGAAATTGAGCATTTAGACAAAGCCATCAATGCTTTTATAAAGGTAGGTAGAGAGTTAAAAATTATCTGAATCTTAGTTTAAACCTTAAAAAAGCCTTAAAAAAAATAGGAAATTGATTTTGTTAATAATTTTTAACAACTTACATTTGCAGCTAAATAAACACTTAAACTTAAAATTTTGAACATGAAACAGCTTAGCAGATTATTAGTTGTTGGCCTATTAGTATTGGCCTCTAACAGCATACAAGCGCAAGATGAAGATAATCCTTGGCAAATTGGATTTGGAGTAAACGCAGTTGACTTTTATCCAACAGGTAAAGTAAGTTCATTCGGTAGTCAATTCTTTAATGCCAATGATCACTGGAACATCCTGCCATCCATCTCTTATGTTGGAATTTCGCGTCACGTTGGTGATGGTATCTCCGTTGGCGTTAGAGGTTCTTTAAACCGTATTAAGAAAATTGGTGACCTTCAAGTTGACGACTTGTCTTACTATGGCTTGGATGGAACTATTAAATACAATTTTATAAAAAACACAACTATTGATCCCTTCGTTGAAATTGGAGGTGGTTATAGCTGGGTTGCTGATATTGGAGCCGGTACTATTAATGGTGGTATAGGTGCCAATGTTTGGATGAACGATAACATTGGTTTCACTCTTCAAACACAGTATAAGCACTCTTTTGAAGACTATTTGCTTCCACATTTCCAACATATGTTGGGACTTTCCATAAAATTTGGTGGATCTGATACAGATGGAGATGGAATCTATGACAAAGATGATGCTTGCCCAGAAGTACCTGGTTTAGAAGCATTCAATGGTTGTCCTGATACTGACGGTGATGGAATTGAAGACAGCAAAGATGCTTGTCCAAATGAAGCCGGTCCTAAAGAATTGAATGGTTGTCCTGATTCTGACGGCGATGGAATTGCTGATAAAGATGATGCTTGTCCAAATGAAGCTGGTTTAGCTGCTTTAGCTGGTTGCCCAGATGCAGACGGTGATGGTATTGCTGACAAAGATGACCAGTGTCCTAATGAAGCAGGTCCTGCTGAAAACAACGGATGCCCATGGCCAGACAGAGACGGTGATGGTATTTTAGATAAAGATGATCTATGTCCAGATCTAGTAGGAACTGTTGCAAACAAAGGTTGTCCTGAAGTTACCGAAGCTGTTCGTAAAACATTAAACGATTATGCTAAGACTATTTTATTTGATACTGGTAAAGCATCTATAAAAGATCGCTCTGCAGAAGTCTTGAATAATATTGTAGCTATCTTAAATGAATATTCTTGGGCTAGGTTTACTATAGACGGACACACTGATAGTGTAGGAAGTGAAGCATTAAACCAAAAACTTTCTGAAGAAAGAGCCTATTCCGTTATGAATTACTTAATTGAAAACGGGGTTGCTTCCAGCAGATTAGAAGCTACAGGATATGGTGAATCCAAACCAATAGCTGACAACGGTACCGCTTCCGGAAGGAAAACGAATCGTAGAGTTGAAGTTAACTTGATTAGACAGTAAATAATTTATTAGAACTTAATATATTAGAAAAAGGCTCCGCAAATGCGGAGCTTTTTTTATTTTTAAAAATGCAAAGTTTTTTAAATCAGATTGCAGAAGAATTATGGGAAAAGAATGATTCTTTTGATAATCTTGTTTTTATCCTTCCTGGTAAACGTGCAGGAACTTTCCTTAAAAATAACATCTCCCAAGTTGTCCGTAAGACAATTTTTGCCCCGGAAATCTATAGCATTGAATCATTTATTGAAATGATTTCGGGTCTTTTCTATGCAACCAATACACAACAATTATTTGAATTATATAATGCCTATTTAAATATAGGGAGTGAAGAAAAGGAAAGTTTTTATTCCTTTTCAAAATGGGGTCAAATTCTATTGCAGGATTTCAATGAAATTGACAGGTACCTGGTGCCTCCTGATAAGCTTTTTTCATACTTATCAGTTATCCAGGAAATGAACCAATGGCATCTGAAACCCAATAAAACCAAATTAATAGAAGATTATCTCAGCTTTTGGAATAATCTTGAAGAATTACATACTGCCTTTAATAAAAATCTTTTAGAAAATGGTTCGGGCCATCAGGGATTGGTTTATAAAGAAGCATGTAATAACCTATCTGACTACATTAATACATCAAAAAATAAAAAGCACGTTTTTATTGGATTCAATGCTTTGAATACAGCAGAAGTATTTATTATTAAAGAATTTTTAAAAGAAGGTAACAGCGATATTTATTGGGATGTAGACAACTGTTTTCTGAAAGATAAAGTTCATGATGCGGGGTTTTTTATTCGTCAATACCAAAAGGAATGGGGCTATTTTAAAAACCACTCGCTAAAGGGATTAAGTGAATATTATAGCACCACAAAAAATATCCAAATTACCGGTGTGCCTAAAAATGTATCACAGGCAAAGTATGTTGGCGATTTGATATTACACCTGAATGAAAAGGACCCAAATCAAATTAAAAATACCGCTGTTATCCTGGGAGATGAAACACTACTGAATCCCATATTAAACTCGCTTCCGGCTGAAATAAATCAGGTAAATATCACCATGGGGTATCCCTTAGATAAAACCCCTGTTGCCGGCATGTTTACTCAACTCTTCGACCTTTATATCCAATTAGATTCACAGGGTTGGTTTTATAAAAACCTGCTATCATTTTTGGTTCATCCATATGTTCAGAAGATTCTTTCTTCAGAAGACAAAAATATAGTTAATGGCATAAAAGCGGAAGTAAATAAACGCAATTGGATTTATATAACTCCTTCTAAATTAAAATCAATCTTTCCTGAAACAACAGAAGGATTAATGCTCCTGTTTTCATACGAAAATGCAGAACCTTCCCATTTTCTAAACAATGTTATCGCACTTATTGAACTCTTAAAAAGCAAATTTCAACTACAGGAAAACCATTTGGAACTGGAATATTTATATCACTTTTATACTTTGTTTAATGAGCTAAAAATGCTTTCTGGCGAATATCCATTTTTAAATGACTTAAAGGCTTTACAGAGCATATTTAAGGAGTTGATATCTATAGAAAAAGTAAATTTTAGGGGCGAGCCTCTTGAAGGATTACAGATCATGGGGATGTTGGAAAGTAGAAATCTTGATTTTGAAACTGTAATAATTACATCGGTAAATGAAGGTATCCTTCCGGCAGGTAAGACCAATAACTCATTTATTCCTTTCGATATTAAAAGAGAATTTGGTTTACCTGCCTACAAAGAGAAAGATGCCGTCTATACCTATCATTTTTACAGATTGTTACAACGAGCCAAAAACATCTATCTTATCTACAATACTGAACCTGATGTTATTGAAGGAGGTGAAAAAAGCAGGTTTATTTCACAATTACTTACAGATGAACATCACATAGAAAACATAGTAACGAAAATTGCGGTTCCTCAGATAAATTCAATACTTAATACACCGGTTTCTATTGAAAAGGATACCGATATTATGAGTAAAATAAGCGCTGTTTTTAAAAAAGGACTTTCTCCCTCGTCACTGACAAACTATATTAAAAACCCTATTAATTTTTACAAGCAAAAGATTTTAAAATTAGAAGAAACTCTTGAAGTTGAGGAGACTATTGCTTCAAAAACCTTTGGGACTATTTTACACAAGGCTATGGAAATTTTATATGAGCCATTCCTTGGTGCTTATCTGACTGAAGGTAAGCTAAAGGAACAAAGACCTAAAATAAGAGGCGCAGTTAAACATGAACTTCTGAAAACTTATGCAGAAGAGGATATTTCAAGAGGAAAAAACCTTATTGCCTTTAATGTTATCGTCGCTTATATAGATGGTTTCATTTTAAAAGAAATAGAAAACATTAAACACCATACTATTAAAATAATAGCACTTGAAAAAGATCTGTCAGTTGATATAGATGTACCGGGGATAGATACTCCTGTTATATTAAAAGGAACATTAGACAGGATTGATGAAAAGGATGGCATACTAAGAATAATTGATTATAAGACCGGGAGTGTTCTTAGCTCTAATGTAGAAGTAGTTTTATGGGATGAAATCATCGAAAATTATGATCGTAGCAAAGCATTTCAGTTGCTCTGTTATTCTTTCATGTATCAAATTATTAATCCCATTGAAAAAATGAGTGCAGGAATTATTTCCTTCAAGAATTTGAGATCTGGCCCGTTTTATTTTTCAACAAAAAATAGCAGGAATACCTCAAAAAAGGATTTCAACATAACCAAAGATACCCTCGATCTATTTCAGGAACAGTTGGTTAAACTAATTCAGGAAATTGCAAATCCAGCAGTCCCATTTATTGCTAAAGAAGATTAGTCACTATTTTTTGTCTGGTCTGCTGGGTCTCACTTCTATTTTACTGGGTAGGGTTCTCGGATGCATTTTTAGCAGATCAACCACCAGCTCGCCTATATCCTCCGGTTGTATTTTCCAGGCATCTTTTTGGGAAGGTTCATTATTATTGAAATGAGTTGCTACTGAACCGGGCATAATGGTAGATACTTTAATATCATATTTACGGAGATCTAACATCGCCGCCTGGGTAAAACCAACAACACCAAACTTTGTTGCATTGTATCCAGCCGCAGTTGCGAAAAAATTGGTCCCGGCCAAACTGGCCAGAGTTATATAATATCCTTTTGAGTCTTTTAGGGCATCTACGGATGCCTTTAAAGTATGAAATACGCCGTTAAGATTAGTATCAATCATTTGATGCCAGTCGCTTTCAGATAATTCATCTACCGGAGCAAAACGCCCAAGTCCGGCATTGGCCAGAACTACATCAAGCTTTCCCCATTTTTGAATAATTTGAGCTACAGCCTTATGCTCATTGTCAAGTTTAGTGACATCACTAACAAGCGCCATAACATTTGGTCCAGCACCTAATTGCCGTAGAGCTGCATCCAAGCTTGATTTGTTTCTGCCGCTGATTGCAACCTTACACCCCGAGTCCAGTAACTTCTTCGCCACTCCAAGACCAATCCCTTTTGAACCGCCTGTTATATAGGCAACTTTACCTGTTATATCTATCATGTCAATTGAAATTTCTTTAGTTAATTATCCGCGCTCACTTAAACATTAAAAGACCTAGATAATAAAATAAAAAAACCCTCTTACAGTACTTTGAAGGAGGGTTTTTGTGGAGAATACCGGAGTCGAACCGGTGACCTCTTGCATGCCATGCAAGCGCTCTAGCCAGCTGAGCTAATCCCCCGTCTTTTAAGGAATGTCAAAGGAACTACTTTTTGAATAAGTTTCAAAATTCCTCCGAATAAATTTTATCTTCTCTAGTCCTTCTTAACACTTAATACAAGAACAGGAATACGTACTGAAAACTCAGATTTTAGAACCGCATTCTTCTCCCATAAATTTTTAAAAAATCCTCGTTTTCTTCTGAATACACAAAGCAAATCAGGATTTGTGGATTGAAAGTGTTCTAAAACTCCTAAATAAGTTGTGGCATGCTCCGTAACCGTTAATTGAGAACACAAATCCATAAGAGAAGTATTTATTTTAAGGTCTTCATCTGAATAACCCGGAGTCTTTACAAGGAGTAAATTTATTTTTGATTTAAATTTCTTCTTTATAATTTTTAATGGCTCAAGGATTCTCCGTTGGGTTAAAATTCCAGATTTAAATGCTGTTAGAATATTTTTAATAGGCTTAAAAATAGTACCTCTTGGTACAATTAAGGTTGGAATATCTGTTCTTTTAACAATTCTCCCTGTAGTATGTCCCAGATATAATTCCTCTTTAATATCATTGCACCTGGGGGCAATTATAATAAGATCTATCCCAAGTTCTTTGTCTATTTCCTTTAGTCCATCTATTAAATCCCCATTATAAGTGGCAATCTTCATATCTACGTTCCTGGAATCTACCTTTTCAATAACTTCCTTGACATGCTTCTTACTACTTTCTTCCACCTTCTCTGATATATTCTTCAACTCCCCTGCTCCAGACTTGGCCGAAAATACTTCCATGACATAAATACTTGAAGAAAATTGCGCAGCAAAGTCCACGGCATATTGTAAAGTCTCATGCGCATTAGGGGAAGTTCCTATGGGTACCAATATGTTCTTCATAAGGTTTGGTATTATTAATTTAAATTTACAACTTATTTGATGAATTATTCATGATTAGATGTGCAAAGATACTGGAAATCCCGGAAATTCTTGGGCTTACCAAAGCCTGCGCAAAACAAATGGAAAAAAGAGGGATATTTCAATGGAATGAAGAATACCCTTCCAGAGAAGCTTTTGAAAATGATATTTCCCGAAAGGAATTATTTGTTCTTAAATCTGAAAATACTCTTATAGGCTGCATAACTATTACCACATATATGGATGAGGAATATGTTCCTATTAAATGGCTAACACCAAATGAAAATAACGTATATATTCACAGGCTTGCCGTTGACCCCAAATTCCAGGGCAAAGGCTATGCCCAAATGTTAATGAATTTTGCTGAAAATTATGCGCTCGAAAATAAATATATATCTATCCGACTCGATACATTTAGTAAAAACAAAAGGAATCAAAAATTTTATGCACAAAGGGGATATCAAAAACTGGGAAATGTCTATTTTCCTAAACAAAGTGATTCTCCCTTTTATTGCTATGAGCTCGTATTGTAATCCATTATATTTTTGAAAACAGTTGTAAGTTTTAAAACCATAAATAGCTTAGCTATTCCTGCAACTATAGCCGGTATAGCGGAACCTGTACTATCTATAACGGATACTGCTATTGTTGGCAATATTCCAACATACGGCCTGGAATCACTCGCGGCAGTTGGTATCGTCGGTTCCTTTTTGTCCATGCTTATTTGGATCCTTGGGCAAACCCGAAGTGCCATATCTGCAATTATCTCTCAATATTTGGGTGCAGGCAAACTAGATGAGGTTAAGAATTTACCGGCGCAGGCCATTTTTTTTAACGTAACTCTTAGCGTATTGCTGCTGCTTTCTACCATATTTATTGTAGAGGAGATTTTTGAATTATTAAATGCCTCGGGGAAAATATTAGAATTTTGTATTACTTATTACTCCATTCGTGTTTGGGGGTTTCCATTAACACTTTTCGTATTTGCCGTTATGGGAATTTTCAGAGGACTGCAAAACACATATTGGCCCATGCTTATAGCTATTACAGGGGCCCTGTTAAACATCGTATTAGATTTTATTCTGGTTTATGGTATATCAGATATAATTCCTGCTTTAAACCTGGAAGGCGCGGCCTGGGCCAGTCTTATCTCCCAGGGGGTTATGGCGATAATGGCATTCGTCTTACTGCGATTAAAAACCAATATTAGCCTTATCCCAAGATTTCCAATACACAGAGAGTTGGGGCGCCTGGCGCTAATGAGTTTCAATCTTTTTATCCGTGCGATTGCACTTAATATTACGCTTATTCTTGCTGTGCGAGAAGCTGCAGCGCTGGGCGACAGATATATCGGAGCGCATACTATAGCCATAAATCTTTGGCTTTTTGCTGCCTTTTTTATAGATGGTTATGGTGCGGCGGGTAATATTATGGGGGGTAAATTACTTGGAGCTAAAGATTACAATACCTTGTGGAAATTAGCCAAAAAAATTGCTCTATATGGTGGAATGGTAAGTTTATTTTTAATGTTGAACGGTTTTATCTTCTACAGACCGCTGGGACGTCTTTTTTCAAATGACCCTATTGTACTGGAGACCTTCTACTCGGTTTTCTTTATCCTTATCCTGGGATTGCCAATGAATTCTATTGCCTTTGTTTTTGATGGTTTGTTTAAGGGCTTGGGTGAAATGAAATTTCTCAGAAATGTCCTGTTGACAGCCACTTTTTTAGGTTTTATTCCTTTGTTATTCTTAAGTAAAGTCTTCGGTTTTGGTCTGCAAGGAATTTGGATTGCACTTACCTTGTGGATGATAATTAGAGGTAGTGCCCTGGTATGGAAGTTCCGTAGAAAATTTCGTCCACTATTACAAAAGGTTTAATTTTACAAAAAACAATTCAAATGGGCACAAACAGACCCAACGGGAGTCTTTATACCAAAATTGAGAATAGGACTGCTACTATAGAATTTGGCCATCCCGCAAGTAATTCTTTTGTAAGAGAACTTTTAGATCGATTAACTGATGAGCTTAAAAAAATTTCTTCAAATGAGGCAGTTTCTGTTGTAGTATTAAGATCCGAAGGGGAAAGGGCTTTTTGTGCGGGTGCCTCCTTTGATGAATTGCTCGCCATATCCAACCCAGACGAAGGGACAACTTTTTTTAGCGGTTTTGCTAATGTTATCAATGCCATGCGAGAATGTACACAACCAATAATAGGAAGAGTACAGGGTAAAGCAGTAGGCGGCGGAGTTGGCCTCGTCGCTGCTTGCGACTATGTCTTTGCTTCTGAAGCTTCCGCTATAAGGCTTTCTGAACTTTCTATTGGGATAGCGCCGCTGGTGATTGAACCTGCGGTTCAACGTAAAATAGGAATCGCTGGTTTTACCGAATTGGCATTGTCACCTACCGAATGGAAAAATGCCTATTGGGCTCAGGAAAAAGGACTATATTCTAAGGTTTTTAATTCCATTAAAGAAATGGACAAAGAGTTGGAGTTTTTTATGGCATCTTTGGCATCCTATAATCCAGAAGCCTTAAGAGCTATAAAAAAGATTCTTTGGGAAGATACTACATCCTGGAGCGAATTATTGACCAAGCGAGCTGAGATTTCCGGTAAATTAGCCCTTTCACCAGCTAGCAAGAAGAAATTAAAAAGTCTTAAAAAATAATAGTATGAAAATTTTTGAATTCCTAAATGGGGATCTTCTCTTTCCAATGCTGGCTCTTTTGGTAGTAGCTATATATATTTTTAATAGAATTAGAAACAGGAGAAAATTTAAAAAATAAGCATCTCTCCCTCAATATTACCACACAAAATAGTCTGTGCTCCCCTGTAAAGATTTTATACATTTGTAGAAGATTTAAAACGAATGCATAAAATAAGGATTACCAAACAATTCACTTTTGAAACCGGCCATGCGCTTTATGGCTACGATGGTAAATGCAGAAATGTACATGGCCATAGTTATAAACTTTCGGTTACCGTAATAGGAATTCCAATTACGGATACATCCAATGTTAAACTTGGAATGGTCATTGATTTTGGTGACTTAAAAAAAATAGTAAAAGAAGAAATTGTTGAGCCTTTTGATCATGCTACGGTATTTAACAAAAATACGCCTCATATGGAATTGGCAAAAGAATTAAAAGACCGGGGGCATAAAGTAATCCTTGCAGATTACCAGCCCACAAGTGAAAATATGGTAATTGATTTCGCTAGCAAAATTAAAGCCCGCTTACCTAAAGAAATACAATTGCATTCAATTAAACTTCGCGAAACAGAAACTGCCTTTGCCGAATGGCATGCCGGTGATAACTAGGCTGCATTATGTATCTTTACACTAAATGAAAAGCATCTCTGTTCCAATAGGTAAAAAGGTATATTTTGCCAGCGATAACCATTTAGGTGCCCCAACATGGGAACAAAGTCTTCCCCGGGAAAAGAAATTTGTGGCATGGTTGGATGAAGTTAAGGAGGATGCTGCGGCTATTTTCCTGCTTGGAGATTTATTCGATTTCTGGTTTGAATATAAAACGGTTGTTCCTAAAGGATTTACACGAACCCTTGGTAAGCTTGCAGAAATTACAGACTCAGGCATTCCTATATTCTATTTTGTCGGGAATCATGATCTCTGGATGAATGGGTATTTCGAAAATGAACTCAACATTCCCGTTTATCATAAACCTCAACTATTCAAAATCAACAGCACTACATTTTTTATTGGTCATGGGGATGGATTGGGGCCTGGTGATAAAGGTTATAAGCGAATGAAGAAACTTTTCACAAATCGGTTAGCGCAATGGTGTTTCCGTTGGTTACACCCCGATCTGGGAGTTAAGTTAGCACAATATTTCTCCATAAATAACAAACTAATATCAGGGGAGGAGGACATTCACTTTTTGGGAGAAGACAAAGAATGGCTCGTGCAATATTCGATAAGAAAACTAAAAGAAACGCACTGCGATTACTTCGTGTTCGGGCACAGGCATTTACCTCTTGAAATAACATTAGGTGAAACATCTACCTACGTAAACCTGGGCGATTGGATTTCTTATTATACTTATGGGGTATTTGATGGCACCAAACTATCACTGGAAACTTTTGAATAGTAGATGCCTTTATCTTAAATCCTTGATTTTCAATTGTAAGTTAACCATGCCATTCCAGTGATTTTCTTCTAAAGAGAAAACGGCACTAAATGGTTTTCCATTCTGCACGACCGGAAGTTTATTTCCCAAATTAAATCCTATAGCCCCAACCGGACCAACACCATTTTGAGTTACCGCTAGTTTAAGATGCCTATTCTCCTCTCCAACCCCTTTTGCATAGCCGGTATCCCGGAGGTTTTCCGACATAAAAACAGGAGTCATATTACCCGGGCCAAAAGGGGCAAATTGTTGTATTATACGCAAGAGCTTAGGACTTATCTGATCTAAATCGAGTTTTGCATCAATGGTGATCTCCGGGGTCAAAAGATTTGGGTCTATCGTTTCAGCTACCACCTTTTCAAATTGCGTCTTAAATATTTCATACTGCTCTTCAACTAACGTTAGCCCTGCAGCGTATTTATGTCCCCCGAATTGCTCAATAGAATCAGAGCAAAGTTCTAAGGCATTATAAACGTCAAAACCCTTGACGGACCTGGCCGATGCCGCCAGTTTATCACCGCTTTTTGTGAACACTAATGTTGGCCTATAGTAAGTTTCAGTAAGTCTGGAAGCTACTATACCAATGACTCCTTTGTGCCAGTTGTCTTTATAAACAACGGAAGTAAATCTATCTTCTTCCTTATTCTGGAGAATCATGGTAAGGGCTTCCTCTGTTATCTCCCGGTCCAAACCTTTCCTGCTGGTGTTAAATTCTTCGATTTCTGAAGCATATTTAAGAGCCTGCTCCATATTTTGCTCTATTAATAGATTTACCGCATATTGACCATGTCTCATGCGTCCTGCCGCATTTATTCTGGGAGCAATTATAAAAACGACATCTGTAATGGTGAGTTTTTCCTTTTGGAGGTTTTTAATTATTGCCTTAAAACCAGTTCTTGGAGCTGAATTAATTACCTCTAACCCAAAATAAGCCAATACCCTGTTTTCTCCTGTTATGGGTACTATATCTGCCCCAATGGCCGTTGCTACCAGATCCAGGTATGGAATGAGTTTCTCAAAACTATCCTCTCTCTTAATGTTAAGTGCCTGTATAAGTTTAAAACCAATACCACATCCGCATAATTCATCATATGGATAGGTGCAATCATTTCTTTTAGGATCTAAAACGGCTACAGCATCTGGTATTTTCTTTCCAGGCCTGTGGTGGTCACAAATGATAAAATCAATCCCTTTTTCATTTGCATAAGATACCTTTTCTATTGCCTTTATACCGCAATCCAGTGCAATAATAAGTGTAAAATCATTGTCTTCTGCAAAGTCAATACCGGCATAAGATATCCCATAGCCTTCCGCGTATCTGTCAGGAATATAAGTGGCCACATTTGGATATTGGGTGAGTAAATATGATGACAGCAAAGCTACCGCCGTAGTTCCGTCTACATCATAGTCACCGTAAATAAGGATGTTTTCATTTGCCAGTATTGCATTTTCTATACGGATAACAGCAAGTTCCATATCCTTCATAAGAAATGGGTCATGGAGGTCAGAGAGTTGAGGCCTGAAGAACTTTTTGGCCTCTTCATAAGAAGTAACACCGCGCTGCAGCAATAATTGTGCAATCAGCAGATCTACTTTGAGTATTTCGGCCAAAGCTTTTATTTGCTCATCATCTTGTTTTGGTTTTAATGTCCAGCGCATTGTACCACGTTATAGGTGTATTGTAATATAAGACGAATTAGTGCATTTTAAATGCAGAAATAACTCTTTTAGTTCTTTTTAGATGAATCTGTGCTCCCCTCAAGAATGGGTGTCAATCTTTATGGAATATTGTTTTTATTTCAAGTTTTGCAAACTTCCTAAACATTTCCATTACCCCACAATACTTCTCAACTGAAAGATCTACAGCTCTTTGCAATTTTTTTTCTTCCAGATTGCCTCCCCAAAAGTGATATTCTACGGTAACGGCATCATAGTATTTTGGATGTTCATCCGTTAAATTAGCAATGGTCTCTATACTGAAGTTTTCCACATCAAGTTTCATCTTTTTAATAAGCATAGCTACATCAAGACCCGAACACCCTGCTAAAGCTGAAAGCATAAGAGCTTTGGGTTTAAGGCCATTGCCCTCTCCCCCAGCATCAGGACCAGCATCTATAGTAAAATTTAATCCGGATGGATTATTACTTTCAAAGGCCATCTTCCCTAACCATTTGGTGGTAATTTGATTTGTAGTGCTCATATTTTTTCGTTTCTTGTGGAGTACAAAAATACGACCGCTATGCCACTTGTACAACCTCTGGACCCAAACCATGATACTCAAACTAAAGAATTAGCAGAATTCTTCAATGAGACCCTTGGGTTTTGTCCAAATTCTGTCCTCACCATGCAACACAGACCGGCAATATCCAAGGCTTTTATTAACCTTAATAAGGCGGTTATGGCCAATGAAGGAAAGGTAACTTCTGCTCTTAAGCGAATGATTGCCTGGGTCAGCAGTAATGCAACTGGTTGTCGCTATTGCCAGGCACATGCAATAAGGGCTGCAGAGCGTTATGGTGCAGAACAAGAGCAATTGGATAATATTTGGGAGTACAGAACCCATCCTGCCTTTTCGGACGCTGAACGTGCTGCTCTTGACTTTTCTTTGGCCGCTTCTCAGATACCCAATGCCGTGGATAAAAACATCAAGAACAAATTATATAAGTACTGGAATGAAGGTGAAATTGTTGAAATGTTGGGCGTAATTTCTCTTTTTGGTTACCTAAACCGTTGGAACGATTCTATGGGAACAACTATTGAGGATGGAGCTGTAGAAAGTGGAGAACTCTATTTGGGTAAATATGGATGGGAAAAGGGGAAACATAAATAAATTGCTGTATTAAAACGAAAGTTGATAAGCTTTTCGTCCGGACTTCAGAATGAAAATAATTATTTTTTTCCTGCAACCACGATTACAAATTCTCCTTTTGGTGGTTTGCTTTCAAAATGCTCTAATACTTCTGAAGTAGTTCCTCTAATGGTTTCTTCATACATTTTAGTAAGTTCCCTGGAAACAGATATTCGTCGTTCCGGGCCAAAACAGATTACAAATTGTGATAACGTCTTTAGAAGCTTATGTGGGGATTCATAGAAAACCATAGTACGGGTTTCTTCTGCCAGATCATTTAATCTGGTTTGTCTTCCTTTTTTTATTGGCAGGAAGCCTTCAAACGCAAAGCGATCGTTAGGAAGTCCGCTATTTACAAGTGCAGGGACAAAAGCAGTTGCTCCCGGAAGGCATTCAATTTCTATTCCCTGTTCAACACAGGCCCGACTAAGTAAAAACCCCGGATCGGAAATAGCGGGAGTACCTGCGTCAGAAATTAGTGCAATTTGCTCTCCACTTTTAAGTTTTCGAACAATACCATCTACCGTTTTATGCTCATTATGCATATGATGGCTCTGCATTGGGGTATTTATGTTGTAGTGTTTTAAAAGTTTATTGCTTGTGCGGGTATCTTCAGCCAATATTAGGTTTACTTCCTTAAGAACTTTAATTGCTCTTAAGGTAATATCCTCCAAATTTCCAATAGGAGTCGGAACAATAAATAACTTGCCTGTCAGCACTGTTTTAAGATCTTACCTTCTTTTTGAAGAATTATGAGCAATATACATTTCTTATAATGGCAGTAAATCCGGTATTAGAAATTATGAGAATCTACGCTCTATAAGAGCAAGAAACCTGGTTTCATATTCTTCCTTTCCTGCCCATTGATTGTAATCTGGTTTAACCATATTATCAATGAAGGCCATAGAACGTTCATGAGAATCAATGGTGTTCAGTTGGGAAATTACCCTGTTGAAGTCTTCTGTACTATCATTAAAAAGATGTTTAACAAAAGCAAGCCTGTCATTTAAACCCACCGTTATTTCCTTATTTGTGAGTTTATCATTCAATGATTTTGGCTTAGAAACTTCTTTTATTTCCCGAGAAATATTTGCCGTGGTTTTGTTATTCTCAGCCTTAGCGGTTTCAGGTTTTGCAACAAATTCTGCAAATAGCCTGTCATTATCCTCACTGTTTGGCATTTCAGATACCATGCCTTTTATGGTATCAATACCCTGAGTAATAATATCTTCTTCGTGGGGATTATTTTCAGGAACCAGTTTACTTTCATTCATAACGGCATTCGCCATTTTTTCAAACCTGGATGCCAGAACATTTTTGGATACGTCTATTTCAATATCGTTGAGTTTTTCATCAATGAACCTAAGAACGGCCAATTTTTCGTATAGAGTTCTCGCAGCTTCATATAATTCCGGTATCTCCATCTCTGTAAGACCCCTGGAGGTAATTATATCTGTGGACATCTTAATTAATTCCTCTTTCAGTTTTCGCTTCATTTCTTTTTGTTTAGACTAAACAGTAAAGGTCTATCTTTTTTAATACTTTTATATTTCGTTTCACAAATAAGGGAATAAAGCCCTTACTTTGGTTTAAAATTACAAAATGTTTCTCGAAAACACTGTTAATCATAAGGAACAATTCGGTTGGATAGAGGTTATCTCTGGCTCAATGTTTTCCGGGAAAACGGAAGAACTGATTCGCAGGCTTAAAAGAGCTCAGTTTGCAAAGCAAAAGGTAGAAATTTTTAAGCCAATTGTAGACACCAGATATCATGAAGAGAAGGTAGTCTCTCATGATGAAAATGAAATTCGTTCCACGCCTGTGCCTGCGGCGGCAAATATCCGCCTTCTGGCAGACGACTGTGATGTGGTGGGAATAGATGAAGCACAGTTCTTTGATGATGAAATTGTGACTGTATGCAATGATCTGGCAAATATGGGAATACGTGTTGTTGTTGCCGGACTCGATATGGATTTTAAAGGCAATCCTTTCGGACCAATGCCTGCTTTAATGGCTACTGCGGAATACGTAACCAAAGTCCATGCTATTTGCACGCGTACCGGCAATCTTGCCAATTATAGTTTTAGAAAATCTAATAATGATAAATTGGTGCTGCTTGGCGAAACCGAAGAGTACGAACCTTTAAGTCGCGCGGCATTTTACAAAGCTATGCTCAAAGAAAAAATTAATGAAATGAAGGTAGATGCCGAGGAGATAAAACAAGGTAAAAAAGATACCAATGCCTAAAGCCAGAGAGACTACATTGGAATTGGATCTTGTTGCTTTAGAACATAATTACGATTATATAAGAACCAAAATACATACTTCAACCATGTTTCTGGCCGTGGTAAAGGCTTTTGGCTATGGTAGTGATTCTGTGATCATCGCAAAAAAACTGGAGAAACTAGGGGTAGATTATTTAGCGGTGGCTTATGCCCATGAAGGGAAGGTTTTAAGGGAGGCAGGGATTAAAACCCCTATACTTGTATTGCATGCACAGCCTTGTAATTATTCAATGGTTATAAAATATTGCCTGGAACCCAGCCTATATTCCCCCAGAGTACTCCGAGAATTCATTAAGGCTTCAAAGGTGCAAAAGCAAAAGGCTTATCCTGTCCACTTAAAATTCAACACAGGCCTTAACAGGCTTGGATTTTCGGAAAATGATATTGAATATATTGCCAATGTGCTTGAGGGCAGAGATGAATTGAAAATAAAATCAATTTTTTCTCATTTGGCCGCCTCCGAAGATAAGTCTGAAGAAGAATTCAGCAAAAATCAAATCAGATCCTTTGATAAGATTGCTAAGGAATTTACTTCCAAATTAAGAATTAGTCCATTTATGCATATTCTTAATACCTCCGGAATATTCAATTATCCTGAAGCACAATTCGACATGGTTAGAAGTGGTATTGGCCTTTATGGATATGGAAATGAAGCCAGGTATGATGATAAGTTGCGGCCTGTAGCAACATTAAAAACAACCATTTCCCAGATACACAATATAAAACCAAATGAAAGTGTAGGTTACAATAGGGCTTTTACGGCTGAGGAATACAAAAAAACCGCAACACTACCTCTTGGACATGCGGATGGGATTGGCAGACAATATGGTAATAGAAAAGCTTCAGTTATAGTGAATGGTAAGGAGGCGCCTATTATTGGAAATGTTTGTATGGATATGATCATGATAGATATAACGGGTATTGAATGCAAGGAAGGTGATGAAGTTGTTGTCTTTGGAAAAGGGCATTCCGCAGAGACTTTTGCAGCAGGAGCAAACACAATTTCCTATGAACTTCTTAGTGGTATTTCTCACAGAGTTAATAGGATAATTACAGGAACCTAATTAACTAATTAACATATTGTTACGAATGCTATTTTGAGTATCTTGTAATTGCATTTATTATCTAACCATTTAAAACAAATAACATGTTAAAAGAATTTAAGAGTTTTATTATGACCGGCAATGTAATTGATTTTGCAGTTGCTGTAATTATGGCCGGAGCCATGGGGCTTGTTATCAATGGATTTGTAACGGACATTATTATGCCAATTGTGGGTGAATTTGCAGGAGGTGTAGATTTTTCCAATTTAAAATATGTCCTCACAGAGGCTTCAGGAGCTGAAGGAGAAGCTGGCTATGTAGCAGAAAATGCTGTTCGCTGGGGAGCATGGGTAAATACTATTGTTAATTTACTTGTTGTAGGATTTGTAATGTTTATTATTGTTAAGGCTTATAACAAAACAAAAACACCACCTGCACCGGCTGCTCCCTCGGGTCCAAGTCAGGAAGAACTATTAACACAAATAAGAGATTTATTGAAAAAATAGTGAGAAATAAAACTTCCTTTCCGGGAGATACCGCTACATTACTAAACTAATTTAAAGGCCACCAATACGTTTTCGCAAACTGAATTGGTGGTTATTTTTTATATTTGTTCTATTTATAACAATATGTTATATTTTTATATATACAACAAAAAGTCTTGTTCATCAACATTGGTTGCAATACCTTTGGGTCCTAAATAATAAAAACATGAAGGTAGCTGTAGTTGGCGCAACCGGAATGGTTGGCGAAGTAATGCTAAAAGTACTTAAAGAACGGAGTTTTCCAATAACTGAACTATTATTGGTCGCCTCTGAGCGATCTGTAGGTAAAAAAATATCCTATAACGGGGAATCCATCAGCGTAATAGGCCTTGCGGATGCCGTTGCTGCTCGTCCGGATCTGGCTATTTTTTCGGCCGGAGGAGATACATCACTAAGGTGGGCGCCAAAATTTGCAGCAGCCGGCACCACGGTAATTGATAATTCGTCTGCATGGCGTATGGATCCTGAAAAAAAATTGGTCGTCCCGGAAATCAACGCAAATAAATTAACCAAAGAAGATAAAATAATTGCAAATCCCAATTGTTCTACCATTCAACTTGTTATGGTACTGGCGCCCTTGCATACCAGATATCAAATGAAGCGGGTCATAGTTTCAACCTATCAATCCGTTTCGGGAACAGGAGTAAAAGCTGTTAAACAGTTGGAGAATGAAATGGCCGGAATACAAGGTGAAATGGCCTATCCATATCCTATCAACAGGAATGCCCTGCCGCATTGTGACGTTTTTATGGAAAATGGGTATACCAAAGAAGAAATGAAATTGGCCCGGGAGCCACAGAAGATACTAGACGACCGCTCATTTTCAATTTCAGCAACCGCCGTGCGAATTCCTACTGCAGGAGGTCATTCTGAATCCGTTAACGTTGAATTTGAATCGGACTTTGAACTGAATGAGGTAAGAAAAATTCTAAGTAATACCCCGGGAGTTGTTGTGCAGGACAATCCGGATACCAACACTTATCCAATGCCTGTATATGCCCATGACAAAGACGATGTTTTTGTAGGACGTATACGAAGAGATGAAACGCAACGAAACACACTAAATATGTGGATAGTTGCCGATAATCTCAGAAAAGGTGCTGCAACCAATGCCATTCAAATAGCAGAATACCTGTTGCACAAAAAACTCATCTGACGGGGCTATTATAAAAACTGTTAAAACCTTTTGGTTCATTCGTACTAAAAGGTTTTTTTATGGTATTTTTGATCCTTAAAAAATCTATTATGAAAAATGTTGGGATTATTCTACTTCTTGTTTTAATTAATATTTCTTGCAAGAATTCAGAACAAAAAGATACCATTACCGTGAATTATCCGATGACTAAAAAAGTAGATACTGTTGACAACTATTTTGGAACTTCAGTTAGCGATCCATATCGCTGGTTAGAAGATGACCGGAGTACGGAAACGGAAACCTGGGTTAAAGAAGAAAACGCTGTCACTTTTGGCTATTTAGAAAAAATACCGTTCAGAAAAGATCTGAAGAACAGATTAGAACAACTATGGAACTATGAGAAAATAAGTTCCCCTTTCAAGGAGGGTGATTATACCTATTTTTATAAGAATGATGGTCTGCAAAACCAATATGTAGTGTATCGTCAAAAAGAGAATGAGGAAGCCGAAGTATTTTTAGATCCAAATAGTTTTTCGGAAGATGGAACTACTTCATTAATGGGGTTGAGTTTTACTAAAGATGGTTCTATGGCTGCTTACTCCATTTCCGAGGGAGGTAGTGACTGGAGGAAGGTAATTGTAATGGAAACCGAAGGTAAGACTATTGTTGAAGACACGCTCACTGATGTAAAATTTAGCGGCCTGTCCTGGTATGGTAATGAAGGGTTATATTATTCAAGTTACGATAAACCTGAAGGAAGTGAACTCTCTGCTAAGACAGACCAACATAAACTGTATTACCATAAGCTGGGTACTCCACAAAGTGCTGATGCATTAATTTTTGGAGGTATTCCTGAAGAAAAGCACAGGTATGTAAGCGGAAGTGTGACTGAGGATAATAATTATCTTCTTATTTCAGCTGCAAACTCTACTTCGGGTAATAAGCTTTATTTAAAAGATTTGAGAAAGCCGGATAGTAAGCTGATAAATATATTGGATCATGAAAATTCAGATACTGATGTCCTTGAAAATGTTGGCTCAAAGCTTTACCTAGTTACCAATTTAAATGCCCCTAATAAGAAGATCATAACTGTAGATGCTTCAGATCCAGGTCCGGAAAACTGGAAAGATTTCATTCCTGAAACAGAGAATGTTCTTAGTCCAAATACCGGCGGGGGTTACTTCTTTGCAGAATATATGATAGATGCCATATCTAAAGTTTTTCAGTATGATTATGAAGGGAAGCTTATACGTGAAATAGAGCTTCCTGGCATAGGCAGTGCAAGTGGTTTTGGTGGTAAAAAAGAAGAAAAAGAATTCTATTTTTCATTTACTAATTATTACACTCCTGCATCCTCTTATAAATACAATGTGGAAACAGGTAATTATGTCCTTTACTGGAAACCGGAAATTGATTTTAATCCGGATAATTATGAGTCTAAGCAGGTATTTTATGCCTCCAAAGATGGAACAGAGATCCCAATGATTATAACCTATAAAAAGGGACTAAAACTCAATTCCAAAAACCCCACTATTCTTTATGGATATGGCGGGTTCAATATAAGTCGTACCCCCTCTTTTAGTATTGTCAATGCTGTTTGGATGGAACAAGGAGGTGTTTATGCTGTACCCAATTTGCGAGGGGGTGGAGAATATGGAAAAAAATGGCATAATGCAGGTATAAAAACCAAAAAGCAAAATGTGTTTGACGATTTTATAGCCGCTGCGGAGTATCTTATAGAGAACAAATATACCTCATCAGAAAACCTGGCAATAAGAGGGGGTTCTAATGGCGGTCTTTTAGTAGGTGCTACTATGACCCAAAGACCCGAACTTATGAAAGTAGCGCTACCTGCTGTAGGTGTTCTGGATATGTTGCGTTATCATACTTTCACTTCAGGAGCAGGATGGCATTATGATTATGGAACTTCTGAGGATAGTGAAGAAATGTTTCAGTACCTGAAAGCTTATTCTCCCGTTCACAATGTAAAAGAAGGAGTAGAATATCCTGCCACCTTGATTACAACAGGAGACCATGATGACCGGGTTGTGCCGGCCCATAGCTTTAAATTTGCGGCCGAACTGCAGGAAAAGCAGTCAGGTCCTAACCCTACTCTTATTCGTATTGAAACTAACGCCGGCCATGGAGCAGGGACCCCTGTTAGTAAAACAATTGAACAATATGCCGATATTTTTGCATTTACCCTTTACAATATGAATTATAGGGAGTTGCCAAATAAGGCAGTGATAAAGGAATTTAAAGAGTAACTATAAATAATTCAGAACAAAATCCGTTTCTGTAGAAACGGATTTTTTATTAGAAGTCGTTTAAGATAATAATCATGTTAAAAATAACCGGTCTATCTTTTGCCTATGACAAGGATTCGGTACTGGATGATATTAACTTTTCTGTTGATAAAGGTGAACATCTGGGCATAATGGGTGAAAGTGGTTGTGGTAAAAGCACCTTATTACAACTGGTTTATGGATCTCTCCAGCCGGCCCAAGGAGATGTATATTGGGGAAGGAAACAAGTTAAGGGGCCTCTTTATAAACTTGTCCCAGGAGAGTCTTACATGAAGTATATGTCCCAGGGGTTCGACCTTATGGGAGCTACTACAGTATCTGAAAATATTTCTGAATATCTATCCGTGTTTTATCCCAAAGAACTAAAAGAACGTACTGAGGAGTTGCTTGAGATTATCGAAATGAAAAGGTTTGCAAAAACCAAAGTAAGGCATCTGAGCATCGGACAGCAACAGCGCGTTGCTCTGGCCAGGGCTCTGGCTCAGAAACCTGAGGTGCTGCTATTGGATGAACCATTCAGTCATATAGATAATTTCAGAAAAAACAGCTTAAGAAGAAATCTATTTAACTATCTGAAGGAAGAGGAGATAACCTGCTTAACGGCTACCCATGACCGCAATGATATATTGCCATTTGCAGACCGGGTACTTGTTCTTAAGGATAGACAGGTATTAGCTGAGGAACCCATATTGGAGATGTATAAGAACCCGGGAAATCTTTACATTGCTTCGCTTTTTGGTGAAGCTAATCTGGTTCCAATCAATATTATCAAATCATATGCAGATACCAAACGAAAAATTATTGTCTACGCCCATGAATTTAAAGTATCCCGAAATTCCGGTCTTCCTGTGTTTGTAAAAAAAACATATCCGATGGGAAGTCATTATCTGGTTGAAGGATATACAGAAGAGCAAATAATATACTTCCATTCAGAACGGGATATGGAAATTGAAACAAGAGTTTTTCTCAATATTTCTCTTGAAACAATTAACCAAAGGCTAAAACTCTAATCGCAATTTGCACGATGAACAAAGACTTGCTTTTACAGGAATTAAAGTTCAGAGCCGTCCGAAGCGGGGGTGCAGGTGGCCAGCATGTTAATAAAGTTTCTACAAAAGTGGAACTTTCCTTAAACCTTGGTAGTTCCAGGGCGTTTAATGAATCTGAAAAGGAACGCTTATATAAAAAACTCAATAAACGACTTACATCCGAAAACAAACTCCTGGTTCAATGTGACGAATCCCGGAGCCAACATAAGAATAGGGAAATTGCAGAAGACCGTATGCTGAAATTAATTGAGGAAGCACTTAAAGTTCCAAAAAAACGAAAAAAAACTTCTCCTTCTAAAGCTTCGGTAGAAAAACGATTAAAAACTAAAAGAGTAGTAGCAATGAAGAAAACGAGTCGACAAAAACCAGAAGATAATTGAATAAACTACTGGTCAACAGTATTTATTAAGGTGCCAATTCCATCAATTTCAATCTTAATTTCATCTCCTTTTTGCAAAGTAAAATCGGTTGAAGGAACTATCCCGGTTCCTGTCATTAACATGCTGCCGTTAGGGAAAGAATTTTCCGCATAGAGGTAACTCACCAAATCTTCAAACTTACGTTTAATTTGATCAATCCCTATCTCCCCGCTGAAAACCTGTTTGTTCTCTCTGCGTATTTCAAGCCTTATTTTCGTTGTTTTAGGAAGAGGTCCTTCAACAACTAAAATACAGGGGCCAATAGCAGCGGACCCATCGTAAGTCTTTGCCTGGGGCAAGTACAAAGGATTTTCTCCTTCAATACTTCTGGAACTCATATCATTCCCAATAGTGTATCCAATAATTTTACCGGTGGAGCTAATTACAAGTGTTAACTCGGGCTCTGGAACGTCCCAGGTAGAGTCTTTTCTTATTCGGACCTTTCCTCCGGAACCAATAGCTCTGTGCCCCATAGACTTAAAGAACAATTCCGGCCTTTCTGCCACATATACTCTGGCATAAAAATTACTCCCTCCTTTTTCTCTTGATTCTTCTTCACGTCCCAGTTTGCTATTGAAATAGGTGACGCCACTAGCCCAGATCTCCTGACTCTCAACCGGAGCAAGGAGGCCCTTTTTTAAATAAGCTTCCGGATCTGGTAAAGGCTCTATCCCGGATATCAAATGCTTAATCTTCGTAAAAAGGTTATTGTCATTAATAAATGAATCCCAATCTTCCCCTTCCAGAAGATAAAAGATTCCTTTATTTTCAATCAGAATCCCTTTATATACCTTATAAACTTTCATGTCAATATGGGTTATGTAATTATTTAAAAGTTACCGGTAGCACATAACAATTTATTGAAAAAAAATGTGAATCCGAGTAGTTTTAGGGAATTCCTTTATTAAAAACGTTACAGAACCTTTTTAATACAAATCTTTTTTTGATTAAAATCAAAACAATGGCCCCGGGATTTTCCCAATAAGTTTTTTCCAATAGGGCTAAGTGAAGAAACGCAATATATTAGGGTAGGGCCCTTTTTGAATGCTCCTGCCGAAATTGAAATGTAATACATGCCATCTGAAGTAATCACAAGACTGCCCTGACCAATATTTGCAGGGCTTGCCAGAGTAGTAATTCCAACTAAAGCCCGTCTCATCTTTTCCGCTTCATATAGCTGATGTCCCAGCTTCTCCCTTTCAAGTTGAATCATAGCCCTTCCTGTCTCATGCTTATCCCCGGCGCTACTTTTTGTCTCGGATTTTAGAGATTCGTTAATGTTATTTATATTATTTTGGATACGTCCAATCCTATCTTCTACAAATGATTCACAAAATCTGCGCAATTCATCCTTGATGGCTACTGAAATTTCCATATCAGGTTAAATCAGCTAAATTTTTTCCCACCAAACTACCTATAGCAATCCCCATACCCCCTAACCTCACTCCACATATTACGTTATCTGAAAGTTCCTTTACAATTGGTTTCTTTGTATTTCCTATCCCCATAATACCACTCCATCTACGTTCAATCTCAAAATCTGTGTCAGGTAATATGATTTCGCGCAACATACTATCCAATCGATTCTGAATCAGCTCTGTCTGTCCAAATTCTGATGTTTCTTCCGTTTTAAAATCCAGATTTCGCCCACCACCTAAAAGAACGCGATTTTCTATATTTCTGAAATAATAAAAACCTTCGTCCAGGTGAAAAGTTCCCTTAATCTCAAGATTTTTGATGGGTTTTGTAATCAATACTTGAGCCCTTGCAGGCTTAACTTCTTGATCTAAAAGCTCATTAGCAAATCCATTGGTTGCGATGATAAGTTTTTTTGTCTCAAATTCGAATTGATTGGTGTAAACCTTTACACTTCCGTGGCTGTCATCAAAGGAAGTAACGCCAATAGAATTTAAAATATTTACGCCGGAATGACGGACCAAGGACAGCAAAGAATCCATCATGGTTCCGGTATTTATTTGAGCTTCAAACTGACTGGAGATATATTGATTTACAATGTTATTAAATTTAAACGTGTTTCGATGGAGAAAATATGCATCCTCACCATAAACCGGCTTAAGTAGCTCATTGATGTTACTTAGAGCTTCAGAACAATCATTAAATAGTTTAGTGTTTTCCTTTAAAAAAAGTTCATGCCCTCCATGCTGCTGAAAATCCATTTTGGAATCCCCCAGAGTAGATCGTAATAATTGAATCCCTTCCCATCTGCTTCTGACCAGTTCCAGCACTTCTTCCTGAGAATGGGTTTTAAGGTCGCTAACAATTTCTGAGATACTTCCAAAACACGCAAATCCAGCATTTTTAGTGCTTGCGCCCTGGGGTAAAGTCCCTTTTTCAAGAATAAGGATTTTGGCTTTAGGGTGTTTTTTGCTCAAATAATATGCGCAATTTAGACCAACAATACCACTCCCAACAATAGTAAAATCGATGTTGGACAACCATGTCTTATATTCCCAATAACTAAGATTCATCGTGCTATAAAAAACTCCGACGATGGCCGGAGTTCATATTCTATACTTCTGGTTTAGGATCCATTTTAAAATCTTCCATGAATTTAGTGGTATAATTCCCCGCCAGGTAATCCGGATGGTCCATTAATTGCCTGTGAAACGGAATAGTTGTTGCAATACCTTCAATTACAAATTCGTCTAAGGCCCGTTTCATTTTATTAATTGCCTCTTCCCTGGTCTGGGCCGATGTAATAAGCTTGGCAATCATAGAATCATAATTAGGAGGAATGGTATACCCACTGTATACATGGGTATCCAGTCGAATCCCATGACCTCCCGGGGTGTGCAATGTGGTTATTTTACCCGGTGAAGGCCTGAAATCGTTATAAGGGTCTTCTGCGTTGATCCTGCATTCAATAGCGTGAAGTTTGGGAAAATAATTTTTACCTGAAATAGGCACTCCACCAGCTACCAGAATCTGTTCCCTAATAAGGTCATAATCCACTACCTGTTCTGTGATGGGATGTTCTACCTGAATACGTGTATTCATTTCCATAAAATAAAATTCGCGGTGCTTATCTACCAAAAATTCGACGGTGCCCGCACCTTCATATTTTATATATTCCGCTGCTTTTACCGCTGCGTTTCCCATAGCTTCCCTCAGGCTATCTGTCATAAAGGGGGAAGGAGTTTCTTCAGTAAGTTTCTGATGTCTTCGTTGAATTGAACAATCTCGTTCTGAAAGGTGACATGCATTCCCATATTGATCCCCGATAATTTGAATTTCAATATGCCTTGGTTCCTCAATAAGTTTTTCCATATACATGGCGCCATTTCCGAAAGCGGCCGTTGCCTCCTGAACAGCACTTTCAAAAGCCGCTTCAATATTCTCTTCCTTCCAAACCGCACGCATACCTTTTCCACCACCCCCAGCAGTAGCCTTTAGCATTACGGGGTACCCCATTTTCTTCGCTTCTTTTTTGGCATGCGCAACATCTTTCAGCAAACCTTCCGAGCCCGGAATTGTAGGCACACCTGCCATTCTCATGGTTGCTTTAGCCGTAGCCTTGTCGCCCATTTTATCTATTTGTTCTCCGGAAGCACCAATGAATTTAATTTCATGCTCTGCACAAATTCTGGAAAATTTTGAATTTTCCGATAAAAATCCATAACCGGGATGAATTGCATCTGCATTCGTAATTTCTGCTGCTGCAATTATATTGGGTATTTTCAAATAGGACTGGCTACTTGGTGCCGGGCCAATGCAAACCGCTTCATCTGCGAAACGCACATGCAAGCTCTCTTCATCTGCCTTGGAGTAAACAGCCACGGTTTTAATGCCCATTTCCTTGCAGGTCCGTATAATACGCAAGGCTATTTCACCTCGGTTTGCAATTAGTATTTTTTTAAACATAGCTTTTACTAAAGAATTCTCAAGAACCCGAATTCAAATACAAAAAAGTGTTTTTGATTACAAGTCCTTCTAAATAAACTTATGAGGGATCTACCAGGAACAAAGGTTGGTCAAATTCTACCGGAGAAGAATCCTCAACTAACATTTTTATGATTTTCCCTGAAACTTCAGATTCAATATCATTGAATAATTTCATTGCCTCAATTACACACAATACATCACCCTTCGCTATAGTATCGCCTACCTCAACAAATGCCGGTTTGTCCGGAGATGGTTTTCTGTAAAAAGTCCCAATAATTGGAGATTTGATAGTAATATACTTGGAATCTTCCTCTGATTCACCAACATCTGCTTTAGCTCCTGAAGTATCTCCGCCAGCAGTTGGTGGAGGAGTCATGGGAGGAGCCGCTGCTGTAGTGCTTACGGGTATTTGCTGTAAATAGGTAGTAGTTTCCGGAGCAGAAGTTAATGCTCCAGTTCTAATAGTGATCTTAATATCATCGGTTTCAAGTTTTACTTCACTAGCTCCCGATTTAGCTACAAATTTTATTAGACTTTGAATTTCTTTTATATCCATGGAATTCTATTTTGATTCGTTATTGCCATTATATGCCCATTTTAAATATATGGATCCCCAGGTAAATCCACCACCAAAGGCTGCAAATACCAGGTTATCTCCTTTTTTGAGTTTATTTTCGTAATCAGAAAGCAGTAGTGGTAATGTTGCCGAAGTTGTATTACCGTATTTTTCTATATTCATCATCACCTTTGAAGGTTCCAATTCCATTCTGTTTGCCGTAGCATCTATAATCCTTTTGTTCGCCTGATGCGGTATTAACCAATCTATATCATCATGTGTGAGATTATTACGTTCCATTATTTTGGCAGCCACATCGGCCATATTTGAAACAGCAAATTTAAAAACCGATTTCCCGTCCTGATAAACATAATGTTTTTTGTTTTTGACGGTTTCTTCAGAAGAAGGCATTAATGAGCCCCCTGCTTCAATCTTTAAAAACTCTCTTCCCGTACCATCAGATCTCAAATATTCGTCCTGCAATCCTAATCCCTCGTAATTGGCTTCAAAGAGAACCGCTCCGGCCCCATCACCAAAAATAATACAGGTGGTTCTTTCAGTATAATCAAGAATAGAAGACATTTTATCAGCTCCTATCAGAAGGACCTTCTTATACTTGCCAGATTCTATATAGCGTGCTGCTGTAGACATCCCAAATAGAAAGTTTGAACAGGCGGCCTGCATGTCAAAGGAAAAGGCATTTACGGCCCCAATTTGTGAAGCCACATAGGCTGATGTTGAAGCAACCGGCATATCAGGTGTTGCAGTTCCAACAATAACCAGATCAATTTCAGCAGGGTCCAAATTAGACTTACTAATTAAATTTTCGGCCGCTTTAATAGCCAGGTAAGAAGTCCCTTTATCCTTATCTTTAAGTATTCTTCTTTCTTTAATTCCTGTTCTGGTCGTAATCCATTCGTCTGTGGTATCCACCATGGTTTCCAACATTTTATTGGTTAACCTGAAGTCTGGTACGTAAGCCCCTACAGCTGTAATTGCTGCTGTTATTCTACCCATAATAAGTTTGGTTTTTATCAAGAAACCTTAAAAAATGGTCGAAAATTCGTGAAAAATAGTCATTTTTTAGGACTTTTTGCCTAAAAAGTCAATTTTTAAAGATTTTAGTCTACCCCATAAAAAAACTCCCAACAATTATAGGTGGGAGTTCAAAATTATAGCATGGTATGCTATACGGTTTCTTCTTCTGTCTTATCAATTAGAACCTGTCCGCGGTAATACAATTTACCTTCGTGCCAATGAGCTCTATGATAAAGGTGCATTTCTCCTGTTGTTGGATCCTTTGCAAGAGTAGGTGCTACAGCCTTGTAGTGAGTTCTTCTCTTATCTCTTCTTGTTCTGGATATTTTCCTTTTAGGATGTGCCATTTTGTAATCTATTTATCCGTTAATAATTTTTTTAATGCCTCCCATCTGGGATCTATTTTATTTTTGTCTTTCTTATTCTCTTTTGGTTGCAATTCTTCAAGCCTTTTAAGCGCTTCTGAATTTAATGTCCCGTCTAATACCCCAGGGTGTATCCGTTTGGAAGGTACTGACAATACTATCATTTCGTAAACGTATTGCGCAATATTCACCTGATATTCTCCGTGCGGGATAATGAGTATTTCATCATCTTCATCATTGTAAACCTCCCCAAACTTTACCAAAAGTTTTAAAGACGCTTCTATTTTTTGATCAAAAGGTTCATTGGTAAGGTCGCAATAGAGATTCACTGTACCCTTAGCCTTCATTTCAAGCTCAAGAACTGTGGACATTCTGTCTAATACAATGTGCAGTTTAATGGCTGCATCATTAAATTCATGGTAATCAAAAGATTCAAAGAACGTATTGTCTATTTGATATTCAAACTTGTGCTTTCCTTGTTTTAATCCTGCAAAAGGAATAATGTATTCCTTATTCTTCATCACGTTTTACACTAGTTTAAGGCGTGCAAAGATACTTTTTTTTTCTAAAACCCCAATTAAAAAGAAAATATATTTCCTTAGAATTCTGCTAAAAACTATTGGAGTTAAAACAATATCATGCTCGTTTGATTTTCTGTTTTTGCAATGGGTTTTTGATGAGTTTTTGAAACTCTTTCCTTTTCCTGAAAATATTTATTGCCATAAAAACTGCTTCCTTAAATGAACCGGGATCAGCTTCACCTTTACCCGCTATTTCGTATGCCGTGCCATGATCAGGAGATGTACGCACTTTTGACAGGCCTGCGGTAAAATTGACCCCCTTCCCAAAAGAGAGTGTTTTAAAGGGGATTAAACCCTGATCGTGATAAGCTGCAAGAATTGCATCAAAGCTCTTATATCCTTCAGATCCAAAAAAACTATCTGCTGCATAAGGGCCATATACCAAGTGCCCCTCATCTGATAATTCACGAATAGTTGGTTTTAATACTTCATCATCCTCCTTGCCAATGACACCATCGTCTCCACTATGTGGATTAATCCCTAAAAGGGCTATTTTTGGTTTTCGTATGCCAAAATCCATAGTTAAGGCTTTTTCCATGATCCGGACTTTATTACGTATAAGTTCAGGTGTAATGGCCGCAGGTGCATCTTTTACGGCCAGATGATCTGTTAGTAATCCTATCCTTAAGCTCTCAGTAACCATAAACATTAAACTTTCTCCTTCCAGTTCACTAGCCAGATAATCTGTATGTCCCGGGAAGTTAAAATCCTTGGATTGGATATTGTTTTTATTTATTGGCGCTGTAACAAGTAAATCTATTTCATTCTTTTTTAAGGCATTTACCGCTGCCCTAAGCGACTTTAAAGCATATGAGCCACTTTCTTCGGTAGCTTTTCCGTAGAGGATATTTGGAATCTCATTCCAGACATTTACCACATTAACTTTACCACTTATAGCTTTTGAAGCCTCTTTAATTCCATTGTAGTTAATATCGATTCCGAGGTCATTCTTCTGTTTAGATATGGTCTTGTTTGATGCAAAAATAATTGGAGTGCAAAAATCTGTCATTCTGGGATCCTCAAATGTTTTAAGCACAACTTCACATCCTATTCCATTTAAATCACCAATGGATATCCCTAACCTTATTTTTGCCTTTTCCTCCATGTTATCAAACTCTTTATTTCTACTTTTACAGAGCAAAACTACTTATTTTAAATGATACATGTTTACAGGAATAATTGAAACTTTAGGTAAAATACACAGATTGAGAAAAGAAGGGAGCAATCTTCACATAACGGTTAGTTCCCTTATTACCGACGAATTAAAAATAGACCAAAGTATTTCACACAATGGGGTATGCCTGACAGTGGTCCAAAAAGAAGGAGCTTATTACACAGTTACAGCTATTGATGAAACCCTGCAAAAGACAAACCTTTCAGAACTAAATGAAGGTCAGGTAGTTAACCTTGAAAGAGCTATGGTCATGGGGTCAAGACTAGACGGACACCTGGTTCAAGGCCATGTAGACCAAACGGCTGTTTGTAGAAAAATAACAAGAAATGATGGTAGTTGGATGTTTACTTTTGAGTACGATCCAAAGCTTAATAATATTACCATAGAAAAGGGGTCCATTACAGTAGATGGGGTTAGCTTAACAGTCGTTAATTCTGAAAAGAATGCCTTTAGCGTCGCAATTATACCATATACTTATGAGCATACGCGATTTAAAGAATATGAAATTGGTAGTTTGGTGAACCTGGAGTTTGATGTAATTGGCAAGTACGTAGCCCGGTATCTGGAATTACAATCCTGATTATTAAATGTTTTTAATATCTCCTATGCAAATTGGAGCTTTTCCGGCAACTTTAAACCTTAATAAAAATTTTACGCCTGTACATTACATATGCTAAGAGCATATAAAATGAAACTACCGTTAATCCATATAGGAGTGAGGATAACTCTACCTGCATAAAATCGTGAAGGTATATGTTCTGAAACAACCACTGATGAAGTGTTGTTTGCTCGTCAATTTTTATCGAATAAAATATTTTGGTTATAAAGCTTGATAAAAAATAAACCGTAATTGCGTTAGAGCCAGCGTACCGGAAAATGCTTCCAAATTTAAAGCCCTTAACATCGGTCAAATAGTAAATTAAGGCCAGAAATATATTCGCCCACCCAGCTGTAACTAGCACAAAACTACTACTCCATAGAGCCTTGTTAATAGGAAATAGAAGATCCCAAAGATGTCCTGCTACTACAAGAGCTGCTCCCAGAAGAACTAGTACTATTTCTTTTTTTGCCCGTTTAGACAAAAGTATCAACCCGGTAAATATGCCCATCAAAGAACTGGCTATAGAAGGAAGTGTGCTCAATAACCCTTCGGGATCATAATCTTCTTGGTACATATGGGTGCCAATTACATTGAGATCTATATAGTTAGCCCAGTTATTAGGTGCCCTGTCAAAAGTAGGCTCCATCCCATTAATTGGAATAAATCCCATCCATATCCAATACCCAAGTACTATTGTTATGCAAATTCCAAGAAGTACCTTCCAGTTAAAATTTATAAATAAAATTGCTGCAAAAAAGAATACTATCCCTATACGTTGCAAAACACCCGGAAACCGAATACTTTCAAAATCCTTAAAAAAAGGAAAGTGGATTGTAAATGCCCCCAGAAAAAGTCCTAACCCAATTAGTTTTAAAGCTCTTACCGTAATTTTCCTGTAGGTAGCCGAAGTTGCGGTTTTATTATTATACGCAAATGCTATGGAAGTTCCCACTATAAAAAGAAAGAATGGAAAAACCAGATCTGTAGGGGTATAACCATGCCACTTGGCATGCAAAAAAGGTGCATAAACATGAGACCAGGTTCCAGGTGTGTTTACCAAAATCATAAGGACTATGGTAAGGCCTCGAAAAATATCAACGGAAGTAATTCGTTCTTTCACAATGCTATAAAATATTTTCTTTCATCCGGTTCCACACCCGCGCCAATAAAATTCCAGAAACAATTGCTACTACGGTTAATATGGAGGCCAGTTTAATTTCCCCGTAAATCCAATACCCTGTGGCAAACATACAGGTATAAATAAGTACACAACCCAAAACCATTGCCGAAATTCCTTGCGGGACGCTCCATTTTTCATTGGGATCAGAAATTACGACCCCATCGGAGTTTGCATCCTTAATAACTTTCTCCCAGCCGGGGCCCCCCGGCTGTATTTTTTTATAGAAATCTCTTAGCACTGCTTTTGATTCCGGCTGAGTCATAAAAGTAGCCGCCAGCCAAATGATAGTAGTTGCCAAAACAACAAAAATATACTCAGACCAGTCCGGGAAAACGCCGGTATCTGCTGCAAATAAAAATGGGCCCACTGCGGTAAGTTTAAGAACAATAGATATTATTCCGGAAGCAAACATTGCAGTAATTTCACTCCAGGCATTAATGCGCCACCAAAACCACCTTAGAATAAATATTAATCCCGTGCCCGCACCAAAAACTAATAGCACTTCAAATAATTGAAGTGCATTTTGCAGCAGCAAAGCAAGAAGGGCACTAAGTATCATTAGGCCTACTGTTGACAATCGCCCTACTGCAACCAATCTTTTTTCTGAAGCCTTTGGATTGATCTGTTGTTTGTAAAAATCATAGACTATATAAGAAGATCCCCAGTTTAACTGAGTGGAAATCGTACTCATGTAGGCAGCAATTAAAGAAGCTAAAACCAATCCCAGAAGCCCGCTGGGTAATTTTGTAAGCATGGCAGAATACGCCAAATCATGTCCTAATTTATCATCAGCCACGTTTGGGAAAGCCTCATGAATACTCGCAATATCCGGATAAATCACCAATGAAGCCAAAGCTACAAGAATCCACGGCCATGGCCTTAAAGCGTAGTGCATAATATTAAAGAAAAAGGTAGCACCTATAGCATGGTTTTCATTCTTGGCAGCCAGCATTCTTTGCGCAATATAACCTCCGCCACCAGGTTCTGCTCCGGGGTACCATGAACTCCACCATTGTACTGCGAGGGGTATAATAAAGAGTGTAATTAAAGCCTGCTTATTGCTAAAATCCGGTAAAATAGAGAGTTTGTCTTTTACATTTTCGTTAGCCATAATTGCCTCAATCCCTCCTACTTCGGGTAAATTTACCAAATAATATGCCGCGCCAATTGCCCCTCCCATTGCTACAAAAAACAATAAGAAATCTGTATAAACAACACCCTTAAATCCACCTAAAGCGCTAAAAGTTACAGTAATTAATCCGGCGCTTATTACAGTCTGCCAGGGTTCCAGCCCAAGCATTATTCCTCCAATTTTAATGGCTGCCAGTGTTACCGCGGACATCGTGATTACATTAAAAATAACCCCGAGGTAAACAGCGCGAAACTTTCTTAAAAACCTTGCCGGCGAACCGCCATAACGTAATTCATAAAATTCGAGATCCGTATTTACATTAGATTTTCTCCATAGTTTGGCATAAACAAATACTGTTAGCAGACCGGTAATAAGAAAGGCCCACCAGACCCAATTTCCTGAAACCCCATTCGTCCTTACAATATCGGTCACCAGGTTTGGAGTATCTGTAGAAAAGGTGGTTGCTACCATAGAAAGGCCTAATAACCACCAGGGCATAGTCCTTCCTGATAAGAAAAATTCTGAGGTATTCTTCCCTGATTTTTTGGAAACAAGGATCCCGATAAGAAGAACAATTGAGAAAAATACAATTATAAACGAATAGTCTAAAGTGCTTAGTTCCATAGTTTGGTTTTGGTGGTGGTATAAAGATATTATTTTTTAGGATACATTTGCTTTTTGTTCTTTAAACCTAATAACCTCTTTAAACTCCACTTTTGGAAATCACAACCACCTCCTGGATATTGGCGTTTTTTGCTTCGGTAATCCTGGGGATTTCTAAAGCAGGACTTAAAGGTATCGCCATTATTATTGTTACCCTTATGGCGCTCGCCTTTGGAGCCAGAGAATCTACGGGTCTCATTGTACCTTTACTTTTGGTTGGTGATGTTTTTGCCGTAATTTATTACAACAGGCACGCACAATGGAAGTATATTTTACGCTTTCTACCCTGGATGATATCAGGTTTATTGATAGGGGTCCTGATTGGAAAAAACCTTCCCGAAAAGGCATTTAAAATTGGAATGTCGGGCATTATTCTGGCAAGTGTATTACTTATGTACTGGTGGGATTTACGAAAATCCAAATCTGTCCCCTCACATTGGGCTTTTGGTGGTTTTATGGGTGTAATGGCAGGTATTACCACTATGATTGGAAATTTGGCCGGGGCTTTTTCAAATATTTATTTTTTGGCTATGCGACTTCCTAAAAATGTGTTTATAGGTACTGCGGCATGGCTGTTTCTGATCGTAAACGCCATAAAACTCCCTTTTCACATTTTTGTCTGGAAAACTATTAGCTGGGAAACATTGGTGATAGATTTAAAACTAATCCCCGGAATCCTATTAGGGCTGTTTATTGGCGTACGGTTGGTTAAAATTATTCGTGAAAGTTTTTACAGGAAATTGATCCTGATTTTAACCGCCATTGGGGCAATCCTCATTCTGTTTCGGTAATAGCTAATTTTGCCAGAACAGGGAAATGATCTGAAGGATATCTCAAGTCTTTCGAATCGCTCAAAATGGCATATTTAAGAAGCTGAAAACCTGTTTTGGACAGGAAAATATAGTCGATTCTTCGTGTTATAGGTTCTGAAAAATTAAACCCATTAAATGTTCCTTCAGGCCCAAAAGCCTTATCCCCGGCAAGCAGATGGGTATCCTGCATAGCACTGGAGAGCAATAAGATACTCGGGTGATCCGGTTCCAGGTTAAGATCCCCTGTCAGTATTACCGGGAAATTCTCCGTGTTTAATTTTTGTATTCTTTCAATGATCTGGAATACACTTTCTTTTCTTGCTTCTTCTCCTATATGATCGAAATGCGTATTGAATACCCAGAAGTTTTGGCCTCCCCCTTTGGTTTTAAATAACCCGTAGGTACAAACCCGTTTTATGGCCGCATCCCATCCTTTTGATGGTATTTCAGGTGTTTCGGAAAGCCAGAAAGTGTTTTCTTCCAGTAATTCCAATTTCTCCGGATTGTAAAAAATTGCCGAAAACTCCCCATTTTTAAGTCCGTCCTCTCTACCTTTTCCAATATAGGTGTATCCGGGCATCCCATTCTTAATTTCCTCCAACTGATGCAGTAAGCCTTCCTGGATTCCAAAAACCTCAGGTTCATGAAAGTTGAGTTGACCAATTAAAAAATCCTTTCTATTATCCCAACGATTCAGGCTATCAGAAGCCACGTCCAGGCGAATATTATATGAGAGCACGGTAATATCCTGTGCATTCAAATTTAGCGCTGTCAGCAAAAATAACATCGGCACAAAAAGCTTTATTTGTTTCATAATTCAAATCGTTTGTTTTTAAACCGTACCTAACAATTCGGCATCTGTAATAAGCGTCTCAGCCCGCATATATGATCCATTTATCTTATCCTCAAGAGTATTCTGCTCGTTACAGTTTCGCAAAAGGGATATATAGCCCAGGCCAGTGTTTCAGGCCAAATGATTGCAAACTTATTTAACGTGCTTTACTATACGAGCTTTTATCAGATAAGTTACAAAACCTTTTTTAATTGTACTTCCTATCGGAAAGCAGTTAAAAAGGATACAAGAATGACTTTTTTTAATTACCTTGTATATCATAATCTATTAACGGAGAATCATCATATCAATTCTTATAAAAAGAAATAATGAAATTTAATTTAGCTGAAAAATTAGCCATAGTAAAAGCCATTGATGAGGTTATTCTGGTAGACGGAAAGGTTCAACAAAGTGAAATTGACTTCCTTACCCAATTAATGGATATTCTAAAATTTGACCGTGTTCTTATTGAAGAAGCCAGGAAGATTACGGCTAAGGAATGTATACAAGTCCTTAAGGCAATGCCTGAAAATAAAAAACACGCATTAGGAGTAATGTTGAGTGAGATGGCCAACGCCGATGGAGAGTTCAATGAGGATGAATACCGCTTAATTTTTAATCTTTTACTGGAAGCCGGTATTGATATTGAATCTGCACTTTAAATACCAGACTACTCAACGTTATTAACAAAACGAAACAAAAAATTTAAAATCCGACTTTTCGTAAAAAGTCGGATTTTCTATTAGGAAATATTCTCCTGCACATAAAGTAAAGTGGCTGGAAAATGAGATGTATTCCTAAAATTCTTTAGACAGATCTGCGGTATCATACCATTCTGCCTGATGGGTAATTTTGCCTTCTTCATTAAAAAAGTAGACAGCGTACCATTTTAGTCTTCCGTTTTTTCCGGTTTCTGCAAAATTAAACTTCCATAGCCCGTAAACTCTGACATCTCCATTAGGTTTTTGATTTTCATCCAGGCCGGCAAAAAACTGAGCATCGGTTAATTTTTTGTTGTCAAACGTCTTCATAAATCCTTTCATGGCCTCTTCCCAGACAGCTTTCGGCAGAGAGTCTCTACCCACACTGGGCGGTGACCAGATAAAATCTTCAGTAACATAAGATCCAAAGTTAAGGGAGTCATTGTTAGAAAATGCCTCCAAAAAAGCTTTAGTAGTTTCAACGTTCTTATGGAATTTTTCCATATTCGGATCTGGCATCGGTGCTTCAGGTTCTTTTACTTTTTCCTGACAACTACCCAGAAGTACAATAGCAGTAATTAAAAGAATAATTTTTTTCATGTTTTTATAAAGTGAATTAATGGTTAATAAATATACCTTAATACAAGGATATGTTGCCAGAATATAACTTTTAAGGGTATGATCCTAACAATGGAGGATGAAGTCAAGCTTTTTTTGTCCGAGCATGCTAATTTTTTTATCAAGAGAAAATTCATCGCCTTTAACATTAATTCATATCAGAATATTTGTGTTACTCATTATGATTTTACGGCTTAACAAAACTTTGGTTCCCCAAAATACTTTAGTAAATTCACAATGTTTGGCACTCAACTGATTAGATTAAAATTTAAAAGAAAAATGAAATTATTTAAAGGAATCAGGCAGCAATTCATTCAAGAAAGCAACGTAAAGAAATACCTGCTTTATGCCATTGGTGAAATTTTGCTTGTGATGATAGGAATTACCCTGGCATTTCAGTTAGATAATTGGAATGAAAACAGGGAGAAAAAAATTTCCGAAATAAGAACCTATGAAAATATCAGAGACCAAATTATTGGAGATAAAGAACTAATTCAGAATCAAATAGATTATAACAATAACTACATGGACCAATTTGAATATGCCAGAAAGATTATTATGGCTAACGATCGTACCCAAATGGATACCCTAGGGGTTATAGTTGGAAATCTTACAAATTATTCAGATTTTGACAGAGAAGGCAATATATATGAAACTTTGGTAAACAGCGGAGAAATACAATTATTGCGCAATCAAAGGATCGTCGATCGGATCCGGGTGTTGGAACAGCGCTATAATTATATTAACAGAATGGAGAGTATCCATTATGATGTAATGTTAGACCACGCTGCTCGAAGTATAACCTCTGTTATTAATTTTGCTTCTGCTGAAGTTATTAAACCCGAACTTATTTTTACCCATGAATTTCAAAACCTTATCTTTTTACTGGTACAGATTATGCAAGAAAAAGACAACACTTACCTTTCTGCAATAAATGAAATTGATGGAATACTTGCATTAATTGATGAGGAGCTTAAATAGAACTAAATGCCTAAAACAAAAAATTGAAGGGAAGTCTGATAAACTTCCCCTCTGCTTAGTTCGATAATGGAACTAAAAATTATTTTGAAATTTGTCTTTTAAAAGGTTGTATTTGTTTGTAGGTAAGTGACCTCCACATCCATTCTAAAGGCCCAAACCTATAGTATTTTAGCCATATTGGGCTAACTATCAACTGAAAGATCCAAATTGAAACCACCACATAATACAGCTCATAACGTTGTAATTTTCCAAACATGGAGAAGCCCACTCCTGTGAAAATTATTGCACAAATCACAGAGTGCATAATGTAGTTAGTAAGCGCCATGCGACCTACAGCAGCCAGTGAGTTTTTTAAAAAAACAATGATGTTTAATTTACAAAAAATCATGACCAGCCCAATGTGCCCAAAGGAAACCGCTATACGTCCTATGGCATATGTGCGTCCTGCCTTATGGAATGAGGGAACAGAGAAATTATCGTTCAAAATAAGCATGGTCTCATAGTAATTTACAGAAAGGCCAATTCCATAACCAACAACCATCATAATCAGGTAGGATTTATAGCTCAGCTCAGCAGTGATTACTCTTAGTTTGTACAAAGCAATGCCCAATAGCATCATGGCCAATATGTCCCAGGGATTATAATCGTAATTAAAAGTGCTTTGCATAAACCTGTTTACGGGGGCAAGAAACAAGACAATATCAAAATAACCCTTATGCATACTCTCTGTATCTTCCAGTACTTTCTCTTCAGGAGTTTTCATCTCGGTCACCAACGCTTCCCAGGCTTCTTTGCCTTCCTTTATGTCCTCAGGAATATCTGATTCATTCTCATAGGACTGTGCCATGGTATACTGTTCTAGATGTTTCATGTCTTTAGAATAACCATAACTTGCCAAAGCAACCCCAATAAGTGTAAGGATAGCTGCAGCCATAATCAATTTTTTAGGAGAAGTATTTCTAAATGGAAATAAAAACAGACCATAGAGGCCATAGGCAAATAAGATATCCCCAGTCCATAAAATTATATACCCGTGGATAACTCCAAAAATGAGCAACCATATGGTTCTTCGATAGTAAATATCTGCTACTTCAATACCGCCACCTTTATTAATCATTCTTGAGGTCATAAGTACCATCCCTACCCCAAAGAGCATAGAAAACATAGCCCTCATGGTGCCTTCAAAAAACATGTTGTTCATAACCCAGGCATAAAGGTTGTACCCTTCTGATCCTCCTTGTATAGTTGGATCCACATAAGCCCAAAAGACCAGGCCAAAACCCGTAATGTTCATTAATAATATTCCCAGAAGAGCAACGCCTCTTAGGACATCAAGAGATCTAATTCGTTCAGCACCGGTAACGGGGCCAAGTTGGTTGGTTGTTTCATTCATCTCAATTGGTTGGTTTAGTAAGCAAAAAAGACATCCCTAAAATCAAATTTAGAATGCCCTGTTTGTGATTATGGTTGTTAAGATAAACTTTATTCCCCAATCACCTTTAATTTAGAAAGAAGTTTTTACAGAGATGAAATTCCTTATTTAAGCCTGGTGCGGTTAACTATATTTCTTTCGAATTTTTTGTCATCTTCCAGGATTTCATAAAAATCCTCGATAAATTCTTTTGCTGTTCGAAATTGACCAGGATCTCGGAAATATATTTCCAAACTTTCTATAGTGGCAAAGAATTGTTCTTTATGATCCAGGTAAGTTTGGCGTACCTTTTGGAATAATGCTTCATCACGATTATACCCCTTGTAGGCACGCTGGGTAACTTCATCTATTTGAGTGGGTATATTCTGGATATTGGATACAGTAGCATAATGGGTGTTCACAAGTCCGGACATATCAAAATCATAAGGAATTGCAATTATTTTATCCTCTATAAACATAAGCCGTTGATTGTGTTGAATCCTAGCAGAATAGTCTGTATTTCCAATTAAATATTCGAAAAACGCATTTTCTACTGCAAAAGTAGGATCGTGCTGGAGTGGATGGATAACCCTTTTGATCTGCTTTCCATGTACACGTTCTGCTACATTATCAATATCTTCTATTAGGAACCCTTGTATTTGATGCTTTTTTATCCGTTGTCCTTTCTCTTCAAGGAATTCAAGCTCCAACAATCTGGTTTTGAAATGATAGGGCGAAATATCTTCATATAACTTGTACGCTAAATACTCTTTTATAACATAGTCATTGCCATTTCTCCCCTCCAAACAGGGCAGCACAACCTTAAGTTTTTTGTTTCCTTGAAAGATCGTTCCTTTTGTAGCAGATTTTTTTAGTTTAATTCGCAATGGAACGTAATAACAGTTGTCTCGTCTAAAATTACCCCGGGCTCTAAGCTTTATATTCATTGAATCCCATGCAGCTCCTTTATCATTGTACCATAACGTTGACATTATATAGGTGCTGTCATTAGTTTTCTCTCTTAAGTTTTTTGCAGAGAATCTTAATTTTACAGATAGCGCTTCCTGATTTTTAAAAAGCGCTGTAGTTTCTTTAAAACCCTCCTCCAGAATCGCTTGCTGGGAAAACATAACCTGGCCCAGGAACATATAATATGCAAGAATAAGAAGTACAGTCTGGCTTTTCATATTCAAAATTTCGGCCTTATTAAATATAATCATTTAAATTTCAATAGTATTTGGTTTTGCAGTTCCTTGGCTAGTTGTTTAAAATTCTAAATAGAAAATAACCGTATTCCCTCAATATTTTATCAGCAACTTCCATTACAAAAATTATAATTGTTAACTTTCTGGCTTAAATCAACCTAAAAATCAACATTATGAGAATTCTATTTTTTTATCTGTGCTTTGCTATCTTTTTAATAGGATGCAAAACTGAAGTTGACAATTCTGCCAACGAGGCTTTTGAAGCTAATTCAAAAACGGTATTGACTAATCTAGAGGGGTTTCAAAATGAAAATTTGGACTACTCAATGTATGCAAAAGAATTTTCCATGCTCGAAACTACCTTTGGAGCCGAAAAAGAATCCATCACCCTGGATGAAATGATAGCTAATGACATGCAAATGTGGGAAACTTTTGATTTTAAAATGCTAACAGATCCACCCATTTTATTACCTGGTGTTAATCAGGATACTAAAATGCCAGACGGTTCAGTTAGGCATTACAGTGCATGGGAAGTGACTCTTCCTGCAACAGATTCGACCGAAGCCAAAACCGGCGTTATTAATTTATATGAGTCTTTCGATTTTGACGCCGAGGGTAAAATCTTAACGCAACAGGTTTACGGAGATTTCACCGGATTGATGATGTACCTAAGCAGCAATAATTAATTTTATCTTGTTTTAAAAACTGAACAAGCCTTCATAAGACAATGAAGGCTTGTTTTTTTTAATCCTGAAACCTTCCAACTAAATGAAAAAGTTTCCGAATGCCCTTGTTATCATGATTGGGTTTATTTTGTTTTCTGCCGTATTAACCTATATTGTTCCTCAGGGTGAATACGAAAGAATCATTAATCCAGATACTAGTCAGACAAAGGTTATTCCCGGGTCTTATGAGCAAATAGAAGCTCCGTCAGTTTCTGTTTTTGATATCTTATTATCCATTCCTGAAGGGTTTATTGACAGAGCAGATTTAATTGCACTCATTTTATTAATTGGAGCCAGTTTTTTTGTTATTGAAAAAACCGGTGCCTTAAAAGATGGTATTGAATATCTGACCATGCTTTTAAACGGCAGGGAAGAAGTGGCTTTAATTGTAGTATCGCTGGCTTTTCTTGCCGGTGGAGCATTGAGCGGGCTTCAGGAAGAAATTATTGCCATGACCCCGGTGCTTTTATATCTGTCATCACGTATGGGCTACAATTCCTTTGTTGCAGTGGCTATAAGCTACGGCTCGGCTATTTTAGGCGCAGCGTTTAGCCCTATTAACCCTTTTGCGGTAGTTATTGCCCAAAAAGAGACGAATCTGGAATTTTTATCGGGCAGTGGTTTTCGTTTGGTGGTGATGGCGGTTGCGTTTTGTGTTTGGATGTTTATGGTAATCCGATATGCCAATAAAAATAAGGTGGTAAAAGAAGACGAACACCTATTTGTAAAAAAGAACCTCAACCTCAGAAGCGCCCTCATCCTGGGAATGGTGGCACTGGCCTTTGTGATATTAATTGTAGGCATCCTAAAGTACAATTGGGGTTTTAATGAAATGTCAGCCGAATTTTTTGTGATAGGCATACTGGTGGGTTTAATAGGAAAACTGGGCTTAAACGGAACGAGTGAAGCCTATATTGAAGGTTTTAAGGCTATGATCTTTGCCTCGATGATTGTGGGGCTATCCAGCAGTATTTCCATTATCCTTGAGCGGGGAATGATCATAGATACACTGATTTACGGACTGTTTACCCCTATGCAGTATTTGCCTACCAGCCTGTCTGCTATTTCCATGATGCTTTCGCAGTCATTGCTCCATTTGGTTGTTCCAAGTTATTCCGGACAAGCCGTTTTAACCATGCCTATTCTGGCGCCTTTATCAGACTTAATAGGGCTTTCAAGACAGGTTTGTGTGTTGGCCTATCAGTATGGCGCGGTGATGACAGATCTGATCATACCCACCAACGGAGGGCTTATGGCCGTTCTTGCAATTGCCGGTATCTCTTTTGATAAATGGTTTAAATTTGCTATTAAATTCGTCCTGGTAATTTTTGGCATCAGTGCAATTGCCCTGGTAGTTGCTATAGCTACTAATTTGTAAATCGAAATCATCGTTGTAACCAGCTAATAAATTATACGGCTACCGGCATTTGCTGTTTCCAAAGCCTGTAATAATATCCCTGCGAATGAAATAGAAAATTATGTGAGCCTTCCTCCAATACCTTGCCTTTATTCAATACTACTATTTTATCTGCCTGCAGTACCGTGCTGAGTCTATGTGCAATCAGAATTATAGTTTTGTCGGCTTCTCTGAGGCTTGCGACAGCTCTTTGGACATAGTTTTCTGAGCTGCTATCCAGGGAGGACGTCGCTTCATCGAGCACTAAAATTTCCGGTTCTTTGTATAGTGCCCTCGCAATAGCTATCCGTTGTTTTTGTCCGCCAGAGAGGGTAGCGCCATTCTCACCCAGATAGGTATTAAATCCGTCAGGTAGGTTTTCTATAAAATCCAGAATACCAATCCTCTTACAGATATGAGTAATCCTTTCCATTGCCGGGGCAAATTCACCGACAGCAATATTGTCTATCACATTACCCGCAAACAAATCAATTTTCTGGGGAACTACAGAAACAAGTTCCCTGAGGCTTGTATTATCGGTATATTTCAGATCAATTTCCCCTATGGAAATGGTTCCTTTTTGAATGGGATATAGGTTTTGCAACAAAGCTATAAGCGTAGATTTACCAGAGCCACTTTCTCCCACTATGGCCGTAATCTTACCCTTGGGAATAACCAAATTTAATTTTTTGAAGACCTCAACCCTCGTTCCATATCTGAAGGCTACATTTTTAAAAAGTATGTCCCCAAGATTTTCTTTTTTAATATGAATCTTATTTTTGGTATCCTCCCTTTCCAGATCCATAATCTCAAATAACCGGTCGGCTGCTATCAGCGCATTTTGTATTTCCCTGTTGGCCCCGATAAGGCTGGCCACAGGTCCGGTAAAATAGCCTACAATAGCATAAAAAGACATCAGTTCTCCCAGAGTAATATCTCGATTTAGGACAAAGTAGGAACCGCTCCATAAAAGTATGATGGTAAATAATTTTGATATTGAACTACTACTTACTGAAGAGAAAACCGAATTTAATGCAGAATTATACCCGGTTTTCAGTAAACTAATAAACTTGGTTTCGGTCTTGATATTGGCAAAGCTTTCCAGCCCAAATCGTTTTATGGTTCCAACGGCATTCAGGGATTCTACCAACTGACTTTCCAATTCTGCAGATTTTTCCATGATCTTTCGTTCTGTTTTTCTGTTCAGCCTGTTCACCGTAAAATATACTATGGCATACACAGGAATAACTGTAAACATGATTAGGGCCAGTTTCCAGTAGAACGAAAACATGAGGGCAAAAGAAAAAATAATAATAAGCACATTTACGGTAAGATTCAATGAAACCCCATTAATAAAGGCCCTGATTTTTACCGCATCATTGATACGGGATATGATCTCACCGACCCGCATTGTGTCAAAGAACTGCTGGGGTAGTTTAAAAAGATGTTTGTAATAACCCAGGATAAGACGCACATCAATCTGCTGACCCGATTTTATCAAAAAAACATCCTTAAATATCTCAATTAGGATCTGAAGTACAAGTAATACCATCATGATGACCCCTAATAAATTCAATAGCCTGGTGTTCCCGCCAACAAAAACAAAATCAGTTAACTTTTGAATATAAATAGACGTAGAAAATCCCAAAAGTGTATACACAACAGCTCCGGCAAATGCCTGTAAGAGAATCCATTTATGAGGTTTTAAGAGGAACCAGAAACGTCTGTAAACGGAGACTGTTTCATTGCCTTTTACAAAATTCTTTTCAGGTTGTATGAGCAACAAAACGCCTGTCCACTCTTTTCGAAATTCATCATGGGTCTTTTTTTGGAGCTTCCCATAGGAAGGATCCATGATGGTTATATACTTTTTAGTAACCTCATAGATTACCACATAATGATGCAATACTTCTTTTACTATAACATGTGCTATGGACGGCTTAGGTATTTTAAAAAGGCTCTCAAAATCTCCCCGCACCCCTTTGGCTTCAAATCCCAGTTTTTGGGCAGCTTCTAAAAGGCCTAGTATATTAGTGCCTTTTTTATCGGTGCCTGCATATTGCCTGATCCTGGCAATTGGGATCTGTAATTGGTAATGGGCCGCTATAGATACAAGGCAGGCCGCACCGCAATCTGTAATATCGTGTTGTTTGATAGTTATTCTGGCCATACCTGGAAATCGTTATGGAACAAGGTAGTGTGACCGGCTGCAGAAGGGTTGCAAATTGCATTTTAATTAAACCAAAAAAACGCCTCATTAAATGAGGCGTTTTCTAATTATTACTCTTCTAAAATTTTATTATAAAAAATAGTGCCTAAACTGATAATAGGCTACAATACTTAAAGTATCCATTAATTTTACACCTAAATCGTGTCCATTGTTATAATCTTTTTTAGTTCCTCCATTAATTTTTTGAAGATCCTTTGTGTTTAATTCTATAGTTGTCATTTTTTCTATTTGTTATAAATTAAGTAAGCATTAATAAATAAACCCTTCAGTGCGCATTGAGATGATTCATTTACGCTAATATCATAGCATTCCCCGCATAAACTTCGCACTTAACTATCAAATTATTAAAGGACTGATAAAACAGGCAAGATATTATTAATGCTATGAAACAGGCAAGAATAAATAAAGCCGTATTTAATTCTAATATAACCGTTTATCGTACCACCCAGTAACTGAGGAAAAGTTAGTAATGGGAAAAGCAGGAATTTATTAAAAGTTAATTCTGAAAGATCTAAATGAAGTAATGCAAAAACAATTATAGTCGTATAATAAATCCATCTAAAATTTGCATTCCAAAATTTTAAAAAATAGATGAAATATTTATTAGCATAAAAATAGGTGATCAACGCAAATAGAGCTGATATTAGAATTCTTTCCAGTACATACTTATCAATATCTAAATGGCTAATCCCAAAACCCAATTTAGAAGTAAGGACATATGTCAAAAGGAAAACGGATATTGTAATATATAATGGTTTAAAAACAAGTGACAATCTAAATATTGCTTCCTCCAGGAAAGGTCCGAATAGTAAGGCATATAGCATAAAATTTAGAGGTGATAGTTTATTTCTTATATCTACTACCGGAGGCTCGCCTAATTCTGCCCACGTAATTACTACAATAATCCATAGTAACAGAAAAAATAACTTGATCAAATAAAATATAAAGACAGATTTAAGGTTCTTTTTGACATCATAAGATCTGCTCAATTTGCTATCAGGATTCTTTAAGAAATTGACTATTGCTTTAATCTTTTGAACAATTACTTCTTTACCGGAGTTTTTATTTTGATTCTTCATAGAGTAAGGAGAATTTAATTATTTGACCTTTGAATTCACACCTTAGCTTTCATATTGAGATCTATACTTGAATTGACCCATTGGCATTGATCCTAAAAAACTTTTATAATGGGCAAGAAGACTGGAACGACAAAAAAGTCACCCCAAATATGAAGAGTGACTTTTTACTTCCTTTAAACGTATTAACCATTAATAAGACCAAAAGCCCATGAAACTACATCACCAAAGGTCTGAACACCATGTCGAATATGATCCCCAACGGCATGACCAAAACCATAGTCGCTTTTAGTGCCACCATTGATTCCTCTTAATTCGCGTAACTTTAAATATTCTATTTCCATATTTATTCCATTTTAAAAGTTATAATACTAAAATCTATTCATCTAATGTTGATCAACCCCATTAATCCCATCCCAAAATCCATGGGCAAAATCAAGACCTCTTCCGGCCATATCTCCCGCCATAAAAGCCAATATTTCATACCAGGCAGGTTTATAACCGCCTGCTATATTTTTCAATTCATTTTTATCTAAATTCCTCATTTTCTTTATGATTTTATTAAATTAAAACAATTCCGTTCCATTTTTAAATCCACTCCACCATGCGTTGGCAGTCTTGCCCACCGCTATGGAAACATTTATTATAAACCTTGGCGGCGGACCAATTAGCACTCCCCCTTCTGTGTTTCTCAATTCGTATAAAGTCAATTCTTCCATTTTTTTTAATTTTTAATTACACATTTAGTTATAAACCCTCCATTGCGCACCTGGATGATCTGATCTATGCTAAGATCATGACATACACCGCATAACGCCTGCATTCAGATTTAAAATTTTAGTGAGCGATAGAATTATTGGCCGGATTTAACCAATCGTCCATTTTATCGTACAGCAGTTCAAACAGGCTTCGCCTGCTCAACTTAAAATTCGCGTTCAGGGTCATCCCTTTTTTAAGGTTTCCCTTAAATCCGTTTTTTAGGAGAAGGTATTTCTGGTCCAGGCTGCAGCGCACCTTAAAAACAGATTGCTCTTCTAAAAATTCAATGTCTCTGCCTATCTCCATTACATGCCCCGTAGCCAGACCCCATTCATTGTAATTATAGGCATCTATCTGAAAGTTTGTGTGATCCTCTTCTTTGATGAGTCCAATGTCTGACGGACTCACATAACACTCCACCAGTAAAGAGGTGCTGGGAGATATTTGAGCCAGCACAGTTCCGGCGTTTACAAAATTACCGGCCTCCTGCTGCTGTACATTTAACAAGGTGCCACTGGCCGGGGCGGTGATGATGTACTGGCTTTTTTGTTCCACCAGTTGGTTATCATTAGCCTGCAACTCTTTCAGGGTATTGTTATACAGGGTTAAATCTGCCTGCCATGAATTTTGTTGCTGTTTCCTGTGCTGCACTATTTCAGATACAGCCAGGTCAAATTCAAATTTGTAATTATCATATTCTGCCCTTGCAATTACCCCTTTTTCATATAAAAGTTTGTACCGCTCAAAATCTCGTTTTATCTTTTGCAACCGAATCTTAAGTTCACTTAGTTTTTGATGGTATTGCAGGTAACTCTTTTGATATTTAGGTGAAGAGAGTTCTGTAAACCGGACAGTTTTTTGATTTAAAAGCAGCGTTAGGTCATTAATATAGGAAAGAGCTTCCTGGCTTTGAAAGGCAGAAAGGGTGAGTTTCTGGTCTATCCCCCGATTCTCCAGCACCAAAAGAGTGTCTCCCTTTGTTACCTTTTTATTATTGGCAAGGTCGCTATAAAGCACCTGGCCAGAGGTTATAAGGCTAAGCCCAAGGCGTTCCTTATTGGGTTTAATAATTCCCCTGGCGGTGGCAACCACATCTACTTTTAGAAAAGGAAGGGTCATAAAAAACCCCAACAGCAGTAAAAGCAGGAGCAGATATATGACCTTACTTTTTGTGCTGTGCTTAAACCGGTGTACCTCTGTGGTATTTTCCAGGATCTCTTTGGGAAAAACCTGCTTCATTTTTTTGTGCCGTTAAATTTAGTTCCTGAATAAGAAGCTGTTTGTAGCACAAAATAACCGTGTCCCCTGCAGCCTGCCTGCAAAGGGAATAAATGGACAAGAGGAGATAATGATTTGTTAATTTTTAGCAGCACATAGGTGTCCTTTAAACAAAAACATTTGACCCAACAATTAATTCATGGCCTGGACCATTGGTAATTATTAGTGGCAGCCTTGAATCTTATACTTTAAATTATTGGAATGAAAGTCCAACTAAATACCAGATAAACAGGATCATTAGCACCAAGTATTTATTTTTTCCTTATTTTCAATTCTAAGTTTCAATAACTTAACATGCCAATCTTTATTTATGTTGTTTAGAAAAATATTCCTGCTTCTTTTAGTATCAAACATTTGTTTAGGCGCACAGGACACTTTAAGCCTTCAAAAACCTGTTCAGATTCTTAAGAAAGCCCCGGTGGTTTTAAATAATGACACCCTGTTTTACTTTAAAAATGGCACAGAAACCTACCCCGTTGAAGTTAGGGCAAATGAGGCTTCATTAAGGTTAAAAAGGCTTACGGCAGCATATAACCCTTTGCTTGATAGCTTGTGGCTTAGGCAAAATAATGAATTGGTTGAAATAATGTTTAACAATGATTTGGCCCTAGTTACCACTTTACAAGATGCTGTAAGTGATAAAACTACCACGCTTCTTCTGGCTAAGGCCAGGCTAGAGCTTATAAATAAAGGTTTAAAGGGCACCGAAGACTTAACTACAAAAGAATGGGCAATTCGTATTGGGTATTTTGTGCTGTTACTGGTTGTCTTAATTCTATATATTAAACTTATTAATTGGGTTTTTAGGAAGATAAATTTAAGATTGTCTAAAATTGAGCAAAAATTTTTAAGAAAAAAGACCAATATTTTAAAATATTTTATACCCAAAGACACGGCCAATATTTTCGTGTTTATTTCAAATATCCTGCGTATTGCAGTGATTGCAATTACCCTTATTATTTATGCACCATTTATGTTTAGCTTTTTCCCCTGGGCAGAAAATGTAGTAAACCTGTTTTATGGCTATATCGCAAAACCTGTTAAATATGTCTTTTTTGGTTTTGTAGAATTTATTCCATCCTTATTTTTCATTTTGATTATTGCCTTTTTCGCAAGATATTTTGTCAGAATTATCAGCGAAATTGCCAATGATGTTGAAATAGAAAGGTTTAAAATTAAAAATTTCCATAAAGATTGGGCTAAGCCAACTGGGAAGATCCTCGCAATACTAATCTATGCCTTAGCCCTCATATTAATTTTTCCTTATTTACCAGGCTCGGGATCCGCTGCCTTTCAAGGCATCTCAATATTTATTGGGGCCCTTATTTCCTTTGGTTCCACATCGGCCATTGCCAATATTATCGCGGGAATTGTTATCACCTATATGCGCCCTTTTCAAATTGGTGATCGAATAAAAGTTGATCAGATTGTAGGGGATGTCATTGAAAAAACAATTTTAGTGACCCGTATCAGAACCACTAAAAAAGAGGAAGTAACTATTCCAAACGCGAAGATCTTATCCGGGACAATTGTTAATTACTCAAATGAAGACGATAAGGCAATAATACTGTATACTTCTGTAACCCTGGGCTATGATGTGCCATGGGAGACAGCGGAGGAATTATTGTTAGAGGCCGCCTTAAATACCCAGTTTATTATAAAGGAACCTAAGCCTTTTGTATTACAAACCAGTTTGGACGATTACTATGTATCTTATGAACTAAATGCCTACACCTCAGAACCTAAAAAAATGCCTTTTATTTATTCTGAAATGCATAAAAATATTTTAAATGCTTTTAACCAGGCCGGCGTTGAAATACTTTCACCAAGTTACGTTTCTGCGCGAGATGGAAGTTTAACTACAGTGGCAGGTAAGTTAACCGCCGAAGACAAATCCCCTCTAAATAAAATTGTGGATCATTTAACGGGTCAAAACCAAAATATTACCATAACCAAAGAGGGAAACGATAAAAAGGGTTAGATCGCTATAATTCATAGCGGCCTTTTTCTATTACTTCAAAATTCTTACATTTATTACACTTGATTTCGCTGTGGAATAATCCTGATGCCAGCGGTCTAATTCCCCCGCTGCTTCGCAGACGGCTTTATAACCAAGTTATGGCAAGGAACATTGACAATTGGAAACAACCAAACAAACAGTAATATGAAAAAATTACATCATCTGACAAGCGTTAAAATAATAGTTGGACTTATACTGCTATTTTTTATTTTCCAGGCCTGCAAAACCGAAAAGAAAGATGCCATCAAAGAAACGGATAAAGAGGAAGTAGTTGAAATTATTACAAATGCAATGGACTTTCAAAGCATCGATACCATCTCCTCGGGATGGAATACGTTCAAGTATATCAATAAATCTGAGGAAACACATTTTTTTTTATTGGAAAAATATCCGGTAAATAAATCGATAAATGATGGGAGAGTTGAAGTTTTCCCGGTGTTCCAAAATGGTATGGATTTAATTAATGAAGGAAAACCCGAAGAGGCCCTAAAAGAATTTGGCAATCTCCCGGAGTGGTATTCAGAAATTGTATTTTCAGGAGGTTCCGGCCTGGTTTCCCCCGGGGAAACGGGAATCACAACCTTAAACATGAAACCGGGCTATTATGTTATGGAATGTTATGTTAAAATGGAAAATGGAAAATTCCACTCTGTAATGGGCATGTCTAAACCTATTATTGTGACAAATTCTGAAAGTGGCAATTCTGAACCCAGTGAAAATTTCAGCATTTCCATATCAAGTGATCAGGGTATTACTTATGACGCTACAAAATTACCTCTAAAAGGAGTACGATCATTTGAAGTTACTTTTATAGACCAAATTACGCACGAAAATTTTGTTGGGCATGATATAAATTTGGTGAGATATGATGATAATGTTGATCTTAAGGACCTTGAAAGCTGGATGAATTGGGCAGATCCAAAAGGGCTTATAGCCCCTGCTCCACAAGGTATTACATTTTTGGGCGGAGTGAATGATATGCCGGCAGGCAGCACCGCATATTTTCGGGTAAATCTTAAACCAGGAAATTATGCGTTGATATCTGAGGTGCCTAATACCATAAGTAAAAACATGCTTAAAACATTCAAAATAACAGAATAGACCAAATCAAATGACTGAGATATTAACTTTAAGGTGGTTGAATTACTTGATGAATAAAATAAGTTCTGGATAACAAATTCTTGTCTTGAACCTGTGCTGATTTTTATACAAGACAGTTAGTTCACATTCAGTTGAACAAAACTATGTTAACACCAAATAATTGTATAAAAAATAACCAATGTAAATTATGAGTGGATCCGGACATGTTCAGGATATGAATAATCGGATAAAGCAAAACCGAGCACAACGTCCATCCAAACGACCAAAATTCAAAGAAAATAATCGTGAAAACATCTATCAGGTATCAAATAAAAAAATTAATCGACCGAATTTTAAAACCGCCCGGAAAAAGAACTGATTGAAATAATAAAACGTATTAGAGAGCGTGCCGAAAAAGAAAGGAAAAGGGCGTTCCTCATTTACAGGATTTTCTTCTTTACCGGACTGGCAGTGATTGTTGCGCTTTTAATTTGGGTGAATTAAAAATAGTCGAACCATTATAACCAATTTAGACGAATACCTATGAAAACAAAATACCTGTCTTTTATCGCTTTGATTTTATTAAATTTTGGTTGTAAAAACAGTTCTCAAAAATCAGTATCAAATTCAATTCAAATTGATGCAAATACAGAAAATACAATGGAACAAAAAAGCCTGATAGATTTTGGAAATGAATATGCCAGTGCCTGGAGTAGCCAAAAACCTGAAAGGGTTGCTGAATTTTTTGCTTCAGATGCCTCATTAACGGTTAATGATGGCGATCCGGCGGTAGGAACCGAAGCTATTACAAATGTTGCCAAAGGATTTATGGATGCTTTTCCCGATATGATTGTTGCTATGGATAGTTTAATAACCAAATCGAATAAAACAAGATTTTATTGGACGCTAACCGGAACAAATAATGTTCCGGGTGGAACCGGAAACAAAGTAAAAATTAGTGGCTATGAAGAGTGGACAATGAATAAAGAAGGTTTGGTCCAGGAGTCCAAAGGTCATTTTAATGAGGAAGAGTATAACCGACAATTAAATGGAGAAGTACCTGAATAAAAACCGGCTGCAACAATGGCTATAATTCATTGTGCTAGAACTACAAACTAAAAGAATTTCCCTATTTTAGATAGAATAAGCTGTATGATTTTGTGGGTTAGGTGATTACTGCCGGGCCATTAGCAATTATCACGTCTTAGAAAATAATATACTAATCAAATTCAAATAAATACAAGTAACATAAAAAGGGAACAACATGAAATTAGGAGCATTTTCCATCAGTCTTAGTGTTAAGGACATTAATGTGTCCAAAGAATTTTATGAAAATCTCGGTTTTAAGGTTTTCGCAGGCGAGATCGAGAAAAATTATCTGATAATGAAGAATGGAAAATCACTTATCGGACTATTTCAAGGGATGTTTGAAAACAATATTTTGACTTTTAATCCAGGATGGGATACGGAGGCCAATACACTTAAAAATTTTGATGACGTGAGAGAAATTCAAAGGGAATTAAAAGAAAAAGGAATTAAGTTGGAAAGTGAAGCCGATGAAAGCACAACCGGCCCCGGGAGTTTTGTTGTTATTGACCCTGATGGAAATACAATTCTTATCGACCAACATGTATAGCAAATTGATTGAATAATGAACAACTATGTATTGCACATAGCTAAGTACCTTGAACACTTCAAATGTGAAATTCACTAATAACTAACCTTAACCTGAAATCCATGAGAAATTTGAGCTTAATTATTTCCTTATTTCTAATCTTCCAAAGCTGTACCAATAAGCAAGAAGCACAAAAGACAAATGTTCAAACAAGCAGTTATTTAGATTATTCTGGTCGTGATGATAAATTAAGCGGAGGGGTAAAGATGATTCCGATTCAAACCACTGCAGGAGAATTTAAGGTTTGGACAAAAAGGGTTGGTAACAATCCAAAGATGAAAGTATTATTACTTCATGGTGGGCCGGGTTTTACACATGAATATTTAGAAGTTTTTGATTCTTACTTCCCGAATGCTGAAATTGAGTATTACTATTATGATCAGTTGGAATCTTTCTATAGCGACCAGCCTAATGATAGCAGTTTATGGAGTGTAGACAGATATGTGGATGAAGTAGAACAGGTGCGAAAGGCACTTGGTTTAAACTCAGACAATTTTTACCTCTACGGAAGTTCCTGGGGCGGCATCTTGTGCATGGAATACGCACTGAAATATCAACAAAACTTAAAAGGGTTAATTGTTTCTAACATGATGGCTTCTATTCCGGATTATATGACCTATGCCAATGAAGTCATCGGGCCACAACTTCCTGCAGCTATACTAAAAGAAATCAGAGATTTGGAGGAAAAAGGGGATTATAAAAATCCCAGATATTCAGAATTAATCTATGCTAATTTTTATCCTGAACATGTGTTGCGCATGCCTTTGGAAGAATGGCCAAATCCTGTAAATCGGGCATTTGCCCATGTAAATATGGATTTCTATGTTACCATGCAAGGCCCTAGTGAATTTGGGGTTGTAGGGGATGCAAAGTTGAAGAATTGGGATATTAAAGCAGAACTTTCAAAAATTTCGGTTCCTACCTTAACTATTGGTGGCGCCCATGACACGATGGATCCAAAGCACATGGAATGGATGGCTTCAGAAGTTCAGAATGGACAATATTTGCATTGCCCCAATGGGAGTCATTTAGCCATGTATGATGATGCAGAAAACTATTTTAAAGGTTTAATTGAATTTATTGTTAATGTAGACATGGAACAGGCGAAATAATTTGGGAGATAAACCAACCAAAGTAGCACTGGCAAATTTTATAATTTCCCCTAATGCAGATCTCGTATTTTATGTCTTATTAATTGGTCTGGTTGTTATTCTGGTATTATTATTCATTGTTTATCGGTATTTCTCACGCAAACGTAAATTAAGTTCAACTCATAAAATTGAATGAAAATACTCTTAAGGAAAATACAAAGTGTATAGCTTTACACATGGAACTAGAAGATTTTAGTGAAGCCTTGTATAAAGAAAGAAATAAATTAACCCTTTTTGTGTAACTTGATAAAATGAGCGGGAATGAAGAATTTAAGATTGGTTTTTTAGATCATGTGGCTATTCGTGTTAAAGATATGGATGTGTCTGCCGAATGGTATGAACGTGCGCTTGGGCTTAAAAAATACCAATTGAAAGAATGGGGGCCATTCCCCATTTTTATGTTGGCCAATAAATCTGGCCTTGCGCTATTCCCCGCAAATAAAACAGATAAACCAATAGATCAGACCTCCAAAAAAGTTAGCATAGATCACTTTGCTTTTAACGTTACTAACGAAAATTTTGAGAGGGCAAAAAGGAGATATACGGCAATGAATTTGGAATTTACCATCCAGCACCATCACAATTTTCTTTCTATGTATACCAAAGACCCGGAGGGGCATAACGTTGAGTTGACCACATTAATAGTGGATGAAAAATCATTTTATAAGCCCTAAGATGAAAACAGCCATAATTATCATTTCAATAGTATTTACATTTGTTTTTGAGCCTCTTACCTATGCCCATGATGGACATCCAGATCCTGTTCTTCAGGAAATAAATGACTATGTAATGGCCATACAGCTGTTGCGGATAAATGATTCTGCGGCGACCAATATTTTTAAAACCTGGCAAGAACTCAGGGCAGAATCCTGGGAGATACGCAATCTTACAGATGAGCAGAATTTGTTGATGAATTCTGATGCCGTAATGAAACAAATCAGTAAGACGAGGTCCAAACAAAAGCAGCTACTCAAAGAATGCCGGGTATACTTTGCTAATTTAATTGAACAAGAACCTGCAGTTAAATTTATTGTTGACCAATCTATAACTGCCATTTGGGACGCGCCTCCATTAGAAGTTCAGCAAGGGCACTTTAAAGTTTTATTGGTTGAAATTCAAAATAAAAGAAACTCCAAAGCAGAGCTCACCATGGAAAGCAATTCGAGTGATGATATCTTATTCTGGAACAAACAATTTACACTAGAAGCCAAAACTTCAAGATATACTTTTGTGGTACTGGCCCCGCTGCGTGAAAGCCAAATAACCAATACCCTCAACATTAGTGATGAACCTGGTAATAAAACAAATGTAATACTTAATGTAAAGGGTATTCCCATGTATGAAAAACCATTTGTGCTTATGCCCGACAGCATTCCTACCCACGTTGTTGTCCCGGATTATGTTAATGTCCCGGTTGATAAAGCCATAACCTTTTCTGAATCTGTCAAATTTTCAATTACTGATAAAGAAACCGGGAAGCCCCTCTCGGCAAGGATAGAAGTGAGTGACAAGGAGGGGAATCTTTACTGGACTCCCATTAAGGGGCCTTCATATGCCGTAAGCAGAAACATGGAATGGGGTTGGCATACAGCACTTTGGGAGTATCAGCCAGGGCCCTATTTCTATATGCAGGGCAACGCAGAACTTGGGGTAAGCCCGCAAGGCAAAAGAGCTAAGGTCTATCATGGGTATGAATACAGGCCGGCAGAGGTGGAAGTGCCCGGGCACGGGAAGGTAAATATCGGCCTGGAACGATGGATTAATATGCCTGAACTTGGCTGGTATTCCGGACAAACACACATACATACTACAGATATTGGTATTCCCGTTCAATTCAGCAAATTCTGGCCTTTGATTTCCCGCGCAGAAGATCTCCATGTCTCCTCCATTTTAACACTAAAAGGAGAATGGGATACACATGCTATTTACGCCAATGAATTCCCAATGGGCATAAGGAAGTCCTATAGTAACGCAGATCATATTATTACTTATGGAGAAGAGTTTCGTAACAATCCATATGGTCATCTTGCTTTCATAGGCCTTAATTCTTTAATACAGCCCATTAGTACGGGGGCTTTGGGTGAATTAGGCGGCCCGGACTATCCTCCTAATTCATATGTTTTAGAGGAAGCAGTGGCCCAGGGTGCTACTACCATTGCTGCTCATTTTGGTAATTTCACCGAAAATGTAGGTCAAATTAAAAGCAGTTGGCCCTCTACCGGATTTGAAATGCCTGTTGATATAGCCTTGGGAAACGTACATATAGCAGAGATTGCGGGTAATGGCGGCCAAATGAAAGTTTGGTATGACATCTTGAATTGTGGCTTTAAAATTGCGGCAACCGCCGGGCCAGACTGGGCAATTAAAGATACTCCACGAGTTTATGTCAATCTTGAAAATGAAGATTTCACACTGGCCAATTGGAGGAGGAACTTACAAAATGGTAAAAGCTTTATAACTACTGGCCCTATGTTATTTTTTACGGTTAACGGGGAACAGCCTGGAAGCACACTGAATGTTATAAAGGGCCCTGTTCAATTTCAAATAGATGCCAGGGCGCTCACACCTGAAGGGAAAATCCCCCTTGAAATAGTATATAATGGAGAGGTGATTCATACCACTACAGAGGTATCCAGCCAGATTACATTGGAGGATTCTGGCTGGATTGCTGCTCGCTGTAAAGGAGCGCACACAAATCCTGTATATATCAATTTTGAAGGAAGGCCAGCAGGCCATGCCGAGCCAGCTAAAAAATTTATCAAGATCATTGATCGATTGTCCGAATGGGTTAATACAAAAGCCCTGTTTTATGATGAACATCAAAAAAAAGAAGTTCTTGAGGTCATTGGTCAGGGAAGAGATGTTTACGAAAATATAATTAATAGGGCCGGGGAATTAAATAGAAGATAAAGATTGGTCTTGATATCTTAAATGATGATTATAATTTAAAATCTTATTTAGTTTAAGTAATAAATGAAAGACATTGAAAGCAGAAAGGATGTTGAGGATTTGGTAAATGAGTTTTACGCTAAGGTTCTTAAAGATGATAAAATTGGATTCTTTTTTAACGAAATAGCTCATATAGACTGGAAAAAACATTTTCCAATTATGTATGACTTCTGGGAAACCATATTATTCGATACCATGAAGTATAAAGGAAATCCCATGACCAAACATATTGTACTTAGTAAAAAGGAACCAATGACTTCAGAGCATTTCGAAAGGTGGCTATTGCTTTGGAATCAGACGGTTAATGAAAATTTTAAGGGAGAAAGAGCTTCTGAGGCAATAAAAAGGGCTAAGATGATAGCAGACCTAATGAAATATAAAACTGCTAATAGCAGTAATAATTATTAAGAATAACTACTCCATGGCATATGGAAAAGTTGATTTAAAAAAGTATCTTGAAATCGGGCTTCTTAAAATAATTTAACAAATGGCAAGATCGTTTTAATGGAGATTCTGGAAACACTTTACAACGAACTGATTGGTTTTCTAGGCATAACCCAGGTTCTGGAACTACTAAAAGCAGGCGATTACGAGGCCTTTAAAACCTATGATGGAATTGTTTCTCTTATAATTCCTATCATTCCATTGCTGGTAATCCTTGAGCTTATTTTAGGGCTTATCTATAAAAACCCTCAGGCCAAGGTGTATAAAGTCAACTTCCTTATTTACATCTTTAATAGGTTTGTGGGCAGATTTATTGCCATTGCTATGGTTGCCTTGTGTATTGGGCTTTTCCAACATCTGGCTCCCTTTCAAACCAGTTTTACCTGGTATTGGTTTATCTATGGTTACATAGTTTGGGAGTTTGGGCATTTTCTCTATCATTACTGGGGCCACAAAGTACGGCTGTTCTGGTGTCTTCATTCTACACATCATGCCCCGGAAAACATGAATCTTACGGTAACATATGCCCACTTCTTTTTAGAAGCCCCATACGCAGATACTATTCGTACAACTGTTTGTATTTTGCTGGGTGTACAGCCCGAACTCTTGTTCTTAATCATGTTTATAGACGGTACCTATGGGGCGTTTATTCATGTGGGCGAAAACCTGATAAAAGATGGCAGGCTTGGCTTTTTAAATAAGGTAATCCTAACACCTTCTCACCATAGGGTGCACCATGCCCGTAACCCACTTTATATGGATACTAATTTTTGCAATCTTCTGAATATCTGGGACCGGGTTTTTGGAACATACCAGGATGAAGATAGGGCCATTAAAGTTGAATACGGAATTACACGAAAGATAGATTCAGGAAATTTCCTTGATGTCTACTTTGGAGAAATTGTGGCCTTATTGAAAGATGTTTATAAGGCCCCAGGTCTAAAAAATAAATTATTATATGTGGTTATGCCTCCGGGATGGGATCATATGGGCGAACACAAAACTGCAAAAATTGTTCGTGAGAATTATCTCGTTTCACAGAAGGTAAAGAATTAATTAAATACAAAAATAACAGATGTCCCCACCTGCTTTTATAAACTAACTCAAACTACATAAATAAAAACGTATCCTTTTTAAGGCCGGCTCTATTTTATAAGTTATTTATCCGCCAGGCCAAAATCTCTTCTATACCTTCAATTTCAGCTTTTGTCAGGGATAATTCACCAGCTTTGGCAGTTTCTTCAATTTGCTGCGGGTTACGAGCGCCAACAATTGCCGAAGTCACCTCTTTGTTTCGCAAGACCCAGGCCAGGGAAAGCTGAGACAGTGAGATCTTCTTTTTATTCGCAATTTTCCTTAGTTGATCTATTGTCTGGAGATTGACACTCAGTTGGGGTTCCATAAAAAACGGATGCCGGCTGCGCCAATCAGATTCAGGGAGCCCGGCCGCTCTTTCTTTGGTAAATTTACCTGTTAGCAACCCCGCTTGCATCGGGCTATAGGCAATAATCCCAATCTGGTTGGAGCCACAATAAGCCATAATTTCCTCTTCAATTTCACGACGAAACATACTATAGGGCGGTTGCAGAGAGGTGATAGGATGTATGGCCTGCGCCCTTTTAAGTTGTTCCAGACTAAAATTGGATACTCCTCCATATCTTATTTTTCCTTCTTTGACAAGATCTGCCACAGTACCCCAACCTTCTTCAATCTCCTCATCCGGCTCAGGCCAGTGAATCTGGTATAGATCTATCACTTCGATGGCCAAACGTTTCAGGCTTGCTTCTACCTCCCGCCGTATGCTATCTGCTCTCAGTGATTTACCAATCTCCCGGCTGTCACCTTCCCAAACCCGTCCGCATTTGGTTGCAATGATTACTTCATTCCTGATTCCTTTAATTGCCCTGCCTACTACTTCTTCTGCATGCCCATGTCCGTAGATAGCCGCTGTATCTATCCAATTAATGCCCTGATCGAGTGCCGAGTGAATTGCCTTGACAGAAGCCATATCATCCTGAGGCCCCCAGCCAAATTTCCAGTCTCCGCCACCCATCGCCCAGGTTCCCAGGCCAATGGTTGTAAGATAAAGCTCGCTGTAACCTAATTTGCGTGTTTGCATAACCGTGATTTTGATACGTAATAAAGATACTTATCCCTTTTCATAAAACCATATGCAGTTTGCTATCTTCTTTTATGGTGATTTCAGTACATTCGTTTTATATTAATATCATGACAATTAAGTTGATTAAAAACTTCTAATTTTGGCTTCCCTATCATTATAATAATATGCAATTACATCACCTTTTTCTAATTTTTTCGTGTTTGGTAGTAAATTCCATTTATGCGCAAGTTGTGAATATAGAGTCCGCAAGAATGCAAACAGATTCTGTCAGGTTTGTTTTGAATAACGATTTTTCATTTAGGTATAACGATAATGACGGGAACTATATCTTTGAAGTGAGTGATGCAATATACACACAGTTAAAATCTAAGGATTTTCGTAAGTTATATTTTTTCCTGGGCAATTTAGGGCTTATCCGCTCCAAGGGGGAGGATTTTTCAAACAACTGGCTTTTGCATCTTAGATTTAATTACAGACTTACCCAGGTAATAAGAATTGAGACCTTTGTCCAAAGTCAGAGCAATAAATTATTAGACGTTAGCGGCAGACATCTAATAGCAGCAGGTTTGCGTTTTAAGGCAATTTCAACTGAACACATAAGGATGTATTTAGCAAATTCTTATATGTATGAAGTAGAGATCAGTGATCCTCTAAACCAAAAATTTTACAACCACAGGAATAATACATATATGTCACTCTCAATTGTACTGCCAAAAAGTAAAATAAATATTACCAACATACTCTATTATCAGCCTCTATATAGAGATTTTAGTAATTATAACATCTCGGAACAGTTCAAAATTGAGGTGCCACTTAGCGAAAAGATAAATGTGAATAGCTCATTCTATTATTTTTTTGACAGTCAGACGCCAATTAACCGGTCGCAATATACTTCGACTGTTTATATAGGAATAGGGGTTAATCTTGACAGTTCAAATAAATAAATTTTTTAGCTTCCTTTCCAAAAGAAGCGTCCATTCCTGATAATTCATAAGCGTTATGCACGTCATTAACTACATTATTTAAGTTATGCCTTATCAAGTTTAACATCCAATGTTGTATCTTTAATTGGTCATTGTTATCTTCAATGATTTTAAAATTTAAATTATGGATAATTCCGGAAATACCTTAATAGGACTTATTGCCGGCGCGGCAATAGGCGTAGCTTTAGGAGTTTTGTTTGCTCCTGATAAAGGAGAAGTTACAAGAAGAAAATTAGCTGAAGAAGCCGCCGCCGCAAAGGCAAACCTGTCTGAAACCGCGATGGATTTAAAAGACAGGGTTGTGGATACCCTGGCTTCGGAATCCGAAACATTGGAGAGCCGTATGGAAGGTCTCCTGTCAGATGTAAGTTACAAGGCGGATGATGTTATTACTGCTTTGGAGGAAAAATTGGCAGAATTAAAAGCTAAGAATAAAAAATTGCAGAAAACTACCTGATGAGTGTACTAGAATCCCTTAATGAAACTTCAAATAAAGCTGTTAACTTAGGTGAAGAGTATTTAACGAAGACACAGGAGTATTACGAACTTAAAGTTTTTCAGCAGCTTACTGCCACTGTCGTTATGTTTTGCAAAGCAGCCATATTGGGCAGCCTCGGCTTTTTGATACTTATTTTGTTGATTGTTGCCGGAACTTTAGCGTTGGGCAACCTAATAGGAAATATGGTTTATGCCTGTTTGATTAGCGCAGCAATTTTATGCGCAGTTGGAGCTGTTGTCTATGCCTTTAGAACTCGAATAGAAAACCTGATTGTTCGGGGAATGTCTAAACAATTTTTCAATTAAATGAAGCAGTATAATAATAGTAAAGAAATAAATCACGACCTAAAACGCCTTAGGCTGGAAAGGCAGATTGCATGGGAAGAAATAAAGGGCCTTAAAGGAGATTTTAAGGAAAGTATACAACCTTATAATTGGTTTGGACCGATCCTGTCTTCTGCAAAGCAATATGGCATACTTTATTTTATTCGTTTATTGTTTAAAAAGAAAAAATAAGGATAATTGTTATTTTAGATTAGCTGTGTTTAGGTTTAAATAGTAGTGTACGTCACTCCAAAGTATTTGACCTGACTGATTCCTTTGGTATACCCTTCACTATTTTATTATTAGATTTTAAAGACCAGCCCAAAATTGAATTATTATGAAGAGTTTTGTCTATGTGTTATTCCTTTGTTTTCTTTTTATAACTTCCTGTAAAGAGAAAAATTCTACCTCCCAAAAAGAAGAATCTGTGCCTGTTGAGCAAAAAACTACATTAAACAATTGGAAGCCTTTGTTTAACGGAACCGATTTAGATGGCTGGACAATGAAAATTACAGGACATCCTTTAGGAGAAAATTTTGGAAATACTTTTCGGGTTTCAGATGGTATTTTGAGTATTCGTTACGACGCTTATGGCGATGATTTCAACAATAGGTTTGGAGCTTTATATTTTAATGAGAAATTAGCAAACTACAGATTAAAAGTAGAATACCGATTTGTAGGAGAAACAGCTCCCGGGGCACCTGAATGGGGCTTTAGAGATAGTGGTGTTCAATTCCATTCTCAGTCCCCTGCATCTTTAAAAGAAGATCAGCCATTTCCTGTTTCCCTGGAATATAATCTACATGGTGGCAACGGAACAGATGAAAGGCCTGTTGGCCAAATTTGCGCAAATGGTATTTTTGTAGAGTTAAACGGGCAGCAAAATACAAGCTATTGTACACCTCCCTCAGTGAAAAGGACTTTTCACGGGGATCAATGGGTGACTTTGGAAATAGATGTAAAAGATGGTAAAATATCCCACTTTGCAAACGGGGAAGAAATCTTAAGCTATTCCAACCCAACCTATAACCCTGAGCATGAGGTAGCTAAAACACTTATTGTTAATGGTGACACTTCGGTAAAAGACGGCTATATTTCCTTACAATCTAACAGCCATCCTATAGATTTTAGGAAAATAGAGCTTTTAAAGTATTGAAGACACAACAACAAGTCAAAGCTAAAGAGGTAAGTCAAATCTAGTTTTCGCAATATTCGACCAATGAAAGTATTAGTCTCTCTGAATATTCCCCCTATTGGCATAGAAATGCTCCGCAATGAAGGGTTGGAAGTTACCGTTTGGACAGATGATAACCCGATGACCGATGAGCAACTTATGCTTGCGACACAAAAACATGACATTCTGCTTTCCACAAGTACATATAAAATAGACAGCGTCTTTTTAGAAAGCAATAAGCACCTGAAATTAATCTCGCAATTTGCAGCAGGTTATGACAATATCAACTTAAAGAAGGCCGCAGAATTGGATATACCAATAGCAAATACTCCCAATGCTATGGTTGATGCCACAGCCGATATTGCTTTTGCACTTATGCTGGCCGTGTCCAGAAAGATGTTCTTCATGCATAAAAAAATAATCGATAATGATTGGGGGCCGTTTCGGCCACAGGCAAACTTAGGAATGGAATTAAAAGAAAAAACTATTGGGATTTTTGGCATGGGCAGAATAGGAACCGAGTTTGCAAAACGCTGTGCCGGGGCATATGATATGAAAATACTTTACCATAATCGCAATCGAAATAAGGAAGCCGAAAAGAATTTAAAAGCCACTTATGTCTCTTTCGATGATCTATTGAAACAAAGTGATGTTCTTTCTGTTCATTGTGCACTTACAGCTGCTACTAAAAATAGATTTAATTATGATGCCTTTAGCAAAATGAACTCCAATTCTATCTTCATAAATACAGCCAGGGGTGGTATCCATAACGAAAAAGATCTTATTAAAGCTTTGCAGGACAGGAGCATTTGGGGAGCGGGCCTTGACGTAACTAATCCGGAACCAATGGCAGCAAACAATCCTTTATTACAGCTCGAAAATGTAGCGATAACACCACATATAGGATCTGCCACTATAGAAGCCCGAAATGAAATGTCGCGGCTTGCTGCTTTGAATATTATTCAATTAGCCAGGGGAGAACCCATCCGAAATCGGGTGGTATAATACCTTGATGGGGTTAACTATTTTACCTGAAGTAATTATAAGGTTGTGTCTTGAAGTAGCAGGAATAGTAAAATCTAATTTGTAATTAACGATGAATCAAAAATCAAAAATTGCCATAGTAACAGGTGCAGGGTCTGGTATTGGGAGAGCTGTAGCCATAGCCTTAAATAAGGATGGATGGACGGTAGTACTGGCGGGAAGGCAGGAAAAGAATCTCCTGGAAACAGCAGCTTCGTGTAATAAGTCGGATACCATGGTTGTGCCAACTGATGTTAAAAACCCGGAAAGTGTAAAAAATCTTTTTGCTCAAATTCTAAAGACTTATGGCCGTCTGGATTTACTTTTCAATAATGCAGGTGTAAGTGCGCCTGTAAAACCAATGGAAGAACTTACCATAGAAGAATGGAAGCATGTGATTGATACAAATTTAAATGGTGTCTTTTTCTGTACACAAGAAGCATTCAGAATTATGAAATCTCAGGATCCAATGGGAGGACGAATAATAAACAACGGTTCACTTTCCGCACATGTACCACGGCCGTACTCTGCACCCTATACGGCGAGTAAGCACGCGGTAACCGGCTTAACCAGATCTACTTCCCTGGATGGCCGGGTTTACAACATTGCGTGTGGACAAATTGATATCGGCAATTCTAAAAGTGAAATGACAAAAAAGATGGAAAAAGGAACGTTACAGGCTGATGGTTCATATAAAATAGAACCTACGATAAACCCAGAAGACGTAGGCCGTACTGTAGTTTATATGGCCGGTTTGCCTCTAAATACCAATGTCCCTTTTATCACAATTATGGCCAATAAAATGCCTTATATTGGCAGGGGTTAAAACCTTTACACCCGCGCTATTTTTTATTTACTGATCTAAAAGAAGTTACTTCTTCGACGGTAATTGGTTCTGCCTTGTTCCCAAAACTATTTCGTATGTAAGATGCCACATTGGCTATTTCTTTGTCCCCCAACATTCCATAACCCTGCATAACATTGGCATATTCAGATGTATTGTCTTTTAGATTCGCTTCAGATCCCTTAATAATAATCTCCAACAACCTGTTCTTGTCTCCCAGCACATTGTCTGTTTGGGTAAGGGGAGGGTTTAATCCGGAGACTCCTTTTCCATTGGCCTGATGACAGGTTAAGCACACTTGCCTGTATACCTTTCTGCCATCTGCCATATAGGGTGGCAGTGCAGCTTCAGGCGCCTTAGGAAGTGATTTTGAAACAGTTTGAATTTCAGTTTCAGAACCCGGCTTTTTTTCTTTTTTGGATGAATAACAGCTATTCAATAAAACAATTAACCCAAGTCCAAAAAGAAAAATTGCAACCGTGTGTTTACTTATATATGTACTTAAGTGACCTTTTCGCAATCTTATTTATTTTTTGTTGTATACGATTCTAAATAAAGTGCCTCCGGCATCATCTGATACATAAAGAGAACCGTCCGGGCCCTGGGCTAAACCGGTAGGTCTGTGATTAGCTTCGCTAGGGGAAGATACTTCTTCTATGCCGGCAAAGCCATCAGCAAAAATCTGCCACTCCCCACTGGGTTTTCCGTCATTAAAAGGTACAAAGGCAACCAAAAATCCTTTTTGCTTTTCAGGTGCCCTGTTCCATGAACCGTGGAAAGCAATAAAAGCGCCATTTTTATATTCCTCAGGAAACATATCTCCTGTATAAAAAAGCAAGGCGTTGGGAGCCATATGTGCAGGAAAAGTGGTTATAGGGTCTATAGCATTTTCGCCAGCTGTTTTTTTACCATCCCCACCGTATTCCGGGGATAAAATCTTCTTATTCTGAAATTGATCATAATAAATATAAGGCCAGCCCGCATCGTCGCCTTCATTTATGATATACATTGTCTCAGCAGGCAATTTAGCCGAAGTCTCTGTGTCATATAGATCAGGATAGAGGGTATTCAGCTGGTCTCTTCCATGTTGTGTGACCACTAATTTATTCAGTTGGTTATTCCAGTCGAGCCCTACCACATTTCTTAAGCCGGTTGCATATCGTTTTCCTTCCCCGTAAGACTGTTTAAATTTATCTGACCTGAATTGCCATATGCCTCCCGCCGAATCAAGAATGGCGCAAGGCATCACTCCGGGTGAACCCAAAGTTCTGTCTGTTTCCTGGCAGGCATTGGAATAAGCACCTATATTTACGTAAATATTTCCGTCCCCGTCCATAGTAAAGGATTTTGTAGCATGTGTTCTATAGGAAACCAATTTGGTCACCAGGGTATCTGGCGAATTAGTATCTGTTACTTCCCCCTCGGCATTCAGTTTATACCTAAAAATCTCCTCATCGGATGACGCATATAAATAGTTGTTATCCAGATAGATCCCGGTTCCTCCATAATCTGCAAACCCTTTTTTGGAATCAGCTATCCCATCACCATCCTGGTCTTCTAGATAAATTATACCTTCTCCATCTATTGGTTTTCTTAATTTCAGGTAAACGCCCCCATTAGAATTAACAGCAATATGCCGTGGGGCCCCTAAAGAATCTGCTACCTTCATTACCCCAAAACCATCGGGAACAATTATCCCTTCATTATCCGGACTTATTTTCAAAACAGGCTCCTTTACTGAATTTTCCTGCTTCTCTTTGCACCCAGAAAATAACAGGATTATAACAAAGAGAAAGAGCCATTTTGCTCTTAAATCAAATAATTTATGTGACGTTTTGGACATACTAATTGAATTTATGGTATAAAATTATGTTGCTTCCTTTTTTAAAGCGTGTGCAATTTACAAAAAACGTTTGTGGTGAGCTTTAGTTTTTTTTGGTAATCAGGTTCAGGTCAAATCTACCTTCTTTCCTGTTTTAACGGCATTGTAAATAGCATCAATAATTTTCATATCCTTCACCCCTTCTTCTCCATCAACCGGAATAAAAGGCTCTTTATTTTCTAAAATAATTCCCGCCATTTCATCCATCTGTACAGTTTGGTGGGTAATATGAGGATCAGTCAGTTCCCCTTTATGGGTTCGGGCTTTAATAGGTCCGTAACCTGTAGACGGTTGCATTTCGGCCCACCCGTCTATCCCGGCAAGGTAAAATCTATCCAGATGATTTACTGCATAGGTAGAAAGGCAAGAGGCCACAGCGCCTCCGGGGAATCCTAATTGAAACTGAATGGTTTCATCTATTCCCTCTTTGAATTTAACAGGATCGTTTTTAGTCTCCTGTGCTGTAACCCAAATGGGCTCTTCCCCTATCATGTAACGTGCCCCGTTAATGGAATAAATACCAATATCCATCATAGCTCCGCCTCCTGATAGTTTTTTATTCAACCGCCATTGGTTGGGATCGCCAATTATAAAACCAGATTGCCCCTGAAAGAAAATAATTTTTCCAAATTCCCCTGCTCTGCTCATCCGCACAATTTCAAGAGTTTTAGCTTCGAAATGCATGCGATATCCAATCAGTAATTTAACATTGGCGGCCTTACAGGCGTCTACCATTTCCTGCCCTTCCCGCGCATTAATACCCATTGGCTTTTCGCAAATCACATGTTTCCCGGCAAGGGCAACTCGTTTGGTAAATTCACAGTGCAGTCCGTTTGGCGTTATTATGTAAACTGCATCAATATCAGGATTGTCCTTTATCCGATCAAAATTTTCGTAATTGTAGCAATTTTTATCAGGAACATTATACTTTGCCTTCCATTTGGTGACTTTTGCAGGTGTCCCACTAATTAACCCGACAAGTTTAGCTCGCTTACAACTTTGCATTGCTTCCGCAACCCGGGTTCCATAACTCCCAAGGCCCATTATTGCAACCCGCAAAACCGGTCCGTCATAGAACGAGCCCGAGTTGGCAAAAAGATTGGTTGAATTGAATAAAATTGGTAGTCCGACCGCTGAGGCGGTTATTTTTTGTACAAATTCTCTGCGCGTGCCCATAATAATAATTTTTTCAAAGTATATAAACTTAAGAATTAATTCAATTAACTATCCGGCTAACTAAAAAATATCTAAGTTGTTAATAGTAGGCGTCTCGGGAATGCCAGGGAATAAAACCTGTTAAGAATTTGTTAATTGTTAATTTTTTTTCTTAAATTTAAAAAACCAACCAATATATCAATCCATATGAAAGCTTCAGAACGCTTATTTACAGTCAGAATTCTAACAGGGGCCCTGTCTATAATTTTAATTGCTTTAGTCGTAGTTTTATATAAAGAATATGTCCCGGATTTACTTATTAAGGCTGAACGTGTCTTAGCTGCATCCATGGGTGATTTGAATACAACTTTTGCTTCAAGGTAGTTTTGGATTTCCAATTATTATTTATTTATAATCCACTGCATTTCCTCATTAAATTTAAGCTATAAAAAAATCCGGATTTAAAAATCCGGATTTTTATGTTTGGTCCAATTCTCTTTAGAAAGAGATATATAAAAGATACTTTGAGGCCTTAGTTGCCCATAAATGACATTTCAGGGACAAGCTTATGCGTTTCCACAAGGTTTCCATAAATTTCGAAGGCTTTTGTGTAAAGATCTCTATCCGTCATATAAGCGTTAAACCCATATTTCTCATTGTAAGCATCTTCAAAATCAAAATCCTCTGACTTCCATTCGCCCATGGCTTTCATTGGATCGTCAAAAAATGTGATAATCCTGAATTCCCCTAACTGACCTCCCGAGCTAATTTTAAAAACAGCTATCTTTCTGGTAGAATTCTCTTTTATTATATCCATACGACGGGTCATATAGCGCCTAAAATCACTAGTGTTGGCCGTTTTAATAGTTATTATTTGTACATCCATATACTTGCTAGGTGTACCGCCTTCTTCCCAATTTGCGCTCCAGCCTTTAATCCGCCACCAAATTTTACCGCCTTCGGGGTTCTCCGCAAATTGGGTAACGTTTTTGGCCCAATATTCCAACTCTTTGGTGTTATCGGCATTATAGAGGTTATCTAATGTCCTTGCTACCTGAACCCTTTCGAACATACCCTGATCTGAACCCGTCATTATTTGATAGGTAACAATGGCATTTTCAGGGCTGTTATTGAACATTTGAGTCTTTTTAGCAGCGGCTTTTTTAAAGTCATCTGCCTGTCCGGTTTTCGCCTTCCAGCGCATGGTCCTGTAATACTCCCAATTCGGATTTGTTTGAGAAAAGCCGGGTAATGCCAGCAATAAAATAAATAGTAAGGTTAAAATACGTTTCATAATAAGTTAGTTTTTAGTTTATAAATAAGAAAGTTTATTAATGATATGGATAAGAAAGGGTTTATCCAATCAAGTTATGACCAAACTACCGTAATTCTGTCCGAATGGTATCAATTCATTATCTAAGATTTTAATAATGAAGAAATTATGGAAAGTAATCATACAGAATCCGAAGGTTCGTTATTCGGTTTACAGGGCCCAACGGTTCCGCAGTCTGTATCCCAAATTAGATCGCCCTACGGGTTAAAACAGAGATCTTTAATTACGGGCGGGGATAATCTCCCGAAAATGACAAACCATTTATAATAGAGGTACACTGTGGTTCCGGGTTATTGTTTTGCACTTTAATAGGCTCAAATCCATTTTTTTTACTACCTTTTTAGCAGTAACTAAAAACCAAAACAAAATGAAAAAATTAATTCTTACGTCACTTTTATTTGTGACCTTCTCTATTAGTGCCCAGGATTTTTATTGGACCTATTACAATTTTAGTGTGGAGCCTAAAAATGAAGCTGCTGTATTAAAACTGGTACAAGATTATTTTAAAGAGCACAAGCAGGATGGCGTTACCGTACGTTTCTTTGAAAACCACTTTAACGACAGCGGTAATAACTATACTCATTCCATTGGGTTTTCGGGTTCTTTGGATGCAATGGGAAATCAATATTCCGGCGCGCAGAGCGATTCCTGGGACCTCTTTCTGACAAGAGTAAACCAGCTCATCAAAGGATCCTTCAGTTCTTTTATGGGGCGCGGTATTTCTACCCACGGTCCGGCTACAGAAGGTAATGTTTGGCCTGTTCAAAATTATGTATACCTTCATGTGAAAGATCCCACTGCCTTTGTAGAAGCCAGGGAAAAATATTTTTCTTCGTTTAAATCAGATGTAAGACTAACTGTATTGGGAAGTATCTCTTCTGGTCGTTCTCCACATGGGGAAACTCATATGGTAATTCAGGGCTATAAGGATTTCAAATCTGCTATGGCAGGTATGGATGCCCTTCTTAGCCCGGATCAGGTTGAAGCCCGAAGGAAAGCCTGGAAAGAATTTGGTGAAAATAATGGTGGGGTTTCCGTAATACGCACAGGTACCAGAATCCTATTAGGTAAATGGTAATATCTTCTATTTAACATAAAACCCCTTATATTAAGGGGTTTTTTTGTATTCTTAATAACAGGAACCAATAATTGAGATTCGGAATTACCACATAAAGTTTTAAAACCTGGATAATATAAAGAATAAAATAGGCTGGAAAGTAGCCGCCGCCCTGGTGGTTGCAAATATGATTGGAACCGGTGTTTTTACAAGCCTGGGGTTTCAGCTTCAGGATGTGACCAATACATGGTCTATTCTATTCCTTTGGACATTGGGAGGCGTCATGGCAATTATTGGTGCCTTTTGCTACGCCGAGATTGGAAGTGCGATCAATAAATCTGGCGGGGAGTATATATTTCTTTCCAAATTGTTTAATCCCCTGCTGGGGTATCTTTCAGGCTGGATTTCACTGACTGTAGGATTCGCTGCCCCGGTAGCACTGGCCGCTATGGCCTTGGGGGCCTATTTGGGAAACGTCCTGCAGGTAAACAACACCCTTCTGGCCATATCGGTTATAGTGCTACTATCTGTTATACACTCATTCAGCCTTAATGTGAGCAGCAAATTTCAATCTTATGCGAGCTGGTTTAAGGTCTTGTTGATCCTTATTCTTATACTTATCGGGTTTTACTATCCCCAGGGTGATTCTGCACTTAACTTTTCCGATTCCTGGACGATAGAAATAGTAACCCCTTCATTTGCCATAGCTTTTGTATATGTGACTTATTCCTATACCGGCTGGAATGCTGCGGCATACATTATTGAAGAGATAGATAAGCCACGTAAAAACCTGCCCAGGGCACTTCTCCGTGGGACTCTTCTTGTTACTTTATTATATGTTTTCATGCAGTTTGTTTTCCTAAAGCACGGAACACTGCCTGATTTAAAGGGGCAACTGGATATTGGACATGTGTATGCTATTAATCTATTTGGCAACCAGGGCTCCAAAACCATTAATATTTTAATTTCTTTCTTTTTGATTTCGAGTATCAGTGCCATGATATGGGTAGGACCAAGAGTGTCTATGGCTATGAGCAAAGATTATAAGCTTTGGCGATTTTTAAAAAGGGAAAATAAAAACAAACTTCCGGTAGCAGCGGTTTGGCTGCAGGCACTATTAAGCATCACCTATGTCATTACTGGTACTTTTGAAAGTGTATTACTCTATTGTGGTTTTATTTTACAACTGAGTGCAGCTCTTACCGTTTCTGGTGTATTTATATTGCGTAAAAAGGAACATGCATCCACTGGCTTTAAAGCCCCGTTTTACCCTTTGTTCCCTGTTGCCTTTATTATATTTAGTCTTTGGATCCTGGGGTATCTGATAATAGACAAACCAATGGAAAGTATGGTAGGGCTTTTAATCCTGGCCATAGGTGTTATAACTTACTTTCTCAATAAAAAGATTGGCAGTTCTGCCTGACAGGTAATTATAATTTGGTGACCACCATATAAATTAATTTATTCTTTTCCATTCCATAATCGGCAACTCCTTCTTTTTCTTCATACAATAAGACTTCAAAGCCGCCTTCTTTTGTAAACATATCCCTAACTGAATTTTGCTGGCAGCCAAATTCAGGGCGCCCCATTTCTATCCCAGCCTCACGATGAAAAAACTCAAATATAAAAAGCCCACCAGGTTTCAGGGCCGTTTTTATCTTTTTGGTTATTCCCTCTATTTGAAGGCAACCGCCATATAACCAGGTGATCAGATCCCATTTTTCTGTTCCATAATCAAAAGTTTCAAAACTGGCTATTTCCGTTGTTAACTCAACATTTTCAACTTTGGCCTGGTTATCGGCATAGGCAACAGCCTTGTCTGCAAGATCAAAACCTGTGACATCCCAACCTTTCCTGGCCAGATATAACGCATTTCTTCCCTGCCCCATAGCAACACATAGTGCTTTTCCGGCTTGTACAGATTCAGTGGTCTGACTTAGCAGATTATTCGCTTCTTTATTAAAGGTATACGAAGGATTATTTACCAGGCTACGGTTCCATCGCTCACGGATACGTTCATTTCTTTCCTCTATACTTATAGTTGACTGCGCTAAAGCGGAAGTACAACAAAGAATTGCTAACAATAACAATAACATTTTATGTGCTTTCATAATTTATGTTTAGGTTTAAATTGGTTATCTTAATCCTCTTATTAATTACCTTATACCCAATATACTAATTTTATTGTAAGACCTTTATTAAGATAAAAAAATCGTATGGGATAAACGAATAACCACCTGAATAATGAAACATAAAATTTCCAGAAGAAAAGCGATAACTACGAGCCTTAAGGTTTCACTGGCGGCAATGGGCGGGTATGCATTTAAGACAAGTGCGCAGGATCAGCCTTACTTTAAAAACACTTCATTAAAGAAAAAACTACCTGTAAGAATTAGTCTAAATACCTCCACACTTTTACATTATAAACTAGATGTTGATGTACAAATTGATATGGTGGCAGACGCAGGATTTGAGGGAATTGAATTGTGGATGCGCGATGTAAAGGCCTATTTGGAGAAAGGCGGCAGCAGTGAATTCTTAAAAGAAAAGTTAGAAGCCCGTAACTTGATTTTGGAAAACATGATAGGCTTTTCAAAATGGATCAGTGATGACCCGGAAGAAAGAAAAAAAGCAATTGATCAACTAGGCGAAGAAATGAAAATTACCGCCAGTCTGGGTGGAAAATATATTGCAGCTACTGTGCAGGGAATCGAATACCTGGACAGAAACAAATACGATGATTATGCTGAAAGATATAATGCTATCCTTAAACTGGGAGAGGAAACCGGGGTAACTCCAATTATAGAACTTTGGGGCATGGGCGCCTTACACAAGGTAGCGGATTGTGCTCAAATAGTAATCTCCACAGGGCATCCTAAAGCAACAATGCTTTTAGATTTTTATCATATTTACCGTGGGGGGAATGATTGGGATACCATTGATATCCTGAATGGAAAAAAATTACCCGTTATTCATATTAATGATTACCCCTCAGGCCCTTCCTATGAATTGCTAAAGGATTCAGACCGGGTATTGCCAGGAGAAGGTGTTTGCCCTTTTAACGAGGTAATCCCCAAACTATATAATGCCGGATTCAGGGGTGGTTTTTCTGTAGAGCTTTTTAATAAGGACTATTGGGAGACCATGGATGCCGAGACCATTCTGAAAAACAGCTATGAAAAAACGTGTGCAGTTGTTGAAAAGGCGCTTGCAAATACTATTTAAAAGTCCTGATAATAAACAAACATTTAAATTTAAATCATGATAAAACTTAGTTTAAAATATGCGATTATCCTCCTTCTTAGTCTTGGAAGTATAAATCCAATGTTGGGGCAGGAAACAAAAAGTGACTATGGCAATGACTGGATTTCCTTATTTAATGGCAAAGACCTTGAGGGTTGGAAAGCAGGTGTGAACGCTTCGACTTTTTCGGTAGAAGATGGCACCATTAAAGTAGCCGGGGAAAGATCGCACTTATTCTATGTCGGCAATGTGGAAAACCATAATTTTAAGAATTTTGAATTTAAGGCAAAGGTGATGACCAAGCCAGGTGCCAACTCAGGTATTTATATCCATACCAGATATCAGGAAGACGGGTGGCCTGCCTATGGCTATGAAGTGCAGGTAAATAATTCACAGAGCGACTGGAAGCGTACAGGCAGTTTGTACAATATTGTCGATGTTAAGGAAAATTATGCCGCAGATAATGAATGGTATACAGAATATGTAAAAGTAGAAGACAAGCGTATTATTGTCAAAATAAATGACATAGTAGTTGTTGATTATACAGAACCCGAAAACCCACTGCGGGAAGGAGACGGGGTGTACAGGGTGCTAAAAGAAGGTACCTTTGCACTCCAGGGTCATGACCCGGGGAGTGTTGTTTTTTATAAGGATATTATGGTTAGGCCTTTACCGTGATTCTCCAAAAACTGGTAAATTTCTATACCTGAATAGTGGGTCCAATGGAAGTATGAGCCTTATTTTTCAAAGGTTCTTGTTTATCCCCAGTAGGGGAATATTTAAAATTGGCTGATAAATTACCTCATATCTTCTGAAAATTAATAATTATAATCTATTTTTAGTTGTTAATCAACCACGACAAAAACCAATGAAAAAAATTCTTCTCTATCTCAGTGCCATGATCCTTTTGGCACTGCTTTTTAATTGCGGCGATAAGCCAACAACTGATGAAACAGCTGGTAAAAAGGACCGCAATATGTTTGGGCATTATATTCCACGGGGTTTAACCAAAACAACTGAAGGACTTAGTCCCGGTTATATCATGTTTGCTGTTCCCAATTCTGCCTCTACCTATTTGATCAACAGAAAAGGGGAAGTAGTGCATGAATGGAAAGGTAATTATGCCTTTCATAGTCCATACCTAATGGATGATGGTTCTCTTGTAACGGGTGCACAGGATCCCGATTATCCTGTCTTTGGTTTTGGAGGGCCTTACGGGCGGATACAAAAAATAACCTGGGATGGAAAAATGTTATGGGATTATGAATATGCAGATACTACACAAATAGTACATCATGATATAGCGGTCTTACCCAACGGGAATATTCTTGCAATTGCTTATGAAACTTCATCATTTGACTATGCCCTAGCATTGGGCAGGAAACCAGAATTTATTCCAAGATCCGGCCCATGGATGGAAAAAATCATTGAAATAGAACCACAGGCCAACAACAGGGGCAAAATTGTCTGGGAGTGGCGCATTGAAGATCATCTGATTCAGGATTATGACGAAACCAAAGCCAATTATGGCAATGTGTCAGAACATCCTGAATTGATGGATTTTAACCTGGGAGATTCTATTCCGCCGGCCATAACGCAGGACAGCCTGGATGTTTTAAAAGCCATGGGCAGGGGAGGCAGGAATCTCACCATTGATAATCCTCGTTCAGATATTTACCATATTAATGCCATAAACTATAATCCAGAATTGGACCAGATAGTGTTTAGCTCTCCCAGGTTGAGTGAAATTTATATCATTGACCACAGTGTCACCGCGGAAGAAGCTGCGGGTCACCAAGGTGGAAAAAGTGGGAAAGGAGGGGATTTTTTATACCGTTGGGGAAATCCCGAAAATTATGGTCATGGCGATTCTACTAATCGGAAACTTTTTGGGCAGCATGATGTAAGATGGATAGAAAAAGGCAAGCCAGGTGAGGGACATCTTACGGTTTATAACAATGATGTTCCCATGGGGCCTGACAGTCTGGACTATTCGGCTATATATGAAATTAAACCCCCTTTAACAAAAGATGGCAACTATCAAATGATGGCTAACAATGGTTTTGGCCCTGAGAAACAATTTTGGAACTACGTAGCAAAGGATACCATCTCATTTTATGGAAGCTTTATTTCCGGGGCACATCGTATGGAAAATGGTAATACGTTTATTAATGAAGGGCCCAAAGGCCGTTTATTTGAAGTGACTCCTGACGGAGAAATTGTCTGGGAATATTTAGTCCCCTATAGAGGTACCATTCACAAACCTAATGGGGAACCAACAAATATGATGCCTGGGACCTATAGTACGTTCCGGGCCACTTTTATCCCGGCAGATCATCCGGCTTTACAGGGAAAGGATTTAAAACCACTGGATCCTCAACCCGAGCCATTTGTAATGCCACCTCCTAAAGAGGAAAAGAAGGCTTGATTTTGACAGTGCGTAACACAGGCTGAATTTAATAGGAATTGATTTTTACAAATTAAGGATATGGATGGTATTGATATAGTAATGGTCATTGCCATAATCCTTTTCGCAAGACTTGGGATACGGTTACTAGGGGGTTATCATAAAATGAAAAAAAACAATAAAAAGGATTCCAACAAAGAGGATTCCTAAAAATCAGTTAACTAAATAAAAACAATTAACATGGGGATATTTTGGGATTTACTGCAACAGGAAGAACTGGATAAACAACAGGCACAGGCAGACAGTGTTGAAGACCGGGTTGCTAATTTAGAGGCCGAACTGGAGAACACAAAGACACTCCTTAGAAAAACCCTGGAAGCACTTGAGACCCATCTCAATCAGGATATTGACGGAGATGGCATTGCCGGATAACCAGCGGCATTACTATTCCAATTGTTTTTAAACTTAAAATATTTACGCCTAATTTAAACTATTAATCAACCAACTTTATATGAAAAAAAAACTGTTTTACTTTAGCACCATTATCCTAATGGTGCTCCTTTTTAATTGTAGTGATAACAAACACTCTGATGAACCCGCTCCGAAAAAGGGCCGCGATATTTTTGGGAACTATATTCCCCGTGGATTGACCAAAACAACTGAGGGCCTTAGTCCGGGCTATGTTATGTTTTCAGTGCCTAATTCACCTTACACCTATCTTGTTAACAGAAAAGGGGAAGTGGTGCACGAATGGAAAGGAACATATGGAGCTTTCAATGCATATCTGATGGAAGATGGTACCATATTTCAGGGTGAGGATGACCCTGATTATCCGGTCTTTGGATTTGGCGGACCCTATGGCCGGATCCAAAAAATTAGTTGGGATGGTAAAATATTGTGGGATTTTGAACATGCCACGGAAGAAGAGATAATACATCACGATTTTGCAGTCTTGCCTAATGGGAACATTCTTGCAATTGTCTATGAAACTACATCATTTGATGAGGCAATTGCCAATGGAAGAAAACCTGAAATGATACCACCTCAGGGACCCTGGTTGGAAAAAATTGTGGAAATTGAACCTCAGGAACCCCGGGGAGGTAAAATTATCTGGGAGTGGTATCTGGAAGATCACTTGATTCAGGACTTTGACGAAAGCAAGCCCAATTACGGCAATCCGGCCGAACATCCGGAATTGTTGGATTTCAATTTAGGAATGCCTATTCCTCCTCCAATAACACAGGATAGCCTGGATGTAATGAAAGCAATGGGTATGGCCGAAAGAAATCAGACTACAGATAATTTGGGTTCAGATATTTTCCATTTCAATGCCATAAATTATAATCCGGAACTGGATCAGATTGTATTCAGTTCTCCCATTTTAAGTGAAGTTTTCATCATAGACCACAGCACAACAACTGAGGAGGCGGCTGGTCATGAAGGTGGAAAATACGGAAAGGGAGGTGATTTTCTTTACCGCTGGGGTAACCCCGAAAATTATCATAGGGGTGATTCTACTAACCGGCAATTATTTGGACAACACGATGTTAGATGGATAGAACCAGGTAAACCAGGTGCAGGAAACCTGACAGTGTTCAACAACCATCCTCCGGGGGATTTCGACTTTTTTAAAATGGGTGTGACTGACTCCCTGAATTATTCCATGGTGACTGAGATCACACCTCCTTTAAATGAAAATGGGGAGTATGTGTTAAATGCAGATGCATCCTTTGGTCCGGAAAAACCCACCTGGTTTTACAAGGCCCCGGATACCTTTTCATTTTACAGTCCTTTTATTTCCGGAGCTCATAGAATGCATAATGGAAATACATTTGTCAACGAAGGGGCCAGGGGACGGTTCTTTGAAGTGACTCCGGAAAATGAGATTGTCTGGGAATACCTGAATCCTTACAGGGGGGAAATTCGCAAACCGAATGGGGAACCCAATAATCCTATGTTTATGCCTTTTAGTGAATTCCGTGCCACCTTTGTGCCGGCAGAGCACCCTGCTTTACAGGGAAAAGAGCTAAAACCTTTGGATCCACAACCTGAGCCTTTTGTAATGCCTCCCCCAGCTAAAGAAGAAAAAAAAGCATAATTTGACAGTGTGTAAAACTGTGAGAGTACAGAAGGGGTTTCCCCTTTTAAAAATAAGGATACGGATGGCATTGATCTCATTAGAGGCATTGCCATTCCTTTTATTACACGACCGGAGTCTTGTTAAAGAGTCGAACAAGAAAATCTTCTATAGTAAGATATCCAAGGGGTTAGCGTTGCTATTTAAATCTATCGATTTTAAAATGTTATCGCTTAAAATATGAAATATTCACTATAAATTTAATCCATTAATTAACCAGCCAAATGATGAAAAAATTACTTTCCCTGTGCGCCATTATCCTGATGGGGCTACTTTATAATTGTGGAGAACACAAACTGCATAATGAAGCAATAACTAAAAAAGGCCGGGACATGTTTGGGTATTATATTCCCAGGGGGTTAACTAAAACGACCGATGGCCTTATCCCCGGTTATGTCATGTTTTCTGTGCCTAATTCGCCTTACACTTATCTTGTCAACAGAAAAGGGGAAGTGGTGCATCAATGGAAGGGAAATTATGGAGCATTCAATGCATATCTAATGGATGACGGTTCTATTTTATTGGCTGCAGAGGATCCGGATTTTCCAGTCTTCGGTTTTGGCGGCCCTTATGGCCGGATTCAAAAAATTAGCTGGGATGGAAAGATGTTGTGGGATTTTGAATATGCTGATACTACGCAAATAGTACATCATGATTTTGCAGTTATGCCCAATGGCAATGTTCTGGCTATAGCATACGAAACATCTTCTTATGACTATGCACTGGCTCGTGGTAGAAAACCAGAACTCATTCCAAGGTCGGGGCCATGGATGGAAAAAATTATAGAAATAGAACCCCAAGGTACCAGGGGAGGTAAAATTGTATGGGAATGGCGCATAGAGGATCACCTGATCCAGGATTATGATGAAGCCAAAGCAAATTATGGCAATGTCTCCGAGCATCCCGAATTATTCAATTTCAATTTAGGTGATTCAATTCCTGCTCGTATAACCCAGGACAGTCTTGATATTTTAAAAGCCATGGGAAGGGGCGGGAGAAACCTTACTCTTGATAATCCACATTCAGATATTTTTCATATTAACGCAATTAATTATAATGCCGAATTAGATCAAATCGCTTTTAGCTCACCGGAGTTAAGCGAAGTATTTATAATTGACCACAGTGTATCTACTGAAGAAGCTTCAGGTCATGAGGGCGGAAACAGTGGAAAAGGCGGAGATATACTATTCCGTTGGGGAAATCCCGAAAATTATCATATGGGCGATTCAACAGACCGGCAGTTATTTGGACAACATGATGTGCGATGGATAGAGCCCGGAAAGCCGGGTGCAGGTAATTTGACGTTATTCAACAATCATCCTCCCGGGGATTTTGACTTTGAGGAAAGGAATTCTGATTCTCTAAATTATTCTATGGTATTCGAGATTACCACGCCAATAGATGAAAATGGACAATATGTAATAACTGAAGATCAATCTTATGGCCCTGAACAACCCACCTGGTTTTATATGGCCGCAGATACGCTATCGTTTTATAGCAGTTATATTTCCGGTGCTCATAGGATGGAGAATGGCAATACATTTATCAACGAAGGGGCTAAGGGACGCTTTTTTGAAGTAACACCTGAAAAAGAAATTGTCTGGGAATACCTGAATCCCTATAGGGGTGAGATTCGTAAAAACAACGGTGAACCAAAAAATCCAATGCCTGAACCTTATTTTGAATTTCGCGCAACGTTTATTCCGGCGGATCATCCCGCTTTGCAGGGTAAAGAATTATTACCAATAGACCCTCAACCTGAACCATTTGTTCTGCCTCCTCCAAAAGAGGAGAAATAAGCCTGATTCAGGCTTATTTCGTGAAGGTAAATGAATTCCTCTAACCTTAAAAGTCAAAGAGGAAGACTGAATTATTGATCCGGAACAACTACTGCCAATATGCCAAAACATCCCTGTGGTGCATACCGTTCCGCGGAAGCAATTAAATTAAACCCTTCTGCCGTCCAGCAGATTGATGATTCTGGAGCCATAGGCGGCATTGCTTTCTGAATGTGTCACCTGAATGATGGTCACCCCTTCATTATTCAGTTGTTTAAAAAGCTCCATTATCTCCTCGCTCTGTTTTGAATTGAGGTTGCCTGTAGGTTCATCGGCCAATAGTAGTTTTGGATTGGAAATCAAAGCCCTGGCAACACCCACCAATTGCTGCTGCCCACCGCTAAGTTGAACGGGGAAAAGGTCTTTTTTACCCACAATATTAAAGCGGTCCAGCATATCTGCCACCATTGCTTTCCTTTCCGGAGATTTATATTTCTTGTATAAAAGGGGCATTTCCAGATTCTCCTGTACGGTTAGATCATCCAGCAAATGATACGATTGGAAGACAAAGCCAATATATTCCTTATACATCTGAGCACGATGTTTTTCTTTAAGGGTATGAACAGATTCTTCCAGAAAATGGTATTCTCCCTCATCAAAACTATCCAGCATACCAATAACATTCAATAAGGTAGATTTACCGGAACCCGAAGGGCCCATTACAGAGATAAATTCACCTTGTTCCACTTCAAGATTGATGTCTTTTAACAAAAAGATACGCTGACCTCCCGAATTAACCCATTTATAAATATTGTTCAGTTGTAATAACATGCTTAATCTCTATTTTTTTGATCCTATACAAACAGGAACTGGATTTATTCAGTTCTCAAACTCTTTACAGGGTTAGCCATCGCAGCTTTAATACTTTGGTAACTTACAGTAATAATTGCAATGGTTACCGCAAGAAGAGTCGCCAAAACAAAAACCCACCATCCAATTTCAATGCGATAGGAGAAATCTTCTAACCATTTATTCATGACAAACCATCCTATAGGCAGTGAGATAAGTATGGCAACGGCCACCAACTTGAGAAAGTCCGATGAAAGACCAAAGGTAATTTGACCAACACTGGCTCCCAACACCTTACGTATTCCTATTTCTTTGGTGCGTTTCTGAGCATTAAAGGCTGCCAGGCCAAACAGGCCTAAACAGGCAATTAATATAGATAATATCGTAAATACCATAAATATTTTACCTAATCTCTGTTCGGCCTGATAGGTAGTGTTGAAAGATTCATCCATGAAACCATAACTAAAAGGTTGTCCCGGTGCGACTTCGTTCCATATACGTTCGATATTTGTGATGGTATTTGAAAAATCCCCGGCTTTTAGTCGAATGGCCATATTTCCCGTAGAATTATTCAGGAAAAGACCCAGGGCGCCGATATTTTCCCGTAACGATTCATAATGAAAGTTTTTGACTACACCGATAACGGTATAGAATTCTGGTCTTTCCTGCTCAATGTCCTGGGAAAGTCGCATCCCTAAAGCCTCTTCGGGGCGAACACCCAAAACGGCCAAAGTGGCTTCGTTTATTATTACTGCCGTTGAGTCCGTAGTAAATTGCCGGTCAAAATTTCGGCCGGTGACCAGCTGCATGTCCAGAGTCGCCATGTAATTATGATCAACATCCCAGGTCTGTAACTGAAGAGCGTTTTCCTGGTTCATGGCACCCTCTTTAAAGTAAGAACCATTGGAACGCGAAGATGGGGTTGGCAAAAAATTACTTAGCGTCGCATTTTCTACCTGACTCAATTTAAGTACTTCTTCTTTAAAGGATTGAACTTGGTTTCCTGCCGCATAAGTGTCATCAATAAGAACAACCTGATCTTTGGTATAACCGAGATCTTTACTTTGAATGAATTTCAATTGTTGAAAAACGACCAAAGTGCTTATGATCAAAAAAACGGAAATGGCAAATTGGAAAACAACCAGGGAGTTCCGAATATTTCTTCCTCCAACGCTGTTTTCTCCAGCTCCTTTGAGTACGGTAACCGGCATAAAACGTGACATAAAAAATGCCGGGTAACTTCCGGAAAAAAGCCCCAATACAATTGTCGAAGACAGTAAAATAACCCAGAATAGTGGATTTGAATAAGGTATGGAAACCAACTTTCCTGAAAGTTCATTAAAAAAGGGAAGTGCAACTATGGCTACGATAAGGGCCGCTATGAGTGAAATAAAGGAAATCAGCCCTGATTCCGTTAAAAATTGCCGAATCAAATCCAGTTTATTCGAACCCAAGGTTTTACGGATACCCACTTCTTTTGCTCTTTTCAGCGATTGGGCCGTGGAAAGATTCATAAAATTCACACTGGCCAGTACCATAAGAAACAGGCCGATAAACGAAAGGATATAGACATTTTGAATACTGCTGTTGGCACTCATTTCAGATTGACGATTGGTGGAATTTAAATGAATGTCGGTCAATCCGATAGTATGATAGCGTACATAGTTCCCTGCCGCTTTAAATGATTCCTCGGTTATTCCGGGAAAATAATCCTGTGCCCACGGAAGCAGGTATTTTGTGAACATGCCTTGCAAGGGTACTTGAAACTCCTCGATATTGGCACCGGGTATCAATTTAATAAATGTATAGTAGTTGGAATTACCCCAATTGTTCTCGTGTGAGTCAGCATATCCTGCCATCGCCATAAAAACAGTATGATTCCGGAGAAAAGAGTTTTTAGGCAAATCATCAATAACCCCTGTAACAGTATAGATATCAGTATTGTTCAACAACAAGTTTTGGCCTACTGCATCCCGTATTCCAAAATGCTTCTCTGCTGCGGTCCTGGTCAGCACAAGCGTATTCGGTTGGGTTAATGCGGTCCTGGAATCGCCTGCAAGTAATTCAATACCAAACATATCGAAGAACGTAGAGTCCACAAAAGTGACATTGAGTTCCTTGACATTCAATTCTGTGTCGCTTTTTTTGAGGAGCATACTCCCCCTATCCCGAAACCTAACAGTCTTTTCCACCTGAGGGAAATCACTTTGCATAGCCCCCGCCATAGGTGCGGCAACCTCAGTCCCTTTAATTTCCGCACCCCCAAATTTTACATCCGAGTCAATTCGGTAAATTAGGTCTGCATCGGCAAACATCTTATCAAAAGTTAGCTCATCATAGATGTATAAGGCAATTAATAAACCGCCAGCCATTCCTATGGCAAGGCCGAAAGTGTTTAAAAATGTAAAAAAAGGTTGCTTTTTAAGAGCTCTCCAGGCAATTTTTATATGGTTTTTTAACATGATTTTTGTTTTATTCTGTTCGTAAACTCTTCACCGGGTTAGCAATAGCGGCCTTAATACTTTGGTAACTCACCGTAAGAATAGCAATAGCGACTGCCAATAAAGTGGCCAAAGCAAAAACCCACCAACCTATTTCAATCCGATAGGAGAAGTCCTCTAACCATTTATTCATGGCAAACCATCCGATGGGCAGGGAAATAAGGATGGCCACCAGGACCAACTTAAGGAAGTCAGACGAAAGTCTGTATGTAATCTGGCTCACACTGGCTCCCATTACTTTTCTAATGCCTATTTCCTTTGTGCGTTTTTGGGCATTAAATGCCGCCAGGCCAAACAACCCAAGACAGGCAATTAAAATGGAAAGTATTGTGAAAATGATGAAAATATGACCTAAGCGCTGTTCGGACTTATAGGTGTTATTAAAAGAATCTTCCATAAAATAATAATCAAAAGGCTGTCCCGGAGCGACCTTATTCCAAATCCCTTCAATGCTTTTTATTGCATTGGTAAAACTTCCTTTTTCTAATTTAATGGCCAAGGAATATGCAAAATCTCCCAAATGCATGCTCAAAGATTCAATTTCGTCTCTAAAGGGAGAGAAATGGAAATCCTTTACAACTCCAATGATTTTATAATACTTAGGGTTCTCAGATTCCATATCTGGTGTGTAACTTAACCCTAGTGCTTTTTCAGGTGTTACCCCCATTACGGCTACTGCAGATTCATTTACAATGATGCTAGTTGAGTCATTTTTAAATTTCTTATCAAAATCCCTCCCGGCAATAATTTTAAAATCCATTGTGGAGATATAGTCATAATCTACGCCCCACCTCTGCATACTCACGGCGTTTTCCTGATCTGTTGCTCCCTCAAGTGGGGCAAAAACACTGTCAGACCTACTTGAAGGAGTTGGGAAAAAACTACTCAGGGTTGCGTTAATAACAAAACCCAGCTTTTTTACTTCTTCTTTAAATGATGCTACTTGCCCACCAATCGTATACACATCATCGACGATAAGTACCTGATCCTTTGAGAATCCCAGATCCTTGTTTTGAATATATTCCAATTGCTGATAAACCACCAAAGTGCTGATAACCAAAAAAACGGAAATCGCAAACTGAAATATAACCAACGCATTCCGCACATTGCTTCCTCCCAGACTGCCACTATCTCCTTTAAGTACTTTTACCGGAATAAATTTCGACATAAAAAACGCCGGATAACTGCCTGATAAAAGTCCTAAAACACTTGCTGAAGCCAAAAGAATCAACCAAAATAATGGATTGGTATAGGGCATGGAAATATCTTTATCTGCCAGCTCATTAAAAAAAGGCAATGCAATTACTGCAAATATCAATGCCAACAAAAGAGAGCCAAACGAAACTAAAACTGATTCTACCAGGAACTGACGGATAAGTTCTCCTTTATTGGAGCCCAATGTTTTTCGAATTCCTACTTCTTTAGCTCTTTTAAGAGAATGTGCCGTTGACAAATTCATAAAATTGACACAAGCCAGGACGATGATGAATACGGCAATAAAAGAAAGGATATAAATACTTTGAATATCATTATTTGCACTTATTTCGGCTACTCTGTCAGAATTTAAGTGAATATCCGTTAAAGGTATAGTGCTGTATATTAGGTGATTGCCTGCTGCCTTAAATTGTTCTTCTGTGATACCGGGCATGAATTGCTGTACCCCCGGAATCACATATTTGCCTAAAAAGGCCCGTAATGGAGCTTGTAAATCCTCGATATTTGCAGAAGGAATAAGCTTAATATATGTTTGGTAGTTATTACTTCCCCAATTAACTATTCGTGAATCTTCATAACCGGCCATTGCCATAAAGACCGTGTGTTCTCTTAGAAAAGAATTATCGGGCAAGTCGTCAATTACACCTGTTACTGTATAAGTTTCCTCGTTGTTCAATAAAAGATTCTGACCCAGGGCCTCATTGATTCCAAAATGTTTTTCCGCCGCTGTTTTGGTCAGGACCAACGTATTGGGCAATTTAAGTGCCGTTTTTAAATCTCCTACCAAAAGATCAATACCAAACATTTCGAAAAAAGTGGAATCCACATAAGTAGCCTGCTGCTCTTTTATATTTACTTCTGTATCAACTTTTCTAACTAAGGCACTACCCCTTGTTCTAAATCGTGTGGTTAATTCCACTTCCGAGAAATCATTATCAATTGTTTCTGCTATTGGTGCAGGAGTTACTGCAAATTTGCGATCCTCCCCACCTAATTTAATATCCGCATTAACTCTATGTATGCGATCTGCATCGGCAAACATTTTATCATAACTTAGTTCATCATAGATATATAGTGAAATAAGCAGTGCCCCGGCAATACCGATGGCCAGTCCAAAGGTGTTTAGAAATGTAAAGAAGGGTTGTTTTCTCAAACTTCTCCAGGCTATTTTAATGTGATTCTTTAACATGATTATCCGATTTTAAATTGATTACCGATAGTTCCTTCTCCGCAGTATTACGAAGGAGAAGCAATCGGGTTTATTCCATACGTAAACTTCTAATTGGGTTTGCTTTTGCAGCTTTTATGGCCTGAAAACTTACGGTCAATAAAGTAACCAGGACCGAACATATAATGGCCAATGCAAAAACCCACCACGACAGATCTACTCGGTATTCATAGCCTTCCAACCAACTTGTCATAAAATAATGGGTAATAGGAACCGCAATAACACATGATAAAACAACCAATACCACAAAATCTTTGGAAAGCATTTTCCAGACATTATAAACAGTAGCCCCCAGGACCTTGCGCACCCCAATTTCCTTTGTGCGCTGTTCTGCAACAAATGAGGTTAATCCAAACAACCCTAAACAACTAATAAGAATTGCCAAACCTGTAAATACGCTTGCCAAACTGGCTATGCGTTCTTCAGATTGGAATTTTTCAGCATATTGTTCGTCAACAAAATCATATTGAAAAGGAATATCAGGGAAGTGCTCTATAAAAACATTTTCAATTAGTTTCAGGTTTTCACTGACACTTTTTTTAGGGTTAAGTCGCAGAATGTAATAACTCGATGCTCCCTCATTATCAAAGGCGTATACTCCCTGTTTTACGGGATCATATGGCGACTGGGCAATCATATCTTCCACCACGCCTATAATTTGTCTGGGTTCTCCCGGATCCTCTATATTACTATCCTTCAGGTATAAACCAACCGGGTTGATAAGACCCATATATTTAACGGCGGTTTGGTTAATTAGCACTGCATTTGAATCTGAAGCAAACTCTTTGGAAAAATCCCTGCCTGCTACTATTTTTAAATTGAGTGATCTGGCATATTCGTAGGAAACCTGTGTCCAGGCAAAATCTTCCTGAAATCCTTCTGGTTTACCCTCCCAGGTATAACCACTATAATTAGACCAAATTTGGGTCGTAGGACTGCTTGCGGACGACATTTCAACAATAGCATCTGAATCCAAAAATTCGTTTCTCATTAATTCATATTTGCCTTCAAAATCCTGACTCATAGTAGGGATTTGGATCAATCCGTTTTTATCATAACCAACAGGCCTGTTCTTGGTGTACCGTATCTGCTGCATAACTATAACTGTACCTATAATAAATGCCACAGAAACTGTAAACTGGAGCACCACCAGGATTTTTCGTGGTACAGCTGCAAATCTGCCAGCGCGGAAGGTTCCTTTTAAAACTTCTACCGGTTTAAAAGAGGACAGGTAAGCTGCAGGGTAACTACCTGCCAAAAGCGCGGTAAATACAATAAACAAAATAGAACTAGCCCAAAACAAGGTGCTTGTCCATGGAAAGACAATTTCCTTTCTCGCCAGGTCATTAAATCCTCCGAGACTTATTAAGACGAATATAATAGCGAATACAAATGCCAAACCTACCACTAAGAAAGATTCGGATAAAAATTGATAAACCAACTGGCTTCTTTGAGACCCAATAGATTTACGTATTCCTACTTCCTTGGCCCGTTTTTCTGATCTTGCGGTACTAAGATTCATAAAGTTGATGCAAGCCAAAAGCAATACAAAGGCACCAATTATTCCAAATAGCCAGACATATCGAATTCTGCCACCCACCTGTTTGCCATTTGCAAAATTGGAACGCAAATGCCAGTCGTTCATCGGGAAAAGAAATAATTGGGGATTGAATTCTTCTGAATTAGCTGAAATATCCTTTTTTATATTCTTTATGGTTGCAGTTACTCTTTCCATGCTGATATTATCCGCGATTTGTACAAAAAGCTGAAAAGAATTATTGTCCCAATTATCAAATGAATTTTTTATCCATTCAGAAGTAGTTATATAATGTTTCCAAGGGGCTATAAATTCTAAATCATTAAACGAATTATTAAAAGGAATATCCTCATAGATACCAGATACCATCATGTCATATTCGCTATTAACTTCAACAACCTTACCTATTGGATCTTCAGAACCGAAGAGCGCATTGGCGGTTGAAGCCGAGAGCATTATTGAGTTAATCTCCCGTAACCCGGCCTTTTCTCCTTTTAAGATTTTTAAATTTAGCATTTGGGGTGCAGCTTCCTGCATGAAACTGCCTGTTCTGGAAATACTGGTCTCCTTGTATTTCAGATATTGAGAATTATTCCAGGATGACATAACAATATGCCTGAAATTATCCATATGGCCTTCGCGTATAGCCATTTCCAGTGGTCTGGGAATCCATGGTCCGGTATCGGTATTTCCGTTAAGAGTCTGTGACTGAAATACCAGGGCAATCTGGTCGTGATTTTTAAAATAGTTGTTAAAGGTTAGCTCATCTATTACCCAAAGTGCAATTATTATCGTTACGGCCATACCCAGGGCAAGTCCGCCAATATTAATTGCGGAATAAGCTTTGTTTTTTAGAAGATTTCTCCAGGCAATCTTAAAATAATTCTTTAACATGATTTGTGATTAATTGATGAATAAACTCGGGCAAAAAGGAATAAAACTATATCAAGGCGCCAACGGCCCTGTTCTTACTTTCAGTAACAATCTGACCATCAAAAAGATTTACGATGCGATGTGCAAAGTGGGAATCATGGTCTGAATGCGTTACCATAACAATGGTAGTACCTTCCTGATTGAGTTCTGTAAGCAGGTTCATTACTTCCAGGCCATTCTTGGAGTCGAGATTACCTGTTGGTTCATCGGCCAAAATAAGTTTTGGATTAGTTACAACTGCTCTTGAAATTGCTACCCTTTGTTGTTGCCCACCCGATAATTGTTGTGGAAAATGTTTTGCCCTATGGGCAATTTTCATTCGTTCCAACACTGCCATAACCTTTTCGCGCCGTTCACTTTTACTCATCTTAAGATAAATAAGGGGTAACTCCACATTCTCAAAAACCGTTAACTCATCAATAAGGTTAAAGCTCTGAAATACGAATCCAAGATTCCCTTTGCGCAATTGTGTGCGTTGTCTTTCCTTTAGGCCGGCAACTTCGTGGCCGGCAAACTGATACCTGCCTTCCGTTGGGTTGTCTAACATGCCTACAATATTCAGCAAGGTGGATTTTCCGCAACCTGAAGGTCCCATAATTGCCACGAATTCACCTTCTTCTACATTAAGGTTTACATTGTTTAAAGCAAGGGTTTCTACTTCTTCGGTTCTAAAACTCTTTTTTAAATTTTGGATCTGTATCATTTTTTGATTGTTTTTCATTTTCTAATAAACATTGGATTATAATTCTATACTATTCTGAACCAATTAAAATTTCATTTGATATTGTTTTGAACAGGAAGTCTTTTTTTAAAAGACTTCGGCAGAGTTCATATGTTACATTTATTCTCAATCTGATAAATTATTTTAGTACTACACGTTCTGCATCCCCAAAATTGTCATAATTACTGGTTATTACACTTTCACCATTTTGCAATCCCTCCAGGACTTCATAGTACCTTGAATTCTGCTTTCCTATGCGTATATCCCTTTTGATAGCTTCTCCCCCATCAGGATTCACTACAAAAATCCATTGTCCTCCGGTGCTTTGAAAAAAGCTGCCTTTGGGCAGGAGCAGTGCTTCTGAGGATTCTCCCAGTTGTAACTTTATGTTATAGCTCTGGCCTGTTCTTATTGTTTCTGGCTTCTCCCCGCTGAAAACAAGGTCTACCTTAAATTTTCCATTTCGTACTTCGGGATATACTTTTCGCAATCTCAATGGGTATTCATTTCCATTCCGCTCCAGAAGTGCTGTTAAATCCCTTATGACCCGGTCTATGTAATGTTCATCTATGGTAGCCTCAATTTTATAATCGGTTAGTACATTAATCTGCCCAATACGTTCGCCCTGGGCAATGCTTTGACCTATTTCTGCGTCGAGAAACCCTAATTGACCATCGGCGGGGGCACGCACATTTAATTGGTCTATACGCTCATATACCATAGACAAAGTTTTTTGCATACGTGCCAAATCAGTGTCCAGCCCGGATAAAGAAGTTATTCGCAATTCATCATCCTGCTGAGTTTGTAATTTGATAATATCAAACTGCCTTATGGAAAGCTCGTAATTTTCCTTAGAAGTAAGGTATTCCTCCTTTGATATCAATTCATCCTTATACAAAGCCTCATTCTGTTCAAAATTTCTCTTTAAGCGACGTAACTCATATTCTGCCGTGGCCAAAGATTTTTTTCCTTCCACCTGTCTTGAGTCGAAGGCCAGTTTTGTAGAACGCAGGTCATTTTGTTTTAAAGCCAGATTACTTTCGCTGGCTAATATTTGTTCATACAATCCCCTGTTTTCCAACTTTAAAATAATATCTCCCTTTTTTACCATAGCGCCTTCCTCAATCAACTTTTCAGTCACACGACCTCCCTCATAGGCATCCATATAAATAGTTGCAATTGGCGCCACGTTACCATTAATAGTGATATAGTCGTCAAATTTGCCCTGCGTCACCTCAGCTATGGATAATTTTTCCTTATCGGTTCTAAAGGTGGATACCTGATTACTGAATATCAATTTCCATCCGGTAAAAAGCAATAGCAGGCCTAACGCAATATACCCGTAGTGTTTGGGCCGCAATCCTTTTTTCTTCTCCAGTTTTATGTCCATCTTATTCTAATTATTTTGATTGATATTAAATACAGGTAACCCATTATAGAAATCCAAAGTGCTTTTGTTTAAATAAAAGCGAAGTAAAACCTGCAAATTTTCATTCTGGGCGGTGGCAAAAAGATTCTTTGCCTGTGTAAGATCAAGAACGCTAACCAGTCCTCTTTCATATCTTTTCTGAGCAATTGTAAATGCTAATTCCTGTGCCTGTACTTTTTTTGCGCTTTGAGCGATCTCCACTTGCAGCGAATTATAATCCTGTATGAGTTCTTGAATTGTGAGGTACAACTGCTGTTCCTGAAGGTCCAGATTGTTGTCGGCCCTGAGCAATTCTATTTTTTGTTGTTTTACTTTGGAACGGGCAGACCACCCATTGAGTATGGGAATATTAAGTGAGAATCCAATATATTTTGATGCATTATTTTTAAGTTGTTCCCTGTATGGAATCACAATTCCGGCATCATTCACAAATGTCTCAAAATAGCCTGTGCCGTACCCAGCAGCTAAAGACAACCTTGGATAATAGAGCCCCCTTGCGGCGGATAACTGTTTCTTCGCAGCTGCAGCCCTTAGTTGTTGTGCCTTAATTATGGGGATGAAACTCATGGCGTTGTTAAAAATAGAATCTTGTTGGACTATCGTCACTCCCCGTTCTGTTAATTGCTTATCCCTGATAAATGGTTCAAGAAGAATAGAAGATTTCCCAATAAAATTCATTTCTTGTATTAGTTGTAGTTGTGCTTTTTGAAAATTATTCTGGCTTTGTGTAAGGGCCAGTTCATCTGTCAATAAAAGTGATTCTGCCTCGTATAAATCTGCGCCTGCCTTTAACCCCAACTCCACTTGTCTTTTGACCAGATCAAAATTATTTTGTGAGATTTGTAGCTGCTCTTGTGATATGACCAATAAGCCCTCAAAGAATTTGATGTCGTAATAGGCCTTCATCACCCTGAATGCCAATAAGAATTTTTGCTGTTCTACATCTTCGAGGGACGCGCCATAAATCAATTTTGATGCCCTGATGGTATTTATTTTCTGAAAACCCTGAAATAAATCTATAGTTGCAGTAAGGGAATAGTTGTTGGCAAAAAAATCAGAATTAACAAAAATGTTGCTGTTAGGATCCGCGGCACGGCCAAAACTTTGAAAATAATCTGTGTAGCCATTAACAGACGGTAACAAGTTCCGGATAGACTGTTTATAGGTCTCTTCATCTGAAAGCTCTGTATACTCAAAATCGTTAAGGGATAGGTTATGCTCAATGGCATAAGAAACACATTCATCCAAAGACCATGCTTCCTGAGCAAAAGCTGAAAATGAAAAAGCAGATAAAAATAAAACTAGTATGTTAAACTTAAAGTTCATATAGTATTGGTATGCCAAACTTATAGCTACAGTTGTGCCATAAATGTATTGTATTGATCTTCAATATTTTAAAAGTTATTCCCTAGTAAACACATTTATAAGGCGTAAAATATTTGTACAGTATTTGTCAAATTTTTGGACATTATCTATTTCGTTTAAATTCGATGCCGTAGCTTTAGCTTATCGATTTAAAAAATTACAATCTGTGCTGGACGGAAAAATTTTGGTTATAGATGATAACAAAAGTGTTTTGAGTGCTTTGGAAATCTTATTGCAGTTTGAGTTCAAAACTGTGGACAGCATATCCAACCCAAACCAAATTTCAACATATCCCAAGCTAAAGGATTATGATATAATTCTCCTGGACATGAACTTCTCTGCCGGGGTAAATAGTGGCAATGAAGGTTTGTATTGGCTAAAGGAAGTCAAGAAAATGGCACCTGCTATTTCAGTGATTATGATGACGGCTTATGGCGCTGTAGATTTAGCCGTAAAAGCCCTTAAAGAGGGGGCTGTCGATTTTATCCTTAAACCCTGGAACAATGACAGGTTAATAACCACTTTAAAATCGGCCTATTCTTTACGTAAATCCCAGAAAGAAGTCAAAGAGCTTAAAGAAAAGGAGAGTAACTTAAAACAGGTCATCAATCAAAATAAAAATTATATCATTGGCAATTCCACTGCCCTGAACTTTGTTTTGAATTTGGCGCGCAAAGTAGCCAAAACGGATGTAAACATATTAATCACCGGGGAAAATGGGACCGGTAAAGAATTAATTGCGCGCGAATTACATCGCATTTCTGCAAGGAAAAATGAGGTTTTTATTGCAGTGGATATGGGTTCTATTTCCGAATCACTCTTTGAGAGTGAACTCTTTGGCCATATAAAAGGTTCTTTTACAGATGCCAAAGAAGATAGAGTAGGTAAATTTGAAGCTGCTAATGGAGGTACACTTTTTTTAGATGAAATTGGAAATTTATCGCTGCAAACACAAGCCAAACTTTTATCGGCTATTCAAAACAAGATTGTTGTTCGGGTAGGATCCAATAAACCTGTTTCTGTAGACATTAGATTGATATGCGCCACCAACTGCGACCTGGATAAAATGGTTGCCGACGGTCTCTTTAGAGAAGATTTATTATACCGGATTAATACTATCCGTATGGAAATCCCTCCGTTGAGGGAAAGGGACAATGATGTTTTAATCCTGGCCGATTTTTACCTTAAAAGATTTGCGGCCAAATATGGCAAACAGGGGTTACGAATAAACCAGGCTGCCTATGATAATTTTTTATCACACAGCTGGCCTGGCAATATTCGTGAGCTGGTACATGCCGTAGAAAGAGCGGTAATTTTAGCTGATGGAAATGTTCTAAAGCCCGCTGATTTTCTGCTGAATGAAAAGAACGTAATATCTTTTGAAACAGGGCCGGACACTTTGGAAGAAATGGAACGGCTGATGATCAACAAGGCACTGAATCAAAACAATGGAAATTATAGTGCGGCAGCAGAACAGCTGGGAATATCACGGCAAACTCTGTATAACAAGCTAAAAAAAAGTAATACGTAATGGTAAGCAGGAATATTTATTTACAGTTGGTGTTAAGAATCTGCTTATTATGCTTTACCGCATTACTTGTAGCCTTTCTGTTTTTTTCAGATTACATCATACTATCTGTTTTAATACTCTTGCTCCTGGTAGCTCAGACAGTTTCCTTGATTAATTATACAAACCATACCAATCGCAAAATTGCTTATTTTTTTGATGCCATAAAAAATGAGGATTTCACCTTGCGATTTCCTGAAAAGTTGAGTTTAAAGTCATTGGAAGAACTAAACCACAGCCTTAACATGCTGAATACCATGATACAGGATATTCATATTAAAAAGCAAATACAGGAACAGTATTATCAGGAAATTATCAGACAGTCAGACATTGGCATTATGACTATAAATAAAAAAGGACATATCCTTTTTGCCAACAAGAAAATCGAGGAACTTTTATCCTACAGGCCACTAAACCATATTAAACAATTAAACCAGGTAGATCCCGATCTTTATGAGCTGTTTTCCAAATTAATGCCTTTTGAGCGTAAACTGGTGCAATTAAGTAATGAAAGGGAGAAAAAACAACTGGCCTTAAAATCTACTGCTCTGGCATTAAATAAGGAAGAGCTTCTTTTGGTTGTGGCGCAGGATATACATCAGGAACTTGATGAAAAAGAAACAGATTCCTGGGTACGCTTAATCAGAGTACTTACCCATGAGATCATGAATACCATTACCCCTATCACTTCAATATCCGAGTCTATCCTGAAATACTATAAGTCTGAAAATGAGCCCATAAGTCTGCAAGATTTTAATAAAGATCATATTAAAAACACTGTCAGGGGACTTGAAGTCATCAAAGAGCAGGGAGGCGACTTAATGCTATTTGTGGAATCTTATAGAAGTTTTCTCAATTTACCGCCGCCGGACAAAACTCTCGTGCCGGCCCAAAAAATAATGAATAAAGTGAAAGTCTTGCTGGAACAGGAAAGTAAAAATGGCCGCATAACCATAGAGACTATTATAAATCCGGAGGAGATAGAACTCTTTATTGATGAAAAACAAATTTCACAAGTGTTGGTTAATTTGGGTAAAAACGCGGCACAGTCTCTTGGGGAACAAGAAAACGGACTTATTAAAATAACAACAGCGACCAATTCAAAAGGAGTAAAATACATAGAAGTGTGGGATAATGGCCCCGGCATATCCCCTGAATTAATAGATGAAATATTTGTTCCTTTCTTTACTACTAAAAAATCAGGGACTGGCATTGGGCTGAGCCTATCCAGACAAATTATGCATTTACATGGAGGCAACTTAATAGTGCATTCTGTGCAGCCTGAATATACCTCTTTTGTCTTATCTTTTTGACTGTTGTTATTTCTGCATATTAGCACTTTTCCGAGCATAGAAATCTCCTCCAAAGTATGAATCTGTATGAGCTGAAAATCTTCAAAAGTACCCTAATCAAATTCTTTTATATATTTAGGGGTTTCAGAGATAAAACCGTTATGAACAAAAGAGTAGGAATTCTTATTATCTGTTGCCTTTATTTGAGTGCCTGCCAAATGAAAAAAACCGACTTAAGTGAGGCTTCGGTAATCAGGGATTTTGATGAAATTGTGGCTGACGGAAAACTAAAAGTCCTGATTGCCTATAGTGCTACAAGTTACTTTTTGTATAGAGGTCAGACCATGGGGTATGAATACGAATTACTCAAGCGACTTGCCAAAAAATTAAACCTGGAATTGGAAATACAAGTGTCCAGGAATCTCGATGAGATGTTGGATGAACTTCAACATGGCAACATAGACCTTGTAGCTCACGGACTGGCAGTTACTCAGGAAAGAAAGGAGCAAGTTGCTTTCATAGATTATTTGTACCTAACCAAACAAGTGCTGGTGCAAAGAAAACCGGATAACTGGCGTAAACTAACTCTTGATAAAATTAAGGAATCCATGATTCAGGATCCCATTGAGCTAATTGGTGACACGGTTAGTGTAAGAAAGAATTCCTCCTATTTAAAACGCCTTTTGAATTTATCAAAGGAAATTGGAGGCGATATAGTTATAGATACCTTAGAGGGCACAATTTCTACCGATGAAATCATTAAACAAGTGGTAGATAAAAAAATAAAGTATACCGTAGCAGACGGGAATCTGGCAAAGATTAATGCCTCTCACAACCCAATTTTAGATGTGAGCGTGCCGGTAAGCTTTTCTCAACGCATTGCCTGGGCCGTGAGGGCAGATTCTCCTAAATTATTGGAGAAAATTAACAGCTGGATAGAGGAAGAGAAGAAGGGCTCAGACTATTATGTGATTTACAACAAGTATTTTGAAAATGAAAGGAACTTTAAACACAGGGCGAAAAGTGAATTTTACAGTTTAAATAAAAATCAGATCAGCGCATACGATGAGCTAATAAAAGAACATGCGAAAGAACTGGGATGGGATTGGCGGCTGTTGGCTTCATTGGTATATCAGGAATCCCAGTTTCAACCTAATGACTCTTCCTGGGCAGGTGCTAGAGGCTTAATGCAGATGATGCCGGCCACGGCTGAGGAGCTTGGGGTTAAGAACCTGGGGGATCCCGGGGAAAGTTTACGCGGGGGGACCGCCTATCTGGGACAGCTTTACGGTAATTTTGAGATGATAGCGGATTCGGTACAAAGGATAAAATTTACAATGGCTTCCTATAATTGCGGATATCAACATGTAAAAGATGCTCAAAACCTTGCGGAATTGGATGGCCTCGACAAGTACACCTGGGATGATAATGTAGATAAAATGATCCTGGCACTTAGTAATCCTCAACGCTACAACCATGAGGCGGTTCAGTATGGATATGTTCGCGGCACAGAACCGTATGATTATGTAATGCAGATATTTAACAGATATAACCGTTATGCCTCTTTGGTAGATTAAAATGATATTATGAAACAGATTTATCTTCTATGCGTTTTGCTGATTATCGCACATAGTTCCTCTTTGTCAGCTCAGCAAAAACCAAAACTTATTTTACAAATAACAGTAGATCAACTTAGGGCCGACCTGCCAATGAAGGTCTATGACCGTCTGCCGGCAGGTGGTTTTAAATACCTTTATGAGCAAGGCATTGTATATGAAAATGCCTATCACCGGCACGCCAATACAGAAACTGTCGTAGGGCATACCACACTGGCTACCGGGGCGGATCCTTCTGCCCATGGAATGATCGGCAATATCTGGTTCGATACTGAGAGCAAGCAAACGGTATATAATGTTCAGGACATCAACCATCCACTATTGGGTGAAGGGAGTGGGGTTGATAAAAAAACGGAAATAGATCCTACTCAGGCCGCCGCCACTACAGATGGGAGGTCGCCGGCGGCTATCCTGGGAACAACATTTAGCGATGAACTAGCCATGTTTACCAACGGAAAGGCCAAAATATTTGGCGTGTCAATAAAGGACCGTGGAGCTATTACACTTGCCGGTCATGCAGGAAAAGCATTTTGGTTCAGCAAGGCGAAGGGCGAATTTGTAACCAGCACGTATTACTATTAAGACTATCCCAACTGGGTGAAAAAATGGAATGCCCAGAAGAAAATTAATTCCTATCTTAATACCAGCTGGGAACTTATGCACGATAGGGCTACCTATACCTATGGTGAAGAAGATGATATGCCCTGGGAAACAAAATTTCCGGGCTACGGCGTGGTATTTCCACATCCTTTCGGAGAGATGAGTAAGTATTTCACCACCTTCCTCACCTTAAGCCCTGTAGGTGATGAACTGACGCTCGATTTTGCCAAAACCCTGATAGAGGCTGAAAATATAGGTTCTGATTCCATTACAGATTATCTGTCCATTAGTTTTTCTTCAACGGACTATGTGGGGCATGTCTTTGGTCCTTCCAGTCTTGAGGGTGAAGATAACCTCTTCAGGTTAGACAGAACCCTCGCAAGTCTGCTAACATTTGTTGATGAGAAAGTAGGGTTGAAAAACACCCTTATCGTACTTTCTGCAGACCATGGAGGGGTAGATGCCCCGGGGTATATGAAAAAATTTGGGATCGATGCCGGATATTTTGATATTGATGCCGTAGACACCCTTTCCATCAAAAAGGTGTTGCAGGAGGAATTTCAGGTTACCGATAAACTAGTCTCCGGTTATTTCCACCCTTATGTGTATCTAGATAAACAGGCTATTGCAAAAAACAATCTGGATATTGATGCCGTGTCAAGAGTACTGGCCGCAGAATTGAGGAAAGAAAAAGGCATTGCCGATGCCATTGCCTCTGTAGATCTCTTAGAAGGGAATTTATCCAAGACGCCATTAAATACTTCTGTCTTGCGAAATTATAATCCCAAGCGGTCCGGGGAGATCTATCTGGTGTTTGAACCCTATTGGTTTATAAATGATTTTGACGGGCTGACTGTGGCCACAACGCATGGTTCGCCATGGAAATACGATCAGCACGTACCAGTAATTTTTGTTGGCAGCGGGTTGGAAGCTGCTAAAATCTATCGCAGGGTGGAAACGGTAGACGTAGCAACTACCTTGTCTCATTATTTGAGTATTAAGGTCCCTTCCGGAGCCTCCGGCACACCCTTAAAGGAAGTGTTAAAGTGATTTCAATTCTCCTAATGGCTTTATTGACTATTGAATTGAACATTTTCAGTAAAAAAACTATTTAGAAAAACATAAGGAAATAGGCCTTTCCTATTATGGAGAATATCGGTATATTCATGCTTAACTGATATAAATCATATAATAGTTCAAGTTCCCGGGTGATCTTTATTAATTAATCAAATCCAATGATTACCTCCTTTATTAAATCTTACATTTTTAAAATTCAGCATATGAAATCAGCACGCATTATTCCTGCCTTATTCGTTTTGGTTTTCCTGATAGGGTTTTTACAATACGCTCAGGAAACAAGTCCAGCACCTGCCGCTAATGATTTAGATGACCTTTCTCAACAGGCGGCTAACCCAGTTGCGGATCTAATGAGTTTTCCTTTTCAGAACAACCTCAATATAAACAACGGCCCTTTTAACCGTAATATTAATGTGTTGAATATTCAACCGGTGATCCCATTTAGCCTAAAAAACGGGAATATCATTACACGAACAATATTTCCTATTGTAAGTATCCCTGATTTTGGGAGTGAAACGGGTACTTTTACTTCCGGTTTAAGTGATATTGTTTTTACCGCTTTTTATTCTCCAAAAAGCGAGACTATCTGGGGCATTGGTCCGGTCCTTGAAATACCTACGGGAGGTAGCATGCGAGGTACTGAAAAATGGAGTGTAGGGCCTTCCCTGGTTGCTTTGATACAACCCGGAGATTGGACCTTTGGGGCATTGATGAACAATGTCTGGTCTTTTGCAGGGGCATCAGATCGGGAAAAAGTTAATCGTATGCTGCTAAATTTATTTATTGTTCGTCAGCTAGGTAATGGCTGGTATATCAATAGTGCTCCAATCATCACAGCCAATTGGGAGGCCAATTCCGGAGATCAGTGGGTGGTTCCTTTTGGAGCCGGAGGTGGTAAATTGTTTTTTCTTGGCGGAAAACTCCCCATAAATATTCAGACACAGCTCTATTATAACGTGGTCAAACCCGACTTTGGCCCGGAATGGCAGTGGCGTTTTCAGCTGCAAATACTTCTGCCAAAAACGATTTTTGCTGGAAAAGGTTAAAGCAAATATCTTTATATCACTCATTGAATTAAAATATTTTACCGGGATTAATAGGTCAAAAAAATATTGTAAATCTTAATAAATTGAATGCGGTAATCAAAAATTTGAAATAAACATGAAACCTGTTTCTAGTCGATATTTATATCTTTCATTATTCATATTTTTGCTGATCTCTTGTAAATCTGTCGGTCCTAAATACATACCGGCAGATCAGTTTAATTTTAATACCTCTATCAGCCAGGCCTCCAACGAACAGTTGTTAATGAACCTCGTTCGGTTACGTTATAGTGAGCCCCCTGTATTCTTAAAAGTGAGCTCCGTGATCAATCAGTACACTCGTGCAGGTGGGGTGGGCGTCCAGGGAGGATTAAATAATGCCCTTCCAACAGGAGCTAACAGCGCCGTAGTCAATGGCAATCTAGCCTGGTCCAATACTCCCACAATTACCTATATTCCGGTAAGCGGCAGAGAGTTTTCAGCCAACTTACTCGTACCTATTCCACCGGCCTCTTTGCTAAATATGATCCAATCAGGCTGGCCCATAGACCTTGTACTTCACATAGCGACCTTTTCAATCAATGGGTTGCGGGATGATATTGCCAGGCCGTCTGCCAGAAGAGATGCGGATCCTGAATTTATTCAATTATTGGATCTTTGGAAAATACTAAGTACAGCTGGTGTTATTGGCACTGCGAAAGATGAGCGAACCAAGTTGATTTTCAGAAATGATTATCCTCCGGAATACCAAGATGATGTAGCCCGTTTTAAAACTATATTAAAACTAGACCCCAAGCTTTCAGAGTATTTTATATCTTATGGCTCTATACAAGGGTCTTCTGACGAAATTACGGCTTTGACCGGATCTATTTGGGAGATTATGCTCAACCTTGCCTGGCAATTCGAGGTCCCTCCAGAGCATGTTGCCTCGGGCCGCACAGATATGACCTATCATTCTACGAACATGGAGGCACGACCCCCACTTCAAATTTTATACTCAAAAGAAAAACCGGAAAGAGAATTTATCTCCGTGTATCAACATGAGTATTGGTTTTATATAGATCCTGATGACCGAAATACTAAAAGAAACTTTTCCTTTCTTCAATTACTGCTCAATCTGGCAGAAAGTACAACAGATTCAAAAGCACCTATAGTCACTGTCCCTACCAATTAAACTAAAATCTTATTCTTAATCGTAAGAACAAGACCAATATATGTAACCCGCTTCGTAAGAAGTCCTCTTATATTCGAAATTTGTATGCGCTATTGGGTTGCTCTATATTCTATTCTTCATAATGATACAAATCGGCCAATTTGTATATCAAAAAATTAATTATGTCCTCATCACTTTCCCCATTGAGGTACATTCCAAAAGCGGAACCTGCTTGTTCCTCTTTAAAAAATTCCAAATCATCTGAGCCATACTCACTAAAAGCATTCCAGGACTTAAGGCCTTCAAGAATCTCCCTGTGGGCAATATACCTTCTCTTTGCAAGCTCCAGCCTATTTCGGAAGCTCTTATTATTGCGATTACCAATTTCTTCCTTTTGAGCGTTTAATTTTAGATATTCTTGGTGAATACGATAATCTGCTTCTTCTGCTTCTGTTATTATCTTATAATAAGCCCGGGAAATTAAGGAATTATACTTTTCCTCAAAAGAAGCGTACGTAATGGCTTCTGTAAAATTTTCCCCTTCAAGAATTCCCGGATCTTCGGTGCTGGAATAATACTCCTTCGGGTCATTAGCCACCAAAAACTCATCCTTTTTTAAAGATCTGTTCCAGGCCTCAGATTTTATGGTCTCCCTCCATATCTTCCGGTATTCTCGCTTAAAATTGGTCTGTGATGTCGAGCAACTTTCGGCCAAAAAAACTAAAAGAAGAAAACTAAATACCGGAACAACTATATGAACTCCTGCTTTTCTCATTATAAGGAAAATCTTATGTATGCAAGAGCAGATTTTTGAGCGTAGATGATAAAGAAAAGGGGAAGGCTAAAAACCTTTGGCAATATAAGAAAGAATTACCATCTCTCATATTAAAATTAAGCCAAGAAGGCACATAAAGTGGATTACTTACCCAATGCCTCAAATGATCCCTGCATTTCACAAAATATGTGACCCGGGCAAGCTGCCACAATTCTAATAAGGTTACTTATTTTTGTCAGGCTGTTTGGAGTTTTGGCTCAATGACATAATACATTTTCATCATTCCCTTGTTTTTAACTTTCATTTTGCCCCTGTATTCGCATTCAAAATCATCCTTTATCAGTTCATAGGTGTTTTCAGAGATGTTTATCATGCCTGTCTCTGAATTTGTTTCCATTCGGGCAGCAACATTTACAGTATCTCCCCAAATATCATAGGCAAATTTTTGGGTGCCCACTACTCCTGCTATGACAGGGCCAGTATTAATCCCAATGCGGATCTCATAAGGCATGATATTGTCTTGATTTTTAATTTTGACTTCTTCGGTGATTTTAACAATTTCAAAAGCAGCATGTACCATTCTGATCGCATGATCTTCTTTATTCAAATGAATCCCTCCGGTACACATGTACGCATCTCCCATGGTTTTGATTTTTTCCAATCCATGCTTCTCCATAACTTCATCAAACCTGGAAAAATAGTAATCTACGCTTTTAACTAATCTTTCCGGGCTTAAGTCAGCCGAGGAACGGGTAAAATCCTTAAAGTCTGTAAACAAGACCGTAACCGATTCAAATTTTTTGGCCTCCACATGCCCTGTTTCTTTTAATTCCTGTGCCGTTTCTTTAGGAAGGATATTGAGCAACAAGGTATCAGACCTGTTCTTTTCCTCCTCAATAATGGTATTGGTTTCTTTTATAAAACTATAGCGCCTGTAGAGAAAGAAAAGAAGCACAAAGATGAAAATCAGGGCAAAGATTGTTGCATAAATAATAATCTTTTGTCTTTTGTCTTTCAGCATTTGGATTTCCGCTTCTTTTTCTAATAGATCTACTTCCGTTTGTTTTTGGTCAACTTCGAAATCTGCACGTAAATTAGCCATTTCACGAACTTTTTCAATATTACTTACACTGTCCCTATATTTGATATAGTTCTGGTAATATTTAAGGGCTTCTGAGGCATTTCCTCTCTTCTCATGTAGTTCTGAAAGCTTTAGATAGGCATCCCCTATCTGTTCCTTGAGTCCATGTTGTTTTGCCAGGTCCAAACTTTTTTGGGCAAAACCAAAGGCCGAAGGCCAATCACCTTTATCCGCATAGATGTCAGACATAAAGGTAAGATATACGCTAATAGGATAATTATCGCCTAGTTCTTCCAACATTACTGTGGCCTGGTTTATGTTTTTTTCGGCCAATTCATTTTCTCCTTTTAAGGCATAAGCCAGTCCCACATTACCTAGGTTGTATGCAATTCCGAGCTTATAGTCCAGGGCTCTATAAATTTCTCCGGATTCCTTGAAAAATAGCAAAGCTGAGTCGGGCTTGACCAATTTCAGGTTATAGAGATCTCCTAAATTTTCTAGCACCGTTGCAAAGTTGATAGAATCATTTTCTGCTTTAAGAATAGGAATAGCGTTCTGATAGTTGAGGATTGCGTTCTGATCATCACCCCTACGTGCATACAATATGCCAATATTTAAGTATAAAATTCCCAAATCCCCTTTATTTTCCTCTTTATCGGCAATTTTGACACCTGCTAAGAAACTTTCCAACGCATGACTGTGATCCCCTTTAAGCCTAAAGGCACTTCCCCTTTCCTGATATGCCTCAATGATACGTTTAGTAGAGTCTGTAGCTTTAGCTCTACGCAGAAGTTCATCACCGTATTGCAGTTTCTTTTCTGGATTGGAATGAAATTCGGCAAGATCAGACAACATTTGTAATCGGTCCTTTTCCGCAAAACGTCCTGAATGGTATATCAATTCGAGGCTATCAGCAATCACCTGATTCTGCCCATAAATGGAAGAGGCTAAAAAACAAAAAATGCCCAGTGTTAAGCAGGTTTTATTTTTGAATAATCTTATTCTAAAAAAACGGGTTGACATCAGACTTGGCAAACAGTTAATAATTTATTTTTTTTTATGCCCCTGGACCTCAGGATCAATTATAAATGTGTCTTCCTTGTTTGATACGGTAAACTTCAAAATGTATTTTTCTTTTATATATGCTTCTTCTCTTCCAGGCCCTAATGTAACTTTTCCTCTAACCAATTCGTCACTACCCTTTATATTAACAAGTCCATCCTTTCCCTTTATAGCTTTAAACGGCTTTCGTTCAATAATTCTTTTACCTTCTTCATGTTCTATGGAGGTGATCTTGACAATATGATCCGGATTACTAATAGACTGTCCCTGCCAGATTATCAGGTCTCCCTTTCTCACATGAGTTGTAAAGTCTTCATTTGAAATGCCTGTGGGTTGTCCAAAATTGGCATTTGTAGCGATATTACCCTGTTCAATATTTGTGGTGTCCACATAAAGCGTAACTACATGCATTTGGTTTTTACAAGCCATAAGGCTCATAACTGCCAGTACAATCAAAATTTGATTCGTTGTTTTCATAATAGAGTTCTTTTATTGATTAATTAAGTGAAAATTATTCAGTATTCTGATCAGATCTCAAAGTACCTGAATTGCGGGAACTATCGTTATTACTTTTCCAACTTCAAGGGTCTTACTTCCCAAGGATCAAAAATGTATCCTTAATATAATGAATTTATGCAACTTAGTAAAATGATCCTGGATGAACAGGCCGGTTTATTGTCCGAAAGTAGTATTTTTCTTATCCAAAGAACTTCTGATTTTCATACAATTAGATTTAATAATTCTTTCAAAAGTTAGGCGGCGTCCTATCAAACTTCTATCTCATGCCCCTGAACAGCAAGTTCTATAGGGAAATCATAGGTATGGGTGCTCATAAACTTTTTAAATATGTTGGATCTGTCTTTATCCGTTTGTGCAGGATCATGATGGAACATTACCAAACGTTTGGCATTGGCTCTCGCAGAGAGTTCCGCGGCAATTTCCATTGAGCAATGCCCCCAACCCACTTTGTCCTCATACTCCTCCGGACTATATTGGGAATCGTGTACGAGTAAATCTGTATTATTGCACAGATCAAATCCGGAGATCCAATTATCTTCCTTAAATAAATGTGGGTTGCTCAATATGGGTTCATGATCGGGAATATAGGTAACCGATTTGGAGCCAACTTCAATTCTATAACCAACGGTTGGACCGGGATGACAAACAAATTTAGAAGTGATTAAAAACTTCCCAAGCTTAAATGGTTTGTTTGGCAATTCGTGTATGATTAATTTACTGGGGATATCCCTTAGCATCACAGGGAAAAGAGGAGGAGACAAAAATCTGTTCAACCTATCTTTTAAAGTATAGGAACTACCGCCGGGTCCCCAAATATGAATCTCTTTATTAGGATCAAAAAGAGGTTTGAAAAAACCCAAACCCTGAATATGATCCATATGTAAGTGAGTTAGCAGGATATCTATTCGGTCTGAGTTATTATACTTGTCAAAGGCTATATTCAAAATCCCCGTACCTGCATCCAGTATTAGCCTTTCGTTCTCCCCTATGATTTCTATACAGGGGGTATTGCCTCCAAGCTTTCGTGTTTCTTTGGAGGAAGTGGGATATGCCCCGCGGGTTCCATGCAATTTAACTTTCATAGCTTGAAACATTATCCCAAAAAATAGCTAAAGCTCCTGAAAACTCTTTAGATCTTCCAATGATTGGGATGGAAGTAACGGAGATTTTAAAGGATTTACCTTCCATGTTTGTAATCCAGAAGGTCTTATGGGCTGGTTCGTGTGAGTTTATGGTTTGTACAAGTGGCAGGTCAGCCGCTGGAATAGCATTACCTTTTTCGTCATGGGCAGAAAACGCATTACCCCAGTCTCCAACTCTCATTTCCCCTGTATCCTGAAAACGCTTTCCCAGGATTTTTTCGGCGGGTTCGTTGTAAAAAATAAGGGTCCCTTCAGGGTCTACTATAAAAACAGGGACGGTAAGACAATCTGCCAACTGCCTGCTTAAAATAATTTCAATTTCATGTGCTGACATAGGCAGACAATTTTTACTGGAGAACTCTTTTAAATATATAAAAAATAAATCGGTTTCATTCTATTAAGCCCGCCAGAATGCGCTGTTATTAATAGCGCCGTTGCTCGGGAGAAAGATCTTATTACAAGATAGTAATTTCTAGTCTTTATCACTAAGTAAAAACCTTAGAAAGTCTATGGTTACTATGTAAAGTGACTTATTGTTAATTGAATATTTTATAATGGAAACGGGACAAAAGAGAAATGATTGCAGTTAAAATCAGGGTTTAATTCCCGAACCTAAATTACCATGGGAGTTGATTAAAAATCGAATATTAAAGAGCTTCTTAGAACAGGAATGTATAAAAGCCCTGGACTATATCCAGGGCTTTTTACATTTTTTACTCTTCTATTTCTAATTAGATCCTGCTACACTCAACTCAGGTAAAAGAGAATGAAATTCCATCCCTTTAAAATTGGTGGCGTCGAGCCAGTTTTCCCAAAACTCATCCCAGGCATCATCCCCGTACATTTCATTATATTTTTCTACAAAGGCTCTGTCTTTATCCAGGGAAGCCCAATTGTTATGCATCCATAGAATTCCCCAATCCCGGCCATCTCCAGCATTGGCCTGATTCGTAAATACATGAAGTCCAATGTCGTAATTCAATTCTTTATAGGCTTTTATAATCGTCCCAAATAGGTGGCGGGCGTTGTTCCCTTTATTTTCATTAATCTCAAACCAGCGGATTTGCATCACTTTAGCCGACTGCCCTTCCGGTGCATAAGTCATCCCTTCAGCAAGCTTCCAGTACTCCCATTCTCCCATATCGGAATGTGGTTCTACATTAGCTGTCCAATCTGCAGAATGCGCATCAGACATAGGGGTGTCATTATCGGTCCAGGTCATTGGCCCCATTACCCAAACAAGGCTGCCTGCCCTTGGCCCGGAGTCAATTGACCAAACGTTGACCTGCTGAGCGCCCTCGGTATGGTATTTTTTGTTGTGTGCTTTCAAGCCATCATTAAGTTGTTTGGTATGTCCCGATTTTGGAGTGAGACGGATAGTAGCATACATCACATAAGCAGTATCATCCTGAGCACTTAGTTGGCAAGTGATCAATAAAATAAGTAATAAAGTTAATTTTTTCATTAGTAATGGTTTTAAATTGATTATTGATCCTAAATGTATATATATTTTAAGGCGATAAATCCATTTAAGGACGAACATGTATATTTAATGTCCGAACAACCCTATTTTTTTAACAAAACAAATGGTGGACTTAGGAAATTTCGGTTTTGATCTAAGCTTTGCAAGCTAAGCTCCCTTTATCCTTGATTAATAATTTGCTGCCTTAGAAGAAACAAAAAGAATTCCCTGATACTAACTTGCCATTTAAATACTTTAAATATGCTATTTGAAAGATTGTTTTAGTGGTCAATGAGATCAAAATAAGACTTCAATCAGTTGCCTACATATAAAAAAATGTCTATTATTAACTAATTAAACCAAGGAATAATGGATTATAAAAAAACAATTTTACATCTTGTAATTAGCCTGCTATTATCACCAATAATAGTTTACATTGTATTAATGACAGCCAAATTAGCCGGGGCCACTTATGAAATGACTCATGGTGAAACATTTATAATTTGGCTACTTATGGCAATTTTGATTAATCTGTCTTTTACTAAAAAGACATAGACCAGAGACCTCGATAGGAGACAATTTGAACAAGGGAATATACCTGTCAATTGCAGGAACAAAAGATAAAATTCTTTTGCCAGCTGCAATATGGGCTGTTTAATATGCTTTTTATCCTGGTCTAATTTTTCATTGTTAAGGAAAACCGAAGCTTATCCTACCCTTGCTGCTTTTTCATTCCAAATAAATCTTCAACCACTCTTTTCCAGAAAATCTTGGTTTAATACTCCTGTGCTATAATCCTCTTTAAATGTCTCAAATAATTCCCCATAAATTTTCTTAGAAATGTCAATATTAAAAACAGCTGCGGTTGCATAATTCTTCTGTCTTTTAAATCTTATATGTATCTTCGAGACACCAAAAATATAAAGCTTATAACAGCGCTGCCTCCGACAGAAGATTATACACCTTTAACAAATTTAATATGGCAATGACAAAGAACATAATATTGCTTTTTTCTCTTATCCTTTTTCATAATTTATCATATGGTCAAAACCAAAAATGGCAGGGAAAATTTGAACCCATAGATAATATGATCTCACCTCCTAACACCTACAGGACGGCAAGTGGGGCGCCGGGAAGAGATTATTGGCAGCAACGTGCCGATTATAAAATAAAGGCGGCTTTAGATGAATCAAATAACACAATCACGGGAGAAGAAACTATTACTTACTATAACAATTCCCCTGATGATTTAAGGTATCTATGGATTCAGTTAGAACAGAATGTAAACAAAAAAGGAAATGAAGATTTTGGTTCCTTTTTTAATAATATAAAAGACTCTATAACTGCACGCCAGATGCAGTTACTTACCAGAGCTATTGATTTTCCTGCCGGGTATACTATTAAATATATAAAAGATATTAATGGGAATTCCATGAAATCAATGGTTAATAATACCATGATGAAAGTATTGCTTAAAGAGCCTCTGAAATCAGGCTCATCTTTAAGTTTTTCTATTGCCTGGTCCTACCCTATTACAGACCGAAGCATGTTTTTTTTATCCAGGGAAGGTTATGAATATTTCCCTGAAGATGATAATACAGTTTACCTTATTGCCCATTGGTTTCCCAGAATGGCAGTTTACAACGATACCGAAGGCTGGCAAAATCAACAATTTCAAAGACTTGGGGAATTTGCTCTAGAATTTGGAGATTATAGTGTTGAAATAACTGTCCCCGAAGATCATATAATTGCATCAACAGGTATCTTACTAAATAGTGATGATGTGCTCACCAAGACACAACAAAATAGATTGAAAGAAGCACGTGGGTCTTTTGATAATCCCGTAATGATTGTCACTAAAGATGAGGCTGAAAATAATGAGCAAACAAAATCCACCAAACTGAAAACCTGGAAATTTAGCGCTACAAACGTTCGCGACTTTGCTTTTGCTTCATCACGTAAATTCCTTTGGGATGCACAAGCTGTAAAACTGCCTAGTAATACAGTTATGGCGATGTCTTTTTACCCTAAAGAAGGGCTGCCTGTATGGCAGGAAGAATCTACAAAAGCAATAAAAAATGCACTCGAAGTGTATTCTGATGCTACCTTTGATTATCCTTATCCTGTGGCTATTTCAGTGAACACCTCCAATATAGGTATGGAATTCCCCATGATTAGTTTTAATGGCGGAAGACCTAAAAATGGCCGGATCAGTAATGCTGCGAAACAGGGGATGATTGGTACAATTGTTCATGAAGTGGGTCATAATTGGTTTCCCATGATTGTGAGTTCAGATGAGCGTAAATGGATGTGGATGGACGAAGGTTTAAACACGTTCCTTCATCAAAGAACTATTGCAGAAAGATACCCCGGATTTAGCAGTACAACACCTAAAACCATTGTACCCTTTATGAGTGGTGATAAAAATATTCTGCGCCCTATCATGACAACCTCTGATAACGAATTACTAACTCAGTTCGGAAACAACTTTTATATGAAACCTACGGTTGGTCTGCAGATGCTGAGGAACTCAATTGTTGGACGCGAGCTATTTGACCAGGCGTTTAAGGAATATGCCAATCGATGGAAATACAAACACCCAAATCCGGCAGATTTATTTAGAACGCTGGAAGATGCAAGTGCAGTAGATCTGGATTGGTTTTTCAGAGGTTGGTTTTTTACAACTGATAATGTTGATATGGAACTCACTGATGTCAAATGGTATAAAGTAAATGAAGAGGAGTTTACTAATAAGGACCAGAAAAAGACCATTAAATTAAAGATTGAGGGTGAAAACTCCGGTGAAAAAGCAAAAGATTTTTCCAGCGGTCCCGAAGCAATAACCATGACCTCAACTCCCGATGCAAGCTATGGCGGATTTTTATCAAGAATGGATGAGCCCGAACTTCGCAAACAACTTTCCGGTAAAAATATTTATGAAATTAGTATTAAAAATGTTGGTGGCCTGGTTATGCCTGTAACCATAGAATGGATATATACTGATGGCACTAATGAGATTGATACATTGCCTGCAGAAGTTTGGCGCAGTAACGAATATGAGATTAAAAAGACTTTTATAAAAGAAAAAGAAGTTTCAAAAGTGACTTTAGACCCAAATTTTGAGTTTGCAGATACGGATATGAAAAATAATTCCTTTCCTAAAGCAGATACTCCTTCAGAATTTGATGAGTTTAAAGCGAAGAAGACTACTAATTAGAATAAACGTTTATAGAAATAAATAGACCCATATACAAGGAGTATAAAGCAAAAAGACAGCCAATATGGCTGTCTTTTTGCATTCTAATCACATTTAGGTGTGATTAAACAGAATTTTTAAGAATTATCTGCAACCGTAGCTTTAGGCGCATTTTTTTTAACCGATGCAATCCCGCTAGCCATAGAGGAAGCAGAGGCATACATCTGACTGGCGCCTATAACCTGCCCATTAGACGCTTTTAAATTAAAATATGGGCGGCCGTCCTTTGCCTTATTCCTCTCGAACATGGCGTCATTTTGTGAGTTTTTCCTAACGGATTCTATCCCGTTATCACATGCCGCTTTAGAATTGTAGGCTTCACTGGTGAGAATTACCTGTCCGTTTGATGCTTTAAGATTGAATCTTAGCTTTCCGGCTTTGTCTTTTTTAATTTCAAATTTTCCCATTGGTATATTTTTAAATACTGTTCGTAAAATTAAAGAAAAAATTGCATATTCCTTTATTATTTTAATACCTCATACAATTATACCCTCCCTGATTGTGAATAACTTGGCATTAAAAATCGATGCTTTTTTTATTCCAGATTGTTGTCCAAAATAGTGTCCTGAAAAATTAGAAATTAGGCAGGATTTTTACTGCGAAGCCCATTCACAAAATACATTTTCATTTTGCCCCGGTTCTTTACTGGAATTTCGCCCCTGTACTCACAGTTAAATTCATCTTTTACCAGTTCGAAAGTGTATTCGCTGATATTGATCTTCCCTGTTTCGGAATTCGTTTCCATGCGGGAGGCCACATTCACGGTATCTCCCCAGATATCATAGGAAAACTTTTTACTGCCAACTACCCCGGCTACTACCGGGCCCGTATTGATCCCTATCCGAATATTAAAGGAGAGTTCATCTTCTGTTTTGCCGGACTTCGCATCTTCTACGAATTCTAAGATCTCAAAGGCAGCCTTCACCATTTTTATGGCATGATCCTCAATGGGAAAGGGCAATCCACCCGCACACATATAGGAGTCTCCAATAGTTTTAATTTTTTCCAGGTCGTATTTTTCAATAATGTCGTCAAAGGCGGTAAAATAATCCCCAAGTCTTTTGACCAGTACTTCAGGATTTGTATTTTCCGAATGCGCAGTGAACGCCTCAAAATCTGTAAACAATACGGTAACAGATTCAAATTTGTTTGCTTTAACCACCCCTGATTCTTTTAATTCTAAGGCAGTTTCTTCCGGCAAAATATTAAGTAAAAGTCTATCGGATCGGTCCTTTTCTTTTTCGATTATAGCCTTGGTTCTTTTTATATATATATTGCGTCTGAACAACCCGGCTGCTATCAGGAAAATAAGAAATAAAGCCGTTCCGGTTGAGATTGTCAGTATCTTTTGTGTACGTTTCTGTTGATTCGCTAAATCCAGTTCTATCTGTTTTTGAGCAACTTCCATCTCCGCCATTTGCTGAACTGAGGTGATGTTTTGAACACTATCCCTGAAGGCAATATAATTTCGATAATATTTCAGAGCAGCGGAAGTATAACCGGTTCTTTCATACAACTCCGAAAGCTTTAAGTAGGCACCGCCCATTTCTGCTTTCAGTCCATATTGTTTGGCCAGGTTTAAAGAACGTAATGAGTAGGTAAATGCAGCATCCCAATCGTTCTTATCGGCATAAATATCAGACATATAGGTAAGGTATGTTGTAATAGGTCTGTAGTATCCTAATTCTTCAAGGATGGCGATTGCTTCACTGATGTTTTCCTCTGCCCGGGTTTCCTCTCCTTGTTGAGCATAGGCCAGGCCTTTGTTGCCAAGATTGTAAGCCAAATAGTCTTTTCTTTGAAGAGCTTTAAAGATGGTTCCCGATTTGTTGAATAAAACAAGGGCAGAATCTGGCTGGGCCCATTCCAAATAAGAATCTCCCAGGTTTTCTACTGCGACGGCCAAATTAATTCTTGCGTCCAGGTCTTCGAATATTTTAATTGCATTGTTATAGTATTTTTTTACATTCTGTTTATTCCCCATTCCGGAATAAACTCCAGCTATTGCCGTATACACTCTACCCAGTTCACTTTTTTCTCCACGCTCATTGCTTATGTCAACCGCCTTAAAATAACTTTCAAGGGCCTTGCTCAGATCGCCCTTTATCTCCAGGGAATTCCCTCTTTGTAGATAACCCTCATAGATAAAATTACTGGAATCCATACGTATGGCCTCTTTTAAAAGTAAATCATTGTATTTTAAAGCTTCATCAGGGTTCGGACTTGAAGAAGCAATAGCCCTTAACAATTCCAGATGCTCTGAAGGATCATACTTGCCGGACTCATAAATTTTAATAAGACTGTCGGATATTACTTCGCGATTTTGACTTAAACACGGCGTTAGGGCAAGCAGAAGTATCCCAAGCAAATAAATTCCCCTGATAACAAACACATATCTCTTTTTAACGTAAGGCTTCATAAGATAAGAATTGGGTTTATCAACAACCGTTTCTATTCTCCGATTTGGATTTTTGGATCAATGGTATACATCCGGCTATTGGAACCTGCACTAAATTGAATTTGATATTTGTAAGGGGCCTTGCCGCCGCGTATTACAGTAGCCTGAACAAGCTTATCCCCTTTTATGGTATCTGAAGTAAAAATTCTTGGGCCACTGATATATTTAATAGCGGTAATCTTAACCGGGATATTGGGCTCTGTGGATGATACCCCTTTCCATACAATATTATCCCCTACCTGAGCTAAAATAGTAAAGGTCTCAGGAGAACTGTTATTTAATACCGTTGTATTCTTGCCCGCCTTAAAGAAGCAGGCCTTTCCCGGGTTTGGATTCTTTGTGTCTACATTAAGGGTAATTTCATGTGCCGCCTGTGCATTCAAACCATCTGCAGCCAAAACCATGGCCAAAATAAAGACAAGCCTGCTAATTTTATTCCGTTTCATTTACTTTGATTATAACTCTCAAACAAAAAAAGAGGTTATTCAATACTTATCCTATTTATTTAAAGAGATTATACCAGAAATATACTATATATATCTAAAATTACCTCTATTCCCAAAAACGAAAACCCGGGTTAACCCGGGTTTTCGTTAGTTGAAAAGTATTCACTTTTAGCCCTCAATGGCTAACTTAATTCTCTGTCTTATTCTTTTACAACTTTAATTTTTGGGTCAAATTGATACGTTTCCCCAGCTACCGTAAACTCAATGGCATAACTGTATTCCATGCCCCTAGCGTTACCATTAACTTTTTGTTTCACTTTCTTTTTTGATCCATTTTCATTCCTACCTTGCCCTCTATTCGTGTTAAATATATTTTGGCTATTGCCCACCGCTCTAAATTCTATCATCTCAATATCTACCTCTTCCCCTGAAGTAGTAACCCCTTCCCATTCCACATAATCATCGGGTTTAACAAGTATGGTAAAATCTTTTGCTGGTTCACTAACCTCAACAATTGTAACATTTCCATCAGCAACATTAAAAAAACATGCAGCAGCAGGGTCTTCCTGAGTCAATTCTGCAGCATCTACCGTTAATATAATTATGTGATTAGCGCCCTGGCCATAGAGGTTAGTGCCAAAACAAATTAATAAAAGGGCTATTCCTGCTAAATTTCTGTTGAATAGTTTCATGATTGGTTTTTTTGTTAATTAGTTATCTTATCCTATTGTATTTGGATCTCATTTTTCTATCGTCAAGGTAAGTAATAATTTCAAATATAAAAGTAGGTTTTTACCTACATAAAATAACTGCCGCCTCACACCACTTTGGTTAAGTTACTTTGCATACATGAATTCATTTCCCCTCCTTAAGAAATTCAAAAAGCAATTTGTTAATTCCTTGAAGCAAGTTGATGAACAACTAATTGCAATGTGCCTATATCCTATTAAAATGGGATTAAGTTAAAGAGTAAGACAAGATTGAAAAGGTTAGTATAGGAATGACTTATATTTACGCGATGGATAACCATCCAACCCAAAGTGTTTAAAAAAACATGAAGAAATTTATTACATTTTTACTAATCATTGCGGGGCTATATCTCTTACTTCTTATCCCCATGCCTGAAAATAAAAGTAAACCTCAAAAGGCATCAGAAATTCCTTTTATTTGGGATCAGGATGCGCTTTGGGAGAATTTGGAAATTGCCTTTCTCCGGGCAAAAGCAATTTCATCTGAAGAATTGGATTCTATCGTACAGGATATGGCTTTTGAAAATGATAGTATCCTAAACGCCTATGAAAATAAAACCATAAAACCTGAAGATGGATTTTACGCATTGATAGAGCGCAGGTTTTTCCAGATTGCTCCGCTGATTGCGGCACAGGAAAACAAATCTGATTGGCACGTCCGGTTTTATAATAGGGTAAGAAAAAAGATAAAATTAGATTCCCGTTTTTGGGATATGAACAGCGCCAGCGCCCGCAATACCTCTTACCGCATTCTATATGGTATGAGAGCTGCAGTGGAGGAGATTTTATTGCAATCCAGTGATGATCAGTTTGTATCCACAACCTTTGTTTCCGACGAACCTTCTGCTACTCCCTCTGTAGATATCCTGGGAATAGAAGTGCATAGTGGTGATTTGCTCGTCAGCCGGGGGGGAGCAGAGGTTTCAGCTTTTATTTCGAGGGGAAATGATTTTCCAGGAAATTTTTCACACGTGGCCATTATTCATATAAATGAGGAGACCAATGAGCCATATTTAGTGGAAGCTCATATTGAAAAAGGTGTGGCCATAGCAACACTGGATGAGTATTTAAATGATAAAAAACTGAGGTTTATGGTTATGAGGCCCAGGATTGATTTGGAACAAATGATCGCAAATCCTATGCTCCCCCATGAAGCATCCTTATATATTTTTAATGAATCTCAAACCAGGCATATACCTTATGACTTTAAAATGGATTATTATGATTCTTCGGCCATGTTCTGTTCAGAAGTTGGATCATATGCCTATAAACAGTTTGGGATAAATTTATGGGAGTCTGAGTCTACCATCTCGTCAAATGGGATCATTGAATGGCTGAACAATTTTGGGGTGGAAAATTTCGTAACCCAAATGCCCTCTGATCTTGAATACGATCCAATGCTAAGCGTTGTAGCCGAATGGAGGGATAAGGAAATTCTTTTTCAGGATCATGTAGACAATGCTGTTATGGATGCTTTGATAAGCCGTGCCAATGAAGGTGAGAAACTCGATTACAATCTTTGGATGCTGCCCGTGGCAAGAGTTATTAAGGGGTATTCATTATTTCTTAATAGCATCGGAAAAGAAGGTATTATCCCGGAAGGCATGGGGGCTGTTACAGCACTAAAAAATACTGATTTTGTAGACCGGTTTAAGGAATGTAAATCAATTACAGAATTAAAAATAAACGCTTTTAAAGAGGAAAATGAGTATTTACCTCCATACTGGCAACTGGTAAGAATTGCCGAAGAGAGTATAACAAATTAGGTTCTCCTTAAAAAGAACAATCCTATTTACAGCCTGCCACCCCCCAGGGGTCGGTGCTGCCTATGTTAACCAACTCATTTGTAAGCACTATACCGGATATGAAATTTGTTATACCCTATCTCAAAAACTTCTTTGTCTTAGTTTCAAGTAATTAATACCGTTAGATCTGATAGCTTGTAAAGGAATACTACCTTTTTGCCTTTATCCGGTCAATTTGTTTTTAAAGTGACCCATCTATTGGTTATATTTAAGAGATTGAATCATCCTAAAATGAATACAAACTTCGACGCTATCGTCATTGGATCCGGCATTTCTGGTGGATGGGCCGCTAAGGTATTGTGTGAACAAGGCCTTAAAACCTGTATCGTGGAACGGGGTAGAAATGTGGAGCACACTAAAGATTATCCTACTGCTCTTTTGCAACCTTGGGAGTTTCCCCATGCCGGGTGGATGCCAAAGGCATTCAGAGATGAAAACCCCCTGATCACCAAAGCGGCAGGTTTTGGAGAGGACACTGCCCACTTTTTTATTAAAGATAAAGATCAGCCCTACGTACAAAAAAAGCCTTTCGATTGGATACGGGGATTTCAGGTAGGTGGAAAATCCTTAACGTGGGGCAGAGCTTGCCAGCGATGGAGCCAATCCGAATTCGAATCCCCTTCCAAATATAATTACGGCATTCAGTGGCCGGTAGATTACGCAGAAATGGCTCCCTGGTATCATTTAGTGGAAGATTTTATCGGCGTATGTGGAAATAAAGATGGGTTAGAATCCATGCCCGACGGGGAGTTTCTGCCCCCTTTCGAAATGAATTGTGTAGAACAGCACATGAGCACCGCCTTAGCCGACCGATATCCGGACAGGCATCTGGTACATGGAAGATGGGCGCACCTGACCGAACCTAAAGAACATCATTTAGAATTAGGCAGAGGAAAATGTCAGGCGAGAAATCTTTGCATGAGAGGTTGTCCTTTTGGCGCTTATTTTAGCAGTAATTCCAGCACCATCCCCTCGGCACAACGAACCGGCAACCTTAGCATTCTTTCCAATGCTGTTGTGATTAAAATCATTTATGACGACCAACAAAAAAAGGCTACCGGAATTGAATATATAGATACGGCTGCCGGATCACGACAGGAGATAAAAGCCAGCATAATTTTTGTAAACGCCTCGGCCCTAAACTCTAATCTTATTTTATTGAACTCTACTTCTGATCGTTTTCCGAATGGTTTGGGAAATGATCATGATGTACTAGGTCATTATGTAGGGTTTCATAATTACCGGGGATATACCTCTGGTAAGTTTGAAGGCTTTAAAGACACTTATGTTTATGGCAGGAACCCTTCGGAACTTATTTTAGCAAATTTCAGAAATGTATCTAAGCATGATATGCCTTTTGTTGGAGGATATACCATTTTCAGTGGCGCCTATAGGTCACGAAATGAAGAGGCTCCGGGAGATGGCCCTGGAATTGGGGCAGCATATAAAGAAGGTCTTCGTCTTCCGGGAGACTGGCGGGCATATATGTATATGCAGGGCGAGACCATACCAAAAGCATCGAACCGCGTTTATTTGTCTGACACAGAAAAAGATCCCTGGGGAATTCCACAGCTTGTAATGGATGTGAATTATGATGATAACGACGAATTGATGGTTCAGGACTTTTTAAAGGAAAGTAAAGCTATGCTGGAGGTCATGGGGTGTTCAGATATTGAACAAAACGATTCAAAACAAGCTCCGGGTCTGGACATTCACGAAATGGGCGGGTGTAGAATGGGTGAAGATCCAAAAACTTCTATGCTCAATAAATATAACCAGCTGCATCTGTGTCAGAATGTATTTGTCACCGATGGAGCGTGTATGACAAGCACCGGAAACCAAAGTCCTTCCCTACTTTATATGGCATTTACAGCAAGAGCTGCGACCTACGCTGCCGAACAATTTAAAGCGCAAAGTATATGAAAAGTACGCAACAAAATCAGGTGGGCGTTGGGATCATAGGATCTCAATTTATCTCTACCATTCATGCTGAAGCACTGAAAACGGTTGCTGATGCAGTTGTTTTGGCCGTGATTTCGCCAAACGAGGAGCATGTAAAAACGTTTGCGGAACATCACAAGATCCCGAATTGGTTTACGGATATCGATGCCTTCCTGGCCATGGACGAAATAGATATGGTGATCCTGGGAGTTCCCAACCATTTGCATTGCGAATTAGCCGTTAAAATAGCCCAGGCAAAAAAGCATGTAGTGGTAGAAAAGCCCCTATGTTTGAGCCTGGAGGAAGCAGACATCATGATTGAAACCTGCAAAAAAAATAAGGTTAAATTAATGTATGCAGAAGAACTCTGTTTTGCTCCAAAATATGTTCGCCTAAAATCACTGTTAGATGAAGGAGCTTTGGGGTATCCGGTATTTTTTAAACAGTCTGAAAAACACGACGGACCTCATGCGGCTCATTTTTATGATGTTGAAAAATCCGGGGGTGGTGTGATGATGGATATGGGATGTCATGCCATTCAATTCTTTAGATGGTTAAATCCTGAGGCTTCCATTGTTTCGGTTTATGCACATATGCAAACCGCTGTCCATAAGGATAAGACTATTGGAGATGACAACAGCGTACTCATATTAGAGTTTGAAAATGGGGTAACTGCAATAGCAGAAGAAAGCTGGATTAAAAAAGGAGGGATGGATGATAAAGCTGAAATACATGGTAGTGAAGGGGTTGCATACGCAGATGTCCTTCAGGGAAATTCTATCCTGACCTATAGTGAAAAAGGGATAGGTTATGCTGTGGAAAAAGCAGGAAACACCAAAGGCTGGAGTTTCACTATGTATGAAGAACTATGGAACTATGGGTTTCCACAGGAGATGGCGCATTTTGTAGACTGTGTAAAAAATGATCGTACTCCCTTAGTTACCGGGGAAGATGGCAAGGCAGTATTAGAAGTCCTTTTTGCGGCCTATGCTTCCGCAGGAGAAGGAAAAAAAATCATGATGCCTTTTAAGACGAATGCCAAAAAACCCTATTTATTATGGAAAAAATAAATCGCAGAAATGCCATGGGGATATTAGCCCGGTGGTCCGCCGGAAGTTTTATACCCTTTTCCTGGATTTTGGAAGGTTGTACATATGGTAGCTCTCTATCATTATTTAACAAAGAATATCAATCTCTTCTGGGTGCCATTGTCGAAATTATTTTACCTGAAACAGATGAATCTCCGGGAGCCAAAGAGGCGAATGTTCAATATTTTATAGCTCTGATTGTTGAAGATTGTTATGAAATTGAAAATAAGGACAGAATCTTAGTAGGATTAAACCAATTACTTAAAGATGGATTTCTAGATTTTTCAGCACAGAAAAAATATGAGGTAATTGAGCAACTAGACATAGAAGCAAATTCCGCAACCCAAAAAATCCCTCATTATTTTAAGGACCTTAAGTCACTAACACAGTGGGGATATTTTTCATCCAAAATAGGGATCACTAAAGGACTGAGATACAACCCCATCCCCGGATACTACAAAGGCTGCGTTCCTTATAATGGTGAAATAGCCTGGTATTAATGACAATACATCAGTGTAAAGACTATACCGAATTAAGCAAGGTTGCTGCTGACTGGTTAATCCAGAGGATCAGTAAAAACCCCTTGAGCAAGATTGGTGTTGCCACCGGAAATTCTCCATTGGAAATGTATAGAAATATTGCAAAGACAAGAGACCTGAACACCAAATCTCTTTCTTTGTTTCAATTGGATGAATGGATAGGGTTATCCGAATATCAACATAGTTGCATGAGTTACATTGAAAAAGAGGTAAGAATCCCCTGGGGAATACCTTTGGAAAGAGCATATTATTTTTCTCCTGGTTTAACCCTTCCTGTCAATAAAATTCAGGCGGAGGAGGCAGCCAATTTTATGGGAAAAAAGCTTGAAAAGAAAGGCCTTCTGGATATCCTCATTTTAGGAATGGGAAAAAACGGACATTTGGGTTTTATAGAGCCCGACGAAAATTGGCCTTCTGATGAATGCTATGTTTCCGAATTGGCGCCATCTACTCAGAATCACAATATGATTAGCTCAGAAAATACACCCCCTGAATTTGGAGTAACTCTGGGTATTAAATCAATCCTGGAAGCAAAAGAAATTTTATTTATGGTAACCGGAACTGAAAAAAAAGGCATCTATTCGGAATGGCTTAAAAAGGTGGTCACCCCAAAATTGCCTGCAAGTATTTTATGGAAACATCCCAGAGTTTCCCTGATAACCGATTTGTAACTCCTAAATAGCCTTGATTTTTTCTAAGCACAGCTGATCCTGATCATTTACTGCATTAAGCCTGTTTCAGATATTTACTGATTAAAGGGAACCGAATTCGTGCCTATACTGTAGATAAAAATACTGGTATTTTTTAAAAAAATCCGACATCATCTTTTAACTAAAAGCCTGCCTGCCATACTGGGAGGCAAGTTCAGCAAATACTTGCTATATGCCCTGGGGGAAATTGTCTTGGTAGTGGTTGGGATACTCATAGCTTTAAGTATAAATAATTGGAATGAAGATCGTAAAGAAGAAATTCTGGAGCTGGAATATTTGGAGCGCATTATTACTGACCTTAAAGCAGATACCCGTTATTTTAATCGACAAATAGTTGAATGTAATGAAGTTATGGATTTGAGTTATCAATACATTCATAAGGCTTACGAAGAACAAAAGAGCAAGGAAGACTATATTGAATTAATCGAATTATTTACTGATAGAACAGAAAATTTGGTGGTCTAGAATTCAACCTATTTAGAACTAAATAATGCAGGCAAATTAAGTATATTCAAAAATCAACAAGTAAAAGACAGCTTAATTGCACTACATAGGGATTATGAATATACCGCTTCAAGAATTAAGGAATTTAATGATTACCATGCGAATTTATTAAGTTCATCAATGCGTGTCTACCCCAGAAAGTATTCAAAAAAGCGCGTTTATCTTCGACAAACCCTATATGTTTAATACCAGGGAATGGGAATATATAAATGACCCAACTTCAGAAGAATTTAGAGAACAAGAATGGATAGTAGCCATGTTTCTTGTAAAACATGCTGAGGCCATAGAATTTCATAAGGACCTTCTGTCTAAAATTGAATTTCTTAACGCGCTTATTGAGGAAGAATTGGATAATAGAAAATGAGCATGTTATTTAAGCTAGAAAATTCAATTCTCCGATGAAATGCATAAAAAATACGACTAAACCACAACTTTTGGCCCTTTCACAACAATTCTGTCTAAAGTCACCACAAGAAATCGTAACTTATTACTACTAAAAATATGAATTTAAAAACCCTTGCTATGGAATCGAATTCAAACAAACATCCCGTATTAAACACTATTCTTTCTGTATTAAATATTAGCTTAGAGGTATTACTGGCTTTAATAGCCCTTGGAGTTATCATTGGCCTTTGGGGGATTTTAAGCTAAATAGTATTTCTTTAGTTTGAAGTTTTAATCCAAGTTTTACCGCTTAGAAATTTTGATGTTTTCTAACTATTGTCACTTAATGGATTTAAGGAGCAGTATGCCAGGCTACTTCTCGGGTCAATTTCTTTTATTAAGTTTTCTCGTCCCACTGGAAATGATAAGCTTTTCTGTAAAGCTAATCCAAAACGGACTGATGATTAAGGTTAAAGAAATAAGGCTAATAGTAAACTTATAACTATAACTTTCAATAATATTAAGGCTGTAGGCCGTTGAAGCGATCAAAAAACTTAATTCCCCGATTTGAGCGAGCAGGGCTCCGCCCAAAAAAGCCTCTTTCCATGGGCAGGAAAACAAACGTAAAATAAATGAATTAATCAAGTGGTTCGTTATATATACACAAATTAAAACCGCTAGAATGGCCCATATATTTTCGATAATGAAGTCAAAATCCAATTGTAACCCAACACTTATAAAAAAAATAGCTACAAACAAGATCCTAAAGGAGTTTAGGGTATTGTATATCCAATGAGTTGCTTTGGAGGCGTGCATGACCATACCTCCCACAAAGGCCCCTAAGGCCGGTGATAGTTCAAAAAAAGAAGCTCCCAAAGCACCTCCGAAGCAAAAAAGTATGGCTAAAAAAACCTGAAGTTCATGATCCTTTTCAATTGCTTTGGAAAAGGGAAGTTTTATAGTTTGCTTTTTGTAAATGTAGATAAGAGAAATAATAATAACTAAGCCTCCTGCGATATTCAGAAAAATTGCCTTGGTAGATTCTTCTTTCCCCCCAAGCATTGTTACTGCTATCAAAAGCGGGACAATTATGATGTCTTGCATCAATAAAATGCTCAATACGTTCTTTCCTATCCTGGTATTTGTCAGGTTTTTATCTGAAAGAAGTTTTATGATGACTGCCGAACTACTCAATGCGATTACAAATCCGAGGATAACCGAACGTTCCATGCGCCATCCAAAAAAATAACCCACTGCCAATATGATAACAACACTTAAAACAACCTGAATTGTTGTCCCTATGGCAGCAACTTTCCATTGTTTAATAAATTCCGGCAGACTTATTTCCATTCCAATGAAGAAAAGCAGAAGTATAATTCCCATTTCCCCCAGATGATCAATAGTAGACGGGTCTTCTATAAAACCCAGTCCAGATTGGCCAAGCATAGCCCCTACCAATATATAGCCAATAATATAAGGCTGTTTTATCTTTTTTAAAAATAACCCCACGGCTACGATCAATATTGCTATGACCGAGATGGACCCAATTAAAGGATCAAAACTTATTAACTTGGGCAGTAGTGCGTTCATTGATTTTTTTAATTTCCGGAATTAGGAAGTAATTGATTTCCTTCGTATTCCAAATGTATAATTTTTATTCCCAGGAGTGCAAAAAGGTTAGTTATAGCTCATGACAATGGTTATGCACTAAAGCCCTGAGCATAAATAATTTTCTAACTTAGTAAGAACTACCAACCATAATTAATTTCTTCCATTATCGAAACAAAATCACGCCAAGGCGTGATCAAATGTCCAGTGGACATTTGGTTGAGATAGCCGCTTGCGGGCGTCTTGACAATATACTTAGAACCTATGATTAATTTTTATAGGCGAATACGCAGAAAACTCGCAGACGATAACAAACCTTTAAATTACATGAGGTATGTTTTTAGGGAAATCCTACTTGTTGTGGTTGGTATTTTGATTGCCCTGCAGATCAATAATCTAAATAACCTCGTAAAGGACCGGCTTACCGTACTGCAGCTTCGAATTGATGACATTGTACAAGACGACCTGAATTTGGTCCGTTTTACCAGGGGTTCCAAAACCAGACTGGATGTCTATATAGAAAGGAAACCTGAAAATAATTATTCCGAAATTTTAAAGCAGCCAAAGGTACGTAACCTTTTGGCCATGAAACTTCTGCTTACCGTTGACGTAATGGAATTTAGAATTGATCTACAAAAAGAAATTGACCGGATTATTGAATTAATCGAAATAGAGTTGGGGCTTTCTAAACAGGAAACATAATTTCCCTGTCGTTTTACGCTTATCATAATTCCCTTTCTTGTAAAAAGATAGCTCCCGGAAATATTTATCTTTGTATAAGTATGCATCAGGAACTGGTATTCTTTAACGCGCCCAGATATAAACTAATATTGAGCTTTTCCATTGGTTTATTTCTGTACTTTTTTTTAATTGCTTTCCTGCCTTTTGGAGTCAACAACTACAATCCAAACCACACCTATACTTTTGAATTTCTCTACGAGATAGGCCAATACATTCCAATTACCATTCTCACCTCTCTTATTAATGAATTTGGCATTAAACCTCTGTTTAGGGGGCGCTTCTCTTATGCTTTTATTATTGGGTGGACTATCTGGAGTCTTCTATTCCTGGGGCTGATCATGTTCGTTACCTATAATTATCAGGGCGATTGGCATGACTGGAAACTTAGCAGTGTTTATGGCTTTGTGGCCGATGTTTCCAAAGTATTAATTTTCCCCATGGTGGGTACATTCTTTTATTTCAGGTATAAAGCCCTGCAAGAAAAATATGATGCCTTCCTTACCAATATAGACAATAGTATCGATGACAAACGCATGATACATTTTACCGGTCAGGGTACAAACGATAAGATTTCTATGATGGTGGCCGACTTTATTTATGCCAAAGCGCAGGACAACTATATTGAATTGCACTATCTGAAAAATGGGCAAAACTCAAGGTTCCTGATACGTTCCTCTCTGGCAGGTCTGAACGATTCCCTGGATTATGGTTTTCTGATCCGTTGCCATCGCTCCTTTATGGTAAATCTATACAATGTTAGCTCTATCAAAGGCGGCAGGAACGATTTAAGGATCACAATGAGCCATGCAGATGAAATGATCCCCGTTTCAAAAACCTATGTGGATGACACATTAGAGGGACTAAAAAAATACAAACGTTTCCAGTAAGTCTGTCATTTACCACAAATAATCAAATTTTACCACAAACAAGCTAAAAAGCTGGTGCCCTTGGCCCCCGGCTTTTAAATTCGTCTCAATATCAATCATTAAATCTAAATTTTCATGAGAACAAAAATTAAAACAAGTAAGAAACAATGCGCCTCGCTTTTACTTAGTGCCGCATTCTATCTCCTGGTGTACCCGGTACAATCACAGGAAAACAGTAAAGAACATCATGCAATTTTACAGTCTTTTGTAGAAAGCTATAAAACAGATCCCATGGCCTTGTCGGTTACATTTGGGATTGCAGTGGGTGAAGAATGGTGGCATGTTGTATCGGAGCGAAAAGAGGAAGGTTATAAAGTAGGTAAGAAGAAACAATATACCTTTCATAATTATGGTCCAAATGAGGTAACCCTTCATCAGGGGAAACCTAAAGAACCTACCTGGTATTTTAAATTTGCCGATGCCTCGGTTTTACAAAAAATTAATGCTAAAGTCTGGACCGCAAGTACCGCCAATGCCCGTTCCACCTCAGCCGATGAAGTGGGCCTGGATATCCTTTCCATGGATGGATTTATATATACACAAAAGACAGATGCTATCTCCTACCAGGTGCTGGAACATTTTTGGAAGAAGGATGCCATAGAAATCACCCATTTTACCCGTGATAATACCCTGCCCAGCCATGGTGCGGAAATAGTTTCTCTATACACCATGAAAGACAAACGCATAGGGTGGTTCAGTCTGGGAACGGATGAGGCTGCTAATGCAGACGAGCGTCTGGAAAAAGGTCAGGTACCTAACCTGATGATCTTTACCAAGGGCAAGGGAAAAGGCCTTTTTGGGGAGGAAGAATTTGATATTGAGCCCGGAATGAGTGTATTTATAGGTCCCTATGTAAAACACGTGATCTATAATCCGTATGAAGAACCGCTGGAAGGCATCCTGGTACTCTTTGGCGATAATATTGATTTTGCCAAAGGTCAGTCGTATCTGGAATTTTTGGAAAGGGAGCAAGACTTCCTGGAAGAAAATGAAAAAAATGTTCAGATAAGCTCCGGAGACCTGGGCAGTAATTAGCCTTCCTTTAAAATATACCATACAAAAAAGACCCGGAAGTTTGCCGGGTCTTTTAATATCAATGATTGTTCTGCCATTTGTACTGCCAAACAACGCTCAGGCTTCCAACGCCCTGGTCTTACCCTTTAAATAAGATTTCTTTCTCCTTAGTACTGCCCTGAACAAGATGTCTAGTATAATATATGCTGTAAGTACCAGACTTAAGTAAGGCAAAACATCTCCTATAGTGTTGTAAATAGTAGCTACTCCTCTGGTCTTCACATTTGCAATTATAGTCTTATCAGCGGAAGAGAAAAAATCCATTTTAGCGATAATATTCCCATAAGGATCCGTTGCCAAAGAAGTTGCCCTGGATACAGGTCTGACTATGGAAACCCCATTTTCGATCCCCCGTAAGACGGCCATCTGGGCATGGTAGGGATCTATTGCTTTCCAGTCTCCGGACGGGATTAGCAGAATATCCGTTTTATTGCTCCCTGCCTGTTTCATAAAGTGAGGAAAATCAGCATCGTAACAAATTACCGGGGATAATTTGCCATAGGGCGTATCGATGACCGGCATAATATCATCGGAACCATAATCCTGTTCGGCAAAAGGAACCGGATTGCTTTTCAGATAGGTGTTTGCCAACTCACCTTCCGGGGTAAGGGTCATTGTTTTATTGACCAAAAGCAACCTGTCCGGACTATACGGTCCCGGATTTATCACTCCCAAAGAAATGAAGAGGTAAATCCCTTTTTCCCTGGCAAACTCTTTGGCCCTTTGAATTACTCCTTCCTCCTGATTATTAATAATTAAACCTATGGCTTCGGACCAGACAACTATCTTCGCGCCTTCATCGGCCAAAAGGGCCGTTTTTTGAAAAAGGAGTTCCAGATTACCTTCAAGTGTCTTTAGTGTCCTTTTATATTTGTCATCGGCAGGATTTTCAATAAAAGGTATCATGGCCTTATTGGCTTCCTGAAGTTCCGCGGAAGCCTGTGAAGTTTCCGGCGAAATACTGATCGTTTTTCCAAATTCGTCTTCATAAAGGGTTTCCATTACATTGGTATTGTCTATGGTAACCCCTGCTATTTTAACATATTCATCTGCTGAAGTATGGCTAAACGCCAATCTGAAAATTCCAAAGGCAAGGACTACCACATAAATTGTGGCAGCTATGGCGACTCCTCTTTTGATTTTTTTCCATTCCCATTGTAAGCCTGTCATCCAGTTGAACAGCGATGCGAACCAGGCAACTAAAAATGAAATCCCCCAAATACCAAAGACAGATGCAATTTGCTGAATAGCTTTAAACTGGTATTGGGTGTTGGCAATGGAGCTCCAAACATCCCCGTTTTCGAAGGTATTTAGGTATTCCAGGCTTATGAATGCCGCAGGAAAAATAAGTGTTCCCAAAAAACCTTTTTCTTTCGCTTTGCTCAGTTTATCTATAAGGTAGGGGATTATAGATTTCAATGATACGATCATGAGTATGATCATAAAAATGGGCAGGGGAGCCGGGAATACTTCATAGGTGGCCAACAACCCGGAAATATAAAGACCCAGTACCCCAAAAACCAGCACTTGCCATAATTTGACATTCCTCGAAAAATAAAGTAAAAAGGCAAGTCCAAACCAGGGTGCAATAAATATGGTCCACTTGGCTGAACCGAAGATCATAAAGAGCATTCCCAGAACTAATGCTACGTACGGATTCGATAAATAACGTTTTAGAGTTTTCATGATATTCTGAATTTTTTGATTATTGAACAAAGTAAGTGCATGAATTGCCCAAAGTCGACAGTATACATGAAGTCGAACCAAAAAAATGAGTATGATTTTCAGTCCCTGATATCGTACCTGTTAAAAGATCAGGTAGTGCCGGCTTTAAAAGCCGTTGGGGTTATTCCTGTATATTTTTTGAAAGCCGTATTAAAGCTCGACTTGGAACTAAAGCCCACTTCATACATTACTTCCAGCACAGTTAGTTTGGTATCCTGAGATTCCCTCAGGATACGTTTTGCCTCTTCGATGCGGTAACTATTGATCAGGTCGAAAAAAGATTTGCCCAATTCCATATTGATCAAGGTGGAGAGCTGACGTGGAGAAATCTGCATTTGCTCTGCAAGCAAATTCAAAGTTAGCTCCGGCTCCAAAAATGGCTTGTTTTTAGACAAATGCTCCCGAAGTTTTTGGAGCAGGGATTCATTTTCTTCTGATTCGACCGTGCTTGTAACCACACTTCTGGAAGCGCCAAGGAAGATCTCATTTTGGTGGAGCCCTTTGAGCAAGACACTGTTAATAAAAAACAACAAGCCTATTAAACCTAACGCTATTGCCCCCTGATCCATGCGAATAATCTGACTGTGCCTGAGTACGTTGCCAAAAGTACTTGCCAGCACGGAAATGATAAAAAAATTGACTAAGAAATTCAACCAGTTGAGATTTATCTTGTCAATATTCGAGAATTGCTCCACAATGGTGCGCCGGTAATGTTTAATAGTTATTTTAATGGCTACCAAATAGGCTAGTTCGTATATAAAACCGAAAACAGAGATAAGAATAGTGCTGAGATTCTTTCCTGCCTTAACATCTTCCAAAACCCATTGTTGCTTTTCCGGAGATTGGCTGTAATAAAAAACAACCAATAAAATTATAATTATTACAAAAGGTAACGCATGCAGTAAATGAATGTATCTGAGACTAAATTTAGGGGTGGTCAGGGACTGGGTATATAACAGTAGCAGTGGGGCGTGAAAAACAACCAGACTGTTAAGAATTAGTGCGTACTGGCTTTTCTCTTCATAGAATTCGGTGATAAGCAGGTAATAGTCCAGTAATCCAAAAGCCAAACTCAGGAAGAAAAAGGCCAGGAGGTAATTGCTCAATTTTCTGCCTTTTTTGGAAAAGAAAAGGAAGAAGCTTATAAAAAACAACTGAAAGAGTACGAGTAAGGTCAGAAAATTAAAAAGTTCTGCCATTTATTATTAACTGTTAGTTTCTGTATCAGATGGAAGGCAATATTTATTATTGCTTCTTATAAATGTATTACATAAAACCGAGTAAATAAAGTTTCTAACCTCAAGCGCTGTGATAATTCTCCTTAAGGGACTTTTCAATATTCAAAAACTGAACTAATTAGGGATTTTACGAAAGAAGTTGATCATTGGAACTGGTAGAGCTATCCAGCGTAGTGAATTATCTATAATTATAGTATAGTGGTTTGTTCAGAAACAGGAATTTAACCTTCACATTAGAGTGAGGACCAGAACAATTATTCACCTGGGTATTTCTTTCTGTAATACCCTTATTTATCCGGTTTTGGGTACGTTCATTTTCACAAATTCTACCCTTCTGTTATTAGCTTTGCCTTCAGGTGTGCCATTATCAGCCACCGGTACATCTTCTCCAAATCCTTTTGAGACCATCCTTTCGCCGTCAATCCCCTGTGCAACTAATTCATCCACTACTGTCTTAGCCCGCTGTTCCGATAAAGTCATATTAAACTGAGTGTCACCATCACTATCCGTATGTCCTTCAACACTAAAATTAATTTCCGGATGCTCCTTCATTAGTTTCGCAACTTCATTAATTACACCCATAGATTCAGGTTTTAAAGTTGCTTTTCCTGAATCAAATTTTATTCCGTTAGTAACAATTTTCCCATCGGTTAAAAATCGATCATATAGTTGTACGGCGCCTTCTGCTATGCGGATATTTTTTATCATTGTGGGATAATCACCAGTTTGGCTAAAATCATAAGTACTCCCTTTCAAACTTATTGCTTGTGGATTTCCTTTTACATTGGGCAACATTAACAATCTGTCCTGATCAATATATATTTTTAGCGCTCTTATATTAAAGGAAATTGCCACATGACGCCAGTGGGGATACTCTTTTTGAGATTCTTTGGGTAAATTTCGACGCATTCTACCGCCGTCATAAGAAGCTCCTTGTTCATAGCCCACATCAATAACACCAATATCTCCTAGTTCAGATGGGCGGTGGTGAGCTTTTCCTTTATCCCAGAATAATATTTCATATTTGGTAGTTCTATGTGACAAATACATGTCGAATTCTATGGTAAATTTTTCCGGTAGATAGTCCCCCTCTTTCTTCATAAGTGGTTTTATGGTTGCCCCGGAACTTTCAACAGGAAACCGAATAACATTTTCACCTTCAAATAAGGCATTTTCAACGTAGCCATCAATTAAATCCCATTGTGAGGGGAATTCCCCATTTTGCTCTCCCTCTAAATTGTCTTCAAATATTACTGTTTCACCCGGCACAAAATCATATTTAGACCAGGGTTTAGCAACCTGGTCATCTGTGGTTTCTTCAGCCTTCAGTTCATTTTCTTTGGTTTGTTTTTCTTCTGGTTGAGGTTCTTCTTCTTCCAATGCTTTTTCAACCTCCTTTTCGACTTTCTTTTTTAGTTTACCCAGTATTTGTGCCTCAGACACGGCAGGCATCTGAAGGAACAAACCAACTATCAGGAATAAAAATATGTTTTTCATGATCTGTAGATATAAAAATGATTTCTTTTCGCGTTTGGAACAAAACTATGAACCCCTTTGGAGGATGTCAATGATATAGGTCAGTACCGTTTAGTATTTCTATATGAGATTATAGCTTCGTTTCCTGCTATCTAAAAAAATAGACAAATTCAAAGTGCTTATGGTCGTTTTTGATGAATTTATCTCCAGCACTATCCTACAGGCACGCACGGGAACCCATCAATTCTCTAATTCCATATCACCATCAAACACTTGCATACATTTTTCGATTTCCTTATTGGCCCCCTCCGCAGTAAAACCAAGTCCAATAGCATATTTAAAAATCAAATTCCGCTCCGCTTCATCAATTTCATGATCGGCACAGATAATGCTGAACAGGTCATGGAGCCGTTCAATGCGTTCTTCTAACGAATAGGGTGGAATCAAGTGGTACTTCCGGGGATTTTTAAGTATAGGTTTTACTTCTTCCTCTGAAACATCGAGCTTAACGGCCAAACGTTTCAAAACAATTTCTTCTTCGGGGTTGATAGGGCCATCTATGATCGCCAACTTTACAATAGCGGCGAAATGCGATACTTTACTTTCGTGCTCCCCCGATTCGTAAGCTTCAAAGATTGACATATTCTGTTTCTTTTATAGGTTGCCGTATATTTAATAATTCTTTTTTTTGGCCTTAAGGCGGGCTTAAAGCATTCCTCCTATATAATTGAACACCCTTGTTTTGTAATCGTTAAGCCCGGTATAGAATTCCTCAAAACGATCTTTTAATTCCTTATGGTTTTCCAGGTAAAAGGTATCGCAAGAAATGTCCTGACACTCCAAAATACCTTGTAACTTATCTTCATATTCAGAAATTTCTTTCTTTAAGTTCTTCGTCTCCCTTGCTCTGGTCTCAATTTCATGCCTGAACTTTTGCAACCGCTCAAAAAGATTAGGCGTGTTTTCTTTGTAAATATGAGCATTCAATAACTGTTCTATAAACTGGGTTTCAGTTTCAATATATCCAAGGATCAATTTCCACCATTGGGCATCATGGTGAAAAGCGGTCAATAGTTCTTCCTGTGTGTTTTGTTCACCCAACATTTTTAGTATTTTAAAATTGATGGAAAAGTTACGTTTTTTGGTAACGCTTTTAAATGATCCATATCAGTTCTGTGTCTTTTTTTCTAAGAAATTTGTAATACTTTTGCCCCCCTGATTTTTTGTTCCTTTACCTCAATAAGTGCTTTATTTACCTGTTCTAAAGGATACAATTGGTACTCGGGTTTAATGGAGGCCTTTTCCGCCAGCTCCAAAAAATCGGACACATCTTTGGCTGTTAGATTAGCGACCGACTTAATATTTTTCTCCATCCAAAGATGATCCTGGTAGGACAGGTTTTGCAGATATTCCCGGTCCTTATTTTCCTTTCGAATAGCGTTGATAATCAATCGGCCTCCCTTTTCCAAATTGCGAAGTGCTTCCACAACAGGAGCCCATGCAGGAGTGGTGTCGATAATGGCATCGAGCTTTTCGGGGGATGTATCAGTCGTTTTACCAGACCAGATCGCCCCTAGTTCCATGGCAAATTGCCTTTCCTCAGCTTTTCTCGCAAACACAAAAACTTTGGTATTCGAATAACGATGTTTGATCATTTTGAGTACCAAATGTGCCGAAGCACCAAACCCCATAAGTCCCAAATTATCCCCGTCCCTAATTTGGGCAAGCTGAATAGAACGGTAACCGATAGCACCAGCACATAGCATAGGTGCTGCTTCAGCATCAGTAAAAAAATGAGGAATAGAACAGGCGTATTTTTCTGGAACGGTCATATATTCTGCATAACCTCCATTTACGTCTTTTCCCGTTGCAACAAAATCATCGCAAAGGTTTTCATTACCCTCTAAACAAAATTTGCATTTGCCACAGGCGGAAAAGATCCAGGCTACGCCAACCCTATCTCCTACCCTGAATTTTGAAGTGCCTATACCTAATTTTTCTACAACACCAATAACCTGATGGCCAGGTACCACTGGAAGTTTTGGAGGTTTTAATCTTCCTTCGATTTCATCAAGTTCAGTATGGCAAACCCCACAGACCGAAATTTTAATGCGTACTTCATTTTTTTTTGGTTCAGGAATGGGAATATCGCACAATTGAAGAGGTGCTCTGTTTTCTTTCAGATCAGATATTTGGTTTAATATCATTGCTTTCATATCTGTATACGTAAGGTATCATATAAAAATAAGCGCAATGCTTCATGCCTGCCATGACCTTTATCAGTAGCCGTAGTAGTAAAAATTGAAAATAAGAGTCGTTTAAAGTAGAAAACACAAAATCTGCAACGTGACCTAAATCATTTCATAAGTGACACAATATGAATTCCTTTGGATACCATTAAAAATCATGATTATGAAAACAAAGACACTTTTATTCATTTGGTTACTCCCTTTTTTAGTGATCTCGCAATTTAAAACCGGGGAGGATATCACCATTTCAACTCCTCAGAACGACGATGTTTACCTGACAGGCAAGGATATAAGTATTGATGCAATGGTCAAAGGGGATTTAGTAGCCGCTGGCAGCTATATTACCGTAAACGATTCTATTACCCAGGATCTTATTGTGGCCGGTGGTGAGATAATTGTCAAAGGCTATGTGGCAGATGATATACGTATGGCTGGTGGAAAACTGACCATTGACTCAGAAGTCGGCGATGATGTCATCGTTGCCGGTGGCGAACTTACTATTACCAAAGATGCCGTGATAAATGGCAACCTGATAACCGTGGGAGGCAAGACCAGAATAAAAGGAGTCATCATAGGAATGCTAAAAGCAAGCGCGGGTGAACTGGTAATGAATGGCATAGTGGAAGGCGATGCAATGCTGCAAGGAGGGGAATTGAAAATTGACGGAATAATACATGGCACCTCCGAAATCGTGGCAGAAGATCTTGAAATCGGTGAAAATGCCCAATTTCATAAAGATGTTTCTTATTGGTCGGAAGACGGTCAAATCGATTTTAAGAATTCGCTGTTCAATGCAACGGCCAAACTAGATGAAACCCTGATGGGCGAACATGAGGAAATTCCCTGGAAATTCTTTGGTATTGCCGCTTTTGGCTTTTGGGTCTTTTATATACTTTCAGCATTTTTGGTCATCCTGTTATTGAATTACTTTTTTAAACCTCTTCTTACCGAGGCGGTTACCTATATCAAAGAAGATTTGTGGAAAAGTTTTGGCTACGGTCTTATTTATCTTTTTGGCCTGCCTATCCTTATCGCGTTTACATTTATGATCATCATCGGCATCCCCATCAGCCTGTTCCTTCTGTCGTTCTATCTTTTTAGTTTGCTGTTCGGGCATTTAGTTGGAGCCTTGCTGCTTACCTATTATTTGGAAAAACGAAATGGCCAACCCTGGGGAGTTTGGAGAACCTCGTTTATAGCACTGGGCTTTGCAATTGTCTTACGATTATTAACTTTTATTCCCTTGTTGGGGTTTCTAATTGCATTCCTGGTAATGACACTTGCGTATGGTTTATTGGCCTACACGATATGGCAAAATAGAAATCGAAAAAATCCAAAATTAGTTGAAGAATGATAGCATCCGAAGAAATACGTAAAACCGTTTCTATTAGAATTGAAAGTATTGTCTTAAAAGGAAATCTGATCGTACCCGCAAAAGGGACCGGTTTGGTTATTTTTTCTCATGGCAGCGGAAGCAGCCGACTAAGTCCAAGAAATAATTATGTAGCTGAAGTGCTACAGAAAAAAGGCCTGGCTACATTACTCTTTGACCTTTTGACCGAGGATGAAGACCGCATTTATGAAAACCGTTTCAATATTGATTTACTGACTATCCGCCTGATCAACGTAACGCAATGGGCACAACGGCAAAACGAAATCCACGGCTTACCCATTGGGTATTTTGGCGCAAGTACAGGAGCCGCGTCCGCATTACGGGCGGCCGCCTTTTTTGGCAAGGATATCAAGGCAGTAGTCTCAAGGGGTGGAAGACCTGATATGGCCTTGCAGGAACTCAAAAAGGTTACTGCCCCAACACTCTTAATTGTCGGTGGCTGGGACAACGTGGTCATAGAGCTCAATGAAATGGCCTATCAAAAATTACAATGCGAACGCAAATTACAGATAATACCCAAAGCAACACACTTGTTCGAAGAACCCGGCAAACTGGAAGAAGTCGCAGGCATATCGGCCAATTGGTTCGCCGCGTATCTCCTAAATAAAAAAGTTGAAAGTCATGTTTGAAGATAGAGTCGATGCCGGAACGCAATTAGCAGAAAAACTAGTACAGTTCAAAAATAATAATGTAGTAGTGCTGGCCATCCCACGAGGAGGGCTCCCCATTGGTTCTATAATAGCAAAGACCCTAAAAGCTCCTTTGGATGTCGCCCTGACTAAAAAAATTGGTCACCCTTATCATAAGGAGTATGCTATTGGTGCGGTAAGTTTGGAAGACATGATACTTACCGATGCCATAGGAGTTAACAAAAGCTATATAGAAGAAGAAGTCTATCGGATCCGGAAAAAACTAAGAGAGCGCCATAATCAATATTATAGAAACCGTCCTCCCCAAAATTTAAAGAATAAAACGGTAATCATCGTAGATGACGGCATTGCTACGGGGAATACCCTTATGGCTACTGTGGAGCTTGTCAGTAAACAAAAACCAAAAAAAATAGTTGTGGCAATACCTGTGGCCCCGAGTTCCGGGATACACAAATTTGAAAACAACCCGAAAGTCGATCAAATTATTTGTCTCCATGCTCCTTATTATTTTCAAGCTGTGGGACAGTTCTATAAAAAATTCGAACAGGTTTCTGATCAGGAAGCGATTCAGTTGTTGGAAGAAACCGATGCAACAATGAAACCTAACCTTTGACTACCACTACAGGTTTAAGTTTAGCTACTTTCCTGGCAATACCGGAATTACTTACGGTCTCGACCACCATATTAACATCTTTATAGGCTACGGGCGCTTCTTCGGCTATACCCTTAAAGGAACCTGCTTCAACAAAAATGCCTTTTTCTTTGAGATTTTCTTTGAGTACCGGAGCATTTACTTGTTTCTTTGCAGCCGTCCTGGACAACCTTCTTCCCGCTCCGTGGCAACATGAACCGAAGGTCAGTTCCTTGCTTCTGGTAGTGCCGGCCAATACATAGGAACAAGTACCCATGCTTCCGGGAATAATCACGGGTTGCCCTACCGATTTATAGGATTCAGGTAATTCTTCAAACCCCGGACCGAAAGCTCTTGTAGCCCCCTTACGGTGTACAATAACCTCAACTTGCTTTCCATCGACTAAATGTCTCTCAACTTTGGCAATATTGTGCGCCACATCATACATCAGTTTAAGAGGTTCAATGTTTGGTCCAAAAATATTCTTCCAGGCGTTTCTGACCTCCCACGAAATTACTTCCCTGTTGCACCAGGCATAATTGGCCGCAGCACACATGGCTTTGAAATAATTCTGTCCTTCTTTGGAATTGAAAGGCACGCAAGCCAATTCCCTATCGGGCACTTCAATGCCATAATTGGGCATTGCCGATATGATTTGACGAATGTAGTCAGTGGCGACCTGATGTCCTAACCCACGGGATCCGGTGTGAATCAATATCACTACCTGACCTTTGGCCAGTCCGTAAGCTTCCGCAATGGACTCTTCATAAATCTCCGCCACATAATCCACCTCTACAAAATGGTTTCCTGAACCTATGGTGCCCAGTTGGTCAGTACCCCTTTTTTTTGCCATATCGGAGACCAAAGACGGATCTGCATTTTCCAACCGACCATTGCTTTCCATAAAAGCCAAATCCCTCTTTTCCCCATATCCTTTTTCAACAGCCCACTCGGCTCCTTTGAGAAGCACTTCATCCATTTCTTGCGTAGAAAGTTTAATTTGCCCGCCTTTTCCCATCCCAGAAGGGACCTGGGCATACATTTCTTTGGATAGTATCTCCAATTTATCTTTGATGTCTGCTATTTTTTGGTCGGAAGTAAGTAACCGTACCCCGCAATTGATATCATAGCCTATACCCCCTGGGGAAATTGCTCCGTCTGGATGCAAAGTGGCCGCCACGCCACCAATGGGAAAACCATATCCTTCGTGAACGTCGGGCATAACAAGGGAAGCTCCCTTTATACCGGGCAGGGATGCCACATTTACCAATTGCATAAGGGACCGATCTTCCATAATGGCGTCGAGCAAAGGTTCTGATGCCAATATCCTTGCGGGTACCCGCATATTAGGTCGGAACGCTTTGGGAATCTCCCACAAGAAGTCTTCTATTTTATGGATATCGGCTTTTTTAATTTTCATTTGTTAAATATCAAAAATGATCAGGGTTTCCCAGTCCCTGTTATTATTTTTTTGCACATCAGCCTCATGGTAAGTCACTGCCTTGATTTCCTCGTCAAAACCTTGGGCTTGTTGTCTGCCATGAATCTCTGCCCTTATCTTCGTGGTTGTCAACTCAAAAATTTTTACTTCACAAAAAATCGCTTTTTCGGAATAAGAATTAGATAGTACTTCAGATAAAAAATCAATAAGCAGGCAGGTTTCATCATGTGCCGTAAGTTCAATTTTTAACTTGACCATAAATGGGCCATTCTTATCACAAAAACCATCCCTTAAAATGTTACCCATTCCCAATACTCCTGCAGTAAAAAGCTCTTCTAGACTGGAACCCTCTATTTTCATGCGGATATCCGCAGTGTGGGGAAGGTATCTAATCTTCATTTTTTGGTCGCTTTCACCACTAGAAAGGAACCCTCTCCAAAACCTGGTTTTGGAATTTGTATTTCCTCGATCTCGTCTAAATCACCAAAAAGGGTCTGGTTGAATTCCAGGTTTTTGAATCCTGCTTCCTTTAGCAATGTCTGTATTCGGTCTACGGTATAAAAATTGGCCTTTGCGAAGAACGTACTTCGATGGCGTTTTTCGATATATTGTTGCGCTATACTTCTATCCTTATCCAAAAACCCGATCAACACAGAACCTTCGTGTTTTAAAACCCTGTGCGCTTCGGCCAAAGCATTCTTTAAACTAGCCAAATGGCAAACGGTTACAAAAAGTACAAAATCGAATTGCAGGTCTCCGTACGGAAGGCGTTCAGCTAACACCTCAATAACCTCTATTCCCCTGTTGATGGCTTTTTCTGCCATACTCCTGGAGGGCTCTACGCCTTCTTTAATTCCTAAAGGAAGGGCAAACCTTCCGGTTCCCAAACCCACCTCAATACCTCTGATATTTTCCGGTAGTTTTAATAATTGTTCCCTAATCGCAGCAAGTTCGGAATGATAGACTTCAGAATAGTCTTCGTACCATTTCTCATATTCTTCTACGTGTCTGTCAAATATTTCTGTATGTGTCATCGTGCTTCTGTTTTTGATTCCCTAAATATCATGAGAATTAAGTCCAGCTGCAATGATCTATGTCAATAGGGGCAGCTTTTTAGAAGTAAAAAAACCAGGCCTGCGCTTAGTGCACCTGGTAAGAATGTCAACAAAAGATAAGGTACCGCCTAAAGGAAATTCAGCTTTTCCGCAGTACCTTATCAAACCAATCTAATTAAAGTCAACCAATTTTAGTGTTCCAATACTTCAAAAGTTACTTTGGTATTTACACGATATTCAGAAATCTTATTATTAGTTACAGCTACCTGCATGTCTTGCACGTAGACCGATTTGATGTCTCTCACGCTTTTTGAGACTTCGTTAATAACATTTTGTACGGCATCTTCAAAACTTTCCGTAGAATTTCCTAAAATTTCAACAACTTTTAATACTGACATAATTATTTGTTTTTATTAATTTATAAACTAAGTTCCTGTTCTTTAGTAATCAATAGCTGAACTTCGGTGTTTATCGCTTCAAAATTAAATTACTGATTAAGCCTCACTAGAAGTTGAATCAATCTCCCAAGAATCGAATTATTCAATACGGTATATTTTCCCTGGAAACCATCAAAACCTAAAAACAGCGTTCATCGGACTTTCCTTTACGGGCATTTGTTCAGGAGGCAAAAAATACACTTCACCCCCTTGTTCAAAAGTTAGCAGAGCTGCCAAATTGGTCAATGATACATTGTTAATTTCGTTTTTCTGATCTATTGTAACTTCATTGTCCTTCTTATCATAAATGCCAAATACATCGCCGCCTTCTTCTATAAAGAGTGTGTCAATCTTGCCATTGATAGCAGCATTAACAATGACATCTATCTCATAAGAAGTCTTCTGTGTATGGTATAATTCGTTGAACTTGTTAATCTTAGTAAACTGAGGTCGCCTAAAATATTCCTCAACCAGCGCCCAGGATTCCCGATGTCTTTCATCATCATTTTTATATTGAGGGTCTCCTGGCAAGTGCTTGTCATACAGATTGTGATGTGTATTTGCTTCTGCATACATCGCGTACAAGCGATCAGTACATGAAAGAACCAAGGGAGCCTTCGAATCTGTGGCAATTTTTTTTACGCCATCATCCAACATCCTGAAGTACCGGAACAATTCATCCTTTTCGTCTTCCTTTCCCTCTCCCTGACCATGGAACGATGCCCCATGTGTAGCTTGCCCACTCCTGAACTGCAAATTCTTTTGTTCATAATCCGATCCAACGGCATCTTCCAGTTGTCCCGGGGCGAAATCCTCCAGATATAAATCCTTAAAAGAGTAACGTGATGCCTGATATAGTTTTACATAATCCTGGCTAAGATCCAACAGATAGTATAGCCCATCGTTATGATATAATGGCAGCAGGGGCAAAAGATAAAAATGGCCCGCTACATAGGTTTTTGCATCGAATGATATGGGAACCATATAATATCTCATCCCCTTCTCTGAATCCAAAAAAATAGCCAATCCATCTGAGGGGTTCCTCCACAGTTGTACCTTGTCTAAAAGCTGCTCTACAGGTTCGAGATATTCCTTTATTTCGTTCATATGCATTTGATGTTCAATCAACTTTTTCTGTACCTCGTTGATACTTTGTCTTAGCCGGGCCTGCGCTAAATGCATATTCTGTTCCTTGCCTTTTTTATCCATGGGCAGGAATATGGAAACACAATAAAGACTGCGTGTTTCGGCTAGGGTTTCAAAGTCTTTTTTAGGCAGTGGATGTTTTTCGGAAGTATTCATGACTCAACTATTTTGAACCAAAATACCCAAATCAAAGAAAACTCAAAATGATTTTAATCAGTAGGTTGAAATTATTGTGATAGCCATAATGTGCAATTAACGACTTCTCATGCCAGCAATAGGACGTTATTTTTTAAGTATTTTTTGCTTATTTACGTGTTTTTCAATAGTAGTTAAAAGGTCTTCAAGTTCAAAAGGTTTGGTTAGGTAATCATCCGCGCCGGCATCGATACCTGCCTTAATATCTATCTTTTCCGATTTTGCGCTGAAAAAAATAAACGGTATTCTTTTTAGATCAGGATCTTGCCCCACATGTCTAAGTACCGCAAAACCATCCATCTCCGGCATAAGAATATCACAGAGTATCAGGTCCGGGGTTTCACATTTAATCTTTTCGAGACCCGTCCTACCGTTCGAAGCGGCAGACACAAAGTAGCCCTCGAGCTGCAAAAGTTCTGCGGTATTCCCGCGAATGCCCACATCGTCTTCAATAATAAGAATGCGTGTCATAAGCAATATGAATTGGGTTATAGAAGATACAAAAACAGTTCTTATTGAAAGAATAATCCTATCTAAAATGTGAACTTTTTTTCAAATAAGGAAAATTCACATTCTAGCCACCCTCATTCCTGTGCATCCCTTAACAAACCAGCACCATGTAAAGCATATCCCCGGCATGGAAAAAAGTGGTCTGAACTTATTTTATCCACGAAACTGCCAATGGAGAGTAAGGAATGATTTATATCATTTCTGATTAGCGTCAATGTAACTTCCTTTATACCAGAATTTTTAAGTAACAAACTTTGTTAAAATGAAAACTATAAAAATAGTTGTGATAGTACAGGAAAAGTAATAACGGTTAATAAATAAACATTGAAATGAATAAGATTATCACCCTGACCATGAACCCTGTGGTCGATAAAGACACCTCTGTAGCAGGCATTGTGCCCAACAAAAAGTTGCGATGCAAAGCACCTGCCTATTATGCAGGAGGTGGAGGCATCAATGTTTCAAGGGCTTTGAAGAACCTGGGTTTTGAATCGCTTTGTATGTATTTGTCGGGCGGCCCAATGGGAATCCACTTGCAACAATTAATATCCAATAATAATATCGAACAAAAAGTAGTTCCAATTGAAGGGTGGACCCGTGAAAACCTTTCCGTAACCGATACAAATACCCAATTGCAATACCGATTTGTAGTGCCGGGGCCCATCGTAAAAAAAGAAGAATGGAAGGGGGTACTGATCCTTTTGGAGGAAATTTTACAAAAAGACGATTTTTTAGTCGCCAGTGGAAAATTGCCTCCCAAAATGCCAACTGATTTTTATGTGCAGGTCTCGAAAATCACGGATAAAAAGGAAGCGAAACTGGTGTTGGATACTTCCGGCGAAGCATTGCTCCCCAGCATGAAAGCTAATATTTTTCTAATGAAGCCCAACTTAGGTGAGCTGAGCACTATTCTGCATGTAGCATCCATCTCGGCTATGGAACTGGAACCTTTGGCCAAAAGGCTCCTTGAAGAAATTAGTTGTAAAGTACTCGTGGTTTCCTTAGGTGCGAAAGGTGCATTATGGGCGACCAAAAATGAAATAGAATATATTCCCGCCCCTACGGTACATCAAAAAAGTACCATTGGCGCAGGCGACAGTATGGTCGCTGGTATGGTATTCAGCCTAACCCATGGAAAATCATTAGGGGAAGCCGTAAAATATGGCGTAGCATGTGGTACGGCCGCTACTCTTCATCCCGGCACACAACTTTGTAATAAGGAAGATGCGGACAAATTATATGAGTGGATAGAAAATAATACTGTTAAAAAAGCGAAAAAAATCCCCAAACTGATCTAGGTCATTTGAAACCAGAAATTGACCTTGTATTTTTGTGGTTTAGTTAAGAATAACAAAGTTCATTGAAAAATTTACAAGCCTTACTCGGGGGAATTAAGGCTTGACAGGACGGAAGAGGCATGACGTTCCTTTAGACCATTTGAATCGCGATAGGATTTAGCTATAAATTTTGTTGAGGTCAGTGTAAGCGGTAATCGGATCAGAAAGCATCATCCGGGAAACCGGAACATTTGGGTGTTCCGGTTTCTTTTTCAAAAAATAGTATTAACCTGACGAAGGTCATGTTGAACCTGGACGCCATTCCTTAGTTTAGCATCTTAGTTGAATGGAATAGTTCTTTGAAAATGAAGTCTGAACGACTTCTATCATGATAAATAATAAAAACTTATTATTCGTGGGGAGTAATAAGGTCTAGCATAAGAAGGTGTCGGAAATGCCCCATGCCGTGTAATTTTAGCTATGGCCTAGCAATAGGTTTCACTCAAAATTACGCAAAGCGGTCAAAGGTAGTTTTTACACTTTCTTGGAAACTGGAACATGCAAATGTTCCAGTTTCTTTAAAGTATTGATCGGCATCATTGCAAAATGGTAAAGGTCATAGTAAAGGAAATGGATGCAGTCAGTTCTCCAATCGATCGTTTAGGTCGTTTTAGCAATAAAATGGTTTAAGAGATTGATATAAAAGTGTTGATGAATCCCCTTTCTTTATGAAAAACAGGAAGTTTCGGCTTCCTGTTTTTTTTTGACTTCAATATATAGGCTTCAAAACAGCAATCACTTGGCGACCATGGGCTTCATCTTCCCTCAAATATTTTGGGAAAATTTCCCGCAAATATATTATGATGCCAGGTATAGAAATGACTTATCTCATTTTAACCCGATTTAGATTTTACATCAATAATTTTTTCTTTCTCGTATAGTACGGGTCAAGAATCAAGACCAAAGGCATAATATTGTTTTCCGGGCGTATCTTCATATATACCTTCAAGCATCACGCCGCCCTTTTTATTTTCCAAAATCGCAACCAATTCCTTTATATTGGTCACTTTTTTACCATCAATATGGGTAATGATATAACCGGGACGCATTTGAGTACTTTGGCGTAACAGGCCGGGATACAGGTTAACGACTCTTACTCCACCATCTAAATTCAACTTTTTAGCAGTTTCCTTATCCAGTGTTTCAAAATCAGCACCCAGATAATTGAGCATTTCCACATTTTCCTTTTTCGTAATATCAGTAGTGCCCTTAACGTTTTCAAGAGTGACTTTAAAATCCTTTTCTTTTCCTTTTCGGTTTACGATGATTGATAATTTGTCTCCCGGTCTGTGCTGGGCTATGATTTCCTGCAATCTTGGAGAAGTGGCAACTTTTATTCCATCTACTTCGGTGATAATATCCCCGGCTTCGATGCCTGCCTTCTTAGCCGCACTATCCTCTCCCACGTTTTCGACCCAGACCCCTTTAATAAAATTCATCTCCTTTTCTTTGGCCAAGCCGCCGGTCATGGTCCGTATAGTTACCCCGAGCATTCCCCGCTGTACACTACCATATTTTAAAAGATCGGCAACTACTTTGGAGACGATATTGCTGGGTATGGCAAATCCATATCCGCTATAACTTCCTGTTCTGCTTGCGATGGCCGTGTTGATGCCAACAATTTTACCATCAAGATTAACCAAAGCACCACCGCTGTTACCTGGATTAATGGCCGCATCGGTTTGTATAAAACTTTCCACAGCTAATTTTTCAGGATTGATATTAATATTACGTGCTTTCGCACTGACAATCCCTGCAGTAACTGTGGAGTAAAGGCTATACGGGTTTCCGATGGCCAATACCCATTCCCCGATCTCTACTTCGTCAGAATCGACGAATGACAAATACTGTAGGTTATCTCCTTTGATCTGTAACAACGCAATATCGGTAGTAGGGTCGGCGCCAATTACCGTGGCTTTATAGGTTTCATTGTCATGAAGGGTAACTTCCAATTCCGTGGCATTATTGATAACGTGGTTATTGGTTACGATATGGCCTTTCGCGTCGATAATGACACCAGAACCTGAACCGTACATTGGTTGTTGAGGCATATTCTCCGGCATTTGAAAACGATCTCCGAAAAAATCTCTGAAAAAATCCGGCAATTCGCGGGGCAGCATATCCGAATTTTTATCGATGCTGGTCTGAGTAGACCTGATATGTACCACAGCATCTAAAACCTTTTTAGCGGTTTCGGTAAAATCTACCGGTCCGCTTTTGACTTCTTTAACGTCATTTTTTACCGTTTCTTCATGACTTTTTTGCTCAGCGTATAATTGTAGGCGCTCATCATCCGGACTTTCCTGTTGTCCATTTAAATCTTTACAAGACGTAAGCGAAACTGATATCGCCGCTATCAATAGTATTCCGATGCCTGTTTTTATTTTTCTCATGACTTTAAATTAATTCTACAATGGTTTATCCGTTACTTCTACTCATATTTCTGTTGCTTCCCGGGGTATTCCGATTGCTCCTGCCTCGATTGGCATTATGCTCGTCATGGTACCCCCGAATGTTATCATCACTATAATCTCGAATCCGTTCATATCGTGATCGCCTTAAATCGATGTTTCGGTAACGCGGTGGCAATGTGTTGCGCCGTACCCAAACGTTTCCATCCAAATACAGATAGGTTCTTGCCGACAGATCGTAGTAAATCATGTATTCGGGAAAATAGACATAGCGCACCACCTCTATTCGGTTTGGATAAAACCAGGGTGGCGGCGGATTGTGGGGTCGAGAAGTAACTACAACCGGGCCACATCTTGCCAATAACAATAAAACTATGACCATAATAAATAGTATTCCTGATTTAAATAGCCCTCTGTTTTCCATCACTTTTAATTTCAATAACAAATTAAAGGGAGGATAGAGAAATTCGAAATGACCTACATCATATCAGAATACATGCTTTTAAAATAATTTTGTGATTGTTCTACGGAAAAATACCCGTGTCCTAATATATGATGATAAAGGATTGTTCAAATAAATACAACGAACCATATAAGGTCATGAAGACTTTAAGCACAGACTTGTCAGATACCGTAGAAGCACTATATCAATTTGCAATTTTGGAATGGAATGAAACAAGTGTCAAATAAAAATAAAAAAGGAGCATCCAATATTTCGGGAAGCAATAAAAGCTCCCCTAAACCGCCCTATGGAGGTTATGGTTTCAGTTGGTACTATTTCTTTCTATTTGGACTCATATTGTGGTTTGCTCTCTTTTCCAATCCCGTTTCCGGTACCAGGGAAATCAGTTGGTCTTTTTTGCAGGACTCCCTTTTAGCACAACAGGAGGTCGCAAAAATCGTAGTGGTTAACAAAGAATTTGCAGAAGTCTATATCAAAAAAGATCGCTTGGCAGACCCTAGATATAAAGAGGTCAGAGAAAAATTGTTCAGCACTGAAGTAGGGCCGCAATACCGCATGAACATAGGATCGGTAGAGACTTTTGAGGACAAATTGCAACGGGCGCAAGAGGATTTTTCCCCTTCAGAAAAAATAAGTGTACAATATGAGACCCGTACCAGTTGGATCGGCATCCTGTCCTGGCTGTTACCTTTTGGGATTATCATTTTATTCTGGATGTTTATGCTACGGCGAATGGGTGGAAAAGGTACAGGTGGCAATCCGCTTTTCAATTTTGGGAAATCAACACCCCATATTTCGGAAAAAGGCACCAAAAGCTCAGCAAGCTTTGAAGATATTGCAGGTTTAAAAGAAGCCAAGTTAGAAGTCATGGAGGTTGTGGACTTCTTAAAAAATCCTGAAACTTATACGAAGCTAGGCGCTAAAATCCCCAAAGGCGTATTGTTGGTAGGCCCTCCCGGAACGGGAAAGACTTTAATGGCGAGGGCAGTTGCAGGCGAGGCGCAGGTTCCCTTTTTCTCAATGTCGGGATCCGAATTTGTAGAAATGTTCGTGGGTGTGGGAGCCTCCAGGGTACGCGACCTCTTTAAAAAAGCCAAAGAAAAAGCACCGAGTATCATATTTATTGATGAAATAGATGCCGTGGGCCGCTCCCGTGGCAAAGTCAATGCGTTCCAGGCCAATGATGAACGGGAAAGTACTTTGAACCAATTACTTACGGAACTTGATGGCTTCGGCCCCAACACAGGAGTTATTGTACTAGCTGCCACCAACCGTCCCGATGTGCTGGACAAGGCCCTGTTGCGCCCTGGAAGGTTCGACCGCCATATCTATCTTGAACTGCCTACCAAAGAGGAACGAAAAGAAATCTTTGGAGTGCATCTTCGTCCTCTAAAGCTTTCAAAAGATGTAGATGTGGATATTCTTGCTAAACTGAGTCCCGGTTTTTCAGGAGCGGATATTGCCAATATCTGTAATGAGGCTGCACTGATCGCGGCCCGAAAGAAAAAGAAGAAAGTGGAACAAGAAGATTTTATGGAGGCCCGTGATCGGGTCATTGGTGGTCTGGAACGCAAAAGCAAGATCATCTCGCCCAAAGAAAAAGAAATCGTGGCACACCACGAGGCGGGGCACGCCGTGGTCAGTTGGTATCTTAAAAATGTAGATTCTTTGGTCAAGGTGTCCATCATTCCGCGAGGAAAATCTTTAGGTGCTGCCTGGTACCTGCCCGAAGAAAGACAAATTGTAACCAAATCACAATTTATGGATCAGATTTGTGCCTCGTTAGGAGGCCGGGCTGCGGAGGAGATAATTTTTGACGAGCCTTCCTCAGGTGCTTTAGACGATTTGGAAAAAGTGACAAAACAGGCTTATACCATGGTAGCCTACTATGGTCTGGATGAGGAGATAGGACCAATCAGTTTCTACGACTCCTCGGGACAAAATGAAAGGTTATTAGGGAAACCCTACAGTGAAAATATGGCGCAACAGATCGACAAGGAAGTAAAGGAGCTTGTGACCACGGCTTATGAAAGAACAAAAAACTTACTGTTGAAACATCGTGATGAACTGGAAACACTGGCACAACTTCTCTTAAAACAAGAAGTGGTTGAAAAAGATGATCTGGAGAAGATATTGGGGAAAAGAGGCGTAAAAGAACTGTTAGAAAGCAAGGAGTGAAATTATAGAACAGAATAAACGTATAAAAATTAAGTGATCATGGAAAAAACACAAAAACCGGAAGAAGTAATCTTTAATGAAGATTTACATTTTGAACACCAACAATGGCGCTCAGAACTTGCATTTTGGGAAGACGAGTTAAAATCCTTTAATAACAGATTAAGTGAACTTGTAACCCGGTGGACTGATAAAACAGTATTGGCAGAATTGGAACATTATCAAAATGAATTTATCCTTCATGGTGGTGTCATAGACGATTTGCAGGAAACTATTGAGCAACATGAGACCCGTATTGCCGCCCAAACAAAAACAGGACAAGATACTTTAGATGCCCTACTCGTAAAAAGACATCTGGAATTCAGAAACCGTATGGAGACGCAGCGACAGATCTATGCCGATTTGAAAAAAGCATTTTTTAAGTTTCTTTCAAGATACATGTAAATAATCTTGATTTATAACTATCTCGACTAAAACAAAATTAAGCTGACCAATGTCATGATTAATTATTTATTGTTATGATACATTAACACATTATTTATGACGTATGGAGTCCTTTTAAGGCCTCTTTTATATTTTGTGCTTTTGGTTAAATTTGTCAAAGATCAACCGAGAACAAGATTACAATGGCGAAAAGAAAAACATCGGCTACCAAAAACACAACCAAAAAAGTGCCTCTCAATAAAACGGGAAGTACTAGTGTGAAGGAAGACAAATTCCTTATTGTAGGTATGGGGGCATCTGCTGGCGGTCTTGAAGCCTTCAAAGAATTTTTTGCTAATATGCCCCAAGATCCGGGAATGGCATTCGTGTTGGTGCAACATCTGGATCCTACCCATAAAAGTCTGATGGTGGATCTCTTAAAAAAACATACCGAAATGCCGGTATCTGAAGTGAAGGATCGCACTGCAGTTAAACCCAACCATATTTATATCATTCCTCCCAATAAGGATATGGCCATATACAATGGCTCGCTTCGTCTAATGACGCCAATCGCAGCCAGAGGTTTTCGAAAACCAATAGATTACTTCTTTCGGTCATTGGCACAAGACCAGACTGAAAGGGCAGTGGGAATCATCTTATCCGGTACGGGAACTGAAGGCACTTTGAGCCTTAAGGATATCAAAGGGCATGGGGGTTTATCTATAGTACAAGACCCTGAAACGGCAAAATACGATGGTATGCCCAGAAGTGCTGTTGCCGCCGGGGCCGAAGATTTTGTTCTTCCCATCAAAGAAATGCCTAAAATGCTACTCAAATATGGCAAGAACCGAAAACTCAAACCCGAAGAAAAACAGACTAAGATTGAAGCCGCGAACGACCTTTTGGACAAAGTTTTTATTCTGTTACGCAATGAAACAGGCTGTAATTTTGGAGATTACAAAAGCAGTACTGTAATAAGAAGAATAGACAAGCGCATGGCGCTCAATCAAATTGATAAGCTGGAAAACTACTTAAAATACCTTCAAAAAAACCGTGATGAAGTCATTAAGTTGTTCAGGGAACTACTGATCGGTGTGACCAGTTTTTTTAGAGACAAGGAAGCGTATGATGCCTTGCAAAAGTCTATCATTCCGGAGATCCTGAATAAAAAAATGGATGGCGATACTATCCGTATTTGGGTGCCCGGTTGTTCAACAGGAGAAGAAGCTTATTCGCTGGTGATTCTATTTGATGAGGCCATACGAAAACAGTCCAAAAAACTTAAAGTACAACTTTTTGCCTCCGATCTTGACGGAAACGCCATCAACCTTGCTCGTCAAGGTGTTTATCCCGAGACAATCGCAACCGATGTGAACGAAGAACGCCTCTCTCGTTATTTTCAGAGCTACTCGACAACCTTTAGGATAAAGAAAGAGATTAGAGATCAGATTATTTTCGCTGAACACAACCTGGTTAAGGATCCCCCGTTCTCGAAACAGGATCTGATTAGCTGCAGAAACCTACTGATCTATCTGAACCTCGCTGCGCAAAAAAGAGTATTTACCATTTTTGATTATGCCCTAAAACCCGGGGGGATACTTTTTTTGGGCAGTTCTGAATCCTTAGGAGAGTTTGCCAATCATTTTGACATAATCGACCGAAAACACAAAATATTCAGGCATAAAAATATAGTATTGGCCAAAATGCCCAATATCGGCGAACTTTTCCGGGAGCCAACCAATATAAAAACAGAAAACCCATCGCTCTTGAAAATTCAAGCCAAGGAAAATTTAGCCGGAATTACAGAGCGTCTGCTCTTGGCAAATTATGCCCCAGCATGTGCAATTATAAATAATGAAGGCGATGCAATATATTTTTCCGGAAATACGGGAAAATACCTACAACCCTCTCCCGGCGAGGCAAAGTTGAACGTGATAGACATGGCTCGTGAAGGGCTTAAAACCGACTTGCGCACCCTTATCTTAAAAACAGGGAAAAGCAAAAAGACCGAAGTAAGAAAAGGTATTACCGTAAAAACCAACGGTAGCTTTCAGACCATAGACCTCAGAATCAGGCCCTTGAAACCTTCCGGTGTCATTGAAGGCTTTTTCATGGTTACCTTTGAAGATGTACAAAAAGTAAAAAATATACCTTCCAAAGTCAAACAGACCACTGCCGAGGAAACTTCGGAACTACATGCTTTGGAACAGGAACTTACCGCCACCAAGGAATATCTGCGTTCTACCATAGAAGAACTTGAAGTCTCAAACGAGGAACTGAAATCGAGTAACGAGGAACTGCAATCAAGCAACGAGGAACTGCAGAGCACAAACGAAGAACTCGAAACCTCGAAAGAAGAACTACAGAGCGTCAACGAAGAGATCGTTACGGTAAATACGGAACTTACCTCTAAGATAGATGAGCTTGCACAGGCCTACGACGATATGAACAATCTTTTGTCGAGTACCGAAATAGGAACTATTTTTTTGGATTCCGATCTTAAAATAAAACGTTTTACGCCCCCCATGACCAAGATAATCAACCTGATCGAGAGCGATGTGGGAAGACCCGTAGAGCATTTATCATCGAATCTGATTTTTGATGGTTTCGTGAAAGAAGTGAAAAAAGTGCTGAACAAGCTTAGGCCTTTTAACACCTCCGTAAAAAGTAGCGATGGTACTTGGTATAAAATGCAGATCATGCCCTACCGCACCTCTGAAAACGTTATCGAAGGCGTAGTTATCACTTTTGTCGATATTACCCATGAAAAACAATTGGCTGAAGAATTGAAAGAAGCCAAGGAAAACTATGAACATTTGCTCGAAATGTCAAAGACCATTGTCTATACACAGGACAAGGATTTAAAATATACCAGTATTGCAAACATACAGTCAGACTTTCAGTTCAGTGCCATGGTTGGAAAAAAGGATGTCGATTTTTTCTCAAAGGAAGATACGGAAAAACTGGAAAAAATAAAGAAGCAAGTTCTAAAACAGGGAAAGCCCATACGGGAAAATATAGCTCTGAAAATCGGGCATACACAACACTTCTACGATCTTATGGTGCGCCCTGTTTATACGGATGAAAAAGTTGAAGGAATCGCCTGTATCTTAATAGATATTACCGAACTTTCAGAAACCGAACGGGCATTGGCAAAACTTAAAAAACAAAAAAATGGCAGCTAAAAAGCCATTGCATAACACGTTACGTGACAAAGCGGAGGCCAAAGTCAAAAAATTGCCTCTATCGGCTTTGGACCTTACCATGGAAAAAGCCAGGGTTATGATGCATGAGCTGGAAGTGCATCAGGTGGAACTCGAGATGCAGAATCAAGAACTGCGCGAGGCACAGCACCGTCTGGAAGAAGCTCGTGACCAATATACCGATCTATTCGACTTTGCCCCGATAGGCTACCTCATCTTGGACAAAAAAGGTGTAATCAACAACATCAACCTTACAGCTTGTAATCTGCTGGGTATAGAGCGTGTGCATTTGAAGGGGAAACCCCTCTCGGCCTATATGTTTAGTGGCGAGGCCAATAAACTGTTATTGAAATTGCGAAAAGCCTTTAAAACTGGTACTTTGCCCGCATTGGAGCTGCATCTGAAACGTAATGGAAATAAAGACTTTACTGCTCTGATTCATGGTATAGTAGTTGTAGGTGGAAATCAAGATAATCCGTTATGTCGCATTGCTATGCAGGATGTTACTGAACTTCGTGAAGCAGAAGCCCTCCAACAGCGCCATGAAGACCTGCAAAGAGAAAAGGAAAGCATTCAACAATACAATGAGGAACTGGAGGCCATTGTAAAAAAACGTACGAAAGAACTAAGTGAAGCCCTGGAAGCAGAAAAGCAGATCAACGAAATGAAAAGTGCCTTTATAACGATCGCTTCCCACGAACTACGGACACCGATTACCATTATCAAGTCGTCGGTCATTCTTATAGAGAAGTTTAAAAATCTGGGGCGGTACGATAAAATCGACCCACATGTCGAACACATTAAATCGTCTATCAATAATTTTACTGCAATTCTAGATGATTTTCTTTCCCTCGAAAAACTAGAAAGGGATGCCGTGAGGGTCAAAAAGGAAAACTTAGAAATTCCAGAATTTATAAAAGACCTCAAGACAGAAATGGAAGGTATTTTAAAACCTGGACAACATATTAATTATTACCATGAGGGAAGGACTGAGGTCATACAGGACAAAAATATCCTGCGCCATATAATATTCAACCTGTTGATTAATGCTATAAAATACTCAGAAACCGATGTAACCTTGCGTACCCAAACTTTGAACGGGACGTTGACCGTAATGGTGAAGGACGAGGGGATTGGTATTCCCCTTGACGACCAAAAAAATCTCTTCAAACGATTTTTCAGAGCCAAAAACGTTAAAGATTTTCAAGGTACAGGATTAGGTCTGAGTATTGTTGAACGCTATCTTGATTTGCTGAATGGAACCATCCAATTTCAAAGTATACCGGGTAAAGGCAGCACGTTTACGATAACTCTGCCTCAAGATTCCTAATCTATTCCTTCCTAAAGTTTTGAAAAATTTAACAGTTATTACTTCGGCCAGCTGATGTAAATCATTTTAACGCCCATAATGCAATACTAACTTTGGGCCAGTTTAAAAAAGTTTAATCTAAATTTATGTAACCATGAAAACGGATGTGGAAATTAAAGATGATGTACTGGACGAATTGGCATGGCAACCAGACATTGATGAGACCGAAATAGGGGTCATTGTTGAAAACGGAGTAGTAACGCTTAGTGGTGTAGTAGATAGCTATTCTAAAAAAATTGCCGCTGAAAAAGCGGTAAAAGGCGTTGAGGGCGTAAAAGCCTTGGCAGGAGATATCGAGGTAAAATATGGTGAGGCATTCAAAAAAACAGATAAGGAAATTGCCAAGGCTGTTGTGGATGCCCTGGAATGGGACTCTTCTGTGCCAGAAGAGGATCTGACTATTAAAGTTGAAGACGGTTGGGTATACCTTTCTGGTGAAGTCAACTGGAGCTATCAAAAAAAGGCAGCGAAAAGTGCCGTTGAAAATTTACTCGGCGTTCGGAGCGTTATTAATAACATTAACATCAGACAAGATGTAAAACCTTTTGAGGTAAAAGAGAAAATCAAGAAAGCTTTCGAACGAGCAGCAGAAATCGATGCGAACAATATTGCTGTTATAACAGATGGCCATACAGTAACTTTAAAGGGCAAGGTAAGTTCCATTAAAGAAAAAGAGGATGCGGAAACAGCAGCATATCGCGCTCCTGGTGTCAATTATGTAAACAATGAGCTTAAGGTGCAATATTATACCGAATACGCATAGGTAAAGTGAAAAAATAACCGGATTTTTTTGATGCTCAACAAAAACGACCCCGATTTATTTCCAAATCGGGGTTGATTTTATCCGCTATTTAATAATACTTAGGTGTCCAGTATTAAAGTCAACAATCCCTGAGCTGTTCCATTTAAACCAGTTTATTACTATATTGTGTATACGTCTTATTAAATCAAATAAAAGTATCTTAAGAACAGACCTGGAAATTAAAAACGATGTGCTGGAAGGGTTGACACAGGAGCCATAGATTGATTAACCCTGAACAGTTTTGTTGATGAATATAACAAAAAGAACATTGCTGAAAACGCCTTTAAAAAGGTAAAAGGCGTCTTAAATATGCGAATCTCGAATGGGAAAGCTTTCGGCCTATTTATAGAGTAAGGTTTGCCTTCCTTATACTACCATCAGGATAATAAAAGTACTATTTAATAATTCAATATTGTTGTTTCCTAAATTCTTAGGTTTCATATTATAAATCTGCCTTAAAATATTTCTCCAAAACCTTTAACTGCCAATTACCGACTGCAGAGGTTTTCGCCTCGGCGTTCATCAATACCAACCCGTAGCCCAATTGAGAGAGCTTGCAATCACCAATTATTTCTCTGTCTATACTACTAAAAAGTGGCTTAAAATGTTGGTGAATGTCCAGCCCTGAAGATTTGCCAACCTTGATTGCACGAAGTACAGCATCGCTTATCTGCTGAGGAGTAAGGCCTTCGTACAAAAGATCGCTGGCAAGATATTTCATTTGCAAGCTATAATAAAAATCCATGAAATGCGTGATGCTTTCAGAAGTCCCATATTCTTTCCTGAAAATGCTTATTTCCATAGTCCTACCTTACGAATTTGTTTGCCTGTTTTTGCCTTTCGCCTTTTTAGTTCATAGTTTTTTAACATACCTAAAGACCATTTTTTTAAAATCGCGAAAATCACTCGTAAAAAGTTGCATACGTTTCTTTAAGTTTTTATGCCTGTCTCTGTAATCGGCATCCGCAATTCCTTTTTCGCCTTTTTCCAAACGGGCCAATAATTTTTCATGACTGATAATATCGTCCACCAGATAGTCGAACAGATTCTCATGAATCTTGTCCAGATTACTTAGCATTTTGCCATATTCCAATTCCCCGCCGTCTTTTTTGTGCAACAGATCGGCGAAGAACCTGGTCTCGTCTTTCCAGAAGGCAACGGTTTCCAGCCATTCCAGACTCTCTCGATGCAGAATGTCCAATCCTACACCCAATAAAATATCTGAATTTGGATTTGAAGTTTTCGTGTTCATAATTGTATTAATTATAGATTCATTCCTTTGTTCTATTATAAAAACTCGTTTTGAGTGCCTTACGGGCATCTTCTAAAAGTTGTTTCACTTCCTGAAGGCTTTGATTTCTAATTCCTGCGATTTCCTCGACATTAAAATGGTGTTCCGTTGCAAGTTCGTAAACAGTGCGCATAGGTAGCGGCAAATGGTACAATACCATTTCGGCATGCTTCCTGATATTCTCCTCGCCCCATTCTTTGTCTAGCTTGGCAATCATTTCATTATTGTCATCTTCTACAAAAACCTGGTTCAGTACATAATCCTTATTTCCGTAGGATATATCATCCAATTCTTCCATCATGACCAGATCACCATCGCCGTCAGTAGAGAATTTTTCTTCCATAGCATTCCAGGCAGGTTTTGAAAAATCATCGATGTTCTGAAAGAAAACCTCATCGAATTCCTCATCTGTAATGGTATTCTCGAGCAGTTCATCGGCCTTTTTGAATATCCATGGGTATAAGTCTTTTTCCCTTTTTACCTCATCAAAATGTTCATATGCCGTGATGAATAATTGATCTATAAAATCGGCAGGTCTGTATTTTCCCTGGGGAAGATTTCCTATTGATATCGCAGTATTTAGTCTTTTGACAATGTACCGATTTACCTTAGGCAAGATTTTTAACAACAATTCGTTAAACTCTTTTTTCTCACCCATTTTCTTATACCGGACCAAATCAGAAAAAGTACTAGCCACATATACTCGGAACTCCTTTTGGCTTTTGTAATACGTTCTCGTGTTTTCCATTTTATTGATATTTTATAAAACAAAAATGCGAACATAAAACGTTCGGTGAAATGATTAGGATCAGTCAGAATGTTTTTGTTGGTGATGATAAAAGCATGTTAAAAATCAGACTGACTGATTTGCATCATTTTCAATGATCCTTGTTAAGGCTACTTTTAAGGTAAATGAATTATTGAAATAAATTGTCTTCCATGGGGTTTATCAAGAACCGGAACGAAGAACGGAAATGACTCCGTAGTAAAATTATATTCTGAATTTGCCCATGCAGTAAGAATACTAGAAGAAAGGATGAGATCTGTAGAGAATCCATATAGCGACAAAATCTATTTTCCTGTTTCGGGGATTACCAAGGGAGACCTGATCCGGTATTACGAAGAAATAGCAGATTATATGTTGCCCTATCTCCAAGACCGTCCGCTGACAATGCACCGGTTTCCAAACGGCATAACAAAAGAAGGCTTCTATCAAAAGAATGCGTCGGACTATTTCCCTGATTGGATCAAAACAGAAAAAATAAAGAAAGAAGATGGTTGGGTTAAGCATGTTATCTGCAATAGCAAGGATACTTTGTGTTATTTGGCAGCGCAGGGAACGATTACCTTTCATGTCACCTTAAGCAAGATCGATAAACTGAACTACCCTGATAAATTGATATTAGACCTAGATCCATCAGGCCAAAATTTTGATTCAGTCGTGAATGGCGCCCAAATACTTCGGAGATTGTTGGAGGAAGAATTGAAACTCTCAACTTATGCGATGCTTACGGGTTCCAACGGACTTCATCTGCTAGTTCCACTTGTGCGTGTCGAAAATTTTGACGAGGTACGGGGTTTTGCCAAAAGAGTTGCCGCGTACCTGGCGAAACTATATCCTGACGATTTTACCATAGAAATGCGAAAAGACCAACGCAGGGGTCGATTGTTCCTGGATTACCTTCGGAATTCGTATGCGCAAACCGCGGTTTGTCCGTTTTCCGTGCGAGCGTTTGAAGGTGCCCCTGTCGCCGTACCTATTGCTTGGGACGAATTGGCAGAAATGTCCAATTCCCGTGCTTTTAACATACATACCATTTTTGATCGTTTGAAGGAAAAGTCAAATCCCTGGCAAAATTTTGGGAAAAACGTCAAACTCTTGACTAGCGCCAAAAAGAAACTGGAAAAATTAATGGACAGACAGGTTGACGCCGATACTATTTCAAAATCAATTTAAAATAATAACATCATGAATACTTCGGAGCAAAGAATAGCGGTCCTCGATAAAGTAAGCAAGAAATTGGAGAATGCTTTGGATTTAGATCCCCTGATAGAAAAGCTCTCCGATTCACAAGTAGTATTATTGGGCGAGGCCTCTCACGGCACCCACGAATATTACACTTGGCGCACAGCCATAAGCAAAAGGTTAATCGAAGAACACGGTTTTAATTTTATTGCTGTAGAAGGCGATTGGCCAGATTTTTATCGCGTGAACCGATATGTAAAACACTATGAAAACAGTCATAGCAGTTCCGTAGAAGTATTAAAGGAATTCAACCGATGGCCTACCTGGATGTGGGCCAACTGGGAAATAGAGACCCTGATCAACTGGTTGCACATGCACAATGAAAAGCTGCCTGCCAATGAAAGGGTGGGTATCTACGGCCTTGACGTTTATAGCCTATGGGAATCCATGGAAGCCATCATGGACTACCTGAAGACCCACGACCTTAGCTTAGTGCCTTCGGCCAAAAGGGCCCTGGGCTGTTTTGAACCTTTCGGCGATGAAAAAGGCATGGCCTACGCAAGATCATTGCAGCGTTTTCTACCCAAAACCTGCGAAAACGAAGTGGTATCATTGCTTCAGAATATTAAAAATCGTTCGCAACATTTCAATACCGATTTAGAGGCCTCACTAAATATGGAACAGAATGCCCATATCGCGAAAAATGCGGAAGCCTATTACCGTTCCATGGTACATGCCAACCAAAGTTCATGGAACCTGCGCGACCATCATATGATGGATACCCTAAAGCGCCTGCTCCATTTTCACGGACCCAAATCAAAGGCAATTATCTGGGAACATAACACCCATGTTGGCGATGCCAGGGCAACGGACATGGCATTGGACAGTACCGTAAATGTAGGTCAGTTGGTACGCGAGCAATTGCCGGGCCTCAATCCTAAAATAGTAGGTTTTGGATCATACAAAGGTACGGTCGTAGCGAGTGCAGAATGGGGCGCTCCCATGCGGAATATGCATGTGCCGGAAGCCATCGAAGGTTCGTGGGAACAGCTTTTGCACCAAACCGGAAAAGGGGATCAATTGTTGTTTATGAACGACTTAAAGGGAAACAACCTCTTTAAGGACCCGATCGGGCAACGTGCCATTGGGGTGGTGTACCACCCGCACTTTGAGAAAATAGGTAATTACGTACCCTCGGTTATGCCCGAACGCTATGATGCCTTTATCTATATCGATACTTCGGAAGGGGTGCATGCTATGGATGTGTATGTAGATAAATCGCAACTGCCCGAAACTTACCCCTGGGCATTTTAACCCATTATATTCGGTTTTATCGAACCTTACCGAATTACCTTCTATTACAATATCCGGGAACTTACCAATTGAGAATGCGGTATCCCATTGGTCATCTTCTGAAAGCATTTTGAATTCTTAGAGCGTCATTAAAAGGAGGAAGATTTGCTCCCCTTATCTATCATTCTTGCTCAGGGTTCCAGAAAATATTTATAGGAGCCATTAGATCACTCCATAATGTTTGGCTATTTCGTATTCTTGGGATAATCAGGCTCGTGCAGACAGTGATGTAACCGTTAAAAAAGCACAGCTTTTTTATTAAAACTGACCAAAATCATTAACTCGTATAGTAGTTTTTAAATAAATTTCGAGGGTAATATTAATTTAAACGAATATCATGGAAAGTGTTAAGTTCGTGAGGCAAAACATTAAGGAGCGAGAGTTTGCCCATGAGGTACGCAAACGTGTACGTGCCTATTTCAAAGATAATAACAAGTCTATTTACGGCAACTTTAATATGTACCTGAAATCGGTTGTTATTTTAGGTGTTTATTTAGTGCCCTTTATCATATTGCTCACCAGTCCCGTATCAGCCTGGACAGCGCTGGTTTTCGCTGTTATAATGGGTATAGGGGAAGCCGGTGTGGGGATGTCAATCATGCATGACGGGGTACATCATGCCTATTCTTCAAAAAAATGGGTAAATGATCTCGCTTCGTCTACCATGTTCCTTTTAGGCAGCAATATCTTTAATTGGAGAATACAGCATAACATTCAGCATCATACGTTTACCAATATTTTCAATTATGACCCTGATATTTCTAACTTAAAGATTATCCGTTTGTGCCAATACGGGCCACTTAAAAAGTATCATCGTTATCAGCATTTCTATGCCTTTCCGCTTTATGGCCTCATGACATTTACAAGATTGTTTGGTGAAATTGGAGTATTGCTGGAGTATAACAGAAAAGGTATAACCCTCGAGCAAAATGTTAACCCAACATGGCAACTGGTAAAACTCATTGCCATTAAAATTGCCTACTTTGTAACTATCATTGGCATGCCCTTATATTTTACAGATTTCACTTTCTGGCAAATATTAATCGGCTTTATTGTTTTGCATGTAACCGCAGGGATGATCATGAGCACAGTATTTCAAATGGCACATGTGGTAGAAGGCACGGATCAGGTTCTTGCTGATAAAGACCAACAAATTAAAAACGATTGGCTGGTACATCAACTTCACACCACATCAGATTTTGGAAGAAAGAATGGCTTATTCAGCTGGTATATCGGCGGACTGGATTTTCAGATTGAGCACCATATTTTTCAAAATATATGCCATGTGCATTATCCTGCCATTGCCGGTATTATAAAAACAACTGCTGAAGAATACGGGTTCACCTATAATCTTAAACCCAATGTTTTGAGTGCACTAGCCTCACACTATCGCAGGTTAAAAGAGTTGGGGAAACCAGATGCAACATTGCCTGTCATTACATCCGTTCAGTAGTTCCATATTGATGCCCCCGATCGCACGAAGAAGGTAATTTCCGAGTTTACCTGCCCTTACGGTTTTGCCTCCCGCCAGTTCCTGTGGAACATTCAATAAACGCGAGGAATCATCAAATGGCGAAATAAAACAAGTGGCTTATTCCCGGCCAAAAATACTTCCCACGCGCTTTACGAACTGGGCCAGGACCAAAGAACCAAAAGCAAACAAAATAGTAACTCCTAAATGTCCGGAAGAAAAGGTCTCCAGAGAAAGTGCCCGGGCCACCGGCGGTATTAGATAGGCCCCGAGCGTAATCATTATAGACAACACAATAGCGCCCCATACCCACGGATTTTTAGTCACTTCATTGACAAAGAATAATTCTTGACGTTTGGGCATGTTGAAGACATTGAACAATTGTGCCAAAACCAAAGTATAGAATGCCATGTTATTAATGGCCATGGGGGCTAGTTTTAAAATGAAGTTTCCATAGGCCACAACGCCTAATACGGAGGCACTTATAGAGAGACCGTATATCATTGTGTCGTACCAGTCTTTTCGCTCCATAATGGGGGCTTTTGGGTTTTTGGGTGGTTGATCCATAATATCTTCTTCACCTTTTCCCAAACCAAGGGCTAAAGCGGGAAATACATCGGTTACAAGGTTAAGGAACAAGATCTGCAAGGGTAACAATGGTGCCGGAAGATTCAATAAAGCTGCCAGTCCTACGGATAAAATTTCGGCCAGATTGCACGACAAGAGATACACCACGAACTGACGGATGTTCTGAAAGACTACCCTGCCTTGCCTGATAGCGAGTTCAATGGCCGTAAACTTGTCGTTCTTTAAAATTACATCTGCAACTTCGCGCGCCGCTTCCGTACCCCGAATACCCATTGCTATGCCAATATTTGCTTTTTTTAAGGCCGGGACATCGTTGATCCCGTCGCCGATCATTCCTACAATATGATTGTTATCTTGATAGAAAGTTACTAAATCCAATTTCTGTTCAGGTGTTACCCTTGCGAAAACGGATGCGTTGAGTAACTTTGCGGTACAATTGTCACTTTTGTCAAGACCTTGCTGCAAATCTTTACCCAGCAAGACCTTTTCTTTAGGCTCATCCTCCTTTAATATCCCTACTTCCTCTGCAATTTTTTTAGAAGTTCCCGGGTGGTCACCTGTTACCATCACGACCCGTATGCCCGCTTTCCTGTAAATGTCGATAGTTGCCTTAACATCTTCGCGCGCGGGGTCTATAAAACCAATGATACCCAAAAAAGTCAATTCGTGCAATAAGCTTTCCTTTGTTGGGCATTCTGAGGTTTCTTTTATGGCAAAAGCCAAAGTGCGCAGGCCTTGTGAGGCCAGTTTATCCAGTTTTTTATCCCAATCTTCTTTAAGGTCGAAGGGTTTTCTTCCAGATGTATCCCAATAAAAACTACAATAGGGAACGAGACTTTCATATGCCCCTTTAACATAAACTTCAAATTTTTTTTGATACTGGTTTACTGTGGCCATTAATTTCCGTTTTGCATCAAAAGGGAGTTCCATTATTTCGGGGTGTTCATTTTTGATAGACACAGTATCGTAGTCCAATTGTTCGGCAAAATCCATTAGCGCAAGCTCTATAGAATCACCAGGTTCGTCTTTTGGCATACCCACAACATTGTTGCAGAGAATGGAAGCCAATATTATTTTATTGAAAGCAGAATATTTGCTTCCAGAATCCAAAATATCCGATTTGACCGGATATTCTTTTGTCAAAGATTCATTTCCGAAAAGTACGGTATGCACTTTCATCTGATCCTCGGTCAGCGTTCCCGTTTTGTCCGTACAGATAATATCCGTTGCCCCTAAGGTCTGTACCGCTTCCAGTTTTTTGATGATTACTTTTTTCTCTGACAATCTCAACATGCCTTGGGCCAATGCAATTGTCGCCACGATTGGGAGTCCTTCGGGTATTGCTGCAACGGCAAGGGCTACTCCCGTTTCTATCATTAGTAGTAGGTCTATTCCGCGAATATAACCCGTGACAATAATCAATACCGCAAAAAAAACAGTCAACCAAATGAGCCATTGGCTTAACTGGTTCAATTTCTTTTCCAGAGGAGTTCGTTCTTTTTCAGCATCCAGGCCCATCTGCTGAATATTGCCTAATTGGGTGTGCTTACCTGTCGCGGTTACAATAGCTCTTCCCGATCCTGCAAGCACCGAAGTTCCCCTAAATACCATATTGGATTGATCAGTAATCGGGGTTTTTGCCTTTAGCTCCTCCACTTTCTTATTAACTGGAGCGCTTTCGCCCGTTAAAGCAGATTCCTTTACTGAAAGATTATCGACTTCGATCAGTCGGCCATCTGCAGGAATTACATCCCCGGTATATAGCAGTACCACATCGCCCGGCACTACTACGGAAGCCTTGAGCCTGATTTTTTTTCCAGATCGAATAACATATGTCGTAGCCTGACCCATTTTCCGCAAGGCCTCCAGGGAGCGTATCGCCTGAAGCTCCATAAAAAAGCCAATACCGACCGAAATTAATATTACAATGATTATGGCAATCCCCTCCAGGAGATCGCTAAATACAAAAGCCAGTACGGCGGCAACCGCAAGAATATAAATTATCGGATTCAGCAATTGATCGACAAATATGATCCACCGCTTTTTAGGGCCTTGTTCCGGAATTTGGTTAAAACCATAGTGTTCAAGGCGCTGGGTAGCTTCTTTCCTGCCTAGACCTTGAACATCATCGCTGTCTAATTGGGCAACAATCTCTTTTATGGAAAGGGTGCAAGGGTCTTGAGGCATTATTTTGAGTTTTGCAGGAAAATATAATGCCCCCTGACCAATACTATTCAAATGGACGCCTGGTTATTGGCAAGAGGGCAATCAGAATTCAAATGGTCATTAAGCGATTTCTATCACTTTGGGTGGACGTTTTTTGGCCTCTTCTTTTTTAGTCAGCTTAAAGCTTAAGATACCGTCTTTGTATTTGGCCTTAATTTCTTCTTCTTTTACGCTCTCGGGTATTTTCAGAGAACGTTCAAAAGAATTGTAACTAAATTCCCTTCGGGTATAGTTTTCTTCTTTTTCTTCTGCCTTGCTTGACTTTTCAGCAGAGATGTTGAGGCAGCCATCATCAATGGTTACATTGAAATCTTTTTTGCCAAAACCAGGAGCGGCAAGTTCGATCTCGAAATTGTCATCCGTTTCCCTGATGTTTAAAGCAGGTTCCATTCTTTTCCCATTCCAAAAGTTAGTAGGTAGCATATTTCTTCCCCATCTGCGGTTATCCAAAAAATCGTCCATATCAAAGAAATCTTGGGTTACCAGACTGCCAAAAGGCCTTCTTCTAAATTTTACCAGTGTCATGATCTTATATTTTTAAGTTAAACAATTAATTAAACATGACCCGAAGGTACCTTGTGCGGCCTATATGCGAAATGATTTGGGTCAGTCCGAAATAGTTCTAAAAAACTTTTTGATCACCCTATTTCTGAAGATTAAAGTCATTTAAGAAGATGCCAGATATCTATACATTACCTAAAATGTTGGATTGATAATCTAAAAATATGAAAGCAATAGAAAAACGAAAGGAATTTTTATGGAGAACAACCTATAGAAGTAGCTACTACAATTATTGCCTTAGATTTATTTTATGAAGTAACAGGAAAAAACAAATATAAAAATCAACTTGAGTTAGCCTTTAGTTGGTTTTTGGGAAATAATCATTTTAAACGAATCATGTATAATACGGAAAACGGCGCCTCCTATGATGGTCTTGAAGATACACACATTAACATTAATCAAGGAGCAGAATCTACCTTATATTTTTTCAAAGCACAAATAATTATGGATAAATACACCATAAAACCAACTGCTCATAAATCTGATAAGTCTATACGAAAAGATCACTTAAAGATCACTTAAATCTACTTTACAAAGCTTTTCGGTTACGCCGGTCGTGCCATCGGAATGTACAGTTCAATAGCGTAAGCCATGTCCGAAAGCACCCTGCACCCGGCAAATCTCTGCAGCGAAGGAAGCAGCTTTCTCAAGGGAGTTTTCAATCAATAAGGCCGGTTGAACACCGGTGTTGGCTTTGCCTCCAACATAGGAAATCAGGAATCCGCTGATGAAAGCATCTCCTGCTCCGAGCGTGTCCTTTGGTATCACTACCCGGGGAGCTTGTCTAAACCAGGATCGACCATCGAACAGAATGACTTCGCGGGGACCCCTTGTGGCCACTGCAAGGGTACAGCCTTTATTCACCGCTTTCTCAAGAAGTTCTTTTGCCGCTTCTTCGGTCCATTCGGCACAGGAAAAAAAACCAAAGTCGATGTACTGACATAGGGAAAGCGCATATTCGCTATCGAAGTCATCCGAAAAGTCGTAGCTGATCAAGGGATTTAGTTGTTGCAATTGGGATAAGTAGCGATCCATATAGCTGTACGCACTGGTATGCACAATTGAAAACGTTTGCAGGTAATCGAGATCGTCGAAAATGAATTCCATTGGAACGGATTTGCTGATTCCTCCTTTATTCGATGAAATAAAAACTCTCTCGCCATCTTCGATTGTCAAAATTGCATGGCCATTTGGTCCTTCAACACAGCGACAATGGGAAGTGTCTACGCCTATTCGGGCGAGTGTTCGTTGCACATGCTTAGCACTTTCATCACTTCCAAAAATACCCAGATAGGCCGAATCGCAGCCTAACATCGACGCATATACCGAAAAGTTAAGCGCGTTACCGCCCGGAAACATTGTCCGAATGTGACTATAGTCGTCCACAACATTGTCGCCGATACCTATAACCTTCATTGCGCTATCTCCCATCATCAAAATTAGTATTCCACTTTACCCATATAACGGCGTGTTTCAAGTGGATGATTGCGAATATTTGCCAATGCTTCCCGGTAATCACACAGCACGCTGTAGAACAAGACCGGATTAAAAAACTCGACAACAGACTCGGGAAGCACCCCAATACCAAGCTCTTTGGCGTCGATTACTACATAATTCTTGGCGTAATTTTTAAGGAAGGCAATCACCCTCTCATCAAGGGGACGAGTGCGACCTTCATTCACCAAAAGAATGAAATTGGTTTTTTTGTCTGTAACTTCAAAAGGACCGTGAAAAAACTCACCGGAGTGAATTGCGCTCGCGTGCAGCCATTGCATTTCCATCAAAGAGCAGATCGCAAAGCCATAAGCGTGTCCATAGCTCGCTCCGCTAGACAAAATATAGAACATTTTCTCATTCTGATACGTCTCTGCAAATGTCAAGACTCGCGAGCCCACTTTGTTGCGTGCTGCTGCAACGACATCATCTATCTTTAACAAAGCTTCCTGAAATTTGTGGTAATTGACATATCCCTCCGAGTATTGCAATATTTCAAGACAAAGCGCCAGTGTAATTGCCATCGGATTATTTTGAACGCTTGATTCATCTCCCCATTCGTAAACAACATTATAATCCGAAAAAGCAGCAATATCTGATGACTTGTTATGAGTTAATGAGACCGTAAGAGAACCTGCTGCTTTTGCAACTTTCACCGCCTCAACTATTTCCGGGGTAATACCACTGTGCGAGCATAAGATGACAACCGACCGTTCCCCAAGCACCTTCGGTACCGCATGAACAAACTCGTTGGCCGTATAGAGATCAGTACGCAATAGACGGCTTTCACTCCCCAGGAAGAATTTGGCCGGGTAGAGATCTACCAGTGAGCCTCCACAGGCAACTAAAAATACCTCTGACATTTGAACACCGTCTTCAGCTCTCGCTATGAGCATTTTGACTAGTGCCTTAGTATGCAGGGTAATTGAATTCATAAATAATTAATCTTGATATTATGTTAGGTGCTTTTTTAATTTTAATAAACAGAAATAGTCAACAAGATCATTGTTGTAATCAACAATAGTAAAAGCAGAGGCATTATAAATTGCACCCACTTATTGAACCCTATTTTCACAATAGCCAACGCTGCCAGGATTAGACTTGTAGGATTGATTAAATAAAACAGACCCATCCCATATTGATAAGTGTTAACAATAGTCTCTCTTCCAATGTTTACAGTATCTGCTAATGGCGACATGATTGGCATGGTTAAAACAGCCATTCCTGAGGACGAGGGCATGAAAAAGGATAAACCCCCATAAATAAAGAGCATGACATTCGTAAACACGCCTTTGTTCATCCCTTCTGTAATTGTACTGGCATAATATAAAATAGTATCGCTAATAAGACCATCTTCCATTAAAATGGTAACCCCCCGGGCAATCCCAACAATAAAGGCAACACTGAGTAAGGAGGCTGCACCTTTTGCAAACACCTCCACAAAAACAGTTTCTTTGATCTTTCCAATAATCCCAATAAGTATTGCGCCAACAAGAAAGGTAGTTGTCATTTCTACAAACCACCAATCTAAAAAAGAAACACCCACAATCATTACTACAAAGCATAATGAAAATACAAGGGTAATGAGTCTCAGTCTATTTGTGAATTCCGTTGTTGTGTTCATGGGTTTTATTCCAAACACCTTCTCCAGGGCCTCTTTTTGGTCATAAATAATTGACTTCGAGGGATCTGCTTTTACCCGTTTTGCATAGCGAAGAATATAAAGAATGGTAATAACCAAACAAACAAACAGCATGATTAGGCGATTGTTGAGACCCATTGTCCAGGCTATTCCAGCAGCATCCGAAGCAATAATCGTAGAAAACGGATTTATAGTAGAGCACATTGTCCCAATTCCTGACCCTAGAAAAATACAGGCAAGCCCAACCATCGCATCGTATTTTGCTGCCAGGAATACAGGAATTAAAATAGGGTAAAAGGCCATCGTTTCTTCCGCAAGACCAAAGGTTGTTCCACCAGCTGCAATTAGTGTTGTTACCAATATAATTAGAATATACTCTCTGCCTTTAAGCGTTTTTGCCATCCAGGATATGCCAGCATCAAATGCCCCTGTGAGATTCATAATGCCAATTAAGCCCCCAATAATAAGGATAAGAAAGATGATGTCTGCTGCCGCGATTATTCCTTTTATTGGCGATTTCGCCAAAGCTGCAAGGCCTTGTGGTTTTGATTCCAGTTCTTTATAGGTATTAGGAATTCCAATGGGCTTATAGATATCACCACTTGTAAATTTGTGAATAGGAATTTTAATGTTGAGGTTCTCTAAAGTTTCTTGCGTTGCAGGCAATTCTACACTTTCTTCTATGCTAGTTTTGGTAAATGTATTACCTATAGTATTGTAGGCCAGACTATCGTATTTTCCTGCAGGAACCAACCAGGTTAAAAGTGTTACAAATCCGGCGATGAAGATTAGAATGGTTTGGGCTGTTGGAAATTTTAGTTTTTTCATTTATGAATTCTATTACTATTTCTTAGTTAGTCCAAAAGCACCATAACGGTTTTAATAAACGACTCTTTTAATGGCGTATTTTTGTTATTCGATACTGTTTATTCTTTAAATAAGAGGCATTAGCAACATAAATATAACCGGGGTATAATTTCTTTTTAAAGAACATTTTTAATTGTTGAATTCGGGTTTGATGATAGCATAAAATCCCTCCATCTAACAGCAGATAGTATCATTGACCCTGAAATTATAAAAGGCAATATTAAGCGCTTCATTTTCATCCCCATTCAGGAAATTGAGTAGTATTCAGATCCAGTGTTGCAATGGTCTGCATATCAGATTCAGCAAGCTCAAAATCGAAAATATCCAGATTTTCAATCATATGTGCTTTTTGGGAAGACCTTGGAATTGCAATAATTCCTCTCTGATAGTGCCACCTTAAGCATACCTGAGCGATGCTCTTAGTATACTTCTTGCCTATGGCAGCGAGGGTTTGGTTGCTGAAAATTTCATTTCGCCCGGCAGCAAAAGGAGACCAGGCTTCCATTTGCGTCCCAGAGTTTTTCAAAAATTCATATGACTTGTCCTCCTGGAAGAAAACATGGGTCTCGATTTGATTGATTGCAGGTCTGATTTTAGCATATTCCATCATATCATCAAGTTGATCAGGTAAAAAATTACTCACGCCAATGGCTCTGATTTTGCCTTCCTTGAAGAGCTCTTCCATCGCCTGCCATGTCCCTTTTACATCTCCTCTGGGCCGGTGGATAAGATAAAGATCTAAATACTCAACACCCAATTTGTTTATAGATGTTTCAAATGCCTTCTTTGTGCTTTCATAACCCGAATCGTCAACCCAAAGTTTTGACGTTATAAATAGTTCCTTTCTATCAATACCACTTTGCTTAATCCCTTCTCCTACAGCTTCTTCGTTTCCGTAAATATGAGCAGTATCAATAAGGCGATAACCCACTGAAATTGCATCAAACACACATCGTGTACCTATAGCTCCTTTTAGGGTATTTGTGCCAAAACCAAGCCTTGGCATTGGTATACCATTGTTGAGCAATACGGTTGGAATTGAATTATTTATTGGGGTAGCGGAAAGCGCTCCAAATAGTTTTGAACTTCCTAAACCCACAAACACTGTTGCAGCAGCAAACTTTGTGCTTCTTTTTAAAAACTCCCGACGTTTTACTAAACCATTCCTATGATTTTCCATACTTATTTCTCACTTTTAATTTATATAAAAATAGCTAAAACTCTGTTGAGTTTCAATTTCTTTTAGCGGATGCTCACGAAGATCGGAGATTTGTAACTTAGTTAAACAAACCTTTTCGGAGTCATCAACAAGAAATTAAGAATATTCCATTGGAAAGAGAAACAGTCAAAAGGGTATAAGGCAAGAAAATAGTACTTTTTACAGGCGCCCACAAAACGCATTGTAAAAGTCCACCACTTCCAAGGGCCCGGTCAATGAACGGTTGTTTATTTTTTCTGCAAGGGTGGGGCAATCCCAAAAATAGCTGGCCAGGCGTTTCTTTTTAAGGCCAAAGATACCTTGGGTGGCCCGTTCCATAGTGGTTTCACCTTCCCGAAGAAACAGTTCAAATTGATCCAGGTAATCATTGTCGTCATGTATAAATTCCCTTGCATAACAACCTAAGGGTCCCTTGGCCAATACCTTTAAAAAGACTTTTTTGCCATATCCGGGCCGGCTATAATAATGAAACCTAAAAAACTGGTTTTCCTCAGCATACCAAAGGGATTCATACGTATGTATCCCTGCCTTATAGCCCAATAGGTCTTCCGCACTATAGCGCTTTACCTTGCCGCGTTCATCCTTGAACCTGATCTTTTTAAAGAGCGTCCCATCATTCCGGTCTTTCACCGATCCATAAAGTGAATCTTTACTGTTGAGAACTATGTATCCGGGTTCATAGGTTTGGGCACTAACGGCCTGGGGCGAACAACAGAGAATTAGTACGAAGAGCGTGAAACCTAAACCTTTACCTCTATATAGAAAAGCATTGAATGTCATAAAAAAAGTTTATAGGTCCCTAAAGACAAAGAATATACCATAATCAGCGAACCTGTTTGTTTTTCGCTCAAATGCTAAAATTTCAGGTCTCCTTTAAAACTGCACCCCTTATGATCCTCAAATTAAGCAGGAATGTGCTCTTCTTTTTCCCCCAGGTCCTGGCGAAGCTCCATCTTTATGCCTCGTGCAATGGTAGAGCCCGGCACATCATTATAAAGTAGTAAGGTGGAAGCATATATTTTCCTTGTCATATGATGGCTGATGGACTTGTTGATGCCGACAATATGCTCCTTTAACCAGCAAAAAACGTGGAGTCTACAAAAGGAGTGCTATTCAGTTCTTCTATAGCAATGATTGTCAATATGATTATAGGAATTGCTATAATAGCAACCGTCACCCAGGTTGATTTGCTTTTACTCTGTATAAAAACATTATCTATTTCATTAGTATCTAAAGGGATTTTGACCATATTCTTATTTAGTTTTTTAAGGCCATAGAATTTCCCCTCTTCAAACACAATTTGTTCATAATGGTATTTTTTCTGGGAGATGGTATTAATCTTAGTCCGTTTTTGTTCCCGGACAGCCTGCTCCAAACTTACTGAGGCACTTTGATAAGCCACACAACCCTGAAACATCATAATTGATATAAAGAAAAGGGTAATTGATTTCAGCCATTTTTTAAGTGTTTTCAAGGCAAAAAGGTTTAGATCTATAAGTCAAGGTAATGAAAATGAAGGAAAAGGGAATTGTTTTTCAGATACTTATTAGTGTTTTCACGGCCACTGCGATTGAACCACCAGAATACTTTTCCAGATAATTTAGTACCTTGGGAAGACCAACCAACCACTTCCTTCCTATGATCAACTTCTTCCAGGACAGCCCACCAAAAAAATGTCTGGCGACAACTAGTCTTTTAAATACATGAGGTATGCCATTGGGAAGGTAGTATTGGTGGTGGTTGGGATTCTGATTGCCTTGCAAATCAACAACTGGAATAAAAACCAACGAAATAGATATCAAAATAAATATAACTAAATAAAGCCTGCCACGCAGCATACCAGAGACTGCCGGCAGCAATAAGAAATGAACATAGAAACATGCATAAAATATCTCGAATTTGTATACTATGAATGTGAGAGATTCCTGGAAGATGGACGCGTTACAGATGATGAATTAAACAAACTAATCATTGAGTTTCACAGATTTCTGGACCAGGCATCTGAGAGTACCTTGCCTGTCGGAATAAAAGATCGAATCGCTGAATTGAATATAGATTACCCCAGGGCTCAAATTAGACGTGGGTATTGGTACATGTTCTCCGTTGTATTCACATTGGGATTAATGGCCATAATTTCCACTAACTTAAGACAAAGAAAGCGAAAGAGAGTTTTGGAAAATCTAAAAAGCGATACGGCAAACACATTAATTTTTATCAAAACGAATTACTAAAATTATTAATACTATACTAACCAATTAAAAAGGATTCAAATGAGTACTATGAAAGAAAAAGTTGTGCTGATCACCGGGGCAAGTAGTGGAATTGGAAGGGCAACTGCAGAAGCTTTTGCGGCGAAAGGTGCACACATTGTTGTTGCTGCACGTCGAAAAGAAGAACTAGACAGCTTAGTGGCTTCTATCGAGGCAAAGGGTGGCAAGGCATCAGCTATCAAGACCGATGTTTCTATTGCTAAGAGCGTAGAACAAATGGTAGCTCATACTATCGAAGTATTTGGCCGTTTGGATTATGCAATTAATAATGCCGGCATAGAAGGAAAACTAAATGGGATAACCGATCTTTCTGAAGATGATTGGGATCTTGTTCTTGACATCAACCTAAAGGGAACCTTTCTTTGCATGAAGTATGAGGCAAAAGCCATGCTCCAACTTGGTCTGGGCGGTGCTATTGTAAATATAGGCTCAGTTAATTCATTTCTGGGTTTTCCAACCGGATCGGCCTATGTAACGTCTAAACACGGTCTCATTGGATTAACGACCAGTGTCTCTGCCGAATTAGGACCAAAGGGCATCAGAGTGAACCTTTTATGTCCGGGTGTTACAGATACACCTATGCACCAGCGCCTGAGAGGTGTTGTTGGTGACGACCTGTACGATAAAGGATTGCTGCCTACTGTACATCTACAAAGAATTGGCCGCCCGGAGGAAATTGCAAAAGCTATTGTGTTTCTTTGCTCAGATGAATCCAGTTATATTGCTGGTTCCACACTTACAGTAGATGGCGGACTCACTTTAACCATGTAGTTCCATTTATAAACTATGAAGTTAGCATCCTAGTTCAATTTAATAGTAACATGTATTATGCTCAAATAAAGAACTAAATGATAAAATGCATTAGAAAAACTCATTTTATTAAGGGCGTTAGCCTTCATTGCTCCACCGCCAGACTACTTTGACGTCCGCGTGCCGCCGAAGCTTTAGCGGAGGCACAAGTAGTTTAGCTATGAAGGCTGAAAAGCTAGGGCAGCAGAAACTATGACCAACTACTTCCCTGTCTATGATCCCCAATTCAAAAAAAATACGAAAAAACATCAAAATCTGTATTGAGGAGGAACAATATCTTTCAAACGCAGGTAAGTGGTTGCCTGTCCTTTGTGATGCACCGTGTGATTATAGGCCAGCATCAGGATGTCATAAGTAGAGAAATAAATTTCCCCGTCCCGGGTGCCTAAATTATGTTTAGGGTTGTACAGATCACTTGGATTCAGCTGATTTAATGCAGCTTCAAATCGTTCAAATCGCCCCTGCAAATAAGTCAATACTACTCCCTTTTCAACTGATTCGATCTCCTCTTTGTGTAAGGTGCCATCGAGGATCCCGGCATAATAATCCAGGCTAACACCGATATGAGAAAAGAGCTTGGCAAATGACATGACGTCCTCAGTGGGTTGGAAACCTAATTGAGCATCCGGCATGGCTTCATACACTTCAAAAGTATGCACTCGCAGTCCCTCCCACCTTGCCGAGAAGGCTTTCATAAAATTATCATCTGATGCAGTATACCCTGCGACCGATGAGGCCCGGGGAAAAGCGTTTTGCGCAAGAAGAAGCGATCCCATGCCTAGTAATCCAATTGATTTTCTTCTATTCATACTCTTTCCTGTTTCAGTGTAATTATAAAAATCTACGATTAACTCTATTGACTACGGCAGTTGAGGCTTAAGTTTATTAAAATTAAAAAAAAGGTTTAACTAAGGCCTACGCCCGAAGGAGATTTAATCGAATTAGTTGGTATTTATAAAAGAATCCGGAAACATATTTGATGGAACCGGATTAAATAAACACTGACTGATTGTGAACACAAAATGGAATCAGAAATACAATTGGAATGAAGATTAATTTATAAACAAATACATGTTCTGTAAGACATAAGATGGTTGCCCCTTTTATAATAATAGCAATGTTTTCACGTTTAGTTGATTCATTAAATAAAAACTAAACATAGTAATAATGAAAAATCTTTTAATTATTTTGATGGTCTCAGGCGTTTTCGCATGGAATGTTAAGGGACAGGAATTGCATTTTGGTGTTAAGGCCGGTGCTAATTTCTCCAATCTGAAAATTTCATCTGATTTTGGAGGTGTAACCCCAGATGGAGCCACCAGCTTTTATGTAGGTGGTTTGGCAGATATCGGGTTTTCTGAAAAATTTCATGTTCAGCCAGAAATTCTATATTCAATAGAAGGCGCTAAGGATGCAGATATCAGTTTTCTGAATATCCCTGTGATGATGAAGTATTACCTTTTTGGAGGGTTAAACGTTCAGGCAGGACCTCAAATAGGATTTCTACTTGATGCTGAAGGGGGTACTGATGGTTTAAAATCGAGTAATTTCGGTGTTAACTTTGGCGCTGCCTATGAACTGGCCGGTGGCTTTTTCGTGGATGCGCGTTACAATCTGGGATTGTCTGACATATCAGATATCGAAGTAGATCCAGGTTTTTCTGGGGATCTATCCTTAAAAACCAAAGGTTTTCAATTAGGAGTGGGATACCGTTTTTAGTGAATTACTCCTAAATTAATACAAGCGAGGGTTAATGCCCTCGCTTTTTTTTTGCTCAAATCCCTAATAGTCAAGCAATTTGGACGGCCTATAAGTCCAAACAAAATCTTTATATTTTCCAGACTAATTAATGTCCTGACAGTAATTTTTACCTTTAATGGGGGAATCAAAAAATGAGGAATTAATTAAATATTGATTGCATATTTCAATAGTTATAAATCAATCTTATCCTGCATTATAGCTGAGCTGTGCATAATTAATTTTGGATAATGGCCCTCTACGAATACAAAATGCTTTCCGGTGATGAGCGTCATTTGTGTTGCTACTCTGCGCATAATAACAAAACCTTAACATCTTTTTCTTGTTTAAAGGCATGAATCTGTTAGGTTACTACCTACAAAAAATCATTTTTATATGAAACTATTATATATCAAAAGAAAAACGAAAACAGAAAAACGTTATAGTTTTATGATGGGCGAGCTCACTACAAAGGTTACCTATATTAAAAGATACTTTATGGGTCTGCCGATCAAAACCATGCATAAATATCGTGAAACATACTACGGTAAGGTCAAAAACTGCGATGATTGCATACTCTTCATTTAATTCATTCCTCTTGTAAGATCTTTAACTCATCCCTCATATTTAATAATTCCTTACCTTAGAAAGACCAACCTCTTCTTTCTAATGATAGGCTTCTTTCGTAAAATCCGTAAAAAACTCGCAGATGACAACAAGCCTTTGAAATACATGAGGTATGCTATTGGTGAGATTGTACTTGTCATGATAGGAATCCTTCTGGCACTTCAGGTGAATAATTGGAATGAAGCTCGCAAGAGTAGAATTGTTGAAACCGTATTGCTGAAAACTATAAAAAGTGATTTAGCCAGAACCTTATCTGACGTCAAAGATGATTATGAAAATCATCTCAAAAGTCAAAAAAGTGGTAATAAATTTAAGCGCTTCTTATTAGGTGAGAATATGTTGGAGGATTCAATATTTCTGCATTTTAATAGATTGAGTCAAGACAGGCATTTTTTTCCAAAATCATCAGGTTATGAATCTTTAAAATCGTCTGATATGAACATAATTTCAAATGATTCTCTTAGAATGATAATTACTGAATTATATGAACTAACCTTTCCGAGGATAAAAGAATGGGACGAATCTAATCCTAGATGGGACATTGGAATTGTACTTTATCCTTATTATAAAAAACATTTTATTTTGACAGATGAAGTAGTAGAAAATAAAATGTTTACTCCTGCGATTCTTACATATAATTTCAAATTAAAATCTCTTGAAGATATTAGGAATGATAATGATTTTCAAATTGATCTACAGGAAGTATTTCAATTAAGAAACCGTAAAATTTGGTTGAATAGACTAGGTATTGGTAGCATAGAATTGGTTCTTTCAAATATTAATAAAGAACTTGAAAAATTAAATGTAAACGATTAGATTATTACCATAGGTTATATAAGCATTCTAAATGATTTCTATTCTGCATTACGGTTGCATGGTACTTACCTAATTTAGGCCTATGACTCTCTACGAATACAAAATACTTTCGGAATATTGAGTCTATTAGTAATCATATAAGGAGTTATATGGTATTCACAGTCAATTAATTTATTACTTGAATAATGAAACTAATATCCACAATCCTTCTCTTCCCAATAATTACAAATCTTCCTGCACAAAGAGATTTCTAAATCAATGGTATTGACCTTTACTTAAGAGCGTCACTTTATTAGGAATCTTAAACCATAATTTTATCTATCTTGTATTTTGTTGTAAACTATGCCAATGCGCACCCTTGAGTTTTAAATGAAGATTCGTCTATTGAAAACTTACTAGATGATTAAAAAAATATTCTTTCCTGTTATTCTGGTCTTGCTCGGATGGGCCTTTTTTATAAACCCTACGATCAAGTAAGTAGGTGCCGGTGTAGCTATTCTTCTTTTTGGAATGATCATGTTGGAAGAGGGTTTTAATGCTTTTGTAGAAGGGCCACTGCAAAAGTTGTTGAAACGCATGACTGATAAGTTATATAAAAGTTTGGGGCTGGGATTCGTGGTAACCGCATTTTTACAATCCAGTAGTGCGGCCATGGCATTAATTCTCACTGCACTGGCTGTCGGGCAGATCACTTACGACAATTCATTGGCCCTTGCTATGGGAGCTAACATCGGGACTACAATAACCGCGATACTGGGGTCCCTCAATGCCAATGTTGCCGGAAAACGACTTGAAAGACTTAAAGAAAAAGCAAATAAAAGCGATGTGTTGGTCGATGGCACACTAGATAAATTGATTAGGGAGCAGAAGATATCCAGCGTAATAGCAACATCTCTCGCCAATGACAGTGATATTGTTGCGGACATTATGAAAAAATTGATTGAAACTGCAGAATTGCTTTATATAAATAGTGATACGCTTATAGGATTGACCGAAGAAGAAAAGAAAAAAGAGAAGGAGGAAAAAAAAAGAAAGTAAAAAGTTAGGAATCTAAATTGCCTTGTGCGATAAAAACTATATAGCGTCTAATCAAGTTTTAGCCTTCCCTTTTTTTACAACCATTAATTTTAATTCTCTATCATAGGGAAAGTTCAAACAACGATTGGTATTACGTTCAAAATAAAGGAATCGTTTCCGCTCTCCATTGATAAAAGAGAATAGTAGCTTTACACAATTATTGGAGTGCAAGCAAAAAATAAAACCTGGTAAAAATGCTATATTTATGGAATGAATAAGCACTGCAACATCATTATTGCCGGAGCGGGAGGAATCGCAGAAGCAGCTGGTCTGCTCCTGATGGAATGGAGTGCAGTACCACCAACCATTTTTATCGGAAATCGAACACTTTCAAAAGCACAAAAGGTGGCCAGATGGATAGAAGAGGGTACAATTAAACCCTGTTCCGTTACGGCATTTCATCTGCCCGAGAAAGGCCTTACAGAAGAAATGAAAGAAATTCTGGGTCAGGGTAATGTACTCCTCGATTGCCTCCCCGGTCGACTGGCGCCGAAAATAGCCCGGCTGGCCAAAGACTTTCACCTGCATTATGCAAACATGACCGAGTATGTTGCAGAAACCACCGAAATAATAGAATTGGCAAAGGATGCCACAACGGGTTTCGTTCTTCAAACCGGTCTCGCACCCGGCTATATCAATATCGTGGCCAACCACCTTTTCCAAAAGTTTTGCAGCGATTTTGAAGTAGACAATGTGGACAAGCTGGAGTTTAAAGTAGGTGCCCTGACCGACCATGCTGTTTCCCCACATTACTATGGATTTACCTGGAGTCCGGTCGGAGTGGCTACGGAATACATAAAAGATACTTTGGTGCTTCGAGATTTTAAAAAAACAAGACTTCCTGCATTGTCAGAAAGAGCCAGCATCATTATCGATGGCATTACCTATGAAGAGGACCTGACTTCCGGAGGTGCCGCTGATCTGCCTGACGCATTAGCTGGAAAGGTGAGTTCCCTCGACTACAAGACATTGCGATATCCTGGACATTATGCATGGGTAGAAGAACAACTTGCCGGTTTGAGAAATACTAGTGAGGCTATTGCTGCCTTACAACAAAAAATGGAAGCGCTAATTCCACACAACGAAGATGACCGGATCATTTTGTATGCAGCTGTGGAGGGTAAGGATACAGCTGGGACTTTGCACAGACGAGAGATTAGCAAACGGATTCTCCCACAAACCATAGGGAGGCATAAACTGCGGTCCATCCAAATAACCACGGCAGTGTGCTTGCTGCAGTCAGCACAACTGTTGGTTGAATCCAATTGTAGTGGTGTTGTCCTGCAAAGCCAAATAGATCCAAAGTCATTTTTAAACGGTAATTTTATTATCCCCGTCTTTGGAAAAGTGTAAATCTCTCAATAAAAGTTCCCATAGATTAGAAAAGGGGGGAACAGGCATATTGGAACAATTCGGTGATTGAACCCACAAAACAGAGCCCATAATACACAATTCTTTGGTAGAAAATGCCACGGTTCCCGGTACTATGAATCTGCCCTGTAAGGTTTTGATGTGTTTGAAGCCTGAAATGCGTTGTATCTGAACTGTAACAATTTTATAAAAAGATCTTCTTTATTTTTGTTAAACCAACAAAAACACTCTTTTATGATGACCTCACTAATTTCATTAAAAAACAGCGCTTCGAGCTTCTGGGGAATGTGTATGTTCCTTTCACTGGCAGCCTCTGCCCAACCCAACTATCCACGAACACCAGAGCAGGCCAAGGTTGTTTATACTGACCTTGTGCATTTTGTTGAGGCCTACAACGAACTCGTTACCAATACGGATACGCTCCAGGTTTTACAAACCATGTATTTCGATCGTGGATCCGAAGGTTTAAAAGAATTTATAGGCCGACACCAGCTAAGCCCGGAGCTCCTCAGGGATGCTATGTTGGCCAATCCGGAGCGCTATGCTCTGCTTCCAAATTTTCTTGCCAATATCTCTGCCGTGGAAGAAACCTACCTGAAACTCATGCAAGACTATAGCAGCGTGCTGCCCAATGCCATGTATCCGCCAACCTATCTCCTGGTTGGGGCAAATAGGGGCATAGGCCAGGCCTCCCTGGTGGGGCAGCTGATCACCGTAACCCGTGCAGCCGATAATCTGGAAAAATTGCAAAAAATAATGACGCATGAATTGTCGCATTTTCAACAAGCCATGGCCATGGGGGGTCAGAAATATGCAGCACTGTATACCGCCCCTAACAATATGCTTGGCATTTGCCTTAGGGAAGGAGGGGCAGAATTTGTCACCTCTTTGGTGCTCAATGACATTACCCAAAGTGCCGCCCTGACCTATATTAAGAAAAACGAAAGCAGCCTGAAACAGAAATTTACAGAAGACCTGGAAACACAAAATAAAGACTTTTGGCTTTGGGCTTCAATCGGCCAAAATGAATATCCCAAGCTCCTGGGATACGCCATGGGATATCTGATTTCTAAAAAATATTACGAACAGGCCCCTGATAAAACCGCAGCCCTTCAGAACATTTTACTGATTGATGATGCAGAGGCTTTTGTGCAATCGAGTGGATATTTCGGTAAGTAGCAGGGAAGTTGCCTTTTCGTGGAATCTTACGAAATTTTTAAAAACCCTATGGCTATTGGTTTAAAAAATAAAAGTCCGACTTAGTAAATAAACCGGACATGTATTCTTGTGGTCGTCCATAGTATAGCTATGGTTGGCAAACGTTTTAGATTGGCCTATTATGTTTAATTTTCTTTTACTGCACTTTTAAACACTTCAATGCCTCCCACAATTGGCAAGTTGATCGTTGTTGCATCTAAATCAACCGTTAATTCAGTTCCGGGTTCCGGGTGTAATGTATATTCTTTATCACTTGAAAAAATCAGGAGTCCTATTTGTTGGCCTTTTTTAATTATTTGATCATCAGGCATTAAATCAAAGGATACCTCATAGAATTTACCGCTCTTTAGGGGTTCACTTTTTCGTAACGAGCTATGATTTTGCGGATCTGCCCAACCACGGGTAATAATGTTATCGGTGATTTTAGCCTCTCTTCCTTCATTCCAGGGCAACGAGACCAACCATACCGAAAGGTTTGCAGCGGGTTTACTGCTAGATAATCTGACTTTTACTTTTGGCGTTCCTGAAATATGAACATCTTCAGATAATTTTGGAGAAACATATAGCAAGCGATGATTTGTCTGTTCGGCTTTGGCTAAGGATGTCCCTGAAAAAGAGTAATTATCAACAAGTGTTTCCATACCTTGATTCGGTGTTTTAGAAAGACTTAGAGCTCCTGTCTTTGGGGCTCCAGAACTTAAATACAGCGTCACTAACGAGGCATCCGGATTAGGGTAGTCTGCATATGCTGTTGGATTATCTTTCCTATCATATTCACGAACTATCCATGCTTTAGCGTCATTTTCTACACCATTTTCCACACCGTGCAAATAGTGTGTAAACCATCTATTCATCATTGTAATCGGCGGTGGTCCTCCGCCATGATCGCTTTGGTGATAGAAAATTTGTGTTGGAAGTCCCATTTCCCGGGCTTTTTTATATATTCTGTAGCTATGCTCAGGCATGACATTCCAATCATTAAATCCGTGTGACATCAGCAGCGCAGCTTTCATTGGGGCCATATCATTTAAGTAGTCTCGACCCGCCCAAAAATCGTTATAATCGCCACTGATTCTGTCCATGCCATTTTTCATTTCGGTATCACGAATTTTAGAATTGCTATAGGCTCGTTTTGATTCGTCACCACTATGGATAAAGTCATATAAAACATCAATGTCTTCACCAAGATAACCCCCGGGAGATCTAACCAAACCATTTGACCGGTAATAATGATAATATGATGTATTTGGTGCTACCGGGATAATTGCTTCAAGTCCTTTTACACCGGTAGTTGCGGCAGCAAGAGAAAGGGTTCCATTATATGACGTCCCCGTCATTCCCACCTTTCCAGTAGACCAAAATGAGGTTACTTTTTCATTCCCATAAGGCGTTTTATATCCTTCAGCACGACCACAAAGCCAATCGATAACGGCTTTTGGAGCCAAAGATTCGTTATCTCCGCCAACAGTAGGTGATCCCTGAGATAAGCCCGTTCCTGGCGAAGATGAGTGTACCACAATATATCCTCTTGGCACCCATGTCCTAATCTGTGAATTAGAAATGACAGGTCGTTTGCCTGTACGAGTTACTTCCGGATGTACACGAGGTTTCCCCATTTCGCCAAGTTCATGCCTAACATCCCAAAATAAACCATCAGGAATAGGATTGGCAGTACCCGCATAATATGGGCTTGACTCATAAACCACAGGGAGTTTTAATCCCTCAGAATCCGTTTGATGCGGACGCGTAACGTCTACATGCATTCTGTCTAATTTGCCATCCCCATCCGTGTCAAATTCTGTCTCAACCCAGAGATCTTCTCTAATCCATTTGGTTTCATCCTCAAAAGCGGGAACTATCTGGGCCTCTCCATCTTTGAAAATGGGAATTGCTTTTTCTGATGTTTGTGAATTAACAGAAAATACATTTGCAATAAATAGTACAAGCAGGAAGGATCGTGTAATGTATTTTTTCATTATATATTCGTTTAGGATTGTGACCATGTTTGCCAACGGTAGGCATAAATAATTTATATTTTGAATATTCTTTTCATCTCGATAATCTGCAGATGGTGCCGGTCAATGTGATATCTAATGAATTCAAGCCTTTGAATTACATTTAAGGGACCACAGAGAAAATGAGGATATATTACTTCATTTAAAGGCAAGCCATCTAAAATAGAATTTAATTCTTTCAACAGGTCATCACAATTTCTGAAATGAGCGGACCACACTCCAAGAGTCCATTTCCCGTTAGGCGTAGCTGAGGGAGGTGCCTTTTCTTTTGGCTTCCAGGTTCTTTTTATTATTTCTTCCATAGACAATCCATCATTCTCTGATTTGCCTTCCCATACAGGTTCGCCTATCCGAAATTTTTCTGCTGCAGTGTAAATAAGATTAAAACCACCTCTTTCTGCCAAAACCAAATGTTCAATAACTTCTTGAATATTCCAGGATTCCACATCATTTTTTTTAAAGCCATCGGCCGCCGAAATACTATTTATTTCTTTGAAGATTCGAGATCTTGACAATTTGATTTCATTTTGCAAAGTGACTAAAACTTGATTCATACTATTTTTGTTTATTAATATGCTAAGTTGATACCAATTTTATTCAAATGACACCAAACCACCTTGATAAACGGACGTTTTATGCTTACGCCGAAGCTTCAGCATAAGCGCTAATGCCGTTTATTTTTTTGTTAGTGGCTGTTTGTTTCATAGGCTTCAGGAAAATTTCTTTTTGTCAAAAATGATCCTTTATCCATAATATCCATCGCTTATAGATATCCTTTCTATGTACTGGGTCATTTGGAAAATGGCCCGAAACCGGATAGGCTATGAATTTAGTTTCTACGCCATTGTCTTTTAAATTGTGAAATAATTTGAAAGATTGAGTAACTGTTACTCTTTGATCCAATGTATTAGAAAGAATTAGGGTCGGGGTTTTAATTTGGTGCGCATAGGTTATAGGCGATTGCTTGCGGTAATTATCGGCATTGTCATTAAGCCAAGGAGAACCACCGAGACCATAACCCGACCAAATATTCATGTCGGCCATATTATACCAGTCAAACCAATCTGTAACGGCGGCCCCGGCAACTGCGGCTTTCCAGCCCTGATAATGAGAGGTAAGCCAAACAGTCATAAAGCCACCATATGACCACCCTGATACAGCCATCTTATTTTCATCAATAAAACCTAGCTTTTTAATGGCTTCAATTCCTGCCATCACATCCTTTCCTGGCCCTTCACCCGCATCGTTTATGACAGATCTTTGATAAGCTTTTCCTAAATTATTACTTCCCCGGTAGTTAGGTTGGAAAACGACCCAACCCTGAGCAGCAAAAGCCTGTGCGAAAAAATTAAAATCTTCTAATGAAGAACCCATCGGTCCTCCATGGATATACAATACCAATGGGTATTTTTTATTTGATGAAAAATCAGGTGGATAAGTGATTACTCCGTCTTCGTCAAAGCCATCCTCACTTTTCCAGTTTATAGAGCTAACTTTACCTAAATTTAATTGAGAAATAGTGTCGTTGAAAGAAGTAATCTTTTCAGGAATGCTTTGATGATTTTTCATATAATACAATTCTGATGGCTCACTTGCTTTCGAACCAATAAATACTATTTCGTCATCAGGTCCTATAGCAATATTATTAAGCGAAGGAAGGACTCCATTTGTATCCAGATTCTTGTAAATGCCATCTAACAGACCACGCCATAAACTTACTTTCGTTCCATCAGGTGCACCAACAAGCAAACTCTGATCAGAGAACCAGAAATGTCTGGAAATGTTACGATCGATATCAAGAATTACATCTTTCTTTTTGACACCATTCTGATCCACAGAAAATAATCCCATGGGATTAAAAAATGGCTCTAATCCTCTGGTTTTGCTATATAAAACGACAGATAAATCTTTAGAAAAAGATGGATTCGCGGGAACTCCGGGTCCTTTGTCCAGCACAGTAATCTTCCTGGTTTCTATGTCAATAAGTTGCAATGAACTGTTTAAGAATTCTGCTGAATGTGGTTTAGGCTGTGCTATATAGACTAACTTTTTGCTGTCATTAGACCAATTTATACTACCCGAAAAAACATTGTAGCCAACTTCCCCTGAGGTTAACTGATACGCATTTTTACCTTCATTGGAACAGATCCAAATATGGGCCGGCACTGAGGCTTTTTTCGCCAGATACCAATCATAACCTACTTCAAAGGATTTGTTATGCTTTTCAACCCCCGTTTTTTCCGCTAAAGAATCCTTTTCAACATATGCAAAAAAAAGTCCGTTAGGGCTCCATTCGTATGTAATGACACCCATTTTACTATGTGTCAGTTGTTGGGCTTCCCCCCCTTGAGTTGTTAGTTTAAAAATTTGTTGTTTCTTATTGTTTCCTTCGGCTAAGAACGTTATGTGTTCACCATTAGGAGACCATTCCGGTTGATGAATTGAAGGCCGATTATAGGTAAGTGGTTTGGCTTCTTTAGTATCTTTTGATACTATCCATAATGAATTGATATATTTATTTTCTTCGAAGTCAGCTTTGCGGTTTATTAGCAATATTTTCGTTCCATCTGGGCTAATTTTTGGACTGCTTAAACCGACTAATAAGTCAAAATGTTCCAGTGTAAGATTAGACGACTGGGCAAAAACGGAATGCGATTTTGGAAAAATGGAAATAGCTAACAACAATAAGATGGGCAAGTACGGAAGTTTAAAGTTTTTCATTTTAATAGGAAGGATTTTGTCATTGTCTTAATAGTATTATTTGATATTATGTTGTTGTTTCTTTTTTTAATCATATAATTATCCAATATTCACATTAAACATATAACCAACCAAAGCAGTCAGTCCCATTGCAACCGTTCCCCAAAAAGTAATTCTTAAAATTGCTTTTCCAATACTTGAACCCCCTGTTCTAGCTGCTAATGCTCCTAAAATTATAAGAAAAAATAATGCAAAACCGTAAAGTGAATATTCCATACTTTTTAAAGGAAGAAATAGTGTAACTAAAAATGGAAGTAATCCTCCTACTGTAAAGGCTGCGCCAGAAGCAAATGCAGCCTGCATAGGTTTAGCTTGACTTATTTCATTAATTCCTAATTCGTCTCTAATATGTGCCCCTAACGCATCGTGTTCCGTTAACTCTTTAGCTACAGTTAAGGCAGTTTCTTTTTGCAGTCCTCTTTTTTCATAAATTTCCGCTAGTCTTTGTAATTCAATTTCGGGCATTTCATTTAGCTCTGACTTTTCACGTTCGATGTCGGCTTTCTCAACATCTGTTTGTGAACTTACAGAAACATATTCTCCAGCTGCCATTGATAAAGCACCTGCAACCAGTCCAGCTAATGTTGCCAAAATAACAGGTTCTCGCATATCACTCGCAGCAGCAACTCCAATCGCAATACTAGCGGTTGATAAAATTCCATCATTAGCTCCAAGGACAGCAGCTCTCAACCAATTACTTCGATGTATGTAATGATTGTCTAAATAATTGTCTAAACCCTCTGTTTTTTCTGACATCTGTTCTGTTTGTTCAAATTACACAAAACGGTTAGTATATGGCGCGTTTCAATGCGCTATATATTGTTATACCTAGTTTTTATTCCCTCTTTCAGAAGTTTTTATTACTTCCATTATAACATTCAAAGCCTTGTCATTCCCATTAAAATAATCTGTCGATGATAAACTGACAGGAATATGTGGAGCGATCCATTTACGATGGTCTTCTGCTTTATAAGTTTGATGATATTGGGAAGCTACAATTCCCATTAAACCAGAATATGGTAACTGAAACCATCCCGCTTCTCCAATAAAACTTGGTTTTGATCCACTAGGCTCACCCACTAAAATTGCATTTGTGAATTTTGTTATTTCAGTCAATAAATTTTGAGCTGCAGAAAATGTTCCTCTACCCATTAAAACGAAAATTTTTCCTTCAGGGTTTATAATTTCAAATTCGATTAATGTTTTTAGCATGGGAGGTACTATAGATCCATCTCCACCACTATTAAACCGCAAGTCTAAAATTAAGTTTTGAGAATTGCTTTGTTTTATATTTTCTCGAAGCTTTAAATTAAAATCCATCAACGTCAGTTCTTCTTTTTGTTGAACTACGTTAAATTGTATATACGTTACATTATGCTTAGGCAATGTTTTTGCCCAATAATTATCTTCTGTTTTGGATAAAAATAAAGGTTGATTCTCTGTTTTTAGCTTTGGTAATATTGGCATACCAGTAAACTGCCAAGCAACCGGATTCATTGCTACTTTTTCAGACTTTCCATCTTTATCACTTAAGGTTATTGTTACTTGATTCGCGTTCTTAATAATTCCCAAACCTTTTAATACATCAGGTAATCCCAAATAATAAGGCCCTAGCCAAAGTATTTGCATATCATTATCTCTTGCATTTACGGCATTTGTTTTTTGAAGTGCAGCTTCGATAGGTGTGTTTTCAATCGACTCTACCTTATAACCAATCCATTGTTCCAAGCCTTCCTCAGCATCAACAATAAATAGCCCATCATTAAACTGATAAAACTGAACGGGTAGTTTTTTAAAAGCGCCTTTGTTTGGAGATGTAGGTAAAATAAAATTATGTCCACTTCCTAAAGCTCCAAATAGTTTAATTATTTTGAAAATTATTTGTTCGTCAGATAATGACGCTATAGTTGTTTTTATATCCAGAATTTCTTTTGATAAATCTGTTTTAGAAATAGCTTGATTAGGGCTATAGCGTAGCTCATTAATTCGTTTTTCTAAATATGTAATATCTCTAGACCAGGCTTCTTCTCTTGTTATATCTTTTTGAGTATCATTCCCAAATAGCGCTAGAAAATCTTCATCTTCATTGAAGTTTTTAAAAGCAGAACTGCCCTTTAAGAACGGCTTTTCGTCATAACGTGCTGCAAAGCCTTTTCGCAGCCATAACATGGCATTAGCTTTATCTCCATCTTCAGCATATGCTTCAGCAATTTTTATCATAATATCATTTGAAGGTGCTGAACCTGTCGGAATTCCTGTTAAGATAGTTCCCCCAAGATCGAGGGTTTTCTTTAGTGCAGTAATAGCATTTTGATACTGCTCATCTTGATAATAGGAAATTCCTAATAAATAAAATATATCTCCATCGTTTTGATAGTGTTCCGTTAAGTTTTCTAAAATTGGAATCGCCTCTTGCCATTTTTCACTCTTTACTAAACTTACGGCTTCATTTCTCTGAAAAAAGTATTCTATCGTGCTTTCTATATTGCCGTTTTTCGTTTGGGAAAAAGCATAAGAGATATTAAGAAATATCAATAAGAGAATACTTGCTATGTTTAATTTGTTCATGTTTAATTCTTATTGTTTAAGACAATTAAGATTAGAATTGTTACAGTTTAATAAGTTTTAATTAAGCATATCGTCTCGGCTATGAGTAGTTGCGTGTCCCGATAGCTATCGGGATAGCATACAACTATGCAAGTATACACTAAACTGATCCCGATAACTATCGGGACCGTAGAAATTTTCAGAGCATGCAAGAACAAGCAACCTGTCCGCCTCTGGCGGATTACTTATAGCTATTGTTGGCGGTTCGTTTGTTATTTTCTTAAATGCTTTGTCCAAATGTCAATAGGTTGGTGTCTGGGTCAAGTACGGAAAATTCCTTTTGTCCCCAGGGTTTCGATTCCAATTTTCCATTCGGGTGAATACTCGTTTTATTATCTAACAATGTTTGGTAAAAATCATCAATGTTGTCAGTTCTAATATAAACTTTTCCATAATTCTCTTTGGGGTTAAGCTCCTTAAATTCAAAGAAGTGAATTTGAATTTGATCTTTTTCTACCATCAAATAACCATCAAAGTCTGCACTTCCAAATTCTTTAAATCCCAACTTATTTATATAAAATTCTCTCGTAACATTTTTGTCACGCATTGGTAGTTTCGGATTAATGTCAGTTAGCATAATTCGAATATTAGCTCATGTAAATTCTTGCTTTTCATATGTTCAAACTCAATTAAAGTGTTCTGTAAACTTCATCTGTAACGTGTTCTTCAAAGACCGCCAATGGTTTGTGAATGGTGCGTATCCCGAAGGGTATGCACGATACCTATTGTTGTGCTTAGTATTTGGTATTATTCTTTTTCATATTCTTTATCAATTTACCCAAGTCTTTACCCTTCTTTTTCCTTTCTGCTGCACTTGATTCATAATGAATTCTTTCTTTTTTCATTTTGAGGAAATTCTCATAAGTTTGAGAATTCAATTCACCCCTGTCTAAGGCGCGCAATACCGAACACCCATCTTCGTTAGTGTGAGTGCAGTTATTGTATTTGCAATCTTGAGAAAGATTTAATACTTCGTCAAATGTCATTTCAAATCCTTCGGTAGCATCAGTTATTCCGATTTCCCTCATACCTGGATTGTCAATTAAAATCCCATGCTCAGATACAATTAATTCTCTGTGCGTAGTGACATGTTTACCACGATCAATGTTTTCACTAATTTCACCCGTATACATTAATTCTTCACCTATCAACGTATTAATAAGAGTGGATTTTCCAACTCCTGAGGATCCTAATAAACAGAAGGTTTTTCCTTTGGCTAACTTGGAAATAACATCATCAATTCCTACTTTGGATTGGTTACTTAGAGGGATTATGGGAACGTTTTTTATTCTTTCTTGTACCTGAATTAACAATTCTTCCAATTCCAGATTCTCGATTAAATCGATTTTACTCAGAATTATAAAAGGTTCAATGTTTGATGCATTGCAAATTGTCAAATACCGTTCGAGCCGGTTGATGCTAAAATCTCTATTTACGGATTGAATAATTATCCCAACATCTATATTTACAGCAATAATCTGAGATTCACCTGACTTCCCAACAGCCTTTCGTTCCAAAGTTGAATACCTAGGGAGAACAGCATGGATAAGTGCTTTATCTTCATCGTATTCGGAAATTGCAACCCAATCACCTACTGATGGTAATTCATTCTTATTAGTTATTGTAAATCTTAAGTTCCCAATAAGTTCACAATCAAATTCGTTTGATTCAGTTTTTACAGTATAACGATCCCGGTGTTCCAGGACAACTCTACCAATATCAAAGGAGTCAAGGTTTTGTTTCTTTCGATATTCTTCTAATTCATTATTATACCCTAAATCTTCGAGAGTCATTTCTGTTTTTTTCTTATTAAGCACAACGGTCTCGTATAACTGTCAGTTATGGGTTTTAATTTACTAATTTTTGGTTAAGCACAGGCTTTAGCAATTCCAAGTGGATTCGGACGAAGTGGAATCCGCCGTAATTGTGGTTATACATTGTTGTAAACTGTTTTTTACTTTTTTTCTGGTTTATAAACATCTCGGAAAATCCTCCACTTATCTTTTTCTTTTTTCCAGACCAATAAGCATTCACCCTTACCTCTAGGTGTACCATCGCTATGAAAAAACTCAACGTATGCATCCTCGATTATGATATTTTCATTCCCCCATAAATTAATTATTCTGAATTTAATTCCAGTTATACTATCTCGTGTCATCTCGTATACCTCTTTCACAATATTATCTCTGCCAGAATAAGCACCAATTATTTTTGTGTCCAAAGTGTAAATGTCTCCAACAGCTATGGAATCTCCAATTTTTAATGCATCTTCAAATTCTTTGCTTCTTTGTTCAACAATTTTTGTTGCAGCTTCTATATCAAAATTACTATTGTTATTATTTTGAATTGAACTCGCTTCTGATTTTTCAGCGTTGTTTTTACATGACATATTAGCGAGTATTAATATGGCAAAAAATATTTTTACTGTTTTCATGTGTATTGGTTTTAAATTACCCACAACGGTCTTGTATAACCGTCAGTTACGGGTTATAATTTACGTTTTTTTCAGTTGTGGGAGTTGTTGATTTGTAGTACAATTCATTCGATTATCCATCTACCGCCGTTATTGCGGTTATACATTGTTGTGCATAGTATTTTATTTACTGGGTATTCTTAAAAGTATCTTCAAAAATTTTTTTCCATTCCCCATTAACCAATTGTTCCCCATATTCTTGAAAGCCTCCCTCTTGAGTTCTGCTGAAAAAAAATCTAGTCTTTTCATCTCTCCACACGATGAGCTGTCCATCCTTGTATTCCGCAGGATATCTAGCGGCGCCTCCTTTAGAAAATCGGTAGTAGTAGTATTTTTGGTCTTTTTCATCGTAATTGATTATCGTATGAAGTTGCAAAAACTCGGTATTCAACTCAATTACCAAAATACTCTTGTCTAGGTCATAGGAAATGTTTTCGTACGCTGAACCTTGTCTGGCAACAACCCCATTTTCATAAACTTTTGTCGTACCAACCCATTCTCCAATCATGAAGTTTAGTTGTTCCATCTTTTCTTGCTTTAGGTTTTGGGCGAACACTGAATTATGCAGAAAAATTAGAACAATAAAATAAAAGTATTTAGAAGCTTTTCGATATCTCATACTTGTTCGTTTAATATTAAGCACAACTCGTTGTATGAATACTAATATACCCCAATATCCCTAAAACTTCCCGGGTAAGTATCCCTTTTGGGAATTTATCCCATTATCATAATTCAGTTTGCTGGATTTTGCAAGACTCGTTACATAAAACAATCAACATTCATTTTACGTAAAGTACGAACTAAAAAGAGGCGAAAATAGGCCTGGTCGTAAACGTGTTTGTAAACTTTAGAAACAAAAAAGGAGGTATATTTTTGTAACTTCCACTCCGCCTTCACTACGTTGCTGTGGACAGGCTGGGCTAGTTTGCTTCGCTCCTGGATCAGAGAAACTAACTTATTCTTAACCAGATATTTGACAGCAAATAGCCTCTTCGGTTTTTATTGAATTGACATGACCAATATCATTTACATTGGTTAATCTAAATCCTATATTTTGAAATTAGATAACCACCACATATATACAAAATAGGCTTCTAAAAATATAATTTGCTTTAGTAAGGTATCATCCTCCCTTTCTGAGGTTAATAGTCAAAAGCAGGATTAATTAAATACCATTAACCATGATTACAACAAGAGATCGTCATGAGGTGGAGATGGAAATGAAAGAAACATTAGGATTGGTGCCTGGTTTCTTTAAAAGTATCCCTGATCAATACCTCGACTACGAATGGCAAATGTTCAAAAAACTTGAATTGGGAGAAACACTAATCCCAAATAAGTACAAAGAACTTATGGGCATCGCAATTCATGCGGAGACTAAGTGTGCTTATTGCACTTTATTTCACACAGAAGCAGCAAAACTTTTTGGTGCTACCGAAGAAGAAATACAGGAAGCTGTGCATTTTGCTAAGATGAGTGTTGGCTGGAGTGTTTATCTAAACGGCATGAGAACAGATTATGAAGAGTTTGCCAATGAGTTTACTCGAATTGGGGCTTTTCTTAAAACTAAACAACTCACCAATGCAAATTAAAAAAGGACAAAGAAACATTTTTCAGATTACATTAACGGGATATGAACTAGCGACCTTAATATCATCGGCCAGATGGATTGTTGATGGAGCTAAAGGCGAATTAACTTTGGAAGCTGCTAATAATCTTAAACAACTATTGGACAACTATGATAACGAAGCAAAAAAGCTGTATAGCCAATCCTCTTCGTGAATAAGATCCATTTAAAAGTTGCCAAAGATTTCATGTAAACCTGAATTTTATATTCCAAATTAAGAAAGAGATGTTTCCTTTTAAAAATTTGTAGGCAGATGCCAGAAAAATTCTGGTGTCTGTTTTTTTATTGGGATGCCTTTTTCTTCTATCCTTAATGATAAATAATATTTGCAAAATTATCCAATAGTATATTAATTATCACAGTATCCTAATGACCCAAATCATTTACTCCCCTGGTTGTGGCCTCTATCTTTATCCTTGCCATAACGTTTATTGAAATAGTGACTAAATACAACGCTGGTGAAAGCACTAAAAAATGGTTCAAAACCACAGCACTGTTCCTTTCAGGATTGATCCTCTTTCAAAGTTGTTCCGCATATAAAACTCCTGTAACCCTTGAACAGGCCGTTCAGGAAAAGAAAAAATAAAAATTATTACTACAACCAATGATGCTTTTAAATACAACTTCATTGTATTTGAAGATGGTCAGTTTTATGGTGTAAAGGTTGACTATGATACAAGAGAGAATGTAAAATTTCCAATTAATAAGGAGGAAGTGTATGAAGTACTACTCAAAAAAGGAGGATTTTCTACCTGGCCTACTTGGGCATGGATTGTTTTTGGAGTATTAGGAGTAGGAGTAATTTTAGGAATTATTTATTTAATCGCAGCGGCTACTTGCTGTGACATTTCCTGGATAAATGATTGAAGTCATAAAATTCCTAAGGAAATTTAATAGGTAGACATAAAATGAATGTTGTTTGATCTATGTGTCAAGTCTTATGATTTCCACTAAAACGAATTAACAATATTTAATAATTCAGTACCTTAGGAAGAACAACTAACTGATTCCTTCACATGATCAACTTTTTTAGGCGTATAAGACAGAATCTGATCGCCAATAACAAGGTATCTAAATATTTACTATATGCTGTTAGGGAGATTGTTTAGGAGGGGATTAGTTATGCCAGAATTTTAAGATTTTTTGGAAGGCCTCTGACTTGTGATATGGTTTAAAAAGCAGGTCGTTTTGAAAGGTTGAACTGGTAAATCGTTTCCCAGAACTAACGGCTTTTAATAAATTATCCATGGCTTTTTCCTCATCGCCTGCCATGGCATAATATTGAGAAAGCGCATAATCGACATTCCCAAATTGATATTTAGTCCGTAAGGTGTTCAAGTAAGCTAACATTTCCAGGGCCTTGTCTTGTTTCCCGTTCTGGTAATACGTCATGGCCAAATAAGAGGCATTTGAAATTTCATCAATGCTCTGCGTTATTAAGCTTTTCAATAAGGGCTCTGCCCCGAGATAGTCTTTCTTATAAAAAATGGTTTCGGCCTGCAATTCTTTCTCAGATTGTGTAAGGTCGTTTGCTTTTGTATTAAAATTTTTCAACAATCGATCAAGATAGTTTTCCGCTGTCTTGGTCTTTCCTAGCTTCATATATTCCAATCCTGTTTGGAACATCATGATCTCCCAAAATTCTATTCGCCCTAAGAGGCGAATTTGCTCTATAAGGTTCATCACTGCATTAGTATCACCATTTAAGACATAAGCCTTCATTAGGGCCTCCTTTATCCATTCATTACCTGCAGTCCGGGAATAAGGCTCCAGTAATTCTATAGTTTCATCAGTCTTACCTAAAGTCAAGTTGGCCATGCCCTTTACAAAATACCGATATTGGCAGGAAATACAATTATCAAGGTCAAAATCCTTCATATTAAGCGCGGTATAGATGCTATCAACATCCTGAGGCCTATTGACAAATTGCAGTGCCAAGACCATAGTACTTAGGTTTATTTCCAAATCTATCGGAACCTTATTGTATTCTTCCTTATAGGTTTTATAGGCCGTTTTATTGTCTCCCCTTAAACAAGCTTCATAATGATTAATTATATTCAACTGTTCTTTTTTGGTCACCGTTTCACTTGTCAAAACCTTCAACAATGAATCAGCCACAGCAAATTGGTCGCGATTGTAATAATAGGCTACACGATCTATTTTGGGCTTAAAAAAACTACTGTCTGCCGCAATGGCTTCATTAAGATATTTTAACTCTTCTGACGATTGCAATTGTGAAAGGGCGCTGCTTTCCAACCATAATTTATAAGCCTTAAAATTCGGAGGTGTTTCTTCATTTAACAATATGGTTTTGCCTTTAGAAAGGAGATAACCCAAAATCTGTTGCTTTGCGGCCTCAATGCAATCCAGTGGGCTCTTGGGATCACATTCCGTCACCTCAAAAGAGATCAATGTTTTATCCATAGTTCCATTTAGTACGGAACATTGCAACAAGAGTTTATCATTATTAAGATAATAGGCCCCGGTAACTACTTTTGTAGGATTTAAATATTCCTTAAGTACGCCATTTTCAATGCTGGGAACAAAAGAGGCCTTTAAAACTTTGGTATAATCATCAACAATTTGGGGAGAGATCACCTGACCCAATTTATTCTGTGTAATTCCATGCATGATCCAATCCACCGCCATTCTTCCTATAACCTCTAAATCTGGCTCTGTGGTGTTATTTTCAAATTTTAAAACGGCTATCCTGTTATTCCCATTTGCTTCGTCTTTTTCAAACACTAAGGCGCTTATATTATCTTCATTCAAAAAGTTTGCTTTCACAATAAGTGTGGCCGAAAAAACAGCAAGTAAGGAAATAACAAAAAGTGCAGTAAAATATATTTTCTGAAAAGGACTGTAAAAATGGATTCCCGGAAGATGTATTTTCCTTTTCTTTACTTCCATATCCCCTGATCTGGAGGAGACGCTTTTAGAATTAAATTTGAGGTCTTTTCTTCGGCTTAACTTTGATTCCAGAGGTTTTAACCGATATTTCCAAAGCAAATAAATATAAAATGGAAATCCTAATAACAAGACCAGGAGCAAATAAGTCATGGATATTTTGGGTAATCCAAAAGGTTCCCAGATTACCGATAACACCTGAATAAGTACCCAACTGGAAACAATATAGATCGAAAGGTTTTTAAACACCTCTTTTTCATGACATTCCTTAAAAAATTCTTTTAAATTCATTGACTACTATGTATAACACGGACATGATTTGAAGATCCCTCTCAATGACCATGCACCCTGGGTTCCAAGATAAGAATAAATTGAGAAGAAGAGATTTACATTAATAATTTGTTTCGAAGGAGAAGACTATCTTAACCAACCCTCTGTTCCATAAATTCCAAAATACAAGTTCCAAATTCCAAAAGAGTGGGTACGCCAATAATTTATTGGAATTTGTCATTTGCTATTTGGTGCTTACGACTACCTCAACCATACTTTCCTGTCCAGGATCTCATATTGAACGGCTTCATAAATATACCTGAATGTGTAAGGCTGATCTAGGCAAAATTCAAAGCTGCGGGCGACGCCTAACAAATCCTTAGCAGAAATCATGAATTAATTATTTGCGTACCTTGTTAAGGAAACCACCGACCACTACTACACATGATCAACTTCTTTAGAGGACAGAGCGTGTATCGTAAGAGACAAATTGTTCCGCCGGACCAATTTAGCAGCACATAGGGGCCAGATATAGCGTGTGGATAGCAGCCTGCCGCGCCGGCGTTTAAAGCAAAAACTATGATTAATTTTTTAGGCGAGTTAGACAAAAACTTGCAGACGATAACCAGACCTCCGCTAAGGCTTCGGCTGGTATGAAAACAGAAAAATACCTTAGTTATGCCATTGGAGAGATTTTATTGGTGGTTATTGGGATTCTGATTGTGTTGAGTATTAATGATTGGAATGAGGAAAGGAAAGAAAAATCTGAAAGAGATTATGTTATTCATGAATTATTAGCTGAGTACCCAGATAATCTAGTAATACTCAGATGATGTGTTGAGAAAAATAAGGGATCTTTAAGTCAAATGGATGCTATGTTCATTGATTTTAAAACAATGCAATACTAACTTGTTGTATTTCATTCTATTTTCAACTGCAGGGCAATCAGATCGCCAAAGGCACTGAGGAGTTGACAAATATCATGTTTTATGGAACTTTATTTAGGGATCTTTGGGCCGTTTTAGTACTCCCAATAATTTTAAAACTAGTTATGGAATTAATGAAGAAGATTGCAATCTGGCTTGGGCTAAGTATCCTGATGATGATTTTATGGGGAGTAGGTTTGATGATTGGGAATTTGATTTTTCCGAGTAATCTCATGGAAATGGAAACGGATAGCGATGGTGCTGCAGGATTCATTTTCTTTTTGGTAAGTGCACTTAATGCCGGGATTATACTTAAACTAATTTACAAAGCCCGTTATACGGGCTGGAAGCTGGCGGGTCTTGCCTTCCTGGTTTCCTTTGGGATCCAGTATTTCATGTCCCAAATTGAGACTGTTTGGTTTAATGATAGTCTTGGTTTGCCCGGCAATGGTATTGCGGCTATCGTTCTTGGAGGAGCATTTACCCTTGTTACTTTTACAGTGATTGCCATAATGATCACAGGCAAATTTAAAACTGAGCCCGACAAAAGCAATAATACTCCTGGTTTTAGATTTAGTGTCAAAAAGATACTATTACTTTCGGTGGTCATTTGGCCATTGATCTATTTTGCCTTCGGCTATTTTGTTGCCTGGCAATTTGCAGAAGTTCGCCTCCTTTACTCCGGGACCAGAGAGATAGATTCGTTTAAGGAGATCATGAAGGGAAATTTCCAATCCGGACTTTATCTGTTTCAGATCTTTAGGGGGTTTTTATGGGTTTTTATTGGTATCCTGGTTTTGAAGATGGCCAGGGGGGCCAAGATCTCGAAAGGTATACTACTGGGGCTTTTATTTACTATCCTTGGCAGCAGCGGATTATTGCTCCCCAATCCTATCATGCCCGAAATGGTGCGGATAGCGCATCTTCTTGAAACAAGCACATCCAGCTTTATTTGGGGGTTTATCATTGCGTGGACGCTGTGGCAGCCGGTACCGGGAACAGAAATGGAAAATAATGAAACAGAATAGGTTTTAAATACTACACAGGTTATCGCCAGGGTTTTTCACCAGTTCGTGATCCCTCCCCTACTTCATTACATTTTGGAGGATACACCCGTTCACTAAAATCATACACTGAATATTTTTTAACGCTCCGACTTATTTCGAAAATGAAAGCGTTTGATCATTCAAAGACTGGCTTAGGTTTTCAATTCCTGCTTTAATCAATCGGCGTTTTGGACCCGCTTTTTCCGCCAGAGCATATTGGACTTCCGCATCTTTGTACCTCCCCATTGCAACTAACCAGTCTGCATAGAGTTCGCGGGTTGGTTTTTGAATAGATGGCGGACCGTAACTATAGCTGACGCTTTCTTGCAGTTCAATTGATTTCAGCAGATGTTCTTCTGCCGTATTATGCCTCGCGACCAAATCTTCCCGCAATCCCAAAAGCTGCTGCTGTCTGGCCTTAGAAGTAATAATATCTGATGGCGCGGCCTCAGCCCTGGTCACATTTGAACATAATGTTGAGCTGGAAAATTCCTGTACAAAAGTTTCTCTCTTAATGTCAGACTCCATGATAGCAACAATGCTATCCATTTGCACCGTGTCTTTTGCTATATATCCTTTCATTCCTTCTAAAAAATAATATTGGGAACGAACCGAAATATTCAGATCGGAAATTTCTACCGGAATATCGGCTACCGCACTCTCCCACTCATCAGTTTCAGTAAGGTAGGTCCCCTTTAGAAACACCATATGAACCCGGGCCCTTGAGGATGGTTTTTCATTCATAAAACGCTGCATGTCCAACACCATTTTCCTGGCTTCTGCCCTGTTGTCTTGCTGCAAATAACCATACTCGAGCCAATGATAGGCATGGTATCCCCTGGCATCATTATCCAGTTCTTTTCGCTTCATTCTGTTCAGGCTGGCTTGATACGAATCAATATTAGAGGCAACTACCCGATCCCACATCCCCATAGCCACATAAATATGAGATGGCATATGTAGGGCATGACTTGCGTCCGGAGCGACTTTAGCATAGGCGTCGGCAGCCTCCAAAGCTAATACAGCGTGCTTAGGGTCATCGTATGAATGAATGGTATAGTGCAGGGCTCCCGGATGATTGGGGTTTTCAGCTAAAATACCCAGCGCAATTTTAGCACCCTTACCATATAATTCTTCATCACGTCCGTCTGGCACGGAGCCTAGAAGCGATAACGCATAAAATGCTGCCACTTCATGGTTGTCCGGATATTTTTTGGACAAACCCTCCATAAAATCCGCATAGGCTACATCCCGTTCCGGTTTGTCAGTTTCCGGTTTAAACAGAATCCTGACCCCCCCAATAAAATCCTGCTCCAGTTCTGTTGCGTTTTTTTCCAGATCCAGGGATTCCAGTTTTTTCAAAACTTCCACCCCTTCTTCATACTCTTGTTCACCCCATAAGCTATGATTATAGGTCATCGCTTCACCCCAATAGGCCATAGGCATTTGAGAATCCATTTCCTGAGCATTCCTGAACGCTTCACGGGCATCCTGATATTCGAAAGAATGCAGTAATAAAAGTCCTCTCTCAAATTGAGAAACCGCTTTTGCGTTTCCGGTTACCTCAAGATTAACCATTCCCAAAAATTCGGTCCTGGGCTTATTTTCTTTACATCCTATCAACAATATTGATGCAACAATAAATGCAACTGTTTTCATTCACTTTCCAAATTTATGTCGTTACCACCTGAATATTAGCGTGTACGTTAAAGATACTATTTTTAAACAGAGTGCAATAAAGGATGCTATGAAAGGCGCAAGGTTTAAAACTGCTGCATTATATAAAAGAATAAAATTTGAGCCCCGGGAACTTTAAACTATATTATGCACTCTTAAATGATTTAAATCCCAATACATGAAAACACAGACCTTACTAGATGCCATACGCTTTATAAATACCCATGAACCTACAAAAGCATATATTCAGGAACATGAAGCTGCCCCTAAAAACTTTGAGATTTACCAAATTTCGGCAACGGTAGGCAACTATGAAGATCGTATTGTTCGGGTTTTAATAAATTTTGCCAAAAGGGGGAATGCAAAAGGGCTGAATGAGGATGTTTTTATAGACATTCAAGGCAATGATCTCACCGATTTCAAAATTATAAAGATCACCCCGGTTGAGTTTCGCCCCTGATCCAATAACGCTTTTCCAAAAGGTGTTTCAACATATTAACTGACCCAAAAATCCCCCTATTTGACAGCTTGTCAACTTAATGGGAGTCCGAATTGTATGCCTTATTTTTTATATTTTTCCGCCAATACGAATTCATCCTTTTCATTAATTTAAGGCTATCATACATCCTATCAACTCAATCCAAACCTCTGTGCCTGAAATACCATTATTTCTTTCCCCGATGCAATTTGCCACTCCATGCTGTAGGGTTCTCCCAGGGTGAGGCAGAAAAGATATATGTATCTAACCTCACTTAACTGAGCATTACTTTCAATAGCATGTGCAACGGGGATTGGGAAAAGATTTCAGGAAATTACTAAGGATATTATGGGTTTCCAAAATAGGTATGTATCAATTCCTTGTATCGAACCTCCCCATGCAATAATTGTATATCAGGTTGGAGTTTTATCCATATCAGGTTTTTATAGCCATTCTCAAGTGCTTTTTCCAAATAGTCCAGGGCTTCACTTTTCCGGTCCTGAACTGCCAGTAATTGAGCAAATTCAAAGTAAATCGGCTCCTTCAACTCCAATGCTTGTTTTCCAATTTCCCAACCAGCAGCTTTATCTCCAAGTTGCGTAAGTACTATGCCATTATAAATAAATGCTTTTGGGTCATCCGAATTTTCCTCCAGCCATCTTTCTGCTATTTTACTATATTCAAGAAAGTGACTCCTGGCGGTTTCATGCTGACCGATTAAATTGTAATTAACTCCCAGGTCATAATGGGGAGAAAATTCTTGAGGATTTTTCCGGAGGATTGTCTCCAAAACATCAATGGCGTTATCAAACTTTCCCTGAAGCCGATAGACATGTGCCAATCTGTATTGATTCATCAAAAAGTTTGGATCTAGACTACCCGCTTTAAGATAAGATGCCTCTGCTTTCACAAAATTATTTTTACCGACATAAGCGGAGCCTAGATAAAAATGACCCCAAGGATTATCAGGAGCATATGTAATCATGCGATTAGACCATGTTAAGGCAGAATCTATTTGACCTAAATATTCCAGATATATCCAGTTTATACCACTATTAGTAAGCATCATGTATGGATTAATCTGAAGCGTAGTTTTATATTCATCCAAAGCCTTATCATACCGACCCTGTTTTTGAAAATACCATCCCAGGTTATTATGCGCGGCCGGATCGTCAGGATATAACCCAAGTCGTTTTTCTGTATACCCGATACCCTTGCCCAGGTCATTTTCAACATTTACGGCGTAAAAAGCAAGAATGCCAAATTTTTCCCTGTCGGTAAGATTATCTATAGATACAATAGCTTTATCTAGCCATTTGCGCCCCTCGTTTCGATCAAATTTTTCAAAAAGTAAATTTCCCAGGGAAGCCTTCGCCGCGGTAAAATTACTATCAAGGCGGATTGCATTCTCATAATGCGTCCTGGCTTTTTTAAAGTCAAGACGTAGATGACTTTCAATACCCAATGAATATTGCTTTAGTGCCTTTAACGAGGAAGTAGTAACTTTCTTAAGAGGTTTACTCTGGTTTGAGATCCTAAAACTAGATTCTCCAAGGCTTCGTCGTATCTTTCTGCTTAACTGATCCAATTTTTCAATAATCTCATCCTGGCTATCGGCATAAAGAACTTCAGACTTTAGGGTATTCGCGGTTTGGGCTTCAAGGATTTTTGCGGTAAGAATATACCGGGTACCCACCCTGCTAATTGTTGGAACTACAAAAATTTCTACCCCTTCGCGAATTGCAATTTCCCTACCGGTTTCTTCATCGATAATTGTACTATTTTCTTTTTCCATTCTCTTTAATGTCTCAATCATTCGCTGCCTGGTCATCACATTTAAATATCGTGATTGATTGATACTAAGAATAAATGCTGTATTCAGGGAGTGGTCTAAAATTGTTTCATCGGTAAGATTTTCAAAATCCGATATCACAATCCAATCCCGCTCGGTAAATGGAATTGTTGTGCTGCCATAAATCACAAAAATAGTAGTAGCAAGCGTAATGGCTATAATAAATACGGGTATTGCCTTTAGTATTAGAATAATAATAGGCCTCCGTTGATTATTTTTGTTTACCGAATTCTTAGCCGAGCTGCGTGCAACCGGAAGTTCTTCACAATTGACATTATAGATTTTAACCGGCTCATCTACGTTTTTAAAGAACTTCTCTTCAATAAATTCGGTGCGTATATCGGTCTTATTTTTCACGTCCTGGTAAACAGATTCCGTAATGGCAATACTACCCACCTCAGCAGTTGACTGCAAACGGGAGGCAATATTTACGCCATCGCCAAATACATCCGACCCTTCAAATACTACTTCACCTTCATGGATGCCAATTCTCAAAGGAATATTCTTTGCCTTACAAGCAATCTGAATTTCTATAGCACAGCGTACAGCATCAGAACCAAGATCAAAACTGATCAACATCCCATCGCCCATTTCCTTGATAAGCGCACCATTATATTTCTCTAGTAATAGCTTATGAATATCCCGGTTGTTCCTGAGCATCTCAAATGCACGTTCCTCATCTGACCCCATCAAGGCAGTATAGCCCACAATGTCGGTAAACATGATTGCTACCAGGCGGTGTTGTTGCATCTCTTGATATCGTTGTATTTACGAATCATTTTAATGACCGTAAAAATTAAGATTCTAGTCTAACTTAAAACTTAAGCAACCCTTCTGATTTGGGCAATGATTTTCATCAGGTATTTGGGTAAGATTTCCTGACCTTTATTAGACCCTTACATTAGATACTTTAACTGATATTTTTATATTAGGAGGTTTAATAGCTAATCGAAAATCTGCTGGGTATACTACGCACACTACAGTGAAACAACTCAATGTATATCAGCTCTTTGCATTGCAGGCCAAAGCCGTGCGTTTTTTTCCTGATAAAGTTCCATATCCTTAAAGATGGTGCTCAGCAATTTAATGGCCTGGAGAATATAGGGCCCTTTGTTAAGCATAACACAATCTGTACGTTGTGCCATAGCGGCATCGGTCATTTCGGCCCGGGAAGGTATCCCCTGTTTTGAGAGATTTTCCAGTACTTGTGTGGCCCAGATTTCAGGAATATGTCCCGCTCTGCACAGTGAAAGAATTTCCCTTTGAACCCTGCCAATATTATCCCATCCACACTCTATCGCCAAATCTCCCCTTGCGATCATCACACCTACAGGGTAGGTCTTCATGGCCTCCAATAGAATTTTGGCCAGGTTATTAAAACCACTTTGTGTCTCAACCTTAAGAATGATCCCGAATCCTTTTGGAGGATTTAATTTTTGCAACTCCGCAATGAGATCTCTTACATCCTCCTTTCGGTTTATAAAAGATACGTTTACGATATCCGCGTTTTGAACCACAAATGCGAGATCTTTTTTGTCTTTGGCGGTTAAACCTTTGATTTCCAAATTACTTCCGGGAAAATTTATTCCTTTGTCTGCTCCTAGTTTACTTCCTGCTTTTCTGGAATTGACAATTTCTATCATCATTTCGTCCCGGGCCAGCTGGCGAATAACTCCTTCAATCTTGCCGTCATCAAAAAAGATAGGCTCCCCTTCCCTTACCTGCTCAAATATATCCCCTGAAGTACAAGAAATTTGTGCCTGGCTAATCACATTGTCATCCTTATCCCTAAGTGCAGGTTCACCAGGCAATGCATCCTTATGCAATCGTAAAAAATCTCCCGTGTGCAACCTTATGTATTGTTCCACCGCGGGTAATTCCCCTATCACGATTGGCGTAGAAGAATAATCTGCATTGGTATATAATTTCATGCCCGTTTCCAGAAAAGTGGTTTTACCACATTGGGCAATACAGCCATTTTCTGTGGTTCCTGTAATTGTAAATTCCCTTTTCTTGTTTCGGGTATCCCTAAAGAACAACTGGTCCCCTACTTTGAGTTTTTCCAAACTTTCTAATGCTACAGGCAGATGCGACAGATCCACGTTGGGATGAGGAACCGGGCCAATCCAGAGCTCACAATCCTTAATGACATTGCCCCGCACGTCCTTTGTTGGTCTAAATTTTTTAACTTTTGGGCCAGCTGTTAAAGCACAGGTCCGCACTTTTGGGCCTCCCAAATCCATGGAGATCTTACATTTTTTTTTCAATTTTTTGGACGCTGTCTTAATGTGGCCGATCATCAGGCTCCATTCTTTTTCACTGTCATGTGCACAATTTATTCGTGCACAATTCATTCCACTGGCAATCATATCATGGGCCAATTGGTAATCATAGGCAACTTCTGTAGGTAAGGTAACCATTATACGGGTGCGTCTTCCCTTAGAGCGGTATCCCAACAACGATTTTGCATTAGATTTACTTATCCGATTACTTTTTTTAAAAGTTAATTCGGCCTTGTGCTTTTTAATGGGTTCATTGTTGAGAAAGCCCTCCAGGATGGCCTTACTGGCCAATAAACTTGCCATAACATGGCTTTCTGGTTTGTCGAGCCGGGAAAGCCCCAGATTCGCAAGCTTTTTCTGGATTGGCCTTATATCTTCTTTACGAAGCGCACGGTAATGGATAAGATTACGGGCACTTTTGATAAAATTTGGATGGACCTCGGATAGTTCGGCCAAATATTTGGCCTCGAATTGCTGCAAACGTTCTACGATTGCCGAAATTTCACTAATAAGCCATCGTATATTTTCTTCTTTTTTGCCAATTTCTGCCATTGTATGTTCCTTTAACAGCCGGGAGCATTATAAATTTAATGGTTATTTCGCACATTTAGGTAATAACTGCATCCTTAGAATTACTTTCTATAAGAATATTAAGGAACTTGCCTGTGGCAAATACTGTGTGGTGTTTGTCCTTGCTGTTTTGGTAGCTTTCTAAATAATGGTTTTAAACCAGGCAATATTCAAATCGCGTCCACATTACCCACTGTAAAAATTATCAAAACATGATGCTAATCATTTTACTTTATGTTCTTCCTGCGTACTATTGATAGCGGATTATTAAGAGTCCCCCAGGAAAATCATTGCAGTTAGTTATTATGGGGATTCCTGTACCTGTTTTTCTCCGTATCTTCTATACTCAATATACCATGGTTGTAGTTTGACCTCAACCTAAGAGAAAGGATATCCGGAAAGCATAACTTACTTTAATAATATCAATAAGTAAAAATGAAAACAGCACTATTAAAAGACTTAAAAAAGATGTACCCGATACATAAAGGGAATGGCTTCTATTATTTGAAATATCAAGAGCCTGCTTTATTTAAATTTTTAGCCCCTGACCCGGAAATTATCATGACTGATAAAAATTTAAATGAAATAATTGCCGAAAGGAGAAGAAGAATAAACTCCTATATGAGATTTAGAAGAGAACAACAAACCAAGAGTGTGTTATGACAACAATAATCCTATACCTCGCAATGCTGCTCGTAATTTCATATCATGGAGAGGCACTGGCTTTAGTTCAGGAAGGGTATTTAACAATAAACCCAGAACTTATATAACCACTTTACTAAACCAGGCAACATTCAAAGCGCGTTAAAATCTTCATTAACTTTATACAATCTTGGCGGCAGTTATTTCTTAATATCAATTTTTGATAGCCAAGAAAACATTTTATCAAAAGCGTCTTCTCTCACCACTTTCGGAGATAAAAATATATCATGCTGTGCATTGTTAATTCTCAATAACGTCACCTTATCACCAAGCTTTAACCCAACTCTTTTTATGTCTTCAATATTTAATACAATATCTTTTGACATCGCATCTTTAGAAAAAGTTGAAATTTTAATAGAATCAGAAGAATGCAAAATCAAAATGGGGATTGTTATGTTTGATTCTTCTAATTTTCTTTGAGCTGTTGCAATCGCAACTATCCATTTAAAGTAGGTTGGAAATCCCTTTATTGGTTTCCAGTCTTGGTTAAAATCCCATTCACCATAAAAATCTTTATGAATGCTTTGAGCATAGGCAGAAGACAGGGCGCCATTAATTTTTGAATAAACTGATATTTTAGAAATAATTTTTGAAATGAAATAACTAAATGACTTTTCGAATTTAGTTTGATTGAAATCTAAAAAAGGAGAATTTAAAATTAGCCCATCAATAAGATTTCTATCCTTACCGTTATTCATATAGCTACTCGCTATTAAGCCTCCTGTAGAATGACCCAACAGGTAAATTGACTTGCTTTGAATTTGAATCTGGCGAATAACAATGGAGATTTCCTCAAAATATTCCTCAATATTTTTGCAATAGTTGGGATGATGATGTTCTAAAAGCGATCTACCATATTTCCGAAGATCGAGAGCGTAAAAATCAAAATTATATTCATTAAATTTTTCTCCTAAATGTGGATGAAAAAAATAATCAATATAACCATGTATATACAAGACGCTCTTTCTGTTGCCTAAATTAAAGTTTGAAGAAATTAATACAGAGGTTACTTCTCCTTCATAATCAGGATTGAGTTTAATGGTTTGACTAGTATAATCTTTGTTTAAATCCATTCCTATGTTATCAATACTATTACCGCCAACGGTTTCGTATATGAGCCATTTTGAATGGTTTATATACAATGTTATACTTAGCTTTTCTTTTTCTTTATTTCAATTTCTCCAAAATCAACGTCAAGTAGATTTTCCTGATCTAACGAAAAGCCCAATATCTCTCTTTTCGAATTAAAATTAAAGGTTATATAACCATCAGGAACTCTAATATCATACCAATCAATTTTAAAAGTGTCAAATTGCCAATGGATCAGTCGTCCCTTGAACAATGGTGTATGAGAGAACGAAAGCTCTAGTTCATCATTATTGGTAAGCGCTAAATTGATATCCCCATACATCTCGTCATTATAATCACCTGCATAACTAATAAGAGGTAAGGATGGATTAGATTCTTTTGGTCTGATTTCATTGGTAGCTGATTCTTTTAAATCCGCTATTTTTCGTTTACGATAGTCCTTTCCTCGTTCATACATGTCAAAGGTCTTATCATTGAAAATAAGTTCAAGGATTTTTGCTTTTATCAAAAAAGATGCAGGTTCTTCCGAATCATTACATAGAATAACCACACCAATGTTCATGTCCTTTATCATGAACAGCTGTGCAGACATTCCATCGATTCCGCCACTATGTTCTATGATCTTATGGCCATTCCAGGGAGTGAGCCACCATCCAAAACCATAGGAGGAAAACTCGTTGCCAAATGGAGGACCAATTATTTGGAATAATGTCTGAGGTTTAAAGAGCTCATCGACCACGTTCTTGCTTACAATGGTATCATTCTTAAAGGCTCCATCTTTCAGCAAAAGTCTCATATAACTGTTCATATCCTTTGCTGATGAATATATGAAACCTCCAGGCCCCAGGTTATCTCCATTTTCCTGTTCTATGGTAACTTTCTTATATTCTGCATTCCAAATATGAGGCTGGGCCAAATTGATATTGGCTTCTCTATCTTTGGACAACGAAGTACTGTTGTTCATTTCTAGTTTGTCAAATACTCTTGATTTTAGAAAATCATCCCAGGTCATTCCTGAAACCTCTTTTACTATTTCGGAAGCTACAACAAACATTATATTTTGATAGGCAGGTTTCTCTCGGAAGCCAGAAACGGGCTCAAGATATTTAAGTCGCTTAATGATTTCAACTCTGGAATAGTCTGAGTGATACCAAAGTGTTCCGGCACTAACTTCTTTCAGTCCGCTTCTGTGTGTGAGCAGATCTCTAATGGTAAAGTTTTCTGTTACATATGGATCGTACAATTCGAAGTAGGGCAAGTAGTCCTTAACTCTGTCGTCCCAATTTAATTTTTTTTCATCCACTAGCACTCCGAGTGTTAATGCTGTAAATGATTTGGAAATTGACCCAATTCCAAAAGCAGTTTGGTCGTTGACCTTTAGATCTTTTCCGATTTCTCTTAATCCAAAACCTTTTGAATAGATAACAGTGTCATTTTGTACAATACCGACTGAAAGCCCTACTACCTCAAAATCCTTAATAACTTGATCAAGGTATATATCGAGCGAATCCAGTGGTATTTTTTGAGCATTTGAATAATTCAAAGAAATAAACCAACTTATTAATAAGAACAAGGTTTTATTTTTCATAATATTCATTTTAATTAAGTAAAACTCGTTATATGTATACTAATATCCCTATAATTTCCCGGATATGGATCCCTTTTACGGATTTATCCCATTATCATAATTCTGTTTACCAGATTTTGTAAGACTCGTTATATAAAACAAGTAATCTCCATAGAAACTCCATTGTAAAGCAGTACCGTAGACACAAAGGTTTTTCTTGGCCCATGATGGCCGATAGATTTGTTGGTGCCTGCAATTCCTGCTATTTTCTTTAAACGGCTTAAATAACATTATCTTTAACTTCAAATGGGAACCTCAAACAATTTTCTTAAAAGATCAGGATTTTTGGCCCTCCTGATGATTTTTGGTTTAAGTTGCTCCGGGGAAGAGAACGTGCCGGTTTCCGTGGAAGCTGATGAACCCCGTACGTCCAAAATTGAAGAAATTCTATTTATCGGTAACAGTCTCACCTATTACAATTTGGGAATTTCATATCACTTAAATCTCTACAGTGCTAATGATTCATTACCCTTTAAACCTTTGATCCAGGAACTTGCGTTTAGTGGTTATAGTCTGGCTGTGCATTTGGTTAATGAACAAACCCTGTCTAAAGTAAATGAACGCTCCTGGGATGTTATTATACTACAAGAAAATACAGAGGTTGCGGTAAATGATGGTATGGCCACTTTAGAATCTATAAAAGCATTTAAAGAGTTGGTGGGCAATAAAGGAACAAGCATCTATTTATTAATGCCCTGGCCCTATAAGGATCAGCCGGAAATGGCTATTCCCATAAAAAAGACCTTTGAAGACGGAGCTCAGGCCATTGGAGCGACCATTATTCCTGTAGGAGAAGTTTGGAAGGCAATAAATCAGGAAGGAAACCCCAACATTGATTTATATGATGCGGATGGCTTGCACCCATCTTTACAGGGTACTTTTTTGGCGGCGTCCATGTGCTACTCGTCCATCTATAATCGAAATCCTTCTGAAAACCCGTATACGGCCGACCTGGAAAAAGACATCGCACTTTATCTTAAACAAAAAGCGGATTAATTTAATCCTTTTAATCTGATAATAGAGCAATCTGCATAAATCAGGAACCCTCTTTTTGTAGTATAAAATTTTCCATAGTACTCCCGGGTAAACTTTAAACCGGAGTGTCCAAACAATTCACTTACTATCTCCATTGGAAGGTCTTTGTAAAGCAGTACCGTAGACACAAAGGTTTTTCTTGCCCTATGATGGCTGATTTATTTGTTGATGCCTGCCATCAGAGAACTGCTGCAATATTCTCATGTATCCTAAAAACGAACGAAAGATTAAATTAACTCTGACGGGGTTTTTCTTTTTAGGTATGAAAACGGGTTCGCTCTTATATTTAAATATTCTATGCAATTCCCCAGGTAGAGAATACCCACCATAAAACTAACACGCAAACCGCCAGGAGCACCGTAATTTTAACGTCCATATTAGACCAAACAAATTCTTTTTTGGAATTTAACTGAAAGGTAACTTCTTTTAAAGTTTCCGGATCCTGGGGCTTCCCTAACTTACTGATAAGTATTAACAGGATAGAACACACCACAAACAAGAGTATGGCATAATGTAAAAAATTAATCTCCATAAAAGAGGTTAAAAGACTTCCTTTGGACAACGAAATAATCCCGGCTCCCATAAGATACTCTGAAACTAATCGCAACATTCCTAATCCAAACCCAGCCCAAAGTGTAATGATAGCGGCCCGTGCATTAATCCATTTATAAAACAAGCCAAACAAAAAAACAGCAGCTATAGGAGGGGCTATATACGCTTGAATACTTTGTAAATAAAGGAATATTCCTCCTCCCATCAGGGCTTTCATAAATGGTATCCAACCCAAGCTTAGGGCGACTAATACTACGGTGGCAATTCGCCCAAAACGCACCAGCTTTTTTTCGCTCACTCCAGGATTGTATTTCTGATAAAAATCGATTGTTAAAAGGGTTGAACTCGAATTAAAAGCGGAGGAGAGAGAACTCATTAAAGCAGCTAATAAACCCGCAATGGCTAATCCTTTTAATCCGGTAGGTAAGAATTCTTTGATTAAAGCAGGAAGTGCGCTATCTGCATTTTCCAGGGAAAAATGAATGAGCCCCTTTTGCATAAGTGCATAGGCAATTACTCCGGGGATGAAAAATAAAAATACCGGCAATAATTTTAAATAACCTGCAAAGAGAGCGCCTTTTCTGGCATTGCTTTCATCTTTTGCCGAAAGGGCTCTTTGAACAATATACTGATCTGTACACCAATACCAAATTCCTAGAATTGGTGCTCCAAACAACATTCCCGTCCAGGGATATTCTGTGTCGTTACTTGGTCTCCACAAATTAAAAAAATGATCCGTAGAGGGATTCCCGGCTGTTAAACTAGCCTCGTCTATTATTAATATCATTTCGTCCCAGCCTCCCAATTGATGAAGGCCGAAAATTACTACGGCAGCAGTTCCAAAAATGAGCGTTATTGCCTGAACCATATCGGTATAAATAACAGCCTTTAACCCTCCAAGTACCGTATAAAATCCAGTAGAAAGCACCGTTATGATAGCCCCGGTCCAAAACGGAATCCCCAGAACTTCGAACACTAAAGCTCCTGCGAAGATAATCAGGGATATTTTAGTAATTATATAGGCTAAAACTGAAATAACAGACAGATAAGTTCTACAGGCAGAAGAATAACGTTTCTCCAAAAATTCTGGCATCGTATATACAGAAGACCTTAAATAAAATGGGACGAATACCCATCCAAATAAAATTAATACCAAAGATGCCAGGAGTTCGAAATTTGCCATAGGCATATCTCCCCTGGCTCCTGCGCCAGAAACTCCCAATATAATTTCAGAACCAATATTCGAAGCAAAAAGCGAAGCTCCAATAACAAACCATCCCTGGTTTTTTCCCGCTAAGAAATAATCGACAGAGGAAAATTCCAGATTCTTTTCGCCTTTCGAAGCCCATCGGGCAATCCAAAGTATTAAGGCGAAATAGAAAAATAAAATGGAATAATCTAAAAATTGGAAATTGGATAACATAATTTGATTTTTAAATGGATTTAAAAAACCTAATGATATATATTTTAACTCAGATAGGGAACTAAAAATGTCACTTTTTAAGACCCGGAGTTCTTCTCCCATTTCTTTAAGTTTTGACGTGGCGTATTCTCTTGTTTCCGATTTCCCCGATTTCCGGGAAAAGCATAACCCGCAGGAGCGTTTCTGTTTTTCTATGAATCGATTCGCCATTGCACTATTTCCTCATTATTTTTCCTCCGCGGGCGTCATTGAAATGTATATTGCCCTCTTCAATATGGGGGTCAGTTTTACTTTAACATTTTTCTTAGTACCAGGTGTGTTTGATAATTCCTTACCTTAGGAAGACCAACCAACCGCTTGCTATGATTCCTTTCTTTAGAAAAATCCGCAAAAAACTTGCTGACAACAACAAGCCTCTAAAATACATGAGGTATGCTATTGGGGAGATTGTGCTTGTGGTGATCGGGATATTGATTGCGCTGCAAGTGAATAATTGGAATGAAAATCGAATTAATTCACAGAGAGAGAAAGTGATTCTAAATAGTTTAAAGTCTGAATTAGTCATTAATCTTCAGGAATTAAAAACAGATTTTGAAAGAACTTACATTTATCATCAGGCTACACTAAAAGTTTATGATATTATAATTAAGCAACCGAATGAAATAGATTCTTTTTATAAAGATTTTTTTAATTGCGTACAATTCACATATTTCTTTCCTAAGACTTCCACTTATGAAACCTTAAAGTCAGGTAATCTAGAACTAATTAGTTCTGATGGTCTAAAGGAAATTATTACCGATGTTTATGAAACTGGTTTTAAGCGAATAATGAACAAAGTAGATACCAGAAGAAATGCAGGTCGACTTCTATTTCCTTATTATCAAAGGAATTTTAAAACAAAATTTATTGAAGGTGCAGATCATCCAAATAATTTAGAATCTAAACCCAAGGTTGGTGTACCGAATAATTATTCGCGCTTGTTAAATGATCCTGAATTTGAAACTCTGGTAGTAGAGGCAATTATTGGCAGAGCGAATATTCTAAGAGATTATGAAAGAACAATCGATAATGTAGAAATATGTCTTGACAAGATAAATAAATATTTGGAAACTGAAAAAGAATAAAATATTACCCTTTATTACCAAAAATAAACGAAAGGCTAACGATGCTTATAAGTAATTCCTTATTCTTGCCTACCTTGAAAATTTCTGCGGTCCCCATAAATATAGGGATCAGCTTGGTATGTATCTGCCAAATGACAGGCAGGCTTGTAAAGTTATGTGCTATCCCGATAGCTATCGGGACACGCAACTACTCATAGCAGAGAGCGTTATGGTGCATTCAATTAACATCCTATTAAACTAAAAAACATGAGTGTATTTATTAGTACAATTTTATTCGTTATGATGGGAATTGTATGTAATGCACAAAATTTTACAAGGCAAGATTCCTTAAGAGGTTCCATCACACCAGAAAGATCGTGGTGGGATTTATCCTATTATTATCTGGATATAGCAGTTGATATTGAAAAACAAACTATTCAGGGTTCAAATACTATTAGATACAGAGTGTTACAGCCAAATCAACGTATTCAGATTGATCTTCAGCCACCAATGGGCATTAACAAAGTTTATGAAGATGGAAAAGAACTAAAATATACAAGAGATGGTAACGCTTACTTTATTGAATTAAAAAAAGAACAAATCCCCGAAGACTATAACGAAATCATAATCTGGTATAGTGGAAAACCCAAAATTGCACCACGTCCACCTTGGGATTCAGGCATGGTTTGGGAAAAAGATAGCCTTGGTAAACTTTTTGCTTCAAGCATAAGTTGGGGAGCTGGTTCAAGTCAATGGTGGCCTTGTAAAGATCATATGTATGATGAGGTTGATAGTCTTAAATTTAGCATTAACGTTCAAGAGGATTTAGTAGCAGTTGCCAATGGGAGATTGATCAATATTGAAACCAAGAAAAATAAAACGCATACCTACCACTGGGTTGTTGTAAATCCAATTAATAATTACGGACTAAACTTTAACATAGGCAATTATGCGCACTTTTCCGAAGTGTACCATGGCGAATTAGGTACTTTAGATTGTGATTATTATGTCTTGGAACAAAACCTAACCAAGGCAAAAGAACACTTTAAACAAGTGCCAATGATGCTAGAAGCTTTTGAATATTGGTTTGGTCCCTATCCATTTTATGAAGACAGTTATAAACTTGTAGAGACTCCTTATCTGGGTATGGAACATCAAAGTGCTACAGCATACGGAAATGGTTATCAAAATGGCTATTTAGGGAAAGATGGTTCTCAATCAGGGTGGGGAAATAAATTTGATCATCTCATTATTCATGAATCTGGTCATGAATGGTTCGCATGCAATATTACATTTAAGGATGTTGCCGATATCTGGATTCATGAGTCTTTTACGACATATTCAGAAGGACTTTATGTTGAATATCACTACGGAAAAGAGGCCGGGAATGACTATCAAATTGGGATCAGGAAAGGTATAAATAATGACAAACCAATGATTGGTTATTATGATGTTAACGATTTGGCTTATTCAGGAGATAATTACCCAAAAGGTGCTGCAATTTTACACATGCTAAGGCAAATTGTAGATGATGATGAGAAATGGAGACAGATTCTAAGGGGACTAAACAAAGAGTTTTATCATCAAACAGTAACCACACGACAAGTGGAAGATTACATAACCGGGAAGTGTGGTCTAAATCTAAATCATTTTTGGAATCAATACCTACGAACAAACCAAATACCACAGTTCGAATATTATTTCGTTAATGGGCGATTGTCATACCGTTGGGCAAATGCTATTGAAAAATTTGACATGCCATTAAAAGTATTCATTAATGATAAAGAGCAATGGCTTTACCCTAAAACAAATTGGCAAGAAAAAGACGTTAATTCGGAGCAAATAAATCTGATTGTTGATCGCAATTTTTATGTACCTTCCTTTTATAGTAATTCAAAGTAAATAATTAATGTCAATTATTAATAAACGACACTATAACATAGTATATAAAGAATTGCTGGTTTTTGCTTAACTAATGTGAGTTGCTTTGTTTGCTTGTTTCTGTTTTTATTCAAAAAAAACCTCGCACAAAAACACGCAACTTTCCAAATACATAAACGTTGGTAGTCATTATTTAGCTATACATGGATATAAAAAAAAATAACACAATTGATCGCAGAGAATTTATTGAGATTAGCTCAAAAGGTGCCGCAGGCATTAGCCTGACTTCATTTGCTTTTACATCTGGTTGTGGAACTGACAAAACATCTAAAACGGTGCATGGTGCATGCTATCATGATTGCCCTGATCGATGCAGCTGGAATATCACAACAGTAGATAATACGGTTACCTCATTTAAAGCCAACGCGAATAATCCGTATACGGCCGGAAATTTATGCGATAAAATGATGGACTTCCCAAATGATGTAACCTTCCACTCCGATCGAATTTTAACGCCCCTTAAAAGAAGTGGCGCCAAAGGAAGTGGTGAGTTTGTTAAAATAAGTTGGAAACAAGCCATCACCGAGGTTGCGGCTAGACTTAAAGATATTATTGCCCAAAAGGGAGGTGAAGCTGTACTACCCTACAGTTTTGGTGGCAATCAGGGATTGGTACAAAGAGGGGCGATTGCCAACAGGTTCTTCGCGCATATCGGTGCCAGTCAATTAGAGAGAACGATATGTGGAGACGCAGCAGTAGCGGGTATTTTGGCTACAAATGGTCAAACAACAGGCGTGCTGCCTGAAGATATTATTCATAGCAGATATATCGTATTATGGGGTACCAATCCTGTTCTTTCAAATCAGCATTTATGGTCTCTTATTAAGCAGGCTAAAAGCAAAGGAGCAAAGATCATTACGGTAGATCCATTTCAGTCAAGAACTTCTGAGGAGTCTGATTGGCATATTCAGCCTCGTCCAGGAACAGACACGGCCCTTGCCCTTGGTTTGATGCATGTTATTTTAAATGAAAATATTCAAGATCAGGAATATATAGATAACTATACCTTAGGTATTGAACATTTGAAAGAGCATGTTCAGAAATACGACCCTACAACAGTAGCTCAAATCACTGGCTTAGGAAAAGAAACCATCATTGCCTTTGCCAAAGAATATGCTCAAAGCACTCCTTCATTAATTCGTGTGCTAATTGGCATGGAGCATCAGGTCAATGGAGCAAGTGCTTTTAGAGCAGTGGCGATGTTGCCCGCATTAACGGGCGCATGGCGCCATTTCGGAGGTGGATTGATGCATATGACCTATGAACTTTTTGGGAAAGCATTAAACTGGGAAAGCATAAACCTTCCTCCTGAGCTGGCTAATCTAAAAACCCGTTCAATCAATATGATTGAATTAGGAAAGGCGTTGAACAGTAGTGAATTGAATCCGGGCATCAATGCGCTATTTGTTTATAACTCGAATCCCGCAGTAACTACACCTAATCAAAATTTGGTTATCAAAGGCCTAAAAAGAGATGATCTGCTAACTATTGTATCAGAGCATTTCTTAACCGATACCACTCGATATGCTGATTATATTTTCCCGGCAACGAGTGTGCTAGAAAATTGGGATGTCCTCAGTTCGTGGGGTACGCCCTACCTTAATATCAATGAACCTGCGATCCAACCTTTGGGAGACTCCAAGCCTAATTCAGAATTTTTCAGACTTTTGGCAAAAGAAATGGGGTTCAAAGAGGACTACTTTTATGAAACAGATATTGATATTGTAAAAAAGACAGTTGATAGCCAACATGAATATATGGAAGGTATTTCTTTTGAATCGCTAAGAAAAATGGGAGGGCAAAAGTTAAATCTTCCAACGAAGTGGATGCCCCATAAAAAAGGAAATTTTAAAACCAGCTCGGGAAAGTGTCATTTTTTTGATCCGAATCTGGAACAAGCCCTTCCTGATTTTATTCCTTTCAAATACAGTGATGAAGAAATGAAGCAGTATCCGCTGTATTTGTTATCTATCAAGACCCCTAAAAATTTCTTGAATAGCAGTCATGCCAACGTGGAGCATATCCTTAAGAAAGAGGGTAAGTTTTATTTGGAAATTAATCCAAAGGACGCTGACATACGTCATATTGCTGATGGTGATGAACTTAAAGTGTATAACCAGCGAGGTCGGGTGTTTATAACCGCACGAATTAGTAATAAAGTACAACAGGGAGTAGTTTGTATGCCACAAGGATTCTGGCCTTCATTATTAGACGGAGGATCGTCAGCCAACGCATTAACCAGTCATTTGTTAACTGATATGGGTAGAGGAGGTGCTATTCAAGAAACAAAAGTAGAAGTTAAAAAAGTTTAAAATGAAAAGGATCCAATAACAAATGATTAAATTTTTTAGACATATTCGCCAAAGACTACTGACCGAAAACCCGCCTGCCGGACGGGCAGGTAAATTCAGCAAATACCTGCTATATGCTATTGGGGAGATTGTTTTGGTGGTTATTGGGATTTTGATTGCTTTGAGTATTAATAATTGGAACTACAAACGATTGGAACGAAAGGAGGAAATCGAGATTTTAAATAGTGTCAAGAATGATATAGAAAATACAATCGCGGAATTTGATCATTTAAATCAAATAAGAGAAAAGATGCTTTCTTCCACTAAAAGCATTTTTAAATTGACCAACTCTATGGATTTTGAAAATAAAGAGTTAGATAGTCTGATAGGGCTAACCTTTTACCGGCCTACTTTCAATAACATACTAGGCACAATTGATCAATTATTTTCTTCAGGTAAGATCAGCCTTATCCAGAATGATTCTATCAGGAATTTCCTGATCTCCTGGCCGGGATCAATTAATGACATGATTGAAGAAGAAACGTATGCCGTGACATTGTTTCAAAATAATTATTACCCTGTAGTGGCTAAATACATTCTCATCCAGGATGTCATTGACCAGAACTTTTCTACATCATTCTTCGGCACAGGAATAAGGGAAGAAGAATATTCCGATATTCCACTGAAAAGCGACCGTGAGGGCTTACTAAAAGACAGGGAGTTTTTGAACCATTTACGAATGAGAGCCTCACATTTACAAATTACAAATACTGAAACCAAGGAACTCACCCTTCATGCCAGAAAACTTATTGGAATGATAGATAATGAAATCAAATTCTAGTCATAATATCAATAAAATGAAGTAATGAAAGGCCAAACCACAGACCAATGATAAAATTCTTTCGCCAAATACGACAAAGACTGCTTACTGAAAACCCGCCTGCCGGACGGGAAGGTAAATTCAGCAAATACCTGCTATATGCTATTGGGGAGATTATATTGGTGGTCATCGGAATTTTGATTGCTTTGCAGATTAACAATTGGAATGAACTTAGAAAGACTCACCTTCAGGATCTTGAGTTTCTTAACAATCTGAAGGTTGAATTGTCAGTAGATATTTCCGCCCTAACCGCTAGAAAATCTCAATATCAGAGCATTAATGATAACATAAAAAATACTATAAAGTTGTTTGATGGTGGTGTTCAAAGTCTTACTCATGATGAACATCAGGAAATCGTTTCGGCTCTGACCCTATTTCAAATACTTACTCCGATTAATAAAAACATCAATCGAAGTGATTTGGCAATTGCGCAAGGTACGATTGATAGAATTGACAAAGAATTAAATCGCAAATTCTTAACCTACCTTCAAGAAACCCAATCCATTAATGCTGCTATTACAAAACTGGGTGAAACCCTACAACAACTTCAAATACTTTACATTCATCCAAATGTCGATTACAATGAAATAAATCCTGCAGCTGATAAGGTTTATTTCGATTTTAAAGAAATTTTTAATAACAGAGGTGTCAGAAATGCACTGCAAAAATCATTCAGGTATCGCAGAGCATACATTGACTCTATGTCTGGTAAAATTGAAGAAGCCGAAAAACTAATCGCCCTCATCGATCATAAATTGGCTGGAGCAGATTAAAAAATAACGAAAGGCTAAAAACCTATATAAAATCATTACGCAATAGGCGTGACGGCTCATAAGCCAACCGTTATCTAAGGGTCCTTGAAATCCTCGCCGTCTCCTCACTGAACCTTTTCTGCCCTACTTTTCTGTAATATTCCTAGGGTATCTTTATACTGGAATGACCCCCTCCTTCGCTCCGCTGCGGTGGGCAAGTCCGCCTTCACTACGTTACTGCGGACATGCTGGGTTAATTCACTTACTATCTCCATTGGAACTTCATTGTAAAGCAGTACAATAAATGCGAAGGTCTTTCTAGCCATATTTAATTATTTATTACCTTAGAAAGGACAACCAACCGCTGCCTTATATGATAAAATTCTTTAGATTATCGAAACTTAATTTTGTGAAACAAAATCGAATGTCCTGTGGACTCCCTATAGTTATCGGGATAGGCGTCTAGAAAACACCGTTAATAACTATGTTTAAGTTTTTTAGAAAAATCAGATTTGACCTAATGGAAAAAAATAAAACCGGAAGATATCTAAAATATGCTATCGGAGAAATTGTATTGGTGGTTATCGGGATTTTAATCGCCCTGCAAGTCGGCAATTTTAACGAAACCATAAAGGAGCGCGAGATCTATTTATCCTATTTGTTGCGCCTTAAAGAAGATTTTTTAGAATTACAGGAAACCGTAAAGCTAAAAAAGGAATTTGAGGCTGAGTTAATTGACCTTGCTGAGTATCAATTAGAGGTCTTAACCGGAAAAGAAACCAACCCGGATATACTTAAGCTTGCAATTTCAATTGAATTTACAGGCTCTATAAATCGATATGAAATATTGAGTCCCACTTATCTGGAACTGACCTCAACCGGGAGGCTGACCCTTATTGAAAATGATAATATAAAAGATTTTTTGTCCGGATATTACAAATATTTGCTGACCAGAAATAATGAAAAAGCAGAATGGGATCCCTGGGTACACCAATATAGATCGTTGGTGCGTAATATTCTGAATCCGGAGGATCGATCTTTCATAGACTTTGAATTTGGTAATGCAAACGCAGACATGGAGAGTCCGACATGGAAGAATTATACCCTTAAATCAAAAAAGGAAAATGTAGTGAATGACCTTTTGAAGGTCCCAAATTTAACCGGGCTTCTGCAGGATATCCTTACTGCCAGAAGGATCACCCATAGTTATCTTGATTTCGAGTTCCATATCAGTAATGATTTCCTCCAACAGATTCAGAGTGAAATAGATCGATTATAAGGAACTGGGTAGCTCCGGATTTATGTGCTCTAAACAAAAAGTAGTCACAAGGCCAGGATTATATAGATTTTTTGTGCTCTGAAGAGAACCAGCTTCAACCCATGCCCCGCTTCTTCCGCCAAATACGTCAAAGACTGCTTACTGAAAACCCGCCTGCCGGACGGGCGGGTAAGTTCAGCAAATACCTGCTTTATGCAAAAGATAAGTTCTTTGTTGAGGTTATTTGGGAAATTAAACAGGATGAAATCATAGGAAAAGGACAGTTGAAGGAGATAGCCTGAATAAGTAGAGTAATGTTCCCAAGGAGATTTGAGGATTAAATCAAACAACTTTGTGTGTGAAAAACTAAGCTCGATATAAAAACCCCCAGTTAAGGGGGTTGGTGTTTTTTGGATGTTGAGGTTTACGAGAATTAAAATGAATGCGGAAAACAATTTCTGAATTTTGGTATTTTAAATCCTTCTTTATAAGTATGTGATTTCCAAAAATCCCTGCATAATTTCACGTTATCAACATTCCAACTACTTATATCTCTATTGAATCTAGAATAAGGAAACATATGTTCCATCCTTTCAACATTACTCACGTTCCAGTTACCAATCGATTTATCTTAAAAAAGCTTTAAATTTACTCCAAAACAATATGGTTATATGGACTTTTCTTTATATCCATTAGTTAGCGGTAATTTCAGACGAACTTTTATCCGTAGCAATTTTTAAAATGCGACCTTATGTCAACAATAAAAAAGACTATTCTATACCGACGAATACTCCTTTTATGCATTCTACTGCAGACCATCAGTGCATTTGGACAAGGTTATGAAAAAACAGAAGCTGATTTAATTAACGCTAGCCCAATAGATAATTTACCACCATATATAAAACTTGTAAGTGGTTTTGGAGAACGTCCAGATTGGTCTCATGATGGCCGATTCATTCTATTTTTAGACAAACCAATGGGCGAAGTATATGAATTGGAATTAGCAACCGGAATAATACGTCCAAAAACCAGACATTTTAATCATTACGGCTTTACCAGGGCAATGTATTTGTCAAACGGAGATATTCTACTTTCCGGTCCAAAGGCGCTCTTTGACCCTACGGACCATAAGGAAAGAGATAAAGCGCGTGACCTTACCTGGTTATACATCATGGATAAAAGTGGTAAAACACCCCCGGTTCCTTTAAATACCCTCTGTGCTGAAGGGCCAGCTATTTCCAGAAATAGGATGAGAATAGCTTGGACACATCGAGATCGCCAATTACCTGAGCTAGGTAAAAATAGGGCAAAGCTATTAATGGCCGACATAATTTATCAAGATGGGATACCAAAGTTATCCAACGAAAGGGTGATTTTTGATTCAAAGCAGTTGCCATTTTCACTGGGTCATGCAAGTCTTGAAACACAAAGTCTTGTTCCACCAGAGGACGTAAAAGTAACATTTGCTGTTTATACCATTAATAATGGAAATAATACTGATGTTTATATGGTAGATAGCGAAACTGGAGAATATAGAACTATCACTAATTCTCCCTGCTGCTACGATGAGCCCGAAGGAATATTCCCTGATGGTTTACATACTCTGGTCGAACACGGACCCTCCGAGAAAAATGCCTGGCCATTGCTTGATCTGTATAAATTGAAATTAGATGGGTCAGGAGAAATGCAAAGATTAACTTATTTCACTGACTATAAGGGATACAAGGCTAATCAAGGAGTAATTTCAGACGATGGAAAATATTTATGTTTTCAGATAGGAAAAGATAATACAGAATCTGGTGTCGGTTTTGGTTTTCTAATTATGGATTTGGAAGAAGCTGCAAAACACCTGGAGAATTTTAAAACTTATGATGATTAATTATAATAAAACTACCAGCCTAAAGAACCAATTGAATTATTGACGCGTGAAGAAACGGCTCAATCCCTTAAAATATCCTTATCCACCCTATGGCATTGGAGTAAGAAAGGAATTTTACCGTCGTATGGTATTGGAAATAGAGTGTATTATAAGCGGAGTGAGATTGAAAACAGTTTGATTAGGATAAATTCAATCAGATTTAATCCGTTTTTATGTTGTTTTCTTGGGTTTTATGTAGGAATTTTATTGTTGGTAATTTAACTTTTTGAATTATAGCAATCTTTAATAAAAATTACTTCAATACATCAGTTTTATACCAATATGGGTGTATATAGTCGTATTATACATTCATATAAACAAGTTAGCCATTTTATCCTTGATTTATGAAAATAAAGAAATTGATAAAAATAATCGGAAAAGGCTTCTTGTTATTAATTTGCTTAGTGATAGTGGTAGGATTTACTTACGAACAAATTAGTCGATACAAGACAAAAGAATTTGTTGAAGAAAGGATTGGTAGTTTTATTGATGTTGGAGGGCATCAGTTGTATTACGAAAAGAAAGGTGCTGGAAATGTGACTGTGATTTTCGAGTCCGGAGCTCCAGGAGATCATCGGGCATGGGATGATTTGTCAGATAAGATTTCAGAATATTCAACAACAATGTCATATGATAGAGCTGGACTATTATGGAGTGAACGTGGGTCAAATACTAAAACACCCAATAACATAAGTGCTGATTTAGAGACTATTTTAACTAATGAAGGATTTAAAAAACCTTATGTGGTAGTAGGTCATTCTGCTGCTGGAATCTATTTACGACCATTTATAGAAAAACACCAAGATGATATTTTAGGGGTCATTTTAATCGACCCCTCTCATCCTGACCAATTAATGAAAGCTCCTGAAGAATTAAAGGAATATATGCAACCTCCATTTTTTCCTCCTGAGTGGTTAGTAAGTTTTTTAAATGAAGTAGGATTTGTAAGACTATTGTCAGGAGATCCTCTTATTTATCGCGGTATTAAAAGTGGAGGCGTATATGGTGAAATAGAATTTTTAATGAATGAAACATCAAAGTCAAGTCCCTCAAGTAAATCTTGGAAAGTTCCGCTGGTTGTAATTTCGGCAGGAGCACAAGATTCTTTTGGTATTTCTGATGAGGTTCTTAAAAATGAAATGCAGGAATATTGGGATGGTTTACAAACAGAAATTTCCCAATTATCTGAAAATGGAAAAAGGATTATTGCAGAAAAAAGTGGACATAATATGTTGGATAGTGAAGAGAAATTAATAACCGAAGAAATAATTAAAATAATCAAGTCACATCACAATACTCAGATTGAATAAATACAATGGCTAACAAAAAATATAGTGCATTTGGCAAATGTTGCTAATATTGAGATTGGTAGCAATAAAAAACATATGTATGAGCTGAAAGCCAAGAGCGTTGAAATGCCAAACTCACCATATTCAGCCCGTTAGCTTTAATATATCATCCGAAATAAATATTTAATTAGATAAAATCATGAAAAGAAGAGAATTTGCAAAACTTGGCGGTTTACTAGCTGGCAGCACTCTGGCTCCATCAAGTGTTTACTCTTTGGGAAAAGGAGTGCAAAAGGTAACATTAGGAAAACAAATCGATTTTATCTATGACGGCATTGAATTGTCACCTTTGGAATACACGCAATTGCTGATGAAGTTAGTTGATGAGGGAAAAGTAAAACCCGATAACTACTCAAATGGTGGTGTAGTAGAAGAATTAGAAGAAAGTTTTGCCACACAATTAGGAAAAGAATCTGCTGTATTTATGCCTACTGGCACCTTAGCAAATCACGTGGCAGTGCGAGAATTAGCTAAAGAAAAAAGAAGGATAATTGTTCAGGAACAAAGTCATTTATATAACGACTGTGGCGATTGTTGCCAAACGCTTAGTAACCTAAATTTAATTCCTTTAGGAAAGGATTCTGCAAATTTTACGATTGAAGAAGTCGAACAAGTAATTGCCAAAACTCAATCTGGAAGAGTAAAAACCCATGTTGGGGCAATAATGATAGAATCTCCAGTAAGACGAAAGAACGATGTTATGTTCGGATTTGATCGTATTAAGACCATTACCTCATATGCTCAAAAAAATAATATTAAAATGCATATGGACGGTGCTCGTCTATTTGTAGAAGCAGCTCATACGGGAGTCAAACCTCATCTTTATGGTGAATATTTTGACACAATATATACCTCCATGTATAAATGCTTTAACGCTCCTTCTGGTGCAATTTTAGCAGGCACAAAAGAATTCACTGAAAATCTTTTTCATACTAGGAGAATGTTCGGTGCCGGATTGCCAGCTTCATGGCCTTTTGCCGCAATTGCATTGCATTATGCGAATTATTTTGAAGAGGAATATCAAAAAAGCTGGAACAACGCTAAAATATTCTTTCAGGAAGTCACAAAGGATGAGCGATTTAGCTTGGAGAAATATGAAAATGGAACCCATATGGTACGATTCAATATTAAGCATCCTAATCTCAAAGGATTTGTCAGTAAATTAGGTGAGCATCAAATATCTTTAATACCACCAGACGAAAGTGGAGTTAGGCTTAAAGTTAACCCAACAATTAATAGACAAGACCCCCAACAATTAGCGGAGATTTTTATTAAATGTTTAAACCAAACTAATTAATACTAAAGCTAACAATGTATAAAAATAATAGCGGTTTAATCGCTAGAACCAAAGTGAGTAAATTTAAAAAAGGTCTGTGTTTAATTGGAAAGTTTGTGTTTCAAAATTCGCTACTATTCTTATACTAGACCCTTGTGAATCATTATCCAAAACTCGACTTATTTAATAATCATACCTTTCGAGAAACTGCCAATCAATGATAAAATTCTTTAGAAAAATACGCTATGACCTTATGGAGAAAAATAAAACTGGAAAGTATTTGAAATATGCAATTGGTGAAATTATACTTGTCGTTATTGGAATTTTGATTGCCTTACAAATTAATAATTGGAACGAAAACCGAAAAGCTACAAATGAAGAAGTGAAAATTTTAAATGCTTTACATTCTGACTTTAAAGTTTCGAAAGAAAGAATTGAGGAAACTATTAAGATTCAGTCAAAGGTATTGAACTATAGTCAAATTCTTATTCGAATTCATGAAAGACAAAATAAAAGTGAGTGCCAATATTTTGATACACATTTAGACTCGTTAAGTAACCTTATTGGTTATGGTACTGCGTGGTATCGTGCAGAACCAGTAACTGGAGCATACAATTCGTTGATTAGTGCTGGGAAAATTGACTTAATAAAAAATAAAGATTTAAGACAATTATTAGCTCAATTTATAGCAGACTTTGAATCTGGATTTGAAGACCACGAAACTTCAATACAACTTTTAGCAAAGCTTAATAATGAAACAGATCATTTTATTTTAAAAATAGCCGATAATAAAACTAGAAAAAATGATAATTATAATTCTAGAAAAAATGACAGTCTTAAAATCGCTGAATCTTTTTTTAAAAATGATTCTTATTTTGGAAACTTATTTTTGAAATCTAATGATGAGGGTCACAGGTTAGAACGACAAAAACACATGTTGGAACAAGTAAATTCTATTTTAAATATTATTAAACAAGAGTTAGGAAATAAATTAAGTTGAAAAATAACGAGAGCACAACAATGGCTATAAGTAATCCGCCAGAGGCGGACAGGTTGATTGTTCTCGCTTACTCTGAAAATCCTCGCGGTCCGGATAACTATCGGGATCAACTTGGTGTGTACCTGCCAAATGGCAGACAGGTTTGTAAAGTTAATGCCTTAAATTTGCTATTTTTCATATACAAAACCATTCCACAACATGCCTAACCAACATAAGACCAATTTTTGGCTGGATCTATTGGATCAAATTGTCGATGTTTTTTTTAAAAGTTCGCGTAAAAGTTCACGAGGGAGAACCTATCATCAACATGTGGTGCCTCACAAAAAAGGTTGGGCTGTGCGACGTGAGGGGAATAAACGTATTACGTCTAAACACCGACGCCAGGATACGGCCATTCGTAAAGCAAAACAACTGGCTAGAAAATACAAGGCTGATGTTATTGTGCACAGAGCAGATGGTACGATAAGAGATCGGATGGGGTATGATTAGCGCGTACTGGTTTTATTGTCTCTTTTCTTACCCATTTCATCTATCATAGCAATAAATCCTTCTTTATAATTGCTACTTATAGGGATCTCCTTAGCGTCAATAACTACAGCGTGTTTTTTGACCGTTTCTATATGTTTTAAAGCTATAATATAGGATCTATGTATTCTTATAAAATATTCTTTTGGAAGTAATTCTAAGACTTCAGATATTTTATAACGAGCCAAAATAGGTCGTTTGTCGGTATAGAAAGTCACATAATTGCCATCACTTTCAACGTATTTTATATTTTGAATAAACAACTGATGAAATTCTGATCCACTTTTAATAAAAACTGTTTGTTCAGAAATATCTGCAGGTATTTCAGAACTTACCGTTGCTATTGTACTATTTTTTTCTAAAAGCTGTTTTACTTTCATAACTGCTTGAAGCAGTCTGTCAAATTCTATGGGTTTTAAAAGATAGTCAACTGCTTTAAGGTTATAGCTTTCCAAGGCATATTCTGAATACGCTGTAGTAAATATAATAAGCGGTGGATTTTGCAAAAACTTAGGAAAGCTAATCCCTGATAATTTTGGCATATTTATATCTAAGAAAATAAGATCAATTTTATGCTGAGGCAGATATTCCAGTGCATCTAAAGGATCTCTAAAAGTTTTCTTTAACACCACAAATGGTATGCTACTTAAATGAAATTTAAGCACGTCAATAGCAGCGGGTTCATCATCAATTATAACACAGTTCATAAGTATTCCTAATCAAGTTGCAGAATAAGTAAAGATATATAATATCCATTTTCCTCTTTTGTGTCCAACGTATACCTGTTCGGATATAAAATGGAGAGTCTCTTTTTTAAATTATCAAGTCCGAAACCTGAAGGCTCATCAATTAAGCTATGAAAACTTCGATGTATAGTATTGGTTACTTTAAAATGCAACTTTTTTTGTTCCACCTTTAAAGAGATATCGATTATAGATTTTGTTTTCGGATCAATTCCATGTTTAATCGCATTTTCAACAAAAGGAATTAGCAACATGGGACTTATTTTAACAGTATTTACAGTTCCTTTAACGACAAAATTTATAGACACGTCGTCGTCGTTGGCAATGCGTAGTTGACATACTTGAATATATTTTTTCAGATGATGAATTTCTTTTTCGAGTGCTACTTTATCTTCATTCGTTTCATATACCATATAGCGCATTAATTCCGCCAATTTTGCAATGCCATCTGCCAATTCGGGCACATTGTTTTTTAATGCCTTTGCATAAAAACTATTGAGCACATTAAACAAAAAGTGAGGATTTATTTGAGCCTTCAAAAAAGCCATTTCTGTGGAAAGTTTTTCCTCAAGTAATATTCTTTTAAGTTTTTCATTTTGTATCCAATATTTAACCAGCGAATAAGACAAAGCAACCAGTAAAATAAAGAAACTAACAACTGAATTGTAAAGTAAATATACTATGAAAGACTCACTCGCAGTAGAGAAAAAAACTGCCAAATACCTATAATCTATAATGCTTTCAAATAAATTAATCAGTACAAAACCCCCTAATAAAGAAAAAATTAATACCCTGATTTTTTTTAACCGCAATAGTTTTGGAACCAAAAAAAATGCTGTTGTATAAAAAACGGTCTGATTCATAAGCATGCCAAAAAAGAGGGCAACCCAATAAGGGCCTTTATCTTTTCTAAAATCACCTATAGTAGATGTATAGTTTAAAATTAGAAAGTAACCTATTCCCCATACTAAAATATGAATTATTGGTTCTACATATTTTTTCATACTGAATTGTTTCTTAGTCAAGAAAAGGAATTAAAATAACTTAAAAATGTCCAAGTTGTGAAAGATACCATTATAGTGACCAAATACCATAGTACTGTGAAGTTTGTCTTTTTTCACATAATTATGGGTATCTATCACGGCAAAGCAGGCAACGATCACATTTTTTTTATGGTGTCCTTCAAACATTCTAATATTACTTCAAATTAATTATTAAATCATATAAAAATGAAAAAAGCAGTTGTAGTATTCATCGCATTAATCTTAGGGATTAATTCCTTTGGACAATCAACCTCCAACAAGGAATTAGAAAATAATATTGACGGCTTATTTGAAAGTTATTCTTATTACAACCGCTTCGTTGGAAGTGTTTTAATTAGCAAAGACGATCGCATCATTTATCAAAAAAGTTTCGGGTATGCTAATGTAGACGAGCATAAAAAAAATACTGAAAAATCAATATTCAGTATTGCCTCACTCACAAAATCATTGACAGCGGTTGGAGTAATGAAATTAGTTGAAGATGGTAAATTGACATTGGATACTCCTCTTTCAACTTATTTCCCAGATTTTATGCCAGACTTTTCAAAAGAGATAACGATACAACATTTGCTAAATAACAGTTCTGGCATAGAGGCCAATATAGGCAGAACAGATGATAATGGAAATGGACTTATGCCAGAAGAAACTCCCATAACTTTTGATGAACTTTTCGAAAAATTTAAAGATTCCAAATTAAAATTTGAACCAGGAACAGCTTACGACTATAATAATTTCGGGTACTTACTTTTAGCAAATATCATTGAGAAAATAAGCGGACAGTCTTATGCTGACTTTATGGAACAAGCAGTTTTTAAACCTTCTGACCTGAAAAATACGGATTTAGCATCCTTTAAGCCTTTAAACCAAAAAGCGCAACCATATTTAGGTTTAGGAATGAATAAAATTCAAAACTTTAATTCATCTATCCACCCATCCTGGCTCAAAGGTGCGGCTGATATGAATTCGACCACTGTCGATTTATTCAAATTTATGCAAGCTTTAGATAACGGGACATTATTAAAATCAGAATACAGGAATAAACTATACACCTCTTCACAAGAAATGGGAGTTAATGAAATGGTATCTGGCCTGGGCTGGGTTATTGGCCATAAAGGAGGTGAAAAATGGGTTTACAATAATGGGTTACTTCCTGGTTATGCTTCTGTGATGGGTTCCTTGCCAGAAAAAAACATTAAAATAATCATTCTATCTAATGCTACATCTGTAAATCCTGTAATTGATGAGTTTCAAGGTGAAGTTACTTTTGTTCCCGAAATTACTGATAAAATAATTTTACTGTTTCAAGGTAAAAGCATAGAAAATTTACCAATACCAAAAAAGATTAAAAACACAAGTATAGTTAATGTCAGTAAAGAATATCAATTAGATGATAAACACTCTCTTCTCCTTAAAAAGGAAGGGAACACATATACATTAGAAACAGCAGATAATGAACCTTGGTCGGTTTTTACATATACATTTTCAAGAAATGAAAATGAAAATGATGCCTTTAGTGAAACTGCATTGTTTTTTGCGAATGCAATGAGTACTCAAAATTTTGAAGGCCTTATACAATACGCCAATGATCAAATGAAAGGTTTTTTAGGTACAGAAGAAGGTTTAGGGCAATTAAAAGGAATGTGGAGCAATTTTTTACAGCATGCCGGCAAATTTATTTCATATAATATCTATAAAATTGATGGCGATGATGTTAAAAATGTTCATGTCAGATTTCATTTTGAAACAGTTGATGTCGGAATCGTATTAAGTCTTAATACCGATCATAAAATACAAGGAATGTTTATGGATGATTCAGTTAAAACAAATCATATTAATACTGTAAAATTAATACCTATAAGTGAAAATGAATTTTTCATCAATGGTCATCAAAATGGTGGCATGCAAGATTTAAAAATAACAGCATCTAATAAGGGATTAATCTTAACAGATGGTTCCATAAATTTTAAAGCTGAGGTTATAAACCCATAGCAGCATACTATAAGTCCGCAACCATCTTTTTATGAATATATCAGGGATTTTAAAAGTGGTCCCACTCCTCCTTCGTTTTACTTCGGAGGGCCGTCTGGGTTAGTTCACTTCGCTCCCAGAACAGAAAGGCTCCGTTTCTGCAATTACTGAATTAAATTTATTCATTTTGACAAGATATACTATCCAAAATAGTGGGTTTGCACATCAGTATCAAGTAACCACATAGAGGTATGTGCTATATCGCATGTTAACGATAGCCATAAAAAGCAGTATCAAAATGAGTCACCAATTAATCCTTTATGCAGCGACATGAAAGCCCAACCACTTTTAATGTACCATTTGGTTCTACGTTTACTGCGCCAGTATCCCAAGCCAGATTACGAGGAAAAGCTGTTGATACGTCTTTTTCAGTGGAAGACCACCAGTCTCCATTATTATTCATGAAGTTAAAAATCCCTTGTCCATCCTGACTTCCTTCACGGTTGCCTCCTGGCAATCCCGTGAAACCACTTTCATTAGTTGCTTCAGTATTTGGATCCGACCAGTATTCTGTTCCTGTAGCCTTCATTTTCCCGCCTGCAACGCTTTGTCCTCCGAGAAAATCGGTCAGGGTGGTCCATTCTGCATCAGTAGGCACATGCCATCCGGTTGGACATAAATTATTGGTTTCTATGGCATACCAGTTATAAAGTGCTCCGAAAATATCTTTATTAGCCGTCTCATCATTGTCATACCAGCAATATGCCCCGGTAGTTAATCCGACCCATCCTGCATTATCGGTTTCCAATGGAATATCCGTGCCATTATTGTATTTGGTGGTTTTCAGGTTTTCCGCCATCCATAATTGCGTGCCAATATTAACTACAGGATAGATATTGCCATCAATATCCTCAAGCCCGGATGTCGTAAATTCCAATTCCTGTCCATAAGCAATCCCCCCATCGCTTATAGCGAATGATTTCACATAATAGGTAACATTTGAGGCTAAATCTGTTAGTGAACTCATAAAATCTCCAGTGCCTGCTCCATCTTCTGTTTTTGTTATCAGATCAATAGTGGGTCCGGGTTCAACATCCCATACTATACCCCTTGACGTTATAGGATAACCCCCATTATCTCCAATATTTCCACCACTTAATGCCGAGAAGAAAGCAATATCATTTGGCATGACAGTTTCAATTGTAGCTTGTCCGGTTTTAAACGTGATCTCATCTCCGTAACCCGTCCCGGTGGCATTGGTTGCATATGACCTAACATAATAATCTGTTGTCCAAAGTAAATCAGTAATGTCACTTGTGTAGCCATCCGTTCCTGTTCCATCCTCTGTCCTGGTTGTCAAATCGATCGTAGGATTTGGCTCGGAACTCCAGACAATTCCTTTAGCAATAATTGAAGATCCACCACCATTACTAATATTTCCTCCGCTTACAGCCGAGAAAGCGGAAATTGATGAAACTACTGTTGTTGAAAGTACCGGGATATCATTGGTAGTTGCAATCACTTCATTTGAATTAGGACTTGGCGCATCATTTGAATTGAAAGCATAAATCCTGTACGAATATGTTTTTCCCTGCTCAAGGTTGTTATCGCTGTAAGTAGTCACATTCTCGCCTGTTGTTGAAATAACTATGTAACTATCTGTTCCGGTTTTACGCTCAACCTTAAAACCAGTTTCATTGCCTGAATTATCTGTCCATGAGAGGTCTATCTGATTTTCAGACGCTACAGTTGCAACCAGATTAGTAGGTGCCTCAGGAGCAGGAATGGTTTCATCATCACTACAACTACTTAAACCAACCACAATAATTAAAATGGAATAAATCCAGACTTGATCAATTTTTTTCATTTGCCGAAAATTGTATTTTATATTAACGATTATCAAAATCAAATATTGTCATCCCTACATGCCTGTATTGTTAAATTGATAAAATTTAAATTTCAATAATTATTCATTAATCTTTTTGGCAATAGGTATATCAGCTTCGGCCAAATCATAATTGTTCAGCTGAGTGAGTTCCACCCAGGCATATTGATCGTGATCGCAGTCTTTACTAGGAGTGGAGTAGAAATGTATGAAATTGTTAGTTAGTAGATTTTAAATTATTTCAATTTCTCTGATATCCTCTCCATTTCCTCACTAATCCTCTTCTGTACAATCTTTCCATAGTGTTCCTGGGTAATCTTCATACTGGAGTGCCCCAAAAGTTCACTTACTATCTCCATAGGAACATCATTGTAAAGGAGCACAGTAGATGCAAAGGTCTTTTGGCTATATATAATTATTCATTACCTTAGGAAAGGCCAACCAACCACTTCCTATGATCAACTTCTTCGGTCGCATCCGCAAAAAACTGTCAGACGATAATAAGCCTTTGAAATACATGATGTATGCTTTAGGGGAAATTATACTTGTGGTGATCGGGATCTTAATTGCCCTGCAGATCAATAATTGGAATGAAGACAGAAAACGGAGAGCCATTGAAATAAAAATCTATGAGGAGATTTTTCATGAACTGTCGGAAGCCTTATTCGATATAAGAGATGATCTGGAAGATCATTACAGAAATCAAAGAAGTAATGAGATTGTAACCCTGGTTATGCTCCAGAAAAAGGCATATAACGATACTCTGAGACTGCATCTGGCACTTTCAACAGACGATGAAAGACTTACCATAACTACAAGTGGGTTTGAGTCCCTGAAGTCAATAGGTTTTGATATACTTACAAACGACAGCATACGGCGTTCCATCACAAATCTTTATCAGGCTATCTTGCCATCTTTGAAAGACAGGAATATGAATTTTGGCTTGCTGTGGGATATTAATGAAAGTACCATGCCCTTATTACAACAACATCTTAAAGTTAATCCGGTCATAAACCGAAATAGAGGTTATCAATATTTAATCAAGGATTACGAGGCCTTTCTTAAGGACGATTTATTATTAGTTAAATTCCAGGATACTTTCGCCAAAAGACGGAGTATCATTCGTGAATACGAGTACACCGCAAAAGTAATTGAGAATATCATGAAAGCCATTCAAAAAGAATTGCATATCCTTAAAAGCCCCTGATACATATCTGTGAACCCAAACATATAAACTAAATTCTATGATCCGTTTTTTCCGACAACTTCGCCAAAGACTCATAACTGAAAACAGGTTTAGCAAATACCTGCTATATGCCATTGGGGAGATAGTATTGGTAATGATAGGTATTCTGCTGGCATTACAAGTAAATAATTGGAACCAAAACAGGCTCGATAAAAATGAAGAAGTACTATTATTTGACGCAATTGCAAAAAAAATGAATCATAACAGGTTTCAGCATCAACGTGGAATAAAAAGATATACTGAAGTAGTTAACGGGGCAAGAAAAATGATTAAATTAAGCAGAAAACCAATGCATGATAGTTTGAGAAGCCACATAGAACAAAGCCTTTTTGATGTAAAAAAACGTTTTCTGATGGGCAAATCTAACCAAACCAGTGTTTACGATGAATTAATTGCTTCTGGTAAGCTAAACCTTCTAAGGTCAAAAAAACTACGTCAAGCGCTGACACAATTAAAGGCCAATTTAGAGTTATTAGCCGCTTATGAAGATCTGCAAAACAATTTTGTGGACAACCATTTAAGTCCAGCTTTAAATAGACAGGTAGACTACATTTCAATAACCAATATCGCAGTAGACAATGATGCTACTAATAAAGTTGAAGGTTTTGATTATGAGCCATTGTCTGCAAATGCCGATGACTATTCAAATTTGTTACAAGATCGAACTTTTTTAAACTTATTGGCTGAATTGGTCACACATACCAACACATTATTACCCATTTACCAACGAATTGGAGAGAATATTCAGCGTATAGATTCTATTGTTAAACCTTCATTTTGAACCTATTTACAAATGATCAATTTCTTTAGAAAAATCCGTAAAAAACTTGCCGATGACAACAAGCCTCTAAAATACTTGAGGTATGCCATTGGAGAAACTGTATTAGTGGTAATTGGGATTCTGATTGCGGTCCAAATTAACGCATGGAATGGAGAGAGGAAGGATAGGAAATTAAAAATAAATTACCTCGAAAACCTTAAAAAGGAATTGGTAGTTAATATCCAACTTGCACTTGAGCAAAATGAGTTCAGTGATTTTCAAATAAAAAATGGAGAATTAATCCTTGCTTCGTTGGAAAGCAATTTTCGTCAAAACCCAACGGAATTGGTTATAGCACTAGAACATATTGGGTGAAATCATGAAATCATTTTTATAAGTTATTTTTGGGGTGAGTTGTATGCAACGGGAAATATCGGAATTATTAAAAATAATGAGATTAAAAGCAAATTAACCGACATTTATAATGTAATGAGCCTGGTCAACAAGTTTCAGGAGAACGAGTGGAGTGCATATAATTTTGGTGTACAGAGATTGTTCGGCGATGTCCTGTCTCCTGCAATTCGGCTGAAGATTTATGAAAATTTAGAACCAAATGGGTATACTGGAGAAAAAATTAATATTCCAAATCAGGACAGGACAATTGAAAAACTGAAAGACCTGGAAGGGCTAAATGGCTACATAGTTGATATTATTGGAACACGAAAAACTTCTAATGTTTTTATGCTTGGTCAAATTGAAGGTATGAAAAGCGTTATTACCCTTATTAATAAAGAATTAGAATAACGAAAGGCTAACAACATATATAAATAATTAAAACGGCTCATATACAAATCCGTTGTGTGCAATTTAAAAAAATGAACAATAAACAACACTATCTAATCAAAATACAATATGAAGATGCTCAAGAAAATCAACTACCCGTATATTGGAATCATTTTACTCGTACTTTTTACAATTGCTTGTAAAACTGATAAAAAACAAGATGTACAAACAGAAGCTGAAAAAAAAGAAAACAACGTTATTGAAGTGATTACCAGAAGCATGGACTTCCAGACAGCAGATACTTTAAAATCTGGGTGGAACACCTTTGCTTATAAAAACCTTTCTGGTGAAGTACATTTTTTCATAATGGATAAATTACCTTCTGACTCCATTGTTGAGAGCGACATTAAGGACCATTTGTTGCCTCCGTTTGATGATGGTATGAAGTATTTAATTGAAGGGAAAGCAGATAGTGCAATGGCGGCATTTGGTAAAATACCTGCTTGGTTTAATATAGTAAAACGATATGGTGGTACTGGATTAATATCGCCAGGTAAAACAGCGGTCTCAAGTATCAATCTGGAACCTGGCAAGTATATGATGGAGTGTTACGTAAAGGCTATCAATGGCGAATGGCATACATCACATGGTATGTGGAAGTTTATAACCGTAGTTGATGAAACTACAAATTTTTCTCCGGATGAAGCCGATCATATTATCAGTGTATCAAGTACGGATGGATATGCTTTTGATACACAACCTAAATCAGGAAAAAACAGATTTAAAGTAGAGTTTATTGATCAAGTTCCTCATGAGCATTTTAATGGTCATGATGTTAATTTAATTAAATATGACGCTTCAGCAAACATTGATTCTTTAGTATACTGGATGAATTGGATGAATCCCACTGGATTAAGGACACCTACACCAAAAGGCTTTACTTTTTTGGGCGGAATGAATAATTGTGAAGCCGGCGAAATAGGTTATTTTGAAGTAGATTTAGAGTCTGGCAACTATCTTTTAATTTCCGAAACACCAAAAGCAGATGAAAAAGGTATGCTAAAAACTTTTTTTGTAAATGATAATTAAAAAAACTTCACACGACAATGGCTATAAGTATTTGATTGTTCTCGCCTAATTCTGAAAATCCTCGCGGATTTTCAGTTTGGTTTGTACTTGCAAAGTTAAGTGATATCCCGATAGCTATCGGGACACACAACTACTCATAGCCAAGACCGTTGGCGGTAATTTGGTGACGACAGTATAAATAAATCAGAATAAATTATTGTAAGTATAACACTATAAATTAGAGTATTAATTAATCATTCATTTAAACCATAAAATTATGAAAGCTTTTGAAAACGCGACAACATTTTTCCACAATTGTGAATCTGCAAAAGGATGGGAAGCCTGTAAAGATTATGCAATAGAAAATGCTGAATTTAATGCTCAAAGCGAGCCCCTAACTGATGTTACAAAACTTGAGGATTATGTTAATTGGATGAAAGGGTTAGGGACCATTACAATGCCTGGTTGTTCCTATAAAGTGCATTCTTCTGCTTATGATGAAACAACTAATACTGCAATATTTTTTGCCACTTTTACAGGTACACATTCTGGTGATGGAGGACCCATACCACCAAGCAATAAAACTACAAACACAGATTATGTATATGCTATAAAAATGAATGATGAGGATAAGGTAGAAAGTATGACTAAAATTTGGAATTCCTCGTGGGCATTACGAGAACTTGGTTGGATGTAGAGTATTTAAACCTATATGTAATTTTTGATTTTTTGACCAATTATAAAACTGCCGCCAACAACGGCTATACGTAAGGTGGTTTCATACTAAATATGTAATATATAGTTTTAAACGTAATTAGTAATAAATTGAAAAAATATTGTGCGAAATTCCACACTACATATAGCCAAACCGTTATCAGCAATAACTGTAATTATGTTAAAAAAACTTGTAAATCCAGCTGGATTCCTTTTTTCTATCTTTTTAATTTTTTCCTGTGTGAGACAGGAAGCAGTTAAATTATTTAAATGAGAATCCCTTGATGGTTGGGAAGGATCAACCTCATTTTTTAGAGTGGAGGAAAATGCGATCATAGGAGGTAGTCTAACCCAACCAATTGATAAAACTTATTCCTCTATTTATCCCTCTATTGTATTTTTAAAAAATAAAAAACCCTTAACTATCTATAAATAAGATTATTAAGGGTTAATATTTGTGGCCCCACCTGGTCCATTCGCTTAACAAACGATCCCTGTGTACTCTTCGTAATCACAATTCTGCAAATGACAAATATCATAGTTTGAAGTTCTTAAAATTCATTATTTTATCGTAAGTCCGATACACGATATAGCGCTATATTCAAGTGAATTTCACTTAGAATCAGATTTCTATGGATTTGAAAAAACTTTACAGAGAACTCGTAAGACGCAATGTTTTCAGGGCAATAGTAGCGTACCTGGCAGTATCTTGGGTTTTAATACAAATAGCGTCTACCCTGCTGCCGGTCTTTGAGGCCCCTGCGTACCTTCTGGAAGGCCTCATTTACCTCCTTGCCATAGGATTAGTATTCTGGACTGGTTTTTCATGGGTATACGACCTAACCCCGAGAGGAATACAGAAAACCCCAGAAGCACACGACACCAATGGAACCAGACAGTTGAACAGCAAAAGGCTGAATGCCGTTATTGTTGGGGCGGGCATTACGGCTGTATTGATTTTGTTGGCAGGTAGTTTTTGGGCCGGTTCCCAATGGAAAAGTGGCAAGGAATTCGCCTATAATTCGGGTTTCCGGATTGCCGTTTTGCCTTTTGAAGACAGGTCTGACAATGCCGAATTTGGATATTTGAGCGAAGGACTTGCCGAAGATGTCATTAGTAAACTATGCAATATCTCGTCCTTATCTGTAATCTCTTCAAGATCAACATTCCAATTTAAAGATACCGATAAATCTATCGAACAAATCTCCAGGGAACTCAAGGCTGATATTATACTGATGGGCAGTTATACAATTTATAGTCAAAATTTGGATGTGAAGGTTGAAGTCATCGATGGAAAGGATAATGAAATTCTGAATTATGCTTCCATATCAGGAAACCTGGCCCGAATGGGGGATGTTATAACGAGAATAGGTGACAATATTTATGGGGCTTTAAATATTACAGACAGCGAACAGAAAATAAATGACAATACCGAAATGCGGGATATTAATATAGAAGCCTATAAATACAATGCTATGGGAAAGAGTGCCATGCACGATAATAAGGGTCAAATGCTAGAAGAAATAACCCGGTATTTCCAGGCTGCAATTGATTTGGATTCTACCTATGTTGATCCCAACATTGGTATGGCAGAAGCTTTTATATTTGATGTTAATCGCGGTTATATTTCTCCGACTGAAGGAGCCCAAATGGCTAAAAAATATGCCCTTAGGGCGGAAAAATTGAATCCGGGTTCAGGGGAGGTAAGTGGAATATTGGGTTTCATTTATTGTATGGATTTTGATTTTAAAAATGCGATTCCCTACTTTGAGAAGTCATTGGAGAGAAGTCCAAATTATGGCCTTACCTACCAATGGTATGCATTTGCATTGGAAATATTGGGAGATTTTGATAAAGCTGAAGCACTGCAAAAAAAAGCGGCTATTTTAGATCCGCTGAACATATTCAATGATATTTTTCTGGCATTGAATTACATTTATCAAGGTAGGCTTTTAAAAGCTGAAGAAGTGATAGATACCAAGCTGGCCCTTGAGCCTAACCATAAGCAATTCCTATGGTTGAAAGCGGTATTATTGGTTGAAAAAGGATTATACGATGAGGCTTATGAAGCTTTGTTAAAAAGAAATTTTGGTCTGGAAACAAATTTCATAGCAGGTTATGTCTTCACAAGAATTGGCCAGGAAGACAGGGCAAATGTGGTTTTAAATAATATGCTGGCGGCTTCAGAAAAGCGTTATGTGCCTCCATCACAAATAGCGATTGTCTTGTGTGGCCTAGAACAATACGATCGGGCATTGGAAGAGCTCGAGGAGGCTTTCTTAGTACATGATCAATTCATTGGCTGGATAAAATTTACTTCCATGGCGGATCCAATTAAAGAACATCCGAGATATATTTCTTTAATGGCGCAACTTGATTGGGAATAAACAAGAAGCCAAAAGCTGCCCCCATCAGTGAACTACCCCAGTAAGGCTCTCCGGAATGTATTGATATTGACGAGATAGTTGGTAAGGTAGAGTTTAAATGCGTTGAGACCTTGGACAAGTACAGTATTGTTCCTAAGGAGATTTGATTTATCCATTACACTTCTCACATTCCCAACCAGCGGGCAAAGTTCCTTCTGCCCAAGATTCACATTCAGCTTTTGTTTCAAAACATGGGTGCCTTAAATCAATACTCCACACAGTCCAAGGTATAGAGGAAGGGCAACTGTCACACACAGCTAGCCAATCTTCATTATCACTACCACAGGTGCTTAAAAAGAAAATTGAAACAAATAGGATTAAAGAGAGTCTACTAGTTTTCATCTCTTCTGATTTACGCATAAAAGTATTGCTGGTAGGCGTGATATGCAATGATATGGGTCAGCGCAAGGATATTTCAGGATAGCAACCTTAGATGACTACCCTTACCATTGTTTTACCGAGAATGAGAACTACAAATTTAACTACAAGGGAAAGGTTGAGACTGAAGAGGACTCCCACGAAATGTTTTATCCTAATCGTTAAACTCAAAGAGTATATAGAGAAACCTAATAGAGGGGGTCTAATTACCATCGATGGCAGAACCTACCAACAAAATCACAAATAAACCACCTAAAACCATTAGTATCCATGCCCACCAGGGGATTCCTCCATTTTTCATTAATAGATTCGCTACCTCTTCCTTATCGATTGGAAATTTAACATCCTCCCCTGGATTGTCTTTTACCCCATAGAACTGTCCGTCTTCGTATACAATATACTTGTACTTGTAGGTGTCGTCATCAACCGTTATAATCTTGACCGCTTTCTCTTCTTGCGCAGCTTGTTTAAGGGTTACAGGGGTTTTGTAAGTAGCACAACTTTGGAATAAGATTAATGCAGATAAGATTAATGCAATGACCTTCAGACTTTTCTTCAACTTTTTCACCTCTTCTGAATTTCCAATAAAGCTATTGCCGGTAGGCGTGATGTGCAATGATATGGGTCAGCGCAAGGATATTTCAGTATAGCAATGTCCTTCTACAAACTGTCCTTTTCCTACTATCTCATCTGTCAAGGTTGTTCTTTACTTCCTCTCCGGATTCTTAATTTCTAGTCAAATAACCTTCAAAATATACTATTATTGGATCTGAATTAGTTATTCTTACATTTCTTATAAGCACATAAAGTCTTTCGTTTTCTGTTCCAAAGTTTTCAAACTCCAGTCCTTCTAAAACCCTGTCAGTCCCTATTAGAACTGCTACTGTAAATCCCATCTTGTATGAACTATTACCGGTGGGAATAAACGAAACATCTTCAGCTAGTCTATTGTCCCATAAAAAATCAACAAAATAAGTGTTTTCTCCGTTTGATGCGTTAGGAACAAATAATGAATTAAATGTGGTCATTTGTATTGCTGATCCTTGTATTACTTCATCTGTAGTCCAAACTCCATTCATATCAACAATATTGTCAGTGCTTTGGCCTTGACAATCTAATCCATTGTACTCCCCATCGCCATTAATATCTTCTTCAGGATCAGCAGCGCCGTTACCATTCAAATCCCAACAGCTAACACCGTCTTGTCCATCATAGATTTTCAAGACCTCAATAACTTCATCGGGAACATCCAATACCCCATTTCTGTTGTAATCTATTCCAATTAGAATTACAGTTTCATTTTCATAGCCTACAATAGTATTCCTGTAAGAATCAAATACAATACTGTAACCATCTTGACCATTTGACACTTCAAATGATTCAACTACTTCTCCTTCATCAAGTTCACCATTTCCATTAGTATCATGTCCAATGAAGATAATAGTACCCGTTGCGGTTACCTCGGTAGTAAATAGAACATTCAAGCCATCCTGACCGTCTTCGCCATCTACACCGTTACAAGTAACGATTTCTTCAAATTGAATACCATCTGCAAACAATGTAACGATAGAACCACCGTTAGGGCATTCTTCACTACCTACTTCTAGGTTAATAACCGTAGCTGTTATGCTTGCACCATCCTTACCATCTATGCCATCTTTACCATCAGCACCTGCTGTGCCTTCGATAATAGTTTCTTTTGTACAGGCTATAAAAATTAAAAATGTCAGGATATAAAGAGAAAAGCGCTTCATTTTAGATAAGTAGGTAAGGTTATAACTAGTCTAACGAGCAGAGTTGTTAAATATTGCTGGGGTTCCCTATTGATAGGTGAAACAGGTAAGCTATTCCCTTCTTCCTAATAAGACTCAAATTCATTTTTCAGTCCTTAAATAAGTATGCTTGAAATGGGGATAAATGTTAGGTACTTTTATTAAGTAATATCTTACTTTCGTTCCTTAACTATCTAACAACTGATAAATATGAAAGCAACAGTAATATTATCCATTCTGATTCTCCTTATTAGTTGTGGAGAAGTAGTTAAGAAGTCACCAGAAATGTCTCAAGCCAGAATAGACAGCTTAGAGACTATGATAACTGACCTAGATAGGGAGATAGGGATAATAAGTGATAATGCTGCTGACAGCCATCATCCTATCATCATCAAACTGACTGCTCTTAGGGATAGCCTTGAGGCACTCCTTCCATAATATTCTATTTGACATAGATATAAATATTATTAAATCAAACTTAATGCATTATAGGATCGGAAAAGGTCTATCCGCCATGTTTAATAATTCCTTACCTTAGGAAGAACAACCAATTGCTTCTTTTCTATGATTAAGTTCTTTAGAAAAATACGATACAACCTTATGGAAACAGGCAAAACAGCTAAATACCTTAAATACGCTATTGGCGAGATTGTATTAGTAGTCATTGGTATTTTAATAGCGCTGAGCGTAAATAATTGGGACCTAAATAGAATTGAACAGGTTAAAATTCGGGTGTATGCCAGGTTACTGATCCATGATTTGGAAGAAGATATAGCGATGTCAAAATTCTCCATGTATCAGGCAAATGAAGTATTAAATAGAATAGACAGTCTCGCCAGATATGTCCAAAATAAAAACATAGAAAACATCTCTAATCTAGATGTTCTGTGTTTATCATCCAATTTAAGTTACCGCCCTTTTTCATGGAATAGGGCTACCCTGGAAGAATTAAAAAGTTCCGGAAGTTTACAATCTATAAAAAATGATTCGCTAAAAATGAAGATTGCACAATATGATGCCTTTACCCATCATCTTGATCGGGATTATATCAACGACCTGGAGGCAAGAAATAATTGTGATCTATTAATTTCACAAGTAATTGATAAAAATTATTACAATATTAAAGAGCTATATAAAATGATGGCTCTTTTTGAAACGAAACCTCCTGATTTTGATTCGAAATATTACGAGCATAGTAAGTTATCGGGGTTCGATTTATTTGCAACCCCACAGTATGATAAGGCAAAAGCGGAGGGATTGCGCTTAATCACAAATGATATAAATAAAGTTCATATCGCTATAAACAGTATAATTTCATTACAAAGAGATTTTGAAATTAGAACCGTATATGAATTGCCAAAATTACATCATGATGCAGAAGAGCTAATTACTTTATTAAAAGAAGCATATTTGAATTAAAAATTGATTGCTGCATCACCTTCTAAGGCTCTCCTAAATATCCAAATCTTAATTGGAAATAATAATAATTCTTTATATCAAAGCAGAACAACTAAAGTCTTTTTTAAAATAGCATAGAATAGGCGCTTTAAAGGTTAATGACCTAATGGTTGAACCAATGAAAAGGTCGAAGCGACAACAGTATTTATAATATCAAAGAAGAAACTTGTCTGACCGTGAGTTGCAATTAAATTTACTTTATTCTCAAAAACTTCTAATTGAAACTATGGATAAAGTCAGAGGCAATACCAATACGTTAATTTGGTGGCTTATAGCAATTCCTATTATAATTGGTGCTATCATTTTTATGACAACCACAAACATTTAAATGATACTATACCAATACAAAATGCTTTCCGAAGATGAGCAGTACGACACTGCATTCTCTAAAGACAGGTTCTTGGAAATAGTAATCGGTTTGAAACTTTAATATATTATTTACTACCTTGGATAGGTAACCACCGACCACTACTACACATGATCAACTTCTTCCGTAAAATCCGTAAAAAAATGCTCACTGAAAACAAATTTAGTAAATATCTGCTTTATGCTATTGGAGAGATTATTTTGGTGGTTATTGGAATTTTAATAGCTCTATCTATTAATAATTGGAATGAGAATAAGAAAACTCAAAATCAGTTATCATTAATATTATATAACTTAATTGAGGATTTAAATGATGATTTGGAGTATTTGTATGATGAAGTTGAGCTTCATGAATTTAGGATTAGCTGTTTTCAATATCTTCTTGAAAAGTCAGACATTAAAAAATTTGAGTTTAATCGTTTACCCAAACAGAGCGATACCTGGTGGCAAGGCGCATATCCAGATACAATTAATCTTAAATATGCCGAGAAATGTGTTATGGCTTCCGTATATGATTATAACGTTAATATTCAGACTAGTTCCATCGATGAAATGAAAAATCTGGGGATTTTCTCAAACATAAAAAACAATGCGCTCAAAAAAGCCATTAATAAATATTATGGTTTTATGCCCCAAATTAGGCAGGATTGGAATCGAGATTTAATTACTGATTGGAGAAAATTCTTGCTGGAAAATTATGACATTATCCCATCGGAAGAGATTCTTTCTATGGTAAATCCTATTGAATTTGTTAAAGATAACAAGTCAGTATCAACAAGAATCAGAGCATTAGAAGGTCCTGCTCAATATAGATTTTATAATGTAAATATTGCGATCAATTTAGCGGAAGAAGTCATCCAGCTCATTAAGGAAGAAGTAAGTGCATCTGATACAGAATAATAAATAAAACGAAAGGCTGACAACATATATAAGCAATTAAAATGGCTCAGTTGGCCATTCGCTATATCGGATCGTTAGCGATAATCTGAAACCTATTCTATAAAGAAATGAAATGTTTTCCGAAAGCACACCTGTGGCTGATCCTACCCTTTGTAATTGCCGTTGGAGGTTTTTCATTTTCATATTGGTTTAAATTTTTAGATGTTCCCTTCAGGTATCATGTACACGGACTAACTGCAACTCTTTGGTATATAGTATTAATAATTCAACCTTATATCTATAACAAAAAGAACATCCAATTGCATAAAACCATTGGCAAGTTTAGTTTGATTATAGCAGGGGCAGTATTTGCATCATCGTTACTAATGTTACCCCATTTATTCTCATTGGGCCTCCCGCTTAGCCGTGTACGAACTATAATATTTCAAGACAGTTGGACAATTATTGGGTTTATAGTTTCTGTCTCTTTTGCAGTTAAACATTCCAAAAATAAAGCAGTTCATGGCCGATGGATGATTGTATCTGCATTTTGGCCACTCGGGCAAGCTCTTTTCAGACTCTTATATAACATTTTATCTAAATGGGAAATTGATATAAATTATCCTCTATTGAGTCAAGCCATGATTGTAGTAGCAGTGATTGTTCTGATGATTGATGACTATAAAAAAGAGAGTAAAATCTATTCTAGTTACAGTTTTGCCTTAATTTCTTTCATTTTGATATTTTCGCTATCTGGATATATGGCAGAAGCAGCTTGGTGGAGATATATTATTGAAGCTCTCTTCAAAAATGAAATTACCTAACAATCACTAACAAGCGTTAGTCTTCATAATGACTCTCTACGAATACAAAATGCTTTCCGAAGATGAGCAGTACGATACTGTATTCTCTAAAGGCAAGTTCCTTGATATTGTTATAGAAGGCAATACTAAGTATGTCCTTTATGCTATAGATAATAATTCCTTACCTTAGGAAGAACAACCAACTACTTCCTTCCTATGATAAAATTCTTTCGGAAAATTAGACAAAATTTGATTTCGGAAGGAAAGAATGGAAAGTACTTTAAATACGCCATTGGAGAAATTGTCCTCGTCGTTATTGGGATTCTAATCGCATTAAGCATAAACAATTGGAATGAGGAACGTAAAGCAACAAAAAGAGAAAAGTTATTCCTAAAAGAATTCAAAACATCAATAAATAGAGATCTTTTTAATTTCGATAAACAATATGGCCCTCGTCTTGAAAGGAAAAAAAAGGGACTGGACAGTCTTTTTCATTATATACAATACGGCAATGATATTCATAATTCTCTTTTTATAAAATTTTATAATAATATGCGTCAAAGCATCAGGTTAGGACATGATAGTGGACCTTATGAAGCACTAAAATCTTCGGGATTGGATTATATAAGAAACGATTCATTAAGAACAGCCATCAATAGAACTTATACCTTGCTACCCTTCTTTCAATATTTTTCACATCAAATAGATGCTGAAAATAATCCTAGGATATCTGAATTAGAGTATAAAATCTTAAATCTCAAGACCTTTGAACCACAAGATGATAGAAAGTATCTTGAACTTGTTGTCAAAGTAGATAAAATTATCGCCAATCAAGATTTTCTTTGGATTTATAATTTGGAACAACAAAAATATAACAGTTATATATTTCGCTTGGGGACGATGAAAGCTGCCTTGAATGAGTTAAAAACTCAGATTGAAAAAGAGTTAAAAAAATAACGAAAGCACAACAATGGCTATAAGTAATTGCTTGGTAAAGTGCTATCCCTTACAACTAATCATAACCGATACCATTAACTAAGTTTCCTAGAAATCCTCTCCATCACCTCACTAATCCGCTTCTGAACTACCTTCCCATAATATTCTTGGGTTATCTTCATACTAGAATGCCCTAATAATTCACTTACTATTTCCATACTGCACTAGCTCATTCATTTCACCCAATATCTTTACGGTTCATAGAGTCTTTTAAAAAAGTAAAAATCGATGAGAAGTACATATTTACGGTATCTGTTCGATGAAGTTCACCTTGTCGAAAGATTATTAAAGTTGATCTGATATCTTTTGAGAAAACGTCAAACAGTTGGAATTTAGTCCTAGTATAACCCACAAATCTAATGTTATGAAAACAATTTTACTTATTAAAAATATTTACAGGGAAGCCTTTATAAATTTGGGGCATTTCCTCACGAAGAACTTCTTCGAGGCATTTGCATGGTTCACTTTTGGTATGTTCGCTGTGGTAGTCTATGCCTTTGTGTTCAGGCTCATCACAGGTTTTCCGTTTGATTAAATCATACTAAATAAAAGTTATCAAGAACTTAAAGTTTGTTGATCTTCTAAAAACGATTGGAGGCGTAATGATATTCTATATAGTTTTATTGTTTTCAGTTTTGATTTTTGGGATTTAAACGGAGCTATTTGTTTGCCATAATTTTCATTCCGTTCCGTAAGGATGCTCGCAGGTTCATCCGATATTTTTATCCTCTTATTTTAAGCCAATAAGACCCCTTATCTGATTATAAGGATAGGGGCTTTTATTTATCATTTCACCTTTTTTGATATCCTTTCCATCTCCTCACTCACCCTTTTCTGGATTTCTTTACCCTAATACTCCTGGGTTATCTTCATGCTGAAATGCCCTAACAACTTACTCACTATTTCCATTGGAACGTCATTGTAAAGCAGTAGGGTGGATGCAAAGATCTTTCTAGCCATGTGTAATTATTCATTACCTTAGGAAGAACAACCAACTACTTACTTTCCCATGATTAATTTCTTTAGAAAAATTAGACTAAACTTACTCGTGGAAAACAATACTGGAAAATATTTCAAATATGCTATTGGAGAAATAGCCTTGGTTGTAATCGGGATTTTAATTGCTTTAGGTATTAATAATTGGAACTCAAATCGGATACAAAGACAAAGAGAGAGTCTTCTTTTAAGTGAACTTAACAAAGAGTTTAAATCTAATAAAATTCAATTAGATTCTGTATTGACAAAACATAAATATTCGATGAAATCTGTAGAGTATCTAATGTCAAGGCTTCCTATAAAAAATTTAAAAATAGAAAATTTAGATTCACTCTCTTATCACATTTATCATTTGGGTACATTCTATACGTTTAACCCTTCAGGAGGTGTAATTAATTCCTTAATGAACAGTTCCACAATCAACATAATTACTAATAATGAATTACGGAAATTTATTATAGGTTGGAACGATGTGCTTTTAGATTATCAAGAAGAAGAAATATTGGCTCGTGACAATTATATTAATCATCTAAAACATTTTGAAAAAAAACATTTTAATTACAATAGTAATTATTATAAATACTTAAATGACCCTAGAATAGATTTAAGTATTCTGCAAACTTTGGAATTTGACAATTATGTACAAGACAGGCGATTTGATTTGGATAATATTTTAAATAATTCTTACGGTGAATTAGATGCTATAATAAATACCATAGATAAGATCATTGAACTATCAGAAGCTAAAAAATAATGATTAAGTTCATTAGAAGTAATAACCAGAGCACAACACCAGCTATAAGTAATTGCTTGTTCTTGCATACTTTGCAAATTCCTGCGGAATTTCCAACTTTGTGTGTACTTGCAAGGTTAAGTGATATCCCGATAGCTATCGGGACACGCAACTACTCATAGCCGAGAACGTTGGTATCCATTGTCGCATATTTAATAAAACTTAATTCATGCATAAAATTATATTTATAATCATTCTACTTTTTTGTTGGTCAACATCTTATTCCCAAAGTACTACAAAACCTCAAGTGCTTATTATCACTACTGGGGGCACAATAGCTAGCAAAACTAATGCTCCATCAATTGAAGGTCATGATCTTATACAAGCAGTACCTGAACTAAGCAATTATGCAACTATTGAAGTTGATGAGTTTGTAAATATTGGATCTTCAAAGATGACCCCGTTACTTTGGCTACAACTCGTTAAGCATATTAGGGATGCCCTAAATTCTAACCCAGAAATTAAGTCCATAGTTATTACCCATGGTACTGACACAATGGAGGAAACAGCATTCTTTCTGAATTTAACCCATCAAAGCAAAGTGCCAATTGTTTTAGTCGGCTCAATGAGATCATCTAATGAAGTCTCTGCTGATGGACCCGCTAATTTAATCAATGCGGTCAGAGTGGGCATATCTCCCGAAGCAATTGGTAAAGGAGTTATGGTAGTAATGAATGACAACATCAGCGCGGGGAGAGATTTGTTGAAGATGAATAATAGAAGAGTAGATGCATTTCCTTCTACTGACCTAGGATTTATTGGGTTTTGTGATCCAGAAAAAGTGACTTTTTATCGTTCCCCTATTAAACCTCACACTTCTGAAAGTGAATTTAATATTTATAACTTAGATAGTTTGCCTAAAGTGGACATAGTTCAGGATTTTGCTGGATTTGATTCAAAGATTCTAACTTATTTCACCAATCGATATAATCAAGGATTGGTAATAAGCTCGTTTGCTGGAGGTCGACTTAGCAATGGGTTTAGTGAGATATACAATTTGCCTGCAACTCATAAACCAATTGTAATTTCTTCTAGCATCAAAGGGGGCAGAATAATGGGGTCTAATCCTGAAGGTACACCAATTATTATCGCGAATGATTTACCGTCAAATAAGGCAAGGATACTACTGATGTTATCTCTCACCATTACGAGTAAGATTAATGAAATTCAGGACTACTTTAATAAATATTAAATTATTGCGAATAAACGAGAGTAAAAAAGACCACCAACAATGGCTATAATTCATAGCTGCCCTCCCCTAAATTGAAAATACTTACTTTTATAAGGCTTGATTTCTAGATCGAAAAATCCTAACGGATTTCCCGCTACGAAATCATAGCCGAACCGTTGGCGGTAATCCGAATAAAATCAAATTATGAATAAGACTTCCCTGTTAATCATTATAATATCTCTGGGTGCCGGAGTAATTATTGAAAATCAGTTTGATATATTTCCTAATTTCCTCAGCGAAGAAGACCAAAATGTTGAAATCAGAGAAGCTCCAAAATGGAGCGATGAATTTAAAATTGTGGAAATTAAATCCCCCATAGATGAAACGCTGCAATCCGCCTATTTTTACAAAACTAAATCGCCTGACCCACAACCCCTAGTAGTCAGTCTCCACACATGGAGCAATGATTACACTCAGTACGATTCAATTAATGAATTCTCACTTGAAAAAGATTATAACTATATCCACCCAAATTTTAGAGGTGTAAACAATACTAAAGATGCCTGTTGCAGTGAACTGGTAATATCAGACATTGATGCTTCAATAGATTTTGCTCTTGAAAATGCAAACGTAGATACAACAAGAATATATGTAATTGGGATGAGCGGAGGCGGGTATGCAACTTTAGCAATGTTTATGAAATCGAAACATAAAATTAAAAAATTCTCGTCCTGGGTTCCTCTGGTGGATTTGATTCAGTGGTATGATGAAACCAAAATCCTCAAGCTTAAATATGCTCCTGAAATTCTTGTTTGTACCCAATCTAAAGACGACGTATTAAATGAGGAAATTGCAAGGCAGAAATCACCAATATTCTGGAAAACACCTGTTGATAAGTTGACTTATTCAACATTAGAAATATCAACAGGTATCTATGATGGCATGATTGGGAATGGTGTTATTCCAATTACACATTCTATTAACTTCTATAATAAATTACTTACAGATCTCGGCCTGACTGATAGTACTAAGTATGTTTCAGATACCGAAAAATTAGCACTTCTTGAATTCAGAAAACCATTGGGTGATTTTGGACAGATTTCAGGAAGAGAAGTAATGCTTCTTAAGGAAACGAATAATATAAAACTAACATTATTTGAAGGAGGCCATGAAATACTCACAAAATACGCTTTTGAAGAATTAATAAAATAGCTACTGCCAACAAAAGATAAAATGCATTAAAACCCACTACTAATAAATGATAAAATTCTTTAGAAAAATTAGACAAAATATGATTAAAGAAAATAAAGCCAGCAAGTATATGCTTTATGCCATTGGTGAGATTGTACTAGTAGTTATTGGGATATTAATAGCATTGAGTATTAATAATTGGAATGAATCAAGAATAGATAGAAAACTGGAAACCGCAATTTTGAAGCAACTCCGCTCTGAATTTAAAAGCAATCTTAAGCAATTGGATGAAAAAATTGGCATCAGAGATTATATGATGAACTCGGCCATTCAATTATTAGCAAATATTGATAATCCCTATATCAGAAATGTAGATAGTATAGAAATGCATTTGGCAAAAACAGTCCCATATACAACTTTTGATCCTATAATTAACGACTTAGCTACCTCAGGAAATTTAAGGTTGATTAGAAATGATAGCTTGAAACGGCTGCTCTCTAGATGGACCAGTGAAATTGTACAGGTTACTGAAGGTGAACAAACTTGGGCTAAATACAGAAATGAAATCTATATTCCATTTTTGATTAAGAATTATCAGGTAAGAACACTACGCAACAAGGCAATGAAAACAGGTATTCTATATACATTTTTGATTGACCAAGAAAATAGGGTTTCAGAAATAAAAGATATAGGAAACTCAAAACACTTTTCTGATTTTAATATACTTTTAGATAATCCTGATTACGAAGATCATTTAGTAAGATGTATTGCAACTAATAGAAATACACAACAACAGTCTTTTATATTAAGAGACCGCATTGTTGGAATATTGGAATTATTAAATAATGAAATAAACTAGAAGGAAGTACAAACAATAAATATGTTATTTATAAAAATGCCAAAATAACCAAAGGCTAACAACTTGTATAATTCATTGCTTAGTCATTTAAGAGTCTCTCGAGGATTTTTGCCGAAATCTCAAACACTCCCCCCTTTTGTTAACTTAGTACGCAATCACAACGAAATCATACACGAACAAGTTATCTAAGTTTTCTAGAAATCCTTTCCATCTCCACACTAACCCTTTTCTGCACAACTCTACCATAATACTCTTGAGTAATCTGAATACTAGAATGCCCTTATAATTCCTTACCTTGGGAGGAACAACCAACCACCAACTAAATGATAAAATTCTTCAGAAAAATTCGCTACGACCTTATGGAGAAAAACAAAACTGGAAAGTATTTGAAATATGCCATTGGGGAGATAATTTTGGTAGTGATCGGAATTCTTATTGCCCTTCAAATTAATAACTGGAATCAGCAACGTATTCAGAATAAAAATGAGCAACTGGCTTTAAAAAATTTGAAGCAAGATTTTGAGTATAATTATAGGACTTTGGATAGTATTTTAACCGAAACCAAAAATAATATAGAAACGCAATTTCTTATTCTAAATCATACAGGTAATAAGCCAAATACCATGACAAGGGCTGACTTTAATGCCTCACTCAATGATTTAAATGATATAAATGAATTTTATCAAAGAAATGGTTACTTGGATGATCTAGTTAACTCTGGAAACTTGGGAATTATTCAAAATCAAAATTTAAGAAATAAGTTGTCTTCTTGGAATCCGGTATTTGATTTCATCAAATCTCGCGAAAAAGAACTCGAGACTGCAAGAGATAGATTAACTCTTATGATAATAGAAAAAGGCAGTTGGTTAAATGCCGATGCTGTTTCGACAGCTCAAACTGTTAAAGATAATACATTCCCAAATTCTGGTTTTGATATTGATAATAGAAATCTATTAGATGAACTTGCCTTTGAAAACAATACAGAGAACATTATTTATCAAAATGACAAGCTAACACGAAGCCATGAAAAGGGTTTATCATTAATTGCTCAAATTCTAGAATTATTCGATAAGGAAATTATAAAGGAATAACGAAAGCACAACAATGGCTATAAGTAATTGCTTGGTAAAGTGCTATCCCTTACTACTAATCATAACCGACCATTAACTAAGTTTCCTAGAAATCCTCTCCATCACCTCACTAACCCTCTTGTGAACTACCTTGCCATAATACTCCTGGGTAATCTAGATGCCAGAACACTCTAACATTTACCTTCAAATCAATTATTTTAATAAATTAGTAGAAACAACCACTACCGCACATGATCAACTTCTTTAGACGGATACGCAAAAAACTCGCAGACGACAACAAGCCTTTAAAATACATGAGGTATGCTATTGGGGAGATTGTATTGGTGGTAATTGGGATACTGATTGCCTTGCAGATAAATAATTGGAATGAAAACCGCCAGATTCAAAATCAGGTTAATCTGCAATTAAAAAATTTGAAAACTGCAATTCAATCTGATATTGAATCACATGACAGGGTTCTTGGGATGGAAGGGTTTAGATTTCATGCCATTAAGTATATATTAGAAATGGCTGGTGAAACAGTTAGATTATATGATTACCACTATGATGAATTTCCTAACCAACCGCGGATTTTGTGGAAAAAACCTATTCCTAAGGGTTGGGATAAAGCATATTTTGATGCATGTTTTTCAGCGATCGATTTGGGCACAGTAGGGTCGTTTATAAATGATAAAGCCATTATAGAATTTGGTAATTCGGGTCTGTATTCTGCTTTGAATAACCCACAATTAAAATCGATAATTAACGAATACTATCTTAATGCAGAAATGTGGTTTTCTGGCATATTGTGGGATAATAATCTAGAAATAACAATGAAAACTAAAGATTTATTAGAGAATCAGTATCTGATTGATCTTAGAAGGATGAGTGATATAGAAGATCCTATTAGACTTATTAGAGAAAACAAACTTATTATAATCAGGTTAAATACCTTATTAGATAAGGTTTCTTTGACTTGTGAAACACTTGTTAATAGCCGGAAAAGGGCTGAACAGGTCATGTTGGCAATAGATCAGGAATTAAAAGAATAACGATTGTGCAACAATGGCTATAATTCATTGTGGCATTATTCAAAAAACAAAAATAGAAACCACCAAACGGCCTGATTTCATAAGTGGAAAAGTCTACTACGTTTCCCACAACGAAATCATAGCCTGGGCGTTATGCACAATTAGATGTAACAAATCAACCTACAAACAGTCATACTATAAAGTGATGTTATGAAAAGAATATTATCTACTTTATTATTGTTGCCAATTTTCGTTGCCAATTATACTACGGCACAAAATACAAACACATCAAACGGTTCTGACCCTTATAAAATATATTATGACCCTAACGATTCCATAGACGCCAAAAGAATAAACCGGTGGTTGGAAGAAGGACGACAAGAGGTAATTAGTTTTTTTGGTAAAGATTATCCAAGATATTTTGAGGTACACCTTTTTAGCGACAGAGACAGTCTTGACAAGCAATGGCAAAAAGATTGGAATATGCCTGAATTTAAATCCCAGTGCTGGATGGTCGCTAGTGGCATAGGTCATAGGTTGGATATTTTATCCCCCAGAACATGGGGACATCAAGCATGTGAACATGATATTTTGGATACTTTAGCTACCAAGAAAATAATAATTCATGAAATGATTCATGTTTTTCATGGGCAACAGAATCCATCACCAACTTTTGAAAATATTGATAATATAGACTGGTTTGTGGAAGGTATTGCCGTTTATGCTTCAGGACAACTTGATGAAAAAAGATACAAAGACGCTCGAGATTTTATCATTAAAAATGGAGGTCCCGATATGCTCTCCGATATTTGGAAAGGAGAAAATAGGTATGGTCTTGCTGGATCCATCGCCCAATATATAGATGATAATTATGGAAGATTTATTTTGGTTTATTTGCTTGGATTAACAACAGCTGATGAAATACTAAATTACCTTAAAATATCTGAAGAACAGCTTATTCTAGATTGGAAAAATAGTGTTATACTAAACGAATCCGTGCAAAACAAAAAATAAACGGCATTAAAACGACCGTTTATTCAAAACGTTAGTTGGAAATCTTCTTCATCTCCTCACTTATCCTCTTCTGAACTATCTTCCCATAATACTCCTGAGTAATTATTATGCTTGAATGCCATAACATTTCCCATCAAATCAATTATTTAAGTAAATTAGTAGGAACAACCACTAACTTATGTTCCGCTTCTTCCGACAAATACGTCAAAGACTCCTGACTGAAAAACCGCCTGCCGGACGGGCAGGTAAATTCAGCAAGTACCTGCTGTATGCGGTTGGGGAGATTTTGCTGGTGGTCATTGGGATTTTAATTGCCCTGCAGGTAAATAATTGGAATGAGTCAAGAAGAAAAGATTATTTATTCAGGGATTCAATGGAGCAAATTCTTCTTGGCCTTAAATCTGATGTTAATGAACTTGTGAGCATATCCAAAGGACTCACTAATCAAATAAAACTAATAGATATTGTCCTGATTCAACCAGATACATTTAGCCTAATCCAACGTCCCTTTGCCTTGCATTATATCATGTGGGATTATCATGGAGTTAAGTTAAATACGGAAACCGAATATTTTATACAAAACCTGACTTATAACCCTGAAAATAAACAGCAAAAAACTTTGGCAAAGGGTTTAACAGATTACGTAATACGCATTAAAGGGTTCGAATCGGATATCGATATTGATTTCAATGATATTTTGTATCAGCATGGTCTTCCTAGGGCACTAATAACCCCTTATAATGGTCAGGAGCTGGTAGTTACCGATTCTACGTTTTACACGAAAGATCATATGAAAACAGCAACAGAGCTGATTCATTCAATTGAAATCAAAAACACCCTGAAAACTATAAAAACAAAGTCTCAATACGACTTGGCAACTATAGTTGGCCTGATCCAGAACTCTGAATCCTTAATAGCTGGAATAAAAGCTTTATATCCCGAAATAGGGGCAATGTATAACTAACATGAATACACGATAAAAAGAATTAAAGTGCTTCTGGTAGCGATTGAGAGGTCATAGACAAATTTTTATTCCCGCTCACTTATCCTCTAATCCCGTTGTGGAACTTTAGTTTCTAAGAAATCCTTTCCCTCTCCTCACCCACTCTTTTCTGAACAACCTTACCATAATATTCCTGGGTGATTTTAATACTTGAATGTCCTAAAAACTGAACTAAATCTCCTTTGGCACATTGCTATACTTATCCAGGCAATGTCCTTCTTTAAACTGTCCTTAGCCTATGATCTCATCCTGTTCTATATCCCAAATAACCTCAACAAAAAACTTATCCAAGGCATATAGGACAAACTTAGATTTACCTTCTATAACAATATCAAGGAACCTACCTTTGGCAAATACAGTGTCATACTGCTCATCCTCTGTTAGTATTTTGTATTCATAGAGAGTCATCGTCCTAAATTAGAAATGTAGAGTGCAACTATAATGCAAAATAGGAATGATTTAAAACAAATTAATTATTAATTTCATATCCCAAAGAATATTACTAAAAAAGATGTACGGATTTACTGTTTTATGTAAAATCGGGGGTCTAAAGATGTGTGTTACATCTATATAAATAAGTTGTAAGTCAATAAAAGAGCAGTATAATGAATTATGAAATAATTATTAATTCTATAGCAAGTATAGGAGTTATCTTATCTGTCATCTTTCTTGCATATCAAATAAAGAAAAACACACAAGCTTCGAGGGCTAATTATTATGATTCTCTGAATAAAACCAATATGGAGTTTCTTAGACAGCTAGTAGAAAATAGAGAACTTGGAGAATTGCTTGAAAAAGCGACATCCAATTGGGATAATTTAAATGAAGACGATAAGCGAACTTCTAATTATTTATTTATTCAGCTTTTTAGACATTGGGAAAATATGTTCTATCAACATAAACTGTCTGTATTGGATAAACAACTTTGGACAAACCACTTGAATACTATGATTGGATATTTTCATCACGACGGAACGCAAGAATGGTGGCTTAAGCGTAAAATGGCATTTGCAAAAGATTTTAGAGATTTTCTTGAAAAAACTGAAAAGCCAAAGCAAATTTATCCTACAATTAAGGATTTAACAATCAAAAACAAATAACGACTTACAACAAAGTATATAAAAAATTGCTGCTTTTAACTTAACCAAAGTTTGTTGCTTTGTTTACTAGCTTCTGATTTTCCTTCGGAAAATCCTCGCACACAAACACGCAACTTTCCATATACATAAACGTTGTATGCAATTTCTTAAAAATCTATTTGTTCTAGAATTTCAAAATAGATTAGAATTATATCAAGGGTATGCTACAATCCTTTAGGCTCGACTAATTATTTTTTGTTAAATTAGAGTCATTATAAGGGATTAAAAATATGTTTGATTCGTACAAACACTTTTTGGAAACTCCTGATTATAACAAAATAATTGGAGAGGATTATTTAATAGTAGAGTTTAAATGTCCTATTAAGGAAGAACTTTTTACTGCATGGTCGGAATGTCATAGTGTTGTATATGTATTAAGTGGTCAAAAAAAATGGATAACCCCAGAAGCTGAATATCTGGTAAAAGAAAATCAATCAATTTTTGTAAGAAAAGGCGCTTTTAAAAACCAACAGTATTTTGAAGATGGTTTTTGTGTGCTGATGTTTTTTATGAAAGACGACTTTATTAAAAGGTGTATTAAAGAAGATATTAATAGGGAAACTACAGGTTTAAAAAAAATAAATCATCCAGATTTTGTTTATAGAATTAATGTTTCTGAAAGTTTAAATACTTTATACCTCTCTTTTTTTTCATATTTAAAGAAAGGTGAAAAAATTCCTGAGAAAATCATGGAATTAAAGTTCAGAGAAATGCTTTTAAACATCTGTACTAACCATAACAATTCAGATATTAAAAACGTACTTTATACACTGTCTCAAAATGTAAATGGTGGGATTGAACAAATAATGGAAGAGCAATATATATATAATTTAAAAGTTGATGAATTTGCAAGATTATGTGGCAAAAGTATATCTTCATTTAAAAGAGAATTTAAAAAGATATACCTAACAACTCCTGGGAAATGGTTACTCACTAAGCGCTTACATTTAGCTCGTAACCTCATCTTAAATACAGACTTTACAATTCAACAAATATGTTATGATTGTGGGTTCGAAAGTGATTCTCACTTTATTAGATCTTTTAAAAATCAATTTGGCATGACTCCCAACCAATGGAGAAGTTCAAAAAAATCTTCAATTCTGTTAAATTAAAGAGGGTTGTAAATTAACCCTCTTTAATAATTCCTTTTTTAACTTTTCGTTGCCTGTCCTTTTTTTGAGATATATCCCAATTTTCTCCTTTTAAGTATACAAATATAGTATGGATAATCATTGTAGTTCCACTAAATAAAGATCCAGAAAATAAATAGGTAAAAAATACATTCAAAAAAGAAGGAAACATTTCATTTTCAACATTTACTGGACCTCCAATAATAAATGAAACTAACACTCCTACCCAAAAAGGAAGACATTGCATGCAACTTGTTAAGTATTTCCAAAAATTTGGACTTATTTTCTCAGCTATATCTCTTAATGGTTCAAATATTTTGCTTATAGTAACTATAGCTGATATTCCATAAACTATTAATATAATAATTAAAAATTCCATGATTTTGTCTTTATATTTAGTCTTAAAAATTATAAGCTGTTAGACATCTAGCTAAGTCATTTGCAACTTCATCCAAGCTGAATGACCTCCTTCTAAATTGCACACATTTTTGACACCTTTTTCTTGGGCTTTAATAGCTGCCATATATGACATTACTCCTCCAGTACAACAAAATAAAAATGGTCCATCACAGTTAAAAATATCATTATCTTCTTCAATACTTTTGTCAATTGAATCAAAAGGAATATTAATTGCTCCAGGAATACTACCTTGTGTTTCAATGCCTTTTGAATTCCTTACATCAATAATTGTATAACTATTTTCAGCAATAATAGTATCTAAGCCATCAACAGTTATTTGCTCAATGATTTCTTTATACGTTTTATCTTTTTGAATGATCATAATTGAATATTTAAATTAAAGTGATATTACCTCTGCTCCTTCTAATATCAATTGATGTAAGGCCCCAGAGCCAATCATTTCCACTTCATCAATTAAGTTGTCAACGGAATAGCCTCTAACTGCTGCACAAGGAGGACAAACCATTATTCTACATTTGTTATTTACAACTGCATCAATCATCTCTTTCATTGTTGGGTCTTTCGGGTTTAAATGGACATTATCTGCCGCTCCTTTTCTAACCCAATCAACTCCTGAACTAACTAAAAAAATACTTACATCTAATCCAGAATTAATGCCTCCATTTGCGATGCTCCAAGCTACAGATGCTCTTTCATCATCTAAACCGTAACTTATTAATACTACTACTTTCTTTTTTGTACTCATGATTAATTTATTTAAATGATTAATAATTATTTTGATATGGCAAATGTATGAGCGATTCTAAGGACCAAATTGATTCAAAAGTTCAAAAAATAGACCTCAAGGTTCAAATGGAGAGAAAGACTAAAAAAACATTATAATATTAGAATTAGAAGCAAAATTATTCGAAGAATAAAGACGGCTTCTTTCAGTCAATGATGAAATATTAAAATGACTTTAAACAGCATACAACAACTTGTATAATTAATTGCGTCTGAAATTCCGAAAGTAATTTCCTCGCTGCTGAATAATGGGTTTTTGTTTATTTGCTATCTTAGACTAATTGCAACGAAACCATACAAGAACACGTTAGCCTTCATTACTACTTCGCTAAAAAAGCTATGTAGCAGAAACTATGACCAACCAATAACCAATGATCAAATTCTTTAGAAAAATTCGCTACGACCTTATGGAAAAAAACAAAACTGGAAAGTATTTTAAATATGCGATTGGTGAAATTGTACTTGTTGTTATTGGAATATTAATCGCACTGAGTATAAATAATTGGAATGAAGAGAGAAAGAATATCCTAAATGAGTCTCAATTAGTAAAAAATATTGTTGAAGATCTAAGGTTAGATTCAGAGCATATCAATCAGTCTTTAAACGAATTAACAAATCAATTATATATTATAGACCATTTGATTGCCAAGGTTCTTAACAGTGAAAATGAATTAAATTATGACTCAACAGAACTTGTCCGATATTCATCGGATTTCAGGCCAATAACTCAACAAAACCATGCTGAATCTGTAAGCAACTTGAAAAATGAATCCAATAGGGAGCTACTTCAAAACTATTTTTTAATGGAAGATCGGGTAAGTGACATTTTCTTGGAATACGAAGACATTATTCATAACCAAATTAGACCATATTTACGTGATGTTGGTATGCACAATCTTAAATCATTATATGAAGCCCAACCTGGTAAATTACCGCTGAATTTTCTTAAACCTCAGATACTTGATCAACATTTGGGAAATATTAAATTTCAACAGCTTCTCTTCGAACGGCGGCTTAAAACAGAAAGCTTTAAAACATCCTTGACTGAACTAAATATAGAAAATATGGAGCTTATTAATATTCTTAATAAAAACAGCAAATAACGAAAGCACAACAATGGCTATAAGTAATTGCTACCTATTTCCTACTCCATCTTTATTAAGAAAGACCAAGCACTGCCACATCTGTGATTCTCCTTAATGTGTACATATAATGATGTGCCATATAGCTTCCAAGCCCCAACCAACTTTGGGCTTAATCTAAATAAATTATCTTAGTTTGCAAAAGTGTGATACAGTGCATAATGTGCTATATTCAATTGTTAGAAATAATCTTATGAACCGTTTTAAAATTATTGCCCTTATAAGCTATTGTCTTACAATAGGAAGCCATGTCATTTTAGCTCAAACCTATGCAAGAAATGGCATGGTTGTATCAAGTAGCAAAATCGCATCCGAAGTAGGAATCGAAATTCTAAAAAAAGGAGGGAACGCTATTGACGCTTCTGTGGCAACGGCCTTCGCATTGGCTGTCACGCATCCAACTGCTGGGAATATTGGAGGCGGGGGATTTTTGGTCTTCATGGATTCTTCTGGAACTACTACTACAATTGATTTTCGGGAAAAAGCTCCGATGAATGCATCTTCGGATATGTTTCTTGATGAAGCCGGGAACCTTCCCAAAGGAATAAACCTTTACGGAAGGGAATCAACAAGTAATCACATCGGTCTGAACTCAGTAGGTGTACCTGGGACGGTAGCGGGCCTTTATCTGGCTCATGAAAAATACGGGCATTTACCCTGGGCGGATTTGGTTCAACCGGCAATTGACCTGGCAAATAATGGTTTTGAACTCACATGGAGCCTTGCACGTGCTGCAATCTATCTCGATACCAACTCCAAAATTCAATTTATAAAAGATTATTTCAGAAAGGACAATGGTAAGCTTATATCTTTTGGGGAAGTTTGGAAGCAACCCGAACTGGCCAATACATTATCAGAAATCCGGGACAAGGGTCATGACGGTTTCTATAAGGGAGGAGTAGCAAAGGAAATTGCCCGTTATATGAAGGAAAATGGAGGGATAATAACGAAAAAAGACCTTCAGAAATACTCAGCTGTGGAAAGAAAACCTATAAAAGGGACCTACAAAGGCTATGACATATACTCCATGCCACCTCCCAGTTCTGGAGGGGTAGCACTTGTTGAAATGATGAATCTTATGGAATTAGCAGACCTGGATTCCATTGAATTCAATTCTACCGAATATGTCCATTTACTTACGGAGGTAATGAGAAGAGCTTATGCGGACAGGGCAGAACATTTAGGAGATCCTGATTTTAATCTGAATACTCCTATAAATAAATTGACTTCAAAAAAATTTGCCAAAAAGCGTTTTGAAAATATTGATTGGTCAAAAGCATCGCCAAGTGACTCGACAAAATTCGGACAAATTTATGATGGCAGCAGCACCACTCACTTTTCTGTGGTTGATAAAAACAGTAACGCCGTTTCTTTGACTTACACTTTAGAACGTAGCTATGGCTCTGGAATGGGGTCTCCCAAACTTGGCTTTATATTCAATAATGAAATGGGGGATTTCAACCCAATACCCAATGAAACTACAAGTTCCGGACTGATAGGAACAAATCCAAATATCATTCAACCGGAAAAAAGAATGCTATCAAGTATGACCCCTACGATCGTCGCTAAAGACGGAAAACCGTACCTTGTTATAGGGAGTCCGGGTGGAAAAACCATTATTAATACCGTTTTTCAAACGGTATTGAATGTCCTGGAGTATGATATGCAAATAGATAAGGCTATAGAAGCAATGAAAATTAATCATGAGTGGTTACCCAATATAATTGAATACGAAGAACACCTGCTATCTCCTGACACAAAGAGAAATCTTGAACTCATGGGCCATCAGTTGATCCCTGTATCGTCTTTAGGTGCCTTAATGGGGATTGTAATTGATCCGAAGAATACTATTCTGATTGGAGCATCCGATTCATCCAGACCTGAGGGAGCTGCAATTGGTTATTAACTATTTCTAACATTGTATAACCTGCATTAAAAACCAGGTTATACTAAACATTAACTAAATTTTTTTTGAAATCCTTTCCATCTCCTCGCTAACCCTCTTCTGAACAATCTTCCCTTGGTGCTTTTGGGTAATTTAATACTTAAAAGTCCTGACAATTCACTTACTATCTCCATTGTAACGCCCATATAAAGCAACATAATGGACGAAATGGTATATCTGCCATATTTAATAATTCCTTATCTTAGGAAGAACAACTAACCGCTTCCTTATAATGATCAATTTCTATCGTAAAATCCGTAAGACACGTGCAGACGAGAACAAAGCTTTAAAATACATAAGACACCTAATTACAAATAGGCTTCTATTAAACCTAGTTTGGGGCTTCCTCTTTGTGATACTCTCGGGCTGTAATCAAAGTTATGACAAAGGATCCGTTGAACATATAAAAGCGGTTACCCATGCAGTAGACTATGACCGGTTACTAAATGCAGACAAAACCCCGGAGGATTGGCTCTCTTATGGCAGAAACTACAGTGAAGACCGCTTTAGTCCATTAACTCAGATTACGAAATTAAACATAGACAGTCTGGGCTTGGCCTGGACTTTAAATCTTGGCACTACCAAAGGGTTTGAAGCAACACCTTTGGTGGTAGATGGCATAATGTATGTAAGTGGCCCGTGGAGCATTGTATATGCTGTTGATGTCAGAAAAGGAGAACTTATCTGGACTTATGATCCCAAAGTGCCCGGCAAATATGGGGAAATAGCCTGTTGTGATGTAGTTAATCGCGGGGTGGCACTGTATAAAGGCCTTGTTTATGTAGGAACATTAGATGGCAGGTTAGTTGCCATTAATGCCGTAACCGGTGAAAAGACCTGGGAGGTTTTAACTGTAGATCAAAGTGAAAGTTATACCATTACCGGTGCACCAAGGGTGTTTGATGGAAAAGTAATCATTGGCAATAGTGGTGCTGAATATGGTGTCAGGGGTTATGTCACAGCCTATGATGCCTTAACAGGCCAACAAAGCTGGAGGTTTTACACCGTACCCGGAAATCCTGCAAATGGCTTTGAAAATGAAGCAATGCGCAAAGCCGCAGAAACATGGAGCGGTAAGTGGTGGGAATCCGGTGGTGGTGGAACTGCCTGGGATGCCTATGCCTATGATCCGGAACTCAAGTTAATTTATGTGGGAGTTGGGAATGGCACTTTATGGAATCAGTCATTAAGAAGTCCTCAGGGAGGTGATAACCTTTATCTTTCTTCCGTTGTTGCTCTTAATTCTGACGATGGAAGTCTGGAGTGGTATTATCAGACTACTCCCGGGGATAACTGGGACTATACAGCCACACAACACATGATCCTTGCGGAAATTGAGTTCAACAATCAACCCAGGAAGGTTTTGATGCAAGCGCCCAAAAATGGTTTCTTCTATGTACTGGATCGCACCGATGGAACCTTAATTTCTGCAGACCCCTATGTTTATACCAATTGGGCAAGCCATGTTGATATGGAAACTGGACGCCCTGTAGAAACCGATTACGGGAGATACAAAGAAGTTAATGCCCAGATATTTCCCGGCCCGGCCGGCGGGCATAACTGGCAGCCTATGGCGTACAATCCGGTTACGAATTTGGTTTACATTCCGGCTAGGGATCTGTCCATGATTTATGGTCAACCATTAAATTGGGAATACAAGGAAGATATCCGAACCTTCAATATTGCCCTTGGCGGAAATAAAAATGCCATTACCCGTATGGATTCCCTGGCTCCGGATGAAAAAGGGATGTTGATTGCATGGGATCCGATTAAGAAAAAAGAAGTATGGAAGGTACCACATAAATCTACCTGGAATGCCGGAGTCCTGAGCCTGGAAGATCTTGTATTTCAGGGAAATGCGGAAGGTTTCCTGGTTGCCTATGACGCAACAGACGGAACAGAGGAATGGCGTTTCAATGTGGGTTCAGGGGTTGTCGCTTCACCCATCTCTTATATGGTAGACGGCATACAATATATTACCATAATATCTGGCTGGGGTGGCGTTCTTGGCAGGTATGTACGATTTACTGATCAGCTATATCCCGGCACTATATATACCTTTGCATTAGGCAAAAATGAAGCTGCTCCTGTATACCCAACCATTAAAAAGGAATTAATTGATCTGGAGGTTACAGCTTCTATGGACAATATAGAACATGGGAAGCTGGTTTTTAACCAATATTGCAACCGGTGTCATGGCCCGCCTGGAAGTGGTGGGGGTGCTTATCCGGATATTGCGTATTCAGAAAGAGCAATATTTGGGATGTTTTCCCAAATTGTGGGAGAAGGAGCATTTCTTACCAAGGGCATGCCTAATTTTGGGGATCGGTTAGATGAAAGTCAGATAACTAATGTTAGGAACTATATCATCCATGCCGCCAAGGTTTTAAGAAATGGTAAAAAGGAGGAGGATGAAACGGTGCGCAACAATCACTAACTGCACGAACAATCATTACTTTTCATACTATTGTGATCTAATAGGCAATTATGGTATGGCCTATTTAAGCAGCTTGAATAACTTCTGTTCTATCTGACATTACCATAAAAACTAAGACAGGCATTTAAAGAATACCTGTCTTAGTTATTTAAAAGTCAGAACCGTATATTATGCCATTTTAAATGGCTTTATCCTTTACCAGGCGCCCAGGAGTAACCGCAGGCCTGATCCTTTCAATTCTGCGCCTCCGTTACTTGCTCTTAATTCTTCCCGGGCTTTCTCCCGTGCTTTGAGGGCGTCCCCGTCTAGCAATTTATTTACTCCCCCAATGGCCGTCTTCATGTCTTTAAACCCAACCATTACCCAGCGGTTGTAGTTGCCCGTTCCCATTCCTACGCTGGGAGCACCCATGTTTACGAGAACGCCTGCCGGGTTATGTGCAGAATGGAATTTTTTATGTGCTGCATCAAAGGCTTCTGTATCTTTAACATCAAGGAAATACATCCTTTGGGCACGATAACGCACATTGGTTTCCCCAACTAAGGAAATATTCCTACCCATAGCAGAGCCGGACCCGTCCTTAATATGCTGGTTCAGGCGCGTTAAAAAAAGAGAGAAAGAGTCGTTAGGCCCCCCTCCGTACATATTTCCCAGGGCCTCCTGGGAGCCAGAAAAAACAATGGAATGGGTGGCATCGCCACCTGCAAAGTGGATTTCAAAAAGGCGCACAAAAACCCCCTCAGGCTTGTTCTTGGAATAATAGTCTTCCACCAAATTGTAAACGGTGGCCTGGTTCTGTGGTTCTACAACAAATGTATAAACCGTGTAATAGCTGTCCTGGGCGCTTACCGAAAAAGCGATAAACATTGCAAATACAAAAATAATTTTTTTCATAATTGGTTGATTTTTAGGATTAAGTCAATAAGGTAGTGAAAAATTGAACATTCTGAGGAAATTTCCGAACCTATTAGCCTAAGCCCGGTGTCTGATTTCAGAATCTTATAACCGGCCTGACTGTCAATTAAATGCATTGTAATATCAGAAAAGGTCTGTCTCCCTTTATTCAATTATTCCTTACCTTAGGAAGGACAACCAACAACTTCCTTTCTATGATTAAGTTCTTTAGAAAAATACGCTATGACCTTATGGAGAAAAATAAAACTGGAAAGTATTTGAAATATGCAATTGGTGAAATTATACTTGTTGTTATTGGAATATTAATCGCACTGAGTATAAATAATTGGAATGAAGAGAGAAAGAATATCCTAAATGAGTCTCAATTAGTAAAAAATATTGTTGAAGATCTAATTGAAAAGTATAACAAAGCTGTTGATTCAGGAATTGTTGGGGTCCACGCTCAGGCGCTGCATCTCCTGGCTTTACGGAAGGTTTTTATAGAAAGATTGGGTAAGAGTCCTATAGTTATTGAAGATGAGTTTATTATCAGTCTTTCAGGTAAAATAAATTCTGGATATTTTATTCTTTGAAAGCTTGCCAAAGTAATGGGCTTCCGAATTGTATGCCTTATTTTTTTAAATTTCTAATGTTTCCAATGTCTACCTTTACTAATTTCCAATGTTTAAGCTTTTGCTGATCTGGAAAATAATGTTTAAAATCATAAATTAATTCAATGCAAAGAGTGAAATAAAAATTTAGCTAACAAAAAAGTAGCTATGGTGTTGCAGATCAGACATCTTGAGAGATACCGGTGCTGTCCTCATAATAATTCTTAATACCTGTGCATTTGATACTTAAACATAAATTAAGATGAATTCAACTATAAAGTTCTGTTTTCGATACATTTTACTTCATATTACTTTATGTTCATTGTTATTTATGTCCTGTGAACAAAAATCTACTGAAACCGCTGAGATCAGGGGTGTTTATGGAGACCCCAAACCTTTCTGGGATAAAGAATTAAATCTCAATAATCTTGGGGTTAATGCTATTTTTGTCCACAGCGGATCGATCAATCATGAAATGGTTAACAGGGCCAGATCTGAGGGGTTACTGTTATTTGCTGAATTTGCCACCTTGAATGGTAAAAATTATGTAGAAACGCACCCTGAAGCCTGGGCAATAAATGAAAAAGGTGAAAAAGTGCAAGCTGCATCCTGGTTTATGGGAGTTTGTCCTACCGAACCCGGTTTCCGTCAGTATCGTTTTGGCCAGCTGCGGGATCTACTTTTGGAGTATGACCTGGATGGTGTTTGGATGGACTATGTGCATTGGCATGCACAGTTTGAAGAACCTGAGCCCATCTTGCCCGAAACGTGTTTTTGTAATCATTGTCTTGATGATTTCTCAAAAGATTCAGGAATTGAAATACCGGACGGAATTACCTCAAAGAAGGCACTATGGATACTGAACAACCATGATGAATCATGGCGTAATTGGCGATGCAAGGTGATTTATGATTGGACCTATGAAATAAAAAGCATTATCAAGGAAATCAAACCAGAGGCGCTCCTTGGACTTTATCATTGTCCATGGGACGATCAGGAATTTAATAGTGCAAGGCGTCGCATACTGGGACTCGATTATAATCTATTAAAAGAAACTGTCGATGTATTTTCTCCTATGGTATACCATAAGAGAATGGGAAGAGAGCCCGCATGGGTAAAAGAGAATATACGCTGGTTTAGCAATCGACTAAATATCAGAAAGGATTCTTATCCAAAAGTATGGCCTATCGTTCAAGCATATAATAACCCGGGTATCATTTCCAATAAGGAATTTGAAACTGTTCTGAAGGGTGGACTGGCAGGCAAATCTAGCGGAGTGATGATGTTTACAACTTCTGCCGTAGCTGAAGATGAAGGTAAAACAGAAGTGATGAAAAATGTGTATACACAGAACTAAGCATCCGTGGAGTCTTACTAAATCTTCAAAAACTCTATGACCATTGGATTAAAAAGAAAAAGTCCAACTTAGTAAATAAGCTGGACTTGTAATCTTGTGGTCCCACCCCACCTCCACTACGTTTCGGCCGGCAGGCTGGGTTAGATCGCTTTGCTCTTGGACCAGGTTCGTTGTTGCGAACAAAAAAACAAATTCCAAATGACAAATTCCAGGTTCCAAGTTCCAGGCTCCAATTTACAAAGGGGGATGATTGTACTTTGAGATTTGAGATTTGGTGCTTGTAATTTGCCCTTTGTGTAAATAAAGTTAGTCCCCGTCACACCTATTCTAATCTTACTATTTGGCAACTTGCCAACTTAATAGGTATCCGAATTGTATGCCTTATTCTTTTATTCTTGATGACAAATACAATTTACAAATTTATCCAGTAGTATATTAATTATCATAGTAGCCTAATGATTCAAATCATTTACTTCCCAGACTGTGTCACCTACCTTTATGCTTGATAGATTGTCTATTGACATACTGAATAAAATCTACATTTATGAAAGCGCTCAAGAAATGGTTCAAAATTATTGCACTGTTCTTTACGGCATTGATCCTTTTTCAAAGTTGTGCTACGTATAAAACTCCCACGACTCTGGCGCAAGCCGCTGAACAACAAAAAGAGGTAAAAATTATTACCTCAACTGATGATGCCATTAAATATAAATACATTGTACATGAAGATGGGCAGTTTTATGGTGTAAAGGTTGACTATGATACAAGAGAGAATGTAAAATTTCCAATTAATACTGATGAAGTGTATGAAGTGCTTCTAAAAACAGGAGGATTACCTACATGGGCATGGATTGTTATAGGGGGAGTTGTTGTAATAGGTATTGTAGCGTTGATCACTGTAAATACTATGTCTCTTAGCATTTAGTAAAGTTATTTAAAATCCTTAAATTTGAAGTGGTATCAGGAACGCAAATAAGCGTACCAACCGAGCACAAAAGCCACGGTGGTTCAGAATACGGACAGTTCAGTCAAAATAAATGATTATTCACCGTTTATTATTCCCTTCCTGATGCATTAACTTTTAAAATAATGTATTATGAAACATGTATTTATTTCTCGTGAAGGTGACAAAGCACAATTTGTAAAGAATTTTGAAAGCCTTCAAAAATTATCTAATGAAGATCTAATAGAAAAGTATAACAAAGCTGTTGATTCAGGTATTGTTGGAGTCCATAGAGCTTTTAACAAGAGAAGAAACAGCTGAATATCTTAAAATATCCCTTTCAACTCTATGGCATTGGTCTAAGAAAGGGATATTACCTTCTTATGGAATTGGGAATAGGGTGTATTACAAGAGAATCGAAATTGAAGAAGCTTTAATTAAACTTACACCTCGTTGCTGAATAGCTAGTTTGTCGGACTAATAATATGGGATATAGGATGAAGACTTTTGCGAATCCGATTCCACCCTGGGATTGGAGGAGAGGTGTGAGAGTATAAAAATGTGAATGTTTTACTCTATTTTTTTCGCCATTGCCCTGTTTCCATTTATCTCTCTCATATCCAAAATCGTGATCAGACCCAAAACCTTCCCATTCTCGCCACTTACAACCCTACATATACCCACATTATCCGTTCCTGGTCTATCCTTACTATAGAATAACACATGGGTATTGTCGTATGGATGAATATCCCATTCTTCCACAAGTGAATCTTTCACGAATAATTTAAATTTCAATTCATTTTCACCTTGAATAGCCCACTTATTTTCCTCATTGTCATATTTATATACACCTTTAATATTGTCATATTTTGTAATGTCTTTAAGTAAGAAGGTGTCTTTTTTTATGGTCAGCATCTCTGCAATCCTATTATAGAGATTCAATGCTTTTGTTCTAAACCAAATTATTCCGTTTAAATGCCCTCCCTCTCTACTCCTAACCTCAGCAAGTTTATTTAAATAGATTGGATCCGTTAAAGCATACTCGATTATTTTATCCTTATTTTCATCGGTATATCCCCAGCTTTTTACATAGTTGGACCACCAGGGTTGCTCATTTGCGATTCTATCTCTCCAATCAAGATGGGCGTCATTGATCATTCGATCATCTTGGTCCGTATTATACTTTCTTGTGCCATATAAGTCTTTTAGTTCTGAAAACAGCGAATCCTGTAATTCGGTGAGATTATTTTTTTCTGCAATCAGGGCATCAAAGTCTTCATCCATAAGCCCCGTTCTATACCATTCAAAGGCAAAAAGAAATAACTTCGGATTCGTTTCATAGTCCTCGGGTCCAACCTTTCTGTTAAGTACTTTGAAATAAAGAGAATCTTTTGCAAGATTGAGGTCTATCAATCTATCTATATTTTTGATATTCTGCACTAGCTCGTCACTAACCTCCTTGAAAAGTTGCTTAGTGTTATCAGCCGCGATTCGTTCATCATTCCAATTATCCACCTGGATGGCTATCAATATCCCGATCACTAAAAGGATAATCTCCCCTACAGCATAGAGCAGATACTTGGTAAACCGATTCTCAGTTAAAAGTCGCTGACGGATTTTACGGAAGAAATGAAGCATAACAGTTGGCTTGACCTTCAAAGGTAGGGGCAGACCAAATCATATCCTATGATAAATGTCAATGGGGAGAGGGGAGGTTGATGGTCTTCCTCGTTCGTTTGACTTTAGCACTTGCCCTTAAGAAGAGCCAAGTTTTCCTGAAATCCGCTCCATCTCTTCACTAACTTTCTTCTGAACTACTTTGCCATAGTACTTCTGGGGAATCTTTATACTCGAGTGCCCAAGCAGTTCGCCAATAAGTTCCTTTTGGGGCACAACTGTTGTATTGCCATACAAAATACCTGGTTTCACAACAATTTATTCATGTTTCAATAATCTCGTCATAGTTTTAAAAAAAATATCCAACCTATTATGAAACATTCCGTAATTAAAATATTGATTCTTGTCTTAGTATTGAGTAGTTGTTCAGATGACGACGCAATACAACGTTATAATCTTAACACAACTATTTCCCCTATCGAAGGAGGCTCTGTTTCTCCTTCCTCAGGAACTTTTGATTCTGGTGAGACTTTTACCCTAATCGCCACCCCATCTGAAAACTATGATTTCATAAATTGGAGCGGTGATGCAACTGGCACAACAAACACAGTGTCTGTTACTATAGATTCCGATAAAAATATCACTGCCACGTTTGTTAAGAGAGATACCGATGGTGACGGGGTCGCTGATGACATAGATATCTGCAGCGATACCCCAAGTGGTGAAACTGTGGATGCCAATGGGTGTTCTTCAACTCAATCTGATACGGATGGTGACGGAGTGACAGATGATATAGATACCTGTAGTAATACCCCTAGTGGTGAAGCGGTAGATACAAACGGTTGTTCAACTTCGCAGAAAGACACCGATGAAGACGGAGTGACAGATGACTTAGATACTTGTACCGATACCCCTTCTGGTGAATCTGTTGATTCCAATGGTTGTTCTGATTCCCAAAAAGACACAGATGGGGATGGAGTAACTGATGATTTGGATATTTGTCCGAGTACCCCTAGTGGTGAAACAGTTGGTACAGATGGATGCTCGGATAATGAAAGAGATACAGATGGAGATGGGGTGCCTGACATATTAGATAAATGCCCAGACACTGCAAGTGGTGCAAATGTGGATAGTAATGGATGTGCGTCAAATCAAATTCCAAATTATATTCCCACAAATGGCCTGGCAGCCTGGTATCCCTTTAGCGGAAATTCCAATGACCAAAGCGGAAACGCAAATGATGGTACCATCAACGGGCCAGTATTAACCAATGATAGGTTCGATAACACAAACGCTGCTTTCGGTTTTGATGGAGTAGATGATTATATTGAAGTGCCTGATGATGTATCCCTTCGTCCAGATTATATCTCCGTCTCTGTTTGGTTTAAAACTAGTGAAGTATCTATACAATCATTACTTTATAAAACAGACTTGAATACTGCATTTAATGAGCAATATTCCCTTGCCTTAAACTACAATAGTGTAAATCAAATCGACTGTAGTGTTAAAAACGGTAACAATTGTAATAATCCAGGACTGGGTTGGCAACGGAATCAAGTAACAGAAGTTGTCAATGATGATATTTGGCATCATCTTGTTTATGTATATGACGGTAATCAGTCTATTATCTATATTGATGGAGCAAATATTTCAACTCAAACATTTGCCTCTGGTGTAATTGACAATTGTACGGGAAGTCCATTACTAATCGGTCGCGGCTGGGATGCTTATGAGTTTAATGGTTCCATCGACGACATAGCAATTTGGAATCGTCCATTGACTCCAGCAGAGGTTACCAACATTTACCAATCAAGTAATAATTAGATAGCTTTTTGAACTTTTTGATTAAAGCCTAATGTGGGTTAGACATTAGGCTTTATTATTTTAACTCTGTCTCTGAATTTTTATTTCATTCTTTATTGAATCTGTATTAATACATTTCTTCGCTATCCTCCCCATCTCCTCACTAAGCCTCTTCTGCACAACTTTACCATAATACTCTTGGGTAATTTTAATGCTTGAATGACCTAATAGATCACTGACTATCTCCATTGGAACATCATTATAAAGCATTACAGTAGATGCATATGTCTTTCTAGCCATATTTTATAATTCATTACCTTGGGAGGAACAACCAACCGCTAACCAATGATAAAATTCTTTAGAAAAATCAGACAAAAAATGCTGACTGAAAACAAGTTCAGTAAATACCTACTTTATGCCATCGGAGAAATTGTACTTGTCGTTATTGGAATTTTGATTGCCCTTCAAATAAATAATTGGAATGAGAAGAGGAAGATTCAAAGTTTGGAATTTCAATTTTTAAACAGACTAAAATCAGACCTGGTTATTGATACCACATATTTTAACAGACGCATTCACGACTCTGAGGAACTTGTGCAATCCCATACTAAATTTATTATCGAAATGCATAAAGAACAGGAAAATTTGAAGGAAGTGCAAGACCTGTTTAAATTGTTTAGAATGAATTCTGAGCTACTAACGACCCAAAACTCCGCTTTTATTGAATTGATTAGTTCAGGCAAACTGGATGTAATTAGTAATGTAGTTTTAAAAAATGATTTGATCATGTATTATGGCGAAATTGAAAGGGCTGTAAAACATATTCAGGAATTCAACGAGTTTTCTGTTGAAGTACTTCTTAATATGTATCGAAATACTCCCTATACTGTTAGAGTATTTCCCGAGAACGACTTTTACGTAAGACATGATTTCAATTCGCATGGAGAATGGGATTTTATTAATGATCCGTATTCACCCAAATTTCAATCCCTTGAATTAGATGTATCAACTTACATGGCGAAGCATCAGGTTTTCCTGGGGTATTTTAATGACTTAAAAAACAGATCATCCGACTTGATTGAGGTCATTGAGGAAGAGATAGAGAATTAATTAAAATGGAATTCTATACATAGTAAATATGCCTGTCAATAAATAATATTAGCCATCTAATAAATATAAATGATCAACTTCTTTAGAAAAATCCGTAGGAAACTTGCCGACGATAACAAACCTTTAAAATACATGAGGTATGCTATTGGGGAAATTGTGTTGGTGGTCATTGGAATATTGATTGCTTTACAAATCAATAATTGGAATGAGGAGCAGAAACGGGAATTAGTGACAATGGGGTTAATGACTCAGGCACGTAAAGAATTGCTACAAAATATTAAGCGTACGGACATAGTTCTGGATTATTATTTCGAAAGAGATTCCCTCATTTACAAAGTCATAAAGAAGAAAGTCACTTCTGAGGATTATGAAAATAATCAGTTATACAAGGGATTGCCTTGGGATTACACATTTGCGGATATAGTGGCTGATGACTTTTTAAATCTACTTGAGAATGGCAAAATTATTTCATCTGATCAGGATTCTTTACTAATAAGGTTGAAGGAGCTCTATTCCATAGACAAATTGTCAATTGATAAATTTGAATCCTACACAGCAGATATTGCCAATGCTTTCAAAGATAAAATAAAAGAAGAGCAAAGTTGGTTCTCTGACTATAGAGCTGAGTTAATAACAGAGGAAATGATAGAATTTTTCCTCAATGAACCTTATTATTTAAATGCAGTTTATGATGTATCAAAAATAAGTTACGAATTACATTTATACAGAATCTCATCATTTAGATACAAAGCAGGTGAAATCTATCAGGCTATATCAGATTTTTTGGGATTGGAAGAAAATCCAATTGTAAAGAGAGATCTTAATGATTTCAATCATTATTTAGGGCATTATCAATATCAACATTCAGAGTTGGGAAATATTACTATGGATATTGTTAGGGGTAGTGAAAATAATTTGATTCAACATGTTTATCAAAATGACTCTCTCATTCGTACTTCAACCATTTACCCGTATTCAAAAACGCATTTTATTCGTTCAGGATATGTTCCACCATGGCAGTTAGTTATTGGCAAGACCAATGAAATAGAGGGAGTAATAATGGTTGGTATTTATGGTAATGGAGCTCAAGAAAGACCCTATTTTAATAAAATAGATTAAAGTCATGCTCCGCTTCTTTCTCCAAATTACTGCCTCTGACTACCAGTACAAAATAAGGATATCCTAAGGTTATTTGAGCTTCTTTGAAATACGTTTCATCTCTTCACTGACCCTTTTCTGTACAATCTTTCCATAATATTCCTGAGTGATCTTAATGCCAGAACACGCTAACATTTCTTTCCAAACCAATTATTTAAGTAAATTAGTAGGAACAACCACTGCCGCACATGATCAACTTCTTTAGAAAAATTAGACAACAATTACTTACTGAAAATAAATTCAGTAAATACATGCTTTATGCCATGGGTGAGATCGTGTTGGTGGTCATTGGGATATTGATCGCTCTGCAGGTCAATAACTGGAATGAAGGAAGGCAGGAGCGTGTCGACGAATTGAAATATTTGTCAAGACTACGTGAAGACCTAAAAGTTGATAATGCCTATTTCAAAATGCGCATAGATGAAGCCAATCGATATACTGATGCTTGTATAGAATTCCGAGATAAGCTTTTTGTAAAGCAACAATCCCTGGAGGAGGCAATAGCTCTCTGGGATATATTTCGGGTTTTTAACGAATCAGAAATGTTGACCATACAAAATTCAACATACTCCGAAATGCTCAACGCGGGTAAAATGGATTTAATTACAGATCCCGAATTGAAATCATTAATTATAAAGTATTACAGAGAGTGCGAAGAGGCTTCCAACCATATTACCGAATTTAATGCCTACACAGTAGACGTGTTAAATGTTATGCATCATAATGCCCCCAATGCTTATGAAATGGAGATATTATCGGAGAAGACCGACGTAGGGTTTGAAGAACTGTTTGGATACCTAAACGACCCTACTTCGGATGCTTTTGGAATAATTTTATATGCCTCGGGCATCTATTTGACAAAACATGCAGTATTCCGTGATAGGTATTTCGAGGAATTGGAAAAGCTTTCTACAGACTTAATAATCCGCCTTGAAAAGATGGAGTAATTCGTAATGTAAGTTCAACCAATGATCTGCTTCTTCCGCTAAATCCCTTAAATAGTTTTCTCACTTTTGAATCTTGCTAGCTATCCTCCTCATCTCCTCACTAATCCTCTTTTGAACAATCTTTCCGTAATACTGCTGGGTAATCTTAATGCTAGAATGCCCTAACAACTCACTCACTATTTCCATAGGAACATCATTATAAAGGAGCACAGTTGAGGCAAATGTCTTTCTTGCCATGTGGTGGCTAATGGCTTTATTAATGCCTACAATTTCTGCTATTTCCTTTAGATAGGAATTGATCTTTTGATTGCTGAATTTAGGAAGTGCCAAGTTGCCAACTTCTTTGTAATAATCTACTATGGCCTTTGCCTTGGGCAATAAGGGTACAGATATCATCTTGCCTGTTTTCTGCCTTTTCATTTGGATCCATTCATTCCCATCAAAACCTTTAATGATATGCTCCTTTTTTAGATTTGCCATTTCGTTGTATGCCAAGCCCGTATAACAACAAAATATAAATAGGTCTTTGACCAGCTGTAGCCTTGGTTGCGAAAAATGATGCTTTTCAAGCTTTTCTAGCTCGTCCTTGGTAAGGAAAACAACGGTTTTTCTGACCCTTCCTGGTTTGTGTAATACAAATGGGTCCTTTTCCAGGTATCCCTCGCCTAGAGCCTCCTTAATGGGTTTCCTGAAGCGCTGGATGCACTTATTTATGGTTACCTGGCTTTGGTTCCTTTCTATTTTTAAATAATATTCAAAATCATGTAGGAACTGGAGCTTTAGTTTACTCAAAGGAAAGTCATGTTTGCAATATTTCCATTTAATGAAATCTTGTACTTGAGAGTAGGCATAGTTAAACTTCTTCCATGTGGCTAGCTGAATATCTATCCCAATTAGTTTTTTCTTCTTGTCCAAAAATTCCTTGAAATATTCAATTGTTCCAACATCCTTAGCAGTTGGTTTTCCAATGTAGTTGTTAAAAATATCCTCAACTGAAAATTCATCGCCCGCTAATTGTAACTGTAAATATGTTCTGCTTATCTCGGCAGTTATAATTTCTAACTGCCGGTTAATCTGACTTCCTCTATTCGATATAGAGATAGCCTTTTGTTGTTTGGAGTTCCATTCCTTTGGATTAATAAATAAACCTGTTGCAAAAGGTTTTCTTATACCATTTAGGGTTAATCTACATGAAATAGGGCATAAGCCCCTTTTATTCGTTTTTGCAATACTGATTACATAACGAATGGATAATTTTTGCTTACTCATAACCAATTGATTTTAATGTTAAACAATTGGCATACAATTCTGGAAATGGGAACCTTTTTTTAAAAGTGGGAACCGAATAGGTACCCTTTTTTTACCTAAAAACTTGACAAGTTGACTTTTAGATGGAAAGTGCAGTCAGTGCTTATAATGCGGTTATGCGCTGTAAATCAACACTTTAAACCAAAAAATCCAATCTAAATAAATAGACTGGATTTCTTTATAAGTGGTCCCACCTGGGCTCGAACCAGGGACCCCCTGATTATGAGTCAGGTGCTCTAACCAGCTGAGCTATAGGACCAATTTCGCAAATGCGCATTTCAAAAAACATTAACCACCTGAGCTACGAGACCTGAAGTATCTGAGGTTACTTCGGGATAGGACCGGTCAATACCAAATTTTGGACTGCAATATTACTATTTATTTTACTATGCTGCAACTTCTTTGTAGGTAGAAAACCTGCTGAGTCACACATACACCTTCCCTTCATGAAGGCGACTCTAATTTCGATAAACCGTAATTAAATTCCAAATCTCAAAATCAATGTTACAATTATGAGTCAGGTGCTCCCTGTCTGCCTTGCCTTCAGGCAGGTAGATAACCAGCTGAGCTACCCGCCTGCCGTACCAACAGGTGGGCAGGCCCGCCTGCCTTAATTAGGTAGGTAGCACCTTTAATTTTTCTGTTTTTTATGAACGTCTGAATATTTCAATTTAAGCCACTGCTTTCCGTAGCCACTTTTTAGATACTTCTCTCTTTTTCTGGCACTGTCCCTATCTGGATATTCTTCAAGATGTAACAAAACCCATGGGCGATACCCCTTTGTGCTTTTTGTTCTTCCGGAATTAAGAGCAATAAGCCTTTTTTCAATATCTGAACTCATTCCAACATAATACCTGCCATCCTTTTCGCTTCGAAGAACATATACTTTCATATGTCAAAATTGGTGGATAAGCCTGCAAGAACAAAACACTACTTCTGCTACTTCACCTCCTGGCAAAGTTCCACCAAAACGCCATTACTGCTCTTTGGGTGTAAAAAAGCCACCAGCTTATTATCTGCCCCTTTTTTAGGGGTTTCATTCAACACTATAAAGCCTTCGCCCTTAAGGCGCTCAATTTCTTTTGCAATATCCTCTACCTCAAAAGCAATATGGTGTATCCCCTCTCCTTTCCTTTCAATATACTTGGCAATGGGACTGTCTTCCCTCGTGGCTTCCAACAACTCAATCTTATTGGGGCCCACCTTAAAAAACGAGGTCTTAACCCCTTCTGAGGCCACTTCCTCTAATTTGTAGTGGGGAGCGCCAAATAGTTTTTTAAACACAAGATTTGATGCCTCAAGGTCCTTTACGGCAATGCCTATATGTTCTATTTTATTCATGGATTACCAACTTGTTCGGGATTGTTTTTTAGTAACCTCTAAAGTACGTATTTTTGCCCTATGGAAACACAGCGACAGAAAAAAATTGCCGGGGTCATTCAAAAAGATCTTGCCGAAATCTTACAGCGCGCAGCAACCGATGGCGGCCTGCATGGCACCCTCATTTCTGTCTCTAAAGTTTATGTAACTACAGACCTCTCTATTGCCAAGGTGTATGTGAGCATCTTCCCTACAAAAAAAGCGGATGAGCTTCTGGAAGGGATCAGATCTAACCAACCCCTTATAAAACACCAGCTGGCGCAGCTTACCAAACACCAATTAAGGCGCATGCCCGAATTGTCTTTCTTCCTGGATGATTCTCTGGACTATATAGAGAACATTGATAAATCTCTGAAAGGCGATGAAAACCCCATTACCAATCCTGATCTGCTGCCAAGAAGAAAAAAATCCTAGTGATTGTTTGGAGTTTTGTCGTTGGAGTTTTTATAGATTACTTTTGATGGAATACTAGGCAAAATTTTTAAGGATAGCAGGGCTATGGTTTAAAATTTTAACAACGTAGTACGCAAAAGGAATCACAAAAAAGCAATGAATTAAATTTCAAATAATCACTTAACTTGAATTTTCCCTTCTATATAGCAAAAAGATACGTTCGCTCTAAGAGCAGCCAGAATGCGGTGAACATTATTAATTTTATAACCTTCCTGGTGATCGTCATAGGGTCTGCAGCCCTTTTTATGGTACTATCAGGCTTTTCCGGACTTAAAACGTTTAGCCTTTCCTTTAGCAACATCTTTGACCCCGACCTAAAAGCGACTGCACAAAACGGGAAGTTTTTTACCCTTGGCCCGGAAGAAGAACAAAAGCTTTTAGAGATAGCCGGGGTGGTTTCCTATTCCAAAGAATTGGAAGAGCAGGTATATCTTACGCACAGGCAAAAAAGCTGTGTGGCCTATATAAAAGGCGTGGATACCGCCTATAGAGTTGCTACTAAGGTAGATAGTGCTATTTATTGGGGTAATTGGGCCCTAAAAAACCAACAAACCGTTGTGGGCCTTGGTATTGCGAGTTTGCTTGGCCTAACCATAAACGATTATCAGAACCCTTTACAGATACTGGCACCAAAACCTGGAAAAGGATCGCTTAATCAACAGAACTTTGGTGAAAAACCCTATAACGAAATGCCCGTAGTGGTAAGCGGGGTTTATGCTCTTGAAGAAAACCTGGATAATAAATACGTCTTTACAGAACTCGCCCTGGCGCAGGTAATCCTGGAAAAAGACAATACCCAAATCTCCGGAATTAATTTCGGCCTGGATCCTCTGGCAGATGTTGCCGATGTCCGAAACCAAATCACTGCTGTACTTGGCGATAAAATAGTCCTAAAAAACAGGCGTCAGCTCAACAATGCGCTATATCGGATGCTGAATACCGAAAACCTGGCTACCTATTTGATTTTTACGCTGGTTTTAATCATTGCCCTGTTTAATGTCGTGGGGGCAATTATCATGATGATCCTGGACAAGCAGCAGAATTCCAAAACGCTCTACAACCTTGGTGCGACTATACGGGAATTGCGTCGTATCTATTTTGTTCAGGGAATACTGGTAACCAGCTTTGGTGGAATTATTGGTTTGCTTCTTGCCTCTCTGCTTATTTGGTCGCAGTTGGCTTTTGGGTGGTTAAAAATAACCCCCTCTTTGGCCTATCCTGTAGAATACAAACTAATGAATGTGTTAATTGTACTGGCAACTATTGTGGTGTTAGGGATTATTGCTTCGAAAATTGCCAGCAGCAGGGTTACCAAAAAACTATTGGCCTGATTATACAAACTGATAGTTTCCAAATTTCTCCAGCACTTCATCAAAGGCCGCAAAAACATCCGGGGCCGCATCACTGGTCACCATTTTCATCCGGTATTCTTTAAAGTCCGGGATGCCCTTAAAATAATTGGTGTAATGCCTTCGGGTTTCAAAAACCCCCAGCTTCTCCCCTTTCCAGTCAATGGCCATCTGCAAATGCCTTCGGGCAGCCTGTACGCGTTCTTCCATCGTGGGAGGCAAAAGCTGTGACCCTGTTTTCAGGTAGTGTTTTACTTCCTTAAAGAACCAGGGGTAGCCTATGCTTGCACGGCCAATCATAGCCCCATCCAGTCCGTATTCATCACGCATGATCCTGGCCGCTTCCGGCGTATTCACATCCCCGTTACCAAAGACAGGAATATACATTCTTGCGTTGTTTTTTACCTCAGCAATAGGTTTCCAGTCTGCACTGCCTTTATACATCTGTGCCCGGGTTCTCCCGTGAATAGATATGGCTTTACAGCCCACATCCTGCAGCCGTTCCGCAACCTCAACAATTTTTATGGAATCGTGATCCCATCCCAGCCTGGTCTTAACGGTAACAGGTAAGTGGGTATGCTTAACCATGGCCGCCGTAAGGGAGACCATTAAATCTATATCCTTTAAAATACCCGCCCCCGCGCCTTTACTAACTACTTTTTTCACAGGACAGCCAAAGTTTATGTCAATGATATCGGGTTTAGATTTCTCCACAATCTCCACCGAACGCAACATGGAATCCAGGTTTGCTCCAAAAATTTGAATCCCTACAGGCCGCTCTTTTTCATAAATATCCAACTTCATTACGCTTTTGGCCGCATCGCGTATAAGGCCTTCCGAAGATATAAACTCGGTATACACCAAATCTGCCCCCTGCTCCTTGCAAAGTGCCCGAAAAGGAGGGTCACTCACATCCTCCATGGGAGCGAGTAATAAGGGAAATTCCGGCAGAACTATGTCACCAATTTTTGGCATCTGTTATCTTTTAACGCGACAAAATTAAAAATAAAGAAGAAACTATTGGAAATTTATTCGTTTTCCAGTCGTTGTAGCTCACTTTTCTTTATGTTCTGATCGGTTTTGTTAAGTCGGTAATTCCCCAGGTTATAGGTAAAGCCAAGGCGTACAAATTGTTTTTCCGGGGCCTCGTATAAGGAATTATCCTGATTGGCATAGCGGGTTGTAAAAGTGTAATTAGCCCGGCGTAAAAGGTCTTCCGCAATAAGGGAAATCACCGCCCTGTTATCCCATAGAGTTTTGCGCAATCCAATATTCAATGAAATGGTTTCGTCTACTTTATATGCACCATACAGAAACGGGCTTACATAAGTTAAAGAAAGGTCCCCTGTAAAACTCCCGTCTTTAGATAAAGTAAATGAATTATTCAGATACCCGTAATAACCGGTCACCTGGTTGGTATAGGTTTCAATAGTACTTTCCTCAGCCAAAAAGGTCTCGTCTTCATAAAAAAGGGAGTTATAAAAATACATGGACCAAAACGGGGTAATAGAAGTAGAAATAGTAAAATCCAGTCCATAAGAGGTGCTTTCCTGCACATTCTGCCTGGTCTCTCTTAAGATCTGATTTTGATTGTCCTGGAAAGTCAAACTACTTATATATCGTCCATTATCTCTGTAATATAGGCCTATAAAATAAGTGTCTTTGATCGTATAATTTAAGTTAAAATTATGGCTGAAATTGGGAACCAGGTTTGGGTTCCCTTCAATATAATTATTCTCGTTAAGAAAATACCGGAATGGGTTCAGGTCGGCGTAGTTAGGCCGGGTAAGTTTTCTGCTATAATCAAAGCTAAGGCTGTTGGCTTTCCCTAATTTCCTGGAAAGGTAGAAAGACGGAAATAATTCAAAGTAGTTCTGCGTATTGATCTGCAAGGTTGTTTCCGAATTCGATTCTATGTCGGTTTGTTCCGCCCTCAGGCCAAGTTTAAGAGACCATTTGTTCCAGTCCTGGGAAAGACTGGCATAGCCGGCAAACACCCCTTCTCTGTAATTAAAATTATCGGACAAGGCGATGTCAAAGGGGGGTTGCGTATCATTTACATCAAAATAATCAATCCCGCTTTTAGATTCAATCCATGAGCCTTTTAGTCCGCTCTCAAAAATGCCCGATTTTATGGGCGTAATAAAATCTAATTGCCCTGTAAAAATATTGATGTCCTGAAGGGCATCCGTAGCAAAAGTAAAATTCCGCATAAAGGCTCCGGCAGCATCAAAATAATCACTGGATCCCTCTTGCTGGCGAGATAGTTCATAATACGTATAGTGCGCATTAGCCTTTAATGTGGCACCCTCTTTTTTCAGCTTGCGTTCATAATTGAGATCAAAGGCAAGGTTCACAAGGTCATCTTTAATTGTACTATTATTTTGTAGGGTGGAATCGAGCACTCCGGAGCTGTTACGCATTTCGGTAGCCAGTTCATTTTCAAATCTTTTATTTGGGGAAAAGGTTAAGTTGGAAGTGAAATTTAGCAGATCGCGCTGACTAGGCCTATAATCAAAGATCAAATTGGCTTGCTGACCCTGTGAACGGGTAATTTGTTCTAATTCGGTATTCCAGCGTGCAAAAACATCCTCCTGATCATTAATAAAGTTAATTCGGTTGTTTGACCTTTTAAATTCTTTTCTCGGATTGAACACATAATTGGCAAAAATACTGATTTTGTCATTTTTGTAATAATGACTGGTTCCCAGGTTGTATTTAGCAAAAACAGCCTGTGTATACAGACCCCTTATGTTGCCTTTATAACCAGGCACTATATTCTCCTTGGTACGGATATTGAGAATGGAACCATCTTCCGCTTCAAAACTGGCCGGGGGATTTGGAATGACCTCTACAGAGGAAATCATATCACCGGAAAGTCCCTTTAAAAAATCCTGGATTTCGGTTGGGGATAATTGTATTTTACGATCATTAAGATAAACTGTCGCTGGTGTTCCCCGTATTTCCAGATTGTCCTGTGTGAGTATGACCCCCGGGGCATTGCGGAGGATGTCCCAGGAGCTTCCTTCAGCCATTACTGTATTTTCAACATTGAAAATAATCCGGTCTGCCTTTCGCTCTATCGTAGGCTTCTGACCTGTAACTACTACCTCATTCAGCCATTCGCTGTCGGGCTCCAGGATAAGAGCGCCAATTTGTATATTTCTTTTTATTTCCAATGCCACCAGGGTAGACTTATACCCGAAGTATTTTGCCTGCAAATAGTATACGTCTTCTGGGATGTCCTCCAGAATAAAGTGTCCCGATTCATCCGCTAAAGTTCCATTTACCTGGGTATTATCCAATGCCTTCAGAAGTATCACGTTTGCATATGGAAGTGGTTTCCCGTCTGTATCTTTTACAGATCCAACCACATCATAGGTCTGGCTGGCCATGGCTAAGGGTAATATTCCTAAGACAAATAGTATGGGGAATCTCACAATATTGGTAGGTTAGTCCGTAAAGCTATAAAATAATTTACGTTATACATGTAAAAGGGAGGTGATTGTTTCTAATTATCTCATTGGTTCGCCCTGCACCATTCCACAGAATTCTTTACGCCATTTACGAGATATGGGCTAGTTGCCCAACCAGCGGGCCCTTTTAATTAGTGTACTTCTGCGGAAATCAGAATGTGATTGGCGCTTCAAGGGTTTGGTCATTGCGCAATACCTGCACTGTGGTGGTGTCACCCGGCTCAAAAGCAGACAGGGCGCGCATATAACTCATCATGTCCACCACGGTACTGTCTCCAAGTTGAACCACAATATCCCCTTTTTGTAAACCTGCTTTTTGTGCCGGTTTATATTCACTTATCCCATCAATACGCATCCCTTTCCCTTCAAACATATAATCCGGGATTACCCCTAGCGCTACTTTGAACCTCGGAACTTCTTCACTCTCATTTTTGGTTTTCCTGAATGTTAGTTTTTCATCGTCATCCAATTCCTGAACAAGGCTTAACAAGTAGGAGCTTATCAGTCGCATCCCCTCATAATTCAATTTCTCTGCATCATCTGAGGGCTTGTGGTAGTCTTCATGTTGTCCTGTAAAAAAATGTAAGACCGGGATGTCCTGCAGATAGAATGAGGTGTGGTCAGAAGGGCCTACGCCCGATTCTTTTAACACCAGTTTAAACCCCGGGTTTGAGGCATTCAATACCTGGGGCCAGATGGGAGAAGTTCCGGTACCACTAACTGAAAGGGTTTTGTCTTCCCTTAGCCTTCCCACCATATCCAGGTTAAGCATATAGGAAACCCCTCCCAGATCAAGAGTAGGGTTTTTTGTAAAAAAATTGGACCCTAATAATCCCATTTCCTCGCCGGAAAAAGCGATAAACAGATAGTTTTTAGAAAGTTTTGTGCCCCTGATTTTATTTGCCAGATCCAGGAGTACCGCCACACCACTGGCATTATCATCTGCGCCATTATGAACCGCCGGTTCGCCCCTGTATAACGAGCCTTCACCTCCATATCCCAAATGGTCATAGTGGGCGCCAATGACTACGGTAGTTGAAGAATTATTATCGATAAAACCAATAACATTAGTCCCGGTTATTGTGCTGTCGCCGGTCTCTTGAAAACCTACTTGCTGATGCGGATCGGTCTTTGGTTTAAAAGTAAAGGTCTGGTAATAGGTTCCTGCATGTCCTTTAGGCTCCAGTCTCATTTCAGTCATCAGTCCCATGATATATTCCGCAGCCTTGATTTCTTCTTCAGTTCCGGTTTCCCTTCCTTTAAATTCATCACTAGCGAGGACCTTAACCTCTTCTTCCATAGAGGCTATTTTGGGTTGCTCTGTTTTACATCCGAAGGCAAGTATAAAAAATACGCCGAGAATTATTTTTTTCATCAATTTTGCGTCTAATTTTGTTCAAAATTAAACATCCTATGAAAACTTTAGTGGCATTCTTTCTTTTATTAGTGTTTTTTGGTTGCAAAACCGATTCAAAAAAACCGCTTCCGGAAAAGGAAAATTCCAGCTCCGTAATGGCCGGAGCAGATACGCTGATCTATGAAGAGGAAAGGCATTTTAAAGCTATTCGCCAGGTCACTTTTGGCGGGGACAATGCGGAGGCCTATTGGAGTTTTGACGATAGCAAACTTCTTTTTCAGTCGAACAATCCCGGATGGGGCATGCAGTGCGATCAGATGTTTCTTATGAATTTTGAAGAGACTTTCAAGGATAGCAAACCCCCTATGATAAGTACAGGAATGGGGCGAACTACCTGTGGCTATTTTCTCCCCGATAACGAGCAGTTTATATATGCTTCCACACATTTAGTAAACAAAGAATGCCCTGAAGTGCCTTTGCGCAAAAACGGGAAATACGTTTGGCCTGTATATGATTCCTTCGACATATTTGTGGCGGATCTCAAGGGCAATATAGTTAAACAACTTACCAACGAGCCGGGTTATGATGCTGAAGCTACTGTTTCTCCTCAGGGAAATAAAATAGTGTTTACATCTACCAGAAATGGTGATCTGGAATTGTATACCATGAATTTAGATGGTACAGAAGTTTTACAAATAACAGATGAGTTGGGTTATGACGGGGGAGCTTTTTTCTCTCCTGACGGCACAAAAATCATTTTCAGGGCTTCAAGGCCAAAAACGGAGGAAGCCATAAGAGAATATAAAGAATTACTGGCCCAGGGACTGGTACAACCTACGGAGATGGAACTTTTTATCTGCAATGCGGATGGCAGTGATTTAAAGCAACTGACTTTTCTTGGAAATGCCAACTGGAGTCCCTTCTTCCACCCTTCCGGGGAAAAGATTCTATTTTCAAGTAACTTTGAAGCCGAAAAAGGTTTCCCTTTTAATCTCTATCTTATTGATACGGACGGGAAGAATTTGGAACGGGTTACCCATGGAAAAACTTTTGATGCCTTCCCCGTATTTTCGAATAATGGGAAATTCCTGGCTTTTTCAAGTAACCGCAACAATGGCGGAACACGCGACACCAATTTGTTTATTGCCGAGTGGCAGGATTAAGAAGTAGAAAAATGTATCTTTGCAGCCAATTTGAAATAGCCAGAGTAAGAAAATGAAACACATTCGTAATTTCTGTATTATCGCTCACATAGACCATGGCAAGAGTACTTTGGCAGACAGGCTGTTAGATTTTACAGGTTCTGTAACGGAACGCGAAAAAAAAGAACAGCTTTTAGATAATATGGATCTGGAGCGCGAGCGTGGAATTACCATTAAGAGTCATGCTATTCAGATGGAATACGAACATGAAGGCGAGGCGTATATTCTCAATTTAATAGACACGCCCGGCCACGTGGATTTCTCCTATGAAGTGTCTCGCTCAATAGCGGCATGTGAGGGGGCCCTTTTAGTGGTAGATGCAGCCCAGAGCATACAGGCACAAACCATTTCGAATTTATACCTGGCTCTGGAAAATGATCTTGAAATTATTCCGGTTTTAAATAAGGTCGATTTGCCTAGTGCCAGTCCCGAAGAAGTAACAGATGATATTGTAGAATTATTAGGGTGCAAACCTGAAGATGTAATCCCGGCCAGTGCTAAAACAGGGTTTGGGATTCATGAAATTTTAACGGCTATTATAGATCGTATTCCTCCTCCGAAAGGGAATACTGATGAGCCGTTGCAAGCCCTTGTTTTTGATTCTGTATATAATTCATTCAGGGGGGTGGAAACTTATTTTAAAGTCATAAACGGTGTTATCAAAAAAGGTCAGAAAATTAAATTTGTGGCTACAGGCAAGACGTATTTTGCTGATGAAGTGGGTACCCTGAAACTTACCCAGGAACCTAAGCCAGAAATTAAAGCGGGAGATGTAGGCTACGTCATTACCGGAATAAAGGATGCCAGGGAAGTAAAAGTTGGAGATACCATTACTGATGCAGTCAACCCTACGAAAAACGCTATTGCTGGTTTTGAAGATGTAAAACCTATGGTTTTTGCCGGTATTTACCCTGTAGATACGGAAGATTACGAAGAATTGCGTTCTTCCATGGAAAAGTTGCAGCTCAATGATGCCTCTTTAGTGTTTACTCCGGAAAGCAGTGCGGCCCTCGGTTTTGGTTTTCGATGTGGTTTTCTTGGAATGCTTCACATGGAGATAATACAGGAGCGTTTAGAGCGTGAATTTGATATGACGGTGATCACTACGGTGCCAAACGTTAGTTATCATGCCTTTACTACAAAAAACCCGGATGTTCCATTGATTGTTAATAACCCGAGCGACCTTCCGGATCCTTCTACCCTGGCAAGGGTTGAAGAACCTTATATAAAAGCCACAATAATTACCAAATCAGATTTTGTAGGAAATGTAATGTCCCTTTGTATAGATAAGCGGGGGCAGATTACCAATCAAACCTATCTTACTCCGGAGCGGGTTGAACTAAATTTTGACATGCCCCTAGCAGAGATTGTGTTTGATTTTTATGACAGGCTTAAAACTGTTTCTAAAGGCTACGCCTCCTTTGATTATTCCCCTATAGGTATGCGGGTTTCCAAACTGGTTCGGGTGGATATTTTGCTGAATGCGCAACCGGTTGATGCTTTGTCTGCTCTTATACATTTTGATAATGCCCACTACATAGGCAAAAGAATGTGTGAGAAATTAAAGGAATTAATTCCAAGGCAACAGTTTGATATTCCAATACAGGCGGCCATAGGTGCTAAAATTATTTCCCGGGAAACCATAAAAGCATTGCGAAAAGATGTAACCGCCAAATGTTATGGTGGAGACATTTCAAGGAAAAGAAAGTTATTGGAAAAACAAAAGAAAGGTAAAAAACGCATGCGCCAGGTGGGTAATGTTGAAATTCCACAACAGGCATTTATGGCGGTACTTAAATTGAACGACTAATTTTCCTCTTTTAACTTACAATATTTATAAGTAAATACAATGTTTTTGACTTGACTTAGTTAATAGTTAAAGTTTAAAATTCCCCGTCAATGACTACTTATATTGCCGAATTTCGTGCTGTGCATAAGCTGATACAGATAATACAACATTCTGTTTTTACCTGGAAACAGGAAGGTGGCGAAATTGATTCGGACCTGCTGCAGGGTAAGATAAAAAGAGAATCAGCGGTTCATTTTTATAAATTAATGGCCGGAGAACAATTTGAAGTTTCTTTGGATGACATTTCCGTGGAAATTACCAAAACTGCCCCATTTAATGGTTAGTCCATACCATGACTCAAGTATTTATTTATCCATAGTTTAAGGTTCATATAGGCATTCTCGACAAATATTTCTAAATTGAGTGTGTTTTAGATTGTACTTTAAAAATGAGAATGCTCCGGCAGTGTATACTTTTTTTCTTCTTATCAACAGTGCTGTTAGCTCAGGAAAGTATGCTTTCCACAGAGCAATGGACTACGCTTGAAATTACGCTTACCAGCAAAACAGACTACGAAAATCCTTATAAAGACGTTGCGGTTTGGGCAGATTTTACAAACCAAAAAGACGATACTATAAAAAGGCCTGCTTTTTGGGACGGGGATAATATTTGGAAAATAAGATTTACCTCTCCGGATACAATTAGTACCTGGAAATGGCTGTCATATGCATCCAATGAACAAGACCTGGGGCTTCATGGGGCAACAGGTGCTGTCAGTGCCAAACCATACAGTGGCGACAACCAATTACTGGCTAATGGGTTGCTAAAAATGGCAAAAGGTAACCGAAATGTAATACAGCACTCCGGTAAATCATTTTTAGTTGTAGGAGATACCCCCTGGGCAATTCCTTTCAGGGCAACGGTAGACCAGGTTGCTACATATGCCCGCGACAGGCAGAAAAAGGGGTTTAATTCTGCATTGCTTATGAGCTTACAGCCAGACATGAATGCCGTGGGGCCCGATGAAAGGAATACTTCGCAAGGTTTCAAAAGAGCTTTTGAGGATTTGTCTGATGGACATATCAATATATTGAATCCTTCATATTTTCAAACGTTAGATCAGATAATAGGCGTACTCATTAAGCATGAGATTGTTCCTGTTTATCAGCCGGTATTTCACGGTTTTGGATGGAAGGGTCTGAAAGTGCTGGGCAATACGATAAACCCTGAAGAATATGTGCGCTATTGCAAATATCTCCTTGCGCGCTACGGCAGCAAACCTGCCATTTGGCTTATTGCAGGAGACCATGACGGTAATGATCCAGGTGTAAAAGAAAGTGGAGAAATGTTTCAGGAATGGGACAGTTATGGCCAGCCTACCGGACTGCATTATAATCCATGTGATGATTATATGGCTGAGTGGGCGGTAAATGACCCCAGTAAACATTGTATGCACTTTAATAAGACACATCAGGATAAAGAGTGGCTGGATTTTCAATGGGCACAAACAGGGCATGATGGAGCACACCAATATCACAAAGTAGAGAAAATGTACGATAATCTTCCCACTAAAGGCGTGGCCAATGGTGAACCTACCTATGAAGGAATGAACGATGGTAAAAATGGGCTGGGCTGGTGGCAGGGCGAGGAGGCCTGGATGCAATTAATGCATGGGGGAACTATGGGAATTGTATATGGTGCGGCCAGTCTTTGGCAATGGAAGATAACAGCAGATGAAGAGGGCTGGACTGCCTGGTCTTCTCAACCTAAATCCTGGGAGGAAGCTTTATACATGGAAGGCTCCGTTTATGCAGGAATGGTGGGTAAAATTTTAGCTTCTTTAGATATGACTAATATAGAAAAACGTTGGGATTTGGCGGGTGGAAAACCATTACTGGCTAAACCCGGATCTTTATATATTTCATTTTTAAAAGAAGGTGGCGAAATTGAAATTAAATCCTTGCCTAAAGGAAAGGGCCTGCAATTTAATTGGACAAACCCTAAAAATGGCGAGGTCGTTGATTCCGGAAGTGTTGACTCAGGCAAATTTAACGCTCCGGATAATAACCCCTGGGTTTTGATTATTAATTAGGTTGTTAAGATTACCAACCACATGATTTAGGGTATTTTATCCATATCAAACATTTTGCCTAAATAGACCAGTTTGTAGCCATCAGAAATTGTGTTGAAGTTTTCACTGAATGAAGTAATGATGTGTATCTCCCCGTCAGGAGCTTTTATGAAAATTGGAATTATCTCATCATCTTCATTCGTTATGTCTATTAACTGTTGGTAATGTTTGCCATTTTTAAGTTCAATTTCATGAACCGCCGGGTAACTCCTTATGGCTTCCATCAATTTTATGAAATCATCGGTATGGGAGAAGAGGCCTTCCTCAGGATTATTCTGAGGATCGTTCATCTCTTCTGCGCTTACCAACCTGAAGGATCCATTTTCTCCAAATTGATGTTTAAACCTTTCTATGACATATTCATTGATTTCCGCACTACCTGTTAGTGCCATCAAATACCCCATATCATTAAGTTCAATATTATCTCCTAAGGTATCTGAGTAAACATCTGCTACCATAGCCTCTAATCCAAGTTTTTTAGCCTGGTTAATATTTGCCTGGTTATTATCTATCAAAACCACATGTCTGTTGTTTTGTTTGAGGTAACTGGCTATAAGTCTTGACATTTTTGAAGCACCTATTATAAGAATTCCTTCTGAGTGTTTTAAAAATACCCCTAACAATCTGGCTACATAGCGAGCGGTGGTAGCATTTAATAGTACGGTCCCTAATACAATCATAAAGACCAGCGGCGTAATATACTCAGCTCCGGGTTCGCCCTTTTGAAGTAATTTGGAACCAAAAAGTGAGGCAATACCGGCAGCTACAATACCCCTGGGGCCCACCCAGCTAATAAAGAGTTTTTCCTTAAATTTTAAGGAAGAGCCTTTTGTGCTTAAGAATACCCCTATAGGGCGTATAATAAAAACAATGGCAACAAATAAAATGGCGGTGTTCCAATTATATATCAACTCCATATCACTGATGTTAATATTAGCCGCAAGCAAAATAAAGAGGATAGAAATAAGCAACACGCTTAAGGATTCCTTGAAATAAAGCAGCTCTTTAAGGTTTGGCAGGTCCAGATTACCCATAACCATTCCCATAACCACCACCGCAAGAAGTCCGGATTCGTGCGCCAAAATATCAGATTCCACATATACCAGCAGTACGACAGACAAGGAAACCACATTTAATAAATAGTGAGGCACATAATTCTTTTTAATAACAAACGCCAAAGCATGGGCAAACGTGAATCCAAAAGTGAATCCAAAAAGTAAAATCTTGCCAAAATCTATCAAGGCCGTTTTCGTATATTCCTGCCCTTCACCTACACTTATAAATTCAAAAACAAGTACTGCCACCAAAGCACCGATAGGGTCTATTAAAATTCCTTCCCATTTTAAAACCGCGGAAATATCCTTTTTCAAAGGAATATTTCTCAGGATAGGCGTAATAACCGTTGGGCCGGTAACAATAATTAAGGATGAAAACAAAAATGATAACTGCCAGCTAAGGTCAAAAAGAAAATGTGCTGCAAACCCGGCGCAAAAAAAAGTAACCAAGGTACCAACCGTTATTAATTTAGAGATTACCGGCCCCACATTTCTAACTTCTGAACGTTTTAGCGTTAAGCCCCCTTCAAATAATATAATGCTAATTGCAAGTGAAAGAAAATAGTATAGGCCCTCTCCGGGGAAAAGTCCTTTTTCCCCATTCCAAACTGGTTCAATCAGTTTAGAACCATCCGCGGTATACAAAGTGGATATGGGCCCTACAAGAAGGCCAATTAGAATTAGAGGCAGGATGGCCGGCAGTTTTAAACGCCATGCAAACCACTGTGCAATGATTCCTAAAATTATTATCCCGGCCAGCTCTAACATGCAAATGCTTTTTGTTAAATTTAGTGATTATTATAATGAAAAAATGAGGGTAATTTTACAAAAATATTAATCTTTCATTGTAAGCCGTAAAACGGAGCATGCAGACTTTTCTGCATATTTATCCTTGCCTGTTCCGAAAAGAACACTTATCCAATTATCTTTTTGCGGCGTTCCTATAATAAGTAAATCATAGCTTGCAGAAGCCTTGGAAATAGCAGCGATGGTATCGTCGCTAACAATTATTTCCACCTCACTAGCAACATCTACTTTTAGAAGGAGTTTCTTTGAATTTTGCTCCATTTGTTCCACAGCTGTTTTGTCCATATCCTGAGGAACAACATGCAATAATGTTAGCGAAGCATTGTAATAGTTACATATCCTATCGGCAACTGCAATAAAATTTTTATCCTTTCTTCCCGGCCTCAAAGCAAGAAGTACTTTACTTATATAGCGCACTCCGTTATCTTTGAACAGCGCAAAATCAGAATTTATATGAGTCAGGAGCCAACCTATTGGATTGCTAACCAAAATACCTGTATGTGCCCGTCCGCTCCATCCCATAACCAACCAATCGCAATTGGTTTGATTACTCAACTCATGAATAGTATCTGAAATTTCGTGTGTTACCGCAGATTCGAAGTCGATTGAAATATTCCTGGATTCTGCCAATCCCTTTAACCTGCGATGCAGAGAAAGAGTTATAGGGTTTTCTTCAACAAAAGCATCAAGGAAGGTTTGATTGGGAACTTCCGTTATATTTACGGCTTGCAATATCTTTCTCTTGTTAATTGCGGCACCCATTTCCACAAGCATTTCCGGTGAATTTTCATTGCCTAAAAGCGGAACCACCACCCCTGCGTCTGAGGCCAGTTTGCCGTCTAACATTTGATCCGGTAACTCCTGATTGTTTCTATAGGTGATCTCGTTGTTATTCTTTCTCTTGTAGAGTAAATAAAGAGCGGGGCGATGTCCGTATTTCCTAAGAATCCCGGTGCGTGTAACATTTTTCCCGAAGTAAGAATAGATGAGCAATCCTATTACAAATATGCTTACGACAGCAATAAACGGTACCAGGCCTAAAAATATTAAAAGTATTACACCGCTGATGATCCCGAAAAGTTGAATAAAAGGATATAAAGGTGACCGATAAGGAGGATTATACCATTGTGCTGCTGTTTCCCGAAGTACAATTACACATAAGTTCACCAAAATAAACATCGTCACCATAAACGCGCTTGCCAGCTTTGCAATTTTTTCAACGTCAAGAAAAAGAATAACAAGTGCCATCACCACACAGGTCATGATAATCGTAACCACAGGAGTCAGGTATTTGGAATGTATTTTTCCCATAAAAGGAGGGAGTAACTCGTCTATGGCCATGGCGAAGGGAAATCTGGAAGCAGCCAATACCCCGGAGTTTGCCATAGAAATTAAGGTAATAATCCCAATTCCGGCGGCTATGTACCCTAAATAAGTACCTCCCAAAAGATCTGCTATGGTGTAAATTGGTCTGATGTCTGTTTTTAATTCCTCCAACGGTAGGTTACCTACCAGAACAAAGGCCACAAAAACATATATTGAAGCCATAATAAATAAGGACAGCAACATGGCCCTTGGTAAGTTTTTACTTGGGTTTTTAATTTCCCCTGCTATAGCAGCCACCTTGGTAACCCCTGCATATGAAATATAAACAAAGGCCACTGTAGATATCAATCCAAAATTTCCATTGGACAAAAAAGGATCCAGTAATTCAGGGGAGACTCTGGGCAGGCCAAAAACCAAAATCAGTCCAAGAGTAATTAAGCTAAAAGTAACAATCACAATTTGAACTTTTCCCACCTTTTTCACCCCAAAAATATTTAGCAATAAAATTAGAGTGAGAAAAATCAGTGCGATATATTTTGTAAACCCCGGGTCTATATTAACCACAACAGAAAGATAAGCCCCAAAGCCTACCAGGGCAAAGGCGCTTTTAAGAAGTAAGGATAACCATAAACCTATTCCGGATATCGTGCCCAGCTTTGGGCCAAATGCCCTTTCTATATACACATAGGTCCCTCCCGAAGAAGGCATGGCAGTGGCGAGTTCTGATTTTGACAATGCCGCTGGTAAAATACATACGGCAGCCAATAAATATGCGAGCCAAAGGGATGATCCGGTTTTTGCTGCAGCTAATCCCGGAAGAACAAAAATTCCGCTGCCCAGCATACCTCCTATACTAATGGCAATTACAGAAGTTAAAGATAAACTGCGTTCTAATTTCTTCAAATCGTATTTGTCTAAGCTCTAAAAATAGGCTTTTTTAAATTATATCTTAAAATGATAATATATTCTTAATCTGGAAGTGATTTCGCATTGTTTTATTAATTTGCGGATCGTTTATTTAGAGTGAATGACTTTATTTCCTATTGAAACCGGAAATTTTAAATTGGATGGAGGTGCAATGTTTGGCGTAGTGCCCAAATCCCTTTGGAATAAATCGAATCCGGCAGATAACAATAATATGATAGATATTGCAGCCAGAAGCCTTCTTATACAAGATGGAAGCCGGCTCATTCTTATTGATACCGGCTTAGGGAATAAACAATCCGATAAATTTTTTAGTTATTATTACAGATGGGGAAATCATTCTTTGGATGCTTCTCTGAAGAGGGCGGGATTCATCCGTGATGATATTACTGATGTGTTTATGACGCACCTTCATTTTGATCATTGTGGCGGGAGCGTTCAATGGAATAAGGATCACACAGGATATGAACCGGCATTTAAAAATGCCCGTTACTGGACCAACAAAGATCACTGGAATTGGGCCACCCATCCCAATCTTCGGGAAAAAGCTTCTTTTCTTAAAGAAAATCTGTTCCCAATGGAAGAAAGCGGCCAGCTAAATTTTATAGATCGTACAGCGGATGCATTTGTTAAAAACTCGGAGATGGGGTTTGGAATTTTATTCGCAGACGGGCATACAGATAAACAAATGCTGCCTCATATCTACTATAAAGGCAAGACACTTGTTTTTATGGCAGATTTATTACCTACGGCAGGTCATATTCCCGTGCCATATATTATGGGCTATGATACCAGACCCCTATTAACTCTTACGGAAAAGGCAGCTTTTTTAAAAACAGCAGCAGACAACAATTTTTATTTGTTCATGGAGCACGATGCGCATAATGAAATATGCACCGTAACGCATACCGAAAAGGGTGTCAGACTTAATAAAAGCTATACATTTAATGAGATTTTTGATTAATATACTAATTGGTTTGTTTTTTGTTTTTACAATTTCCTGCTGTAAAAATCAATCGCTGCAAAGCGAAGATTTTACAGCAGAATTTGCTTTCACAGCGGGTATTGAGGGACCGGCCGTAAACGGAAATGGAGAACTTTTTGCCGTAAATTTTGCCAAAGAGGGCACAATTGGTAAAGTAAATAACACCGGGGAGGGTGAGATTTTTATCAGCTTACCGGATGGGAGTATAGGCAATGGCATACGTTTTGATCTTGATGGCAATATGTTTATAGCGGATTATCTGGGTCATAAAGTTTACAGAATTAAAAAAGACACAAAAACACCTGAGGTTTGGGCACAGGATTCAACTATGAATCAACCCAATGACCTCGCCATCGGTCGGGGCGGTGTTATATACCTCAGTGATCCCAATTGGGCTGAAAGCACCGGTAAGCTTTGGATGGTTACCCCTGAAAGAGAAATTTTGTTATTGGAAGAAGGAATGGGAACGACCAATGGCATAGAAGTCAGTCCTGATAATAAAACCCTTTATGTGAATGAATCTGTACAAAGAATGGTATGGAAATATGATATTCAGGAGGATGGAATGCTAAGCAACAAAAGGGAATTTATAAAGTTTACAGATTTTGGACTGGATGGAATGCGTTGTGATATGCAAGGAAATCTTTATCTCACTCGTTATGACAAAGGCACTATAGCTATTGTTTCTCCGGAAGGTAAGGTTTTAAAAGAGGTGATTTTAAAAGGCAAGAAGCCTTCTAATATTGCCTTTGGGGGGGAAAATGGGCTTAATTGCTATGTTACAATGGCAGACAGAGGTTGTCTAGAAACATTTGTAGCTTTGTCGCCCGGAAGTTATTATTCTAAAATACATCACTAAATATAAATCTAATATGACTATTAAACATTTAAAATCGGCTTTTTATATAAGTCTTGTTATGGTTTTTCTTGCCGGATGCGGCAGTACGGCTTTGGTATTAACCCCGCTTGAAAATATTGATACCATGCCGCTTAAAATATCTGAACTCACAGATGAAGAGAATAAAACCTGGGGGCACGCAGATTTAATTTCGGATACCATCCCAGGGATCAGCCTAAACAAAGCTTATGATGATATTATTAAAAATAAAAAAGGTAAAAAAGTTATCGTAGCCGTACTCGATTCAGGAATTGACCTGGATCATGAAGATCTCGATGATGTTATCTGGACCAATAAGGATGAACGTCCCGGTAACGGTGTGGACGATGACAATAATGGCTACATTGATGACATACACGGATATAATTTTTTAGGTGAAGCTTATAATGAGCAATTAGAATATGTGAGAATCATCAAGTTTAAGATGGGCGATAATGCTATTCAGGAAAAAGCGAAAGCAGAACTACAAGAGGAGTTATCAAAAATAAAGCAAAACAAAGAGCGCTATGAGCAGATTCTCAGTTCTGTAAAAGATGCTGATGCGGCTATAAAAAATCATTTAGGGAAATCTGAATATTCCAAAAAAGATGTTATTGCCATTAAAACAGAAGACCAGGCCTTGCTTCAGTCGGCCTCGGCAATTAAGCAGATGTATAATTTTGCTGATAGTATTCCTGATGTTTTTAAACAACTAAACGAAGGTATCACCTATTTTACAGAACGTTTGAATTACCATTTGAATGTGGATTTTGATGGCAGGAAAATAGTAGGTGACAATCCTTATGACCTTATGGATTTGGGTTATGGTGACGGAAATCCTAAAAACAGGGTAATAAGTGAAAGTCATGGAACACATGTTGCCGGGATTATTGCTGCCGAACGCGATAACGGGCTCGGGGTAAACGGAGTTGCGAACAATGTGGAAATAATGAGTATTCGGGCTGTGCCCAACGGTGATGAATATGATAAAGATATCGCCCTGGGAATCCGATATGCCGTTGATAATGGTGCGCAAATTATTAATGCAAGTTTTGGTAAATCCTATTCCCTGAATTCAGATTGGGTTTATGATGCAATTAAATACGCAGCAGCTAATGATGTGCTAATAGTGCATGCAGCCGGAAACGATGGCTTGGATTTGGATGACCCTAAGAATACTAATTTTCCAAATGATCAGGCCGATAACAAAGGCACTGAAATTGCAGACAACCTTATCACAATTGGTGCCCTGAATGGTAAATACGGTTCAGAAATGGTTGCTTCATTTTCTAACTACGGAAAAATGAATGTTGATGTCTTCGCGCCCGGCGGAAATATCTATTCAACAATGCCGGAAAACAATTATGAGTTTCAGGGCGGGACATCAATGGCTGCGCCAATGGTTTCAGGAATCGCAGCACTAATTCGCTCTTATTATCCAAAACTTACGGCTTCCGAAGTAAAGCGTGTCTTAATTGAATCCGGGTTAAGTACCAGCGCTTCAGTTATTTTGGCCGGGGATACTGAAAAAACCAAACCTTTTGATCAGGCTTCTAAATCAGGGAAAATGGTCAACGCTTATAATGCCTTAATAATGGCGAGTAATATGTCTAAAAGCCTATAATTTATATATTAAATGGTTATAAAGAATAAATTTCCAAAATTCATTTTTGTCTTATTGGTTTGTGTAATGAGCCTTCAGGCGCAGACAAATCATTCCTACTGGCAACAGCATGTCGATTATAAAATGGAGGTTCTTTTCAATGTTGAAAACTACCAATATACGGGTACTCAAAGTCTGGTTTATACAAACAATTCCCCGGATGATTTAAATCGTGTGTATTTTCATATGTACTACAACGCATTTCAGCCAGGGAGCGAGATGGATATTAGATTGCAAAATATTCAGGATCCGGATGGGAGAATGTATGTAAACAGCCAAAGCCGGATTGCCAATCTCAATCCTGATGAGATTGGTTATCTAAGGGCTTCCTCACTTACTCAGGATGGTGAAAGTGTTTCTTTTAGTCTTGAGGGTACAGTGCTTGAAGTGCAATTAGCAAAACCAATCCCTTCAGGAGGTAAAAGCACATTTGATATGAAATTTGAGGGGCAGGTTCCCTTGCAAATAAGACGTTCTGGCAGAAATAATTCTGAAGGTGTCGCGCTTTCTATGAGCCAATGGTATCCTAAATTGGCTGAGTATGATTTTGAAGGGTGGCATGCAGACCCTTATATAGGCAGGGAATTTCACGGAGTCTGGGGTGATTTTGATGTTAAACTTACGCTGGATAAAAATTACGTTGTAGGAGGAAGTGGCTATTTACAAAACCCTCAGGAAATTGGTCATGGCTACGAAACGCCTGGAAGTAAAGTCAAAAAATCCAGGGGTAAAACACTTACCTGGCACTTTAAAGCGCCTATGGTACATGATTTTATGTGGGCTGCCGACCCTGAATATATCCATGATTCACTAAAGATGGAAAATGGGCCTACCTTACATTTCTTTTATAAGAACAAACCGGAGCTTCTTGAAAACTGGAAAAATTTACAGCCAAAGACTGCCGAAGCCATGGCCTTTTTTAATGAAAATATTGGCCCCTATCCCTATGATCAATATTCAGTGATTCAGGGTGGAGATGGCGGTATGGAATATGCTATGAGCACGCTTATTACCGGAGAGCGAAAATTTGAAAGCCTGGTAGGTGTTATGATTCATGAATTAGCACACTCCTGGTTTCAACATGTATTGGCTACCAATGAATTAAAACATGCATGGATGGACGAAGGTTTTACTCAGTTTATTTCGAGTTTATGCATGAATGAAGTGATGAATCAGGAGAAAGACAATCCGTTTGAAAATACGTATAGCAGCTACTTTTCCCTGGTACAATCAGGGAAAGAGCAACCCCAGACAACTCATTCCGACAGATATAAGCTTAATACAGCCTATGGTATTTCTGCTTATAATAAAGGATCCATATTTTTATCGCAATTAGGCTATGTCATAGGCCAGGATAAGTTAATGGAATCACTCAGGTCTTATTATGATAATTTCAAGTTTAAACATCCTATCCCAAACGATATCAAAAGAACGGCTGAGAAGGTATCCGGGATAGAGTTAGACTGGTATCTTTTGGATTGGACAGAAACCACAAATACTATTGATTATGGTATTAAAGAAGTTCAAGCTGAAGGCAATAAAACCAAGATTATTCTGGAAAGAATAGGTCTTATGCCAATGCCCATTGATATTCTACTGGTTTATGAAGACGGAACGAGAGAAACTTTTTATACTCCATTACGTATTATGAGAGGGCAAAAAGATAATCCTTATCCAAATATTGAGAGAACAATTTTACCAGATTGGCCATGGGCTTATCCTGTATTTGAATTTGTTATTGATAAACCTGTCAGTGCCATCAAAGCGGTAGTAATTGACCCGTCACAGCTAATGGCTGATATTAACCTTGAAAACAATATTTGGCAAGCTTCTGAGTAATTGTGTTTACCTGGCAGGAGAATACGTATAAAAAGGATTTAGTTTTTATACCAAAAGGTATCTTTATACATTTCATTTTTCGCGGTCCGCTCCCGATTATTTAAAAGTAAATGTGTTTGATCAACCATCCTGTTCCTATACCCCAGAAGGTGAAAAAAGGGTTTACTAAAGAACCTGGCTATTTTTAAATTGACCTTAAGCTTATCGCGAGCCTCATTTGACCATGAAACTCCCGGAAGTAATGCCAGAAAAGAATCAAATTTTATTCTGCGCAAAAATGCCGAAAATGATAATATCCATCCGGGTATTCTGCGAATAAGAAAAAAGCCCTCTTCACCCTGAACCTGATAAAGAGGCATGAAAACTATAGTGTCTTTATACGCGGCAATCTCTTCTCCATTATAATTGGCCATTGCCCTGCCCTTCCGCAATTTGTCAAAACTGCGGAAGCCGGGTAACATTTCAAAGTTATCAGACTCAGTAATGCAATGTCTGTGAATTACTTCATAGAAAATAGTATTTCCCTTTGCCGCCAAACTAAGTTGGTCATGATACTTTTTATAGTCAGGTAACTGTTCTTTAGCAAGCACTCCACAATAAATCATGGTCAACCAGATAAAGGAAATTGTATTTGTTACTGCGTCTTCTGTAAAGTGTTGCCCGGATTCAAATCCTAAGGATACATATCCTTTTTGATTGATATAACTTAATAACGGTCCTTCCAGATATTCTTCTATCCCAAGGATTACCGGAACAGGAAATAAGCAAGCAAATTCCCGGTTTATTAAAGCGTCATTTATTGTGATAAATGGCAACGTAGGGCTGGAAGTGGTATGAAAATCAATAAAGTAGAAAGGAGGAGATTGAGTCTCAAATATATCTGAAATCAGTTGATAAATTTCAGACAACTCATTTTCTTCAACTGAACGCTCTGATTCGCTTCTGCGTTTAATGTCGTCCATTCTGGAATGAGTCCAAATTCGATTTAGATCGTGCTCTAAAAAACGTTTCTTTTCGAGTAATGCCGGTAAATTGCCCTTAATTCCAAAAATCGATCCCTTTATTTGCAGTTCACTGACCTTTAATTGCCTAAAAACTTGCTCAAGAGCTTCAACCCCTGAAGGTTCGTTTCCATGTATTCCTCCAAACAAAACCAGGGTAGGGCCCGTTTCCTCCCCGGAAATTTGACCTATTATTCTTTCGGTTTTCAGTTTTACGATAGACTTAGTTTGGATTTGATCCATGAATCATAAATCATTGGTCGTGATAATTCCAATTAATTTTTTTCCCTCTACTACAGGTAAACAATTAATGTTATTAGAGCTCATAAGTTTTTTGGCTTCATTTAATGGCGTTTCCGGGCCTGCAGTAATCAAATCCCTGGTCATTAGCGTGCTAATATTTTGTTTTAGCTTAGCAGGGTTTTCCATATAATTTTTTACATCTGTCCAGCTCAGTAATCCGCTAAGGTCAAGATTTTGATCTAATATTGGAGCATGGTGAATATTTTTCCAAAGCATCATTTTTAAAACCAATTCTGCACTGTCATTCTCTTGTGCGGTCAATGTTTTTCTGTTCATTCGGTCTTTAACTTTAAGATGATCTTCAGAAATCACATATTCATCTCCTCTTGGTAGTTGCCAAATATCTACGGTATAACGCTTTTCCTGTCTCTCATACATTGTGGCTACCAAAATCTTAAGTGCATCCGTTACGTTATAACTTTCTTTGAGTTTCCGGAATGATTTAATCATCCACCTGGAGCCATTATTTGAACGAATTCTATTTTCAATAATAGATAAATAATGTTCTGCGTCTCTTGGAGCAACACCCATGCTATATAGTCCTCTGAAAGCCATGGGTAAAAAGTGATCAAGTAGTAATTCCTGGCTGCTAATCAGTTTTCCATCCCAATAAAACTGTGCTGCCATACCATATCTTGCAGCGTTGAAGAAATTGCCTTTTATATCTTTAAAATTCATTTTATTATGAATTTCATCAAAGGCTTTCGGCCTTCCCATCATCACCCCTACCCATAACATCATATTTGCAATTTCATCATCTGTGGTAGGTCCGGATGGCATATATCTATTCTCAATTCTCACATGGGGGACATTGTCTGTCACCCCATAACAAACCCTGTTCCATTTATAAATAGTCCCATTATGAAGCGCTAATGCCCTTAATTTTGGCGTTTGACCACTTTTAAGCAATGTCATGCTGTCGGTATCAAAGTCGGTAGTTAACAGGCTCCTAAATCTGATTATAGCATCTTTATAAAAATCGGCTACAGATCCTGAAACCCAATCATTTCCAAAACCTACTCTGGATTCCTTTTCGTTGAGAATGAAGGTACTTGCCCTGGTGTCAACACTTTGAGTAAATAAAGCAATTCGTGTCTCTTCCCATAATTCCTGCCCCAACAACAAAGGAGAATTAGCGGAAATAGAAAGTATTGGTCCTGCAATGGCTTGTGCCCAGTTATAGGTATCCGCAAAATTATCCGCGTCAATTTGAAGATGTGATTGGAAGCTTGTATTACAGCCTTCATACAGTATTGTATTGTGATGAAGGTTAACCTCATCTACCCCTTTTATGTGCAACTCTATATCATCTTTCCTGATATCTTTAATAGCTTCGTTTAAAACCCGATATCGCTTTAAGGGGGTCATATATGACGTTTCTAAATACTTCGTATCTACAGTAGGCAATATTCCGGTTAGAATAACTTTGGTGCCGTGTTTTGCTGCGCTTGATTTGGCTTTGTCGATTAATTCTAATAATTGTTTGTGCAGCTCAGAAAAACATTGGTCATTTAATACAAGAGGGTCCAGGTTGATTTCTAAATTATAAAGTGTCAACTCAGAAGTAAAGTGAGGGTCATTTATGTCCTCGAGGATTTTATCTGCTATATTTGTGGGCTCCCATTTTTCATCGGTAAGACAGAATTCCTGCTCTGCTCCAATGCGCACCGGGGTCTTTTTAAACATTTTATTTTCCAGCATATATTCAAGTGCTTCAATATCAGTAAGCAATTGATCAATATAACCAACCTTTTCTTCGTTCTGCGTAAGCTTTTTTACATTCAATTCCCCCATAATGAGTGGTATTTTGGTATATAGCCTTGAAATATAATCCAATGCAAGATAAAATCCTAGTTCACGGATAAATATGATAATTATCATGCTGCCGGGGCATGGTTTTTATTGTTTAATTTAGCGGCGTTATGTCTTCAAAATTTCCAAAAAAAGAAAAATTAAAAAGCGAGATCCTTATTCGTAGTATTTTTGAAGAAGGAAAATCGATTACCAGCTATCCATTAAAGCTGATCTATTTGGACATAAAAGACCCGACCAGAGTAAAAATTCAATGTGGGGTTACGGTACCCAAAAGAAATTTTAAAAGTGCGGTAAAAAGAAATCGTATTAAGAGATTGTTAAGGGAAAGCTACAGGTTAAACAAAGAACAAATTTTTAACAACATCGAGGGAAGCTTTGCGTTTCTATTTTTATATATTGGAAAGGAAATACCCGGATACGAAGAAGTAGAAAAGCACATGCGGGTAATTCTAGAGAAATTTTTAAAAAAAGTAACTAATGAAAACTCTATTGAGTAAAAAAATCCTGATACCTGTACTAGCGGTGGTTATGCTAGCCGTTGGAAGTAGTTTTAAAAGCGATTTTTTTGAAATTGCTAAACAGATAGAAATTTTTACCACCTTGTTCAAGGAGCTAAACATGAATTATGTAGACGAGACCAATCCTGCAGAGCTTATGGATACCGCCATAAAGAATATGTTGGATGATCTTGATCCATACACTAAATTCCTAAATGAGCAGGATGTTGAGGCTTATAAAATAAACAACGCAGGGGAATATTCCGGTATCGGATCCTTGGTTCGTTCATATGACAGCAAACTGGTGATTATTGAACCATATAAAGGTTATCCGGCAGATAAAGCAGGCTTAAAGGCGGGAGATGAAATCATTAAAATTGGAGACATTTCCATTGCAGATTTTAAAGATGATGCCAGTGAATTATTAAAAGGAGCCAACAATACCAAAGTTGAAGTAACGTACCTAAGACAAGGTAAAACAAATACTACTGTAATTGAAAGAGAGGCTATCGAAGTTGATGCCGTTCCCTTTTACAATATGGTTAATGAAAATACAGGCTATATAGTGCTTTCCAAATTTAATGCAAAGGCCTCTTCCCAAACAAAGGCTGCTCTTCGCGATTTAAAGGGGAAAGGTGCTGAGCAAATTATTTTAGATCTGAGAGGAAATCCCGGTGGGCTCTTATCTGAAGCAATTAATGTTACAAATCTCTTCGTGCCTAAAGGAGAGCTGATTGTAACGACCAAATCCAAAGTAAAAAAATTCAACAGTGAATACAAAACAAAAAATCAGCCCGTGGATGAAGATATCCCATTGGTTGTCTTAGTAAATGGAGGAAGTGCATCGGCTAGTGAAATTGTTTCGGGAAGCCTACAGGATTTGGATCGTGCTGTAATCATTGGGGCCCGTAGTTTTGGTAAGGGATTAGTTCAACGGCCTCTGCGGCTTACTTATGGAACTCAATTAAAAGTTACTATCTCCAGATATTATACCCCTTCCGGGCGCTGTATACAATCTTTGGATTATTGGAATAGAGATCAAAATGGCAACGCTGTAAAAACCACAAAATTTAATGAATTTAGGACAAGAAATGGCAGAAAAGTTGAAGATGGTGGAGGGGTTATGCCAGATATTGAAATAGCAGCCCTAAAAACTAACGCACTAACTAAGGCGCTTATTAACAATAGTGTTGTATTTGATTTCGCCACCAACTATTACTATCAAAATACGATTACAAATGTTGACGACTTTGACTTTAGCTCTTCGGATTTTGAAGAATTCAGAAACTATGTGTCTCAGAGCAATTTCAATTTTGAAACTAAAACGGAAAAGGCTCTAAAAGAAGCAATTACAGGTGATGACAAGGCCATATATGGCGCAGATATACAGGATAGCTACAAAAGCCTGTTAGCAGAAATTAGTAAACGTAAACTCAACGCCCTGGAAACGTATCAAAAGGAAATTCAGATAAATCTTCAGGACGAAATTATAAAGCGCTATTTCTACAGAGAAGGCCTTTATCAGTATTATTTAAAAAATGATGAAGCCATACTAACGGCTGTCGATCTGATGGAAGATAAAGCAAAATATCAGTCTGTCTTGAAATAGGTGTTTAAAACAGCTTTGATTACCCTGTTTTACCACTTTCTTATGCCTTGGAGAATATTAATCTCCGGGATTTTATTACCTTGTTTTTAAAACGCGCACTAATCCCCGATGATTGTGCTTTTTTCTCAACTATATTATTAAGTTGGGGCTAATAAAACTATGTTTACTTTTTAAGTTTTAATCTCATATAAAATAGTTATAAATTGATTGACGTTTGACCAAAATTTAAATACGACCAACTATGAAACTTATACGCTTTGGCGAAAAAGAAAATGAAAAGCCCGGTGTTCTTCATCTAGGTAAAAGATTAGACTGCTCCGAAGAATTCAGCGATTGGGACAGAAACTTTTTTCAAAATAATGGCTTACAAAGACTTGAGAAGTACTTAGAATCGAATGCAGCGGAGTTGCAGGAAATTCCTGATTCTGTAAGACATGCCCCCTGTATTAGCAGGCCTGGAATGATTATGTGTATAGGGCTTAATTATTCTGAACACGCTGCGGAATCTAATATGGCCATTCCCGAAGAACCCATTATTTTTGGCAAAGCTACCAACACCTTAAGCGGCCCCTATGATGACGTATCTATTCCAAAAAATTCTATCAAAACAGATTATGAAGTAGAGCTTGGGGTGGTTCTGAATAAAGATGTCCTCTACCTTAAAAATGAGGCGGAGGCCGCAGAAGCGATCGCTGGATATTGCGTTATAAATGATTTGTCTGAAAGGTCATTTCAATTAGAAAAAGGAGGGCAGTGGATTAAAGGGAAATCATGCCCGGGCTTTAGTCCTGTTGGCCCATACCTGGCTACTCCGGATGAATTAGGGGATCTTAATAATTTAAAAATGACTCTATCTGTAAATACGGATTTAAGGCAAAATGGCAATACTTCAAATATGATTTTCAGGCCGGCCTTTATTATCTATTACCTGTCCCAATTTATGCTTCTTGAGGCGGGTGATTTAATTTCTACCGGCACACCTGCCGGCGTTGGTATAGGCTTAGATCCACCCTCTTACCTTTCTAAAGGAGATTTGGTTGAGTTAAGCATTGAAGGGCTTGGAACTCAAAAACAAAAAATGATTTAAATCCATTTAGAGGGTGCAGAAAGCAAATCTTGTTTATGATGCAAAAGCAACGCTTGGAGAAGGTCCTTTTTGGGATCATGAATCTGAGCAGCTATTTTGGGTAGATATAGAAGCTGGTATCGTTCATGGACACCACTTAAAAACCAATAAGAATTCTGAATGGGTTTTTGATGAAATGATAGGGGCGGTAATTCCAATTAGTAGGGGTAAGTTACTTTTGGCTATGGAGAGCGGCATTACATCCTTTAATTACCAGACTAATGAACTCAAAAGCCTTCATATCCTGGAAAACTCCGATCAAAATTTGAGGTTTAACGATGGTAAGTGTGATTCCTCCGGCAACTTCTGGATAGGAACCATGCATAAAAATCTCAATCCCGGCTATGGTAATCTTTTCAAACTGGATAAAGATTTGAAGGCGACCATACAAATTAAAAATACCTCAATTTCAAATGGGATGTCCTGGTCTCCTGATAATACTAAATTTTATTATATTGATACTGCTGTTTATGAGGTTTGGGAATATGATTTCGAGCTTTCAACCGGTGAAATTTCTAACCGGAGAACCTTATTCAAAATCCCTAAATCCTATGGCGGAGCGGATGGAATGACTATTGATCAGGAAGGGATGCTTTGGATTGCTCATTGGGGGGGTGGTTGTGTGAGACGTTGGAACCCAAAAACAGCTGAAGTTGAAGAGAAAATTGTTGTCGATGCGCCTCATGTCACTTCTTGCTGCTTTGGGGGAAAAGAAATGAAAACATTATATATTACCACAGCCCGGAGCGGCCTGTCGGAAGAAAGTCTGAGGCTATACCCGCAAAGCGGAGGGCTCTTTAGTTATAAAACAAAAATTGGTGGTTTTAAGGTTAATTGTTTTAAAGGCAATCTATGATCTACACAGGAATAAAGGAAAAAGTGGCAATTATAACCGGGGCAGGCATGGGAATAGGTTATGCCATTGCTGAATTATTGCTGAAAAATGGTGCAAGGGTAGTTCTAAATGAGGTAGATGAAAAGGTGGCAGAGAACACATTGATAAGTCTGAAGAAAAAATTTCCTGATAGTTGTTCCCTTTTTATTGGTGATGCAGGGGACGTTGAGGTAATTGACGGGCTTGTTCATTTTACATTGGAACAATATGGCAGAATAGATTTTGTTATTCCAAATGCCGGGATTACCTTATTTGGTGATTTCTTTAAATTTAAGCCGCAGGAATTCGACAAAGTAATAGGTGTTAATTTGAAAGGCGCTTTTTTTCTCGTGCAAAAAACCGGAGAAATTATGAAAAAACAAGGTGATGGGGGGCGGGTCATTTTGATGTCCTCCATTACGGGAATCAAAGGATACCCCAATTTAACAGCCTATTCCATGACTAAAGCAGCCTTGCAAATGATGGCCAAAAGCCTGGTGCTTGCCCTGGCGCCTCATGAAATAACTGTAAATGCCATTGCTCCCGGGGCAACCCTTACAGAACGCACAAAAGAAGAAGAGCCTGACTATGCGGGAACATGGGGTAAACTTATCCCTAGAGGTATTGTTGGAAAGCCAAATGACGTGGCAGAAGCCTGTCTTTTTCTGCTTTCTGATGGGGCGGCGCATATAAATGGTCAAACCTTGGTTGTAGATGGTGGCTGGACAGCAATTGGCCGCTATCCCGAAGATCTGGAGTAGTTTATGCTATAATGCCAAAAAAATGTTTCTTTCACTTCTCATTCATTTCTATTATTTTAAATTAGTGGCTTCTTAAAAAACACCTTTTTATGTCAAGTAAATATAGTACATGGTATCATCCCTACAAACCAGATACAAAATATAAAAAAAGAGCAGCTTATTTTAGTATGGAATTTGGTATTCATCAGGCGCTTAAAATCTATTCCGGAGGCCTCGGTTATCTTGCGGGATCTCATATGATTTCAGCAATGGAATTGAAGCAGAATATGATAGGAATAGGAATGCTTTGGAAATACGGGTATTATGACCAGGGCCGAAACACCGATCAGACCTTACAAACCAGTTTTATTGAAAAGCACTATAATTTCCTTGAAGACTCCGGAATAGAAGTAGAGGTAAAAATTCACGATAACCCATCCGTTAAAGTTCGGGCCTACGTTCTTAAACCGGAAGTGTTTGGCTCCGTGCCAATCTATCTGCTTACCACAGATGTTCCGGGTAATGATCATTTGTCTAAAACCATTACAGACCATTTATATGACAATAATACATTAACACGTATCTCCCAAAATATTGTGCTTGGTATTGGAGGCGCCAAGGTTGTTCAGGAATTAGGTGGGGCAGACATATATCATTTAAATGAAGGGCATGCGCTGCCCGCTTTTTATTACCTGCGCAATATTGGAATTACCAAAAGTCAAATGTTCTTTACCACACATACTCCTGAAAAGGCTGGTAACATGGAGCGAAATGGCCATCTGCTGAATAGTTGTGGCTTCTTTGGAAAAACACTTACCGACGAAGAATTGCAAAAAGAAGTGGTTAATGATGATATGCTAAACTATACAGTGGCGGCGCTTAGAATGGCTAAAAGAGCTAATGCTGTTTCCAGGCTCCATGCTGTTGTTGCCAACAATATGTGGAATAGTTTTAAAGGGACAAGTAAAATTATTCCGATAACCAATTCCCAAAACCAGCATTTTTGGCAGGATAGTATTCTTGCTAAGGCCTGGAAAGGTCTTAATGCAAAGGCGTTTAAAAAGCGAAAACTGGAATTAAAAACCCAGCTTTTTGATGTTGTATTAGATCAGACCGGGAAACTTTTTGATCCCAATATCCTTACTATAGTCTGGGCAAGAAGATTTGCTCAATATAAACGGGCCGACCTGTTATTATATGATCTTGAGCGTTTTGAAAAACTTGTCTCTTCGGTGAACTATCCGGTTCAGGTTATTTGGGCAGGGAAACCATATCCTACCGATTATTATTCTATAGACATGTTTAATCACCTTGTTAATTATACAAAATTTAAACCGAATATGGCGGTCCTTATTGGATATGAAATGGAGCTTTCCCGTAAGCTTAAAAAAGGTTCTGATGTATGGTTGAATACCCCAAGAATTACCCGGGAAGCTTCTGGTACAAGTGGGATGACTGCTGCCATGAATGGCTCTTTAAACTTAACAATTAACGATGGCTGGGTCCCGGAGTTTGCTGTAGATGGTGTGAATTCGTTTGTTCTTCCCGAAGCAGATTATAGATCCCCTGCCTGGGAACAGGATAAATTTGACAGTGATAATCTCTATAATACTTTGGAAAAGCGTGTTCTTCCGACGTTTTATGAGGATCCAAAGAAATGGCAGGAAATGGTTTTTAAAGGAATTGATGGGGTTGTGCCGGCCTTTACAAGCCGCAGAATGGCTGATGAGTATTATAATGTTCTTTATAAATAGAAGAAAATGCCCGTGAGTCTTTTTAAGTAAGAAAAATGAAAGCCGAGATTAAAGATTTTATAGGCACGCTCATTGGAACCAAAATTAAAAACTGTGTACCTGTATCCGGCGGAGATATTTCCAGGGCATATGTGCTATATACAGATTCTGATCGCATTTTTTGCAAATTAAATAATTCTTCCGCAGCGAAGTCTATGTTTGAAGCAGAAGAAGAAGGTTTGAAGGCTATTGACAAAACTAAAACTGTAAAAACCCCCATCGTTTACGCTGTTAATGCTTTGGAAAAAGGGGCTTGTTTGTTAATGGAGTACGTGGCCTCCAAAAACCCGGAATCAAAGGATTTGGAAATGTTTGGTGTTCAACTTGCTGTAATGCATCAAACAAGTTCCGATTTTTATGGCTGGGATAATCCAAATTTTATCGGGAATTTACTGCAGTCCAACCACAAACATCCCAATTGGGTTTCTTTTTACGTAAAAGAACGTTTAGACTCTCAACTTCAAACTGCTGTTCGTCGCGGATTTTTAACAAAAGAAGAGGTTCCGAGCATTGATAAACTTCAATCTGTTATTAGCTCTTATTGTACAGGTATTAAACCATCTTTGTTGCATGGCGATTTATGGAGCGGTAATTACTTAATCTCCGAAAATGGCGAGCCTTATCTTATAGATCCGGCTGTATATTTTGGCCATAGTGAAATAGACTTGTCCATGTCCCGCCTTTTTGGTGGTTTTAGCTCTTCTTTTTACGCTGCTTATTTTGAAATTAATCCATCACAACCAGGTGAGTCTGATCGTATGGCAATCTATCAGCTTTATTATTTGCTAGTTCACCTCAACATCTTTGGAAAGTCTTATTACAAATCAGTAAAAGAAATCCTGCAAGTGCATTTCTGATAAAATCTGTATTGGCTTATGTGAAAATATCGCTAGCTAAATTTAGATTCTTTTAATACTTTTAAAAACAACTAAGTTTAGCAGAATGTTTTTAAGGAAATCCTATTGTATTGTCTTTTTTATAGCCCTCTTTGTTTCTGGTTGTCAAAATTCAGAAGAGCCTGTTAAGGAGAAATCAACATACACTACCTGGTCTTCTTATTTAGGTGGTCCTGACAGAAATCACTTTTCCACTCTTTCCCAAATAACGAAAGAAAATGTAGATCGCCTGAAAATTGCCTGGCGATACGAGGCCCCGGATTATGGACAAATGCAAATGAATCCTATAGTTGTAGACACCATTTTATATGGCGTTACGGCGGCTCTAAGGGTAGTTGCCCTCCAGGCTGAAACCGGTAAAGAAATCTGGCGATATGGTGATTCTTTGCAAATATGGCATTCAACCAGCAGGGGTGTTTCTTATTGGGAGGAGGGGGAAGATAAACGAATTCTGTTCACAAAAGGGCCTGAATTATTTGCACTGAATGCCATCACCGGAAAACCCATTACCGAGTTTGGAGTTAATGGCAAGGTTGATATGCATATAGGCATGTCAGAAACGGCAAAAGATAAGTTTGTTATATCAAATACCCCCGGGACTATTTTTGAAGACCTTATTATTATGCCACTAAGGGTTTCTGAGGATGTGGGCGCTGCGCCAGGGAACATTATGGCTTTTAATATTAAAACAGGAAACCTTGAATGGGTTTTTCATACCATTCCTCTCTCGGGGGAGGCGGGCAACGAAACCTGGGAGGATAAAAACCCTTTGGTTGGAGCGGCAAACAATTGGGCCGGGATGGCGGTTGATGAAGCCAGGGGTATTATTTACGTGCCTACAGGTTCTGCAGCTCCGGATTTTTATGGAGGCATCCGAAAAGGAAGTAATTTATTTGCCAATTGCCTGCTGGCGTTGGATGCAAAAACAGGCAGGCGACTATGGCATTTTCAATTCACACATCACGATATTTGGGATCGGGACCCGCCGGCGCCTCCTAATTTAATTACTATTACCAGAAATGGTAAAAAAATACCGGCCGTGGCCCAGGTTACAAAACAGGGCTATGTATATGTTTTTCACAGAGAAACCGGTGATCCCTTGTTTGATATCGATGAAGTGCCTGTCCCCGCCTCCTCCCTAAAAGGGGAAAGGTCCTGGGAAACACAGCCATTTCCGGTTTCGCCTAAGCCCTTTGCGCGTCAGTCTTCAGAGTTGACAGAAAATGATGTCAACCCTTATTCCAAAAACCAGGATTCACTTAAAGCTATTCTCAATAACGCGGATAAGCGTATTTATGCCCCGCCCAGCCTCAAGCCGGTTTTGCTTTTCCCGGGATATGATGGTGCGGCCGAATGGGGAGGTGCTTCGGCAGATCCGGAAGATGGAATATTATATGTTAATTCCAATGAGATGCCCTGGATAATGGAAATGGAAGAAAACAAACCTGCTCCCGAAGATCTTCCCTATGGAGAAAGTGTTTATCAAAAATACTGTGCTGTTTGTCACCAAAAAGACAGGGGTGGTATGGCTGCTAGCGGATTTCCCTCTTTGATAAATATTGGTGATAAATTAAGTAAAGAAGAATTGCTTAATCAAATTAAACTTGGAAAAGGTATGATGATCGGTTTTCCGCAGCTAACATCAATCGAAAAAGAAGGTCTTATTAGTTTCCTGATGGACGAGGATGATAAAAAAGAAGTAGGGTCCAACCTTCCTGCATCGGAAGACATTCCATATAAACATAAGGGGTACAATAAGTTTTTGACAAGTGATGGCCTTCCGGCTATTTCACCTCCATGGGGAACCCTCCATGCAATTGATCTCAATTCAGGGGAATTTATCTGGTCTGTACCTTTCGGGGATACTCCCGAATTAAAAGAACAGGGATACCCAACAACCGGAACAGAAAATTATGGGGGTGCCGTGGTTACAGAAAATGGTCTGTTATTTATAGGTGCTACAAAAGATGGTTACTTCAGGGTGTTCGACAAACACAACGGAAAGGTTCTTTGGGAATTTAAATTGCCTGCTGCGGCTTTTGCAACACCGGCAATGTATCAGGTTAATGGGAAACAGTATATTGCTATTGCCTGTGGAGGTGAAAAGTTGGGGACAGAGAAAGGGAATCAGATAGTGGCGTTTTCTTTAGAATAGTGTGGCCCATTTTTAAAAAGCCACCATTAATATCGCCTGAATTAAATTTAAGTGGCTTGGCTTATAAATATATAAAAAGTGTGCTATTTTTAAACCTCCGGAATTATAGCTTTCTTTAATTCTTTGTGTAAAACGAACTGAATATGGAAAAAATTAAAATCCTTGTTGTGGGTTGTGGAAATATGGGTACCAGCCATGCCCGTGCATACCACAAATTACCGGGTTTTGAAATTGTCGGATTGGTTAGCAGAAAACCCCAAAGCCGTGAGCGGCTTTCTGATGAATTGGGTGGCTTGCCTAAATTTGGTGATTTTAAAAAGGCTTTGGCCACTACCAAACCCGATGCTGTAGCCATAAGTACTTATCCCGACACCCACGCAGCCTATGTTAGAGAAAGTCTGATGGCGGGGGCTCATGTTTTTGTTGAAAAACCCATAGCCTTAACCGTTGAGGAGGCAGAAGAACTTGTTGAATTAGCTAAAACAAAAAAGAAAAAATTAGTTGTTGGTTATATTTTAAGGGTTCACCCAGCCTGGACAAAATTTGTGGAAACTGCACAAACCCTTGGTAAACCACTTGTAATGCGAATGAACCTTAATCAACAAAGTTCTGAAGAGCAGTGGTATACGCATAAACAACTAATGCAGTCGATGTCGCCAATTGTTGATTGCGGGGTGCATTATGTTGATATTATGTGTTTAATGACAGGGGCGCAACCCGTAAGCGTAAGCGCTATTGGAGCCCGGTTAACCGAAGAGATAGATACTGATATGTATAATTACGGGCAGTTGCAGGTGCGTTTTAATGATGGTTCTGTTGGTTGGTATGAGGCCGGTTGGGGCCCTATGATTAGTGAAACGGCTTTTTTTGTAAAGGATGTAATTGGGCCCAAAGGCTCCGTTTCTATTGCGGATGAAAAAAAGGGAGATTCAGATGATATTGAAGGGCATACCAAAACGGGGGGGCTGATTTTACATTTTAGTGAGCTGGATGAAAATGGAAAATTTATTAAAAAAGATAGGTTGCTTAGTACTGAAGATGAACCGGATCACGATGGGCTTTGTTTATTAGAGCAGGAATATTTCTTAAAATCTATTCAAAGAGATCTTGACCTGACCAATCATTTATCCGATGCTGTTAATAGCTTAAAAATTGTTCTTGCGGCTGATAAATCTTTTAGAACTGGCGAAACAGTTCATCTATAAGACTGTTTATTTAGAAATTAAGCTATTCTTTTACCATAAGAATATGCGGAATATCATCTTCTAAATACGTTTCTCCAACAGCTATAAAGCCTAATTCGCTATAGAATTTCTGCAAATAGGTCTGTGCCGAAAGATAAATTGTGGTCTCTTTAAAATTATCCTTAATGGCATCAATTGAAGCCAGCATTATTTCTTTTCCATACCCTCCTTGCCTTTCTGATTTCCTAACTACCACGCGCCCTATACTGGCGTGCTCCATATAATCCCCCGGTCTGAAAATTCGGGTGTAAGCTATTATTTTATTATTCTTTGATCCTATAACATGCAAAGCCTTGACGTCTTTTCCGTCCATGTCCTGATATACACAATCCTGCTCCACCACAAAAACCTCAGTCCGCAATTGAAGAATCTGATATAATTCCAGTTTACTTAGTTCTTGAAAAGATTTTGTGTTGATATTCATTAGTTAATCCTGTACAATAACTTTTTTGCTATCGCATTTTCCATATTCGGGCTGTATGTTCAAATGGCTTATACCAAATTTATGATAGACTTCTTCTTCTATTTTTTCCAATATCAGATCAAATTCTGAAAGGTTTATATCTTCATCAAAATCGATGTGTGCTTCCAGGTGTACCTCATCTTCATTTAGTTGCCAGACATGTACATGGTGTACATTTTTTACAGGTCGTATTTTGGTAATAGCAGATACTATTTGTTGAACCTCTATCGTGTTCGGGGTAAAAAGCATTAAAACTCTGGTAGATGTCTTTAACAGATCATACCCCATATAAATAAGGTATAGCGCAATTAATATGGTTAAGATCGGATCTACCCAATAAAACTCGTAAAACTTCATCAATATGCCCCCAATAAGCACTGCAACAGACGCCATCATATCTGTAAATAAATGGAGGTATGCAGATTTCATATTCATATTTACTTTAGCATCCTTCTTAATTAAAAGAACACTAAATCCATTGGCTAAAATCCCTAATAGTGATAACCAGATAACTAAATTCGATTCAATCTCAACCGGATTTACAAATCGTTCAACAGCCTCTTTGATTAATATTATAGCGACTATTATCAAGGTTGAAGAATTAACAAAAGCAGCAATTATTTCCGCCCTCTTATATCCAAAGGTCTTTCTAACAGAGGCTTTCTTTTTTGATAATAAAGTAGCTACATAACTTATAATCAGGGAGACGACGTCGCTAAAATTGTGGAGGGCGTCTGATAATAAAGAGAGACTGCCAGAAATTATTCCGCCAATTGCCTGGGCAACGGTTATTAAGATATTCAGGAATATTGTAATAATAAGATTCCTTCCTTTTAAATCCTTATGAGAATGGGAATGATTATGAGAATGGGAATGGCTCATTTAATTACTTTAAGAACAGGGAATTTTTTCAATCCTTCGTTCATGTCTCCCTCCTTCAAATTTTGTGTTGAGAAAAGTTTTAACCATTTCTAAAGCCTGAGTGAGTGAAATAAAACGGGCAGGAAGACTAAGAATGTTTGCATTGTTGTGCTCTCTGGCTAATTCTACTATTTCTTTGTTCCAGCAAAGTGCAGCTCTAACTCCCTGATGTTTATTAGCCGTCATACTTGCCCCATTTCCACTACCACAAATAATAATTCCTGAATCTGCATCTCTATTTTCCACGTCAGTTGCAACAGGATGTATAAAATCCGGGTAATCTACACTATCAGTACCATCCGTACCGTGATTAATTACTTCTATACTCATCGATTTAAGAAGACCTACTATTGCCAGTTTATATTCCGTACCGGCATGATCATTACCAATTGATATTTTCATATAATATAGGTATTTAGAATTAACACAAAGTTACAAATACCTTTGTTATACCTTCTTTATAATATTGTTAACATAGTTATTTATAAAAAACCCTAAGTGTTTGGATAAGAACGTTTTGTTTATTTGTCTGATTTGTTAATAACCGGAGGATAAGAAATAAGTACTATTTTTTACAGACTGCTTAAAAAAATGCTTTACAAAACCTGTTGATATTTAGAAATTAAAATTTTTAAAACTTAATAGAAAGATATTAAAAATGAAACTGTGGTAGTTAACAGAAATAAAAAAATTAGTTGTAAGTAGTTTGTATTAAAACTAGTTATTAATAGTCGTTCATAACATACTTAAGTAATTGACTATTAGAATATATAATAATATTTAAATTGTCAATAAACTCAATTACTTGTTTATAGCAACAATCCTGCAAAAAATTTATAAGCAGTACTAACAAGCAATCATAAACATCATTTTTTTTATAAATTAATAAAACAAATAATTAATTACTTAATAAGTGTTCATATGTTATTTATCAAGTGAGTTTATCGAAATGTAATTTGTTCAATATAATGCTATGGATTATAATTCGTAATTTTCCACGCAAATAAAGATTTAATGTCGAAGAAAAAGAAACGTGCAAAAAGCCACAAAAAAAATGAAATTACCAAGGGTATATTTAATGTCCTTGAAAAGGAGCCATCAAAAAGCTTTAATTATAAACAAGTTGCCTCTAAACTTGATCTTATTGATACTGAAAGTAGAAATTTATTAATTAGAAGATTAGGTGAATTAAAAAATGAAAAACGAATCCTGGAAAATACACGAGGTAAATACCAGGCAATAACAAATGGGGAATATTACCAGGGAAAAGTAGATATTACAGCAAGGGGAAATGCTTATGTTGTGGTTGATGAATTAGAGAATGACATCTTTGTACCTTATAATAGAATAAATAGAGCATTCCACGGTGATATCGTTGAAGTAGATATACTAAATAAGAAAAGTAATAAAAAACCAGAAGGAGAAATTAAAAAAATTCTGGAGCGAAAAAAGAAAAGATTTGTTGGTATAGTAGATTTACAGAAAACATTTGCATTTATAAGACCCACCGATATAAGAATGTATACAGATATATTTATACCTCCTGAAGGTGTAGGTAAAGCAAAGAATGGGGAAAAAGTACTTGTAGAAATTATTGAATGGCCCGATAAAGCGGAATCACCCTATGGAAAAATAATTGAAATACTTGGTAAACCGGGTGAACACCACACAGAAATTCATGCCATATTAGCCGAATATGGATTGCCATCTGAATTTCCCGCTGAAGTAGAAAATTTTGCCAATACTTTAGATACTTCAATAAAAGAGGAAGAAATTTTAAAAAGAAAGGACTTACGAGAACTTCTTACATTCACAATTGATCCAAAAGACGCAAAAGATTTTGATGATGCCTTATCGTTTGAAATTTTACAAAACGGTAATTTCTCAATTGGCATCCATATTGCTGATGTTTCTCATTATCTAAAACCCGATACAGTATTGGAACAGGAAGCTTATGAAAGAGCTACCTCGGTTTATCTGGTAGACAGGGTTGTACCAATGTTACCTGAAGTATTATCTAATAATGCTTGTTCTTTACGCCCACATGAGGATAAATATACATTTTCTGCAATTTTTGAAATAGATGAACATTGTTCAGTAAAAAACCAATGGTTTGGGCGAACTGTTATAAATTCAAATGAACGATTTGCTTATGAGGAAGCCCAATATATAATAGAAACGGGCGAAGAATCTATTCCTGAGTCTGTCTCAATTCGAAATAAGGCTTATACTGTAGGTAAAGAGACTGTTTATGCTATTAACACCTTAAATAGCTTAGCGAAAAAAATGAGGATTAAAAGGATGGATTCCGGAGCTATATCATTCGATAAAGTAGAAGTTAAATTCATTCTTAACGCTGAAAACGAACCTCAGGGTGTTTATTTTAAAGAGGCTAAAGACTCAAACAAGTTAATTGAAGAGTTTATGTTATTAGCAAACCGCAAAGTAGCAGAGTTTATAGGTAAACAAAAACCAACAAAAACATTTGTATACAGAATTCATGATCAACCGGATGAAGAGAAGTTATTAGCTCTAAACAACATTATTTCACGTTTTGGACACAAGCTTAACCTTAGGGATAAAAAAGCCGTTAACAGCTCTTTAAATAAGCTTCTGGAGGACGTTAGAGGCAAGAAGGAGCAAAATCTTGTAGATACTTTAGCTATTCGAAGTATGAGTAAGGCAATTTACAGTACAGATAACATTGGGCATTACGGTTTAGCTTTTGATTTTTACTCACATTTTACATCACCTATAAGGCGTTATCCGGATGTCTTGGTACACAGGCTGTTGCAACATTATTTAGATGGCGGGCAATCTCCCAAAAAGGAAACTTATGAGGAATTGTGTAAACACTCTTCAGATATGGAAGGTTTAGCTTCCAGTGCTGAACGTGATTCTATTAAATATATGCAGATAAAGTTTATGCAAGATCATAAGGATCAAGAATTTACAGGTGTTATTTCCGGAGTTACAGAATGGGGAATTTATGTTGAGATAATTGAAAATAAATGCGAAGGCATGGTGCGTATACGAGATATAAAAGATGATTATTATACCTTTGATGAAAGGGAATATGCTATAATTGGTGAACGTACACATAAAAAGTACCAACTGGGAGATACAGTCAGGGTTATGGTTAAAAGCACAGATTTAGTAAAACGTCATTTGGATTTCTCACTTTTAGGCAAACCTGAAGAATAAATAATATTTGGAATAGAATTTGTTTATTTTCATTGATAAACACTAAAACCAACATAATGAAACAAGTAATACTTTTTGTTTTATTCCTGTTTCTTATACAGACAGTAAGACCTCAGGATGGAAAAATCAGTATGAATTTGACAAAATTCACGGAGGTTAAGGCGTTTGATGGTATATCTGTGAACTTAATAAAATCAAATGAAAATAAAGCCGTAATTACTGGAGCTAACACTGATAAGGTTAATATTGTGAATACTGATGGAATTCTAAAAATCCGTATGCAGATAACTAAAATTTTTAGTGGATACAGGACTTTTGTAAATCTTTACTATTCAGAGAATTTACTCGTAATTGATGTTAATGAAGACGCGAGAATCACCTCTGAAGAATTGATAAACCAGGAAGTAATTGAATTAAAAGCTCAGGAAGGAGGAGAACTAAAAATAAAAGCGGAGGTAGAACAAATGTTAATCAGATCTGTCTCAGGAGGAGTTATTACCACTACTGGAGCTTCAGATGTTCAGGATGTAGCTATTAATACCGGTGGTTCTTATTTAGGTAAAGAATTTAAAACAAAATTTACCACAGTTAATGTAAACGCAGGATCCAACGCAGAGATTTTTGCGTCAGATTATGTAAAGGCTACGGTAAAAGCCGGAGGAGAAGTTTTAGTTTATGGAGATCCAACAAAAATGGATGAAAAAACTGTTTTTGGAGGTAAAGTAACAAGAATGTAAAGGAATTCTATAGTTTAATGATAGAAGATATTCAGGCAGCGATACCCCTAGGTTTTTTGTTAGCCTTTATGATTGGCCCTGTTTTTTTTGTGCTACTGGAAACAGGCGCAACAAAGGGCTTTAGAGCAGGTTTGTTTTTTGATCTGGGCGTTATTCTTGCAGACATAATTTTTCTTACAATTGCTTATTTCAGTAGTTTTCAATTACTGGAGAATTTGAGCAATCAACCAGGCTTGTATGTCTTTGGGGGTGTCATTCTTCTAATTTATGGTCTTACCACCTTTTTTAACAGAGACTATGTAAGGGGGAAACCAGACATCAAACCCAGAAAAGGAGGCTATTTAAGCCTTTTTATTAAAGGCTTCTTACTGAACTTTATTAATATTGGGGTGCTTGTTTTTTGGCTGGGCGTGATTATAATCGTGGGCCCAAGTCTCGACAACGAACCAAACAGAATTATTGTATTCTTTTCAACCATGCTTGGAGCCTATTTCATTACCGATATATTTAAAATACTACTGGCTAAACAACTTCGCCGTAAGCTTACTACAGAAAGGATTCGTATGGTTAAGAAAGCCCTGGGGGTTATACTGGTTATTTGCGGACTTGTGCTTATCATTAAAGGTTTTCTGCCAAAAGACAAATTAAACATAGAAAAAGGAATAGAATATATAAGAGAGTAAAAACTCCGGATACTAAAAAACCTCTCAATAATTGAGAGGTTTTGGAGGCATCGAACGGATTCGAACCGTTGTACAAGCTTTTGCAGAGCTGCGCCTAGCCACTCGGCCACGATGCCATTTAAAGGCGCAAAGGTACTATTTTTTCTTTCTAAGAAAAAGAAACTTATTCCCTCTTTTCTTTAAGAGTTACAGTTACCATTTCTACATCTCCTTCAATAGGGGGATTCATTTTAGAAACTGAAATCACCGCCCTGCTAACGCTTTGCATTTCATTAAAAACGCGATCCAGTATTCTTTTTGCCACATGTTCAAGAAGTTTTGAACTGATTCGCATTTCTTCTTTAACGACTTTGTTAATGAATACATAATCGACAGTATCCGCCAAATTATCCGAAACACTTGCTTTTTCTAAGTCCGCTTTGATTTCTACAGTTACAAGGTAGTCGCTACCAATAATACTTTCTTCTTCCAGACACCCGTGATAGGCGTATACCCTGATATTGCTTACCGTAATTTTACCCACGTCAGTTAAGTTTTTGCAAACTTAACCTAAACACCCGAGAATTTTTAATAAGTACACCTGCAATTACTTATACCCTGGAAGAGGTCTACCCCAATTGTAATAACATGGGTACCTGTACTGAAACCGAGTATTTCATTCAATATAATCTGATAGGAGTATCCAAAATAAAAATTACTTTTCTTAAGTCCAATTAATGGCGCTATATATAATGGGCTTCCTACCTGATCATTTAGAAAACGATAAGTCACACCTGCGTAGTAATAATCTTCAAAGTCGTACCATCTGAATTTAGCATTCAAATCGGTAACAGATCGCCCATCACTTTCAAACCATTGGAAGAAAACAGAGGGCTCTATTTCAAAATTGCTTTTTTTCTTACTGAATCTATAACCTGTATAGAGATAATAATTCCTTAATTGGTTAGGTTCTGATATCGGATTAAACTTAGTTAGATCTTTGTCCAGAAGATTAGAAGCATTTGCACTAAGATAAAACTTATCCTTTCTATACAAAATACCAACATCGAAATTGTGGTTCGTTGTAGAACGGTCATCAGTAACACTAGGATCCAGACCATCAAAATTTTCAATATCTATCCTGAACTGGTTAAAATTATATGAAAGACCAAATGAAAGAAATTCGTCTTCATACCTATCCAATGTCAGGTGATGCGCGAAGGATAACCTCGCCCCCCTTTGTTTGGTTTGCCCGTTACTATCATTATAAAGAATCATACCTACCCCGGAGCGGTTGCCCACCCTGCCATCAGCAGCCAGAGACTGTGTGTCAGGAGCATCTTTTATTCCCACCCATTGCGTCAGACCATTAATTCGCACTTTAATATAGTCACCTATTCCCGCATAGGTTGGTGATATAACAAAGGGATTATCTGCCAAATACTGTGATAGCTGTGGAAGTGTAAGCTCTTGCGCACTCGAGGCAAACACACATAACAGCAGCATTGAAAATAGCAATCTATTGCGCATAATTCATAATTAGGTTAAGTTTTATCTATATAGGGTAAAATGTCCTACAAATTCTCTTTCATCACGCTCACCATTCAGCTTAATGACGTACCAATAATCTCCCGTAGGCAACTCATTGCCGTGGTATAATCCATCCCATCCGTTCGGCACTATAGTTTCCTCGGCGACTACTCTACCATAACGATCATATATTTTTATTAGTATTTCAGGATATCCTTCAATGTTATCAGGAATCCAATAATCATTTAATCCATCACCGTCAGGAGTAAAGAAATTGGGGATTTCTATATCTATAAACTCCATGAATATTTGTGCAGATACTTCACACCCATTTTCATCTATTACCGTAACTGTATAGGTACCAGTCATTGTAATATAATAGGTGTTATCTGTACCATTATTATCATCATTGAAATAGAACGTATAATCTTCAAGCCCGCCTTCCGCAATTGCGGTTATCTCATTAAGATTATTCTGTTCCAGGGTCAGCGTAAGTGGTTCAAAGGCCTGAATCTCGAAATCAACAGTTTGTACACAACCGTTAGCGTGTGAAATGGCAATAAAATGGCTACCCGGACTACTATTTCTAAAGTCAGGATTTAATTGCATATCTGCAGGGTCTGTTGAATCTAAAGCATACATAACAGAGCTAAGAACCGTTGGATCCTGCAATGTAATGTTTACATAATTTTCAGGCAGGATATCTGTACATTCATAAACAGGCTCTACCGTTGCGTTGAGATTAACTCCGCCACCCACTTCCAGAATAACCACATCCTCACAATCGTTGGCGTCTCTTACAAATATCGCATACGTTCCTTCTGCTAATCCACTGAAAGTCGGATTGTCTCCCAGATCCACAAAATCATCAATGGTATTCGAATTAAATGCGGTTCTGTAAGGTGCCGTACCACCTAAAATGGAGATTGAGATAGACCCGTTAGCCTCTCCAGAGCATACCACAGGCTCTATAGCGCCAAGGGCAATGGAAACCGGTTCAGGATCAATAATTTCAATGTACTCAACATAGAAACATTCGTTCGCGTCTTGTACAATTACTGTGTAAGTACCAGGTGCTAGATCTTCAAACCTATAATGTCCTGCCGGAAGTCCCTGGTCTGGATCTTCATCGAAGAACTGGTTAAGATTGGGCGAGATGGCATATTGATAACCTCCGCCCCCACCAGACAACATTAATGTAATTGCACCATCTTCATTACCGTTACAGCTTACGTTATCAGCCTCGTAGGTAAAGATCAGCGGTTCAGGATTGTCTATAACTACAGGTTCCTGATCTGGATTACAACCTCCCTCACTGGTAGCTATTACTGTGTAATTGCCAGGTGAAAGGTTTTCAAAGACCACATTTCGTGGATCGGTGACCGATGTCACCAGGTTTCCGTTAAGAAGCAGATCAAAGGTGTAGTTTCCAATTCCACCAACAGCATAGGCATAGATAGATGCGGTCATGGCATCTGCACAATTCACCGAAGCACTCGCATACTCTATGATCAGATCAACATCCGGAATTGGGTTGATGATTACAGGAACCTGAGTAATGGATTGACAATTATTTACATCTCTGATTGTTGCATAATGTCTTCCTTCCGTGACATTGTAAACATGTTGTGAACCACTGTTGAATGATTCCCAAACACTGGTATCTGGATTAAAGTATTCATAGGGCGCCGTGCCACCGGTGACTGTTAGGGTTACAACAGCATCATCAATACAAGTCATTGCTGTGGTAAGCTCAAGTTCGGCAAGCAGTTGGTCAGGACCATCGAGATGAATAATACTAGTTGTATCAGTACAATCCATATTATCTATTACAGTAACACTGTAATACCCTTCTCCTAAGAAATTGAATTCGTTACTTAGTTGTGGAACAGATGGGGTAAATTCTATTGTAGTTCCGGTCTCATCATAATAATTAATAAAGTAATTATAACTACCAGACCCTCCTGAAGCGGTAACAACTATGGTTCCGTCCGGATTTTCATAACAGACTGGCGCCGTTCCTACTGCATTGGCCACTATAGGAGGTGTTGGAGCAACATTTGCAGCTCCATTCCAGATACAACCCTCTGCATCGAGCACCTCGACAGTATAGCTGCCAGATGGCAGCCCTGTAAACACGTGGGCATTTACATCGTTTGCAGTGTATTGCTGACCTCCGCTATCGGTTAATGTAATATCATAAGGGAGATAACCACCTTCAGGAACCACACTTATTTCGCCTAAATTATCTGGACAGCCCGCGGCCAATAGCTCTTCAATTAAAGCATCTAACATTTCTGTTGGCGATGCTACTGTTTGTACCAGGGTGTCTTCCGGATCGCAATATGGATAATCTAGTGGTAACACACGAACTAAATAATTGCCCGCAGGAACATTAGTTATGAGCAACGGGTGTGCATTGCTGTTGTTGCCTGAAATTCCAGTAGCTGTACCATCTTCATAAAAGACCTCATAGTCGTATGCTCCGGCATACCCGGTAAAAGTAACTTCCAAAGTGCCATCAGTGTCACCGAAACAGGTAATCGGAGTAACTGCACTTAGCGCTACACTGTATTGAGGCCTTGGATCAACTTCATAGGTTATAGTTTCATAACACCCCGTTATGTTATCGGTTACTCTAATCGTATATATGCCAGGCTCCATAATATTGAATACCTGAGTATTTGAAGTAAGGTTTGGCCTCACATCAGCTGTTTCAAGCAGCTCAAAAGTAAGGTCTGTGGCTGGCGCGGTAGAATGCCCGGTAGAAGTCACAGTAATTTCCTGGCCCGTTGGGCAATCAGCTGGCCCTACGGCAAGATCCAATACAATTTGTGGTAACGGCTCAATGGTCTGTGTTGGAAGCGTGAACAAACATCCGTTAGCATCCCGAATCACAATATCAAAATTACCAGCCGTAGTTACACTATGGGTGAAAACATTTCCTCCTGTCGGAAGGTAGTTACCACCGTTTACGCTGTAGAAATAATCTGGTGTTCCGGTGCCCGCGGCAATTGTTACTTCAATGGTAGCAGCACTTTGGTTGTTAGAAGGATCACAGGCAAAAGGAACCACATTGGTAATAGCGGCATCCAGGGCTACAGGTTGATCGATTATGACCTGATCCGTTTCAACACAGTTTCTGTTGGATGTAACCGTGATGTCATAAGTGCCTGCTGGAAGACCAGTAAACACATTGGTATCCTGGGTTATGGTGGTTGTACCATCGGTTATTTCGTAAGTATAAGGAGGATTGTCATTTACCCCGGGACTGGCAGGTTCCAGGTTGATGATGATGGAACCATCAGAACCTCCTGCACAACTCACATCTGTCCAGTCTGTTGCCAACAAAGTAACAGGCGTTGGTTCTTCTAGTGAAACAGGAGCCTCTGCCACACAATTTGGAGCGCCGAGGGTATCATCCGTTACCCTTATAATATAATCTCCAAAAGCCACTCCGGTAAACTGGTTGCCGGAAGGTGCAATACCGGTAGGCGTGAGGTCTGACCTCAGCAATTCAACCGTGTTCGACCCTGAGCCTCCGGCGACGACAAATTCTATCACTCCGTCATTTGTATCACAACTTGGCTGGGTGACAGCAATTGCACTTACAACCAATTCGGGTTCAATGGTTATATTTTCAAGCTCTTGACACCCATTGGCATCGCGAATTTCAATGGTATAGCCTCCGGAAACAAGGCCGGTATAGGTGTATGGGAAACTGGAAACACTCTGGAATGCGCTTCCATTGATGCTAAGGCCGTACGGAGACACACCTGTATTCACGGCATCTAATGACACAACAATCGCAAAGCTCCCTTGTGCAGCACACTCATCTACTATGGCTAAAGAAATATCCGGACTGGTGTCAGTGTCTATTGTAACCGCTATAGGCGCATCAATAATACATCCGTTAGCATCCCTGACATAGATATCCCAGTTAAGACTTACTGTAGGATCCAGTTCTACTGTATTATCGAAAGGGAAGGTTGCGGGCACTCCGGCACCACTAACACTTGCACCATATTCATAAGGCGCAGTACCGCCAGTGGCCTGTACCGTTACCACTGCATTGGCCATGTTACAATTGGCATTCACAGTGTCTAAAAGCTGTAAAGCAAGTGGCTCGGGAGCATCAATGGTTACAAAGTTGGATTCCCCAACACACTGCGGATACGCAGTTTGTGTAATCTGTACGGAATAGATTCCGGCAGCTAATGTCGTTGCAACAGTAAAAGTGTATGGGTCAGAAACCGCATTTTCAGCTCCGGATGCTCCGGCAACAAAACCTCCGCTGCTATCCAGAACCTGATAGTTAAATGTTCCTGTATATCCAGTAATAGTTACTTCAATGATGCCGTCAGAACTGTCACTACAGGTAGCATCAGTAAGAACAGCAGCGGTAACATCCATAAGGTCATAAGGAGGTACCAAATGTTCTACAATAACAGAACAGTTTGTAACGGTGTCTACAATTTCATATACGTAGGTTCCCGGTTGTGTGAGGACAATATTAGAAGGATCTGGCACCACATTACCGCCTGGAAGCTCAAAGTAGTCGTAGTTTCCGGAACCGTCCACTGCTATAATTTCTATGATCTCAGCACCATTCATACAATCGATGGCCTGCAGCGGGTTTATTGAAGCGGTAACCTCCTGCATTACAGGAATAGGAACATCAACACTATCCGTACAGCCATTGGCATCCCGCACAACAACCGTTACATCTGGTGAGCCGAATGCCACCTGAATTGTATTGCCGCTTTGGAAATTCACTCCGTTATCAAAACTGTACAAATAAGGGCTCGTACCGGAAGGGTTGCCAAAACCATCATCGTCTATGGTGACAGTAATTGTGCTTGCAGCATCATCACAGCTAAAAGTAGTTGCCGTAGCTGAAATGGAAAGTTCACTCGGCTCACTTATTGTGACGGGGAGTGTGTCTTCACATCCTTTGGAGGAGATAACGGTTACGTTATAATTACCTTGTGCTAAACCAGTGAATACATTGGAAGCTTGGGTAGTGGCACCCCCATCCAGACTATAGCGATAAGGAGTGTCTATATTGCCCGGATCCAGGGTTACAGTAATCGAGCCGTCACTTCCGCCAAAACAGCTCACATCTGTTGCGTTTAGGGTAAAGGTTGGAATAACCGGTGCTGGCAACATCATGTCAACAGTTGTTGTACAGCCTGTAACAGTGTCTTCTACTTCAAAAGTGTAGGTTATTGAATGAGTTAGTCCACTGAACAACCCTGTAACGTTTGTTGGACCTGCAGGACTGATCTGGGTATAAGAATAGCTTCCAGAACCTCCGCTGGTGGTAACGCTTACTGCTCCCGAATTAGCTGGATCACAGTTTTCATCAACCGTAATATTGGCGGCAATAGCCAAAGGAGGATATATGGTGATGTTTTCAATTTCACCGCATCCGTTCTGATCGATTATTTCAAAGGTATGCGGCCCGGAACTCAGGTTGGATATAGTAATCACATTCCCTGCATTAACCAGTCCGGTGGCGGCCTGAGCTGCCCCACCATCTATGCGTATGGCATGGGGGGCAATACCCGCCACAACCAACGTAACATCAACACTGTAGTTGCCTTCCGCTGCAGTACACTGGTCGTTCAGCGCCACAGAGATCTGCGGCGAAGGATCAGTCGGGACCGTTACCGGATCGGACTGTATACAGCCATTGGCATCCCTGACGTATACGATATAATCCCCGCCATCAACATTAAATACATTTGCTGGACTGCCTGTCCAGGTAGCTACTGTGGGGGCCGGGTCTGTGCTCAGGGCAATCTGATACTCGTAGGGAGCAGTTCCAAATTGGCCAACTGCAGACACCTGACCGGCATTGAGGTTACAGTTGTCATTACGCTCCAGGCTTGCTGTTACCTCAAGCAGGTTAGTCGACTCTGTAATGGTGAATTGGCTTGATCCTACAGTACATCCGTCATTTGCACCACCTACTTCGGTAAGCAGTAGGTAGTATATTCCAGGAGGGAGTGATGCAAAATTGTCAACGATTACAGGTCCTCCAGGAGGGTTAACTATTGCAGAACTGGCGAAGCCTGTAGAAACATTGGATTGTGCAGTGAATATTTCGTAATCCACCCGGGTTGCCGCTGCGTCAAAATTGTCAAAAGTAAAACTCACATTTCCATCCGCAGCTCCTGTACAGGTAACATTGGCCGCCACAAGGGAATCTACCGTCATGTTAGACGGAGTATTGATGGGGGCATTAGCGGTTTCAAAATAATAACAGTTCGTACCAACATCGTATACGATAAAGGTGTAGGTAACTCCGGGAACGAGGGCTGTAAATGTAGAAGTGTCTCCTCCCGGAGCGTCAGGCCCTTGATAAGATGATGAATACGGCGCCGAATAGGTTTCAAGAATTCCGAATTGATAGTTTCCACTACCCCCGGCAGCTACAGTTACTGTTGCACTTCCTCCTGTTGCACAATCAGCGGTAAGGGCACTAACATCAATATCCAGATCACTGGGCGGCGAGGCTATAATATTTGTAGTTCGCACGGAACAGCCGTTAGCATCTACAACATCTACCTCGTAAATTCCGAACTGGAGGATGGTAAAAGTGTGGTCTTCTCCAATAATGGCATTATACTGTTGGCTAGTCCCGTTATTCCCTGTCAGGTAATAGTTATATCCTGCAGTGCCTCCTGTAAGGTTCTCTACGGTGATAGACCCTAAAGTGGTTCCGACTGCTGTACAGGTAATTGGAACCAGGTTGATATCATAGGCAATGGGGTCAGGCTCTCCAATGACAATCACCTCCATGTCTGAACAGAAATTGGCGTCTGTTACAGTAACTTCATAACTTCCTGCAGGTAGTCCGGATGTCTGGGTTCCATAGTATGTGGCGGTCGTGGTATTTACCACGGAGACGGTAAATGGCGCCAAGCCCTGGCTTGTATCTAGGTTTAATTGAATGGAGGCCCCGGCATCTCCGTTACACAGGATATCCGTGGTCTGGACCAGGGAGGTAATTACAGGTGTGGTAATAGGTTCAACAACTGCCCGAGTCAATGCCGTACACCCTTCGGCGTCCGTAATCCTGAAATCAAAGGTTCCATCAACTGCTGTGCTATAACTAAAGCTGTTTCCGGCTAATGCAACAGGTGCAGACCAGCCGCCTCCATTAATACGCACTTCATAAGAGGCATATGGGGTGTATCCGTTACTTATGGTAACATCAATAACAGCATCTAGGGAAACTGTACAATCCAGAGCCTTGCTTACTACAGCAGAGGCCTGGAGCTGGGGCTCAATGGTTTCTGTGATAATGTTGGACACACAACCATATGCATCTGTTACTTGTATATTGTAAGTTCCGGGAATAAGGTTGCTAATAGTAAAAGGGTTCCCCCCAGCAGCCGTTTGTCCACCACCATTTATGGAGTAGGTATACGGCGCTACACCGTCTGTTATGGTAACTGACAATGACGCCTGGTTTGTTGAGTCGTAACATAAATCAGATGCAGCAAAAGCGATAACAGGTGCAGCCGCAGGATCGATGGTCACGGGGCGTGTTGTTTCACATCCCTCAGCATCCCGGACATAAATGGTATAGCTTCCGGGAGCAACTCCCGTAAAAGTGTTCGAATTCTGATAGGGCACTACAATAGCAGGTCCTGCAGTATTTTCCAGCTGGTATTCGTATCCACCCCAACCATTAGTAGCCGATATTGTAATAGTGGCATCATTAATACAGGTAACCGGTGTTGCTGTAAAGGTAAAATCAAGTTCTGCAGGAGGCCCGGCAATGACCACACTGGTAGTAGTACTACAAGTAGTGGTATCATCTGTTATTGTTACGGTATAGGTGTCTGCCGGCAGACTGTTTACAGCTATAGCTGTGGTGATATTGATGTTATTTTGTAAATCAACTACGGCAGCAGCGCTGTTTTCAACTACATAACTGTAGGTAGTTGCAAAATCACTTACGGTGAAGGTAAAGGCCCCATCTGTATCCGTGAAACAGGTAATATTACTAACCAGCTGGGAAATGGCATTTACCTGGGGAATATCGGCAATGGTATAATTTTCCTGAATCACACAACCTCTGTCGTCCGTGACCTGAAACGTATAAGTTCCCGGACTTAAGTTAGTGAAAAGGTTGTTATTTCCATTAGGACCGGCACTTGAAGCTGGAGCTATAATCTCATATGTATAAGGGGCAGTTCCGTCTACAACCGAAACAGTTACATCGGCGGTAATGGCCGGACAGCTGGGGGCTGTCTGGGCAAATGTAAGATCAGTTGGCGGATTCAGCGGATCTATAACAACAGCTGGCGTTTGGGCAACACACCCATTGGCATCGCGGATGGTAATGGTATAGGTACCGGCAGTAATCCCTGTACTGAAGGTATCTGAGCCCTGCCAAAACACTCCGTCCAGGCTAAACTCATAAGGCAGGGTACCACCCGAATAATTTATTGCCTGCAGGATGGCCGAGGCATTGTCGCAACTATAATTCTGAACCACGTCTATTGTTCCCGGAATTAGGGCGGGCGGAGCAACAAGCGTTACATCCCCTGAAACTGGACACCCTTTAGCATCGGTCACAGTGTAACTATGGGGTCCGGCAGTAAGCCCGGCATAAGTGGTCTGTGTAGAAGGCGCTGAGCCGTCAAACACTATTTGATAAGGTGGTGTTCCACCAGATATTTGTAATTCAACAACCCCATCTGCACTCGCATCACACAATGGGTTGGTAACGACTTCGGTAATACTGGGCAGGGTGTTGTCCGTTACAATTACTTGGTTTGTGGTTACCGTACATGCCTGGCTGTCCGTAATTAGAAATTCGTAGGTTCCGGCGATTGTGGTGAAGAAAGAAAATGGTATACCGGGAACAGCGGTGCTGGCCTGGATAACAGATCCATCGCGTATTACTTCATAGGTAAAGGCTGGGTTTCCCCCCGTAATATCTACATTAATTTCTGCATCTGGTGTAGGGGAACAGTCCAAATCCTTGACCAGAGTTGCATTAGCCGCAAGCGTAGGGAAGACATCAATGCTGGCAGAGGCCGTACAATTTTTACTGTCTATAACTTCTATGGTATAACTCCCCGGGCCTAATCCGGTAAAATCAGGACTTGATTGATAGGCACCCCCATTGAGTCGATACTGGAATGGTGCCTCACCTCCTGAGGTAATGGTTGCGGTTAATGTAAGTCCTGTAGTGCTGTCATAACAAAGACTGTTGGCTGCAACATCCAACACGGGATTCACAATTGGGGTTAAAGCAAAGGTCTGTGTTACCTCACAACCTCCAGCATCTGTTACAATTACAGCGTAGTTTCCTGAGGTGTCTGAAAGACCAGTAAAAGAATTATTGCTTTGAGGCGCTGTTGCAACTCCACTTGGATCTACAAGTACATATTCATAGCCGCCCCATCCACCAGCAGCAGTTATTACTACATTACCGGTGACCGTACCGCTTGCAGAACAACTTAAATCTGATACATTCAGATCAGAAATAAGCAGTGCACTTGGAGGCCCCGATATGATTATATCAGTTGTGTCTGTACAATTAGTGTCATTGTCGGTAACAACAATGGTATACGTTCCTGCCGCAAGGTTGGATAGCGATATAGCAGAAGAAATTTCTCCAGTGCCACTAAAGCTCATTGGTCCTGTTACGGAGTAATCAAAGGAACTGTTAAAGCCAGTAACGGTATAGGAGATTTCTCCATTGGTGTCCCCGAAGCAGGTTACATTACTAATAAGCTGGCCTGAGACGCCGATGGGAGTAATGGGAAGAATGGTAAAGCTTTCACTGTAAGTACAGTCCGTAGCGTCCGTAACATTGAAAACGTAGGTACCCGGAATCAGGTTTTCAAATAAGGCAACATTATCAGAAATACTTGTAGGGCCCTGCACGGCAGGTGATGTGATTTGGATATCAAATGGTCCCGTACCGCCGATAATAGTTACAGTAAGATCTGAGCCAGGAGAGTCACAAGTAATCTGAGTAGGCGCAAAGATTAAATCATCTGGCCCGTCTACATCAAGAATTTCAACAGGATTCGTTTCTACAACACACCCTAGCGCATCCCTAATAAGAATAGTATAGCTTCCGGGAAGCAAGCCAATAAACATATCGTCTGTCTCCCAGTTGGCACCATTAAGACTAAATTCGTACGGGGAAACACCGCCTCCATAATTATTGGCACGGATGGTTCCTGTTTGTACACAGGTATAAGGTTGTATGAGTATTGCTTCTCCGGCAAGTTCTGTGGCCGGGCCATCAACTGAATAATAATAGGGATAGTCGCAATCAGCACTTCCCTTTCTCATATTAATTATAATGGTGTAATCACCTTGCATTAAGCCAGGAAAAAATCCTGATAAATTCGTGGCAATCGCATTGTTAATGTTAAAATTACCGTCGAAAACGTCTTGTTGAGGAATGACTTGGTCAAAAAGATAGTAGGTCAGTTGATACCCGTTATCATCAATTAGGTTCATTTGAATAGAGCCGGTAGCTTCTCCAAAGCAGGCCTGATCAATAATTGTAGGTGCCGCAAATTCTGCAGGAGGCACAAATTCTATATCTACCGAATTTGATACGGTGAAACAGCCAAATCGGTCTATTAGGACAAAGGTGTAGTTTCCTGGGGTTAGAATATCGAAAATTTCGCTTGTCTGAAATTCACTAGTAGGAATTTCTGAAGGCGAATTATAGGAGGTAATGAGGTTGTCGGTTTCATCAATATATTGCCAAATAGCATACCGGTATGGGGGCTTACCTCCTGCTGGATCAACCAGGATGTTTCCTTCCTTGCAAGTAATATGTTGTGACACCCGGGCCTCAAAAGCCAAAGTATTGCTTGCATCTACAGCAACGGTTACAACATCAGATTGTTCACAACCATCACTATTAATTCCAACAACACTATATTCGCCTTGACCTACTCCTGAAAAGGTATAGGTATCAGATGTTTGCCCGGTTACTACTTGAACCAGGGTTCCCCTGCCGCCATCAAGTCCGTCGTTTAATCTGAGCTCATAGGTATAGTCGGGTGAACCGTTAAAAAGATTGGCGGTTATGGTGGCAACCCCGGAGCAATCCACTTCTGTAGAAGCCGCAGATACCGAAAAATTACTGGTCCCAATAGGAATAGATGGTGTGCTAAAAAGACAAGCGTTTGGAATAGGATTTCCGTTATCGCCATCGAGTTGTGTCGCCTCTATCCTATAGTTTCCATTGCCAGGTATTAGAAACGAAGGCCCGTTGTTGGCGCTAAAAGGCACAAGCACCTGATCATTGTCTGCATTAATCAATTGAAATCCATAAAGACTTCCAAGGTTTGTAATAGTGATATTCCCAAAGGGCTCACAGCCAATGTCTGCCTTTTGATACAGGAGGTCTAGATCGTTCTGAAAGACATGAAAATAATGGTTTTCAAAAACCCCATTACCCAGGTTTACCCTTAAGCGATATTTGCCGTCCTGGCCTACAGGGAAGGTATTTCCAGTGGCTACTGTGTTATAGTCACAACTTTGGCTTTGATTGGTACAGTTGTCTCCAAAGTTGGTGCAGCTGTTTTCATCAAGAAGCTGCCATTCAATGGTGCTTCCGGGATAGCTTACGACAAGGTTTGCCATGTCATTTGCCCCACATAAAAAAATATGCGGCAGGTTACTTCCATCATTCGCGCAGACAACCACTTGTCCGTCTATATCATTATTCGGGGTATTTACCAGATCAATTATAGGATTGATTTGGGCCATAATGGCCTGACTGGCCAAAAAGAAAAGTACAAATAAAAAGATTAATTTTTTAAATAGTGCTTCCATCTAGGTTATTAAGTTTGGGGTTACGCGCATGATCCACATTTTGTCGTCATATGCGTTATTAAGTTTTGAGTAGTAAGATATGAGGGCGTTGTTCCAGGATTCGTGTCGCTTTAAATAAACATACCGATAGTTATTTACCGGATTTATAAAGTAACTGGCACTGAGCCCCTGGGAGTTTAATAGTTTTACAAATCGATTGGCATTTCTAGGGTTTGCAAAGACATTGGCTATAATATAATAAGCGGAGCCAACTCCTTGAATAAATTGACTTTTCGACTTTGGCTCGCCGCCTTTTACATTATCCCTTACAACAACATTCTTTTGAAGAACATCTGAGTCATATTCAGAAGATTTCTTACTAATTTTATTTGCATTTTCGGCATAGGCCTCGTTGGTATAGCGGTTATCAACATTCATTACCCATAGTTCGCCATTATAGGTTCCGTTTAATCCGGATTTGTGCGCGGCAAGTGCTTCCTTCCATGTATCGTATCTCTTTAGGTATACATACTTTAATCCGTTTTTTGGATTGTCAATATAATCAGCGCTTAACCCCTGATTATTAAGATTGTCTATGAATTTATTCAGGTAATGCTTGCCTTTGTAAACATTGGCAACTACATAGTATCCATTTTCCACACCTTCCAGGTCTCTGAATTTTTGACCTTTAACATTGTTTCGTTTAGCTTCCTGAATAAATACGTCTGCTTGAGTTTTTTTCCTGACTATAGGTTTATATTCAGTTGGACTAGGTTTCTCTACATTTTCAACAAGAGCTGTTTTGTCGTTATTAATGAAATACATTTCCCTGGCCTTTTCTTCAAGATCAGGGCGATCTCCATTGGTTTCATTGCGCACCATGCGCATAACCATCTCAAACCTTCTTTCAAGATCTTTTTCGCGATTTGTCTCTATGGAGTCCTGCCTAAAAATCAGCTCAGCAAGGATCGCGTCATTTTCTGCGAGGCGACGCTTGAGTTCTGTAATCTCTTCGTCATCAGAAGCAAGGGATTCTTCTATTGCTTCTTGTTCTTCTTCAGTATCTGCAATTGCTTCTTCATTTTCTTCCAGCATTACCCTGTCTTCTGTAAGGTTGGGAGTAAACGAGTAGGCAAAGGAAATTTCGTGGGTAGTACCAAAGTTGTCAAAACTATTTGACAGACCCTTCTCCATGGTATACCCCAGAGAGAGCCTTTTTCCAAGGTTAAAACCTATTCCGGCAGAAGCTCCGTAAAAGCTGTCGTATCCTGCTTGTATCCAACCTAATTTCGGTAAGTCGAAAATAAGATTACCACCTAAAACAATATCTTCCTGACCAACCTGTCTGACCCTGGCCAGTGGCATCAATCGGGAGTTTTCAAATACTCCGGAGTTATTTTCTAACTCATAAGTATATTGTAAATGAGCCGAGAAGGTTTTGTCCTTAAACTCGGTAATAGATTGACTTGTTTTCAGATTATAATCAAAAAGGTTTTCTGCAAAAACACCGAAATCAAACTGATCATATGAAATGTTAAAACCCGGTTGAAAGGAAAGCAGAGAACTATCCTGAAAGCCACTCAAAAGTGGATCGAGCTCTATAGGGTTGGCCCTGTTCTGATCCAAGCCGCTACTGTAATAGGATAAATTTGCTCCAAAGGTGAAATTACTTTTATCGCTTAATTTTACCCCATAAGCATAATTCGCTAATATTCCGTAATTACTAACAACTCCCTCCCTTTGTGTATACAGACTTAACCCCAGTCCGGATCTATCGTTAATCCTACCACTGTAACTAAGGAAATATAGCTGGTTATTATCATCAAAAGATACCGATTGGTTTCTATGTAAAAGATTAATATATGACAAGTCTTCACGAACTGTTGAGAAAGTCGGATTTATTAAAAACCTATTGAACTTTAATAGGTTCTGTGAAGGCACATCATAAGAAATAAAGGGATTCTCTTCCTGTGCACTTATTTTGGTAAGTGCCATGATGAACAATAACAGGTATGCGAGCTTTAGTTTCATTTTTCTGGTTAACGAATAATGGTTATGGTTCCTTGTTTTAAAACTTCATTTGAGTCTTTTATCTTATAGAAAAAGACCATATTTTGTTTGGCAAAAGTCATTGAAGATTCTGGCCAGTTATTTTGATAATTGAATTCATTTAATACCTCTTTACCTGCGCTATTGAAGATGACTACATTCACTTCAGCCTTGTTGGAGTAGGAATTAGGAATAATCCACTGATCATTTATTCCGTCGCCATTGACAGTAATAACATTAGGTATTTTAAAGTTGTCAAGATATTCTACGGTTAACTCCCTGCTTACCTCACAATTCCCTATAGTTGCTATAAGAACATAAGAGCCTTCTTCTGTAAATGTTGCGGAGGAGGAAGTGCTTATTTCTGTATTATTAGAATCATACCACCTGTAGGAGTCACCGCCACTTGCGGTAACTGTTCGGGAGCTGCTTTCAGGAAAAACGATTGTACCAGAGGGGTCAAGAGTTATCAATGCAGGATCCAGACCAGAGATAACTATTTGATTAGAAGGAAGAGGACAACCATTTCTATCTAATACCAATTGGTATGTTCCTGGTTCTGTTACCGTTAATGCTATATCGGTGATATTTAGATTTACACCATCTCTAAACCAATCATAAGATTCACCAGTCAAATTCGTGGCGGTATTTATTGTAATAGGTTCTGAAGGACCACAACTAATAAGACCGGTACTGTTAATGGTCAAAGTCTCATTTACCAATAACTGAACAGTCAGGGAGTTTGATGTTGCGTTATATGTAGTAATATTTCCGTCTACTTCATAATTACCATTTTCAGTAATATCCGTTAAACTTAGGCTTGCCGAAGTTTCTCCACTAATAGGACTGCCATCTTTTTTCCACTGGTATGAAAATCCGGAGATAAGAGAAGCAGTTACATCAGTCACGCCCCCACCCGAATCTATGGCATTAATAGTCGTTACATCAAGGACAATACTGTTGTTCGCACAGGCCGTATAAGCAGAGGCATAATCAATTACCACCTCAAAAGAGGCAGGAGTAACTACCATAGTTGCTTCAGAATCTATAGAGGTTGAGGAACACGGTCCACCGCTTAGGGAAACTCGGGCAAAATAGGAACCGGTTTCTGTTTCACTGACCGTCAAACTATTGCTTGTGGCTCCCGATATCGGGCTACCATCTCTATACCATTGAAAAGTAGGAGAAGAAGCGTCCGTTGTGACACTTAATATTTCATTTTGTCCGGGTAACACTACGACGTTCGCAGGATTATTTCTGGTTACCGTAAAATTCCCGGCATTAGTAATGGTCACGGCTGAAGATCTTTCCACACAAGCTCCGGAACCAAAAATTTCGACCTGATAGTCTCCTTCAAACCCGGGTACAGATGCATCTACAGTAAAAATATAATTATTAGATGATGGAATGGCTGCACCATCTTTAAACCAGGCATATGTTAAACTGGCATTATTAATATTTGCTTCAAGATTTTCAGTTTCACCAGTACATAAGTCAGTTTTAGTAGGGGTGTTAATAGCTATTCCTAAACTGGCCCCGGTGGTTACATCGATTATGTTTGAAAGGGTATTACCAGATCCGGAACACGCACCATAATCAATTTCCACATTATACATTCCTGCCTGTGAAACTGTAATGGAATTACTTTTTTCGGCTAAAGGCGATCCGCTTCTATACCAATTATACTGATAGGTATTTGCGTTAGGAAGATTATAAACCTCCAGGGTAATGGAGTTCCCGTTACAGACTTCAGCAGTACCATCTCCGAAGTCGGCATTGCCTTGTTGCCTGATCGTAATACCAGAATTTACATCAATAAAGTACATGGGATATGCGGCAGATGCGGCTCCAATAACAGCCGGACTTGTGCTTCTAACCCGAATTTTATAGCCTTCTCCCCTCGTATCTGTTGGGAGTGAAAACGGTATAAAGAAGTCAAAATTTGTATTTTTTGTAGCATCTCGGGCAAGTTCTACTGGGCTTGCAAAGCTCCCGCTCGCATCTGAGAGCTCAAGAATAAATTCATTATCACTGTTAACTAATGGAGGACTCCAGGTGAAATTTACCCAGTAGTCATTAAAAGTACCAGAGGCACAGGCCTTATCCCAGGGAGAACTTCCGGGAGGAGGAGTCTGGTTAGGTGCGGCAACAGGAGCATTTAAAACCTGTGCACTGAGTTGCATGCATCCTAACAGCAGTATGGTCAAAAAGAAATACTTGATTTTAAAGGATAGTTTTGCTCTCATAAGTAGTGTAGTTTGGGGGAACTACAGTTTTACCTTTTACTGGATTTGGGTTTTGGCAAACCGTATTGGGTGTTCGTTATTTTTTCGTTTTACATGCGCTGTTAAAGTTTTACTCGAATTTACCAGTGTATTTAACAACAAATATGTCATTTAATTACCTGGATGGGAATTTAATGTTGTAGCACTAATTAAATATGTTGTGAAATGGGGTTATTGTATGGTGAGGATCTTTTATAGGTGGTCATACCCTCAATTTTCCTACATTTGTGTTTCAAAATCGAATCCATGAGTGAAACACCTAAATCACTTAATTTTATAGAACATATTATTGAAGAGGACCTGGCTAATGGGTTTCCTGCTAATGCATTAAGATTTCGGTTTCCGCCGGAACCAAATGGCTACCTGCACATTGGCCACGCAAGCTCTATTTGCCTTAATTTTGGCCTTGGCCTGCGCTATAATGCACCTGTAAACCTGAGGTTTGATGACACTAACCCCATAAAAGAAGAACAGGAGTATGTAGACGCCATTAAGCGTGATGTAGAGTGGATGGGATTTGAATGGGACAGAGAATGTTATGCTTCAGATTATTTTCAACCCCTCTTTGATTGGGCGTTGGAACTTATAGAACAAGGAAAAGCCTATGTAGATAGCCAATCATCCGAAGAGATGGCCAAACAAAAAGGCACTCCAACAGAACCAGGGGTCAATAGCCCATATAGAGACCGGTCTGTTGCGGAAAACATAGAACTTTTTAAAGGAATGAAAGAGGGTCTTTATGAGGAAGGAACCCATGTTCTCAGGGCTAAAATAGATATGTCATCGAGCAATATGTTAATGCGCGACCCGATTATGTATCGCATCCTGAAGCGCGCGCATCACAGAACAAATACCGATTGGTGTATTTATCCTATGTATGACTGGACGCATGGAGAAAGTGATTATATAGAACAGGTTACTCACTCATTGTGTACTCTTGAGTTTGCTCCTCACAGGGAATTATATGATTGGTTTCTCGATAACGTAGCTGATCCAAAGAAAATAAGACCTAAACAGCGTGAATTCGCCCGGAGAAACTTAAGTCACACGGTTGTAAGTAAGCGTAAATTACTACAATTGGTTGAAAAAGGACTTGTAAATGGTTGGGACGATCCAAGAATGCCTACGATATCCGGACTTAGGAGAAGAGGATTTACGCCGGAATCTATCCGGAATTTTGCTGAGACCATAGGAATAGCTAAGCGGGAAAATGTTGCGGATGTTTCACTCTTAGAATTTCACATTAGAGAGCATCTCAATAAAATTACACCCAGGGTGATGGCTGTTTTGAATCCTTTGAAATTGGTAATAACCAATTATCCTGAAGGTGAAGAAGAATGGCTTCAGGCAGAAAATAACCCGGAAGATGAATCAGCCGGTTTTCGCCAGCTACCTTTTTCTAAAGAGTTATACATAGAACAGGAAGATTTTAGGGAAGAGGCTAACAGAAAATTTTTTAGATTAAAACTAGGCGGCGAGGTTCGTCTTAAGAATGCATATATCATTAAGGCAGAGAGTTGTACTAAGGATTCAGAGGGAAATATTTTGGAAGTTCAATGCACATATGATCCTAAAAGCAAGAGTGGTAGTGGAAGTGAGGAAAGTTTGCGAAAAGTTAAGGGCACCCTGCATTGGGTCTCTATTAAGCACGCTTTACCTGTTGAGGTAAGATTGTACGATAGGCTCTTTACAGATGAAACACCCGATGGGCATAAGGATAAAGATTTTCTGGAATTTATTAACCCAAATTCGCTAGAGGTTATTACCGGTTATGTTGAACCCAGTCTGAAAGAGGCAAATATTAACGATCGTTTTCAATTTCAGAGATTAGGATATTTTAATGTAGATGAAGATTCAACCCAAGAAAAAATGGTATTTAACAGAACCGTAACTCTTCGTGATACATGGGCCAAAATAGAACATAAACCCTTGAATAAATAAACCTTATCTGTTTAAATATTACGATTGGTATTATTTATACAAATCAATTAATATGGGGCTTGTTTAAGAGCTTCTCCACTTTGAGCCATACATTTGTAAAGCCCTAAGGTCAAATAAGCCAATAGAAGTCGCATATGGCTGTTTTAAAATTAATTAGCGTGAAAATTCCGGAATATTCAAGAATATAATATCAAAAGAAAACTCCTGCCTGAAGAATTCTGGCTGAAGTTTTAAAAAACGCTCATTAGTTTTTCTTTCCTTATTTTTTAGGTTTTTGTTTTTTCATAGATTCACCTATCATATTACTTGCAGTAAATGAAGCCACCATATTATTCAGCATATCACTGCCGGCCTGTGGTGAATTTGGAAGCAATATGAGATTGGTGTTGGTTTCTTCACCAATAGATTGAAGTGTGTCATAATGTTGGGTTACCACAATAAGAGCTGAGGCCTCCTGAGAATTTATCCCCACTTTATTAAGTACTTCTACAGATTCTTCCAATCCTCTTGCGATTTCTCGTCTTTGATCTGCAATACCCTGGCCTTGCAGGCGCTTACTTTCTGCTTCTGCCTTGGCCTTTTCAACTATCAGGATTCGCGCTGCATCTCCTTCAAACTGTGCAGCTATCTTTTCACGTTCTGAAGCATTAATTCTGTTCATAGCCTCTTTTACCTGAGCATCCGGGTCAATATCGGTCACCAAAGTTTTTATAATATCGTATCCATAGTCTAACATGGCTTCCTGTAATTCAGATTTTACTGCTATAGCAATATCATCTTTCTTTACAAAGACATCGTCTAATTTCATTTTAGGAACCTCTGCCCTAACCACATCAAAGACATAAGAAGTAATTTGATCGTGTGGATATTCTAACTTATAAAATGCCTCATAAACTTTTTCTTTAAGAACCACATATTGTACTGAAATTTTCAGTTTTACAAATACGTCGTCCAGGGTTTTGGTTTCAACAATTACATCTAATTGCTGTATTTTAAGGCCCAGGCGAGCCGCGATACGATCTATCAACGGAATTTTCATCTGTAATCCGGAATTTCTGATGCTGTGAAACCTTCCAAACCGCTCAACAATCACAGCAGTTTGTTGTTTGACAGTGAAAAATGAGGCCATAAGAATAAAAAGACCAATAAAAATAATAGGTATAAGAAGTAAATTGCCCATAGTGTATAAATTAAGTTAGTGAATACTATTTAAGAGATAGAGATGTAGAAGATATGTCGGAATTATAACCAATTTGTTACAATTTGGCCAACGCTGTTCTAATTCTATTTAGAGTTTCTTCCTTTCCAACCAAGGCCATGATATCAAATAAATGCGGACCTTTTAAATCTCCTACCATAACTAATCTTAAAGGAGCCATAACCTGTCCGAATGTTAATTGCTCTTCCCCAATCCATTTTTTAATCATTTTTTCAAGCTCAGGAGAAGAAAAATCTTCTAAGGATTCCAAGGTTAAGGCAATCTTATTCAAAATAGAAGGGGTATTTTCTTTCCACTGTTTTTTAACCACCTTTTCGCTATATGAATTTGGTGTCTGGAAAAAGTAGTTGCCCAGTTCCCAAAATTCTGACACAAAAGATGCGCGCTCTTTTATCAAAGAAATTACGCTGGTAATGTAGTTATCATTAGTAAAGAGACTGATATCAAATGCTTGTCCTTTATCTAATTTTTCGGTGAGTAAAGGTTTAAAGGAGTCTAGTAAGACTACATCATCTTGTTCTTGCAGATAATGATGATTATACCACTTGGTTTTTTCAGGATCAAATCTGGCGCCGGATTTGTGTACCCGACTTAGGTCGAAAGTTTTAATCAGCTCATCCAGGTTGAAAAGCTCCTGTTCCGTACCGGGGTTCCAACCCAATAGTGCGAGAAAATTCACCACTGCTTCCGGAAAGTAACCAGCCTCTTTGTAGCCTACAGAATCCCCCCATGAAAGTGGAAATATTGGAAACCCACCTTTTTCCCCATCGCGTTTACTCAATTTACCTTTTCCTTCAGGTTTCATAATTAATGGAAGATGGGCAAATTTAGGGGCATGCCATCCAAAAGCATCATATAATTGTGTATGAAGGGCCAATGAAGGTAACCATTCTTCACCGCGAATGACGTGACTTATCTCCATAAGATGATCGTCTACAATATTGGCCAGATGATAAGTGGGCATTCCATCACTTTTATATAAAACCTTATCATCTAATATGTTGGTGTCAATTTGTATATCACCCCTAATAATATCCTTTAGATGCAATACTTCATCCTCTGGGGTATAAAAGCGGATAACATAATTTTGTTGATTGGCCAACCTGTTTTGAAGTTCTTCCGGCGTGAGTGATAGCGAATTATCTAGTTTTAAACGATTATGCCAATTATATATAAACGTCTTACCCTTCCTTTCATGGTCCTTCCGGTGAGCATCAAGACTTTCAGCGGAGTCAAAAGCGTAATAAGCCTTTCCGCTCTCAATGAGCAGATCTGCATATTTCTTGTAAAGTAATTTTCGCTCGCTTTGTCTGTATGGGCCATAACCTGATTCTTTTTCCGGACCTTCATCAAAAGGAATGCCGCACCAGTTTAAGGCATCAATGATATACTTCTCTGCCCCTTCCACATACCTATTTTGATCTGTGTCTTCTATTCTGAGAATGAAATCGCCATTGTTTTGTTTAGCGAAGAGATAATTATAAAGGGCAGTTCTAACCCCACCTATATGTAGTGGCCCTGTTGGACTTGGCGCAAACCGAACACGAACTTTTTGAGTCATTTAAACAAAGTTAGGCGACAAAGATAGTTGTAAAAAAAGCACAATAAAATAAATTATAAACTTGCTGCTTTCATTTCATCAGGTATTCTTGGATTCATTACTCTAAACCATAGCGGAGGCAGAAAGGAAAGGACCATTGAAGTGGGGTAACCAAAGGGCATCTGTGGTGAACTATCATGATAATCCAAAATCTGGTATTTTTTGGATGACTTAAAGTGGTGGTCACTATGTCTCGTCAATTCATATAAAATGATGCGACCCATTACATGATTACTGTTCCAGGAATGAACTTCGCGAACTCGCTCATAGCGGCCTGAGGGTAGTTTTTTTCTGATCAATCCATAATGTTCTATATAATTAACAGTTTCAAGGAGTAAAAAACCGACTAATGCCGCCAGGATGGCATATATTAAAACTGAATAACCAAAAACGAAGTAGATAAAACCTAAGTAAATCAACTGAATTATGGTATACCACAGCATATCATTATATACGGAGAACATACCCCTGTTATGGGATCTCAGCAGTTTTCTCATAATAACCCAGGCATTTATGTATTGCCGTGAAACAGAAGTTATCCAAAAAGAATATACCGATTGGTTATATTTTGCAGTAGCGGGATCTTCTTTTGTGGCCGCATGAACATGATGCCCAAAATTATGTTCAATGTAGAAATGCATGTATAAAGACGGAAGAAGTAAAAGCTTACCCAAAAAACGCTCATAAGTGTTTGCGCGGTGCCCTAATTCATGCGCTACATTAATACCATTGGTTCCCAATACAATGCCCGTAGATATTATTATTCCCAGTAATTCATGGTTGTCATATGAACTGCTGGCAAGTATATTTAAGGAATAGTAAAGGAGCCCAAAAACAAGGGGAATATTTAAATATAGTAACCAGTCAAAAAGTTTATTTTTTAGACTGGCTTCTCTTTCCTTTCCTTCAAGGTTTGTGGCATTTATGGGGAGCAACAACTCCATAGCCGGGATCAGCAAAAACGCGTATACTGGCGTAATAAAACTCCAATATCCCTTAAAGTAAATTCCAATAAAGGCTGAGATTGGTATAGTAAATGCGGCAAGGTACTTTAAATCTTTCATTCACTACTTTTTAACAAATATTTGAGGCAAAAATCTAGTTTAACAGGTATCTTGGTATTAAATATAGCAGAATTTGAGCAGTTATGACAACATATTAGATAAACTGAATCAGTTTAGTCGTAAGTATTATACGAAAATGTTGATAAAAGGAGGGCTACTTTTTTTAGCTTTTGGGGTGCTGTATTTTCTGTTAATACTTGGTATTGAATACTTGTTCTGGCTTAATTCAGAAGGACGTTTTATATTGTTATTACTGTTTTTGGCAGTTGAGGCATTCTTAATCTATTATTATATAGCAATTCCCATTTTCTATATATTAAAATTTAAAAAGGGAATAAGTAATAAAGAAGCTTCATTATTAATCGGGAAACACTTTGGGGAAGTAGGAGATAAATTATACAATCTACTTGATTTAGCAGAGGACAATGACAGGTCTGAACTTTTATTGGCGAGTATCCAACAGCGTTCAGACAATTTAACAATGGTGCCTTTTACCAGAGCAGTAAACTTCAAGGATAGTTATAAGTACTTAAAATATGCAACGATTCCTGTTTTATCAATATTGGTGCTATGGATTTCAGGAAATATGGATTCTTTTTTTGGTTCTTATGAGCGAGTTATAAATTATGATACGGCTTACGAACCACCAGCTCCTTTTGTTTTCAGACTAATATCCGGTGATTTACAGGTTTTGGAGGACAGCAGTTTTACAGTTCAGGTAGCAACAGAAGGGAAAGTTAAGCCAACGGATGTCTATATAGTTGTAAATGGGAAGGAAATCTTGCTTCAAAAGGCTAATGGTTTCTATGAGTATACTTTTAGCGCTCCTTTACTTACGACAGAATTCTTCTTTAAAGCCAATGAGGTTAGTTCAAGGGTTTATGAATTGAAATCATTGAAAACACCATCAATACAATTATTTGAGATTACTTTAGATTATCCGCCATATACTAAAATGCCCCCGGACATCCTTAAAAGTACCGGAAATGCAACTTTCCCGGAAGGAACAAAAGTAAGCTGGAAACTTGAAGGACTTAATACGGAAGAAATAGTCTTAAGCAGCAAAGACACTACGATTACATTAAATAATAATCAAAATGTATTTACACTTAGCAAGACAATTTATAATGAGTTTTATTACGCCCTAGCTACATCAAACAGGAATGTGGCAAACTATGAAAAACTCGATTATCATTTTCGCGTTGTTAAGGATGCTTATCCCTCTATTAATGCGAAGATGGTTACAGACTCTATAAACCCTAATATGGTCTATTTCATTGGAGAAGCTTCTGATGATTATGAGTTGAAATCAATTAAGCTAATTTGCTATCCGGATAACAATATAGAAGATAGACAAACGATAAGTTTAGGAACACCAAATGCAAATTATAATCAGTTTTATTACACTTTTCCCACAGGTTTAAATCTGGAAGAGGGACGGACTTATTCATACTATTTTGAGGCGGTAGATAATGACGCAATTCACAATGGAAAGGCGTCTAAATCACAATTATTTACGACTGCAATATTGGATAGTAATGAGTTGAATAACAAAGAATTAGAAGCGCAACAAGCTTTAATTAAGGGTATTGATAATACGCTTGAAAAGTTTAAAAAACAAGAAGAAGCGCTGAAGGAAATTAACAGGGAGCAAAAGGAAAAGAATAGCTTGAATTTTAACGATCAGATGCAAGTAAAAGACTTCTTAAAAAAGCAACAGGATCAGGAGCAGTTGATGCAAAAATTCAGCAAGCAATTAAAGGATAATCTTGAAGCTTCAGACAAGGAAGATAAATTAAGTAAAATGCTAATGGAACGCCTGGAACGCCAGGAAATAGAGGCAAAAAAGAACGAAAAACTGCTGGAAGAACTCAATAAGGTAGCCGACAAAATAGACAAGAAGGAATTGTCAAAGCGACTTGAGGAACTAGGTAAGAGTCAACAAAATAGCAAAAGAAATTTAGAACAACTGCTTGAATTAACTAAGCGGTATTATGTTACAGAAAAGGCAGCACAATTAGCAAAGGATTTAGAAAAATTAGCCGAAAAACAGAAGGAATTATCCGAAACAGAAATGGATAAGATTAGTCCTGATTTGCAAGAGGAAATGAATAAACAGTTCGAGAAACTAGCCAGGGAACTGGAGGAACTTAAAAAAGACAATAAGAATCTTAAAAAGCCCATTGATTTAAAGATTGATAAGAATAAGGAAGAGGGAATCAAAGGTGATCAAAAGGAGGCCCTGGAAGAATTGAATAAACAAAAAGGGGAGGAACAATCTGCTAATGAAAGTGATCAGGAGAGATCTGCCAATAAAGTAAAACAAAAACAAAAAGCCGCATCTCAGAAGATGCAGGAAATGAGCGAAGAGTTGAGCGCATCAGGCTCTATGAGCGGAGAATCGAATATTACTGAAGACGCCGAAATGTTGCGTCAGATTTTAGATAATTTAGTTACTTTTTCTTTTAAACAGGAGAACTTATTTGATCAGTTGGAAAGCACAGATTTTGATATGACAAATTATTCGGGTACTGTAAGAAAACAAAAGGAATTGCGAAATTTGTTTGAACATATAGATGATAGTTTGTTTGCCTTATCCTTAAGAAGAGCCGAACTATCCGAGTTTGTAAATGAACAAATAACCGAAGTCTATTATAATATAGATAAGTCATTAGAGAGCATAGCGGATAATAAAATATATCAAGGCGCTGCATATGAGCAATATGTTTTGAATGCTTCAAATAGCCTGGCTGATTTTTTGGCAAACCTCCTTGATAATATGCAGCAAAGTATGAAACCGGGATCTGGATCGGGGAACCCAAATGATGGGTTTCAGCTTCCGGATATAATTAAGGGACAGGGTGAACTTAAGGATAAAATGGGTCAGATGGGTGAAATGGGAAAAGAGGGCGGTGAAGGCAAAGAAGGAAAGGGTGAAAAGCCTGGTCAAAAAGGACAAGGAGGGGAGGAAGGTAGTAAGGGTAATAATGAAAATGGTGATACTAAGCAAAACGGGGATGCTAAACCTGGCGAGGGAAATAAAGGGGATGAAGGAAAGGATGGGAAGACTGGCGCTGGCGGTGAAGGAGGCATAAGTGAAGAAGAAATGAAAGAAATTTATGAAATCTATAAGGAACAGGAATATTTAAAACAGCAACTGGAAAGACAATTACAAGACATGTTAAATGCTGGGGATAAAGGGCTGGCTCAAAAACTCGTCAAACAAATGGAGGATTTTCAAAATGATCTTTTGGAAAATGGAATAACCCAAAGAACAATGGACAGGATGAATTTCATTGAGCATCAATTGTTAAAACTGGAAAATGCGGCCCTGAAACAGGGTAGAAAGGAAGAAAGAGAGAGTAAAACGAATACCAAACAATTTCAAAATCCGGTTTTAACCAGGCCGGCTGTTCTGGAGAATTATAAAAATGAAATTGAGATTTTAAACAGGCAAGCCTTACCTTTGCGGCAAAATTATCAGGAAAGGGTTAGAAGTTATTTTAGAAAGGATGATTAACTATCACTATGAAGGAAAATTTCATCTAGAGGACAGCAATAAATATACCAGTTGGATTAAAAATATTTTAGAAAGCGAAAACGCTCAATTAGGTGAATTAAGCTATATCTTTTGTACAGACGAATATTTGATTGAATTAAATCAAAAGTATTTGAAGCACAATTCATATACTGACATTATTACGTTCGACTATTCTGAAAAGGATATTATATCAGGCGAGATCTATATTTCGGTAGATCGTGTTAGGGAAAACGCACTGCATTTTAATGAAGAATTTAATAAGGAATTACAACGTGTAATGGCCCATGGAGTTTTACATCTGTTGGGTTATAAAGATAAGACGGAGAAGGAAAGAGAAAAAATGAGGACTAAGGAAAATGAAAAAATCAAAATGTTCCACGTGAAACAATAAGTGAATAATGTTTGAAAAGGAGTATGATGTTATTGTCGTAGGAGGTGGGCATGCCGGAGCTGAAGCTGCGGCTGCCGCCGCTAATATGGGTTCAAAAACATTGTTAGTAACAATGAATTTGCAGACTATTGGACAAATGTCCTGTAACCCTGCTATGGGTGGAATTGCCAAAGGACAAATAGTTAGAGAAATAGATGCCCTGGGTGGTTATAGTGGAATTATAACGGATAAATCGGCTATTCAATTTAAGATGTTGAACAAGTCTAAAGGCCCTGCTATGTGGAGTCCAAGGGCGCAAAATGACCGAATGCGTTTTGCTGAAGAATGGAGACTTGCCTTAGAGAAGACAGCTTTAGTTGATTTTTACCAGGAAATGGTAAATGGATTACTAGTAGAGGGAGATAGAGTGATAGGTGTTAGAACTTCATTGGGTGTGGATATAAAATCCAGAGCAGTGGTGCTTACGAACGGTACATTTTTAAATGGTCTGATACATATTGGGGATAAACAATTTGGAGGCGGCAGAGCAGGTGAAAAATCAGCTACCGGAATTACAGAACAATTGACTGATTTTGGATTTCAGAGTGGTCGCATGAAAACAGGCACACCACCTAGGGTAGACGGGCGATCTTTAGATTATTCTAAAATGATTATACAGCCGGGGGATCCAAATCCGGAAAAATTTTCATTTTTGGAATCTCATACTTTAAAGGAACAGCGTGATTGTCATATGACCCACACCAATAGCCTTGTGCACGAGTTATTAAAAGAAGGTTTTGACCGTTCTCCAATGTTTAATGGAAGAATAAAAAGTATTGGTCCAAGATATTGTCCATCTATTGAGGATAAGATTAATCGATTTGCCGATAAAGACAGCCATCAGATTTTTGTAGAACCTGAAGGATGGCATACAGTCGAAGTTTATGTAAATGGATTTTCTACATCACTACCGGAAGATATACAGTACAAAGCATTAAAATCGGTAGTTGGATTTGAGGGTGTGAAATTTTTCAGACCCGGATATGCTATAGAGTACGATTATTTTCCACCTACCCAGTTAAAACATACATTAGAGACCAAGCTGGTGCAAAATCTTTATTTTGCCGGACAAATTAATGGCACTACAGGTTATGAAGAAGCCGCATCTCAAGGCATAATGGCCGGTATAAATGCACATTTGAAGATTAATGAAAACGAACCTTTTATTTTACAAAGGGATGAGGCTTATATTGGCGTTTTAATAGATGACCTTATTACTAAAGGAACAGAGGAACCTTACAGGATGTTTACCTCAAGGGCAGAATATCGGACCCTGCTAAGACAGGATAATGCAGATCTTAGGCTCACTCCAAAAAGTTTTGAAATAGGACTGGCCAAAGAAGACCGTCTTATTGCTATGAGGGAAAAGGAAAAAAAGTCTAATGAGTTTATACAATTTTTCAAAAATACCAGCTTTAACCCGGCACAGATCAATCCAATTTTGGAAGATGTGTCTTCGGCACCGGTAAAACAGTCCGATAAAATGTTCAAAGTATTTTCCAGACCCGGAGTCACAATGTCTCATATGTTAAAACTGGAAAAGGTTTCGAATTATGTAGATACTAATCACTTAAACAGAGAGGTATTAGAGCAGGCTGAAATCCAGGTAAAATATGCAGGATATATAGCTAAAGAAAAGAATAATGCAGATAAACTTCAACGCTTAGAAAATATCAAAATTCCTCAAAACTTTGATTATAGTAAGTTAAAATCCCTTTCTTTTGAGGCCAGGGAAAAACTATTAAGTATACAACCTGCCACAATTTCCCAGGCCTCCAGGATAAGCGGGGTTTCTCCAAGCGATATAAGTGTTTTGCTGGTGTACATGGGGAGATAGACAAAGATTGTTCCACGTGGAACAAATAGCAGGGAAGACGATTAGTATTCCGGAATTGTTTGCCTCTTATTTAGCCGCCAGAACAAAGAGTATAGCTCAATTTAATACTGGGAAAAACATACTTAAAATCTAAAAATTCTTTGGGTATTACGGGAGGTGGACTTAATGGAGTTTCGTTTTTTCAAGACGGTGTTTTAGACTATCTTCGAATTGGAAAAACAGATTTTAGGCGAGATTAATTGAAAATGAAGAAATTTTTAAAGACCAAAGATTTTTCGGTTTCCGGGGAAGAATTTGAATTAATATTGGACTCGGAATTAAATATGCTACGGACACACCCGGAGCCTAAGGACCTGGATAATTATTATAATAGTGAAGCATATATTTCTCATACAGATTCCAAAAAAACTTTAGTTGAAAAACTCTATCAATATATTAAAAAGCACAATCTCAGAAAAAAAATTAACCTAATTAATAAATATTCCACCTCAGACAAAACACTATTGGATATTGGAGCAGGCACTGGTTCTTTCCTTGAATCTGCTAAAGATAAGGGCTGGGAGGTATATGGAATAGAGCCAAATAAAAAGGCAAGGGACCTGGCATTAAATAAGGGATTGAAACTAGAAGAAAACATCGATCTTCTGGAAAAACAAAGTTATCAGGTAATCACTCTTTGGCATGTACTTGAACATTTGCCTGATCTGGAATTACAGATAAACAGAATAACATCACTTTTAAATAAAGATGGGACTTTGATCCTTGCAGTTCCAAATTTTCAATCTTATGATGCAGGGCATTATAAGGAATATTGGGCAGCTTATGATGTTCCCAGACATCTTTCGCACTTCTCACAATTATCTATTAGAAAGCTTTTTGCTAAAAACGGAATGAAGGTAATAAGAACAAGGCCCATGATATTCGATTCCTTTTATGTCTCTTTACTTTCCGAAAAATATAAACACGGCAAGGGGAATTTTATAAAAGCATTTTTGGTTGGGCTCAAATCAAATATATGGGCATGGAAGACAAAAGAGTATTCATCGCTTCTTTACATTCTTAAAATGGATAAAAAAGCGTTTTAAAGCGATTTAAGCGTATATTATTTAAGCCAGTATTGTTTCCCTCATTTATCTTGAATTTTATCAATTATAAGGCGTTAAGCAAACGCAAAAACAATAGACAAAACATCTGATATGTTTAAAATATTATAAACAAAATCTATTATCAATTTAGTCTATAAAGAAGGAGAGCTTATTCTCTTTTTAAGAGTAGCCAGGCTAATTATTGAATAAAACTCAAAGCATTACAAAAACCTTTACTATTTTTGCCGAACAAAATTTAAGGACCACATGAAGAAAATAGTTTTAGCAATTCTTTTAATCACAGCAGTAGCTTGTGAGCAAAATAAAATTGGCTTTGTTGATAACGTAACATTGATGGATGGTTATCAGGAAAAAATTGATATGGAAGCCAGATATAAAATTAAAGCAGAAGCACTAAATAAAAAAAGAGATAGTATTTCTCAGGTGTTTCAATTGGAAGCACAGGCTTTTCAAACCAAAGCGCAAAGTATGCCTCAAACTAAAGCTCAGGAAGAGTATGGATTGTTGCAACAAAAGGGTCAGTTTATAGGCCAACAATTACAGCAGGAAGAACAACAAATGCAATCGGAAGGTCAGGTCGAAATGGATAGCTTGATAAATAAGGTAAAAAAGGAGATTACCGGCTTTGGAAAAAGTAATGGCTTTACTTATATCTTAAGCGGTGGAGAGGGTGGCAGTGTACTATATGGAACTGACGCCAAGGATCTTACACAGGACATTCTGAAAATCCTAAACGAGAAATATAAGAACTGATATCTAGGATTAATTTAGCTATAAAGCGCTTGCAAGAAGATTTATTTAAAACCAAAAGGAAAGCTAATCTGGAGAATTAATTTTGATTTAAGGCTGAAGTAGAAAAACAAGGAAAACAGCCGGAATAAAATAAATTGCAATAGTTCTTGCCCCATCATAATCTTTTGCGATTCTTTGCCCAAACAGCAACATTAGCAATGCTATACACGACAAGATTGCCCCATAAAGCGCAATGGTGCCTTCTCCAATAAAGATTAGTTGATATATCCCTACAGAACATAAAACCGCCGCAATCACTTCTGCAAGAAGTATGGTAGCCAGCAGGAATGGAACCAGTCCTTTTAATGGCGTATCCATAAAATGACCTTGCAACCAACCCAGATTTCCTTTCCAATCAATTATTTTGTCAATCCCGCTTTGAAAAAAGGTAATTATCAGGAAGAGTAAGATTAAAATAGCGGCCGCATTATTCAGAATGTTTTCCATAATATATTATATAACAGTTTTATAATCAATTATTTGGAATAGATTATACTGATTTGGCAGCTCGTTTATGTAAAAGGCGAGTTAGCCTTATGGATAAATCCGTCAGTATAATTTTTGAATTCCCATTGCGTTCTATATGATAAATAGCTTCTTCCAATTCCTTTACTATAGGCACAATATTTCTTTCGTGAATAAAAGGGGCAAATTTCTCAAGTTGAAAGCCGTCAATATGAATACGCATATAGACCAATTCTTTGACATTATAATTCAATAGCATGGCCTGTCTCATTACTGCCAAACAATATTTTAAAAATTTTTTCTGAGTTTCTCTTCCGGTTTTGGCAACTTCTTCACTCCAGAGAATTAATTCATGAATAGCTGCCTTATTACCTTTTGCTTTAAAAGCACTTCGAACCCATTGCACAAACCACTTTTCAAAAATTAACTCTTCAGAATCTTTGTTCATAAGATCCATAGCTTTGTTAAAATTTCCGTTCGCTTCATGGGCAACCCTCAAAGCTTCTTCTCTCATTAATCCTTTTTCTATTAATGCAGCAGCAATTGCATCTTCAGATAATGGCGGAAAGTGTAATACCTGACACCTGGAACGTATCGTTTGTAGGATCTGTTCTTCGTCCTCGGCAATAAATATGAATACAGTTTTATCAGGAGGCTCTTCAATTAATTTAAGCAGTTTATTAGAAGCGGCAATATTCATTGTTTCAGCCATCCAAAGAACCATTATTTTATATCCCCCCTCATAAGATTTTAAGGAGAGTTTTTTTACAATATCATGAGCTTCGTCAACTCCAATTTGTCCTTGTTTTTTTTCAATACCAATAAGTTGGTACCAATCAAAAAGATTTCCATAAGGCTGTTCTTTTACGAATTGCCGCCATTCTTGCAAATAATTATCGCTAACGGCATGAGATTTAACTTTATCTGAATTGGACACGGGAAATGCAAAGTGTAAATCCGGATGGGATAAAGAATTACATTTCAGATTACATGAATCTTCCATTGGAATGTTCTCACCCCCTGAATTCTCACACAACAAATATTGAGCATAAGCCAAAGCTGTTACAAGCGTGCCACAACCCTCGGGCCCTACAAATAATTGTGCGTGCGGTATGCGTCCTGCATCAGCACTTGACCACAGATGATTTTTAATATGAGAAAGCCCCAGAATATCCTTAAATAACATACCTTCAAATATAGGACATTTGATCATCTAACAATAAATTATTGGAGTCGCCTTTAACTGAATTGTAATAATCTTTACATTTGCCATTCTCTAAACAATTATTCCTAATGGTAACAGTAGATGATTTTAATTTTAAAAACAAAAAAGCTTTAATTCGGGTAGATTTTAATGTTCCGTTAGATGGGGAATTTAATGTAACAGATTCCAATCGAATTGAGGCGGCCAAACCAACTATAATTAAAATTCTGGAAGACGGGGGAAGCGTAGTTCTTATGAGTCATCTTGGGAGACCTAAGGGAGAGCGAATTTCTGCCTTATCATTATCTCATATTTGTGATAAAGTATCAGAAGTCATCGGCGTTGAGGTGAAGTTTGTAGATGATTGCGTAGGAGAAAAGGCCGAAAGAGCGGTAGCAGAATTAGAAAATGGAGAAGTCCTTTTGTTAGAAAATCTTCGCTTTTATGCTGAAGAAGAAAAAGGAGATGCAGCCTTTGCAGAACAATTGTCACACTTAGGAGATATATTTGTCAATGATGCTTTTGGCACAGCCCACAGAGCTCATGCTTCTACGACAATAGTGGCAGGTTTTTTTCCTGATAAAAAATGTTTTGGATACCTGTTGGCAAAAGAAATCAAGGCTATAGATAAGGTTATGAAAACAGGAGAAAAACCTGTTACAGCAATACTAGGAGGTGCTAAGGTCTCCTCTAAAATCACCATTATTGAAAACATCCTGAGTAAAATAAATCATTTGATTATTGGGGGTGGGATGACCTATACTTTTATAAAAGCGCAAGGGGGTAAAGTAGGAAATTCAATATGTGAAGATGATAAAATGGAACTTGCACTTTCCATACTTAAAAAAGCGAAAGAACTGGGAGTTCAGGTTCATCTTCCCGTAGATGTTATAGCCGCCGATGCTTTTAATAAAGATGCAAACACTAAAATTGTAGCCGTTGATAATATCCCTGATGGCTGGCAGGGATTGGATGCCGGCCCAAGGACTTTAGAGATCTTTAAAGAAGTAATACTAGCTTCCAAAACAATACTGTGGAATGGTCCTGTAGGCGTTTTTGAAATGGAGAGCTTTGCAAAAGGCACCATATCTGTTGGTAATTTTATTGACGAAGCTACGAGAAATGGGGCATTTTCCTTAGTTGGAGGAGGAGATTCCGTCGCAGCTGTAAAACAATTTGGGTTTGAAGATAAAGTAAGTTATGTATCTACTGGCGGAGGCGCCATGCTGGAAAGCCTGGAAGGTAAATCGCTACCCGGAATTGCGGCAATATTAGAGGCTTAAAGCCGTTATCGATTAACGGGTGTTTTGTTTTTTAAAAATAGTTTAGGAAGCATTATTTTAATGTTTCATAAAAAAATGCGATTTTCGCTTACACCCTTCGGCCAAATATCAGATTTATGACTGCAATTAGAGAAATCATTCTTTACATTTTTCTTCTTGTTTTTGTTGGGCCATTGCTGGCACAAAAACAAGACACACCACCTATTTTGGATGACGCATCCTCAATAAATAAATCGACGAATGAAAAGGTTGAAATAATCCAAAAACCAATTAACCTGAATGCCGTATTCAAGGAAACCTTGACAAAAAAGGACAATTCAATTGAATCCACTGCGATAAGTGAAGGCTACAGCCTTAAGGATAATTCTAAAGCTGCTGAATATGACAGCTTATGGATGAAGGAACTATATGAAAATGCAAGCCTCTATGATGACATGTATAATTATGTCTCAAATTTGGAAACAGACTCTTTAAAAGAGCGCACCATTGATACTGATGTATTAAAGGAACGATTAGAATTACTTAATCAGAAAACTCCATTTAACATTGCATATAACCCCTCACTGGAAAGAGTAATACAGTCTTTTTTGTTGCGGAAGCATGAATTTATGGAACGCATGATTACGGCAAGCCAGTTTTATTTTCCCATGTTTGAGCAGGAATTGGACAATTACAATATTCCTTTGGAAATAAAGTATCTCGCAATCGTGGAATCGGCATTAAACCCCAGGGCAAAGTCAAGAGTGGGTGCTACGGGTCTTTGGCAATTTATGTATAGCACAGGCAAGATGTATGGTTTGGATGTAAGTAGTTATGTGGATGAGCGCAGCGACCCCATTAAATCAACTGAAGCGGCATGTAAATATTTATCTAAACTTTATGAAACCTTTGGGGACTGGGATTTAGCTTTGGCGGCGTACAATTCGGGCCCCGGCAATGTAAATAAAGCTATTAGAAGATCGGGTGGTTATACGAATTATTGGAATATTAGAAGGAATCTTCCCAGAGAAACTGCTGGTTACGTACCGGCATTTTTAGCGACTATGTATTTGTTCGAGTATGCAAACGAACATGGAATAAAGTTAAATAAGGCTGAACGACCTTATTTTGAAACGGATACTGTTCTGGTTAAAAAGCTTATTACGTTTGATCAAATTTCAAAACTGGTAGGCGTAAGTAATGAAGAGTTAAAAGTTCTTAATCCTTCATATAAACTAGACATTATTCCTAAAATAAAAGGGAAAGAATATTCCTTGCGACTCCCTAAAGATGCTATGGGTAAATTTGTAGCCAACGAGGCAGCTATTTACGCATTCGCAGAAAAAGAAAATAAAAGCAAAGAAAGCACCTTGCCGCAATTGGTTACAGCTGAGGACAGAATTCGATATAAGGTTAGAAGCGGGGATTACCTGGGCAGGATAGCCGAACGTTATGGTGTTGGAGTTAGCCAGATTAAACAATGGAATGGCCTTAGAACTAATAATTTAAGAATTGGTCAACGACTCACCATTTATCCCAGAAAGCCGGTAACCGTGGTTTCTTCTAATAATAAAACCCCTGTTAAATCTACCCCCACAGTTAGTTTTTCAGGCGATTCTAAAGTTCACACTGTAAAAGAAGGCGATTCATTATGGACTATCTCCAGAAAATATCCCGGAATTACTATTGAAAAATTGCGACAATGGAACGGTATTAGCGGTAACAATCTGCAGCCAGGCACAAAATTGAAACTGTGCGATTGTTCATCCTAAAATGAATTATATGAAATACTTTGGAACGCTATTTTTATCTCTCTTTTTATTAGTTTCTTGTAACGACAAAAATAAAAAGACCTATAAACCTGTTTCGGTTGGCGCAATCAATTCGCTGGCTGTGGTAATGGATAATCAACTTTGGGAAGGTAAGGTGGGCGATAAAGTAAGAGAGCATTTTGCGGCACCTATACTAGGGCTTACCTGGAACGAACCCCAATTTACTATAGAACATATGCCCCTTCAGGTATTTACGGGGATGACACGTCATAGACGTTCCGTTTTATATGTCAGTTTAGACAGTCTGGATTTGGCACATATAAAAACCGATTTGTACGCAACACCTCAAAAGGTTGGTGTAATAAAAGGGAGAACAGAAGAAGAACTCATTAATAATCTGGATGCCGGGGCTGATGAAATCATTGCGTCTTTCAAAAGCACAGAAATGAAAGAGGCCCAAAAAAGATTTTTGCGCTCGCTGAATAAAGACACAATATTACAGTCCAAATTTGACATTTCACTTAGGCTACCATCAATTTATAAGGTGGGGAAAGAAGAAGATAATTTTATTTGGATAGATCGTGAAATTCCCAAGGGGACTATGAATATTATTGTGTACGCTATGCCCTGGGAAAGTTTTGAAAATGATTCTACTTTCGTGAAAGATATTGTAAAGATGAGGGATTCTATTGGCAAAAAGCATATCCCTGGTCCTGATATTCCTAATAAAACGACCTATATGGTTACTGAGAAGGCATTTGCTCCTTACGTGTTCCCGGCTGAGATTTCCGGAAAAAAAGCGGCGGAAGCCAGAGGGATATGGGAAATTCAAAATTATCCTATGGCAGGTCCTTTTTTGACCTATATTATAAACGACAAGGCAAATAATAGAAAATTGATCCTGGAGGGATTTACTTTTGCTCCTGCAACCAACAAAAGAGATTATATGTTTGAACTAGAAGCCATTCTCAAAACAGTTCAGTTTAATTAGGCTTAAATAGTAGTAGTTAAAAAGCCCCTGAAAATATTTTTCAGGGGCTTTTATATTTTATACCTCCGATAATTAATCAAATGCAAAACCGGTGGCTACTCTAAATATAAAAGCATATACGGTAATGAGTAGCAGAGCAAAACAAAACCAGGAAAATACTTTGAAATATTTATTTAAAAAAATGTTCGTCCAATTTCTGAAAGCTTCTAAATAGAGCTCTTTAAAAAGTAATATTTTATCCATAAAGTGTATTTTTTGAAGTTAACTATAACAAAGATCATTTTATAGATTAAATATGGTATATAAATCGGTTGAAGAGCATAAATATTTGCCGTAGGAACAGACATGCTTTCCGACATCTTTGAAAGGCATGAAATAGGCGTTTAAATGCACGGAGAGCAGACTTTACTAGAGAACCCTAGGGAATATATAGAAAATAAAAAAGCGCCCGGCTAAGGGCGCTCTTTGGTATTTAGGTTGCTTGGTGTTAATCGAAAGCAAATCCCGTAGCTACTCTAAACAAAAATGCATAAAGCACAATGATAAAAGATGCAAAACAAAACCAGGAAAATGCTTTGAAATAGTTTTTTACTATAACATGGCCAAGATTTTTAAAGGCCTCAGAATAAATTTCTTTAAAAAGTAAAATATGTTTCATAGGTTGGATTTTAGGATCTAAGACTATATTAATAACTAAATTTTATTTTAATACGTATTTTGGGCGGTAGGTTTGTTGTGAAAACGCTACATAGGGTTGTGAAAATCAATAGATTAAAGAAAACTCCTTAAAGAAAATCAACGTGTTTAGGAACTCGAGCGAGTATATAAAAACACAATACTATCGATTAATTGTTCCTATTTGAACTACATCTTTACAATTATGAACTCTGAACGCCTGTTGAGTTGATGTTTGGCTGAACTACACCTCACCGTACCATCACATTCGTTGAGTAATCTTTCTTCTCCATATCCTATAGCGCTTTCTATGCGATCAGGAGAAATTCCCTGGGATATCAGATATTCCCGCGTGGACTTAGCCCTTTTATCTGACAGGTATTTATTATAGGCTCTTTTACCCCTGGAATCTGTGTGAGATTCAATTTTAATAACCATAGTTTTATGCTCATTCATTACCTCAACCAGTTTATCCAGTTCACTGGCAGCATCATTTCTGATATAAAACTTGTCAAAATCAAAGAAGATCATATCTATTTTTAACTTTTTGATCCCATCTTCTATTACAATCAGCTCCTTAAGTTTTTTCATCGATATGTCAGCCTGCACTAACTCATTTTCCTTGGTAATTACAGATTGTTCATCAATAAAATAGGTGTCCTTAACGGCCTTTAGGATGTATTTTGTAGAGCTTTCAAGATCCTCGAACACAAAACTTCCATCTTCACCGGTAACTACTTCTTTTAGCTTAATATTATTTTCATCTAAGAGCATTACCAACGCTTCAGGCATTATTTCTCCTGTCACTAATTCAGTTACCACCCCGGCTATTGCATTTTCGTTTGCTTCTTCTGGTAGTAATCTTTGAAATGAATAAATATCGTCATCCCCTTTGCCTCCCCTTCTGTTTGATGCAAAAAAGCCTTTTTGAGTTTCTTCATCTACAATGTAAGAGAAGTCATCTTTTTTACTATTTACCGGTTGGCCTGCGTTCCTTACTTCCAAAAAACCCGCTTCGCTATCATAAGCCACCTCGTATATGTCCAGTCCCCCTATACCAACATGTCCATCTGAAGAAAAATAAAGCTTTTTATCGCTAATAAACGGAAACATCTCTTTTCGTTCGGTGTTAATTTCCGGGCCAAGATTTCTGGGCTCGGAAAATTGACCATCACCAAGTACATCTACTACAAAAATATCCGTCATGCCAATACTTCCAGGCATATCGGACACAAAATACATTTGTTTTCCATCCGGGCTCAGGGCGGGATGGCCGGTAGAGTAATCGTCGCTATTAAAAGGCAGTTCTTCCCCTTCTGTCCATTCGCCATCTACTTTTTTGGACATGTATATTTTCAAATTATTATTACCGTTTTTGTCTCTTTTTAATTTTTTTCCGTAATTATTGCGGGTGAAATACATGGTTTGATTGTCCGGTGAAAATGTCACAGCCGCTTCATGGTATTTGGTATTTATCTTTTTAGAAAATTTGATAGCATCTCTAACTTCCTGTGATTCCTGATTTATTTTTGCAACATAGAGATCAAGATAGGGTTGGTTGTTATATTTATACCGCCTGGTATTAAAATATGATGAATCGTTGGCTGAAGCAAACACCAACGCGTTATCATTATAGAACATTGGAGAGAAATCTGAATACTTAGAATTTATAGCCAAGTTAAAAAGGTCTATTTTTTCCTCGGCACTAAGTATATTGTCTAAAATTATTTCATCGCGTGTTGCCCTGGATAAATCTTGTAGTTCACGCGTATTTCCTTTTTTCATTTCTCGATCATATAATCGCATCAAACGCTTGGCCCTGGCGTACTTCCCGGTGCCTTTTGAGGAATTGGCATATTTAAAGATATTCTCTGCAGACATCTCATTTTGGTAATTCGTATACAGCTTATCATACCAGTAATAAGCTCTTTCCATATTAGTATTGTAATAATGTGAATCCCCGGCTTTTTCTATTATTTTAAAAGATTGATTATTGGGATTCGATTCCAGTACCTGTTCGTATAATTCCGCAGCTTCTGCGTACCACATCTTACTAAAATATGCATCTGCCTTTTGAAGCAGTTTGTCATTAGGAAAAATGGAGGCATTTTTTTTAAGTATTCGGGAAATAGTAAGTTCTTTAAAATTCTCAGGATTGACTTTATTGGAGGATTCTGAAACAGTTTTCTTATTCTTCTCCAGGGTATTCAAATCTTTCGCAGCTGCCACTTCGTTTGGATCAAAGACATTCATGATCCACAATTTATCATTATAGTTTCCATTTAGATTTGACTTACAGGTATTTATTGCCGCTTCCCAATCCTTAGATTCTTCAATATATACATAGTTTAAACCACTTTCAGGGTGAGTTGCTACTTTGGAAGCCAGATTTTTTTTACTTAGCTTTTCCCGGAAAGATTTAACATTGTCAATGTTCCCAAATACACCTGCAACTATATAATAGCCATTCCTTAAACCCTTGAACCCGGGAACTATCCTGGCCGCAATTTTGTATTCCTTTGCTGCCTTAATAAACTCTTTTGATGTTTTAAGTGAGTTTTCTTTTAATTCGTCGCGATCAATATCTGTCTTCTTATTGACTTGGTCCGATTTACTTCCCTGAACATTCATAATCCAAACCTCTGACCGATATTTCCCATTCATTGCTGTGGAACAAGAGCTAATGGCTTCTTGCCAATTCTCATGCTGAGCAAGGGAAACATAGTTTAGTTTACTAACGGGATGCGTAATAATAATCGGATTTAGTCGCTTAAGTCTCAATTTTTGAGCAAATTTATTCGCGTTCGCTCGATCTCCGTATACCCCGGCAATAATGTAGTAACCATTTTGTGCAACTGTAAAATCTTTGACTAACCTTGTAGGAATGCCGTATTCTCTGGCCATTCGTCTAAAATCAACATCAGTATTGGGTTTTGGAGCCTCAATATCATTATTGGTAACTTCAATGTTTGTATTATGATAAGTTATTTCATCTGAAGATGTCAATTCCTTTATTGATTCACTCCAATGCGCACTTACCCCAATTGTTGTTAGAAATAGTATAGTAAGAAAAAGCTGTATTAATTTTGTATTCATTAGTTCAATGGCTTGGGAAATATTATTATCGGCCTTAGGTATTATTGTTTTAAATGTTTAGGCAGAGTTTCACCAATATGATTGTTTTAACGACGAAATTAGAGGTATTAATACTCCTTGTTTATTTTTTGTTGTGAAAGAGATGTTTTTTGTCGTGTACGATCAACTTATGTATTTCATCGATAAAAAGGAAGGTGGATTGTCTATTATATTCTGTATGGAAAGTACTACAAAATGGCCTGAAGCGTTATTTCAAATTGTCTGTTAGGCCAATAAAAAAGGGAGTATATAAACAAAACGATAGGTATAATATAAAGATATAATCTTTTCATATCCCATAAAAAAAGGCGCCAGTGATGGCGCCTTTTATCTATTAAGAAATTTCTTAATTATTCTTCTTTCTTCTCCTCTAGTTGATCGTCTTCTTTAGAGGCATCTTTAAATTCTTTAATTCCACTCCCCAAACCTCTCATCAATTCAGGTATTTTTTTGCCTCCGAATAAAAGTAGCACGAGTACCACAACTACGGCTATTTGCCAGGGACCTATTACTAAAAAGGTAATTAATGATACCATAATTTTATAATTTAATGGATTACAAAGGTACTAAAAAAGTACTTATATTATTGTTAATAGTAACGGGAAGATCTATTTTAAATTGTAAACGTCAAAAAATGGGTCTTATCCGTAAATTAAAAGTAGGTTAAATTTTTGAATACTATAAATTTAAAAGGTATTTACTGCTTAATTCAAATCGAAGTTTATCTTTGTGTTTTATGGCTAAAAAAGGAAAAAAGAGAAAAGAAATTCGGAGAAAGCTGCTACATAAGTATCGACTGGTGATACTTAACGAAAGTACTTTTGAAGAAAAGATTTCTTTTAAACTTAGCAGACTCAATGTGTTTGTCACCGGATCCCTTTTTATTATCGGACTTATCGGGCTAACAACATTACTTATTGCTTTTACACCTTTAAGAGAATATATACCCGGTTACTCTTCAACTAAGCTTAAAAGACAGGCAACAGAATTAACATATAAGACAGACTCCCTGGTCACGGTCCTAAATTATACCAACAAGTATTTAAATAATATTCGAATGGTCCTGCGAGGTGATATTGAAAACAATCAAATTAATAGAGACTCCCTTTTTGAACAATTTAAAATAGACCCCTCAACCGTAGATCTTTCTCCAATCAGAGAGGACTCCATTCTAAGAGCAGAAGTGGCATTAGAAGATAAGTACAATCTTTTTGAAAATAATAAAGAAGGCGAGGGACTTGTCCTGTTTTCACCCGTAAGCGGCACAATTTCTCAGGAATATGATGCTCAAATCAAACACTATGCGGTAGATATAGTTGCCCTTAAAGATACTCCGGTAAAAGCAGTTGCTGCTGGAACCGTAATTTTTTCTGAATGGACTACTGAAACGGGCTATGTCATAATTATGGAGCATAAAAACGGCATACTTTCAGTCTATAAACACAACGGTTCATTGAACAAGAACCAGGGAGACTTTGTCAGGGCCGGAGAGGTTATTGCCTCGGTGGGAAACACCGGAGAATTAACTACTGGGCCTCATTTGCATTTTGAGTTGTGGAACAATGGTAATCCGGTAAATCCGGCTGATTATATCGACTTTAACTAGAAAGGATGTCTTTAAAATCTTTAGCAGCCAGAATTTTTGCAAAAAACATCGCCCGTAAAACCGCTAAGTGGGCCGGTGAACCTTTAAAAAGTCAGGAAAAGGTTTTCAAACATTTAATACGGTATGCTCAAAACACAAAATTTGGAATTGATCATAATTTTAAACAAATTAAGAGCCACTCAGAATTTGTAAATGAAGTTCCAATAAGAGATTATGAAGCTTTACGCGAGTATGTGGAGCAAGCGGTAGCGGGCAAAGAAGATGTACTTTGGCCCGGAAAACCAATCTATTTTGCAAAAACCTCAGGAACGACCTCAGGGGCCAAATATATTCCCATTACTTCCGAATCTATTAAAGAACAGGTTCTTGCCTCAAGGAATGCAATTCTGAATTATATCCATGAAACGGGTAATTCCGATTTTGTTGACGGGAAGTGGATTTTTCTACAGGGAAGTCCGGAGTTACAAGAAAAAAACGGGATTAAACTAGGTAGATTATCGGGCATTTCGGCACATTATGTGCCCAACTACCTTCAAAAAAACCGCTTGCCCAGTTGGGAAACAAATTGTATTGAAGACTGGGAAACCAAGGTGGAAAAGATTGTAGAGGAGACAATAAAAGAAGATATGACACTGATTGCAGGTATACCTTCATGGGTTCAGATGTATTTTGAAAAATTAAAATCCACGAGCGATAAAAATATAGGGATACTATTCAAAAATTTTAAACTATTTATTTATGGTGGGGTCAATTATGAGCCCTACAGGGCAAAATTTGAAGAACTTATAGGCCGCAGGGTGGATAGCATAGAATTATTTCCGGCAAGTGAAGGATTTTTCGCGTATCAGAACTCTCAAAAGGAAGAGGGCATGTTGTTATTGCTCGCCTCAGGTATTTTCTATGAATTCGTTAAGGCAGATGAATTTTTTGAGGATCAACCCAAACGGCTTACCATTGGAGAAGTAGAACTAAATACAAATTATGTAATGATAATTTCTACCAATGCAGGCCTTTGGGGATACAATCTTGGAGATACCGTTCGGTTTATTTCAACTAATCCATATAAAATAGTAGTTACAGGGCGGATAAAACATTTTATTTCTGCATTTGGAGAACATGTTATTGCAAAAGAGGTTGAGGTTGCAATGCAAAAGGCCGTTGAGGCATGTGATGCTTCTATTAATGAGTTTACGGTAGCACCGCAAATTACACCTGAAGAGGATGAACTGCCATACCATGAGTGGTTTATTGAATTTGAACGAAAACCTTCCGATATGTCTAAGTTTATAGAGATTCTGGATACAACTCTTCAACAACAAAACAGTTATTATTTTGATCTGATTGATGGTAAAATACTACAGCGTTTAAAAATTACCTCAATAAAAAAAGGTGGTTTTCATGAGTATATGAAATCTATTGGAAAATTAGGAGGTCAAAATAAGGTACAACGCCTTTCTAATGACAGGTCAGTTGCGGATAAGTTAGCATTACAGAGAGAATAATAACAGTAATTTTAGTTTTAGGGCGAAGAGTTTTAGCCATCAATCAGTCTTAATTTCATAGACCCAACTAAATCATAAATTTTAAAATGTAATTTTGCTATTGTCTATGGAGATAGTTAAAGATAATACCAGAGCACAGGAGTCTACAAATGCGATTGAGCGGATGTATATTACCATGCGTCATTTATTCAACAGAGGCTTTTATAAGCCAACGGGGATTTCCGGGGAAACTTTAAGAAATGCCCTTTTATCCTTGCATCCCGAAATTTATGGTTCAGTAGCTGAGGATAAGGCCGAACTTAACGGGCTTGTTTATGTATTGGAACGATTACCCTCCGGAATAGAGCAGTGCAGATATATTAATCTTACCTCAGATGAAGGATATGGAAAATCTCACTTTAAGGCAATTATACCACCCAAGAGGAGAAGAAATTGCTATCGAATAGATAGTGAGCAGATGAATATTGAAATCACAAGAGGGCGCTCAGATATTTATGATATACTTACACATCTTACCTTTTTGTATATAGAAGCCGATAAAATATGCCAGCGAGTATTAATTGAGGACTCAAATAAGACTATACGTGATTGGAAAAAACTGGAAAAGGCAGCTACTAAAGCCAGGCTTACAAGGGAGGAAAAGGAAACTGCATTAATCCATACTGCAAACATCCTTGGAAGATCATTTGTTGAGGTGTTAGATGTATATGAAAAACTGGCAACAAAGAAGGAACCTGAACGATTTTTGAAGATTCTGTATTGGTTAGGTAAATTATCGCTTGAGGAGGAAACGGGGGGCGAAAAAAGAGTGATTACGTTTAGCAGTATGTTAAGGGATCGCCTGGGGCATCATGTTCACGGTGAAATATGGGCCGAAACCATAAAGAAAACACTAAAAACGCACAATTTATTAAAAAGGCCAATTCATATTATTAGTGCCAATATGCATAGTGTGGTAAATTCCCTATATGCCAGAAAAGCGCTTAGCAAAGAGTTTCCTTCAAACGGATCCCTTGAGATATATGAGGCTTTAAGTTCCACGGATAATATTGCTTTACGCAATAAAGTGATTGCCACAGCAAAGCGGAACGGCATGATAGCTTTAGAGGACACTTCAGGAACAAATATTGATGTTCAGATATTTGATATGGCTAAATTAGGACAGGACGCCTGTTGTTATGAACTTAATATGGCACTTCCTGATGATAAAAAACCTGTTATATTTGTAATGGACTATGCCTTTGGGGAACAGGCATATGAAACAATAGATGAACTTTTAAAACCCTATGTTCTGGAAAATGGCAAAAATATCTTTTTAGATGTGGCTTCAATTTCAATTATGGGAAAAGCGGGTATTCTTGAAGGTGGTAAAGGAGATTTAATGATCCCGTCTGCGCATATTTTTGAAGGCACAGCTGATAATTATCCTTTTAAGAACGAACTTTGCGCCAAAGATTTTGAGGGGAATGGTTTAAAAGTTCTTGAGGGTACAATGGTCACTGTTTTGGGCACTTCGCTACAGAATAAGGATATTCTGCGATTCTTTCACGAATCTACCTGGCGGGCAATTGGGCTGGAAATGGAGGGGGTACATTATCAGAAAGCAATTCAGGCAGCTTCTAAAATCAGGAAAAGCATAAGGGAGGAAGTTAAGGTAAGATATGCCTATTATGCGTCAGACAATCCATTAGAATCAGGGAGTACACTAGCTTCGGGAGGCCTGGGAACTACAGGTGTAAAGCCTACCTACCTGATAACAGATAAAATACTTAAGCAAATTTTTAATTCCTAAACATGGCAGATCAGCAAACATCGAAAGAAACCACATCAAATGATGAAATAGATTTGGGACAATTATTTAATATGATTGGCAATGGCTTTAATAGGCTATTCAGATGGTTTTTAAGAATTTTCCTTTATTTTAAAAAGAATCTCCTAATTCTACTTGCCCTTGCAGTGGTAGGTGCCTTAATTGCCTTGGGTTTAAATCAAATTGTAACCAAAAAACTTAAAATAGAGGTCATTGTAAAACCGAATTTAGAGAGCAAAGGTTATTTATATGATGTGGTTAATGAGATCGACGCCAATATTAAGGCCAATGACACCACTTTTTTTAGAAAAATTGGTTTAAATATTCCAAATTTAAAAGGTTATGCGATAACAATAAACCAGGCTTTGGATAAAACTAGTTCCGGAGATGATCTTGAGTATTTAGAGCTGTTGGAGAAATTTCAGGAAAACGGATTGGTATCAGACATCATTAGAACCGAAATATTGAATAAAAGTTCACTAGATCATAAAATTACGTTTTCGTTTAAAGAAACTGATAGGGGTCAGGAATTTTCTCGAAAGGTTATGCAATATATTAATTCCAATGACTATTATACGGAATTGACTCAAATCCAAAAGGATAATGCACAGGACCGAATAAAACAAGATGAAGTCCTTCTGGGTCAAATAGACCAATTGATTTCAAGATATTCAGATAAAATGGCAAGTACAGAAGGTCAAATTACTGAACAACGGATCATTTTGGATAATGAGAAACAATTGGATATTGCTGAACTATTTAATTTAAAAAATAATCTGATTCGGGATATTGAAAGAAAAAAAATGGAACTCCAGGAACAAAAAGAACCGATTAGCATTATAAATTTTGGAAGTTCCCAGGAAGTCCAGAAGTCTCTTTTTGGCAAGAATATTGTTCTTATCCCCATGATTCTAATAAGCCTTTTTATTTTAATTGATATTATAAAATACCTTAATCAAAAGGCTAAAGAAATGCAACTCTGATGACTGAGACCGGCAAAGATCGAAATATTTTAATAACCGGAGGCGCAGGATTTATTGGTTCCCATGTTGTACGCAGATTTTTAAAAGAATATCCGGGCTATCATATATATAACCTTGATGTGCTCACTTATGCGGGGAACTTGGAAAATCTGAGGGACGTTGAAGAGTATCCTAATTACTCCTTTTTAAAAGGAGATATATTGGATGAACAATTTCTTAAGCAGATCTTTGAAAAACATCAATTCGATGGGGTCATTCACCTGGCAGCTGAATCCCATGTAGATCGCTCCATAACGGATCCTTTGGCTTTTGTGCGTACCAATATCATAGGAACTGTTAATCTGTTGAATGCATCAAGAGATCTTTGGAAAGAGAATAAGAACAACAAGCGTTTTTATCATATCAGCACAGATGAAGTTTATGGGACATTAGGTGCGGAGGGTTTATTTACCGAAAACACACCATATGATCCGAACTCACCTTATTCTGCCTCAAAGGCCAGTTCAGATCACTTTGTAAGGGCATATGGCGAGACCTATGGGTTACCTTATGTGATTACGAATTGCTCTAACAATTACGGCCCCAATCATTTTCCTGAAAAACTCATTCCTCTTTTCATTAATAATATTATTGAAAACAAGCCTTTACCGGTTTATGGCGATGGAAAATACACCCGTGACTGGTTGTTTGTAAAAGATCACGCCGCTGCCATTGATTTGGTTTTTCATAAGGGGAAAGACTTTGAGACCTATAATATAGGAGGTTTTAACGAATGGCAGAATATTGATTTAGTAAAACTCCTTTGTAAATTGATGGATCAAAAGTTAAATAGGGAGGAAGGCACCTCATCGAAGTTGATAACTTATGTAAAGGACCGCCCGGGACATGATTTGAGATATGCCATAGATGCCGGTAAAATAAATAAAGAATTGGGATGGCGACCTTCCGTCACCTTTGAGGAAGGCCTGGAGCTAACTATTGATTGGTATCTTGAGAATCAGGAATGGTTAGATCATGTTACCTCTGGCAATTATCAGGAATATTATGAAAAAATGTATAAGGAAAGAAATGTCTCCCAACAAAGTATAAGCAAATGAAAGGAATAATTTTAGCTGGGGGTTCTGGAACACGATTACATCCGTTGACTTTATCGGTAAGTAAACAACTTATGCCTATTTATGATAAACCAATGATTTATTACCCTCTTTCTACGCTTATGTATGCGGGGATTCAAGAAATATTGATTATTTCTACACCTAAAGATCTTCCTCTTTTTAAAGAATTATTAGGGGATGGGAAGAAATATGGTTGTAGTTTTTCCTATGCTGTTCAAGACGCTCCAAATGGTTTGGCCGAAGCTTTTATTATAGGTGCGGACTTCATAGGAAAAGATAAAGTCGCTTTGATTCTAGGGGACAATATTTTCTATGGTTCTGGCCTGGCAAAACTCTTGCAGTCGAATAATGACCCGGATGGGGGTGTCATCTATGCATATAGGGTTCATGATCCCGAACGCTATGGGGTTGTAGAGTTTGATAAAGATGGAAAAGCTATAAGTTTAGAGGAAAAGCCATCTGAACCAAAATCCAATTATGCCGTTCCTGGAATTTATTTTTACGATAATGACGTAGTTGAAATCGCCTCAAACATCCCGCTCAGTTCCAGAGGAGAGTTGGAGATAACCGATGTTAATAAGGTATATCTGGATAGAAATAAATTAAGTGTAAGTATTTTGGATAGGGGAACTGCCTGGTTGGATACTGGAACTTTTCAATCTTTAATGCAGGCTTCACAATTTGTAGAGGTATTAGAAGAACGTCAAGGTCTTAAAATTGGGGCAATTGAGGTGGCAGCATATGAAATGGGTTATATTGATAAACAACAATTCAAAAATCTCGCAGAACCCTTAATGAAAAGTGGCTATGGCATTAATTTATTAGGAATTCTTAATGAACCTAAATGATATTTAAAGAGACTAAACTTAAAGGATGTTTTGTTTTAGAACCAAATGTTTTTGAGGATAAGAGGGGATATTTTTTGGAATCTTTTAATAAAGAAATGTTTAACCGTGGAATAGGGAATACCGTTAATTTTGTTCAGGACAATCAATCTTTCTCTTATCAAGGTGTAATAAGAGCACTACATTATCAAATTGGGGATCATGCACAGGCCAAATTGGTAAGGGTGTTATCAGGAACTGTATTGGATGTGGCTGTAGATTTAAGAAAGGACTCTGTTACTTTTGGAGAGCATATTGCTGTTGAACTGAGTCATGAAAACAAAAAACAACTTTTTATACCGAGAGGCTTTGCACATGGTTTTGTGGTTTTGAGTGACTCGGCAGAATTCTTTTATAAATGTGATAATTATTACAACAAGGCCTCTGAAGGAGGTATTATTTTTAATGATCCAACATTAAAAATTGATTGGAAATTACCAGCAGATCAATATAAAGTTTCAGAGAAAGACTTAGTTTTGCCACCTTTAGAAAAGGCCAGATTATGAAGAGCATATTGGTAACCGGTTCTGAAGGGCAATTGGGAAAATGTTTACAGAAAATCGCCTGTAACTATGATTCTTTGGATTTTAAATTCATGGACTCCAAAGGCTTGGATATAACCAATGCAAAAAGTATAAACTCAGTGTTTGAATCTAAGCATTACGATTACTGTATTAACTGTTAGGTTTTTACCAATGTGTAACAGGCTGAAAAAACACCTGAAATAGCTTTTTTGGTGAAAGCAGAAGGAGCGAAGAATTTAGCCCTTATCTGCAAAGAAAAACAAGTAAAACTTATTCATATATCTACAGATTACGTTTTGGATAAGGAAAAGGGATATTTAACTACAGATTTGCCAAATCCCATCAATCAATATGGAATGTCTAAGTTAGCTGGTGAAAACTATATCAAAGACGTATTAGAGAAATATTTCATCATCAGGACTTCCTGGTTGTATTCAGAATTCGGTCATAATTTCTATAGGACTATTCTAAATAAAGCTCAGACTGAAAAGGTATTTTATATTACGGATGAACAAACAGGGTGTCCAACAAATGCCAATAATTTGGCAAAATATATATTAAATTTAATTGCTTCTCAGAACACAGAATACGGTATTTATCATTTTACAGATGGGAAAGCCATGTCCTGGTATGATTTTGCAAAAAAAGATTCTTAAAGAAAACAATCTGCATGAGAAGGTAAGAGTTGAAAAAGCAAAGAATTATCGTACTTTTGCCAAAAGACCAAAGAACAGTGTTATAATTTAAGCGAAAGCTCAAAATCTTCCGACTGTATTTGGAATATACAAGACATGTTGCCCGTAATGGATTGGATACAAAAAAAAAAGATTCCCTATTTTTTTTTATACGTACTGTCATTTTATCCTTTGATGAAGGAGGCGTTAGCTTCTATTACCGCAATTCTATTTTTGGTAACAACGCTTTTTTTTTATTGGGATAACTTTGGAAAGAGATACAAGAAATATGGTATTAAACCTATATTGATTAATTGTGGTTTTTATTTTTTTTTGCTATTCTCTATTTTTTATTCAGATAATATATTTATTGGATTTAAAAAAGTACAATCAAGCTTGTTGCTCTTGTTCTTCCCGATTGTTATTTTTTATTTTTTTCCTAAAGTTAAAAAACAAACCATTAAAATATTTTCCTATGGTTTTATTTTGAGCAATTTTGTGCTATTCCTTTATTTTTTCGATATTCTCGCCCAAGGACTCGCAATAGACAGGTTTGCCGGCTTAATGGATAAAAATATTTTAGAACAGGCATTGGCTATAAATACCTATCCATATGAGTTTGTGCTTTCTAAAGCCGAAAAGCATTTGGATGTCCTTTTTGAGCCCCATAAGGTATATCTTTCCTTGCATTTTTTGACTGCAATATTACTTTCCATTAATTTGATTGCAAACTTTAAGATAGACATATTTAAAAAAATACTTTTAGGGATATTGTCGTTTCTATTTGTGTTGGCCATCGTTTACAGTCAGGCAATTACCACGGTTTTAACCCTGTTAATAATACTGGTTCTTACTCCCTTTTTTTATTTCAAGCGGCGTCTGGAGAAAATTATCTTTGGAATAGTAGTTTTTTCTTTTTTAACACTTGGTTGGATGGGGGGCTTGCTTGACACCTATAAAAACAAGAATACAGACTCAATTGCCATGCTTTTGGATTATGTTATCTCATCTGTACCCATGGAAGAAGGAGTGGATAAGCGGATATATATATATGATTGTTCTATTTACCTTCTTAAAAAGGAAATTTTATTTGGCTATGGCGTTGGAAATGTTCAGCAAAAACTAAATGATTGTTATCAAGAAAAAAATTATGTTGTGGCTGAGTTTAGGTCGTTGGGTTCAGAAATAAATACTCATAACTATTACTTTCATATGTGGTTGTCAGCCGGATTGTTTGCCCTTCTTTTCTTGTTGTATATGTTTGGCCATAATTTTTATATTGCTTTAAAGTTAAGGAACTTTACTTTTCTATTTTTCCTGTTGATGTTTTCCCTAAGCTTATTGACCGAGAATGTTTTGGTGCGAATGTATGGAGTGTTTTTATTTGCGGTCATGAATTCATTGTTTTATTCAAATTGCAAGATAGATGCGGGAAACGGGGAATAAAACAAAAAGTCTGGCAAGGGCTTCGGCTATTTATAGCATAGGCAATATAGGTACTTTGGTCATCAATTTCTTTTTGGTGCCATTTTATACCTTTTACCTCTCTAATGAGGAATTAGGCTATTTTGATTTAGTCGCCTCCGCATCCATTTTACTGGCACCTGTTTTTTTCGGGCATATTGAATTGGCTGTACTTCGCTGGGTACTTGCAAATAATGATCCTAAGAATATTACCCGTGTAGTATCGAGTTGTTTGATGGTTTTTCTAATAGGACTATCCATTTTTAGTGTAGTCTTTTCAGTGGTGTATTTATATACGTCGATAACATTGGCTCCTTATGTTTTTTTATATTTGGTTTCCATTTTTTTCTATGTTATTGCCAAGCAAGTAGTGCGTAGCGTTTATTCTTCTTTGCATTACGTTCTTATAGAGTTGTTCTACATCCTTATCGTGCTTTTATTCAGTGTTTTATTTGTAAGTGAATATGGCTTAAAAGCTATTTTTACCTCATATGGCATCGCTTCAGCTTCCTTCTTGATTTATTTGCTTGCTTTAAAAATAACCAAGCATATTGACTTAAAGGCAGTTCGTGTGAATGCAACCAAGGAATTATTGAATTATTCATTTCCTCTCGTACTCAATGCCATGAGTCTATGGATGAACAATCAGTCAAGTAAATATATTATAGCCTCGTTTTTGACGCTAAGTGCGAACGGTATTTATGCTATTGCCTTTAAAATAGCCTATGTCATTCAAATACTAAATCGAATTTTTTATTATTCCTTTCAAGATAAAATGTTCGTAATATATGGTAAGGACGGATTTAAAGACTATTTTGAAAAAACCTTCAATACCTATTCGGGACTACTTTTCTCAATTTTATATCTTCTAATAAGCACGCAAAAAACACTCTTGCCATTTATTATAGACGCTGATTTTCTTGAAGCTACCAGATATATTCCTATTTTGGCCTTAGGAGTGGTTTTCATGTCGTTAGCATCAATACTTGGCATTATTTATCAATGTGAAAAGAAAAACATGCACGCTTTTAAAACATCTTTGGTCTCAGGTCTTTTGATTGTTGCCACCGGATTTTTATTAATTCCGAAGTATCAACTTTATGGGGCATCAAGTGTTTTCGCTTTTGGAAATTTCGTTTGGCTGCTGTATCGGTACTTTGATGTTCAGAAATTTGTGGCCATAAGAGTTTTCTTCTGGAGGTTAATCTTGTATATTGTTATAGCATTCGGCATTTATAGCATTACACAAAACGAACAGTTATGGGCATCTGTTCTAGCAATTTGCCTGGCAGTTATTATATCACTTTATTTTAGTAGAGATCTTGTTCGAAAATTTTTGACAGTGCTATTAAAAAAATAAAAACATGAACAATCGATTGAATTTAATTAGCCTATAATATTGAGAATACCAGTAGCCATATTACTTTGCTTCCTTAGCATAATTACTCTTGTTTTAGAGTGGTTTACTCTTGGCTTGTCTTTATCTCTTTTGGCCTATGGCATCATTTTATACCACACATTTAAAACAGTTGGCCTTAACTCAGTGCTTTTTCTTTTCATGATATTGTTCGGTTTATATGGCTATAGTGTACCTATTTCTGTTTTTTTTGATGCGGATATTGGGTGGCACAGAGTTGCTAAACTTAGAACATGGCAAAAAGTTGATGATACTTTGTTCTCTTTTTTAATATCTAATCAGTTGGCACTTTTTGCCACAAGTTTCCTTTATCTGGTCTTTGTACGAGAACGAATCATGAGAATTCCGGACAATGCTTCTCAAAAAGGAAGAGCAAATTACTTTAGATTCGCAATTATAGCAGGTATTTTGTCAAGCTTAAGTGAGGCTCTTAATTTTGTTCGAGCAGGAGGGTTTACCACACTACTGCAAGGAAAAGCATTTTATCAAGGTGCAATAAACGATTTGGTCTTAAACATACCATATGAAGGATTTTTTTATATATCCATTGCATTATTCGGTCTGTTCTTTGGTACGATTAAGAATAGTAATGATAAATATTTCACCTATTTACCTCCATTCTTTCTTTCTATTTTTTTTGTGCTCTTTATCAATTTAGTCATTGGAGAAAGGGGAACGCTGTTGGTTGCGATGGTAGTTTTCTTTCTAGCTTACACCATAAAAAGAAGAATTACAAGGATTAATTTCTCTTACGCTTTGCTGATCTTCATTCTTTATGTCTGTTTTAATGCACTCACTTTACTGCGGGAAAAAAGTGTGGAGTATAAAGGAATCAGTAATTTTTTAGAAACGTATGAGGATCGGCTATATCGGTTGATGAATCCGGCAAATACCGAATTTGGCTCTCCAGCCTTAAATTATAGAATATTTATAGATAAAAAGCCCGATAACTATAACTATAAGCTAGGTCAGACCTATACCGAAATTAGTACGGCCTTCATTCCACGGTACATATACCCTAATAAACCAATTGGTATTATATATGAATTTAGAAATCAATATTTTCCTGAACGAAAAGAGATGGGAAGTACTGCCGGCACTGGTTTCTCCTCTTTAATGGAAGCCTATATGAACTTTTGGTATTTCGGGCCATTTTTCATCTATTTGATTTTCTTGTTTTTTCTTATTTATATAGAAAGTCGAAAAGGCCGAAATCAGTTATTTATTGATTTGCTGTACCTCGTATTGTTCAATGTTTTTCTTATTTTTTCAAGATCGGCATCGCAGTATATTTTATACACTCTTTTTCTATACTTGGGTCAAATCATTGTGGTCATATTGGTGTACAAAGTGCTGCCGAAACGGATGTTTAAAATTTCAAAAGCTATAGATGCCTAAAGGTAAAATATGTTTTTTCGTGCCGTTTTATCCTCTTATAAAGGGTGGAGCAGAGTATCAATCTAAGATTATAGCTACTGAACTTCAAAAAGAAAGGTATGAAATTGTTTATATTTCTTATGGTCATGAAACTGAAGATTGTATATACGAGAACGATTTTAAAATACATCGCTTAAAGGTGAAAGCTAGTGTATCAAGCAAAGTACTAATGTATAAAGGTTTCATGAGCAGGGTTTTTAATATTATAAAAGTCGAAAAACCAGATTACATTTACCAGCGAATACTAAATTCCTTTACCTACAGGTTGTCTGGTTTTTCGAAAAAAAACAATATTCCACTAGTCCTCCATATTGCCGATAATTATTCGGTAGAATTTGAACAGGGCAGCAAAAGTGTATTGAAAAGAAAAGTATTCTCGACTATTCTAAAAAATAAACCAAACATCATTTGTCAAACACGCTATCAACAAAATAAGGTTTTAGAATTTGGTTATCGGCCTAAAGCCATAATTTCAAATATGCACCCATTGCTTATTGACGAAGTACCCAAAAAGGATTTAAAAAAAATAGTCTGGATAGGAAATGCTAGGCCGGTTAAACAGTTAGAAATTTTTATAGCCTTGGCAAACTCCTTTCATGATTCAACTTATAATTTTCATATCATCGGAAAATTACCAGAGAACAACTATGGCGCAGGACTTTTGAAAGAAATAAATTCCGCAGTAAATATAACCTATCATGGTTCTCAAACCAATGATTTTATCAATTCGTTTTTGATGCAATCGGCCTTATTGGTCAATACATCAGTTTCAGAAGGGTTCTCTAATACGTTTATTCAAGCGTGGATGTGCGGAACTCCAGTACTGGCATTAAATTCAGATCCGGACGGAGTTATGCAATTAAATTACATAGGAATAGATTGCAAGGGCAATGAAACACTATTATCAAGGGGGTTAGAAAAGATTTTAAAATCGCCCTCCTACGATGAAACGTGTAAAAATGCGTTAGAAATCGCTAAATCGCTTTATTCCACTGATGAAAATATAGCCAAATTTGATGGATTATTAGAAGAAATAGCAAGTGAATAAAAAAGATAAACAGGAACAAAAAAAAATACTTTGGACGCATAATTTTCCAAACAATCCTGGTGCTGGGGGCGTATGGATGTATAATCAATATGAGTTTTTAAAAGACCAGGTAGACCTTTATTATTTAGATCGTCTTAGGAATCCATTTCAGTTTATAAAGCATCTGTATACGCTTATTAAAATATCTCAAAAATATGACATTGTACATGCCCAATACGGTTCTGCCGTAGGATTCTTAACTAGTTTAATGGGGGGTACTAAGATACTTTCTCTAAAAGGCTCCGATTGGTATAACGCACCAAACCCTTCAATTTTTCATAAGGTTAGGATATTCCTTGGTGGTCTGCTGACGAGCTTTTCCATAAAGAGATTTCATCATATCATTGTCATGTCTGACGCTATGAAACAACAAGTACTTGCCAAATTTCCAAATGCAAGGGTGGAGACGATTGTAGATCCTATAGATCTTAAAAAGTTTAAAGCGCAAGCTGTACCAAAAAAGGAAGACACAAAAAAAGTGTTGTTTGCATCTGTAGATATCAACAGCCCTATCAAGCAATTTCCCTTGGCAAAGAAAAGTTTTGAGTTACTCCGGAAACGAATACCGAATACGGAGTTGATTACTATGAGTAACATTCCGCACACTGAAGTATGCGCTTTTATGAACGATATGGATGTTTTATTGTTGACCTCTACCCACGAAGGCTGGCCTAATGTAGTAAAGGAAATGTTAGCCCTGGACAAACCTTTTGTAAGTACTAATGTGAGCGATTTGGAAGCTATAGCTTCCAAAACCAATTCTTGTTTTGTTTGTAAAGACGACGCTGAAGAACTAAGTAAATCCTTATATAAGTCCCTAAATGCTCCAAAAGAGAATTTAAGGCATCTGGTTAAAGACTTTAATATGGAAGAGAGTTTGGCAGTAATTGAAAAAATTTACAAAAGGTATCTTTAAAAAAAGAATATTGGAAAGAGAAGATTACATTTTAAAAGGAACTTGGCTCAACCAAACCCTATAATTACAAGCACCTGCATTTCAAGAAATTAATTGCGGATACAATAGAATGCGAAAAAATTCAATTTAACTTTATTATAAACAGCAGTTATTGCCTAATGAAACAATAAAGTAATGTTTTCTGTTTTAATTTTGGTAAAATATGCTTTACAAAAAGCATCTTATTTTTTTACTATCTTTAAATCAAAATTTATGGGAAGACTATGAAAACCATTGAGAAAAGATTGGAAGACGAGCAAAAATTTCATAATGAGATTTTTGAAACAAACAAAAGAACCAAAGAAGTAGGAAGGTTTTATAGTATTAATGATGCCATTGTTAAAGCCTATGATGATTTTATTTTTGAAAACCCAAAAGGTAAGGTTTTTTTGGAATACGGCTGCGGGATGGCCAAAGGCGGTCGTTCTATCAGGCTGGCAAAGCTGGGCGCCAAGGTGCATGGTATCGACATCTCCAATTATGCCATTGATTTCTTGAATAAGGAGGCTGATGAGGAAGGCCTTGATATCGACTACCAGGTTATGAATGCGGAGGAAATGTCCTTTGAAGACAATTATTTTGATATTATATACGGAACAGGAATACTTCATCACCTCGACCTAAAAAAGGCATTTGAAAGTATTGCCAAAAAACTTAAAAAACAGGGGTCGGCTATTTTTATAGAACCTTTGGGACATAATCTTTTGATAAACGGCTTCCGCAATAAGACTCCAGATATACGTACCGAAGACGAGCACCCACTGCTCATGCCTGATTTTAAACTTGCCAAAGATTATTTTAAAAAGGTGGATGTCCAATATTTTTATTTGACCACCTTAGGGGTGCCTTTTCTTTTTAAAAAGAACCAACCTAAACTTCTTATTAATTTTTGTAATGGTGTAGATCGGGTAATTTTTACTCTTTTACCCTTTTTACGTAGGCATGCTTGGCAGGTGGTGGTAAAATTCTCAGATCCTGTTTAATTTAAAATATGTGGTTATTTTTGCCACTAACTTAAAGGAGGGATACGAAAATTCTTTGTGGTTACGAAGAAAGGAGGAAGATTTGCGATCTTAGTTCAGTTCATCGACCTTATGATTTCTGGATACTTTTAGAGGAGTGTAATTCATTAAACAGAAATGGCTATGAGGTTAACCTCCATGCAGCGGAGGGTAATGGCAATGAAGAAAAGGATGGAGTAAATATTTACGATCTTGGTTTGCCAAAAAAAAGATTTAAAAGGATAAGCTTCTATTTAGGTAACCTTATTAAAAAAGCTATCTTATTTGAGGTGGCTATTTACCATTCACAGACAGGAAAATACGGACTACAAAAAAGGCATTTTTCTTTGCCAAACTATGTAGTACCGTCCGAGAATAAACGGGATGGGTTGAGTTAGTAGAAAACGGGGTAAATATTCTTTTAGGGTCGAATAAAAAACGAATCCTCACTATTTACAAAGAGAACAAAAAGGGTTCAATAAATTTTGACATTGACCAATACTGTTTTGGCTGATTCCGGGCATAGAATCGTAAATGCATGAGCGGTATATATTAAATAATATAAGATTTTTTTATAAACTATAAAATGACCAAGCTCGTATCTATAATTACCCCGGTACACAACTCAGAAAAGTTTCTTAGTCAATGTATGGATTCGGTATTAGCCCAAACATATTCGAATTGGGAGCATATTCTTATCGATGATTGTTCATTCGATGGGAGTGAGGCCTTGATAAGAAAATTTCAAGAAAAAGACCCTAGGATAAAATACCATCGCTTACAAAAAAATAGCGGTGCCGGTATGGCCAGAAATAAGGGGATTGAATTTGCAAAAGGAAAATACATCGCATTTTTGGATAGTGATGATGTCTGGTATCCTGAAAAATTGGAAAAGCAATTGCATTTCATGGAACTCAACAATTATCATTTTACCTTTACTTCCTATGACACTGTGAATGAAGATGGGAATAAACTTTCGAAAATAATTAAAGCAAAAAAAAAGGTTACTTATAAATCGGCATTGTACAAAAACCCTATTGGATGCCTAACGGTTATGTACGACGTTGATTTTTTTGGAAAGCAGTATATGTCTTCTATCAGAAAGCGCCAGGATTACGCCCTCTGGTTGAAACTTTTAAAAAAAACCAATGGGTATGGTTTAAACGAATGTTTGGCTAGTTATCGAGTCGGTATTGAATCTATTTCGGCCAATAAATTAGATTTACTAAAATATGAATGGAAAATTTATAGAGATGAAGAAAACCTGCCTTTCTTGAAATCCACATTTTATCTTATATCAGCTATAGTTTTAAAAATGAAAAGTTATTTTTGAAGCAGACAAACTAAATGGTAAATGCCAAGGCTATCAATTTTAAACACTTTAGAACGAAAATTCATACTGCTTGTAGGGGACTTTATTATTGTATTATCATCACTCAATGTTTTTGTAAACCATGCGATAGATAAGGAATTTATATCTTTTCAACTAAAAATAGGCGTATTTACAATAGGAGTAATCGCTTATATGTCATTATCTTATATTCTAGATTTTTATAACTTAGAAAAGGTTAACAAGAGGAAATATATTTTATCTCAATCTCTTTATATCACTGCGCTTTTTGTCTTTGTTGTTTTTATAGTAACGGTACTAGTCTATGACGTTAGTTTCTGGAGAATTCCCTTGCTATGTTTTTTATTGCTGACGCCCATTTCCATTGGGCTCTGGCGCTTTTTTTTTAGTAATGTTTTCAGAATAATCCCAGTCACAAAAAATGTTTTATATATCTATGATGAAAAAGCGGATGAAAATTTTAGAGAAGATGTAAGTACAATTAATGGCAATGAAATGGAGACATTTTATAAAGTTAAACTCACGTATTCAATTGATAAGAATACTCTTTTAAATAAAAACTTCTTTTTATCGGCCGCTGAAAAAATAGATACATTGATTATTAATACGAAAAGTTACGATAGTTTACCTGAAGATCTGGAGCAAATGATTTTGAGCTCAATAATAAAAGGGAAAGAGGTTATATCCTTCACATCGTTTTATGAGAACACTTATGAAGCTATGCCCATCAGATCACATAACGACAGCTTTTTTGAAATTCTTCAAATTAGGAATAAAAAAATTAGATACTTGCAGCAAATTTTCAGCTTTGGCATTAATTTTTCACTTTCACTTTTTATCGGACTAATTTTTTTACTTTGTGTTCCAATTGTCTTTGTTGGCAACCTATTTTTTAACAGAGGGCCTTTATTTTATAAACAGTATAGAGTTGGCCAACATGGAGAAGAGTTTAAGGTATATAAATTTAGATCAATGATAGTGGATGCTGAAAAAGAAGGCGCTATAATGGCAACAAAAAATGATAAAAGAATTACGCCATTTGGAAGAATATTAAGACTTTTTCGAATTGACGAACTTCCTCAAATAATATCTGTTATTAACGGGCATATGCAGTTTATTGGCCCAAGGCCTGAAAGAAAAATATTTGTAGACCAATTGAACAATATTCTGCCTTTTTACAATGTGAGACATTTAATAAAACCTGGAATTACAGGGTGGGCCCAAGTAAAATATAAATATGGAGAAAATTTGGAGGATTCTGTAAAAAAGTTGGAGTATGATTTATATTATATCAAAAACAGGTCTATAACACTGGATATGAGGATTATTTTTAAAACAGTTACAACTGTTCTTTTCTCCAGAGGAATTTAAAACAACATAACAATTATAATGAAAAAAGTACTCATTACAGGTGCTGCAGGATTTTTAGGATCACATTTATGTGATCGTTTTATCAAAGAAGGATTCCATGTAATAGGCATGGATAATCTTATTACCGGGGACCTAAAAAATATTGAGCATTTGTTTCCTCTCGAACAATTTGAGTTTTACCATCATGATGTCACGACCTTTGTTCATCTTCCAGGAAAGCTGGATTATATTTTACACTTTGCTTCACCCGCCAGCCCAATAGACTACCTCAAAATACCCATAGAAACATTAAAGGTAGGATCATTAGGAACACTTAATCTTCTGGGATTGGCCAAAGAAAAGAATGCAACTATTCTAGTCGCCTCTACCTCTGAAGTATATGGCGATCCATTGGTACATCCACAAAATGAGGATTATTATGGCAATGTTAGTCCCGTTGGTCCCAGAGGTGTTTATGATGAAGCAAAACGGTTTATGGAATCCATCACTATGGCCTACCATCGCTTTCACGGCGTTGATACCAGGATTGTTAGGATATTTAACACCTATGGTTCAAGAATGCGATTAAACGACGGTCGCGTGGTCCCTGCCTTTATGGGACAGGCACTACGGGGTGAGGATCTTACCGTTTTTGGAGACGGCAAACAAACCCGCTCTTTTTGCTACATTGATGATCAAGTCGAGGGAATATATCGCTTGCTAATGAGTGATTATACAGATCCGATGAACATTGGCAACCCCCATGAAACCACTATCTTAGAGTTTGCCGAGGAAATAATAAAATTAACAGGCACCAATCAAAAAATAATATTTAAACCATTACCTCAAGATGATCCCATGCAGCGACAACCAGATATAACACGGGCCAGGGAAATTTTAAACTGGGAACCTAAAGTGGATAGATCAGAAGGCCTAAAAAAAGTGTTTGAATATTTTAAATCGTTGACTCCAGAAGAATTGCTAGATAAAGAGCATAGGGATTTTTCCGGGATTACATAGATTATTATTGCTCAAAACGTATTTTTGCGCAAACTTTAAATTATGAATATCCTTATTCTTGGGTCAGGAGGCCGCGAACATGCAATTGCATGGAAACTCAATCAAAGCCCTAAATTGTCTAAACTTTTTATTGCGCCAGGAAACGCTGGTACAGCTAAAATTGGTAAGAATATACCAATAGGTGTAAATGATTTTGAAAGTGTAAAGAAATCAGTGCTTTCGGAAAGTATTGATATGCTGATTGTAGGCCCTGAAGATCCATTAGTAAATGGAATTCACGACTTTTTCCTTAATGATCCTGAACTCAAAAATATTGCTGTTATTGGACCCCAAAAAGCCGCTGCAACATTGGAAGGCAGTAAAGAATTTGCCAAGGAATTCTTATTCAGACACAATATCCCAACCGCTGCTTATCAAAGTTTCACTTCTGATAATTTAATAGAAGGATATGCGTTTCTAGAAACATTGAAGCCGCCTTATGTTTTAAAGGCAGATGGATTGGCGGCTGGTAAAGGGGTTCTTATTTTGAATGATTTGCAAGAGGCCAAAGATGAACTGAAAACGATGCTGATCGATGCCAAATTTGGCAGTGCAAGTGCCACTGTGGTTATCGAGGAGTTCTTGGCAGGGATTGAGTTAAGTGTTTTTGTATTGACCGATGGTCAAGGATATAAAGTGTTGCCTACAGCCAAAGATTATAAAAGAATTGGAGAAGGAGATACAGGATTGAATACAGGGGGTATGGGAGCCATTTCACCGGTCCCTTTCGTTAACGAAGAATTCTTAGAAAAAGTCCATAAGCGTATTATCAAACCAACCATTGAAGGCTTAAATAAGGATCAACTGCCTTATAAAGGATTTATTTTTATTGGTTTAATAAAAGTAGGGGACGATCCTTTTGTAATTGAGTATAATGTGCGTCTTGGGGATCCTGAGACTGAAGTGGTAATTCCAAGAATTAAAAACGATCTCGTTGAATTATTTACTGCAGTGGCCGCTGGTAAACTGAATTCGATTGAACTGGAAATTGATGAAAGGACAGCAACAACTGTGATGTTGGTTTCCGGAGGTTACCCACAGGCTTATAATAAGGGGATAGAAATTAAAGGTATAGACCAGGTAGATGAGGAGTCCATTGTTTTCCATGCGGGAACCCAACTGAAGGAGCAAAAAATCCTGACTAATGGTGGCCGGGTTATGGCTATTACTTCCTTTGGGAAAAATTTTAGGGAGGGACTTAACAAATCTTATCAAAATATTGATAAAATTCACTTTGATAATATGTACTACAGAAAAGATCTGGGTTTTGATCTATAGTTACTAATTCTTAAGGTTGACGATTCCTATTAAGCTGTATTAAGAAAGCGAAACATCAAATTTTATAAGTACGAATGGGAAGTAATGCTCTTATCTTCTTCTCCGCTATCGTCAAACTTTTTAAGTTGCATCAGCCAGTAAATCATCGCAGTAGCTCCTAGTAATACAAAGATCCAGTTTACAGCATTGGAAGTCCACCAGTTAGACATAAATCGAAAAAAATCATAAGGCCAGAAAAGTCCGTTTACGAATAAATCTTCTATGCCCTCAAAAAATGCTCTCATCTTGGTTATATTTACATTACAAAAATATAAAAACCCGGGATGATTTCAGGCATTTTTGGAAAAACAAAACCAATAAACTTCATTATTCTACTTGGTTTTTTGTTTGTATTCTATTGGTTTGTCCATTTTGTGCTCTATCAGAACCACTATGAACCGGAACAATTTGTAATTAAATTTGTTGTTCTTGGCATTCTATTGTTTAGTGTCTTCATAGTTGATTTTATTGTAAAACGAAATCAAATCACTGCTACAAATTCATATGCCATTCTTTATTTTACTTTGTTAATAATTATTTTCCCTGAAGTTTTACTGGATGATAATGCTGTATTCTGCAGTTTTTTTCTCTTATTGGCAATACGAAGGCTTATTAGCCTGAAATCCTTGAAGAATATTAAACTCAAGGTATTTGATGCTACAATCTGGACCTTAGCTGCAAGCCTTTTCTATGATTGGGCGATTTTATATCTCATTTTGGTCTGTATTGCTATTTATTTCTACGAGCCCAAGAATATTAAAAACTGGTTGGTTCCTCTAACTGGCATTTTGACTATAGGAATTATCGTGTTATGTTTTTTGTTAATAACTGATAATCTCGACTTTTTGAAGAATCATTATCAATTTTCTTTCAAGGGCGACATAATAGCCTATTGGATAAATAGCACCAAACTGGCCATTTATGCTATAATAACTATTATTACCGCGGCTTTGGCATTTATTAAAATGGGCAAATTGGGTATGGGTAAAATAATCACTATGCGTCTTATCGCCATCTCGCTTGCACTAGGTTTGTTAGTCACCTTCTTAAAAACCACAAACGACACCTTTCCTGTATTAATTACTTTTTTTTCGGGAGCTATTTTTCTGGCTAAATATGTAGAATTAATTAAAAGAGCCACCCTTAAGGAAATAGTTCTTATGGTTTCCATAGTAGCTCCTTTTCTAATAGTAATGACAGAAATGATTCTGAAATAATGGGTATATTTGCATCAAATTTAAACCACTATGTTCAGTAATTCAGCCTTTAGGATATTTGAAGAAAGTATTAATAATTATCACATAAAGGATGATGTTAATCAACCATTTACTAACCCATATCCGGAAGCAGATATTGATCATCTCCTATATAGAAAAAATTGGATTGATACGGTTCAATGGCATTATGAGGATATTATAAGAGATCCCGAAATAGATCCTGTAAAAGCATTGGAATTAAAACGAAAAATAGACGCCAGCAATCAGGATAGAACAGATTTAGTGGAATATATTGATAGCTATTTTTTAAATAAATACCAGTCGGTACAAACTAAGGCTGATGCCAGAATCAATACTGAAAGCCCTGCCTGGGCTATTGATCGCCTTTCAATTTTAGCATTAAAAATCTATCATATGAAGGAAGAGGTGGCGCGAACTGATGCATCTGACGAACACCTTAAAAAATGTAGTCAAAAATTAAAAATACTTTTGGAGCAAAAGGAAGATTTATCTTCAGCAATTGATCAATTGCTGACTGATATTGAACAAGGTGCTATTTTTATGAAGACCTACAGGCAAATGAAAATGTACAATGATGAGGAGTTAAATCCGGTTTTGCGTGGGCAAAAATAAATACAATCACCTTTTAGTTATTCGTTTGTCGGCCATGGGCGATGTGGCAATGACTGTTCCGGTTCTAAGTGCACTTACTGCACAATACCCCGATTTAAAAATTACAGTTCTTACAAGAGCCTTTTTTAGGCCTATGTTTATTACATTGTCAAATGTCCATGTCTATGAAGCGCAGGTTGATGGTAAACATAGAGGTATTCCTGGCTTATGGAAATTATTTAAAGAATTAAAAAAACTTGAAATAGATGCTGTAGCGGATCTTCATAATGTGCTTAGAAGTTCTGTATTAAAAGGGTTTTTTGTGTCGGCTAAAATAAAAGTAGTACAGATAGATAAGGGTAGAAGAGAAAAAAGAGCATTGACTGCATATAAAAATAAGGCTTTTAAGCCTTTAAAAACCACGTTTCAACGCTATGCGGATGTTTTTTATAAACTTGGATTCTCAATAAACCTTGAAAGCTCAAGAGCCCTGTCAAAACGGACATTACCCGAAAGAGTACTTGAATTGGTCGGTCCTGATAACCTGAAGTGGTTAGGAATTGCCCCTTTTGCTACTTATCCCGGAAAAACATACCCCTTTGACCTCATGCAAAAAGTTATTTTAGCACTAAATGATACCAATAAGTATAAAATTATTCTTTTTGGAGGCGGGAAGCTTGAAAAGAAACAGCTGCAACAATGGTCTGATTCGTGTCAAAATTGCATAAATACTATTGGCGCACTTTCTTTTGAGGACGAATTGGCCCTAATCTCCAATTTAGACCTTATGGTGTCAATGGATAGCGGCAATGGCCATTTGGCTGCAATATTTAATGTGCCTATCGTAACCTTGTGGGGCGTTACCCATCCTTATGCCGGTTTTTCTCCTTTTCGTCAGCCACCTGAAAACAGTCTTCTATCAGACAGAACAATATATCCTTTAATTCCAACTTCCATATATGGAAACACTATGCCTGAGGGCTATGATACCGTTATGTCTACAATTGCACCTGAGACCATTATTAACCGTATTACCGCCCTGCTTGAGGCTAAGTAGTTTTTTATTATACAGCTTCCTTTTGAGTTAATGAATTAAAATATTGCCTCAATTGTTGCATGTATTTGTATCGCAAATTTCTGCAATTACCCTGCACCATTAATGTTCTTACACCCATGTATGAGGAAATTAAATATGTTGCAACACCTTCACTGTCCACATGTCTATCTACATAACCATCGGACTTTCCTTTTTGAAGGATTGAGATTAAATTAACTTCCCAAACCTTATAGATATCCATTAAATAATTAGATATGACAGTATTTCTTCTGTTGAATTCTGAAATAAAGTTACTTAGGATGAAACCATAATCCATTTCATTATGTTCAGCTGTTTCTAATGCATTTTCAAAACATTTTTCAATAACAAGGAAGGGGTTTTCCTTACCTTCTATTGGTTCAATAAGCATGCTATATACTTTACGAACAATTAAGTTTTGTACAATACTTACGAAAAAATCTTCCTTAGATTGAAAATGATAGTAAAAGGCCCCTTTAGAAAGAGAAAGGGATTTTAAGATATCATCAATACTGGTATTATAATAGCCATTCTTATAAAATAACTCTAATCCAGTAACTTGCATCCGGTGCATGGTAGCCATGCGTTTTAAATTCTTATCCATTAGATTTGGGTTTTGGGGTTAAACAGACCGTTAAGTCTATAAACAAAGAACCCCTGAAACCTCAGGAAGGTGAATATTAAAGGATGTATGACTTTAAAAATTCGTTAAAATGTTGAATTCCCGATAAACTGCACTACCTGCCTTGATTTTTACCGACCACTTAGTCGGTAAATAATATCGACAAACGGTATTTTATTGGTTTTTCCAGGTTGTTTAGACCTTTTCGTTGCCTTAAAAAACTAAAAACAGGACCACCAACAATCATTTATTTACTTTTTTCGCAATGTTTTTTTAAGGAGCTATTCCCGAATAAAGTGTTTTTCGGAGTTAAATTCCTCTTTAGAATTACTTTAGATTACCTGCAGCATAATATGAATAGAACAGACTGTTTAGTTTAAAATAGTCAAAGGATTATAGAGTTGATAATTTATAAAGTTGGATTTGTGGTCTGATCCCGGGGATAAAATGCCATTCTTTTCAATAGTTAATTAAAAACAGCAACAATTACAAACTACATAGTTTCTAAAAAACTAGTTTGTCTAATATCATTTGTAATAAAATAAGAGCCCTTATTGCAGTTGTCAATTATAATATTGAACATTCCCGACACACAATTTCAATAGACCAGCCTATGATTTAATAAAAAGTATGATCGACTGCAATTATTATACATCGTCATAATCTACCTTCAGGGTAGCTGTTACCGGATGAGCCTGGCAGGTAAGAATTAATCCTTCGGCAATTTCGCTATCCGTAAGAATCTGGTTTTTATCCATTTTAGCTTCACCTTCGGTAATTCTTGCAATACATGTACTGCAAACACCTCCCTGACAAGAATAAGGGGCATCTATATCTTCATCAAGGACCGCATCTAAGATTGAAGATTTTTTATCCATACTAAATGAGTATACTTCATCATCTAATAAAACTTCTATCATTGTTTTACCTTCATGAGTATTGGTTTCGGAACCTTCGTTTTCGGTTGTTGTAAAGAGTTCAAAATAAATAGAATCCTCAGGTACTCCATTTGCTTTTAATGTATCGGAGGCAGCATTTATCATAGCCTCAGGACCACATAGGTAGAATGTATTAAAATTGATTTCTTTAAATTTATTTTTAAGAATGAAATTTACAACGGATGTATCAATTCTTCCAAACAGTGAATCCTCTTCACGGGCCCTACTATAAACAAACTGAACCGTAAACCTGTTTTTGTACTCATTTACAAGTTCTAAAATCTCCTGATGGAACATCGTTTCGGATTTATTTTGATTTCCATAAACCAATACAAAGGTGTTTTCAGGATGACTTTCCAATACAGTTCTGGCAATACTCATTATAGGCGTAATTCCACTGCCAGAGGCAAAAGCACATATATTTTCCTGTTTATTAGAAGTTTTATATACGAAGCGCCCCTCAGGAGGCATTATCAGTAATTGGTCTCCTTCTTTGAGCGAAGAATTGGCAAACGCTGAAAAGCGCCCTTCCGGTACTTTTTTGACTCCTATGGTGATATGCTTGTCTTTTGGACTTGAGGAAATTGAATAGGCCCGCCTGATCTCCTCTCCACCTACGTTGTGCTTAACTGTTATATATTGACCCGCCTCAAAGGAAAATTCATTTTCCAGTTCTTTAGGTATAATGAAACTTACAGCAACCGAATTTGGGGTTAATCGGGATATCTTGTCTATAGTCAAGGAATAAAAATCACTCATCAATAAAAAAATTTGTGCAAAATTAAGGAATGCTTTGGATTAATTATGGGAAATTAGCTTCTCTTTGTAACAAAAGATACATTTGATCTACTAATTTTCTGAACAAAAATTACCTGCCTTCATGTTCAAACACTTTTTTAAGCTGCAATGGAAATCATTTTTCAGAGCAGCTTCTTTTAAAACAAACCTGGTATTTAAGATCTTAATGCTTTTTGGGGCCTTGTACTTCATCGCCATATTTTTGGCACTGGGGGTTGGGTCCTATTTTATTATTGAAAAATATGGGTTGGGAGATCCGCTGAAGTTTGTGAATAAATATATCATTTATTACCTCGTAATGGACATCTATATTCGCTATATGCTGCAAAAGATGCCTATTTTGAACATAAAACCTTTGCTTTATCTACCTTTTAAGAAAAGCCAAGTGGTTTCATATTCCCTTGGAAAGACTATTTTTTCCTTTTTTAATTGGGCTCATGCTTTTTTCTTTGTGCCATTTTCCATTGTTCTTATTATTGAAGGATATAACCCTGCAGGGGTCATAGGTTGGCATTTGGGAATCATGGCCTTATTCTATTGTAACAATTTCATCAACATCATGATGAATAATAAGGACAGTATTTTTTATCCCTTGATCGCAATTTTGGCTATTTTGGGTATTTGTCAGTATTATGAATGGTTTGATATAACGGTTTACACTTCACCTATTTTCAATTTGTTTTATGATATTCCTTGGACTTCCTTAATTTCCTGGGTTGCATTAATCAGCCTGTATTTTGCGGCCTTTACATATTTTAAAAGGAATATGTATCTGGATGCCGGTTTGGCGACCAAACACGATATTGCAAAATCTGAAGATTATACCTGGCTAAATCGTTTTGGAAACTTAGGAACTTTCCTTAAAAACGACATCAAACTAATAAAAAGGAATAAACGCTCTAAAACCACTGTAATAATGAGTTTTATATTCCTTTTTTACGGGCTGTTGTTTTTTACCAATAGTATTGAGGTTTATGACAACCCTGTTTGGAAGATTTTTGCAGGCATCTTTGTTTCCGGAGGTTTCCTCTTTAGTTTTGGACAATTCGTACCAAGCTGGGATAGTTCTTATTATCCCCTTATGATGAGTCAAAATATTCAATACAAGGAATATCTTTCTTCCAAATGGTATCTTATCATAATAGCGACTATAATTAGTACAATCCTATCTGTCTTCTATCTTTATTTTGGCTGGGATGCGTATTTGGCGATTATAGTTGGTGCCATATACAATATAGGGGTTAATTCTTATCTTGTATTATGGGGTGGGGCCTATATTAAAACTCCGATTGATTTGACTTCTAACAGGAAAGCCTTTGGAGATAAACAAGCCTTTAATGCAAAAACACTTCTTCTGACATTACCAAAATTAATATTGCCCTTAGCTATTTATGGGTTAGGCCATTACCTGATTAATCCAACGGCCGGTTACATATTTGTGGCCCTTACTGGAATATTGGGTTTTGCCTTTAAAAATGTGGTATTCAGAAAGATTGAAAACATTTACAAAAAAGAAAAATATAAAACCCTTTTGGCTTATAAACAGAAAGCCTGATAAATTATAAATTCAAATGATTTACTCGCAAAACCTTACCAAAATCTATGGAGATCAGACGGTATTAAATATTGAAAGCCTGGATGTACCCAAAGGCCAAAGTTTCGGCCTGGTTGGTAATAATGGTGCAGGAAAAACCACTTTTTTCAGTTTGCTTTTAGACCTAATTCAGCCCACAACCGGTAAAGTAATGAACAATGATATACAGGTCAATAAAAGTGAAGCATGGAAACCATTTACCTCGGCTTTTATAGATGAAACATTTCTGATTGGATACCTTACTCCTGAGGAGTATTTCTATTTCATCGGAGAGTTAAGAGGCCAGTCTAAAACAGATGTTAATGAACTTTTAGCCAACTTTGAGGACTTCTTTCATGGGGAGATTTTGGGCCAGAAAAAGTATTTGCGAGATTTGTCAAAAGGGAATCAAAAAAAGGTGGGGATAGTTGCTACTTTTATTGGAGAACCCCAGGTTATCATATTGGATGAGCCTTTTGCTAATTTAGATCCCACTACGCAAATAAGACTCAAAGCAATTATCAAGAAACTGGGCCAGGATAGGGAAGTTACTGTATTAGTTTCCAGTCATGACCTAATTCATGTAACAGAAGTTTGTGAACGCATTGTAGTATTAAATAAGGGGGAAATTGTTAAAGATATTCAGACCTCAACAGAAACTTTAAACGAACTTGAGTTGTTTTTTGGAGGCTAAGTCTATCACATCTTTTATGATGATTATTTCTTTTCTTTCTGAGATCTTTTTTAATAAAATAGAAATCCGTTGTAACATTTTAGACCAGGATCCAAATTAATCGTGCCTTTTCATGTCGCAAGGCATAATAATATTAGTGTTTTTAAGTTTAGATTACATAGAATACCAACAATTTTGAAGCTTCGTATAAAATTTATTCTGGCTGGTGTTCTTGGGGGCATACTTTTTAACGCTTGTTCTACCAAGAAAGACACTTTTGTAAACCGCAATTGGCATGCGATGAATACCAAGTACAATGTCTTGTACAATGGTAATATTGCATTTGAGGAAGGGCGGGAGGCTCTCAATATTTCATATCTGGATAATTACTGGGAAATTTTACCTGTGGAGCGACTGCAAGTAAAGGATGAAATAAGGCTCGATTCTGAAAACAACAATCCAAATTTTATAATTGCTGAGGAAAAAGCCACGAAGGCTATTCAAAAGCACAGTATGGACATAAAAGATGAAGAGCGCAATCCACAAACAGATGAGGCCTTTCTGCTTTTGGGTAAAGCCAGATACTTTGACCAGCGTTATATACCGGCAATTGAAGCATTTAACTATGTATTAAGGAAATATATAGAAAGTGATAAGTTAAACGAAGCTACAATTTGGAGAGAAAAAACGAATATTAGGCTCAATAACGAAGAACTTGCTTTGAAAAATTTAAAGCGCCTTTTGAAGTTTGAACAACTTAAGGATCAGGAATATGCAGACGCTCATGCAATGATGGCGCAGGCATATATAAACCTGAAAGCTCCGGATACTGCTATCCAAGAACTTAAAATAGCTTCGGCATATACAAAAAAGCTACCTGAGAAAGGCAGGTATTATTTTATAATTGGGCAATTATTTAACCAATTGGGATATCGAGATAGTGCAAATTACGCATTTAGCAAGATCATTGAACTAAACAGGAAATCCCCCAGGGTGTACATGATTAATGCGCATTTGCATCAAATTCAAAATACTGAATTAACCGAGGAGAATAAAGAGGAGTTACTGGAGGAATTGGTTGATCTTGAAGAGAATAGAGAAAATAGACCATTTTTGGATAAGATATACAATCAGAAAGCTGAATATTATATGGCTATTGGGTCAGACAGTCTGGGAATTGTATATTATAATAAGTCTTTAAGAGCAACACAAAATTCCCCACAGTTGAACGCCCTTAATTATGAAAATCTTGCAGAATACAATTTCGATGGAAATGACTATAAAATTGCCGGAAATTATTATGATAGTGTTCTTGCTAACTTACCTGAGAATACCAAAAAATTCAGAACTATAAAGAAAAAGTTGGATAATCTGGAAGATGTTATTAAGTATGAAGATGTTGTTCAATATGCAGATAGCGTAATAACGCTTTATAATCTTCCAAAACTGGAACAAGTAACATTTTTCGAAAATCATATTGCCAAATTGAAGTTGGCTGAGGAAGAAGCGGCATTAAAAAAGGTAAACCAGGCCAATGCAGGTTTTGCGGCATTTGCCGAAACAAAGGGAGGAAAACAAAACAAAGGCAAATTTTACTTTTACAATATTGCAAGCCTGGGATATGGCAAAAACGACTTTAAAACCAAATGGGGAGACCGGGTATTGGAGGATGACTGGCGTTGGAGTAACAAAAACACAACAAAGCTTGTAGAGGGTGCAAGGGATCCTCTCGTTGCTGACGGGGGTCTTGGCGCTGAAGCAGAAATATCGGAAGAACAGAAATATTCAGTGGAATATTATTTGGATCAGATACCCACCGATATTGCTGTTATTGATAGTCTTAAATTAGAAAGAAATTTTGCGAACTACCAGTTGGGAATAATTTATAAGGAGAAATTTAAGGAAAACCTTTTGGCAGCAGGCAAATTGGAGAACGTTTTGAATTCAGAGCCAGAGGAACGCCTGATACTTCCATCCATGTATAACTTGTACAAGATATATGAGGAATCTGGCAGTCCGCTTGCCGAAAATATGAAACAAACTATTATCCAGAGCTATCCTGATTCACGGTATGCGGAAATTTTAGTAAACCCAAAAGCAGTTTTGGCAGGCTCAGCAGACAGTCCTGATGCCAAATACGCCCAACTTTATAAACTATATCAAAATCAGGATTTCTTGACGGTTATAACGGGTGCCGAGGCCAACATAAATTTGTATACCGGAGATCCTATCGTACCCAAATTTGAGATGCTAAAGGCCAATGCCATAGGCAGACTTCAGGGATATGAAGACTTTAAGGAAGCTCTCAATTATGTTGCACTGAATTATCCGAACAATCCAGAAGGTAAAAAGGCACAACAAATGATTGCCGAACAGTTACCAAAATTGGAGCCAAAGGAATTCTCATTAGAAATTGACTCAAAAGGCACGGCTAATTGGAAAGTTATATTTCCATTTAAAAGACAGTATGACGAAAAAGCATTAGAACTTAAAAAAATATTGGAGAAATCTATTATCGATTTAAATTATAGAAACCTCGTTTCAAAAGATATTTATAACCTGGAGATGGAATTTATAGTAGTTCATGGATTTAAATCAAAAGACTACGCTAAAGGCTATGTGGAATTGCTAAATAAAAACAAGGATTATCGAATTGCAAATGAGAATTTCGTAATTTTATCTTCCAACTATAAAATCATTCAAGTACATAAAAACTTACAAGAATATAAAAATCAAGTTTTAACCCCAAAACCATAAACAAGATGTTTTCTGATAACAAAAAACCTAGAACTATGAATGAAATAGGAGGACAACCCAACAGAATTGAAAAGAACACCAAAATCAAAGGTGACATAATATCCGAAGCAGACTTTAGGATAGATGGAAAGCTAGATGGCAATGTAAAAACCTCCGGAAAGGTTGTAATTGGCAAAGATGGCTACATTCACGGCAAGGTAGAATGTGTTAATGCTGATATTGAAGGAAGTTTTAACGGAGAACTGCAAGTATCCAATTTATTAGCACTAAAGGCATCTGCTGTTATTGAAGGTACCGTAACTGTTGCTAAACTGGCAGTTGAACCTGGCGCTACATTTAATGCGTCATGTACAATGAAGGGTAAAGGAGGCATAAGTTCGAATGATACAATTAAGACTGCAACGGGAAGCAACTCGCTGAATTCGGATTCAGGGAGCTATAAATCTGGCGCTGTTAGTGGATCTGGTAGTAAAAATGAACCCGCTAAGGTTTCCTGATCGTACCATTTTTTGTATTTCTTTTGAGTACAGTCTAAGCATATTATTTTTAATGGAGTTCACTCATACTACCAGAAAAGCTTAAGTCTCTTGCATTTGTATGAGTCTTAATAGATAACTCAATCAAAATGGCGAAAGGGAATAAGGAAATTAAGTACTGGCTAAGTCTTACCGGAATAGCCGTTCAAATGGGAGTCATTATCTATTTAGGAGCCAGGTTAGGTCAATGGCTCGATTTAGAGTATCAGAACGAAAAAAACACCTATACCATAATCCTTACTTTATTTGCAGTTGCCATTTCGATGTATTTGGTCATACAGCAAACAAAAAAATTGAACTCCTAATTTGAATAAAAGAATCATTATTTTCACTGGCCTGCTGCTTGGCACGCTTTTGATAGTTGGCTTACTTCACACTGGATTTTTATTTGCCCGCAACCCGGATTTGGATTATCGTATTTTACTCCTGGGCTATTTGATAAACTTTGCAATGGCTTTGGGGATATACTCCGTCCTGCTCTATTTTTCTGAAAAGCAAAATAAGCATCTCGGATTTATGTTTATGTTCGGAAGTACTTTAAAATTCGTTATCTACTTCCTGATTTTTGATCCAATTTTTATGCTGGATGGTAAACTCGTAAAAGTTGAATTTTTCATTTTTTTTGTACCATATTTTAGCTGTCTGCTTATAGAGACTTTTGCGCTAATAAAACTTATGCGGGAAATCGATCAGCAATAGAATCGCTATCACCTATTTTCAGGGGAAAAATAAAATTCTAAATGCTTTTTTCTTTTTAAGAGAATAGCTTACATTTGCACGGATTTTTAGAGACCCATTTTTATAAGTGATATGCGAAATCCTCTTTTGGTAAAATTCTTTCTGGTTTCCACAATATTCTTCAGTGTGACAATATTCGCAAAGGAAGCGGAGATAAGTAGCGAAGAAACCAAAACCGATCTAAAAACAGAAATAGACGAGTATATACAACACCACCTTAAGGATTCTCATGATTTCTCTTTATTTTCCTATAAGGACAGTGAGGGAGCAGAACATCATGTAGGCTTTCCACTGCCGGTTATTCTTTGGGATAATGGTCTGGTGGTTTTTTCATCTTCCAGGTTCCATCATGGTGAAGAGGTTGCCACCTCAGGGGATAGTCATTACAAATTATATCACGGTAAAATTTATAAAACAGACGCTGACGGAACCATAAATTACGATGCCGAACACCATGCTTCCAATATAAAGCCTTTGGATTTTTCAATAACCAAAAGTGTCATGATGATAGTAATTACGGGCTTTTTAATGCTTCTTCTATTTGGAGGATTAGCCAAGTCGTATTCTAAAAATGGAGGCATTGCCAAAGGGGCGGGAAGGTTTTTTGAACCGGTAATTTTATATATACGCGACGATATTGCAATTGCCACAATAGGAGAAAAAAGGTATCAGAAATATATGCCTTTTCTACTTACTATTTTCTTCTTTATTTGGTTTCTAAATATGTTTGGCCTAACACCCTTAGGAGTTAATGTGACGGGTAATATTGCAATAACTACTGCTTTGGCAATTCTAACTTTTTTGATTACCAATTTTACTGGCACAAAAACCTACTGGAAACATTTATTTGATCCACTAGGGGATTCTATGCCATGGTACGCTAAAATTCCCTTATATATTATATTAATTCCAATTGAAGTTTTAGGAATATTTATAAAACCATTTTCACTATTGATTCGTCTGTATGCCAACATGCAGGCAGGACATATTGTTATTATGAGTTTGATTGGACTTATGTTCATTTTCAAAAATTGGATTGGCAGTTCTTTGTCCTTTGGACTTGCATTTGCCATTTCATTAATTGAAATATTGGTAGCCGTATTACAGGCGTATATATTTACAATGCTGTCTGCATTGTATTTTGGTTTTGCTTCTGAAGAACACGAACATGCAGAAGCACATTAATTTGAATGTTTAATTTTTAATTATATATACTATGACAATTCCAAGAATTGTAGGAGCAGGATTAATTGTAATCGGTGTAGGAGTGGGTATCGGAAGAATCGGTGGCCAGGCTATGGAAGCGATTGCGCGTCAACCTGAAGCTTACGGAAAAATTCAAACAGCGATGCTAATTGTTGCAGCGCTTATTGAAGGTATTGGTTTTGCTGCACTTTTTGCAACTGCAGAAAACTAGAAAAATAACTAATGGTAGTAACGGTTGGTTGCTACCATTAGTTTAATGTAAAAATTGAACAATTAAGATTTAATAGGTATGGAGAAATTAATAGAAGATTTTTCGTTAGGCTTGTTCTTTTGGCAAACTTTGCTGTTTCTGGCGTTGGTGTTTTTATTGTGGAAATATGCATGGAAACCAATCCTCAATGCAATAAATGATCGGGAAGAAGGAATTAAAGATGCATTGGCTGCTGCGGAAGAAGCCAAAAAGGAAATGCAAAATGTAACTGCCGACAATGAGAAATTATTAAAGGAAGCAAGGGCAGAACGCGAAATCCTCTTAAAAGAAGCAAGGGAAATAAAAGACAAAATTGTCACTGATGCTAAGGAACTGGCCCAAGTGGAAGGGGATAAATTAATAAAACAGGCAAAGGCCACTATTGAAAGTGAGAAAAAGGCTGCTATAGCAGAAATAAAAAACCAGGTTGCCGAACTCTCTATTGAAATTGCCGAAAAAGTCATCAAAGAACAACTATCCAATAAAGAGAAACAGTTGAAACTGGTTGATGACATGCTGGGTGATATTAAATTGAATTAAGTTAGAATGAACGAATCAAGAGCAGCCCTACGTTACGCAAAAGCTACTTTGAATCTTGCGATTGAGCAAAAAGCTACAGACGCAATTGATGGGGATATGCGCGATATAGTGCAAACCATTTCCGATAGCGATGAGCTAAAAGATATGTTGCAAAGCCCAATTCTTGAAGGCTCATCAAAAAATAAAGTCTTAAAAGTGATTTTTAAGAATATCAATGATGTAACCAAGGAACTCTTTACATTACTTGTCTCTAAAAAACGAATAACCTTATTAAATGAAGTAGCCACTAAATATATTTCCCTTAACGATAATTTAAAGGGAGAAAATGTGGCCATGGTTACTACCGCAGTTCCTTTAACCCCATCTTTGGAAAAAAAGATTCTTGCACAAGTTGAGAAAATCACGAGTAATAAAATAACGCTGGAAAATCAAATTGATGAAAGCATCATAGGAGGTTTTATATTGCGTATTGGAGATCTGCAATACAACGCCAGTATTTCCAATAAATTGAATCATTTAAAAAGAGAGTTTACAAATAGTATTTAAATAGAAATTACGAATGTAAAGGGAGTTAATTCCTTTTTAACATCTTAGATCTGAAATAAAATGGCAGGAGTAAAAGCCGCAGAAGTATCTGCAATCTTAAAAAAACAATTATCTGGATTTGAAGCCAAGGCTTCATTAGATGAAATAGGTACCGTATTACAAGTGGGTGATGGGATAGCCAGGGTATATGGCTTATCTAATGCTGAATATGGTGAATTAGTTGAATTTGAAGGTGGTTTGGAAGGTATTGTTCTGAATCTAGAAGAAGATAATGTTGGCGTAGTACTATTGGCACCCTCAAGAGAAATTAAGGAGGGCGCTATAGTAAAACGTACCCAGCGTATTGCTTCAATAAAAGTGGGAGAAGGAATTGTAGGTCGTGTAGTAAACACTCTCGGTAGCCCCATAGATGGAAAAGGAGCCATTTCTGGAGAACTTTATGAAATGCCATTGGAACGAAAAGCTCCTGGAGTAATTTTCCGCCAACCTGTTTATGAACCATTACAAACTGGTATTAAGGCGGTAGATGCTATGATACCTGTAGGAAGAGGTCAGCGGGAATTGGTTATTGGTGACCGTCAAACGGGTAAAACAACCGTTTGTATTGATACTATAATAAATCAAAAGGAGTTTTATGACGCGGGAGAACCTGTCTATTGCATATATGTAGCAATTGGCCAAAAGGCTTCAACTGTTGCAGCTATAGCAAAAACGCTCGAAGATAAAGGCGCTTTAGCTTATACAACTATTGTTGCAGCTAATGCTTCTGAACCGGCTCCAATGCAGGTTTACGCACCTTTTGCAGGGGCAGCTATTGGCGAATATTTTAGAGATACAGGTCGCCCGGCCTTAATTATTTATGATGATCTTTCTAAACAAGCAGTCGCATATCGTGAAGTATCTCTTTTGTTAAGAAGACCGCCGGGGCGTGAAGCTTATCCTGGTGATGTTTTCTATTTACATTCAAGATTATTAGAGCGTGCTGCGAAAGTTATAGATGTTGATTCTATAGCGCAGAATATGAATGATTTGCCTGAGGTTTTAAAGCCTATGGTGAAAGGTGGGGGCTCTTTAACAGCCTTACCAATTATTGAAACTCAGGCAGGTGATGTATCTGCATATATTCCTACCAATGTTATTTCTATAACAGACGGGCAAATATTTCTGGAGCAGGATTTGTTTAATCAAGGGGTGCGCCCGGCGATTAATGTGGGGATCTCTGTATCCCGGGTTGGGGGGAATGCTCAGATTAAGTCCATGAAAAAAGTAGCAGGGACATTAAAACTGGATCAGGCACAGTTTCGGGAATTGGAAGCATTTTCAAAATTTGGATCTGACCTGGACGCGGCTACTTTGAATGTAATTGAAAAGGGCAGGCGTAATGTGGAAATTTTAAAGCAGGCTCAAGCCGACCCGTTTACGGTTGAAGATCAGGTTGCTATAATTTATGCTGGTTCTAAAAACTTATTAAGAAATGTTCCGGTTAACAAAGTGAAGGAGTTTGAAAAAGACTATTTAGAATTTCTCAATGCTAAGCACAGAGACGTATTGGATACTTTGAAAGCTGGTAAATTATCCGATGAGGTAATTGATATCTTAACCTCTGTATGTAAAGATCTGGCTGCTAAATATCAAAGCTAATCTCTGAATTCACATTTTAAGAAATGGCAAATTTAAAGGAAATACGAAATAGAATAGTATCGGTATCCTCTACCATGCAGATAACCAGCGCCATGAAAATGGTGTCTGCTGCTAAGCTAAAAAAAGCTCAGGATGCCATTACCGCGATGCGTCCTTATGCCGATAAACTTGGGGAATTGCTGCAAAATTTCAGTGGAAGTATAGATGGTGAAACGGGGAGTAAATATACAGCCAAGAGAGAAGTTAAGAACGTTCTGATTGTAGCAATTACATCCAACAGAGGACTGTGTGGGGCATTTAATTCAAATATAATTAAACACTGTCTGTCAATGCAGAAAGACCAATACGCGGGTCAGAAAGTGGATTTTATAACAATAGGAAAGAAGGCGAATGACCTTATTGGAAAAAGACATACTGTTGTTGCTGACCATAGCAAAATCTATGATGAACTTTCTTTTGATAATGCGGCAGAAATTGCAGAAAAATTAATGCAATTATATACTGATGAGTCCTATGACAAAATTGAAGTAGTATATAATAAATTCAAAAATGCGGCTACACAAATAGTTACCACAGAGCAATTCTTGCCAATTGTGCCGATGGAGCAGGATTCAAACACCTCTGCTGCTGACTATATTTTTGAACCTGCAAAAGCAGCTATAGTAGAACAGCTTATTCCTAAGTCGTTAAAAACACAATTATACAAGTCTATAAGAGATTCATTTGCAAGTGAACATGGGGCCAGGATGACTGCAATGCACAAGGCCACCGATAATGCCACTGAATTAAGGGATCAGTTAAAACTGACATATAATCAGGCTCGTCAGGCGGCAATTACCAATGAAATCCTTGAAATAGTTGGTGGAGCTGAGGCATTGAAAAATTAACAATTTTCATTTAGTATTAGTTGAATAAAGAATTTTAATCCCGCCCATCGCGGGATTTTTTTATTAGCAAGATTTTTATAGTTGCTTGCCTAACTTTTTTGGCACCAAATTTGGTTTTATATCTTTACGAAAGCATTACTAAAAGAGAATTATGAAAAATACATCAATTATAATACTTACTGTTTTTAGCTTGTATGGATGCTCCTCCCAAAAGAAGTTAACCACTGCGCCACCTTTCAGCATAAATAACCCTTCCTATCAGCAATATGCCGGTGGCAGGGAAGAAAGTGGCACAGGTTTTATTCTGCAATTACCGGTTGATGTTGAGGCTGGTAATGAAATAGATTTTTTAGAAGTGTTTTTTAAGGGACATGTTTTAGAAGCAGAGATAAAAGAAGATGGGGAAAACCTGCGGATTGTCTGTAATTATAAAGACACAAGTGAGGACAAAAAACCGGATATTATAATGCATTCAGATCCTAAAGAGGAAGTAGGAAATCAACCCCCTGCTTCTATAAATAGGAAAAATGCAGATTTTCCATTTGATTTGGACAAAGATGAAGCGGTTATTAGTTATAAAATTATCACAGGTGATCCCCAAAATAATAAAGTAAGCTATTTCAAAATCATAGGAATAAAGAAAAAGCCTTCGCTTATATATCAGTGAACACCATACAACAGACTTTGTTGCATGGGTTTAAATACCTAATTTTAAGCCCAAATCTAAAAGCCTTTGAGTTTATTTAAAAAACTTTTTAAGCAAACATTCATTTATGGTTTGGCTACTGTGTTGCCTCGCATGCTTTCTTTTATTTTGGTCCCAATTTATACCAAAGTTATGCCACCGGGATCATATGGAGAGGTGACATTGATTTTTTCCTGGTTTGCAATCTTTAATGTGATCTTGGCTTACGGCATGGAAACCGGCTTTTTCAGATTCTTCAATGGAGAAGATGATAAAAATAAAGTAGTTGCTACCTCATTAATTTCTTTAACGGTTAGCACTGTCTTATTTACAATCCTTGCATTGCTGTTTCAATTTCAGATGGCTGAATTACTGAATATTGAACAGCGTTATATAAAGTATGTTATTTTTATTCTCGCCTTAGATGCTCTTGCGATAATCCCTTTCGCATGGCTCCGTGCAAATGAAAGACCCATGCGCTACGCGATGGTGAAAACAGTGAATGTTGCTGTGAATTTGGGGTTGAATATTTTTTTCCTCCTTTTACTGCCCGGTCTCGCGGATCTGAATCCCGAAAGTTTGTTGAACACCATATATATTGCTGACTTTGAAATATCATATATTTTTATATCAAATCTAATCGCAAGTGGCATTACCTTGTTAATGATGGGTGGTCTTTATCTTAAAAGCACTTATACTTTTGATAAGGCCTTATGGCTTAAGATGATAAAATATGGTATGCCGGTAATGATTGCCGGAATAGCTTTTACTATAAATGAAGTTTTTGACAGAATTTTACTTGTTGATCTATTACCACAAGATATTGCCAAAAGCGAAATGGGCAAGTATTCTGCTTGTTATAAACTAGCACTTTTCATGACTCTTTTTGCCACTGCCTTTCGCCTTGGGATAGAGCCTTTTTTCTTTAGCCACTCCTCTTCTGATCATCCTCAGCGTGCTTATGCCCAGATTACAAATTATTTTGTTGTCCTTGGAAGTGTAATATTATTAACGGTTGTGGTATTTGCAGATATATTAAAGGTCATTTTTATTCAGGACCAGGCATATTGGGAGGCCATGCCAATAGTACCTGTGATAGTACTGGCGAGCTTTTGCCTGGGGATTTACCATAATCTTTCAGTTTGGTATAAGGTTACAGACAGAACACAATTTGGAGCTTATATTTCTATTGTAGGGGCATTAATTACAATTGGCATTAATTATTTATTTATTCCAGACTGGGGGTACTATGCTTCTGCATTTGCTACTTTGGCAGCCTATGGCAGTATGATGGTAATCTCTTATCTCTTCGGCAGAAAGTACTATCCTATTCCTTATAACTTTAGAAAAATAACTTTTTATTTAGGATTATCAATCCTGTTTGCCACGCTTTCTTTTTATGTATTTAACAGAAATTTGATAGTAGGTAGTGCCTTGCTTTTAGTATTTTTAATCCTACTCTACAAAATGGAAAATGAAACGCTTAAAAGAATATTTTTAGCAGGGATAATTGGAAAAAAAAACAGCACATAAAATGAAAGTTAAAATTATTAATAAATCAGATCACGCGATCCCCGAATATGAAACACCTGCTTCAGCCGGGATGGATCTACGGGCCAATATATCTGAATCAATTACGTTACAACCACTAGAAAGGGCTGTCGTTAAAACCGGATTATTTTTGGAAATTCCTGTCGGATATGAAGCACAAGTAAGACCGCGAAGCGGATTGGCAGCTAAGAAAGGAATAACGGTACTTAATGCACCAGGGACGGTAGATGCGGATTACAGAGGAGAAATTGGCGTGATTCTTGTGAATTTGTCCAAAGACGAATTTACTATTGTCAACGGGGAGCGCATAGCACAACTAGTGATCTCATCACATGAACGGGCTGAATGGGTAGAAACAGAGATTTTAACTGAAACCACGAGGGGAGAAGGTGGGTTCGGAAGTACTGGAATAAAGTAAAAATTCTTTAATAGTGAGGATTTATGTAGTCTGATTATATGAACTTTAGGCTTAAATGGGTTATTTATATTTTAGGGATATTTATTTTCTCTCAGCTAAGCTATGCTCAGGAAGAAGAAAGCGCTGAGGTATTTTTGGAAGATTATACAGACGAATTTCAAGAGACATTTTTTGAAGCATTAAAGCAAAAAGGGATTGAGAACTATGATAAGGCTATAAACCTTTTCCTCAAATGTAAAAAATTGGATAGCACAAACAATGTGGTAGACTTTGAACTAGCTAAATCCTATTTGGCGAATAAGCAATATATACTAGCTGAACAATACGGGATAGACGCATTAAAGTCGGAACCCGAGAACTTTTGGTATTTAAATGCTGTAGCAGATATCATGCAAAAGCAGGGTAGGCCTATAGAGATGATTAAAGAGCAAATTTCTTTTGATAATAATAAACTCAAAGAAAATCTAGCGCTTATTTACTACCAACAAAAGAATTATCAGGAGTCTTCAAATATTCTTAAGGAGTTGAAGGACTCTTCGTTTAAAGAAGCACTTGCACTTAAGATCAAAGATTCTTTGGATCGCCCTAAGAGTGATGATGAAATAAAATCAGTTCCTACGGTCCAAAACACTAATTTGAACCCACTTTTGAAGTATAAGGAAGAAATTGGTGAATTAATCCTCAATAAGAATTATTCTTCCTTAATTATCAAAGCAGATGAAGCTTTGGAGGAATTTCCGTCTCAACCCTATTTTTATTTTGCCAAGGGGATGGGCCTGAATAGAAGTGGAAAACAAAAAGAAGCAACAGAGGTATTAGAAACTGCTTTGGATTTTCTTATTGATGACATTGAACTTGGTAATAACATATACAGAGAGTTAGCCAATGTGTATACATTTTTGGGAAACTCATCAAAGGCAAATATGTATCTTAGTAAAATCAAATCTGGCTCCTGATCGAATGAAAAGTAATACCTATAGTTGGAATAGATGGATCATAATTACCATTCTGGCAATGCTTTCTTTCTCTTGCAAATCAAGTAAAGTAGTTTCTGCGGGCAAAGTTGATGAAAGGCTTACCACCAAGGCAATAATCAAAAATCATTATAAAAACCAATTAGCATTCAAGACCATAAGTGGTAAGATGAAAGTGGAGTATAATGATGGTGGAGCTGTTCAAAGCTTTAATGTTAGCCTAAGAATTGAAAAGGGGAAAGCCATTTGGATGAGTGCTCCTTTGGGTGTTGTAAAGGCGTTAATCACCCCTAAAAGAGTAACATTCTACAATAAACTTCAAAATGAGTATTTTGATGGAGACTTCACTTATTTAAGCGAGTTATTGGGAACGGAATTAGATTTCAACAAAGTACAGAATCTACTATTAGGAGAGGCACTATTTGATTTACGTACAGAGAAATATATTTCCCTTGTTACGGAAGAATACTACGAACTTAAGCCTAAAAATATAGGTGATCTGTTCAAAACACTATTCTTAATTGAACCAAAGAATTTTAAAATAGCAACACAGCAATTATCTCAGCCATGGAATAAGAGGCTTCTGGAGATTTATTACAAGTCATATCAGGAAAAGAATAGCCAAATTTTACCTGAAGAAATTCTGATTACAGCAATTGATATTGACCAAATCACCAATATTGCCATTCAATTTAAGAACATTGAGTTGAATAGAATATTGAATTTCCCCTATAAAATACCAAAAGGATTTGAAGAAATAGTTTTGAAATAAAATGAGAATTGCAAAGCAATATTCTGCATATATACTTTTTATTATTTTCGTGCTTCTGGGTTCCAATGTACATGGGCAAACCAATGAGCAAAAAGCCTTGGAAACCAGACGAGAACAGCTGCAAAAGGAAATTGAAGACATAAACAGACTGTTATTTGCAGAAAAAAAACAAAAAGGTACCGTTCTGGATCAAATGGAGGTGCTGGATCAGAAGATTAATGTTAGACAGCAATTGATACGTGTTACTAATCAGCAAGCTAACCTTCTTAACAGGCAAATAAATGCTAATATTCGAAATATTTCCAAGCTTCGGGAAGATTTGGACGCCTTGAAGGAAGAGTACGCCACAATGATCCAAAAATCATATCAGAATAGATCTCAACAAAGCAGGCTAATGTTTCTCTTGTCTTCTGAAAATTTTTTTCAGGCCTTCAAAAGATTACAATATATGAAACAATATACTCAGTTTAGAAAAGAGCAGGGAGAGGATATTGTCAAGAAAACGGAAGAACTTATCCAGCTAAACAATGATTTAACGAACCAAAGAAAGGAAAAGGAGGTTTTACTGGCCCAGAATTTAAAGGCCAAAGGTCTATTGCTGAATGAGATAAAGGCTCAAAAAGACTTATTAAAGTCAATTCGACAAAATGAGAGTAATTATGCCTCAGCTATTAAAAAGAAAAAGCAGGAAGCACGAAAAATTGATCAACAAATAGAACGACTAATCAGGAGTGCTATAGCCGCTTCGAATAAGAAAGCCGGGAAAAGTGTAACTTCAAATAAGTTTGTTTTAACCCCGGAAGCGACTCTGGTGGCAAATAACTTTTCTGCTAACAAAGGAAAGCTTATCTGGCCGGTAGAAAAGGGGATTAAACAGCAAGGTTTTGGTATTTATAAAGATGCCGTATATCCTGGGATTAAACACCAAAGTAATGGAGTAATTATTGCAACAGATGAAGGCGCTACGGCCCGTGCTGTTTTTGAAGGGGAAGTAATAGCAATTTTGGCTGTGCCAGGAGGAAATAAAGGCGTTCAGATCAAACACGGAAACTTTATAAGCACCTATTACAACCTTTCTAATTTGTATGTAAAAAAGGGTGATAAAGTAAGCTTGAAAGAAGAGTTAGGAGAAATATATACCAATCGGTACAATGGTTTAACACAACTAAAATTTTACCTCTACGAGGACGCTACAAGATTGAATCCGGAGGAATGGATTTACCGACTTTAATGATAAGTAGAATATGGAATCAATAACTGATATTAAAGGAACTTTTACCTTAAACAATGGGGTTAAAATGCCGTATTTCGGTTTGGGGGTTTATCTTTCTGAAGATGGAAAAGAGGTAATAAACGCGGTTAAGTGGGCATTAGAGGAAGGATATAGACATATAGATACTGCATCTGTCTATAATAATGAAGAAGGAGTAGGCACCGGAATAAAAGAGAGCAATGTTCCAAGGGAAGATATTTTTGTTGTGAGTAAAGTTTGGAATTCAGATCAGGGCTATGACAATACGCTAAAAGCTTTTGACAAAAGCCTTAATAGACTAGGGCTGGAATATTTAGATCTTTATTTGGCGCATTGGCCGGTTGCAGGAAAATATAAGGACACCTGGAAAGCTATGGAATATCTTTATGAGCAGAAAAGAATCAGAGCTATTGGAGTAAGTAACTTCATGCAACATCATCTGGAAGATTTATTGGGTACGGCAAAAATAGTTCCAATGGTAAATCAGATGGAATTTCACCCGTATTTGGTACAACAAAGCCTTTTGGATTTTTGTTTGGATAAAAATATTCAATACGAAGCCTGGTCTCCAATGATGCAGGGCAAAATATTTGGAATAGAAGCCTTTAAAGAACTCGCAAATAAATACAATAAAACGATTGCTCAAATAGTCTTGCGCTGGGATTTGCAAAAAGGAGTTATTACCATTCCTAAATCATCCAAGCGGAAAAGAATTTTAGCAAATGCGGATATTTTCGATTTTGAATTAACCCCGGATGATATGGCTAATTTGGATAGTCTGGATAGAGGGCAGCGTTTTGGGCCGGATCCTGACAATTTCGATTTTGAATTTTTAAATATCTAAATGAATTTATTCTTTCATGAATAATGCACGGAGTTCCGTAGCCTCATTTGGTTTCATTTTACCCGCGAGAACCAGACTAAGTTGTTTTCTCCTCAGTGCGCCCTCAAAACGTTCAGTTTCCAGTGCTGTTTCCGGGATTATTGGCGGGACTTCAGTTGGCTTTCCAGTTTCATCTACTGCAACAAAAGTATAAATGGCTTCATTGGCTTTGGTACTTTCCCCGCTAAATCTATCTTCCATCCAAACATCAATATAAACTTCCATCGAAGTTCTAAAGGTTCGGGATATTTTGGCCTCAACGGTAACCACACTGCCCAAAGGAACAGAACGGTTAAAAGCAACGTGATTAACAGATGCTGTAACTGTAATACACCGGCTGTGTCGCCGTGCAGCTATACTGGCAGCCCTGTCCATGCGCGCCAATAGTTCACCACCAAAAAGATTGTTCAATGGATTAGTTTCGCTTGGCAAAACCATATCCGTCATTATGGTTCTTGAATCACTGGGTGTTTTGGCCTGCATATGAAAAGTTTTTTCAAAGATACGCAGCAAATGCATTGAAGAAAAAGAAAGAAACTATTTTGTAGACAACATCCAGGCGTCTTGTGATTCTGAACGCTTTACTTTCTTTAGAAAGATTAGAGCTTCTTCCGGGTTTTCAAAGCTACCGTAGGTAACCTGGTGTAAGCCATAACTATTAACCCCTAGATAAGTTGCGTCATAACCTTTGTTGCGCAATTGTGTTACTTTCTTATCAGCATTTTCCTGAATCCTAAATGCTCCTGCAATTATGTGGTGATTACCCTTACTTTTCTTTGTTACATTTAGCTCAAGTTCAGGTAATTCAAGTGGCTTTGAGTTAAAGAATGTAGCTTCCTGAATATTTTTAGACACAAGGGTTTGTGCTTCCTCCAGAACGAGTTGTTTTTTGAGAAGAGTTTCGCCATAAAATCGGTAAGCTGTCATTCCCGTCGATAGGGCTAATAATAGTATAGCAGCATATTTCAAATAGGGCCTGAATGAAGTTCTTTCTCGTTGTTCGGGAGTTATAATAAAGGGAATCTTTTCTTCTAATTCGACTACTTGTTCTTTAAGCTTTTCACGGGTAACCCCCGGAGACACAAAGGACGAGAGACCATAAGAAGATGTAAGATAATTTACCTCATTTGAAGGTTGAAATTGTAATTTTCCTTCCCTGTTTAACCATAATTCACCTATAGATGATATTTTTAACCTTTCTCCTGAATGTAATTGTTTTCTCCATGCTTTTGCAACATCAAGGGTTTGTTTCAACATTTCCTCATATGACTTGTTTTCGGCATTGGCCATGTATGAAACCAGTAAACCATCATTTGAGGATAATTGTTCATTAAATGATATTCTTTTTGAAGGAGGGTAAAAGGTATTGGTTGACTTTAGAAGTACGGCAGATTTCATTTGCGTAAGAAAGGCACCAAAATCAGGAACCACAACACAGTTGTAACGATATAAAAGTTGTTGAATGTAGTGCTCAATTCCCATAAATACAAAGATGAAGAAAAATTTGAGGGCTTCAAACTAGAGAAGAGAACTTTTTATTAACATAATATTTTGTGTAATTTGTGAATAACTAAATATATTTTATAAATGACTAAGGATGAGTTAATTGCAGTTCTTAGGTTGCAAAATATCCCTCACATTGGTGATATAACAGCTAAAAAGCTGATAGCTCACTGTGGCGGTCCAATGGCAGTTTTTACGGATAAAAGGAAGCATTTAGAAAAAATTGGTGGAATTGGATCTGCGGTCATAAGCGGCCTGCAAAACAGAAAACACCTTCTTGCTGCTGAAGCAGAATATGAATTTATTCTTAAAAATGGAATATCCTATTCATACTTTATGGATCCTAATTATCCTGCTTATCTGAAACATTGTTTAGATGGCCCTATTTTACTTTTTAAAAAGGGCAACATTAAACTTGAGGATAAAAAAGTGATCAGTATAGTGGGTACCCGCAATAGCACTGGTTATGGCAGGGCTTTCTGTGAAAAATTCATTGAAGATATTGCGCCTTTAGATCCTGTTATAATAAGTGGCTTTGCATATGGGATTGATATTTGTGCACAAAAGGCAGCTTTAAAAATGGGTCTTCAGACCGTAGCTTGTGTGGCGCATGGATTAAATCAAATATATCCAAAAGCACACCTTAAATATGTTGATGAAATTGATAAAAACGGAGGCTTTTTAACTGAATTCTGGAGTACAAGTAACCCCGATCGGGAAAATTTTCTAAAAAGGAATAGAATAATTGCAGGGATAAGTGAAGCGACAATTGTAATAGAATCTGCAGAAAAGGGAGGTAGTCTGGTAACGGCAGATATGGCTAATAGCTATAATAGGGATGTGTTTGCCGTACCTGGGCGGGTAAAAGATAAATATAGTTTAGGCTGTAATAATCTAATTAAGAGCCAAAAGGCTCATATGATTACCTCTGCTGCAGATCTGATCTATTTAATGGATTGGCAATTGGAAGAACATAAAACTGTCGCCGTACAAAAACAACTTTTTGTTGAATTGGATGAGAATGAGAAAACAATCTACACTTTTCTGCAGAAAACAGGGAGACAATTGGTGGACCAAATTGCTTTGGAATGCCAATTACCTGTATTTAAAACGGTGTCCAGTCTTTTGACCATGGAAATGAAAGGAATGATACGTCCTTTACCTGGGAAACAGTATGAAGCTATATAGTTTAAATCAGACCAGGTAGTTTGTTTGTTTTTAATTTAAGATGATAAAACAATCTATTTAGGGTGTTCATCGATAAAATACACTAATAAAACTGCAGACTAACTTTTGATCTTTTCAGTAAAAAGTTTAATTACAAACCGGGTAGTTGGTTAACAAAAATCTAGTACCCTACTTTATTCCTAACTCTTTCGAGCACTGAATCGGCCACTTTTTTAGCTTTTTCTGCACCAATTGATAGTGCATCGTCAACCTCATTTAGATGATTCATATAATAATTGAATTTATCTCGTGGGGATTTAAACTTTTCAAGGATTAATTCATACAAAGCTTGTTTGGCATGCCCATAGCCATAATTTCCATTTAAGTAATTTGACCGCATTTCAGCAATCTGAGAATCAGAAGCTAAAATTCGGTATAATGAAAAAGTGGTATCCGCCTCGGGGTCTTTGGGATCTTCAAGAGATTTACTGTCCGTAACGATACTCATCACCTGTTTACGCAGTTTTTTATCCGGCTGAAAAATATCTATAAGATTGCCCTTACTTTTGCTCATTTTCGCCCCATCTGTGCCAGGAATGTACATGGTATCTTTTTGGACCTGCGCTTCAGGCATTACAAAAGTTTCACCCATTTGTGACTGGAAACGGGATGCAACATCTCGTGTCATTTCGATATGTTGCAACTGATCTTTACCAACCGGAACAATATTAGCATCATATAACAATATATCTGCAGCCATTAGCATGGGATATGTGAATAGCCCCGCATTAACATCTTCTAACCTGTCTGCTTTGTCTTTGAATGAATGGGCCAGGGTTAGTCGTTGATAAGGATAAAAACAGCTTAAATACCACGCCAGTTGCGTTACTTGCGGAACATCGCTCTGTCTGTAAAACACCGTGCTTTCTATATCAAGCCCGAAAGCTAACCAAGTGGCAGCAGTTGCATAGGTGTTATGTCTCAGCTCTTCACCATTTTTTATTTGGGTAAGGGAATGCATATCGGCAATAAACAGGAAAGAATCATTTTCACGATCTTTTGCCATATTGATTGCAGGTATGATCGCTCCCAGGATATTTCCGAGGTGTGGGGTTCCTGTACTTTGTATGCCGGTTAATATTCTTGCCATTTATTTTATATTTCAGAGGCAAAAGTAAAAGAAATACGATTACCCTGCTAAAATTGTTATTTTTGATTTATGCGCTTACCTCTGGAAAAATTAGGTCACGTTCTCTATCGTATTTGGTTTTATATCCTTGTGAGTCTTCCTATTTTTATTTTTTTCCCCTTTCTTCTCTTAACAACCCTTTCAGACAGGACTTATCGGCAATTTTTTTGGCTGGCACGAAATTTATGGGCAAATATTATTATTTACGGGATGTTTTGTTTTCCAAAAATATCTTACGAGCAAAAGTTGGTGAAGGGTCAAAGCTATATGTTGGTTGCAAATCATACCAGTATGCTTGATATTATGATGATGTTAAAAACAAGTAAGAACCCCTTTGTCTTTGTAGGTAAGAAAGAGTTGGTTAATATTCCTGTTTTTGGATTTTTTTATAAACGTGTCTGCATTCTTGTCGACAGAGAAGACAGTCGAAGCAGGACGGCTGTATATAGAAGAGCACAGAAAAGATTAAATCAGGGCCTTAGTATTTGTATTTTTCCGGAAGGTGGCGTACCCGAGGAGGACGTAATACTTGATGAATTTAAGGATGGGGCCTTTAAAATGGCAATAGCACATAATATTCCTGTAGTTCCAATTACCTTTTATGACAACAAAAGCCGTTTTCCGTTTACATTATTCAGCGGAAGCCCGGGTATTGCAAGAGTAAAGGTTCATTCCTTTTTCAAAACAAAAGAACTAATGGAAAATGAAAAATCGGAATTACGTGAACAAGTAAGAACCATTATTTTAAAAGAGCTTCAAAATAGGCCTCTTAATCGGAATTAAAGGATCACTAATATAATATACTAAATGGTATAAAATATATTATATAATTATGCCTGCTATTGAAGTAATAATGCCATTTTAATCAGGGCATAATAAAACATTAAATTTTCAGAGACACTAAAATTTAAAATTTAAACCGGTATAGACTCCTATTGAGTAAGGTTGAAAATTACCAGATGTTTCGCTAAATGTGTTTAATTGGTATTTGAACATAGGTTCCAGGTTAAATTGCAGGGTTGGAGAAAACTTATAATTTAGACCAAAACCAATATTTGTACTTAAATTCACATCATTAATATTATTGGCCTCCCCCATCTCTACAGTGTTTCCATTTGCCTCAAGAACGACTGAATTATCTACCAGAAAAAGCGAGCTCAATCCGCCTATAACGTTTATTCCAAATTTTCGGTCAAGCAGGGCATAATTTATTTCTAAGGGTAATTCCAAATAACCAAAATCTTGAATCATTCTGCCGTCACGGGCAGGGCTTTGAGCCGTAAATTCCATACTGCTTGCCTGTTCTGAAAGTTTACTGTCTTCCATATTCCTGACAACTAAATTTTTTGAAGTAGGCACATAATTTATATTATCAATTTGATCACTAGTGGATGCGGTAAGTGAAGCTGAAAAAGATATTTCATTTGTATCATAACCATAATCTACTTTGTGGAGCCCTGAGCGGATACTCAATTTTTTACTAATATCATACGAAACCATCAATCCGAAACTTAGATTAACGTTACCACTTTTCGAATTCGACACAAAATTTGAATGTATTGGCGAGCCATTCCCAAAAGAATTAAAATAAACCGGTGCAATACTGGGCCCTACAGACCATTTATTACTATTACTTTGGGCCACTTCAGTTTCCTGCGATTTCTCAATTTCTTCAAAAATAGACCTCTTACCCATACCAGACTTCTGATCTTCCTCCTCTTTTTCCTCACTCAAATTACTTACTCCATTGGCGATGGCGGTTTCTTTTAGAGGAGTATCTTTTTGGAGATTATTCTTAGAAATATTATTCTCGCTATCTATAACCCCAGGGTCTTTGACAGTAGTATTGATATTGGCGGCAATTTCAGTATTCCGCTCTTCCTTCATTATTTTGGCATCTACATCTTTCCTAATCTCACTGGGGGTATATTCTGAACGAACAGAGGTAATAGCGGTTTCAGGGTCTGGAGTTGTAGAATTATTGGTATTTTGTTCTGTTTTTGAATTGGTTTTCTCAGATGACGTAACAATGGTGGTCTCAATATCTTGTAATTCATTTGCTGGACGATTAACATCACTGACAGGAATTGGATTTGCCGTATCTTTTTTTGCATCGGAAGAGTTTACCACACTATTCCCATCTTCCTTGTTGTCTGCCGGCAAAATATTTTCAACATCATTTATCCTTGAATTATCCAAAGAAGGGGCACTTTCAACATCTGTAATTATTTGATTCGTATTTTGATCGCTTTCAAAAGGAATAAAAATGGATAACAATATGGCTAAAATTGCCGCTACCCCCCCTAATTTCCACCAAATAGGAATAATTGGGCGAGACTTTTTCTTTTTATCCAGGGAGGTCGAAATTGCCTTCCAAACCCTTTCGTCCGGAACCTCGTTGAAGTTTTTCAACTTCTCCTGGTATAATTTATCAATATTTTCTTTTTTCATGGCTTAGGTAATTAAGCAATATTTATGTTTTCTTTCTTTATTCGTTCTTTTAAAATCATTCTGGCCCTGGCTAGATTTGATTTTGATGTGCCTTCTGATGTACCTAATTGTTCGCTTATCTCTTTATGTGTAAACCCATCAAGAACGTACATATTAAAGGTGAGTCTGTATTTATTAGGAAGTTCCTGTATATAACTCAAGAGGGTGGGGAGTTCAATATCCAAATATTCTGAATGAATCTCGGGTTCTTCAGTTACATTATCTGTTACTACTTTCAGATATTCTTCTTTTCTATATTTCTGAAGTACCGTATTAACGGTAATCCGTTTAATCCAACCTTCAAAAGAGCCTTTAAACTTATATTGACCAATCTTATCATATATGGTCATAAAGCTATCGTGAAGATTATCTTCGGCCTCCGTTTTATTGCGCGAATATTTTAAGCAGATACCGAACAATATTTTTGCATAATTTCTATACAATTGTTCCTGCGCTTTTCTATCTCCTCTTTTACAATTATGTATGAGTTCTTCCAGACTCAAAATATTGGTTAGATTAACAGACCTAAAATAGTGGATTATTGGTTTACAGGAACTTCAATTTCCAAATATTCCTGCTCGCCGTTTTCATCTTCTCCTGTCCAGAACCTAAAGAGGTAGGTATCTGTATAAAGACAGATAAAGTTAAATGAACCTTCTACTTCGGCCATTCCATCTACACATTCGGGATCATCAAACTGTGATCCTATAGGAACTACATTTCTTGTTGTTTCTGCAATGGGACTTACGTCAAAACCTTCAAAAGAGACACATCCATTAGGCAACAGATAAGTTACATTAATTTGATAGGTCTCATGCAAACTGAATGATTCTGGTAATTCAGCACTTACAACTTGTAGTGGAACAAAATAATAATTCGGTTGATCATCGCTCAAACTACAAGAAGATAAAACAAATGCGAATAATACGAAAAATAGGGAAACTACTCTTTTCATAATCATCTATTAAAATCTTTAGTATAAGATGATAAGATCAGGTAATGGTTGCTTAAAAAACCTGGGAATAGAGAAAATGAGCTATTTTAAATTAAGCTTATACGGCACTTATTGCTTCTTTTATTTTGCCTTCTAATTCTTCCAGTAGTTCAGGATTATCTTGCAAAAGCGATTTTACTGCATCTCTTCCCTGCCCGAGCTTTGTGTCTCCGTAACTAAACCAGGATCCACTTTTTTTGATAATTTCATATTGTACTCCGAGATCGAGAATTTCACCCACTTTGGATATTCCTTCACCGTACATTATATCAAATTCTGCAGTTTTAAAAGGGGAAGCTACCTTATTTTTGACAACTTTCACCCTCGTTTTATTACCCAGGACAGCACCTTCAGTATCTTTTATTTGTGTAGATCTGCGAATATCCAACCTAACGGAAGCATAAAACTTCAGCGCGTTACCACCCGTAGTGGTTTCAGGATTTCCAAACATAACACCTATTTTCTCCCTTAACTGATTAATAAAGATTACAGTACAGTGTGTTTTACTTATAGAACCGGTTAATTTTCGAAGTGCCTGTGACATTAATCTGGCATGTAAACCCATTTTAGAGTCTCCCATCTCACCTTCAATTTCACTTTTTGGAGTTAATGCCGCCACCGAATCTATAATCACTATATCTATTGCGCCCGACCGAATTAGGTTATCTGTAATTTCTAATGCCTGTTCCCCATGATCAGGTTGTGATATAATTAGGTTGTCAATATCGACTCCTAAATTTTTTGCGTAAAACCTGTCAAATGCATGCTCTGCATCAATAAACGCAGCTATACCACCATTTTTTTGAGCCTCGGCTATGGCATGTAAAGTGAGCGTGGTTTTTCCGGAAGATTCCGGGCCGTATATTTCAATAACTCTTCCGCGAGGATAACCACCTACACCCAAGGCAATATCCAAGCCAAGAGAACCTGAAGGGATAACTTCTACATCCTCAACAACATAGTCCCCCATTTTCATGACGGCACCCTTACCATAGGTTTTGTCCAATTTATCCAGTGTTAGTTTTAATGCCTTAAGTTTCGCCTCTTTATCGTTAGCCATGTGTATTTTTCTATAAAATTAGGAACGCTAAATTACCATTTCTTTTTTCATATAACAATGTCAAAAGCAACCTTTTTAGTATTCCTGCATCTCCCTGATAAGTGTTCGTATTTAAACACAAAATATTCCAAGTGTCCGAGGAAATTTGGACAACGGAGACCACATCCTTTCAGGTTGATCTATGAAAAAGAAAATTACCAGGGAGTGGTCCTTAAAGGGTCTTGAACTATCAAGACTCTTTTTTTTGTAATGGGCAAAAGGAGGATACTAGATGGGATTATAAGTTTTCTCTTGTGCTATTACGGAATATGTTTAATTTTGTAATCTATTGAATTCTTAAACTTAATAATTAGTATAGTATGCAACTGTACAATACATTAAGTGCTAAAGAAAGAGAAACTCTTATTGAGAAAGCTGGACAGGAGCGTCTGACTATTTCTTTTTACAAGTACGCACATATTGGTAATCCAAAACTATTTAGGAACCATTTATTCATTCACTGGAATGAACTGGATGTTCTGGGAAGAATCTATGTAGCTCCTGAAGGCATTAATGCCCAATTGTCTGTTCCGGCGGATAATTTTTTAAAATTCAAATCGCATATAGACAGTATTTCATTTCTTGAAAATGTTCGATTGAATATTGCAATAGAGCAGGACAACAAATCGTTTTTAAAACTGAAGATTAAGGTGCGGAGGAAAATTGTCGCAGATGGTTTGAATGATGCTACTTTCGATGTAACCAACAAAGGGATACATGTTGATGCCATGCATTTTAATGAATTGATTGACGACCCCAATACACTTTTGGTTGACATGCGAAATCACTATGAAAGTGAAATTGGACATTTTAAAAATGCAATCACACCGGATGTTGATACGTTTAGAGACTCATTGGATATAATAGAAAAGGATTTATCAAACTACAAGGAGAATAGGAACCTTGTAATGTATTGCACGGGAGGTATCCGATGTGAAAAGGCCAGTGCGTACTATAAGCATAAAGGATTTAAAAATGTTTTTCAGCTTGAAGGAGGGATTATAGAATACACGCGTCAGGTTAGACAAAAGAATCTTGAAAATAAATTTCTTGGCAAGAATTTTGTATTTGATCACAGACGAGGTGAGCGTATAACCGAAGATATCATAGCCCAGTGTCATCAATGTGGTGAATCATGTGACACGCATGTTAACTGTGCCAATGAAGCTTGCCATCTGCTTTTCATTCAATGTGAGGCATGTGCAGATAAAATGAACAATTGTTGTTCAAACCATTGCAAAGAAATCCATGAACTTCCTTTTGAGGAGCAGAAAAGACTTAGAAAAGGGAAAGTGGTTAGTAATAAGATTTTTAAAAAAGGAAGATCAGAGGTCTTGAAATTTAAAAAATAAACCTGCCCATATCTTACAGGAATTTATTTTAGGGCTCATTTTCATGAACTTATTACATCACCGTAAGATGTGAAGATCGATTATTTTTCTACAATAATTGTCACTTTCCATGACAGTAAAAAAGTACTATCTTTACCTTCAATAATTATTTATGAACCTCTTTTAGCAAAACCAAAAGTTGGATTTGCTAAACCAAGATATAAAATATGGGTTGTAACAGTTGTTCAACCGGCAAGGATGGGCAGCCGCGTGGATGCAAAAACAATGGAACTTGCGGCACAGATAGCTGCAATAAATTGACAGTGTTTGACTGGCTTTCTAATATGTCTCTGCCAAGTGGTTCTCAGCCATTTGATTGTGTTGAAATTCGATTTAAAAATAGCAGGAAAGAGTTTTTCAGGAACACAGAAAATCTGCCATTATCCATTGGCGATATTGTGGCTACACAGGCTAAATCTGGCCATGACATTGGCCTTGTTACTTTAACCGGAGAATTGGTTAAGGTGCAGATGAAGCGAAAAAAAGTTCCAGATTCTGAAGAGGAAATTCCCAAAATATATCGCAAAGCAACTCAAAAGGACATAGACAAATGGCAGAAATGTCGCGATAAGGAAGAAGAGATAAAAAAGCGAGCCCGCGAAATGGCTATTTTGTTGAAATTGCAGATGAAGATCTCTGATGTGGAATTTCAGGGGGATGGTTCTAAGGCTACGTTCTACTATACGGCGGAAGAGCGTATAGATTTCAGGCAATTGATTAAGGATATGGCTAAGGCCTTTGGCATTCGTATAGAAATGAGGCAAATTGGTTATAGACAGGAAGCACAACGTTTAGGAGGAATTGGTTCTTGCGGTAGGGAATTGTGTTGCTCTACCTGGCTGTCGGATTTTCGTTCAGTAAGCACTTCCGCAGCACGCTATCAACAACTTTCACTTAATCCGCAAAAATTGGCAGGCCAATGTGGTAAACTAAAGTGCTGTTTAAACTATGAGCTGGATCTGTATTTAGAGGCATTAGAGGACTTCCCTTCTCAGGACAGTAAATTATTCACTGAAAAAGGAGTAGCTTTTTGTCAAAAAACAGACATTTTTAAAGGGATGCTTTGGTTCTCCTATAAAGAAGACGCCTCTAACTGGCATGCACTCACCAAAGAACAAGTTCAGGAGATACTGGATAAGAATAAAGCAAAAAAACCGGTAGCCAGCCTTGAGGAGTATGCTGCTGAAAATATTGAAGAAGAAAAGCTGATTTTTGAAAATGTTGTGGGACAGGATAGTCTTACAAGGTTTGACCGCCCGAAACGAAGAAATAAGGGGAACAATAATAAAAAAAGAAGGAATAACAGAAAAAGACCTGCCAAAAATGTCTAATAGGATTTTCTATTCAATTTTAGTTTTGTTGATTCTGGCATGTAACGATAAGCTGACACATTCGGAATTTCAGGCAAATCCTGGCGGCATATGGGGCAAAGGTGACGCAAAAGAATTTAGCTTCACAGAAAATGACACGATTAGCGCGAATGATATATTTATTTCCATAAGAAATGATGAATCTTTTCCCTACAGCAATTTATTTTTAATAGCAGATTTAAAATATCCTAATGGCGATATCCAAAGGGATACCCTGGAGTATGAAATGGCTATGCCGGATGGCAAATGGCTGGGAAAAGGATATGGCAGTATTAAAGAAAATAAACTTTGGTATAAGGAAAACATCATTTTTCCCGTTAAGGGCGTATATACTTTACAAATTTCCCATGCTATGCGTAAAAATGGCAACGCAGACGGGATCATGGAACTAGAAGGCATCACTGATGTTGGTTTCTTAATTGAAAAGCGTAAATAAGTTATGGCAAAAGCCCGGAAAAAGAAGGTTTCTTCCAACTTTTCTAAGTTTATTAAATGGTTTTGGATTCTGTTTGCATCAGGTCTTTTTTTGATATTTTTAATATTTCTTTTAGCTTCCTGGGGATTTTTGGGAGAAATGCCAACATTTGAACGGTTGGAGAATCCACAGACAAATTTAGCGACTGAGATCATCTCTTCAGATGGTCAAACCCTTGGAAAATTTTATTTAGATGACAACAGAACCCCTGTGTCCTATAATGAATTGCCGGAGAATTTGGTTAATGCCCTGGTTGCTACAGAAGATGCAAGATATTTTGATCATTCCGGGATAGATGCCAGAGGTACTTTGAGAGCAATGGTATTTCTTGGTAAGCGAGGGGGCGCCAGTACAATTTCTCAACAATTATCTAAATTACTATTCACCAAAAGAATATCCGGCGGAGCTGCAGGCAGGATTATACAAAAAGTAAAGGAATGGGTAATAGCGATACGTCTGGAAAGGCAATATACCAAGGAAGAGATAATTGCCTGGTATCTGAACACCTATGATTTTATAAATAATGCAGACGGAATACGCTCCGCATCAAGAATTTATTTTGGAAAAGAACCCATTGAGTTAAAGGCGGAAGAATCTGCTGTACTGGTTGGAATGTTAAAAAATTCTTCACTCTATAACCCCATCAGAAGAGAAGAATTAGTATTGAATCGACGTAACACTGTATTGGGTCAAATGGCTAAATATGACTTTATTACTGAAAAGGAAAAGGATTCACTACAGGCGTTAAAAATGGACATAAATTTTACACCGGAATCTCATAGGGATGGTCTTGCTACCTATTTCAGAATGTATTTACAAGGGTTTCTAAATGATTGGATTGAAAAAAACCCCAGACCTGCAGAAGAAGGTGAAAGAGATCGGTGGAATATTTATTTGGACGGACTTAAAGTTTATACCACCGTTGATTACCGGATGCAGAAAAATGCTGAGGATGCCGTAAAGCAACATATGAAACGACTTCAAAAAGAGTTTTTTCATCAAAATACGCCGGATAGAAATGCAACGGCCCCATTTTTGGATCTGAATACTGAAGAGACAAACCGAATCATGGAGCGTGCTATGAGAACTTCAGAACGCTGGCGAATCATGAAATCCAATGGTGCCTCTGAGAAAGAGATCAGGAGCTCATTTACGGAAAAAACCGAAATGACAGTATTTGATTGGAATAGTGACACCCAGGAGAAGGATACCGTTATGACTCCATTAGATTCCATTAGGTATTATAAAACGTTTTTAAGGACTGCAATGATGTCAATGGAACCCCAAACAGGCCATGTGAAGGCTTGGGTAGGGGGCCTTAACTATAAACATTTTCAATACGACAATGTAATACAGGGAGCAAGACAGGCCGGCTCGACTTTTAAACCATTCGTTTATGCTGCTGCCATTGATCAACTGAGATTATCTCCCTGTGATTCACTTCCGGATAGTCAGTATTGTATTGAGGCAGGTAAACATGGTAACCCGGAACCATGGTGCCCTAAAAATGCTGATGGCAAGTTTTCCGGAAAGATGTATACTTTGAAACGTGCTCTTGCCAACTCTGTAAATTCAGTTACTGCTCAATTGATAGACAGAGTAGGCCCTAAACCTGTTGTAGCCATTGTTAAAGATCTTGGATTAACGGGAGAGATTCTTGAAGTGCCTTCAATTGCCCTGGGAACCCCTGATTTGAATGTTTATGAAATGGTAGGGGCATATGGTACCTTCGTAAATCAAGGTGTTTATGTAAAACCGGTCATGGTTACCCGAATTGAAGATAAAAATGGGGCTGTGCTCTTTGAGTACGTTCCTGAAACAAAAGACGTTCTGAGTAAGGAGGTAGCTTATGCAATGGTTAATTTAATGGAAGGGGTTACAGAAGGCGGATCAGGAACCAGACTACGGCATTCTTCCAATAAAGACCAAACGGTATATAAGGAGATAATCACCGGTTATCCTTATGAATTTACAAATCCGATTGCCGGAAAAACCGGAACAACACAGAACCAAAGTGACGGTTGGTTTATGGGAATGGTGCCCAATCTGGTGACAGGTGTATGGGTTGGAGGCGAAGATAGGGCTACACATTTTAAGACTATTACATATGGTCAGGGAGCTTCGATGGCTTTACCGATATGGGCTTTATATATGAAAAGTAATTATGAGAATGAGGATTTAGGAATTTCTATGGATGAATTTCCAATACCGGAAGAGCTTACTATCAATGTTGATTGTTCAAAAGAAAATGAAGAAACCCCATTAAAAGATAATCTTGAAGACGACCTTGATGAGCTGGATTTTTAGAAAATTTCAATAATATTCAAAATTTAACGAATTAAACTAATCTCGCCAAATGGCGGGATTTTTTATTTAAAAATGTACTTTAGTAGTAATAAGAAATAGCATTTTTAACCAGCTTATTTATTACTTATGATACGTAAAACAGTGGCCAATGTACAGGAGGCATTAAAAGGAGTAGAAGACGGAATGACCTTTATGCTAGGGGGTTTTGGGCTTTGCGGCATACCTGAAAATGCAATTTCAGAACTCGTTCGTTTGGGAATAAAAGATATTACCTGTATTAGTAATAATGCGGGAGTTGATGATTTTGGTCTGGGCTTATTACTTCAGAAACATCAGATTAAAAAAATGATCTCTTCATATGTTGGTGAAAATGACGAATTTGAACGACAAATGCTAAGTGGGGAATTAGATGTAGAATTAACGCCTCAGGGAACCCTTGCGGAAAAATGTAGAGCGGCTCAAGCCGGATTCCCGGCCTTCTATACCCCCGCGGGGTATGGAACCGAGGTAGCAGAGGGTAAGGAAACACGAGATTTTAAGGGTAAAATGTATGTTCTTGAGCACGCCTTTGAAGCTAATTTTTCATTTGTTAAGGCCTGGAAGGGTGATGAAGCCGGGAATTTGATTTTCAAAGGGACTGCACGTAATTTTAATCCTTGCATGTGCGGTGCCGCTAAGATAACAGTAGCAGAAGTAGAAGAATTAGTGCCCGCTGGTGGTCTTGATCCAAATGAAATACATATCCCCGGTATATTTGTTCAACGAATCTTCCAGGGAGAACACTATGAAAAGAGAATAGAACAACGTACTGTAAGATCGCGGAACTAAATACTAATTAAAGATCATATTATGCTGGATAAAATTGGTATAGCAAAAAGAATTGCAAGGGAAGTGAAAGATGGGTTTTATGTCAATCTTGGAATTGGCATTCCAACCCTTGTGGCAAATTATGTCAGAGATGATATTAGCGTTGAATTTCAAAGTGAAAATGGTGTTTTGGGCATGGGCCCATTCCCTTATGAAGGTGAAGAAGATGCCGATATCATTAATGCCGGCAAACAGACCATTACAACCTTACCAGGGGCTTCCTTTTTTGACTCTGCAACTAGTTTTGGAATGATTCGCGGAAAACACGTTGACCTTACCATTCTCGGAGCTATGGAAGTATCACAAAATGGAGATATTGCCAATTGGAAAATACCCGGAAAAATGGTAAAAGGAATGGGTGGAGCAATGGATCTTGTTGCATCGGCAGAGAATATTATTGTGGCAATGATGCATACAAATAAGAAAGGAGAATCAAAGCTGTTAAAAAAATGTTTCCTGCCTCTTACTGGTGTTGGTTGTGTAAAAAAAGTGGTGACCAATCTTGGGGTTCTGGAGGTTACTTCAAAGGGATTCCGATTGCTTGAAAGAGCTCCGGGTGTCAGTGTTGATACTATAAAACAGGCAACGGAGGGAACATTAATTGTTGAAGGAGATATTCCGGAGATGACCGTTTAACGATCAAAATAAACGCTTTATCGATAAATTTAAATGAGTTACTTTTTTCACAACAATTTGGAGATACTTCACAACAAATTTTTAGATGCTTGAATCGCACACATTATCTTTATAGCATATTTATTAAACCCCAAATCTTATTTTATTAAAATTCCAAAATCTATGGACGCACAAATTAACCACAGACCTATTGAAGAAGAAATTCAGGTATACCGAAACGAATTTTTTAGCGGTATAGTAATGTTGACCAGAAAACTGTTTATGTTTTAGTACGTAATCACAAAATATTTAAAGGAGTAAAGCAATATGTTTTACTCCTTTTTTTATTTTAGGGGATATTTCATAACAGTATGAAACTTCATTTATCAAAATGTACTACTTCTGATTTAGATAAACTTATTTCAATTTCCAGAAAGACATTTATTGATGCATTTAAATTGGAAAATAACCCGGATGATTTTAATGCCTATATGAAAAAGGCTTTTTCTGAAGAACAACTTTTAATGGAACTGGCAGACCCTCGGATGTCATTTTATTTGGTTTTTTCAGAAAATGAGGTTTTAGGATATTTTAAATTAAATGAAGATGAAGCACAAGGAGACATAAAGGATAAAAATGCCATTGAATTAGAAAGAATTTATGTAAAAAATACATTTCAGGGAAACAAAATAGGGCATTGGATGCTAAATCAAATTAAATATATTGCGGCCAACAAAAAAAAGAGCTACTTATGGCTTGGCGTATGGGAGAAGAATACCAATGCCATCAGATTTTATGAAAAGAATGGATTTATAAAATTTGGAAGGCATCCTTATTATATTGGCAGCGATAAACAAATGGATTGGCTAATGAAACTGAATTTGGTTAACTTGGAAAAATAATACTATAAAGAATGTATATAAAAACCCTTGTCCTCGCTATTTTATTATTTGCGATAAATACTGCTATTGGTCAGCAGGCTTATTATTTTCCTGAAAGAAATGCTGAATGGCAGGAAAGGCCCCCAGCCTCTTTTAATCTCAATGAAACGAAGCTGAATGAAGCTGTCAATTTTGCCAAAGGGAACGAGTATTCGGGGTCAAGAGATTTACGGATTGCAGTTTTAAAGGGGTTTGAGCGAGAACCATTTCATCAAATTTTAGGACCTACTAAAAAACGGGGAGGGCCGGCAGGTATAATCTTGAAAAACGGTTACATTGTTCAAAAATGGGGAGATATTAAACGTGTTGACATGACTTTTAGCGTAACTAAAAGTTTTTTGTCTACCGTTGCAGGCCTTGCTGTAGATAATCATCTAATTGAAAGTACAGAGGACAAAGTTTCCTCTTATATCTGGGATGGCACATTTGCAGGAGAACACAATAGCAAAATTAGCTGGAAGCATTTACTACAACAAAATTCAGATTGGTCAGGAGAGTTATGGGGTGGCAAGGATTGGGCAGACAGACCTCCAAAAGATGGAGAATTGGATGATTGGAAATTCAGAGAACTCAAGGAACCCGGCACCGTAATGGAATATAATGATGTCCGTGTAAATGTACTGGCTTATGCATTGACACACGTTTGGCGAAAGCCCGTTCCTGTTGTACTCAAGGAGCATATAATGGATAAAATTGGAGCTTCAACTACATGGCGCTGGTATGGCTACGAAAATGCCTGGACTGTAATTGACGGAATAAAAATGAAATCTGTTACTGGCGGTGGTCATTCAGGAGCAGGAATTTTTATAAGTACAGAAGATATGGCCCGTTTTGGCTTGCTATTTCTTAATAGTGGAAAATGGAACTCAGAACAGCTTCTCAGCGAGGCCTGGATACAGGAAGCAACAACCCCTTCAGTACCAAACCCTAATTATGGCTATATGTGGTGGCTTAACAATAAAGGGGATCGGCATTGGAAGGGGCTTTCAGAAGACATCTACTATGCGTCCGGTTTTGGAGGGAATTTTATTGTAATTGATAAGGCTAATAATCTGGTAGTGATCACAAGATGGCTGGAACCCTCTAAGATTGGAGATTTGATGGTTCTAATTAATGGCGCAATAGAAGGGAATTAGCATATTTTGTAATTGATAAAACCAAAAATAGCATTAAGTCATCGACTATCTGACTGGGGGAAAGTTATATTGAAGTAATGATTTCAGCCGCCTTTAAGAGGGTCTCAGTGGTCTTTGCAAAACAAATCCGTATCTGATTATTATCTACAAGATCTTTATTAAAAACTGAAATTGGGATACAGGCAATACCGAATTCTTTAACGAGTCTTTCTGCAAAATCAAGATCACTTTCGTCAGTGATTTCTGCAAAATCCAATAGCTGAAAATAAGTTCCCCGAGTAGGTGTAAACTTGAATCTGGAATTTTTGATTGCTGTTAAAAACAAATCCCGTTTTTGCTGATAAAAAGGCCCTAGATCTAAGTAGTGTGCAGGGTTCTTAAGGTATTCTGCCAATGCTCTCTGAAAGGGGTGGTTAACGCAAAACACATTGAATTCATGAATTTTCTGAAATTCTTTCATTAGCTCTGCCGGCGCCACACAATAACCCATTTTCCACCCGGTTGCATGAAAAGTTTTACCAAAAGAGGCACAAACAAGGCTTCGCGAGGCTAAATCGGGGTATTTAGAAGCACTCTCGTGGATGTTATTATCAAATACAATATGTTCATACACTTCATCGCTCAATAAAATGATATTCGTGTCTTTTAGACAACTTTGGAGCATTAACATGTCGGAATTTGAAAATACCATCCCACTTGGATTATGTGGTGTATTAATGATGACCATCCTGGTTTTGTCACTAAGATGTGATTTAAATACATCCCAATCTATAGCATAGTCCTTTCCTGTTAATTGAATTAACACAGGAATACCACCATTGGCTATTATAGCCGGTTCATAACAATCATAGGCCGGTTTAAGAACAATTACTTCGTCATTTGGCCAAACAAGTGCTGAAATAGCAGTAAAAATTGCTTGGGTAGCTCCTACTGTAATGGTTATTTCAGACTGCGGGTCGTATTTAGTTCCATATAAAAAGGCGATCTTTTCAGCAATAACCTCCTTAAGAGGATAAATACCACCTAAAGGAGCATATTGATTATAACCCTCTTTCATTGCCTTGGTAACTAATTCTATAAGAGCGGGATCTGGTTCAAAATTGGGAAAACCCTGAGATATGTTAATGGCATTGTACTCTTTTGCGAGACCACTCATTGTGCTGAATATAGAATCAGGCAACTTTGGCAATTTGGAAGTAAGATGGTGTGCAGACGACTTCATAGCAGATTAGTTATGGTAAAAATAGCAAAAAAGATACGGGATATTCCAAATAAAAATCCCGGATAGAATTATCCGGGATTTTAGAAATATATACACTTTTCTTCTAGCCTTTTATTGAGGCGCCTAAATACTCTCTATTCATTCTGGCAATATTATCCAAAGAAATGCCTTTTGGGCATTCTATCTCACATGCACCCGTATTTGTGCAGTTTCCGAAGCCTTCCAGATCCATCTGGCGCACCATATTTTGTACGCGTTCTGTCGCTTCTATTCTTCCTTGAGGTAATAAGGCAAACTGGGATACTTTGGCAGAAGTAAATAACATGGCGCTGGCATTTTTACAAGCTGCCACACATGCTCCACAACCAATACAAGCAGCCGCGTTAAATGCCTTATCGGCATTGTCTTTCCTTATCGGGATGGAATTAGCATCAACTGTTCTGCCAGAAGTGTTCACAGAAATAAAACCACCAGCCTGTTGAATGCGTTCAAAAGCATTTCTGTCTACAATCAAATCTTTGATTACCGGAAAAGCTTTAGCCCTAAAGGGTTCAATTACTATCGTATCCCCGTCCTTGAAACTTCGCATATGAAGTTGACATGCGGTGATAAGTCTGTCCGGACCATGAGGTCGTCCGTTGATTTGAAGAGAACATGTACCGCAGATCCCTTCGCGGCAATCATGGTCAAATTCAATAGGCACCTCCCCTTTCGATATTAAATCCTCATTTAATATATCCAGCATTTCCAGGAAGGACATATCACCTTCAATACCATCCATAGTATAGTCTACTATTTTTCCTTTTGAGGAAGCATCTTTTTGACGCCATATTTTAAGATAAATCTTCATAGCTTATTATTTATAGGAACGCGTCTTTAATTCAATATTTTCATAAATCAAATTCTCTTTATGCAGTTTGGCGTCTTTTGGTTCTCCTTTATATTCCCAGGCTGACACAAATTTGAAATTTTTGTCATCACGTAACGCTTCCCCTTCAGGAGTTTGATATTCTTCTCTAAAATGACCCCCACAAGATTCATTTCGCTCCAAAGCATCCATTGCAAAAAGCTCCCCAATCTCTAAGAAATCCGCTACACGGCCTGCTTTTTCTAATTCCTGATTTTTGTCATCTGCAGCTCCGGGCACTTTGACATTCTCCCAGAAATCCTTTCTTAAAGCGGCAATGTCTTCAATAGCTTCTTTTAATCCTTTGGCATTACGAGACATACCACATTTATTCCACATGATTTTACCAAGCTTTTTGTGATAGTAATCAACAGAATGAATTCCCTTTGCAGACATTAATCTATTGATCTTGTCTAAAACATCCTTCTCGGCCTTATCAAATTCTTCGGAATCAGTTGGTATAGGCCCCGTACGGATATCATCGGCTAGGAAATCACCAATAGTATACGGTAAAACAAAGTAACCATCTGCCAAACCTTGCATTAACGCAGATGCTCCAAGCCTGTTTGCTCCATGGTCACTGAAATTGGCCTCGCCTGCTGCATAACATCCGGGAATCGTAGTCTGCAAATTGTAATCAACCCATAACCCTCCCATAGTGTAATGTACCGCAGGATAGATCATCATAGGGGTTTTATATGGATTCTCATCCACAATTTTTTCATACATCTGGAATAAATTTCCATATTTGGCTTCTACAACCTCTTCTCCAAGTTTTCTTATATGTGCGTTATCGGCATCTTTTAGACCTGATGTGAGCGCTTTTTCTTTTCCATACCGCATTATGGCGGCATCAAAATCCAGAAAAACTGCTTCTCCTGTTTTATTTACTCCATATCCTGCATCACAACGTTCTTTTGCCGCTCTTGAAGCGACATCGCGAGGCACGAGATTGCCAAAAGCGGGATATCTGCGTTCTAAATAGTAATCCCTGTCTTCTTCTTTTAATTGAGTGGGCTTTAATTTTCCTTCGCGGATGGCCTTAGCGTCATCTAATTTTTTTGGCACCCATATCCTTCCGTCGTTCCTAAGAGATTCCGACATTAAAGTGAGTTTGGATTGATGTTCTCCTGAAACCGGGATGCAGGTAGGATGGATCTGTGTATAGCAAGGGTTCGCAAAAAAAGCGCCTCTGCGATGCGTACGCCAGGCAGCCATTACATTTGCACCCATACAATAGGTAGAAAGGAAAAATAAATTTCCATACCCCCCTGAAGCTATGACAACTGCATGTGCCGAATGTCTTTCTATTTCTCCTGTAATCAGGTTTCTTGCTATAATCCCTCTGGCTTTACCATCAACAATTACCAAATCCAGCATTTCATGCCTGGTATATGACTTAATCTTGCCACGATGTATTTGCCGGTTCATTGCCGCATATGCTCCTAGTAAGAGTTGCTGTCCAGTTTGTCCCTTGGCATAAAAAGTCCTGGAAACCAAAACACCACCAAAGGATCTGTTATCTAAAAGGCCACCATAATCACGTGCGAATGGCACTCCCTGAGAAACGCATTGATCTATAATATTTCCCGAAACTTCAGCTAAGCGATAGACGTTAGCCTCCCGGGACCTGTAGTCGCCACCCTTTACCGTGTCATAAAATAGCCTGTAATCGCTGTCACCATCACCCTGATAATTTTTCGAAGCATTTATTCCGCCTTGTGCAGCTATAGAATGTGCCCTTCTGGGAGAGTCCTGGTAACAAAAAGTTTTAACATTGTAACCCAATTCTGCGAGCGAAGCAGCCGCAGAACCTCCGGCAAGACCGGTACCAACAATAATGATGTCGATATTTCTTTTATTGGCAGGATTTACTAAATCTATTTCATTTTTATGTTTTGTCCATTTGTCAGCCAAAGGCCCGGATGGAATTTTAGAATCAAGAATGCCCATAATTAATGCGTTATAGGGTTAAGATGATGATATATAGCAATAAAGACAAATGCCAAAGGAATTACTATTGCATAGATCTTGGTAAATGATTTTATAGACGGGGTATACTTATTGTTTAAACCCATACTTTGAAAAGATGAGGCAAAGCCATGCCATAAATGGAGGCTGAGCAATCCGAAAGAAACAATATAAAGAAGAGTTCTCCACATGGGAGCAAATTTCTCCACAGTTTCCGCATAATAACGTGTAGGGTCTTCAGGATTGGCCTCTATATATTTGTAAGTCATTTCATGAATCCAAAAGTCATAAAAGTGCAAGCCCAGAAAGGCAAGGACAACCAGACCGGTGATTATCATGTTACGTGAAACCCATGGAGCGTTAGCAGCTCCTTTGTATTTGGTGTATTTAATTGAACGTGCCTGTGTGTTTTGAATCTCAAGAACTATTCCCATTACAAAATGCACTATAACGCCAATTATCAACACGGGCTGCATTATATATTGCACCAGAACATTATAGCCCATAAAATGGGACCATTGGTTAAAAGTGTCGGGGGAAATTACAGAGGTTAAATTAATGGTTACATGAAGCGCCAAAAACAATACCAAAAAAAGACCCGAAAGTGCCATTACCACTTTTCGGGCTATGGACGATTTAATCAGTGAACTCATTAGTTATAGTTTAGGGGACCAAATTTAAGTCAAGAGGAAATCATTAACAAATTTCCTGACCTATTAGAATGGTATTTAGATTGATTTTAAGAGAATACAAAGAGTTTTATTGACATTGGTAAAGAAAACTATGGTAAACCAATAAAAAAGAGAGCTAATATGAGTTTATGGAATATGATTAATATTATTCTTTTTCAATTTTTACTCCCATATCTGCCAACTGTATGGTGAGGGAGTTTGTAGAGAGTTGTACTTCAATCAAGGATAAAATTAAAGAAACCATTAGGGCAAGGAGACTAATACCAAAGATGAAGTTGGCCCAGAAATCTTGTTCTATATAGATCAGAAACATAGTAATGGCACTGAACAGGAAACTTAATATTGCAACAGCCTGCATATTCTTTATGATTTTAAGCCGTCTTTCTAATTGCCTCACCTGTATACCCAATCCGCGTGATGCCTTTTCCTGATATTGTTTATGCAATTGACGTATAAGTGCTGCTATTGCCAAATATCGGGCATTGTAAGCCAACATACTTAGCGAAATGGCAGGAAATAAAAGTGCCGGGATACTTAGCGTTAATTCCATATAATTTAAGTTTAATCAATTTTAAATTTAATTTTTTGACTTGCTGTGCCTGAAGAAATTTCTACCTCATAGGCCCCAATGGGTAAATAGGTTTTACCATCTTTGGCCGTTTTAAGCTTCACTTTATTTTTTTTCAAATAGTTCAGTTTTCCTTTCTTGGAAAATGCGACATCAAAAGACATAATATTTAAACCTTTGTCTGCCTTAAGCACGGACTCACTTACTATAGTTTTATCTGAAGAAAAAACTTTTGCCGAGTAATCTGTTGATTTTTTCGAATAAAACACAATGTCCAATCCGGGAGTATTTGGTTTTGACCAGGAGCTGTATGGATTGCCCCATCTTTGCGAGTATTTTAGGTTATCTGGTTTAAAAATATGCAATTCCCTGGCAAGGATATCTTCGTTCATTTCCTGTAAACATGAAATATTTGTTTTATAGATGCTTCTTCCATGGGTTCCTACCAACAGATCTTTAGCTTCTGGCTGAATTACCAAATCGTGCACAGCGACGTTGGGAATTCCGTTTTGAAATAATTCCCAGGAATTACCTTGATTGACTGACATGTATAATCCGTTGTCCGTACCTATAAATAAGAGATTTTCATTTTCAGGATCTTCAATTATTACATTTACCGGTGAAGCAGGAATACTGGAAGCAATATTTTTCCACGAATTACCGTAGTCATTGCTCATATAAACATAGGGCGTAAAATCATCCATGCGGTATCCATTGAGGGTGACGTATATCCGTTCTTTTTTATGTTTGGAGGCTGCGACCCTGCTGACCCAGAGATTTTTCGGAAGCTCACCTGATATCAAATTCCAGTTGCCGCCACCGTTTTTAGAAATATGAACGAGTCCGTCATCACTACCTGTATAAATCAAACCAAATTTTAAGGGAGATTCACTTATAGTTGTTAGCGTACCATATGCTACATTTCCTTTTTTTCCTCCCTGCGTAAGATCGTCAGAAATTACTTCCCAGTCCTTCCCCTGATTAAGTGAACGGTGAAGTTTGTTACTCCCCAGGTATAGAATATCCTGATTATGTGCAGAGAGCAATATTGGCGTTTGCCAATTAAAGCGGTAAGCTTGCTCACCTAATTCATGTTTGGGCCTTATGCTGGTGGTTTTATCTTCATTTAAAGCAAGGCGAAAATAATTACCAAACTGAAATCCGGTATAAACAATATTTGAATTTCTGTTGTCTACCTGAACCTGCATCCCATCTCCTCCAAGAATCATTTTCCACGGGTATTGTCCAACCTGTTGCCATTTGCTATTCTCAACAGAATTGTGGGCGCCTCTCCATACCCCATTATCCTGAAGCCCGCCATAGACATTATAAGGCTTCTCATGGTCAATATTAATCGCGTAGAATTGGCCTACGGACGGGGTATTATTTTTAATCCAGTTAGCTCCGTCATCATATGAGATATTTACTCCACCATCATTTCCATTAATTAGATGTCCTGGTTTTTTAGGATTTACCCATAAAGCGTGATGGTCTGCATGCACATTATCCCCATCAATTGAAGTGAAGGTTTTACCACCATCATCAGACTTTATAATAGGTACACCTCCCAAATAAATTTTATTTTTATCAGTGGCATCTACTCTGATCTGCGCAAAATAATACCCATAGCTATAAAAAAGATCATCAATATATTCTTCATTTCTTTTATTCCAGGTTAGTCCTCCATCTTCACTTCTATATACCTCAGCACCGACAACAGGGGGATCAAATAGTGAAGAATTGGAAGTTTCAAGATAGCGGGCAAGATCCTGAGGTTTAGCAGTGCCGCTTTGAATAAGCTGTTTTACATTTTCAGCCTTGTATTTTTCCTGAAACCCATTTCTTTTTAGGTACTTATCAAGTTCTTTATTATCCAGTTTTAGAAAAGTGTCGACAGTCATGGACTTAAAATCATCTTTAGTTAGTCCGTCGGATTCTTCAGGATCAATTTCCTTTTTTGTTCTTCGAAACTGACTGTCGAGGACTGCATACACGGTATTTTCATCATAAATTGTTAATCCAATACGCCCAATATTTTCACCAGAGGGGAATCCACTATTCCCACCACTTATCTTGGTCCAGTTACTACCACCATCTATACTCTTATAAATGCCGGAACCACTACCGTTACCTTTAAAATTCCAGGCTTTGCGATCTTTTTCCCAGGCTGCCGCATAAATGATATTAAAATTCCCGGGAACAAAGGCCAGGTCGATAATACCAGTAGCTTCATTTATATAAAGAGTTTTTTCCCAGGTAGAACCTCCATCTGAAGTCTTATAAATTCCGCGCTCCTCATTATTGGTGTACAAATGGCCGGTTACACCCACAACCAACTCATTGGGATTATTGGGGTTTATCACAATCCTACCAATATGCTGCGAATCTAAAAGCCCTTTATTTACCCAGGATTTACCCTTGTCATTAGATTTTAGAAGACCAATTCCGGCATAGGATGAACGTGAAGCATTGTTCTCACCGGTTCCTACCCAAATGGTCCCGGAACTCCAATCGATTGCAATATCTCCAATATTTTGTGTAGCGGAATTATCCATTACTGGGGAAAATGTGGTGCCATTATTATTTGTATGCCAAAGACCGCCCGAGGCATAGGCTGCATAAAATTCGGTAGGATCATCAGGATTTACATCAATATCTACAACTCTTCCACTCATTATTGTGGGGCCTATACTAGAGAAAGGAATATTTTTAACAAGCGAATTAGCCTCCATTTGCTTTTTGAGCATAAGCGCTTCTTCAATATTTTGTGATTGCTCTGATATGGATTGAGCGGTACTTATAAAAAAAACGAAAAATGCAATTAGAGGATGATAAAATTTCATGGATATGAAAATATGAATTTGTGGTTGTGCAGACAAAAATATATTGATAGACTTCTATTTTTTAATGATTTTTCGAGGAATTATTCGAGTCTGAATATTTCTTAATTTGATCTTCCTTTTTGAAGTAAACATGCTTATGCCTATTTTTGAGGAAAGTACGTTGTTTTATGAAATATGAACAAATAAAAAGTGAGTTGTTTAAGAAGAATCGCGCAAAATTCATGGCTCAGATGAAGCCAAGGAGTATAGCGATTTTTAATTCCAACGACATCTACCCTATTAGTGCCGACAGCACCATGCCCTTTCAACAACATAGAGATATTTTATACCTGAGTGGTGTAGATCAGGAAGAATCCATCCTTTTGCTTTTTCCAGATGCTATTGATAAAAAAAGCAGGGAGATATTATTCGTTAGGGAAACGAACGAACACATAGCAATCTGGGAAGGAGCGAAGTTAGATAAGGATCAGGCAACTGCAGTTTCAGGGATAGAATCTGTACATTGGTTAACAGATTTTGACAAGGTATTTTTTGGTCTAATGACTGAAGCTGAGTGTATTTATTTTAATACCAATGAGCATTATAGACAGTCAGTAGAGACTCAAACCAGGGAGGACCGTTTTATTTTAAAATGCAAAAATGATTTTCCGGCACACGGTGTGGCTAAGAGTAATCCCATTTTACAGCAGATAAGAGGAGTAAAGGAACCTGAGGAAATTGAATTAATCCAGAAAGCCTGTAATATAACTGAAAAAGGTTACCGCCGCATATTGAAATTTTTAAAACCAGGTATTTGGGAATATGAATTGGAAGCCGAATATCTACACGAATTTATACGTAATCGCTCAAAAGGATTTGCGTATACACCAATTATAGCCTCGGGGAATAATGCTAACGTTTTGCACTACATAGAAAATAACAACCAATGTAAAGACGGCGACTTAATCCTGATGGATGTAGGAGCTGAATATGCAAATTACTCAAGTGACATGACCCGGACCGTTCCGGTAAATGGTAAATTTACCGAAAGGCAGCGCCAGGTTTACGAAGCGGTACTTCGGGTTAAAAATGAAGCAACTAATATGTTGGTGCCTGGAACTTTATGGGCGGAATATCATATAGAGGTGGGCAAAATAATGACTTCTGAACTTATTGGCTTAGGATTACTTGATAAAGCTGATGTTCAAAATGAGAATAAGGACTGGCCCGCTTATAAAAAATACTTTATGCACGGCACGAGTCACCATATGGGATTAGACACCCATGATTATGGAGCACTAAAAACACCTATGAAGCCGAACATGGTCTTTACTGTAGAGCCGGGGATTTATATTCCAGATGAGAAGATGGGTATCCGTTTGGAAGATGATGTAGTTATTAAGGAAAAAGGGACTCCATTTAATCTAATGCAAAATATCCCAATTGAAGTTGATGAGATTGAAGATCTTATGAATAAGTAATTCAAAAGGCTAACTCCGGATTATCTTTTGAAGGCACGAGTGATTTGCACTAAAAGCCTTCAGTTTTGGATGATCCTATTTTACTTATGTTTGTAAAAATGAAGACAGCCAAAGCGGGTAATACCCATCCCATACTTAATTCGCTAAGGGGAATCCATCTTGTAAAAGATGCTATGTCACTGCTTAAACCAATACTTCCTAAAAAATCGGGGATACTAAAAATAATCGTCGTGAATACAACGGCTTTGAAAACTTTTGGGGAACCAAATTTTTCCGGAATCACATTGAGTAAGATTAAAACAATTGTAACAGGATAAACAAACATTAGAATTGGCAATGCAACGGCGATGATGTAACCGACATTAAATTGCCCCATTAACACTCCAAGTAAAGAACTGATAAGAGCAGTAACCAAATATGCATTTTTTGATTTTGGCAAACGCGATTTTACAAAATCTGCTGTACCTGCTACAATTCCCACTGCAGTGGTAAAACAAGCAAGGCTTACTAATATGCCTAAAAATAAATTCGCATTTGAACCAAGGGTTATTTTACTTATCCCGGTAATAAGTGAAGTACGCGAAACTTCTGCATCAAATTGTCCATGCATGACCGCACCGGTAAAAATTAATCCGGCATATATCATTATTAAACCAAATCCCGCTAGCCAACCAGCCCTGCCGATTAAAGCTTTTTTACGCTCATAAGAAGCTTCCTGATGAGTAAAATTAATTGAAGTTATAATAACGCCTCCCACGACAATGGCGCCTATGGCATCAAAGGTTTGATAACCTTCCAAAATTCCTTCTGTAACAGGATTGATAAAGGTATTTGTTCCAAAATCAAGTGGGAAGGAAAATAGTGTTATTCCCATAATAGACAAGAGGATAAGAATAATTGCCGGGGTTAAATACTTCCCTATGATGTCTAATATTTTTGTCCGGTTCATTACAAAAATGAACACTAAAATAAAATAGACAATACTTGTACTTAATGCGGAATTATTAAATAAAGGCGCAATACCCATTTCGTGAGTAACGGATGCTGTTCTTGGCGATGGCAATGAAATAGAAACACCATAAATAATGAAACAAAAAATAAGGCTAAAGGAAGATGACACTTTAGAAGCAAAATCAAACATTGTTCCCTGTAATTTAGCATGACCAAGGATTCCCAAGATTGGGATTAAAACGGCTGAAATAGCAAAACCAAGAGCAACTAACCACCAAAGTTCCCCTGCCTTAAACCCAAGTTGAGGGGGTAAAATAAGATTTCCTGCACCAAAGAAAAGTGAGAAAAGCGCAAAAGCTGTTACCAGCGTTTCCTTTATTCTAATCATAGGATTTATTAAACGTGAAAGATAAATGAAAAAAGGACTAATTCTAAAACAAAATTCATCCCGGTAAACCTACAATTGGTCGTAAAAAGAGACGTTCATCGAAAAAAGCATAAAATTCACAGGAGTTACTCAATAAAATGCAAGGTAGTTGCGTTCTGAATTTAAGTTATTTGAAATTAAAGTCTCATTTACTTTTACTGAAAGTTTATTATTGCATATTAAGGATTCCCAAACCCTACCAATGCAGACCTAAAACCTACATTATGAAAAAAATATTTTGTAATATTTTTGGCCACCACTATTCTGTATCCAAGAAGGTAACCTTGCACATAAAGGAATATAAGTGTGTTCACTGTGGCAAAGAAGTCACAACAGACGTAAGCGGAAATCTTTCCGTTTTAACACCTGAACTTCAGGAGATCAATGATGCCTTAGAAGACTTATACCAAAAAAGACATAGAACTACCCAACAAGTAGCTTAATTATGCTTTGGCAAATGAATTCCAACCCTGAGCGGTAAGTGGAATTTTAGAATTATTCCTGGATATTAAGTGTGCGCCTTCATTCTTATCTGTTATGTGCCCCACAACAGTAAAGTTAGGATTGCCCTTTAATTCCGGGAATTTTTTTTGATCAATAGTGAACAATAACTCATAATCCTCACCTCCACTTAAAGCAACTAGAGTGCTATCCAGTTTAAATTCTTCGCATGCTGAAATGACCGTGGGGTCTAAAGGAATTTTATCTTCATAAAGATTGCAACCCACATCACTCTGTTTACACAAATGAAGTATTTCGGAAGAAAGACCATCGCTAATATCAATCATAGAAGTAGGTTGAATATCCAGTTTTTTTAATAATTCCACGATATCTTTTCTGGCCTCGGGTTTTAATTGGCGTTCAATGATATAGCTATATGCCGACAGATCTGGCTGATTATTTGGATTAACCTTAAATACTTCTTTTTCGCGTTTTAAAACTTGCAACCCCATATATGCGGCTCCCAGGTCACCACTAACCACAAGGAGATCATTTGGTTTTGCTTCGCTCCTGTAAACGATGTCTTCTTTGGCAGCCTCCCCTATAGCGGTTATACTTATGATCATCCCTGTAGTGGAAGAGGTAGTATCTCCTCCAACCAGATCTATATTGTAAAGCTCACAGGCCAGTGCGATACCCTGATAGAGTTCTTCTAAAGCTTCTAAAGGAAATCGATTGGAGACTGCAACGGAAACAGTAATCTGGGTAGCCATTGCATTCATCGCATAAATATCAGATAAATTAGCCATTACAGCTTTATATCCCAAGTGTTTTAGCGGCATATAGCTGAGGTCAAAATGTATCCCTTCAATCAACAAGTCTGTAGAGACAAGTGTCTTTTTATCCTTAAAGTCAAGCACGGCGGCATCATCACCAATACCTTTGATGGTAGATTTATGTTGCAGTTTAAAGTTCTGGGTCAGATGGTCTATTAATCCAAATTCACCCAATTGTTCTAGAGAGGTTTTCTCCTGATTTTTATCTTCTAGCATAGCACAAAAATAAGCGGATGGGAATAATATATTATCTTTATAGCGAAAAAGAATTATTATTTTTTGCCCCATGAAAAAAACATTCCTGCTTTTCTTAGGCCTGCTATTTTTGGCAGGTTGCTCTGATAGTGATGATTCCCCTGCTGATGATGATGATTCCATGATGATGGATGATGATATTGTTGATAATCCGCAAACAGGTTTTTTGCCTTGCACTAGTGGCATGGCAGGTATTTACCCCTGTAATGGTTATGACTTCCTGGGACAAATTAATTTGACCCAATTCAGTGCTTCTTCGGCAAATGATATCTGGGGATGGACAGACAGCTCTACGGGGAAGGAATATGCCTTGGTGGGCTTGGATAATGGAACTGCCTTTGTTGACATAACCGATACAGATAATCTTATTTACTTGGGGAAATTACCTTCAGCAACTGTAGCTAGCTCGTGGAGAGACATAAAAGTTTACCAGGATCATGCGTTTATTGTGTCGGAAGCGGGTAATCACGGGATGCAGGTTTTTGATTTAACCAAATTGAGAAATGTGCCTAACCCTCCTGTGACTTTTGGTGCAGATTCTCGCTATGTGGGCTTTGGCAGTGCACATAATATTGTTATCAATGAAGTCAGTGGATATGCTTATGCAGTGGGTACGGCAAGATATGATTTATACAATGGGGGTGCCCATTTCATTAATATTCAGGACCCCAAAAATCCAATCGCTTCAGGAGGTTATGGTGCCAACGGTTATTCTCATGATGCACAAGTTGTTACCTATAATGGCCCTGACTCTGATTATACCGGGCAGGAAATTTTTATAGGCGCTAATGAAAACCAAGTAGCTATTGTGAACGTTAAAGATAAAGATAATCCTGTACAGATCAGCACTTTTCAATACGCCAATATTGGATATACGCATCAGGGCTGGTTTACCGAAGACCAGCGCTATTTTATTTTAGGAGATGAAACAGATGAACGTGACCTTGGTTTTAATTCCCGGACTTTGATCTTTGATCTTTCGGACCTTGATAACCCGGTTTTACATGATACATATTTGGGAAAAACAGCGGCAATTGATCACAACGGTTATGTAAAAGGGGACGCTTTTTATCTCGCTAATTATACTGCAGGGGTCCGAATTCTTGATATTTCAGGCATAGACGGGAAAAGTATTATAGAGGAAGGTTTCTTTGATACGTATCCCTCCGATAATACTGCTGCTTTTGAGGGCGTATGGAGTGTTTATCCTTTTTTTGAAAGTGAAAAGATCATTGTGAATGATATCAATTCCGGCCTCTTTGTTATTAAAAAGTCAAATTAGAAGTACTGTGAAAAGTATTTTAATCTTAGCTATAGCGCTGTTTTTCTTTTCATGTTCAGATGACGATTCTGTAATTCCGGACAACGGCTATGATGAAGCCTTATTTTTAGGTGAGATTGATTGGGTGAAGAGTTTTGGGGGGTCTGACGAAGAAACGGCACAATCAGTAATTCATACGAACGATGGCGGTTATGCAATTCTCGGGTATTCAAAAAGCACCGATGGAGATCTTGCGGGTAAATCTACTCCCGTAAATGACTATTGGGTTTTGAAGTTAGATGAGGAAGGGAATGCAGACTGGAGCAAAACGTACGGGGGCAGTAAGGATGACAGGGGTCAGGCAATAATCCAGACTTCAGACGGTGGTTATGCCGTTACTGGCTATGCCATGAGTGATGATGGCGATGGGAGCAACAACGAAGGATTCCATGATAACTGGATTTTAAAACTGGATGAATTAGGGGCTATTGAATGGGAAAAAAGTTTTGGGTTTTCGGGTCATGATCATTCATATGATTTATTACAAACTGCTGATGGAGGATTTTTCTTCGCAGGATTTTTGGATATTACAGCCGCCCTTGATGATGGCACTTATTACAAAGGCAATTTTCTTACCAGACATGGTGTGGGTGAATTTTGGGGAACTAAAATAGATGCCAATGGCAATTTAGAATGGAGGAGTTACTACGGCGGCACAAACAATGACAGGGCTCATGCCGTTATTGAAGCGGACGATGGCGGCTTTGTGATGGCAGGGTTTTCTGAGAGTGAGGATTATGATATTTCCAACACCAAAGGCAGCTACGACTTTTGGATAATAAAATTATCAGCTACGGGGGAATTGTTATGGGAGCGTTCCTTTGGCGGTTCCGGTATTGAAATTGCTTATGATATTGCCAAAACTGATGATGGTGCTTATGTGGTTACCGGGAATACTTTTAGCACTGATAAGGATATTTCAATGAATCACGGCGAATCTGATATATGGCTTATTAAAATAGATGATAATGGTAAGCTGTTATGGGAAAAGACCTTTGGAGGTTCACAGTTTGATGCCGCACAGGGGGTAAGCACTGCGTATGATGGCGGATTTATTATTACCGGAAATTCAAAAAGCATTGATGGGGATGTCAGTGAAAATCAAGGTGAAAACGACATTTGGGTACTAAAAACCGATTCCGATGCAAATTTGATCTGGCAGGGGTCTTTTGGAGGATCAAATTTGGATTATGGTTTTGATGCAGTTGAGAATCTTGATAAGAGTATACTTTTGGTTGGTGAAAGTTCCAGCGATGATTTCACAAACCTTATAAATAAAGGGCTTTCAGATGTTGTAATTATTAAAATCAGATAAATATCTTCAGTTAAAGACTGCCCTTAAAAGCCAGGCTTTTAAAATCATCCACTTTTTATCTACCCACTACTCCTGTTTATCTAAAAGCCAATAGATAACCTCTATGGTTTTATACGTTATAATAATGTTAGGAATTATGATAAAACCTAAACTATACCCTATATTTGTAAACTATTTAGAATAATACCAAATAAGGATATAAAATGATCAAAGTATCTGAAACAGCTAAGCAGCGGGTTACCTTACTCATGACGGAGGAAGGTTTTGACGCTGCTAAGGATTTTGTTAGGGTTGGTGTAAAAAGCGGTGGTTGCAGTGGGTTGTCTTACGAGTTAAAATTTGACAATAAAGTTGATGAGGCTGATAAGGTTTTCGAAGACAATGCTGTACGTATCATAGTAGACAAGAAAAGTTTTCTCTACCTGGTGGGCACAACGCTGGAGTATTCCGGAGGACTAAATGGTAAGGGATTCGTTTTTAATAATCCTAATGCACAGCGCACATGTGGCTGTGGTGAGAGTTTTTCATTATAAAAATAAGGGATCCCTTTTAGGGGTTTAAAGACCTATGGCATATACCGAAGAAGAATTAAAAAAAGAACTGGAAACCAAAGAATATGAATATGGTTTCTATACAGATATTGAGTCTGACACTTTTCCCAAAGGGTTAAGTGAGGACATTGTTATCGCCATTTCTAAAAAGAAGGAAGAACCGGAATGGATGACCTTATGGCGACTCGAAGCTTTTCGGGCGTGGAAAGAAATGATTGAACCCGAATGGGCTAATATCAACTATAAAAAACCTGATTTTCAAAATATTTCATACTATTCGGCACCTAATAAAAAACCGAAGTACGAAAGTTTGGACGAAGTTGATCCTGAATTGTTGGATACATTTAAAAAACTTGGAATTTCTTTGGATGAACAAAAAAAGCTGGCGGGGGTTGCGGTCGATATTGTAATGGATTCAGTTTCTGTTGCGACCACTTTCAAAAAAACGCTGGCAGAAAAAGGAATAATCTTTTGCTCTATTTCAGAGGCAATAAAGGAACATCCGGATTTGGTTAAAAAGTACCTTGGTACTATTGTCCCACAAAAGGATAACTTCTATGCCGCCTTAAATTCTGCGGTATTCTCAGACGGATCTTTTTGTTACATTCCAAAAGGGGTGAGATGTCCGATGGAATTATCAACTTATTTTAGGATAAACCAGGCTGGCACCGGCCAATTTGAACGTACCCTGGTTATTGCTGATGAGGGAAGTTATGTTAGTTATCTGGAAGGTTGTACGGCACCATCGAGAGATGAAAACCAATTGCACGCTGCAGTGGTCGAACTTATCGCTCTGGATAATGCGGAAATTAAATATTCCACGGTTCAAAACTGGTACCCCGGTGATAAGGAAGGAAAAGGGGGCGTATACAATTTTGTCACAAAAAGAGGGTTGTGCGAGAAAAATGCCAAAATCTCCTGGACACAGGTAGAAACCGGATCTGCTATTACATGGAAGTATCCATCCTGTGTTTTAAAAGGAGATAATTCTATAGGTGAGTTCTATTCCATCGCGGTAACTAATAATTATCAGCAAGCCGATACAGGAACTAAAATGATCCATTTAGGAAAAAATACCAAAAGCACTATTATTTCGAAAGGAATTTCCGCAGGGAAGTCGCAAAATAGCTATAGAGGTCTGGTACAAGTGAACAGCAGGGCTAAGAATGCCAGAAATTTTTCACAATGTGATTCTTTGTTGATGGGAAATGAATGTGGGGCACATACTTTTCCATATATAGAAGTGAAGAATAAAACGGCACAGATTGAACATGAAGCCACTACGAGTAAAATTGGGGAAGATCAGATTTTTTATTGCAATCAGAGAGGAATAGAAACGGAAAAAGCCATTGCCCTAATTGTAAATGGTTTTAGCAAGGAAGTACTTAACAAACTTCCAATGGAATTTGCCGTTGAAGCCCAAAAACTATTGGAAATCAGCCTTGAAGGTTCAGTTGGTTAGTTAGTTACTATGAAAAAGTATATAACATTTTTAGTAATTGTCTTCCTGTTTGCCTGTAAAGAAGCGAATAAGGAAGTAGCTAATGTGTCTGAAAGTAAGGAAGTAATCTCTAAAGCTGAAGTGAAGCTTTATACCTTTGATGGTGGTACTGTTGTCGTAAACACATTAGGCCTTTTTTCACAGGATGAGACATACAAAGGACAAAGTAAGGAATTTGCAGATGCATTTTATGTAATTCAACACCCAAAAGGCAACCTAATGTGGGATGCAGGACTTCCTGAATCTTTGATTGGACTTCCAGAGCCGTATACTTCACCTGATGGCGCATTTACTGTTTCCCGCAAGGATTCGGTTTTAAACCAATTAAAACAAATTGGAATGACCCCGGACGATTTTGAATACATATCTCTGTCTCATACACATTTTGACCATAGCGGGCATGCTAATGTATTCAAGAATGCAACATGGCTTGTGCAGAAAGACGAGTATGATTTTGTAACAGGAGAAGAGGTGCAAGAAAAGAACCCGGATATGTACAATGCGATTCAGGACTTAAAAAACATTAAAAAGATCGATGGCGATTACGATGTATTTGGGGATGGCACTGTAGTTTTAAAATATATGCCAGGCCATACGCCAGGTCATCAGGCCCTATTTCTTGATTTAAAAGAGCACGGACCTCTCCTATTATCCGGAGACCTTTATCATTTTTATGAAAACAGGGAGTATAAGAGAATTCCAATTTTTAATTATGATGTAGCACAGACCAGGGAGAGCATGAAAAAATTTGAAGCTTTTGCCCAGGAAAAAGAGGCCAAGGTATATTTGCAACATCAAAAGGACGACTTTAATAAGATGCCAAAAGCACCTGAATATTTAAACTAAAGAGAGTATGTTAAAAGTAAATAATCTGCACGCAGGTGTAGAAGGGAATGAAATATTAAACGGAATAAATCTGGAAGTAAAGGCAGGAGAGGTACATGCTATTATGGGGCCAAATGGTTCAGGAAAAAGCACCCTTGCCTCAGTGATAGCCGGAAAGGAAGAATTTGAGATTACGGAAGGGAATATCGAATTGAATGGCGTAGACCTGAAAGACACTTCACCTGAAGAAAGAGCGCACAAAGGAATTTTCCTTTCGTTTCAGTACCCTGTTGAGATTCCGGGGGTTTCCGTAACCAATTTTATGAAAACGGCAATAAATGAGTCCAGAAAAGCACGCGGATTAGAAGACATGCCGGCCAACCAAATGTTGAAACTTATCCGTGAGAAATCCGAATTGCTGGAAATAGATAGAAAATTTTTATCTCGATCTTTAAATGAAGGATTTTCAGGTGGTGAAAAAAAACGAAATGAAATTTTTCAAATGGCCATGTTAGAACCAAAACTCGCTATTTTGGATGAAACAGATTCTGGTCTGGATATTGACGCCTTGCGAATTGTAGCCAACGGGGTTAATAAACTTAAGAGCAAAGACAACGCTATAATAGTTATTACTCATTACCAGCGATTGTTGGAATATATTGTTCCCGATTTTGTACACGTCCTGCATGACGGTAAAATTGTAAAATCCGGCACCAAGGAATTAGCTTTGGAATTGGAGGAGAAGGGATACGATTGGTTAAAAAATGAATCGGTTGTCTAATAATCCGGTTGAATTAATTTATTATTTGAAAGGAAATTGTTTTATAAAGGCAATAAACAGAAAACAAAATTATGGATTTAAAGGATAAACTGGTTTCTTCTTTCCTGGCATTTGAGAATAATGTAGATGTGGAACATCCCGTTCATGATATACGCTCGGAGGCAATTAAGAACTTCGAACTTAAAGGTTTTCCTGATAGAAAACAGGAGGCCTGGAAATACACCTCATTGAACAGCTTACAAAAGATAGATTTCAGCATCTTTCCTAAAGGAATAAATGCCCTGGAATACAAGGATGTTAAGCAGTATTTTCTTCATGAGATAGATACTTATAAAATTGTATTTATTGACGGTGTATATAGCTCATTCCTTTCCGAAACGACACATGACGGAGTAGATATATGCCTTATGAGCGCTGCTCTAAGCAAACCCATGTATAAGCAGATAATAGATGTTTACTTTAATGCGGTAGCCTCAAAAGATGAATCGCTAACTACATTAAATACCGCATTTAGTAAAGAGGGGGCTTATATTTATATCCCTAAGAATAAAATGCCCAAAAAGCCAATAGAAATATTGCATTTTGCTACAGGTAATGAAGCTGCATTGCTACTTCAACCCCGTAATTTAATTATTGCAGAAGAAAATGCCGAACTTCAGATTATAGAGCGTCATCAGAGTCTTACTTCGAATGAAGTATTAACAAATTCGGTCACTGAAATTTTCGCTGCAAAGAACGCTATTGTAGATTATTATAAAGTTCAAAATGACGTTGATAATGCATCCTTAATAGATAATACCTACATTTCTCAAAAGAGCAACAGCGTAGTGAAGGTCCATACCTTCTCCTTTGGAGGAAAGTTAACCAGGAATAATCTTAATTATTACCAGAATGGGGAATATATTGATTCTACCATGAAGGGGGTAACCATACTTGGTGAAAAACAGCATGTAGACCATCATACCCTGGTGCATCACAGAGAACCTAATTGCGAAAGTCATCAGGATTATAAGGGAATTTATGGAGAAAAGTCTATGGGAGTATTCAATGGCAAAATCATAGTGGATAAGATTGCCCAAAAGACCAACGCCTTTCAACAAAACAATAATATTTTGATTAGTGATAAGGCTACTATCAATACCAAACCACAATTAGAGATCTTTGCGGATGATGTAAAATGTTCTCATGGCTGCACTATTGGACAACTAGATGAAGAGGCACTCTTTTATCTGCAAACCAGAGGAATACCAAAAAAGGAAGCTGCAGCCCTCTTGATGTATGCGTTTGCCAATAATGTGTTGGCGAGTGTTCGAATCCCTGAATTAAAAATGAGAATTAATAAGCTGATTGCCAATAAATTGGGTGTTCAACTGGGGTTTGATCTTTAATATTTAGTTTAGCTTTAAATAATTCTGGCCTTATGATTATAACCAAATTGGATATTGAAACTATTCGCCAGGATTTTCCTATTCTCAAAAGGAAAGTTAATGGATACCCATTGGTTTATCTTGATAATGCGGCTACTTCGCAGACACCAAAACAAGTCATAGATGTTATTGTAGATTATTATACTCGCTATAATGCTAATATTCATAGGGGCGTGCATACCTTATCTCAGGAGGCAACAGATGCTTATGAAAACGCACGTATAAAGGTTCAAAACCATATAAATGCGGTTGAACCTTATGAAATAATTTTTACTTCAGGCACTACAGATAGCATTAACCTGGTAGCTAATGGCTTTGCTTCTTTTTTAAAAAAAGGAGATGAATTATTGGTGTCTGCTATGGAACATCATTCCAATATAGTTCCATGGCAAATGCTATGTGAACGAACGGGTGCTATCTTAAAAGTAATTCCAATGAACCTTGAAGGCGAACTCCTTATAGAGGAATACGCCAAGTTGCTATCGAGTAGTACTAAATTGGTAGTTTGTAATCATGTATCCAATGCGTTGGGTACTATAAACCCAATAGAAAAAATTATTTCATTGGCACATGAGGTTGGAGCAGCCGTTCTGATTGACGGCGCGCAAGCGGCACCACACATTAAAATAGATGTTCAAAAGTTGAATGTGGACTTTTATACGATTTCTGCACATAAAATTTGTGGGCCCACTGGGGTAGGTATTTTGTATGGGAAGGAAGAATGGCTTGCAAAATTACCACCATATCAGGGCGGAGGAGAAATGATAGCAGAGGTCACCTTTGAAAAAACAACCTATGCCGATTTGCCCCATAAGTTTGAGGCAGGTACTCCAAATATATGTGGAGGAATAGCTTTTGGAGCGGCGCTGGATTATATGAATTCTTTGGGTTACGAGGCAATCGCCAGTTATGAAAAAGGGCTCCTGGCATATGCTACCAAGGAACTTACATTGATCGAAGGGCTTAAAATATATGGTACTTCCGAGCATAAAACATCAGTCATTTCCTTTAATGTTAAAGGCATTCACCCCTATGACATAGGTACGATTCTGGATAAATTAGGAATTGCGGTAAGAACGGGGCATCATTGTGCGCAACCTGTTATGGATTACTTTAAAGTACCGGGAACGGTAAGGGCGAGTTTTAGCTTTTATAATACCAAAAATGAAGTAGATATTCTTGTAGAGGGAGTAAAGAAGACCATACAGATGCTAAGCTAAACAATGCTTGTTATCATTTTCCCAAACTATTGAAAACCACTGATACTTATTGTATTTTAGCCGAAAACCTTTTTATGAGCATTGAAGAAATTCAGAACGAAATTGTAGAAGAGTTTTCCATGTTTGATGACTGGATGCAGCGGTATGAATATATGATAGAATTAGGAAAATCACTTCCATTAATTGAAGAGCAATATAAAACAGAAGACAATATAATCAAAGGTTGCCAAAGTAAGGTTTGGGTACATGCAGAACTGGAGGAGGGTAAACTGGTTTTTACAGCCGATAGTGATGCCATTATCACTAAAGGTATTATTGCCATTTTAATTAGAGCTTTTAGTAATCAAAAGCCGATGGATATTATAGAGGCAAATACAGATTTTATAGATCAAATAGGGCTTAAAGAGCATTTATCTCCAACCCGGGCCAATGGGTTGGTAAGTATGATAAAACAATTGAAATTGTACGCCATTGCATACCAAACACAATTGAATTAAATAATTAATCCGAGAGATATGAGTGAAACAACAATAAATACGCAGGAACTAGGCGAGAAAATAGTAACCGTTCTCAAGACAATTTATGATCCAGAGATTCCTGTGGATATTTATGAATTGGGATTAATCTATGATGTTTTTGTAAATGAGGACAATGATGTAAAAATATTGATGACACTAACCTCACCCAACTGCCCGGTAGCCGAAACTTTACCCGTTGAGGTAGAAGAAAGGGTTAAATCACTGGATCTTGTTAAAGGTGCGGAAGTTGAAATAACTTTTGATCCTCCCTGGACCCAGGACCTTATGAGCGAAGAAGCCAAACTGGAGCTGGGACTTCTTTAATTTATTACTTAAGAAAAACTTCTCAGGTATGTCTGAAATAGTAAATCGTGTAGCCCAAAGTAAACTCCTTACATTTGATCTGGAGGATTATTATCCCCCTGGGAAACGAGTGCTTTTAGATATTAAAGAGTGGCTATACGAAGAAATTATCCTGAAAGAAAAAGATTTTAGAGCACATGTAGCAAATCATGATTGGGAACAATATAGTGATGCCTATGTAGCTCTTTATTGCTCGACAGAAGCTATAATTCCCGGCTGGGCCTATATGTTAGTCTCTACAAAATTACAACCCTATGCAAAGAAAGTGGTTTTAGGCTCTTTGGAAGATTTAGAGACCACCCTTTTTCAGGCTATTATAGAAGATTTAGATATCTCTGATTTTAAAGATAAACCTGTAATAATTAAAGGCTGTAGTAATAAACCAGTACCGCCAAATGCCTATCTATGGGCTACTATTAAACTTCAACCAGTAGCTAAAAGTATAATGTATGGAGAAGCTTGTTCTTCCGTGCCTTTGTTTAAAAGGAAATAGAATACATTTTTGTTAAATATTCCCAACAATCCTTACATTTGCCCTTCTAAATTAGAAATACTAGACATCATGAAAAAAATATTATTAATATTGGCCCTCGTGGGAAGTGCTTTTAATTCCTTTGCCCAAACTAAAGATGAATTAGACGCAGAAAAGGCAAGTAAAAATGATTCCATAGCTGCTATTCAGGGCAGAGTAGATGCTATCCAGGCCCAGATAGATGCTTTGCCGGGTTGGAAAGTTGGAGCATTCGGAACTATTGGAGGTAGTTTTTCCGGGTTTAATAATTGGTACGCACAGGAATCTCCAAATAATTCGGCTGGCACAATAGGTTTTACTGTAAACGGTTTTGCCAATCGGAATGAAAGTAAATACTTCTGGAGAAATGCCCTTACTCTAAATCTCAATTGGGTAAAATTTGATGATAAGGATGATCCTGATGATCAAAGTGGTTTTAGACAGGCCACAGATGTATTTAATATTTCTTCTTTATACGGACGAAAATTAAGTGAAAAGTTTGCGCTTTCGGGACTTGTGGAATACAGGACCACTATTTTAAGCAACTTTAACGATCCGGGTTATCTGGATGTTGGTGTGGGGGCTACATGGACGCCTGTAAAAGATCTTTTTGTAGTGATCCATCCATTAAACTATAACTTTGTATTTAGTAGTGGAGATTCTGTTTTCGAGTCCTCTTTGGGTGCAAAGATCGTTGCTGATTACAGTAAGGAATTTGGCGCATTAAAGTTTAAAACAAACCTGTCTGTTTTCCAAAGCTACAAGAGTTCTAACTTTTCTAACTGGACCTGGACGAACTCCTTTAGTTATACAGTATGGAAAAACATAGGAATTGGATTTGATTTTGGCCTGAGGGATAATAAGCAAGAGGCTCTTAACTATGCCCTTACTACTTTGGGAGACCCGGATGCTACTTTTGATAATATTAATAACGATCTACAAACGTACTATACGCTGGGGTTAAGCTATAAGTTTTAGCACGACCTGAATATATTTATAACTAAAAAACCCCGGCAGATCTGCCGGGGTTTTTTAGTAAAGTAGGATGGTAAAATTTGGTTTGTTAATTATTATTATGGTTAAGAGACGATTTGGGGAATCGAACACTTTAAATTAAGTTCAGGGTTAGATTTGGGGTTGAACACTATCACTTAATTACTCCGTAAAGATAAGTTGAACAAACTTTTGATCATAAAATATGTTGTGAATCTATCTCCGGATGTTGTGAAAAATATGAGTGGTTTATTTACATCGGTGAAATGCATATTATACTTTTAATTTATACATCTTGTTACATTAATTGTTTAAATTTTCAAGACATATGGACAAAAATTTATGGCCGCAATTCCCAGAATAATATATCTCAAACTTTTAATCAACAAAAAACCCCGGCGTTTCCGTCGGGGCTTTGTTAGAAAAGTAGGTTTGTAAAACTTGGTTTGTTAATCTAATACTTTGGTTAAGTGCCGATTTGGGTTCTGAATCATCCCGATTAACATCGGGAAGAATAACACTTAAATTAAGCTATGTTTTGATTTGGGGTTAAACACTAACACTTAATTACAATGTAAATGTAGTTCGGTTCTTAAGAATCTCTAAATTATTGTTGTGAAGTGGAGTTATAATGTTGTGAAAAATATGAAGTGTATCAGATGTCAGATGAATGACCTGATGACCTATGAATTGCATCGGCATAATTCACTTAAATTTCGGATGGATAATTTAAAAAATAATGGACTTTAACTAATATTCATCGAGATGTTCAGGATAAAGAAAATTGTTATAAGGGAAACGCGAAATATGAATTTCCCTTACTGCATCATATACTTTCTTTCGGAATTCATCAAGATTCTCCTTTTTCAGTGCAGAAATAAAAATAACATTTTCACCTAATTGTTGCATCCAGGTATGTTTCCATTCTTCAATCGTAAAGTGCTTTGAACTCCTTTCGGTCACCAGATCATCTTCTTCTAAAATTTCCTGTTCGTAAAGATCAATTTTGTTAAACACCATTATTGTTTTCTTATCAGATGAACCAATCTCATTCAGTATTTGATTTACAGAATTAATGTGATCTTCAAAATTTGGATGTGAAATATCTACAATGTGAAGCAATAGATCTGCTTCTCTAACCTCGTCTAAAGTACTTTTAAAACTCTCAACTAATTGTGTAGGCAGTTTACGTATAAACCCAACAGTATCGCTTAGTAAAAAAGGCAAATTACCCAGCACTACCTTTCTAACAGTCGTGTCTAATGTCGCAAACAATTTGTCCTCAGCAAAAACCTCACTTTTACTAATAACGTTCATAAGGGTAGATTTGCCAACATTGGTATACCCTACAAGAGCTACACGCACCAAGGCTCCACGGTTTCCTCGTTGAGTGCCCATTTGGCGGTCTATTTTAGTTAATTTCTTTTTTAGCAGCGCTATTCTATCTCTGACTATCCGACGGTCTGTTTCAATTTCGGTTTCTCCTGGACCTCTCATTCCAATACCTCCCCGTTGTCTTTCAAGATGCGTCCATAAGCCGGTAAGGCGTGGTAATAAATATTCATATTGCGCGAGCTCTACTTGTGTACGGGCATAGCTGGTTTTGGCTCTTTGCGCAAAAATATCAAGTATTAATCCTGTTCTGTCCAGTATTTTGCAACGCAGTATTTTCTCAATATTACGCTGCTGAACAGCCGTAAGTTCATCATCAAATATGACTGACCCTATTTCGTTTTCGTCTACATATTTTTCTATTTCCAAAATTTTACCACTACCAATATATGTTTTTGGGTTGGGTAAATCGACTCGTTGAACAAAACGTTTCAATACTTCGCCGCCTGCTGTATAAGTAAGAAACTCCAGTTCATCAAGATATTCCTGTACTTTCTTTTCATTCTGCTGTTTGTTAATAACACCCACCAGAATTGCTTTTTCGTATTCTATATTTTGCTTCTCTAACATCTGATAAATTATAGTACAAATCTAAGTAATTGGAACCAAGTGATTTTCGTAATTTTGATAACCAAATTAAAATTGCATGATTTTTTCATTTCTGCAAAGAAATAAACCCCAAAACGATCATACTATTGTCTTCTATAACCTGGAGAATCTTTTTGATGTAAGAGATGATCATAATACACTTGATTTAGATTTCACCCCAAAAGGAAAGAAAAGATGGACCAAAAGGAAGTATAATAAGAAGTTGCTCAAACTAGCCAGTACCATCTCAAGAATAGGTGTTAAAACTACTAACAAGCCACCTGTGCTCGTTGGAATAGCAGAAGTTGAGAACGAAGAGGTCATTAAGGACCTGATATCTACTGGGGCTTTAAAAAATGAGGATTACGATTACGTTCATTATGATTCTCCGGATGAACGGGGAATAGATACCGCTTTGTTATATCTCAGATCAAATTTTAAAGTTCTACGTTCCACGCCTATTCCTTTGTGGATAATCAATCCTGAAGGAGAAAGAGACACAACGAGAGACATACTTTATGTTCACGGTGTTTTGAACGGTGAGGAAATTCATGTTTTTGTTAATCACTGGCCATCACGCAGAGACGGGGATATTGAAACAGATTATAAAAGAATAAAAGCTGCCAAGACCCTTAGGGATTATATGAATAAAATTGAAAAAAATTATTCAACTCCAAATTACATTGTCATGGGAGATTTTAATGATGGTCCTGATGCAATTAGTATCCGCACCTTGGTTGAATCTAAATTGTTATACAATCCTATGGAAAAACTATTGACCCCCGAAAGAGGGAGCGCAAACTACAGAAGGAGCTGGTCACTTTTTGATCAGATTCTGGTCTCTCATAGTTTTTTCAATTATGAAAAAGGCACACATAGTTTTGCACATGCCAATATTTTTGACGACCATCAGCTTAAAGAATGGGATGGCAAATACGCCGGAAATCCCTTCAGAACGTATGTAGGCCAAAAGTATAAAGGAGGATACAGTGACCATTTTCCTGTATATATTCAATTAAAGTACAATTAATATAGCGCTGGGCTTTTCCATTTAGTGTACGAATTGTCTTTTTAGGATTTGCACTTTAGTTTTCAAACATAAGGCAAGGTGTAAATTGTTACTTATTTAGGTCTTTTTCAATAAGCCTTATCAGGTCCTCAGCTTTCTTTTTAGCTTGTGATGCCCAGATACAATGATAATTTACTTCAAGCGCCAGATATCTCAGATGGTGTTCAACATCTTTTTTGCCTTTTAAAGTAGCTATAGGATCTTCCAAACCGGAAACATCCAAAGTAAATATACCGTAATGGTCACGTAAAAACCTAGTGGTTTCATTGGCCCATTCTTCATGTTCTTCAATGGCATAACCTTCAAGTCGCTGAGCCATAAAGCTATAATAATTAGAAATTTTGGTTTTTAGATTAATATTAATAATGTTGGAAAAGGAACCTGTGGAAAATAGCTCATTGATGACAGATTTGTTAAAAGACAGGCCTCCGAAACCTCGGCCAAGCATGGAAAAAGCCAATTCTATAAAATTTCGGTTTAATGTATCCGGAAATGAACCCTTCCATAGATGATTTGCATCATCATTTTTAGAAACATCAACCCATTCCAATTCTGTAAAAGTTTGGATATTCAATTCTGAATGTTCAAGTATATAAAATATACCTTTTAATCTAGTTTTATTAAAGGAAATGTTAGTTTCCAAAGAACCAATATCCTCATTCAGAGCGTCTTTTAAATTGGTTAAATAATTAATCACCTCAATTTCTTTTTTTTTGTTTTCATTCCAATTATTAATCTGAAGAGCGATTAGGATTCCTATGACAACCAGAATAATTTCTCCAATACCGTAAATTAAATATTTGTTGAATTTGTTATCAGTCAGCATTTTTTGTCTAATTTTTCGAAAGAATTTTATCATTTGTTATTGCTTGGTCATAGTTTCTACTACGGAGCTTAAGCGAAGTAGTAATGAAACACAACGCTTGGATATAATTATTAACTATATAACTAAGATACTACAACCAAGCTAATAAGCACAATACATGTGGAGACAATGACCCTGTATTAGATAGCGCGATTCAATAGTATTCTTTATGAAGCACACCTAATACGCCTGGTGGAAGCAACACTCTAAATATGAAGGATCAGGTCTTCGGTTAATAAGGCATCATTACGAAGCCTGAGAAACACCTGTGCTACAGTGATCACATCTCGTTCACAATAGTGGATGATACGTTCCAGGTCGTTCTCCTCATAATAAACATCTCGCACCATGCCCCCATAGATATCTTCCTTAGGGGAAGGAATCCCCAGGATGTTGGCCATGAGTTTAAGGGAGGTATAATGTTTAAAATCCTCAAATTTCCGCTCCCAATGCACATTGTTGAAGTGCGGTTTTGTTAAAGTTCTATTTCCGTAAAATAGATAAGAAACTCGGGGAACTATTTATTCCCAGTTTAAATTAGCTCCTAATTGCAGAATTTTCCAACCATATTTTTCAATTGTAACATCGTTACAAAACATAACCAACCCCAAGTTATCACTAGGGTAAATTTGCATAATAGTGAAAAATCCAGGACCGCCTCCTTTATGCTCGAGTTTATATCCGCTTTTTTCTTTAAATACGTGCCAACCAATCCCTCGCCTAAAGAAATACAAACCCTGATCATTGGTTTCTGCCACATGGCCATCATTAGTCATTAATTCGATGGATTTTTCTGAAAGGATGCGATGACCATTAAGTGTTCCCTTATTCAAATAAGCCCTGACCAGGCGTGCTGCATCAATTGTCGACCCTATCAATGCTGAGGAAGGCTCCTGATCGGTGTAAACACGTTCCATCCATATATGATTATTTGAGGTTTCACGTATATAAGAGCCCATCATTAAATGAAGTAATGGAGACAAGAAACTTAAGGAGGGATGTGACCCTGCAGCTTCAACAGCTTTCATTTCACTGGTGTATTCAAAGTCTGTTTGGGTCATCTCAAGCGGTTCAAGTATGTATTGCCTGATGTAATCCCTGTAGTCCTGTGCACTTACTTTCTCAATAATTGCACCTAGAAGCATATAACCGATATTTGTGTATGAAGTGTCTTCACCGGGTTCAAACTTTAATGTTGAGTAATCAGGAAAAACATTTTCTATGAAGGCAGTCTGATCTAAAGCTGGTTCTCCATCATGATGTATCCATTTCGCCAATCTCAAACCGCTGGCATCGGGTATTCCTGAACTATGATTAAGCAAATGCCTAATCGTTATGGTAGTCCTTTTATCTGATGGATATTCTACTTCAAAGAAAGGGAGATACTTGGAAACGGCATCCTCTAATTGAAGTTTACCTTGCTCCTGAAGTTGAAGAATGGCAATTGCAGTAGGAATCTTCGTAATGGACCACCAATGATATACAGTTTGTGGTGTGGCTTTTATTTTACGTGGACCATCTGCCCGGCCAAATCCTTTGCTATATACAATGCTGTCATTTTTTACAATAACCATTGAAAGGCCCTGTGGAGAACCCGAATTTACCAGTGTTTCAAGATAGGCATCAAGTTCAATAACATTTTGAACTGAAACTGGTGGCTGGGGTATTTTGGGGCTAGCAACATAAGCCATTAAAATACCCAATAGAACTACCACAACTAGTCCAACGTTTCTCCGTTTAGTTAACTTTAAAGCCTTCATTTTTCTTTATTTTCTTCACTTTAATTGCACCTAACATTTGAATATAGTCATAGACTATATCTATTAAATACTGACACCGCACTAATAAGACTTTTTTGTGATAATCGAATCACAGGTTGGTAGTCTGCATATTTCTAAACATAAACAATTTGGTATTCGGTCAAAAACGTTATCTATTTACCATCATCTTCTTAATTACTCTTCCCGAAATCCACTTGGCTATTTTATTCTTCAAAAAGGGAATTTTAACCTTGTAATAGAAGTCTTTCTTGTCCTGGTAAAACTCATAATCTGCCCATCCCTTCAATTTATTCCATTCAGAAATGGATTTGAAGATGTTGAAATATACCAACTGGTTTAAACAAGGTTCGACATGCTCCTTAGAACGAATTGCACGAATCAGTTTTTGATATGCTTTGGTTGCCTGAGTTCGATTATGATTGGTTTCATTTTCCGTTTTTCGGGCTACCATTAATTCCACAGAGGATACAAAGTTGAATCCATATTGAGTGAAGTTTTCGGTCATATACTTACAGGTAAGATCCGCACCAAACCCAGCACAGGTGGCCAGGGTCATGGCATATTTTCCAAAGTAGATGGGTCTATGAGCCATAAAGCTTGTTCGCTCTACAAATTTTTTCATTAATGCACTGATGGTTCTGGCATAGGTAGGAGATGCAAAGATGGTCCCATCAGCATTTTTCATTTCTTCAATAATCAGATCTCGGTCATCCTGGAGGGGACAACTCACTTCGCCATTATTGATACATGAATAACAACCCACACAGTCCTCAAGATTAAGTTCAGCAAGCATGAGAATCTTGAAATCTATTTCAGGATTACTTTTTTCGAGCATGCTAAGTAGCTCATAGGTATTTCCTTTGTGTGGGCTTCCGCAGATTGCTAGTATTTTTAATCTTTCATCCATCTTTATAGTATTATCTATAGGAGATTTCAGCCATTACTCTACAAGTACTTCAAGCTTTTTGAATTGCCCGACCAATCTTAAAATGGGTTCAATACTATCCTTGTCAACATAATCAAACCCATAGCGTTCATCTTTACGGGCTTCAGCATCAGGATTAAAAAGGGAGCCCATCCACAGCATCATCCGAACCCACCAGCTTACTTTAGAATGGTCTAACCTGCCTCCAAGGGCCACATGCTCCATTTGTGATGCTAATCCAGAAGGAAGAGATTTGGCAACCCATCGGTTGAGTTTAGCACTCGGCCCGGCGCCGGATACGGAAAACAAGATTTTTGACCTTCCCTCAAGCTTGGATAAATTTGCGCTTAACCATTTTCGGATAGTCAGCCGAAAATAGAGAATTGAACTGCCTAATATAAGGTAGTCGTACTTCGAAGGATCAGCTTTGGGATCATTGATATCAAATACGGGAAACCCTGTTGCTTCCCCGATCCATTTGGCATATTGCAGAGTACTGCCGTACTTTCCTGAGAAAAAAATTGCTCCGTTCATAAGGTCGTATTTTTTGGTTAAGTGGATAACAAGATCTAGCTAACCCATTGGTCCAAATACAACTGCCTCATCGCCTATGTCTATCAATTCACAACTTTTAGAGAAGCTGCTACCATCCTGTTTAATGTGAAACCTTAAGTGATTGTCCTCTCCATTCGAGGCCATAGGAAGCCAACGATACGGCAGATCCAATTCGGTTATCTCAGGGTTTTTAAGATTGAGGATAGCATATTGCCCCTTTTCATTCTTAAATTCTTCTGGCTTTTCAAAAGTCAATTCAACTGTATTTTCATCAACTTTTTTCGATGATTTGAGCTTCACAATACGATTATCACTGTATTTTTCTGTGTCAGTATCTGACCAGATCTTGTCTTTGTTCATTTGCAATGCTGCTAGAAAACCTCCAGTTATGCTGCCTTCAAAACCACCGCCCGGAAATGCCCATGCTGATGCGAAATACAGGTTGGGTATTAGAAAGTTATTTCTGAATCGTTTAGAAGCTGTTAATTCCAAGGTTTGGGCAAAACCGTATACTGCTCCACTAGGATTAGCAGTATATCGCTTGATGGTCTTAGGGGTGGAGATTTCGTAATATTCTATGCTTTCTCGAATTCCCGGGAATTGCTTTTCTAATCGCTGCAATAAGATCTGGGCCACTTCTTCTTTTTTGGCTTTATACGCTTCATCACTGAGGTGTTCCCAAAATTTTAGATAGTCAACAGCACAGATCACACCAGCAGCTTTTTCCGGTGGTGCCAGTCCGGCATCGACTTTCTCATAATCTACAAAGATGAAGCTGCGTTTTTTCCAATCACCTAGTTGATTAGGATGCACATCTTTTAGACTTCGTACATCTTCCCCTTGTATAAAATTTGAATAGTATTTAACACCAAATTGATCTAGGTTTTGATTGAAACCAAAATACATGCACAACAGGGAGGTAGAGTCCGGATGCGAACCGATCATACGCTTAAGTGAGCTTGCATAAGGCTCATCGAGTAAATCGGGTACCGTGGGAATGGCCGCATTGGCCACTACATTGTCACAGCTAACCGTTACGGATTCTTCGTTTTTGTTAAAACTATCGTGAAATGTGACTCCCGTGGCCTTACCATTTTGGGTAACAATTTTTTCAACCCTTTTGCCCAATAGCACTGTGCCTCCTTGTTTTTCAATATATGAGGCCAGATGATCAGAAAGCTTTTGTGAACCTCCCTTTATAAAATAACCTCCACTTTCAATAAAGCCGGCAAAAGGCAATCCAAAATAGAACATGGACAAGGTGTAAGGGTCATCGCCCCAATATGCAATATGTGCTGTAAGATCGAGTTTTAGCTCTTCACTATTTATGTATTTATCCAGCCAAGACCCAACTGTATGGCGTGTTGCGGTTATCAGGTTGGGGTAGAGCAAAGGCATTAGCGGATAGATCAGCTTACGTTTTAAAGGAGATCGCGGTAAGTTCATCGCTTCCTTCCTGATTCCTGCTAACATCTTCATGAACTTTTTAATGCCCTTTTCCTCTTCAGGATATTTGTTGATCAGCGCCTTGGTAGCCGCTTCAAAACCATGGGGAAATACAAAATCTTCCTTGTCCGATAATATACCATAGAACTCGGGAACTTGTTCTAATTGAACGTTATCTTCTACCTCCAGCATTTTGAAAATCCTCCTTAGAGTGCCGTTTTCTGCCAGTCCACTCATTTCATGCAGGCCAACTTCTATAATAAAATCCCCTCGTTTAAAAGTGGATGCGCATCCTCCTGGTTTATGGTGTTGCTCCAGTAACAGTACCTTTTTTCCAAATTTGGATAGGGTAGCTCCCGCGGTTAAACCCGACAGACCACCACCTATGATGATGGTATTATATTTCATAAATAAAAATTATTTATCCGTTTGACTATTAAAGAATTAGCGTTCGAAATTATCAAACTAGCGCCTGTTTAGCAATGACCATGGTCATGTTACAGGCCTTATTTAAGAAAGAAGGACTGCAATGCAAGGAAAGGAAGAAGGTCAGAAAACAGAAAAGTATACCTAAATAAGGACGAATTGAAAGTCCGTCAATAACTGCTCATTTCGCAGTCGCAAAATGATCTGCACTACAGTGACTACATCCCTTTCGCAATATTGAACGATCCGCTCCAGGTCGTTCTCTTGATAATAAACCTCCCCGACCATGCTCCCATCAATATCTTTTTTAGGGGAGGGGATACCCAGCACATGTGCCATTAGTTTTAGGGAGGTATAATGCTTGAAATCTCCAAATTTCCAGAGATCGGTTTTTTAATATCTAAAAATAATACTGTTTCAATGGAAGTTGATTTGGGGAAGGACAAATTGATGGAGTCAAACAGTATTAAAACCGGTAAAAAATATGTTTTGGTGTAATAAAAGCTAACGGCTTCAATATAAGGCAATTGGTATTAGAAGTACCTGCATCAAACGGCTTCCCTATTAATTGTTCTAATTTTCATTTTAGCAATATCCTCCAAATGACCCTATTTTTTGCCGGCAGGATTTATTAAAATTCCAGCCCGGGAGCTAAAACCAGTCTAAAGAAAATTAAAAGAAGTACAAGCAATATTATGGGACTCCAAAATATTTTTTCATTTATTCTGTTCGAAGTACGAATGTTAGGTTTGCTCACTGCTGCTGAAGCCCATACCCAGGGAATTGAAAAAACGAAAATAATAAAGGGAGTAATGGCCTGTCCAATTGGAGGAATCCTGAACGGAACAACAAGTATGCTGCCTATAAAAGCAGCTCCTACGGCTATAAACCGAATATATCTAAACTTTAATTTAGGATTGCTCAAATCGACATCGTTAGAAGCAAATTTCAAAAGTTGCCTGCTAAACCAAATACTAATCATGGCCGTAGCAGTCGCACTCGTTATTGCCAAAATTAAGAGAAAGGGTTGACCAAGATTTAAATATCCCACAAGTGCTTCACCAACATCAGTACCTGGGTCAAAGTATGTAACCATCACTTGAGGAATTGATTGAATTAGTCCATGAAAAGCTAACCACAGGACGAATAGTTTCCAAATGCTTTTGGAGTATAGAATGAATCGGAAAATTATCAAACAGAGTAATCCAATCAAGAAAATTGCCAGGGCTCCAGAACCTTGCATCAATAAAGCTATCGGATGTTCTCCTACCCAGTTATGATTGTTATGATATAGAAATGCCTTTAAACCAAGTGCCTTTTTCCCTAGAACAAGAAATAATTCTTGCAGAAAGAAGATTAAATTGAATGCTAAAGCATATAATACTGCAGAATTAATCATGGTAGGATAATTGGCTATATACTTGGGGGTAGAAGTCCCTCTGTATTTAACCCAATTACGCCACCCCCATAATATAGGCCCGACTAAAAGGAGTATAAAAAAAAATTGAACTACGATCATTTCTTAAACGTTTACATTTTATCAATTGCAGGTAACAATGGGATATAGGTAATAACTATATATCTTTACTAATCTTTATGAGGCCTAGATCTCACGTTTGGCGGAAACATAATTCTAAATATGAAAGAGTTGTTCTTCAGTTAATAGCTCGTCATTAAGAAGACTGAGAAAGACTTTTGTTACAGTGATCACATCCCTTTTAAAATAATGGATGATGCGTTTCAGGTCTTTTTCTTCATAATACACTTGCCGAATCATGCTCTATCTATATCTTCCTGTGAGGAAGGTGTGCCAAGAATGCTGGTCATAAGATTAAGCGTTAAAGTCCCAAATTTCAAAAGAACAGTCTTTTAATAACTAAAAACATAAATGTTTAACTGTCCAATATGTTCACTGTACCTCAGTCCTGATAAACGTATAGTTTACCGGCCATTTCATCGGCTACATTCAGTTCAAATGTGATCTTGGCTTTATTTTCGATTTTGATAATCAAATTATTGCTTCCGGGCACTCTTGCTAAATCTTTTTTCTTCCCAATAATCGTTTTTTCCTGATTGGGATGTGCGCCATAATCAAAGGACCAGTTCATAGGAGCTATTTTAAACTCATAACTGCCAGCCTCTAAAGTAGATGACACTTCGAAAATCCCGTTCCCTTTATACTCAAACTGAGGAGTGATATTCCGCTTTTTACCCCAATCATTCATGTTGCCAAACAGATAAATCTTTTCCCCTCCGAAGGGTTGCTCATTCATTTTATCTAGCTCCAATTGTACCATGGCCAAAGCTTCCTCACTGCTCTCTCCGTTGATCAATGAAACAGCCAAATCCATTGCCACACGCTGATCAACAGCTATATCAGGCTCTACGCCTTTTCCTTCAATTCTTCCAATTCGGTTTGAATAATATTCTGCTATGGGCAGGGATAATTGAAAGCCAAGTGGCAAATCATACATTTTTTGTGATAACATTTCGCCTGCCGTGGTCTCACCTATAATTGTTACATTTTCTTCTTGAGCCAGCGCATCCACGGTAAACTCTGCGGCACTGGCCGAATTATTACTTGTCAATACGTATACCGGTCCGTCAAAGTGTGGATGCATTGGTCCAAACTTTACTCGAGTAAGCGGCTTCTCCTGTACATCATGCCAAAAGGATTTCAGCGACCATCCTTGCCAGGGAGTTAACAATTGAATATCGGCTAGATTGGGGGCTTTCGTATTATTTTTCCACCATTTCTGTGAAACAAATATACCAGCATCAATAGAATCAGTTAAAACATGACCAATAAGTGGAACACCTGCAAACGTACCCCCACCATTGTTGCGAACATCTATAATAAGAGCTTTGGTTTTATTGTCGGCTATCTCGCGGTATGCCCTAAATACGCGTTCTTTTGTGTCAAGACCGGTCATCGTTGTCACCGTGAGTATTGCAGTTTCTTCAACCCATTCCAGTGAAACACTATAATCCCCTACACGTAATGTATCTACAAATTCTGCCATTTCCTCTGCGCGCCTTTCTGAAATGCCAAGTGTAACATGAGAAAATGGGCCATCTTTCCAAAGCTCATTAAACCCATTGATAAATTCTTGCTTTGTTTGGACCATATTTGCAAGAACGCGGACCTTTTTTTCCAATACGAGATATTTATCTGTAGCGAGCTCTGCAGGGTTGTAATGGTATGCAGACATCAGTAATGATATACTATCTGCCACTGCTGTAAAATCAGCATTGATTTTATCTTCCTTTTTGCCGGATAATCCGAAATCACAGGAGTATAGTGTGAGAAAAATGATCAGAAGGATTATATTTTTCATTTTTGATATTTAGACTATTAGGTACTTTTTTATCAGGATAATTGCCTTCAATAAATCAATTTTCGAATCCCTAATTTTGACCATGCCTGGATGGTTTGATACGGCATAATTTAGTTAGGGTTACATATGAAGGCTACATTAAATAGATAACATTTATGCATAAATGTTACACCCCATTAAAAAACTAGATTATATGGAAGCATCAATCTAAATATGAAAGATTTGGTCTTCCGTCAATAATTCATCATTACGAAGCCGGAGAAAGACTTGTGCTAAAGTGATAACATCTAATTCACAATAAGCTACAATGCGATCCAAATCACCTTCTTCATAATAAACAGCTCTGACCATACTACCATCTATATCTTCTTTGGGTGAAGGAATACCCAGCACATTGGCCATAAGTTTTAAGGAGGTGTAATGCTTGAAATCTCCAAATTTCCAGAGCTCCATAGTATCTAAATGAGGTACTTCCCAGGGTTTTTTGCCAAAAAGGTCTAATTTATACGGGAGTGACATTCCTTTAATAATTAATCTGCGCGCTATATATGGAAAATCAAATTCCTTACCATTATGTGCACAAAGGAGGTTTTTTGGGCGGCTAAAATGTTCGTTAAGTAATTTTTTAAAGTCTTTTAGTATTTTTTCTTCATCACCCTGAAATGTCGTAACCCTGAAATTGCGAACACCATCTTTAATTGAAAAATACCCTACGGAGATACATATTATTTTACCAAATTCTGCCCAGATCCCTGCCCGTTCATAAAATTCTTCAGCAGTAAACTCTTCTTTGCGTTGATACTGTGATTTATGTTCCCATAACTCCTTCTTATAATCATTTAATTGAGCATATTCGGCTACTTCAGGAACAGTTTCGATGTCTAAAAAAAGGATATGTTCAAGATTTAGTTTCTGTATCATCCCAAATAACCATTAAATACACTTCATTTTCAAATTGAATTTACCCTTATCTTAAGATATTGATCTTTTGGTCAATTCAACTAAAGATAATAACAATATTCAGAATCCGTACTCCTTGCTTAGTAGTTAAATCCAAGATAGGGGTGGTTATTGAAAAAAGGTTGCAGTTAATCGAATTACAATAGCAACATTCAATAAAAACTGATTAAAAACGTTTTAGTATTTCTTAATTGTCTTACAAATTATTGTTGATATGAAACCGAAATTCTATATAAATGTGACTAAAAATCTGCTTTTACTGGCTTTTGTATTTTCCCTTTGTTTTTTTGTTTCCTGTACTAATGACGATTCAGATAATGAAGGAGATTTGGATATCATTAGGCCGGGAGAAGAGAATGTTTTAGATGCTTCTCAAGATATCAAAGCAGATAACACAATGTCCAACTATTTATTTTAATAGCAAGGCAAATATCCTTTTGGCTATTAATTTGATCGCCAATTTTAACCGCAAACAGATAACTTGCTATTATTATCAATCCCCTCCTACTAGATATTATGTATCTTTAAACAAAAAAGCTGCATGAAATTTTATAGGCTCCCGTGGGTTCTCTACCTCTCTATTATTGTCACACTTTTTCCGGGTTGTACCAATGACGACGACCAAACTAATATGGTTTCTGAAGATCAATTGCCCAATTATACGGTAATAGGACAGAATTTTCAAAGTGTTTTTCAGTTTAATTATGATGGAACTCTTGATGAGGGAGACTTATTCAATTTAACGACAGAAAGCAATATAAACAGAGAGTACCTTACTTTGAGACAGGTATCTGAAGTTCTTACTTTTTTCAGTTTTGCAGCAGGCAGTTTTTCCGCTGTGCAAAGAAATTATGTAACCGGGGAGAGCACTTTTCTAAATGAATTTTATACCATATCTAATGAACGATCAGTTACCTGGGGGACTAATTCAGAAAATAAGCTTTTTCTAGGGTTTTTCAGCCCTGAAGGGTCGACAAATTATGGAATTAGGACTATAGATCTAGCTACCGGTCAGGAGATAGATTTAATAGTGGAATATAACGTAAATGATGTATTTGAACCCTTATATTATTCAGGCCGACTGTTAATTACTTATCTGGATCAGCAATCCGACTATAAACTTTCTGTCTTGGATACAGACAGTAATACTATAATAAGAACTTTTGATTTTGGAAAATCGGTCCCCAGCATTTTGATCAATAAAGATGGGGATATGGTTATTCTAAGTGGGAATTCGGCGTCTGAATATGAACTTACTCTTTATGATTTACGGACCCTGGAAGTAATACAGGAGGACCTCTTCTCAATAAACAGGTATTTCTTTGCAGGACCTATTGAGTCTGAGGCCAGTTTAGTTAATGAGAAACTGTATTATCTCAATCTTTATGCTCAGCCCTCAAATGTCCCTTTTGGCCCGGCGACTTATGATTTTATTACAAAAGAAAATAGAATTATCGATATGCTCTCCATTGTACAACAAGTACAGGATGAGGTTGGACTGGATATTGAGCTAACAGCTTTTGACTATAATCAGAAAAGCAATACATTTCTAATGGGTTATGCCAAATTGGTAGATGCAGAAACTCTGGAGGGCGGAATAATTATTATTTCCGAAGAAGGCAGATTATTAAAGAATACAAATTTGAAATTTGCGCCAACTCGTTTTATTGATAATTAGAAAGGGAACCAACTAACTGGTTTGTTTTATAATCACTATAATTAGCCCTTCTTATATTTAAGTGGATAATAAGTATAAAATCAACGACAAAAATCCTATTTAGTACCAATTTCGTCTTCGGAATTACACTTATACAAACCAGTTGGTCTGAAGGTTTAGAACAGGGTTTGTTGCCTGGAGGGACTCTCGTGGTTTAACAGCCATTTTTTACGGTGCAATCCACCGGCATACCCTGTTAATGAGCCATCAGATCCAATTACCCGGTGGCAGGGGATAATTATCCATAAAGGGTTTTTTCCATTAGCTGAAGCAACTGCACGAATAGCTTTTACATCCCCCAGTTTCATGGAAAGTTTTAAATAAGACATAGTTTTTCCGTAAGGTATTTCCAATAATGAATTCCAAACCTTTTTTTGAAATTCGGTACCTTCCGGATTTATCAAAAGGTCAAAATTCTGTCGTTCACCTTCAAAGTATTCCCGTAATTGATATGCCGCATCCACCAGAACTTCCGGGATTATTTTACTTTCGGGTTCATCCCTCTCGAGCACGGTAACAGAGCTAAGCCCATTTTCATCTCCTTCCAGTTTTGCGCTCCCCAAAGGGGTATTAATATATGCAGTAGCCATTTTTATTCAATTATACCCGTTTTTTTAGCTCTGTCTTCCCACTTTTTCCTTGCGAGTAGCTGCAAATCCTCAACATTATCGCTTTCATCCATTATTTCCAGCCCTAATAAGGTTTCGATGACATCTTCCATGGAAACCAGGCCACTAACGGATCCATATTCGTCAACAACGAGCGCAATATGCTCCCTTTTCGCAATCAAAGTCTCAAATAGTTGCGGAATAGGGGTATTCCTTTTCGTAACTAACAAATCCCTTTTAATTGCTGATAAAGGAATATCTCCATTTTCATTTATAATTTCTTCCAAAACATTATCTTTTAAAACATAACCGGTAATTATGTCTACACTCTCGCCATAAATGGGAATCCTCGAGAACCTTAGTTTTGGATTTTTCTCAAAGAATTCTTTAATGGACATGGATTCCTTGGCTATTTTCATCACAGCCCGGGGCGTCATGATATCCTTCGCACAAATTTCATCAAATTTCAAAAGATTTTTAATCACCTTTGATTCAGATTCCTGAAAAACACCTTCTTCATGAGCTATATCGGCCATTGTAGTAAAATCTTCCCTGCTCAGGACACTTCCATGTATTTCTTTTTTACCAATAAGTCGTGTAAATAACTGAAGCACCCAAAGTAGGCCTGTCCATTTTAAGGCCAACACCATTATTTTTAGGGACTTTGCAGTCAAATTGGCAAGCTTTTTCCAATAAGTTGCACCTATCGTTTTTGGTATAATTTCTGAAAGTACAAGAATTAGTATGGTCATTATTGTTGATACTACGCCTACCATAAATTCTTCGGTAAATGTAAATCCAAATAAAGAATGGGTTTTACTACCATATATTTCCTGATAGGCTACTTTAGCTTGCACTCCTACAAGTATGGCGCCAACGGTATGTGCAATGGTATTCATTGTTAGGATGGCAATAAGCGGTTGGTCTACATCCTTTTTTAATTCTTCCAGCGTATAAGCAAACTTTTTCCCTTCTTTTTTCTTTAAATTAATGAAAGTTGGGGTTATACTTAATAGAACAGCTTCTAAAATTGAACATAAAAAAGAAACAAAGATGGAGATAAAAGCATAAAAGAGAAGTAATTCCATTTGGTTTAATTAGAATACTAAAATACTAATAATATGATTTACTAATTTCATTAATTATTTATCCCTTTGGTCTTCATAAAACAGCTGATGCAATTGTGGCCGGATATTTAGTTCATATAAATTTCTATTGCCGCGAGTTGGGTAAACACGATTTGAAAGGAAAATAAATACCAATTGGTTTATTGGGTCGGCCCATATAAAGGTTCCAGTAAAACCGGAATGTCCAAAGCTTTCCATGCTCGCATCTATCGCTGGATAAGCTTCCGAAATAGACAAGTTTTTATTATTCAATAGGGGCTTGTCAAAACCAAGACCACGCCTGTTATCATTTTCAGGGTATTGTACTTTTGTAAATTCTTTAACGGTAGCTTCCGAAAGATACCTTTGACCATCATAAATGCCGTAATTCTGATACATTTGCATTATTATATGCAGATCCCTTGCGGTCCCAAAAAGGCCGGCATTCCCTGAAATTCCTCCCATGAGAGCGGCATTTTCATCATGAACCCAACCTTTTACAAGGTCTTTCCTGAAAACTGAATCTACTTCGGTGGGAACAATAGCATTAGGATACTTCTTAGTTTTGGGCTTAAATCCAAGTGCCGTGGCTCCCATTGGCAGATAGAAATGTTTTTGTAAATAATATTCATAAGACACCCCGCTAAGCCGAGAAATAAGCTTAGGGAATATTAAAAATGCCAGTCCGGAATAGAGATAGGTTTTATTTTCACTCACCTGCGATCGATCAATTTCCTTGTACATTTTTGTAATAAATCTATTTTTCACATAAAGATGTTCATAAGCCTGATTTTCAAACCTGGGTGAAGGTTCGGAATGGATATATCTTCGGCTTATTCTTCCTTTTTTCAGAACTTCATTTAGAAAAACGATATAAGGCTTTAAACCTGCCTGATGCGTAAGTATTTCACGCAGGGTGAGTTCATTTTTGTTTTTTACATGTTTCCAGGGTTTCCAATACCTGCTAAACGGCACATCCAGATCAAGCTTTCTTTCATCATATAGCTTCATTAAAGCAAGCAGGGGGCCAGTAATTTTTGTTGCGGATGCAAGATCATAGATGGCATTCAGCGCTACTGGTTGGATACTGTCGTAAGTATAAAAACCATAAGCTTTATGAAAAATGATATCACCTTTTTTCGCAACTAAAACCTGGGCGCCGGGAAAAGCATGGTTCTTTATGCCATTGGTAATAATTGAATCAACTTTATGGTCTGTTTCCTTTGAAATCCGATCTATAGGGATTGGCCCACTGGTAATTTTACTGAGCTGATTGTCTGAAGTCGAATATTCTTTAGAACTATCCTGTGCGTAGGACGTGAAAAATAAAATACCAAATAGTATTAAAAAATAAAACCGATAATTTGATAACAGAAATCTTCCCATAGAACTGTATGGTAAAGTATTGATAGTAAGCAGTCTAACCCATTAATTTTACTGCGTCTTTTGCAAAATAGCTGGCAATGATATCTGCACCTGCCCGTTTTATCGAAATCAATTGCTCCATCATTACTGAATCATGATCCAGCCAACCTTTTTCTGCGGCAGCCTTCAGCATGGCATATTCTCCTGAAACCTGGTATACTGCCACAGGCACTTCTACTTCATTTTTTATTTCTCTTACAATGTCCAGATAACAAATACCCGGTTTTACCATAATAATATCAGCCCCCTCGTCAACATCCATATGGGCTTCTTTAATAGCCTCTATTCTATTAGCCGGATCCATCTGGTAAGTCTGCTTATCCTTTGGTACATTGGCCTTGTTTACAGGCGCTGATTCCAAAGCGTCGCGAAACGGACCATAAAAGCCACTTGCATACTTGGCACAATAAGACATGATTCCTGTATTGGTTAATTCCTCATCCTCCAAAGCTTCTCTGATAATTTGTATCCTGCCATCCATCATATCACTGGGAGCTACAAAGTCTGCACCTGCTTCAGCATGAGAAATACTCATTTGTGCCAAAATCTCACTGGTCTCGTCATTAAGAATCTGACCATTAGCCACAATTCCATCATGTCCATATGACGAATAAGGGTCAAGTGCAACATCTGTCATAACCAACATATCAGGACAAGCGCTTTTAACTGTATTAATTGCACGTTGCATTAAGCCATGTTCATTGAGAGCTTCTGTTCCTTTATTATCCTTTAGTGATTCGGGGACTTTGACAAAAAGCAGAACAGCACAAAGACCCATACTCCAAAGTTCTTTTACCTCTTTACCCAAGTTATCGAGGCTCAATCTATAGTAATTAGGCATTGAAGGAATTTCTTCCTTAACTCCATGGCCTTCAACAACAAATAACGGGACTAAAAAATCACTAGGTGTTAAAATTGTTTCACGAACCAAATGCCTGATGGCACTGTTCGCTCGTAATCTTCTGTTTCTTCGAAGTGGATACATTGGCTTTATTTTAAGTTTAAAGGTAACTGAAATGAATATATTCTAAATAATAATCTCACCTTTTAAATATGGAACTGCCCTCCCTGCAATTTTTACCCGTTTGTTTTGAAATTCACAATAAATATCACCACCTCTTTTAGATAATTGTTTGGCTACAAGTGTGGATTTACCAAGAGCCTTAGACCAATAGGGTATTAGGCTGGTATGGGCTGAACCGGTAACAGGATCTTCATTGACTCCACATTGGGGAGCAAAAAAACGCGATACAAAATCTACACTGTCTCCAGGGGCAGATACAATTACCCCTCGGGCATCCAGTTGATTGAGTAGAAAGAAATTTGGATTCAATTGTTCAATGTCTTTCTGTGTATTATAAATAAGAAGATAGTCTGTCTTTCCTTTTAGCGTATGAACCGGATTCTTGCCAACTGCCTCGTTAAGCGCTTGAATGGGTTTTATGGATTGTATTTCATCTGTGGGGAAATCCAGTATTAATAAGCCATTTTCACCTTTTTCTACCAGAAGCTTTCCGCTTTTGGGTGAAAAAAATTCAACATAAGAGTCATTCAGATCATAATAGTTAAATAAGACGAAAGCAGTTGCCAGGGTTGCATGCCCACACAAATCTACTTCCAGCTCAGGGGTAAACCATCGGATGACATATTGAGAACCATCTCTAACAGCAAAAGCGGTTTCTGCGAGATTATTTTCCATGGCAATTTTCTGCATTATGCCATCTTCTATCCAGTTTTCCAGGATACAAACAGCAGCAGGGTTTCCGGAATATAACCGATCAGTAAAGGCATCTACTTGAAATAATTTTTGCAGCATTTTAACCGGTATTCGCTTCTAAATTACAATTAAAAGATGTCAAATCCATGATTTTGGATTTTCTAATACTTTTATTAATCTGTCCTCCTCACTACCTTGTTCCGGATGATGGTCATACTTCCATTGAACATGCGGGGGTAAGCTCATAAGAATACTTTCTATACGCCCATTAGTCTTTAATCCAAAAAGAGTACCCTTGTCGTGAACCAGATTAAATTCAACATAACGACCGCGGCGAATTTCTTGCCAATCCCTTTGTTTGTTGCTATAAGCGAGCGATTTTCTTTTTAGAACAATCGGTATATATGCTTCCAGAAAGCCATTGCCAACCGTGGTGACAAAGTTATACCAATCCGCTATACTCATATTGTCGGAAACTTTACAGTAATCAAAAAATAAACCACCTACTCCTCGGGCTTCCCCGCGATGACTATTCCAGAAATAGTCATCACATTTCTTTTTATAGGTTTTGTAAAAACCAGGATCATGCGCATCACAAGATGCTTTGCATACTGAATGAAAGTGCTTAACATCTTCCTCAAATAAATAATATGGTGTAAGATCGAGGCCTCCTCCAAACCATTGATCTACCAAGGCACCTTTTTTATCATACATTTCAAAATAACGCCAATTGGCGTGGACGGTTGGGACCATTGGATTTTCGGGATGGAGTACCAGACTTAGACCGCAAGCATAAAAATCCGCATCCTTTACACCAAAATAGGTTTGCATACTTTTTGGGAGTGCACCATGAACAGCAGATATGTTTACGCCACCCTTTTCAAAAACTGAACCATCTTCAATTACTCTGGTCCTGCCACCACCACCTTCCGGACGTTTCCAAATATCTTCACGAAATTTAGCGGAACCATCTATTTCTTCTAATTTGGAAGTAATTGTGTCCTGAAGTTCTTTAATGTAACTGTAGAATTTATTTTTCATATGATCTTTCATATAATTCCATATCAAGTGGTTCTTCCTTAGGAGGTGTATGGGCTTTTAACAATGTTTTTTTCCATTCATATCCGCATTTTTCTGCTACTCTAACACTTGCTTTATTTTGCTCGTGTACAATAATTTCCAGGGTTTTTAAGGCGAGATCATTAAATGCAAAAACACTGGTATCCTTTACAGCTTGCGTAATCCAACCTCTACCTTGAAAGTCTTTATCAATACAATATGCTATCTCACCCCGCCTGAGTTCCCAATTCAAATTTTTTAAGATGACCAGGCCAACCACCGTTTTATTTGTTTTGAGGGCAAAAGTAAATTCTGTTCTTAATTTTATCTGTTCACTTTTATTTAGTATGAAGTTTTCAGAGGTCTCAATAGTCTCATTTTGCACTAAGGTAATTGGGAAAAAGCGATGAAATTCTTCTTTGTTTAAAGCTAAAAAAGCATGTAGAGCGGGAGTATCCACCGTTGTTAATGGCTCTAAAGCAAATAAACTATTAATATGACTTTCTGTCATCAATCACTTGATTATACTGAGATAAAGAAAGGGCCTCAAGTAATATAAAACCCCTTTTACCTTAAGGCTTATACTCTTTTACCGCATCTATAAATGCTTTTGCATTTTCCACAGGGACGTTGGGCAGAATCCCATGGCCAAGATTAACGATATATTGATCCTTTCCAAATTCATTAATCATTTGGGTGACCATTTTTTTAATGACTTCCGGGGGAGACAATAAGCGAGCAGGGTCAAAATTCCCCTGGAGCGTTATTTTCCCTCCTGTCAAATATCTGGCATTTCTGGCAGAACAAGTCCAATCCACTCCAAGCGCAGCGGCCCCGGATTTTGCCATATCGCCTAAGGCAAACCAACAACCTTTACCAAAGATAATTACCTCTGTTTCCTCCTTAAGGGCATCTATAATTTGCTGGATATAATTCCACGAGAATTCTTTATAATCATTGGGTGAAAGCATGCCACCCCATGAATCGAACACCTGAACTGCATTTACACCTGCTTTTACTTTGGCTCTCAAATATGAGATAGTGGTATCAGTAATTTTCTGCAATAGGTTATGAGCAGCTATCGGTTGTGTAAAACAGAATTCCTTGGCCTTATCAAAGGTTTTACTGCCTTGCCCCTGTACGCAATAGCAGAGAATCGTCCATGGAGAACCTGCAAAACCAATTAAAGGGATCTCATCCTGTAATTTCTCTTTGGTTGCGGCAATGGCCTGCATTACATAATCTAGTTCTTCATTAACATCGGGTACTAAAACCCGGTCTACATCTTTTTGAGAGCGAATAGGATTAGGCAAATAGGGGCCAAAATCGGGTTTCATTTGTACTTCTATTTGCATAGCTTGTGGTATAACAAGAATATCACTAAAAAGTATGGCAGCGTCCATTCCAAAACGCCTTATAGGTTGTACCGTAATTTCGGAAGCTAATTCCGGGGTCTGACATCTGGTGAAGAAATCATATTTTTCCCTAATCTTCATAAATTCGGGCAGGTATCTGCCAGCCTGCCTCATCATCCATACAGGTGGGCGCTCAACAGTTTCACCTTGTAATGCTCTTAAAAATAAATCGTTTTTTATACTCATTTTATTTCTTAATGCTCAAATTATAATGCAATGTGACCTTTTTCAACAGATTTTCTACAACTGGGGTATCTGCCACAATTATGGAACCCGTAAATAGGGCAGCCTCCCGGGCCGTCGTATCGCCTATACAGAATACCGTACTATTACCCACCTCATTTGACATAGTAAAACTCTTTACTCCGCTGGGACTAAAAAACAATATGCCATCAAAGTGTTCTGAAAAATGCTGAGGTTTTAATTCTGTTTTGTATACTACAATTTCCTTGAAATGAACCTTATGTTTCGTCAAAATATTGGGTAAATCATCATTTCTTCTATTTCCACAAAAGAATAAAAATGATGCTTTTTTATGGTTTTTTACAATAAAACTACCTAATTCGGCTCCATTATGGGCCATTTTTACAACTTTATGGCCATTTTGTTCTAAAAGTAATTTAGTTTTTCCCCCTACACAAAAACACTCCTTTCCCAATTCCTTTTTTGTATGAAAATTAGAATTATGGTTTATAAATGCCCTAACCGCGTTCTGACTGGTAAAAATAAAATAATCAAAATCGGTGGTTAACTGAAATTCTTGGTAATGGATATTTATGGCTTCGTATTCCTGAAAATTAATACCAGCATCATTTAGAATCGTTTTTTGCCCGGGCGTGAGGAGTTTAGTGGAGAGGACATTTTTCATTGGTTCATTTGGATTTTTATTTCTCGCATCAATTCCTTCCCTCCATTAAATAAGACCTCTTGCGCGCAGGCTTTACCAAAATCTTTTGCATCTGCCAGTCTGATTTTTTTATCAATGCTTGCTGTTCGTTGCCCATCAAGAGATAGTAATATACCTTTAAAATGTAAAAAATCGTTTTCAATAGTAGCTAAAGCTCCTATTGGTGCTGTGCAGCCGCCTTCTAATTCCTTTAAAAACTCCCGTTCAACCTGTGTACAGATTTCTGTGGTTTCATGGTTTAAAGAGGTAAGTGCCTCAAGACAATACTGATCTTCCTTTTTGGCTGCAATCATCATAACACCTTGAGCGGGTGCTGGCACCATCCATTGTAGTACGGTATGGTTTTCCGGAAGTTTATTTAAACGTTCAAGGCCAGCAGCTGCAAAAATTGCTGCATCCCATGAATTATCTTCCAGTTTTTTTAATCGGGTGTTTACATTTCCTCTTAAATCAACTACCTCATGAAGAGGGTAACGCTGTAACCATTGTGCTTTTCTTCTTAAACTGCCCGTAGCAATAATTCCTTCGGTATTTAGAAAATCCAGACCTTTATGCACCAATATATCCTTATGGTTTGCGCGTTTCATAACAGCTGCCTGCACAATGCCTTTTGGTAAAATGGTGGGTACATCTTTCATTGAATGTACAGCAATATCAATTTTATCTGTAAGCATTGCCACATCCAAAGTTTTTGTAAAAATTCCTGTAATCCCCATGGTATAAAGTGGTTGATCTAATTCCAGATCCCCATCAGATTTTACTGGGATTAATTGCGTGGAATACCCCAGCTTGTCAAGTTTTTTCTTTACGTCATTTGCCTGCCATAGTGCAAGTTCACTATCGCGGGTGCCAATACGAATGACCTTATTCATTGGGAGTTTAATTCTAGTTGAAAGACCTTTTGTATAAGTTGCAAACTATCATCAGCATCATTCTCAGATTCCTTCAAATGGTTGGCGAACTGTTTAGTTATCTTCTGAATGATTCTTTCCGATATGATATCTGCGTGTTCTGAATTGAAATCAGTGAGTTTTTTAGACTGAAAATCCAGTTCTTCTTCTTTCATTGATTTTAGTTTCTTTTTAAGGGCTTTTATAACCGGAGCAAATTTTCTGGTTTCCAGCCACTGGCTAAAATCTAATTTCACTTCATCTATAATGGATTCTGCTTGAGGAATATATTGTTTTCTGCGTTCAAGGGTTTCATCTGTTATTTGCGATAGATGATCCAGGTGTAAAACAGAAACATCTTTTAATTCCAATACATTATCTGCCACATTTTTAGGAATTGATAAATCTAAGATCAAAAGTGGTTTGTTAGTATAGATAAGTTCTTTGGTGATCGTTGGGGAATTAGCTCCGGTAGCCACGATCAGGACATCTGCCTTACGGATTTCTGTTTGCAAATCTCCATAATCCTTTACAACAAGATTAAACTTTCCAGCAATTTTTTCGGCCTTATCCTTAGTTCGGTTAATAAGGGTTATATGAGAGTGATTTGTATGTTTGATAAGGTTTTCACAAGTATTTCTACCTATTTTGCCCGTACCAAAAAGTAAAATATTCTTTTCTGCAATATTGGCAACATTTTTTAGAATGTACTGAACAGAGGCAAATGCCACTGAGGTGGCCCCTGTTGAGATTTCCGTTTCATTTTTAATTCGCTTACTGGCCTGAATGACCGAATTAACAAGACGTTCCAAAAAGTGATTTGTAAGATCATGATTTTTGGAGCGGGAAAAGCTGCGTTTTAATTGACTGATTATTTCAAAATCGCCCAAGATCTGGCTGTCTAATCCACTGCCTACGAGAAACAAATGGTTAATGGCCTCATAATTTTTTAAAACATAAGCTACTTCCTGAAATTCTTCAACCGTACCCTGAGAATGATCACAAAGCAATTTAATTAACTGAAAGGGGTGCTGCGCAAAGCCGTGCAATTCTGTCCGATTACACGTAGAAGTAATAAGAAGACCATCAACGCCTATTGCCTTAGCTTCCGTTAAAAGCGCATCGGTTGCGTCCTGGTCCAAGCTAAATTTTCCTCTTAATACTGCGTCTGCATTTTTATAGCTTAGCCCAACGGTATAAAAAGAATTGTGTTTGGAGATATGATACCTCTTCATACATTATCAATATAGCTCACAAAAATAGTAGCATCTACTTAATAAAAATAACGCTGGAGGTACAATATATATCGCTTTAAGTTTTTTTATTGAAATTTCACCGAAAATATCGCAAAAACCAATATATTTATAGCTTTAACAGCTACTGGCAAACATTCTATTTAGAATGTTTCTAAATAGAATGTTTATGAATTCACCTAAAACGGGTTACAAAAATATCGCTCAAGGTTCATTTACCGAAGTCTTGATTGATGATGATTTTTATGTATTAAAAATTCAAAATGAGGGCCCTGAGGCTCAAAAAGTTACCCGGGATATTGATAGTAGTTTTATTCAATTCCACTTTTGTTTAAAGGGGAATGCAAAATTTATTTTTAATGATGGCCATTATGCTCTGGAGGTATCCGAGGAGAATTCTTTATTGCTATATAATACGCAGTTAGACCTCCCTTTAAATTTGGAACTTAATCCCAAGTCATGGATGGTATCTGTTATAATGACCATAAGAAGGTTTCATTCTCTATTTTCAAAAGAAGCAGACTATATTCCTTTTTTGAGTAATGATAATAAGGAAAAAAAATACTATTCCCAGGAAGGTGTAACTCCGGCAATTGCCGTTATACTAAGCCAAATAATTAATTATAATCTCCATCCTTCCATTAAGGCACTTTATGTTAAAGCCAAAGTTTATGAATTAATCTCGTTGTATTTCAACAAAAGTGAAGATGCAGATTTAGAACAGTGTCCCTTTTTGGTGGATGAGGATAATATAAAGCGAATAAAGCAAGCTAAAGAAATTATGATAAGCCGAATGGCAGAACCACCTACTCTGACACAGTTATCGGAAGAGATTGGCCTCTCACTTAAAAAACTAAAAGAGGGTTTTAAACAAGTATATGGAGAACCGGTATTTAGTTTTTTGTTTGACTATAAGATGGATTTCGCGCGTAAAATGCTTGAATCCGGGGAGTATAATGTGAACGAAGTAGGGCATAGGATAGGATATAGTACATCGAGTCATTTTATTGCCTCTTTTAAAAAGAAATTCGGGACTACTCCAAAAAAATATTTAATGTCATTGAGTAATTAGTAGTATCATTAAGAAGATTTCTCGATATTTAATAAATTATAAAATATACTTATGAAAACACTTGGAAAATTTATTGCCTCTTTGCTTTTTTGCATCTCACTAACAGCATCTTCTCAACCACAGCTGCAAGAAGAAAATATTGCTTCCATAAAAGAAGAAATGGCTCAAATCCTGGTTTTTACAAAAACTATGGGTTATAGGCACAAGTCTATTGAAAAAGGCGTGGAGACTCTGAAAAATTTAGGAAAAGAAAACAATTTTTCAGTCACGCAAACAGAAGATTCATTACAATTTAATGATACCAACTTAAAAAAATATGATTTAGTACTTTTTTTAAGTACAACTTTGGATGTATTGGGCCCTGATCAGGAACAGGCTTTTAAAAATTATATTAATAATGGCGGCAATTACATGGGAATTCATGCCGCCAGCGATACTGAATATGACTGGCCATGGTATGGTAAATTGGTTGGCGCATATTTTACAAGCCATCCAAATGATCCTAATGTCAGAGAGGCCAAAATGAACGTCGTTAACAGACAACATTTATCTACCAGTCATTTGAAGGACACCTGGGTACGCAATGATGAATGGTATAATTATAAAAATATAAATCCGGATATGAATGTGCTTATCTACCTGGATGAAACTTCATATGAAGGGGGCACAAACGGAGATAACCATCCTATTGCATGGTATTATGAATTTGATGGAGGTCGCGTTTTTTATACCGGTGGAGGCCATACAGAAGAATCTTTTGATGAACCAGATTTCCAGAAACACTTGGTAGGGGGAATAAATTATTGCCTGGGGAGATAAACAACATTATTTTGAAGAACCCATTTATCGGATTATTGAATAGGTAAGGATCGAAGAAAGTATAATAATTCTTCAGGTTTGGCACCTATAACAATGTGCGAAGAATACCTTAATATATATGCTCAATAAAAGAGCTGCACTTCAAGACTTCAGAACCACATTTTTTATAATGGCCTGGCCACCATTATCCCTGTATTCTTTTTAATCTTTTTTAAATATTCTACTAAAGGTAATTCAGAAATTTCCACCTTTCCTGAAGAAGAGGCATGCAGTAAGTGAATACGGCCATCTTTTTCTCTAATGGCAATGCCTGTGTGTGTGATATCCAGCCCGGTGATAGAGGTGGTTAGCGCAATAATATCGCCATTCTTTATTTGATTCTCATTGGCTTCAATCTGGTTCTGGGGTAAAATGCAAATAGATTTATGGTTAAGGTAATTTTCTGAAGCTTTAATTTTTTTGAAATTTTCTTCGTCCTGCAAAAAGGGATACAAATCCCTATGAGTACTCATAAAATTAATATCTTTCTTAATTTCGATACCCCCTATTTCTTCAGTTACATCTTCTAAAAGTTCTTTCTTTTCGTTATTTGCTATCCATTCGGAAAAATAATGTAATCGGGATGCATATCCATCTAATTCACCATCCTTATATCGTATATTTTCAAGAACACTCGCGAAGGAATCAAAATTCATTTTATCCTCCACCAACAACGTACTAAAGGCCAAAACGTTCTCAACATAGGTAGTACAGTCCATCCCGTGCAAATTAATAACCAAAGATTCAGATTTTCCTATTTCCAGTGTTTTTGCCACATATGGGGTTCCAAGAAATGTTTGACCAACGGAGATCATGGTATCGCCAAAATCTGATTGTTTTGAATTTTGAATTTCTTTAATCTTAATATCAAATGCCGTTTTGTCTTGATCTGAACAAATTAGCTGTTGCGCACAAATAGTAAGAGATAATAAAAAGAAAAAAAATGAAGAGATTAATTTCATGTTTATTTGCATATAGAGCAAAAATACAATTTAGAAGCCAAAACTTCCATAACCACGGTACTGGTTTGGCCTGTAGGCAATAGCTCTTTTACGGTCTTTTAGTAAAAAGGTTTCAGTCACAAAGTCGATTGCCTCCTCCTCAGTATCTGTATCTGCCATCCGCAATCCGTCATTAATATAATAAGGAACTGAATTGAAAGGCATATCATCTGCAAATACTACAATATGGATTTTAAAGTTCTTATGATAATCCTGGCTATTTTGTGACTTAAAATAATATGCAGTATAAGGGTTGCTCTTATAAGTCATAGACCTGTCGCCGATGTATATAATCTTATCTTTATTACTGTCAAATTTTCTGTCCTTATAAATGAGAGCTTCCGCCAAGTACTGTTCAGAGCTGTATTGATGCGGAAAAATATCAGATTTACCCTGATGCATTAACTTAGTATACAACAAAAGCCTGCTATTAATATCATAAGCCATAGAATTGATCACTGCCGTTGGGATGCTTTTTTCATCTGACGCAAGCTGTGTAACATAGGTGCTGCGAATTTTTGGATCTTTTACTAAAAGAAGCCGGTTAAAAAATTGACCCATTTCTCTTTCACCGGAAAAAGGATAGAGCAAAACAACATAATCTTCTAAAATATCATTATTTCTGAGCCTGATATAATTTGCCTGTCTTGTTTTTAATTCACTGTTGTTTTGTTCACCCAGGTGCCTTTTCAACAGAATTTTAGCATCATTTAATAGCTGGCTCCTGTATTTTTTATAATGTGAGGGTTTTACTAAATCTACCTTTTTTAGCTGTGCCAGAAGGGAAAAAATTGGAGCTTTATATTCAGTAATCGAACTGTATTTCAGCAATTCGGGATATAATCTCTTTGCCAATACCAAACTGTCTTCATATGGTTTAAAAATACTTCTTATCTCCGCCGTATTAGATACCAGAGGCAAATCTTGCGACATAAGATCGAGCAATAGATGCGCGGAGGCTTCAGTTTTTTTCCTTGCAATAGCCTGAAGAATTTTAATTTGCGCACTAGAATTATTATATGATCTGGCATATAAATCTATCAGGAACGGAATAACCTTATCATGCTGCAATTCTCCTAATTTCTTAATGAGGTAAGATTGTATATGCTTTTTATCCTCATCAAAGGAGTACTGTGAAATGTAGTAGGTTAACGAATCTAAATGGCGTTCATCAAATAAGAGGTATCTATAGCCTTTTAGAACTATACTGTCATTTTCCCTGAGTGCGGCAAAAAAATCTGCTGTTTTATCTTCAAGAAGATCTCGTCCTATAGGCTCACCTTCCGGTTTAAAATTGTCAAAAAAGGCACTTACAAACGGACTGGGTTCTGAAATGGTATCGACCACTGCTTTCAACTGGTAAAATAAACCACCCCTAATGATATTCTTAATTAGTATACCCCTTGTGCTTGCAGTATCGGTGATTACGAATTGCAATTCGTGGTAACCATCTCCTGATGTTTTAGTTTTTTCATTTTGAATTTTAAACTGTTTATCGGAGTATTGTTTTTTCCTTAATACCCAAATAGAATCTATATTAGAAAAGGTAAGATAGTCATGTGATTTTGTTATCTCTACCTCAATGGCCTCATTATTTTTGTTCTGATAAATTGTTTTTTTGGAATAGGGATTATAGGCTTTTTCTTTTTTCTTATTACCAAACTTGTGATTGCTGTGCTCAACAAATTTGGGTGGATTCACAGATGTAACAGTACTGAAATGCATGGCAGTGTCTACTACCTTTTTGAATACTTCAGGATAAGAAACTTCTCTTATTTTAAAAGAATTGAAAAATTCTTCAGCATTAATTTCACTTTTAGTACGAGTGCCTAGCAAATAATAATCACCCCGTTTGATTACGGTTTTCAGATATAAATCCTGACCGCTTACTGAATCCCAAACCGCTTTGGAAGTAAGAGATTTATTTTCAAAAGAATTGTATTTCGGCTTAAGCTGAAGGTCTTGGTATATTCGTTTTTGAATTTGTTTAAGTTCAAATGTATCTTCCTCAATAAAATTTAGGTCATTAAGGGTGGTCTTTTTAAGGAAATAATAGGAATTAGTTGCTGAGTCATATCCTTCAATGCTGCGACTGCCGCCTCTTGATGCATTTGTAAATTTATGAAGCCCTGGCATCGATATTTCAAAGTCCTTGTAAGTTGAAGTAATTAGCTTACTTCTGTCATCAGGAGCTTTAAACTTGAGGCTATTAAATATTATATCAGAATAATTTATGACGTAATCACCTTCTCCTCCCATTTTAAAAATAAGTATCTCCAAGGGGGTTATGTAAATTTGGTATCGCTGATGATCACCATTCTTTAGTTTGTTTCTAATATCCAGGCCTTTATACCTCTTGTTAATAATAGGGGTTTTACTTAATATGGTTCCTGGTATATTTTCAAATAACAATTGCTCAATATCCTCTATGGTGTAGTCTCCTCCGGCTTTTAAACTGGCATAGGTGGGAATCCTGTTAACCATAAAGTAACTTCCATTTGCTAAATCTGGTGAAACATAAACTGTAGTAATTCTTTCGGATATTGGATATAATTTATTGGGGAGTGAAATGGTAAAGAAATTATCATCTGGCCCAAAAGTTTTATAAGAATGTTCCCTTATTTTTTTTACGAATTTATCCTTAAGTTTTTGACCTTTTTCGGTAGCTTCTGAAACAAGGGGTTCTACAACATATCCTTTTTCTTGCAATAACGCAATTACACCGTGTGTGCCTGGCAAATGTGCTGCCCCAATTCCTGCAAAAACTTTAGCTTTTTGTATAGCAGAATCCAAACTTCTCGCCATGTTCTCATTACGGATATAGAGCATATTCTTTAGATAATGATCGGTATACATCGCTTTATCAATAGAATCTAATAAGCTTAAATTGCGCTCCCGATAAGCATCCTGCATTAAGAACATCAGGTCTTGTTGTTGCATCCGTTTTTGAAGCCATTCATCCGGTTTCATTTTCATAGAATTCAGGCTCGCTCTTCCTACCAATGCCGCCGATTCTTCCAGTTTCTCCAATGCAAGAATAGGTTTGTTAAACCGACTTCCTGCCTGATAAATGAACATGTCTAAATAGGTGTCCTCCTCAAAATTTTGTGAATACTCATTAGTTCTGTAAAGGATACTATTTACCAATTTTTCTTCAAATGCCAGGTAAGATGCCAGGTCTTTCTTTCTCGGATGTTGCAAAGCAAACGAATGTGTATAAAACCCTTTGGTGGTGAAGCCATAACCTTCTTTCTGGGTTCCTGAACCAAAACGCTCTTCGCTTTCCAGCCAGGTATCAGGATCAGATTCTAGAGCCACTATTTCACTTTTATCCAGGGCTTCGTAAAAAACATCGTCTAATCGGAAAGCAATTTTTTTACTAACGTGCATGGTGCCGTATAAATAGGAAGATGTTTCTAAACCGTTTCCAGATATTTCCCAGAGTAAACTTTTTTCCGATTGGGAATAGCCCATCAGTGATAGAACAAAGCAAATGATTACATTAGTTAAGCGCATTATTTTTGGTTTGTTTGGGGCCTCAGGTAATTTTATGAGGCAGGAATATTTTCTAATCTCCAGGTATTTTTGAATAAATTCCCGCTTAGATTGGTTAGGTCAATAGGGATTACTTATAAGGGCATCAGAAAAGTATTCACCATATTTTAACGGAGTTTCATTCCAAGTAGTATTTTTGTATTGTTAAAAAAAATTGCTTAAAAAAGAATTATGAAGGGTGTATTATTAGTGAATTTAGGATCTCCTGATGGCCCCACGGCTAAAGAAGTAAAACCATATCTGGACGAATTTTTAATGGATGAGCGTGTAATTGATGTGCCAAATTGGTTGCGTAATCTGCTTGTTCGTGGAATTATTCTTCAAACCCGCCCAAAGAAATCGGCAAAGGCATATGCTAAGATATGGTGGGAAGAAGGATCTCCTTTAGTAGTAATTTCAGAACGCTTTGCATCTAAGGTCCGGCAGCAAACAGATATTCCTGTTGCCCTGGGGATGCGCTATGGCTCAATGAGCATTAAGAACGCCTTAAAGGAATTAAAAGACAAAGGAGTAAGTGAAATACTACTGGTGCCTCTTTACCCTCACTATGCCATGTCTTCCTATGAGACTGTTGTAGTTAAAACTATGCAGGAACAGCAGGCGAATTATCCGGATATGAGAATTACTACCTTACCGGCGTTTTATAAAAATCCGGATTACATAAAAGTACTTTCGGAACAAATTTTGAAAGGACTAGAGAACTTTGAGTATGATCATATATTATTTTCTTATCACGGTATTCCGGAACGACATATCAGAAAGTCAGATCCAACCAAATTCCATTGCAAAATAGATGGAAGTTGTTGCCAAATAAACTCAGTAGCACACAATACATGTTATAGACATCAGTGTTATGATACCACAGAACTGGTAAAAGCGGAGTTAAACCTGGACGAAGACAAAGTGAGTACTTCGTTCCAATCACGTCTTGCCGGTGATCCATGGTTAAAACCTTATACAGATTTTGAGTTTGAGCGTTTGGCGAAAGCCGGGATTAAGAAGCTTGCTGTGATTACACCTGCTTTTGTAAGTGATTGCCTCGAGACTCTTGAGGAAATCGCGATGGAAGGTAAAGAACAATTCATGGAAGCAGGCGGTGAAGGTTATATACATATTCCTTGCTTAAATGAGAGTGATTCCTGGGTAGCTTTAATGGCGGAGTGGATAAACAATTGGCATAGCAGTAAAACTCTGCCGGTTTAATGCTTAGTATTCATTTATTATCATTGGCCTGGTAAAAGGTGAATTTATCTAATAGTATATGTATATTTTCATAATCATTGCATTATAATGGCTAAAGTCTCCTCAGATCAATTAGGGGCAGAACCCATTGGAAGACTTCTTATAAGGCAAGCAGTGCCTGCTTCGATTGGCATACTTGTGATGTCACTCAATATATTAGTAGATACTATATTCGTAGGGAACTGGATTGGTTCTATTGCCATAGCGGCCATTAATGTAGTTCTACCGGTTTCTTTTTTTATTGCAGCATTGGGAATGGCAATTGGAATCGGGGGAAGCAGTATTATTTCTCGTGCTCTTGGTGCAGATCATAATGAAAAGGCACTAAAAACCTTTGGAAATCAGATCACGCTTACATTGTTGGTCACCATTTCCATGGTGGTTCTAGGCCTTTACTATGTAGATGGTTTAATTCCTGCATTCGGAGGTAAGGGTGCTATATTTGATCCTGCAAAGATTTACTATACCATAGTTTTATACGGAGTTCCTTTTTTGGCTCTTTGTATGATGGGTAATACGGTTATTCGCGCTGAAGGGAAACCTAAGTTTGCCATGATTGCCATGATTATACCATCAATAGGAAATCTCGTATTAGACTACCTATTCATTTATGTCTTTGACTGGGGAATGGCAGGAGCAGCCTGGGCAACTACGGCAGGCTACCTTATGTGTTTTGCCTATATTTTTTATTTTTTCAGATCCAAAAATTCTGAACTAAAAATTAATTGGTCTCATTTTGGATTAGATAGAGATATTTTGCGAGAAATAGGGGGCCTGGGATTTGTAACCCTTTCGCGACAGGCAGTAACAAGTATCACCTATTTACTCATGAACAATATTTTGTTTGCCCTTGGGGGTGAGCCGATGGTAGCCGTGTACGCCATTATAGGACGAATGCTAATGTTTGCCCTCTTCCCTGTATTTGGAGTTACCCAAGGGTTCCTTCCTATTGCAGGCTATAACTATGGGGCACAAAAGTATAATAGGGTAAGAATATCAATTAAAACAGCTATTATATATGCCGCTTCTGTAGCTACCCTGGTATTTGTCCTTCTTATGATTTTTCCTGCAGAGATAACATCTTTATTTTTAAGCGATAAACCTAATATGCCCGTCCTTGAAATGGCAACAAATGCCTTTGTAATGGAACATACTCCTTCCGCAATGCGCTGGGTTTTTGCCGCAACACCCATTATTGCACTCCAGCTAATAGGAGCTGCTTACTTTCAGGCTATAGGGAAAGCGGTTCCCGCTTTGCTCCTTACTTTAACGCGGCAAGGATTCTTTTTTATTCCTTTAATCCTGACCTTACCAAATTTTTTAGGAGAACTGGGTGTTTGGATCTCTTTTCCCATAGCAGATGTATTGGCAACCTTAGTTACCGGGCTTTATTTAAGAAAAGAAGTCAAAAAGACACTAGTCTGAGATCTGTTATTCCCAGACCAATGTAGCTATATCCTTACCACCTAAAGTAATTATTAACTTTTCTCCTTCTTTATTGAGCTCAACAGTAATAGTCTCATTATTCTTATTTTGTAAAATTACTACTGTTTTATTTTCTGGAGTACTATAAGCTACGTTAAGTAGGTTCTCTTCCTGGTTAGAATCTATTCTAACCGAACCAGGGGGTACAAATTTGGAAGCATGAGCAATAATATAGTAGGCCGGATTTCTAATTATACTATCACCTTTTATTGTAATAGCTCCAAGACAACGAGTACAACCACCCCGATCTGTATGTGGTTTTTGATTTTCATCAGCTGCAAGATTCCATTGCAATACGTTTCGGCTCCAATTCCTGGGCGCACCAATAATAAGATTTTCCATATGCCAACTAAGATTCTCCTCAAAATCGCCGGGAGCACCTATCCATTGTTCAGTAAAATAGAGATGTTTCTCAGGGTGCGCATTATGCACTTTGGATAAGGCGTCTATAGTGCCCCCATATAAATGAAATGCTGAGCCGTCTACATATTGTGCAGTTTGCGGATCGTCCAGGATAGAAATAGGATAGTCTGGCCGGTCTGCATTATGGTCATAAAGGATAATTTTAGTTTCAATTCCATTTTCTTTAAAAGCAGGTCCCAAATGATTTTTTACGAATTCTCCCTGATCCTTGGCTATCATTAAGAGGCTTGGATTATTGCCCGGATGCAAAGGTTCATTTTGAACAGTAATAGCATCAATTGGGATACCCTCAGCTTCCATGGCTTTTATATATTTTACAAAATAATTGGCATAGGCGGGATAGTATTCTTTAAGCAGACTGCCACCGCGTGTATCTTTATTATCCTTCATCCATGCGGGGGGTGACCAGGGGGAGCCCATAATTTTTATTTGCGGTGATATTTTAAGTATTTCCTTTAAAGTAGGGATCAGATAAAGGGTATCGTAGGCCATTGAAAAATGTTTCAGATCAGGATCTGATTTGCCAGAAGGGAGGTCGTTGTAGGACCATGGAAATTCATCCAGATCCGAGGCGCCAATACTTACTCTTAAATAACTCACACCAATACTGTTATCACCTTTGCCAAAAAGTTCTTCTAATATCTTGCCTCTGGAGAGAGCAGTCATCTTTTGTAAATGCAATGCACTGCCCCCAGTAAGCGTATATCCGAAACCATCCATTATCTGATAGGTGGTAGAAGGGTCCACGGTAATTGTCGATTCAACAGAGGTGGTTTCAGAAACAGCGCTCATTTTAATTGCGACTTTGTTTAATAATTGGGTTTGGTCCAGTGAAGTGCGATATACTATTGCCGTAGATATGGCATCTTCTGAACCAGGCTGTCCCTTGCAGCTTAAGAGAACACCCAGAACAATAAAAATTCCAAATATTGAATACGTTTGACTGAGTAATTTGTTAAGACAATTAATTTGTTGGGCTAACTTTTTAAATAAACATAAAAACATAAAATTTACACTTTATAACAGAATTAAAAAACGTTTACATAATATAAAATCCTTTATTCTTTAAAGGTTCAGGTAATTCTTTTTCCCCTAGAAGTTCCTTAATATTGATCTCAATGTTACGTGAAATGCTAGTCATAGCGGTATCAGTCGGAAAATTTTCGAAGGGATCCTGAATGACAAAGGCAATTTTTTCAAGCATAAAAAAAGGGATGGAAATAAAAATTAATAACGGGATCTCTAAAAACCCATAGACATCTTCAAGTGCCAAAGAAAGCAATAACAAAAAGATATAGATAAAAAAGTGTAGCACATTTCTGTACGTTCTGGGAAACACTGTATTTTTTATACGCTCAGCCATGCCCATAGAGGCTGTAAGTTTCAAAATTGTGGTATCTAACTGAATTTGTTGGAAGTCATTGAGTGATTTTTCCTTATGAAGGTTTCTTACATTTTGTCCATGATGGTCCAGTAAAGTCAGAGGGACATGGTTTTTGTGCTTTATAGATATTATTTCATCCTTAGAAATGAAGTCTTCTAATTTACCAAGCACATCCTGCTTTCGCAAATGTTGCCCGAGTGCGTAACACCAGGCGATCTGTCGATAAGCCATAGTTTTCACAATACTGCTATCGGGTTCTTTAATGAATTGTTTTAGTTGAATCACTAAAGTTCTTGAATCATTGACAATGGCCCCCCAAATTTTTCGGGCTTCCCACCAACGGTCATAGGATTGTGACAACTTAAAAGACAATAACAAGGCAATAGCTGTTCCTAAAAATGTTCCAATACCTAATGGAATATCCAGGTTAACTACATAAAGTTTAAAAAAATAGATTATTATCGAAAACACACTGACAATAAGCAAATCCCATTTTATTTCTTTGAACCAATATTTTAATGGTATTCTCTTTTCTAATATCATCAGCTATTTCTTTATACTTACTTCTTTCTTAATTTATTAATTACAAGCCTGTGATCGTTAAATCAGCTTGTCTTAGGATGTTGAATTTTCTAATAATTCCAAATACCTAAAATTAGGGAATATTTCTGCACAAAGAGTCCAAATCACCTCTAATTAGGAACATTCAATACCTAATATGCCGAAATAATTAGTTTGATTGTTTACAATCATCTGTTCGGATATTACATTCTCAGTTCCCTACTTTTTTCCTACATTTAGCCATGAATTCAAATAAGTTTAATATGAAGATCATTACTTCGAAAGCCGGACTTATAATTTTGGCTGTTTTTTCTTTTATCTCCCTTACCAACGCTCAAAAAAAACGCACTAATTCTAATACCCAAACAGAATACCCGGAAGCATTATATTCAAGCCTTGAATATAGATTGGTGGGCCCTTTTCGCGGTGGGCGTTCTGCTGCGGTCACCGGAGTGCCCGGAGAGCCAAATCTATTTTATTTTGGCTCCACCGGAGGTGGTGTTTGGAAAACAATTGATGGCGGCAGGAGTTGGGAGAATATTTCAGATGGGTTTTTTGGAGGCAGTGTAGGCGCGGTGGAAGTTGCGAAAAGTGATCCTAATGTTATTTATGTTGGCGGCGGTGAAAAAACTTTACGGGGGAATGTATCTTCTGGTTATGGTGTCTGGAAAACTGAGGACGCAGGTAAGACATGGAAGTCAGTAGGCCTCAAAAACAGCAGACATGTACCGCGAATTCGAATACATCCGGATAACCCAGATATTTTGTATGCTGCGGTATTAGGAAATATATATAGACCAACTCAAGAACGTGGTATTTTTAAAAGTACAGACGGGGGCACTACATGGCGTAATACCCTTTTTGTAAATGAGCAGGCGGGTGCGGTTGACCTGGTTATGGATCCTAACAATCCTCGAATATTGTATGCATCGACCTGGAGAGCAAAAAGAACACCTTATAGCCTAAGCAGCGGTGGTGATGGTTCTGCTTTATGGAAAAGTACAGATAGTGGAGAAACCTGGAGTGAAATTTCAAAAAATGAAGGGTTCCCAAAGGATACTTTGGGAATTATAGGTGTAACCGTCTCACCTAAAAACTCTGAACGCGTTTGGGCCATTGTTGAACAAAAGGAAAAGGGAGGTCTTTATAGAAGTGAAGACGGAGGTAAAAAATGGACACAGGTTAATAGCGAAAGAAAGCTAAGACAAAGGGCATGGTATTATACCCGTTTATATGCCGATACCGAGGATGAAGATGTAGTGTATGTTCTAAATGTACGTTACCATAAGTCAACAGATGGCGGTAAGTCTTTTAATACTTTTAATGCTCCGCACGGGGATCACCACGATTTGTGGATAGCACCTGAAAATTCACAACGGATGATTATTGGAGATGATGGGGGAGCTCAGATTTCGTATGATGGAGGTGAAACATGGAGTACGTATTACAATCAACCTACTGCACAGTTTTACAGGGTTACCACAGATAATAATTTTCCCTTTCGAATCTATGCAGCCCAACAGGACAATTCAACGGTCCGGATTAAACATCGCAGTGATGGTGGAAGTATCAGTGAAGATGATTGGGAAAGAACAGCGGGGGGTGAATCAGCGCACATTGCTGTAGATCCATTAAATAATGATATTGTCTATGGTGGAAGTTATGGAGGCTTTTTAACCAGGGTAAATCATAATACAGGTACTATTCGCGGAGTGAATGTGTGGCCCGATAATCCAATGGGTTACGGAGCTGAAGGAATGAAATACCGTTTTCAATGGAATTTCCCTATTATTTTTAGCAAACTTAATCCGAAGAAATTATACACCTTTTCCAATCACGTACACATGAGTGAGAACGAGGGACAAAGCTGGAAACTATTGAGTGGGGATTTAACCAGAAATGATCCGGATAAACTTCTGTCGAGCGGGGGACCAATTACACAGGACAATACCGGTGTTGAGTATTATTGCACCATTTTTGCGGCAAATGAAAGTCCATTGAAAGAAGGTCTGCTTTGGGTTGGGAGTGATGACGGCCTAATTCATGTGTCGCGCAACAGTGGTGAAAGCTGGGAAAATGTCACACCTTCGGGGATGCCCGAATGGAGTATGATAAACAGTATTGAGCCTTCTGCTTTTGATGAGGGCACGTGTTATGTTGCGGCTACTCGCTATAAGTTGGGCGACTTTGAACCGTACTTGTACAAAACCAATGATTTTGGAAAAACCTGGATAAAAATAACGAACGGTATAAATAAAGAACACTTTACACGAGTTCTTCGGGAAGACCCAAAAAGAAAGGGTCTTCTGTATGCGGGAACCGAAACCGGGATGTATATTAGCTTTAATGATGGGCAAAACTGGAAGGCTTTTCAGCTTAATTTACCCATAGTCCCTGTAACGGATCTTACTATCAAGGATGACAATCTTATAGTAGCAACCCAGGGGCGCAGTTTGTGGATTATAGATGACCTTACGGTGCTGCATCAACTTGATGCGTCGAAAAAAAATGCCGCTATCATACTTTATAAACCTAAAGATGCATACAGGACCAAAGGGCGGGCTGCAAGTGAACCTTCAAAAACAGAAGGACAAAACCATCCGGGGGGCGTAGTGACTCAGTTTTACTTAAATGACTGGGATAAGAAAGATAGCATTGCACTGACTTACATGTCTATGTCGGGCGATACTTTGGCTAATTTTAGCACGTATAGTTCTAAAAAAGATAAAAAGTTAGAAGTTAAAAATGAAGGCAATACCCATGTCTGGGATACTCGTGGCAAAGGAGCAGAAAAACTGGAGGGGATGATTTTATGGTCGGCAAACCTGGAGGGGGCAAAGGCAGTCCCCGGATCCTATAAAGTATATTTAAACAGAAATGGCACAAGTATATCAGAAACCTTTACTATTTTGCCAGATCCAAGAGCCGAAGTTACTGTAGCTGATATGCAAATGCAATACGATTTTGTCAGTGATATAAATGCAACAGTTGATAAAGCACATCAATCCATCAAGAAAATTCGCAAAATCACAGCCCAGTTGGATGCTTTTATGGAACAGTATAAAGGAAATTCCGCAACCGCCGATTTAGTGGAAAAAGCGAAGGAAATGAAGAAGGGTTTTGAGGAGATTGAAAAGGCCTTATACCAAACAAAAAACAGAAGCGGTCAGGATCCTTTGAATTTTCCAATTCGACTTACCAATAAACTGGCCCATTTGAATAGTTTGGTCTCCTTAGACGATTTTCCGCCAACCGAGCAGGATATTGCTGTAAAAAATGAATTAACCACAAAGATTAATACACAACTTAGAGCTTTTGATGCAATGGTTGATAAGGAAATCAAAGAATTTAATAAAGCATTTAATGATTTAAACCTCAATTACCTCTTTATAGAAGAATAGTTTTTACACAATAGAACCCATACCATTATTATGAAACAAATTTACATATTGCTAGTTTTTGTATTTGCAGTTAGTCTGAGCTTTGCTCAGGATGCGGAAACTTATTTTAAACCACTTAAGTATCGAAATATAGGGCCATTTCGTGGAGGAAGATCTGTAACAGCGGTCGGAGTTATTGGAGATCCTTTAACTTATTATATGGGTACTACAGGAGGGGGCCTTTGGAAAACTTCTGATGCTGGTCAACGTTGGGAAAATATATCTGATGGGTATTTTGAAACCGGTTCTGTAGGAGCAGTTGCCGTCTCGGCCTCTGACCCAAATGTTGTTTATTGCGGTATGGGTGAGCATGCACCCAGAGGAGTAATGACTTCTTATGGAGATGGCGTATATAAATCTACTGATGCAGGAAAGACTTGGAAGAAGATTGGGTTGAGTAAAACCCAGCATATCTCGCGGATTGTAATTCACCCGAACAATCCAAATATTGTATATGTGGCCGCTCAGGGAGCACTTTATGCCCCTAATGAAGAACGCGGAATTTATAAATCTATTAATGGTGGAGAAAGTTGGGAGAAAGTGTTATTTGTAAATACACTTACCGGATGTTCGGAACTCTCAATGGATCCCAATACACCAGAGGTGCTTTACGCTGCAATGTGGCATCATCAAAGGAAGCCAAATATAGTTATTAGTGGAGGCCCGGGAAGTGGTTTATATAAATCTGTGGATGGAGGAGAAAATTGGATTGAAATACATGAAGGTCTGCCAGATGAAAAGGGTAAGATGGCTATAGCCGTAAGCCCCGCCAATTCTAATAAAGTATATGCATTAATTGAAAGTGATTCTGAGCAGGATAAGGGAGGATTGTTTGTGTCTGAGAATGCAGGAATTTCCTGGAGCATGGTAAGTGGTGATAACAGATTGGTGCAACGAGCCTGGTACTATATTGAAGTATTTCCAGATCCTAATGATGAAAATACGGTATATGTTATGAGTGCTTCTGCATTTCGATCTATTGACGGCGGAAAATCATGGGAATTAATAACGGGAACGCATGGTGATTACCATGATCTTTGGATCAATCCCAATAATTCAAAAAACATGGTTATAGCGGACGATGGCGGTGCCGCCATCACTTATAATAAAGGCAAAACATGGTCTACCCAGGATATAATGCCTACTGCTCAAATTTACCGTATAAATGCAGATAGGCTTTATCCGTACAACATCTATGGTGGGCAACAAGACAATACCTCCGTAAAAATTGCCAGCCTCTCATTAGGCCGAGAGGCAATTACTGAACGCGATTGGACTTATGCTGCAGGTGGTGAAAGTGCTTTTCTGGCATTTGACCCTGATAATCCCAGGTATGTTATGGGGGGAAATTATTTAGGGACTATCGAAATACTGGATATGGATACCAAGTCAGAAACAAAAATCATGGCAGCTCCCATCCAGTATTTAGGAAGAGCTGCCAGGGATATGAAATACCTATATAACTGGAGTGCCCCAATAATAAAATCTCAACATGAACCCGACACTTTTTATCATTGTGCCCAATTGGTTTTGCGAACAAGGGATAAAGGCCTCAACTGGGAAGAAATTTCTCCGGACCTAACACGAAATATGGACGACAAACAAGGCAAAGGAGGAGGTCCTTATACCGTTGAAGCGGTAGGCGCTGAAAATTATGGCACAATAGCTCATATTATTGAATCTCCCCATGAAAAGGGAGTGCTATGGACAGGAAGTGATGATGGCCTTGTTCATTTAACTAAGGATGGTGGGGATACCTGGGTAAACGTTACGCCTAAAGGGTTAAAAGAATGTTTGGTTAACGCTATTGACATTTCTCCACATGACCCGGCTACTGCTTACATTGCAACTACCCGATATAAGTTTAATGATTACACACCTGCATTATACAAAACCACGGATTATGGTAAAAGCTGGACAAATATTAGTTCCGGAATACCTTACGGGTCATTTACCAGGGTGGTTCGAGAAGATGCTTCACGTAAAAACCTTCTCTATGCAGGCACCGAAAAGGGAGTCTATATTTCCTGGAATGGAGGAATCTCATGGGAGCCGTTTCAGCTTAATTTACCCATAGCGCCAATTACGGATCTCATGGTGCATCAAGGCGATTTGATTGTAGCTACTTCAGGAAGATCTTTTTGGATATTCGACGACCTCGGTGCACTTGCTCAATACAAAACAAAAAATGGAGATTTAAAAATAATGGAGCCTGAGGATGCATATAATGGTTCCTGGGACAGCCCTTTAAATAAAAATTCGGCTAGTTTTAAAGGGACAGACCCTTTTTCCGGAGTCAACCCTGCTAATGGGGTAGTACTTTATTATGAATTACCCAAAAGCACTGATTCTACCGAAATTTCTCTGGAAATACACAATGACAAGGGAAACCTTATCCGAAAGTTTAGCTCCAAAAGGGATCTAAATTATAAAAAGCATAACGGCGGAGGGCCACCTCCTGCCCCGGTTCTTTCTAAGGAAGAGGGATTAAACAGATTTGTATGGGACATGCTTTATCCAATAATTCCAGGTATCCCCGATGTATATATTGAAGCTAACTTCCTGGGACATAAGGCACCACCGGGAACCTATACATTTAAATTACATCAGGGAGATAAAACAATAAGTACCACAGCTAAAATTCTTGAAACACCAGGTTTCGAAATTCAACAGGGCCAATATGCTGCTTACGATGCATTTATGACGGAATTGGAGCAAAATATTACCCAAATGCACCTGATGGTAAATACACTTTTTAGTGCTAAGATTCAACTTAAGGATATTATAAATGACCTTGAAGATGATACACTTAAGAAGGCTGGGATGGCTCTTTATAACAAATTGAATTCATGGGATGAGGAGATGATTCAACGCAAGTCCCAGGCATATGACGATGTGGAAAATTTTCCAAATAAATTTACCGCTGAGTATTTATTTTTGATAGACAAAACCAACAGTACAATTCCAAGGGTTAATACTTCATCGAGGACTCGAAAAAATGAATTAGATAAAGAATGGGAGCTGTTAAAAATGCGTGGAAATGAATTTTTAGATAAAGAACTACCGGATTTTAATAAAAAATTGTGGGAGGCTGGTATCGGGGCAATTAGATATAAGAAATAATGGAGGAATACTATAATTATATAAAATCACTGCATCTAATATTTGTAGTAACATGGTTCGCCGGTTTATTTTATATACCCAGATTGTTCATTTATCATATTGAAGCAACTGATAAGCCTTCTCCGGATAAAGAAATACTTTCTGATCAACTAAAACTAATGACAAAACGTTTGTGGTACATTATTACATGGCCTTCGGCTGTTTTGTGTACAATATTTGCTTTTTGGTTGTTATTCTTAATACCAGGGTGGTTAGAGCAACCATGGATGCATATTAAATTGTTGTTTGTGGTATTACTTATTGTTTATCATATGAAAACACATATGATATATCTTCAATTACAGCGCGATGAAATAAAATACACTTCCAATTTTATGAGAATCTGGAACGAAGGCGCCACTGTGATTCTGTTTGCAGTTACCTTTTTAGTTATATTAAAGGGTACTTTCAACTGGATTTTTGGGGTATTGGGGCTGATTGTCCTTGGTATTCTTCTTATGCTTGGCATACGGTTGTACAAAAGGATTAGAGATAAGAATCCCAATGCGTAACCCCATTTAATTTGGGGTATTTCGTTGACTGCTTTGGCTTGATTATTGCTATCTTTAAACTCAAATCAGGACTCCTTGCTTAAAAAATTATCCCTTAGATCCCGAATTTTTGTCACTATGATTTTACTGGTGCTTATAGCATCGGTATTAATAGCCGGAGTTACTATTTACCAATATAGGGAGCAATCTAAAGATTATCACCAGGTCCGTTTGGAGCGGAAGGAAGCTCAGATTAAACAGAGTATCGCCTATACCTTACAGGAAACCACTTATCCGGTGACTACAGAAAATCTGGCACTGATATTTAAAGATGAAATTTATCGGATTGCTGATGTCCAAAACGTAAACTTTAATATTTATGATCTTAAGGGGAATTTAATCAAGAGTTCAAAACCCAGATTCAGAAATGATTCTATATCTCTTCACTTGGGATCGGAAATAATTAATATGTTATCAAATACCGTGGATAAGCGGTATGTACTCGACGATACTGCTGCGGGGGATAAATATCAGGCTTCGTATACTTATATAACTGATGACAAATTTAAACCAATTGGTATATTAAATCTACCATATTTTCAGGATAACTCCTTCAACGACATGGAACTCAAGGAATTCCTGATGCGTCTGGGTGTTGTCTATCTGTTTATGTTGCTTATTGCTATTATTTTGGCTTATTTCATTTCAAAATATATCACCCGTTCTTTACAAACTATTTCCGAAAAAATTACGCAGACTGACATCACCAAAAGAAATGAAAAAATCTTTATTGAAAATCCGGGGCACGAAATAGGAAAACTTATTAATTCATATAATGAGATGATTGATGAACTGGAAATAAGCGCAGCCAAACTGGCACGGAGTGAAAGGGAACAGGCTTGGCGTGAGATGGCCAAGCAAGTAGCTCATGAAATAAAAAATCCGCTAACTCCTATGCGTTTAAGTGTTCAAAGTTTTGAAAGAAAATTTAATCCTGAGGATCCGGATATACAAACCAAGGTAAAGGAATATTCCAAGACTCTGATTCAGCAAATAGATACAATGAGCAGCATTGCTTCTGCTTTTTCAAGCTTTGCGGAAATGCCCGCTCAACAGAATGAAAATTTGAATGTGGTAAAAATAGTTAAACTGGCATTAGACATTTTTAATGAAAAATACATACATTTTATGGCTGATGAAGAGGAAATCATAGCCAAGTTAGACCGCACCCAATTGATACGTGTAATTACTAATTTGGTGAAGAATGCGATACAGGCAGTACCGGAAGTGGAATCACCAAGAATATTGGTTTCGGTAGTTTCTCATGGGGATAAAGTAAAAATATCAGTGGCGGACAACGGTATTGGAATTCAGGATGGCTTTAAAGATAAAGTGTTTGAACCCAAGTTTACAACTAAATCCAGTGGGATGGGCTTAGGCCTTGGCATGGTGAAGAATATTGTTGAAACCTATAACGGGAGTATTAATTTTACTTCACAACTTGGAAAAGGAACCGTATTCACTGTTATGTTTCCAAAAGGTGTAAAAAATTAATAAAATAACTATAGATGAACTTTGAAAATATCCTGATAGAGCATAATAATAGCCTGGCAACAGTTATTATTAACAGACCAAAAAAATTAAATGCGTTAAACAGAGCAACAATTAAGGACTTAAGTAAGGCATTTAAGACTCTGGCCAAGGACAAAACAATACGAGCCATTATACTCACCGGGAATGGTGAAAAGGCCTTTGTAGCCGGAGCGGATATTTCAGAATTCGCAAACTATTCAGTAAAGGAAGGCAAAGATCTTGCAGCAAAAGGGCAACAGGCTCTTTTTAACCTTATAGAGAACTTATCTACTCCAGTCATTGCAGCTGTCAATGGTTTTGCGCTGGGCGGTGGACTGGAATTAGCCATGGCTTGTCATTTCAGAATTGCCAGTAATAATGCCAAAATGGGCCTGCCTGAAGTTTCTCTTGGGGTGATTCCAGGTTATGGCGGAACGCAACGCCTGCCCCAATTAATCGGAAAAGGAAGGGCGATGGAACTTATAATGTCGGCCGGAATGATTGACGCAGAAAAAGCCCTATCCTACGGTCTGGTAAATTATGTGGTTCCGCAAGAAGAACTTTTACCACTATGTCTTAAAATTGCAGGCAAAATAACGAATAACTCACCTGTTGCAATTTCTTATGCAATAAAAGCGGTAAATGCGGGTTTTAAGAATAATGCGAAAGGGTTTGAAACAGAGATAAATGCATTTGGAAGCTGTTTTGGCACAGCTGATTTTAGAGAAGGCACTACTGCCTTTTTAGAAAAAAGAAAAGCAGAATTTCCCGGAACCTGATACGCTTAAAATTCTTAATCTATCATGAAAATTCGTTTTATATTATTTTTTGCGGTTTTTACTGCTGGCTTTACCCACGCGCAAAAAATGCCTATTTCCTATGATTTTGGAGAAAAATATGACGACCGATATAAGTATTCTAATTTAGTCTCTATTTCTGAGGATGGAACAGGCGGAACAGTTTTGGTTAGATCCTACTATACGGGAATGATCCTGAAACCTAAGGGTTATTTTATAGAGCATTATAATAAGGATCTTGAACTGATCTCAGAATATAATTATAAATTAAAAGGGCCTGATCTTATAGAAGGTTACTTAAGAAACGGACAATTATATTTGCTGTTTTTGGATTATAATTGGGAAACTTTGTCATATGACTATATAGTTCACCGCAGTCCTATATCAAATTTCAATTTTACCGAAGAGAAGTTACTCTCAATTCAGTCAGATCAGGTACAACAACCCTATGATCGCAACTATTACAACAGAAATTTTTCGTCTGGTTTTACCACAACGGCATTATTTAACGATGATAAAAGTGCATTTATAATTAGCACACATTTTAAGAAGGGAAAGATTAATAAACACAATATATATTTATTTAATGCTTCGCTCAATAAGATATTCGAACAGGATTTTTCTAATGAAATAGAAGATAAAAATTATGCTTTTGAAAATATAGTGGTCTCCCCCAATATGGAACGTGTATATATTATTGGCAAGGCTTATTTTAAGAAGAAAAGATTTACAGCCTTAGAACGTAAATTTCAGTATGAACTTATTATGCTGTCAAAACAAGGTGCCATTACACAAAACTTTGACGGCCCTGGTAAATTCTCTGAAGCTTTAAAGCCTATTCTCCGAAACGGGAATCTTATTTGTGTTGGGTTTTATGCCGATCGTAAGGATAACAGGTATAATGGATTGGGTTATTTTAAATTAGATCCAATAACACTTGAAGTCCAAATAAGGAAATACAATCCTTTTTCAAATCAATTTATGACAGACAAGTTTGGAACGGAGGATGCTGAACAGGTAAAGAATCTGGTATTTAAAAATGTAAGCTTTACTCAGGATGACGAAATACTCTTTAATGCTGAGGAGTATTTTGTTACATCAAGTGTACAGGCAAATTCAAGCGGAGGCAGAATAAGGGTTGAACGTTTTCATCACAATGATATAGTGAGCGCAAAACTCAATTTAAAAGGTGAAATGCTTTGGGCCAGAAATATTAATAAATCGGAAGTAACACAGGGTGACGGCGCCTATGCATCTTATTGTTCCTATACTAAAAATGATAACACCTACTTTTTTATAAGTAGCTCAGCTGAAAATCCGCAATTACTCAATAATGAACGTGTAATTTTTAAACAGGGCATGAGCAGGAATAGAAATGTTTTTGTCATTCAATTGGACAAACATGGTAAAATGAGTTATGAAAAAATCATTGATGATAAAGAAGCTCGCTTGCCGCTTATGGTTTCAAAACCTCTTGTGGACTTCAACGATAACGCGGTTTTGTTTTACGCTAAAAGAGGAACTAAAAAACAATTGGTGAATGTCTCTATCAATTAAATTTATAAAATTGTCTAAATAGGAATAATTCCATAATTTTGGAATAAATCCATATATTGAAAAAAGAAAATTTTATTAGGGGAAGAGGAGCACAGCAAAATACTCCAAACAAATTTCTTAAACACATACACGAAATACAGCAAGATTTTCTTGAGTTTTGCAGAAAGGAAGGCGAAGAGGCCGTACAAAGGAAAACACAATACTTACCTGTTTTCCCTAAAACAATCGTAAATAAAGTTACCAGTCCCGACGTCGGGATGGAATATTCGATGAATCCTTATCAGGGCTGTGAACACGGGTGCATATATTGCTATGCCAGAAATACCCATGAATATTGGGGCTTAAGTGCGGGTTTAGATTTTGAACAAAAGATTTTAGTAAAGAAAGATGCTCCAAGGCTCCTTGAAGCTAAATTAAAAAGTGATAAATGGAAAGCTGCTACCATTGTGCTTTCGGGAAATACAGATTGTTACCAGCCCGCAGAGCAGGAATTTAAAATAACGAGAGCTTGCCTTGAGGTATTTTTGAGGTACCGCCATCCTGTAGGGATCATCACTAAGAATTCTTTGATTTTAAGGGATATGGACCTGTTAAAGGAATTAAATTATCACGGGTTGATTGGAGTAAATATCTCAATTACTTCGCTTTCAGAAAATACTCGAAGAATTTTAGAACCCAGAACAACAACTATTAAAAAACGTCTTGAAACAATTGCCATTTTAGCTGAGAATAAAATCCCGGTTAATGCCATGCTGGCTCCAATTATTCCGGGCATAAACAGTCATGAAATTATAAATTTGGCAAAGGCGGCTGCTGACCATGGTGCGTCTTCTTTTGCTTATACTATAGTTAGATTGAATGGCGCCATTGGCCTTATTTTTACAGATTGGATCAGGAAAGTCATGCCTGATAGGGCAGAAAAGGTATTGGGCCTTATAGCATCATGTCATGGGGGCACATTAAATGATAGTAGATTTGGTTTGCGAAGCAAGGGCGAAGGCCATATTGCATATCAAATACAAGAAATGGCCAAATTAGCTAAATTGAGATATTACAAAGGAAGATCATTTTCCAAGTTAAACAGAGAATTACACGAACAATATAAACAGGGTCAATGGAGGCTATTCACCTAAACCTGGTTTTTGTTGTGTTTTTATTAAAGAAGATAAGAAAAATTACTTCTTAACTAAGTTCCCATCCCTTACGATAAGTCCCCTTTACCCATTCGTTGGCTTTTTCGTAATTAGTAACCCTCATATTCTCACCATCCCATAGTATTTTGCGTCTCCCCGGATATATAAATCCACGGCCATTTTCATTTGGTTCTTTATACTGAAAAGACTTGATAGCCAGGTTACCCATTAAAACAGCTTCTGTCAAAGGTCCTGAACGCTTAAAATCCGAGGAAGTCTCAGAGCCATTTAAACAAGCTTCCACCCAATTACTTTGATGCCCACCGGTATCCCCTGCTATTCTTTTCAAATAAGGTTCAGGTGCATTTATCTGTTGCATCCTCTCAGAAGGTAACAACCGGGCATTTCTGGAATATGTATCACAAACTAAAATTCCTTTGGATCCGTAAAACACTGTGCCTCCACCAGTATCTCCAATTTTTTCATCATCTTTTAATTCATCAGGCAGATCAGGCATTAAACCCCCATCATACCAGTTTAAGGCAATATCACCATGTTCAGCCGTATTAAATTTAAGCCTAACCAAAGAAGAAGAAGGACAGGATTCACTATAATCCGCTTCAATAAAATCACCTACCCAATTAGTAGTACAGCTAGCTTCAGCCTCTGTAGGATATCCAAGGTCCAGCACTCCAAAAGGAGTTTCCATGATATGACAACCCATATCACCCAATGCTCCGGTTCCAAAATCCCACCAGCCTCGCCATTTAAAAGGGAGATAGGAATCATTATAATCACGCATTGCCGCAGGACCCAACCATAAATCCCAATCGAGTCCTTGTGGAATTGGATCTATTTGGGTAGGTACCGGAACGCCCTGGGGCCAAACGGGCCTGTTCGTCCAGCAATCAACTCTTTCTATTTTGCCAATTACCCCGGATTTTATCCATTCTTTCGCCTCCCGGCTTCCATCACTGGAAGCCCCCTGATTACCCATCTGAGTAACAATTCCATTTTCCCGGGCAACTTCTGTCATTAATCGGGCCTCCCTAATATTGTGGGTTAGTGGTTTTTCTACATAGGCATGTTTTTTTTCGCGCATAAAAGGCAAAGCAATAGTCGCGTGTGTATGATCTGGGGTAGCCACCATAATGGCATCTATATCATTTAAATGGTTGTCAAATACCTTTCTGAAATCTTTGTAGCGTTTTGCTTCTGGATATTTATCGTAACTGCTTTTCGCTCTGCGATCGTCTACATCACATAAAGAAACATACTTTACCTTATTTGTCATATCAAGACCGTTCATAACCCCGGCACCACGGCCACCCACACCAAAGGCTGAGACATATAATGTATCACTGGGGGGCACATGACCTTTCCCTAAAACAAAGCTGGGGACAATTGAAAAAGCAGTAGAAGATGCTGCTACTTTTTTGACAAATATTCTTCTTTTCATAGTGGAGTATGATTTTAAAATAAGGACAGAATATACAAAAAAATAGGACGTATCCCTTTAAAGTGAATGTGTTTCGTTAATTCAGATAAAAGTATGTATTGAAATCAAAATTAGGTTATTTTATACCTTCCCATTCCTGATAGAATTGGTCGAGATAACTGAGCATAAATGCATGACGCTTTTCCGCCAGCTTTTTACCGGTAGACGTATTCATCTTTTCTTTTAAGAGCAGCAATTTTTCATAAAAGTGATTGATTGTAGGGGAATCAGACTTCTTATATTCTTCCTTGCTCATTGACCTATTTGGGGTAATTTTTGGATTATAAAGTTCCCTGTTTTTAAAACCACCATAGTTAAACGCCCGGGCTATACCTATGGCTCCAATGGCATCTAACCTGTCTGCATCCTGTACTATCTGCAATTCAATAGAATTAAAAGGATTATCTGTATTGGAAAAGCTATTCTTAAATGATACAGATTCAATAATTTTAACAATGTGTTCCCTGCATAATTGATCCACATTGTGTTCTATCAAAAATTCAGAAGCTACCTTAGGACCCACAGTTTCGTCACCATCATGGAATTTGGCATCCGCAATATCATGCAATAGTGCCGCCAGTTGAACTACAAATAGATTGGCGTTTTCTTTTTTAGCTATATGTACAGAATTGGCTAAAACCCTTTTTGTATGAAACCAATCATGGCCTCCTTCAGCTCCTTTAAACCTTTGTTTGACAAATTTTTTTGTCTTTTTTAAAATGGCCTTCCGGTTCATTAAAATGAAGTTACTCCGTTAGTTATCTCTTGTTCTACCTTATCAATTAATTCATCAGGATTTCCACTATTATTAACCGGCTGATGAATTTTAAAGGTTAAATGTGATCCAATCCCATATGGAAATTTACCATAACGAAGCATTTTCCATGAATTATTGATACTTATTGGAACAATTAATGCAGAGGGTGCTTGTTTCATAAGGATTTTTAAGCCCGTTCTTTGAAACTTTTTCGGATGTCCGTTCCGGCTTCTGGTTCCTTCAGGAAAAATAACCGCACTTCTGTTGTATTTTTCAATATACCGACCAAGTTTGGATATTTCCATCAGGGCCTGTTTGGCATCCTTTCTGTCAATAAGTACAGATCCGCCATGTCTAAGGTTATATGAAACGCTGGGGATGCCTTTCCCCAGTTCAATTTTGCTCACAAATTTGGGATGATGTGCGCGCATAAACCATATTATAGGAGGGATATCATTCATGCTTTGATGATTTGCAACTATAATAAGGGGCCTGTCTTTAGGTATTTTGTAGGGATTGGTAAAGGTATATCTGGTTCCCAGAACATGTGTGCATCTTATCAGTGCTAAATTGAGGATACTTACACTTTTTTTATGGGCATTATAACCAAAAAGATTGAAGCAAACCCATTGAATGGGATGAAATATTACCAAGACTAATCCAAAAAAGATAAAATATATTACGGTAAGTGGATAAGCCAATATTTTTTGCATGACACAAAAATAAAAAACCGCTTTTATAGAAGCGGTTTTTTACCATTTTTTATGTTATCTAATAAACATTTATTCTAAATGAAGTCTTTGAACCTGAATGAAACCTACCATAAATTCCCGGGGATTTATAGAACTGGCACATCTAATGTTAGCAGAATTCCTCGTATGCTTGCATTAAGTTCTCTGAAATCAATTCTGCAGGTCTTCCTTCGATATGATGTCTTTCTATCATATGTACCAATTCCCCATTTTTAAACAAAGCCATACTTGGTGATGAGGGAGGAAATGGAATCATAAGATTTCTTGCCGCATCTACGGCTTCCGTATCTACACCCGCAAAAACAGTGATAAGATGGTCTGGTTTTTTGCCATTTCCCAGGCTTAATTTCGCAGCTGGTCTTGCATTCGCAGCAGCACAGCCACATACAGAATTAACAACTACCAAGGTAGTACCTTCCTGTTTTATGGACTTCTCAACTGCCTCTGCAGTATATAATTCTTCAAATCCGGCTGAAGCCAGGTCTGCTCTCATTGGTCTTACTAATTCTTCAGGATACATAAGCATTTTTTTATTAAATTATTGGCAAAGATAGTGAAATTGTAATATCCTTAACCAAAAGCTTAACCATTCTTTAAGTAAGGGATTCATTCATATTATCCTATATTTGCGCAAATTTTACTACTGTTATGATTAGGTGGTTCGCCGCAATTTTGGGTTATTTTCTTTTCCGTTTACCTGGAGCTATTTTGGGCTTTTTAGTTGGGAGTTTTATAGATAATTTAAATAGCAGTTCCGGCGGAAGAACAGTCTTTAGTGATTTTACTAGACAGAAGGTGTCCCCGGCAGATTTTGAACTAAACCTCCTTTCGCTTTGTTCTATTGTGATTAAAGCAGATGGACAAGTAAATCAGCGAGAATTAGACTATGTCAGACAATACTTTCTAAGCACATACGGAAAGGAAAAAGCGAATGCTATTTTTAGAACATTTAATGAGGTTATTAAAAATAGAGAGATATCTGCTCAACGCATTTGCACGTACCTGAATCAGCGAACGCGCTATGAAGTGCGGTTGCAATTATTGCATTTTCTTTTTGGCATTGCACAGGCCGATGGAGCGGTGAGTAATCTAGAAATTGAAAAAATAAAGGAAATAGCCGGTTACCTGAGGGTGGGAAGCCATGATTTTGAAAGTATTAAGGCAATGTTTATAAAGTCTGCAGACAATGCTTACAAGATATTGGAAATAGAAAAGGCGGTTTCAGATGATGAAGTTAAAAAAGCCTATCGGAAAATGGCCAAAAAGTATCACCCGGATAAGGTGATCACAGATAATGAGGCGATTAAAAAAGGAGCAGAGGAAAAGTTTAAGGAAGTTCAGAGAGCCTATGAACAGATACAAAAGGAAAGAGGAATTTAATGAGATTTTGGAACTCTTTTATTTTTAAAAAGAATATTCATGTATGATTTTTGGTTCTATTGCAAGCTTGGAATTCACCATGTCTTAGATTGGGGAGCTTATGATCATGTGTTATTTCTGACCGCCCTTACGGCTCCTTTTACATTTAAGCACTGGAAGAAAGTAATTGTATTAGCGACATTATTTACCATCGCTCATTGTCTTTCTTTACTGTTATCTGCCTATTCATTTGTTAAGGTTGACGTCCAGTTAGTTGAATTTTTAATTCCGTTAACCATATTGTTAACTGCATTGTTTAACATAGTGCGGACTATTGTGTTCCAGGCTAAAAGCAAAGGATACCTGCTTGAATTTGCCACTACTTTTTTTGGCTTAATACATGGGTTTGGATTTTCTAATTACTTCAATATGTTAATGAGTGATGAAGATGAAAAGATAGGACCTCTGCTGGGTTTTGCCGGCGGAATAGAAATTTCGCAGGTCATTGTAATATTTTCAATATTAATACTGGCCTTTATAATGCAAAATAAGCTGGGTATGAAAAGGGTAGTATTCACGGTATTATTTTCCTCGATTATAGTATTACTTACAATACCTATGCTGATAAATAGTTGGCTCTGGTAAAAGAATTCATGTATTAAATCAACTTTGGTTTGGAGGAGAAATGTTTTAACAGATTAGATATACCAGACAACGGTTTTAATTAAAAATTAACCATATAAGGTTGTGGGACTTTCCCAAAGCAGGTATCTTAGTGCTTTACCTGAATAAAATGGCGCATACAAAGATTCTGTTTGGTGAGACAAAGTAAACAGGAAAAATACGATAAAGCTTATTTAAGAATGGCTCATGAATGGGGTAAATTGTCCTATTGTAAACGCAAACAGGTGGGAGCTATTGTGGTTAAGAACAGGATGATTATCTCAGATGGGTATAATGGTACACCCACGGGATTTGAAAATTTTTGTGAGGATGATGAGGGATATACCAAATGGTATGTTTTACATGCGGAAGCTAATGCTCTTTCCAAGGTAGCTGCTTCAACTCAGTCTTGTGAAGGTGCTACTTTGTATATAACGCTATCACCCTGTCGTGAATGCAGTAAGCTTATTCACCAATCTGGCATAAAACGTGTGGTATATCAAATTGAGTATAAAGATAATTCGGGATTAGAATTTCTAAAAAGGGCGGGGGTGGAATTGCAGCACCTTCCTGTTATTGACGGTGCTGTTTAAATTATAATTAGACTAAATGAAGAAACGTTATTATATATGGCCAACAATCATAGCCCTGGCTTTGTCGCTCGGAATCTTTGTGGGCGGGAAACTTCACTTTAATGATACTCCAGAGAAATTATTTACAACAAATTCTAAAAAAGATAAGCTTAACAGACTTATAGATTATATTGATTATGAGTATGTTGATGACATTAATACGGATAGTATAGTAGATGTTACCGTAAATAATATTCTGGATAAATTGGATCCTCATTCCGTTTATATTCCCAAAAGTGAAATGACCCGGGTTGCTGAAAATATGAAAGGGGATTTTGTTGGCATAGGGATAAATTTTTATATGTATAGGGATACTATCACGGTAATACGAACTGTAGAAAAAGGGCCTAGTTTTCTTAAAGGGATTAAGGCAGGAGATCGAATACTGATGGCAGGAAGTGATACCCTTTATGGCAAGAGATTGCCAAGTGAAGTTATTGTAGATAGATTGAAAGGACAAAATGGTTCGTCAGTTCAACTTCAGGTTTATCGTAAATCTGAGGATAAACTATTTAAGGTAAATCTTAAGCGAGACCGCATACCAATAAAAAGCGTTCAGGCATATTATATGCTTACCCCTGATATAGGATATATTAAAATAAACAGATTTGCCGAATCTACCTATAAAGAATTCAACATGGCACTGCGGATATTGCAGCGTCAGGGGGCAAAAAAGCTAACTCTTGATTTAAGGGATAATCCTGGAGGTTATCTGGGAATTGCAGAGCAGTTAGCTGACGAATTTTTGCAGGATGGTAAGTTAATTTTATATACTAAAAATAAAAAAGGGAAAATAGAAAAAACCTTTGCTACAAAAAAGGGTAATTTCGAAGATAAACCGGTCTATGTTCTAATAAACGAACGCTCCGCGTCCGCAAGTGAAATAATAGCAGGAGCCCTGCAAGACAACGATATAGGAACAATAGTTGGACGCAGATCTTTTGGCAAAGGATTGGTTCAGCGAGAAATGGAACTGGGCGACGGCTCAGCCGTTCGCCTGACAGTATCGAGATATTACACACCTACAGGTCGTTCTATTCAAAAGACTTATAAAAATGGAAATAAGGACTATTATCAAAAATTTACAGATCGCTATCATAACGGAGAGCTGATTTCTGTTGATAGCATCAAAGTAGCAGATTCTTTGAAGTTCACCACTCCTAAGGGGAAGGTGGTTTACGGAGGGGGCGGCATAATTCCTGATGTTTTCGTGCCAATTGGCAGTAATGAAGAAGAAGCTGTTGAAAGTCTGGAAAGTCTTGGTTTTATGTCCAGGTTTATATTTGAGCATTTAGAAGAAGACAGAAATAGATATACCAATTATACCGAAGCAGAGTTTCTCCGGGATTTTAATGTGGATGACATAGTTTTTGAAAAATTCGTAGACTACTCAATAGATCGAAATATTAAAATTAATTTTTATGATTTTGAAGAGAAGATAAAACTCTATTTGAAAGGTGCTTTGGCAGAGCAATTATTTTCCTCAAACCTCAATGCAAAAATAAAGTCAACTTCAGACAGTATGCTACAAAAAGTTCTGGAATTGGATCTACCCACAATTCATCCAAAAGAAAAAAAGCAGATTGAATTCAACAACTAATTATCCTCTATTTTTTTTTGAATTTTTTTGGAAGTCAGATATATTAACAGCAGTAAAATTGCGCATAGAGAGGCCACAATCCCAATTAAAGCAACAACACTATTTCCTTTCAGGGGCTCATCAAAATCAATAAGAGTAACATTGTAAGTAATAAGTACAAGCGCCAGGATTATAAGTACAATAGATAATGTTTTATTCATTTTAGTTGTTTCTAGTTTTTCACCCCGTTTCCTCTCAATAATCTATTCTAAAATAGTTGGTTAATATTTGAAGTAAATAACTTAACTGCTATAGCTAATAAGATTACTCCAAAAACTTTCCGAATTATATTAATCCCGTTCTTTCCAAGTATCCTTTCAATTGCCTTTGACGATTTTAGAACTATATAAACAAAAATAATATTTATAATAATAGCCACAATAATGTTCTCTACATGAAATTCTGCCCTTAAAGAAAGGAGAGCGGTCATAGTACCTGCACCGGCAATAAGAGGAAAGGCAATGGGAACTATAGAAGCACTTTCAGGCGCATCATCTTTATAAAGTGCTATCCCCAAAATCATTTCAATGGCTAAAAAAAACAAAACAAAGGCACCGGCCACCGCAAATGAATTTACATCTATCCCTATTAGCTTTAGAATTTCCTCGCCAATAAATAGAAAAGCTATCATAATACAAGCTGCTACAATAGTGGCTTTCCCTGATTGTATATGACCCACTTTATTTCGAAGACTGATAATTATAGGGACGCTGCCTACTATATCTATTACGGCAAAAAGGATCATACTTGCCGAGGCTATTTCTCTTAAGTTAAAATTCATTGGACTATTGAATTAAATAAGCTGGCAAATTTACGCATACCAAAGGTTTTTAGATCACAGAAGTACAAATATTTTATATATGTAAATTTCAATAATTACCTTTACGATCTTAATTTTACAGGATGTTTGAAATTGGTAAAGCCATAATCTCTGACGATATTTTGGAAAGGGAATTTGTATGTAATTTATCTGCATGCAAGGGCGCTTGTTGTATAGACGGAGAGGCGGGAGCTCCTTTGGAGGATAAAGAGACTGAAATTCTAGTGGATATTTACGCGGATGTTAAGCCTTTCCTTAGGGCGGAAGGAGTTTCAGCTATAGAAGAGCAAGGTGCCTTTATAAAGGGCGCAGATGGTGAATGGGAAACACCATTGATTAATAAAGAAGAATGTGCATATGTAATTTATTCAGAAAGAGGGATTGCAAAATGTGGACTGGAAGAAGCTTATAATAATGGAGCGACAAAATGGAAAAAACCCGTATCCTGTCATTTATATCCGGTAAGAATTACCGAATATGAGGAGCTTACAGCTGTGAATTATCATAGATGGGAAATTTGCGATCCGGCATGTTCTTTGGGAGAAGAATTGAAAATCCCCATTTATAAGTTTGTAAAAGAGGCACTCATTAGAAAATTTGGGAAAGAATGGTATCAGGAATTGGAAAAAATAGCGGTGGAGAACTCTAAATAGTAGGAATATGTAATATTACCTTGGTGCCCGAGGCTGCACCCAGCGTATTAAAAAGGTCTACAATTTCTAACTTAAATGTATTTTGATAATCTTTAGCAAAATTCTCCAATCGTTCTTTTGTAATATTGATTCCGACTGATTTTCTTTTTAAAATCTTGCTTTCCTTGAGTTTTTCTGCAACTTCTCTTCCCACGCCATTATCGGTTATAGAAATATCTATATAGCCGTTTTTCTTTCTGCTTACCTGTAATAAAATAGATTTGTCACCATCCTTTGAAGAAAGGCCATGCCATAATGCATTTTCCAAAAAAGGTTGAAGAATAAGAGAAGGGATTTTAACTATATGGGGATCAATACCTTCATCTACAATTATTTTAAACTGAATTTCATTGGAAAATCGGATATTTTCAATATTCATGTATAACTCTACGGTTTCTAACTCTTCAGCCAGAGGTATTTCCTTAAGAGAAGAGGCCTCAAGTATTTTACGCACCAGTTTCGAAAACTTATTTAGATAATGGACTGCGTTCTTTTTTTCATTGTTTATGATATAGAGCTTTATAGAATTTAGCGAATTAAATAAAAAATGAGGATTCATCTGGCTGCGAAGCATAGTTTGCTCCAGCGTAAGCACCTTCTTATCGCTTTTGAGCTGGGCTTGTCTGTATAAAATATATAACATTAGCGTAAATAAGGCCAAGAATAAGGCACCGATCAATAGGGTGTTTTGATTTCTGCGCAGTTTTAAATTCATTATTTCATTCTCTTTGGCAAGTACTTCTATCTGACTGTTCTTTTTCTCTGCCTCAGAACGAGAAATTAAATCGGCTAAATATCGCTTATTACGATCATTTGAAATTATTTCCTCCACACTTGCCGCCTCTAAAAAGAATTCTTTAGATTTTTTGAAATCATCTTTATTTTCCCATAAATCGGCTAAGAAGGAGTATGCCTCTTCCATCTCACTAAGCAGGTTATATTTCTTAGCTATTTCCAGCCCTTTATTTAGATTGTGTTGAGCCTTCTCAAACTGATTATTTTGCATTTGTGCCCAGCCTATATTTATATAAATTGCGGAAATAATCTTCATGTCGCCCAAATCTTTAGATAGTTCAAGAATGGATTCAAAAATTTGAAGCGCTTCATTGTTTTTCCCCTGATGAACATATATATGTGCAATTCCGAGATTTGACATCACTTTGATTCTTTTTGATCCAACCTTTTCATTAAAGACCTTGGATTTTTCATAATTTTGGAGCGATTCTTCAAGCTTACTCTCGGCTTCAAGGCATTCTGCAATTCCCATATAATTCATGGCAAGCCCGAGGGAATTGTCCAATTCGGCCTCTAGCGCTATTGATTTCTTGAAACTGGCAATAGCAAGATCGTATTGGCCTAGAGTTCTATAAATATGGCCAATACTGCTCAGAGATAAATTTAGGTTCCTTTTTATATTTTCATTAGGCTGTTCTATAGACTGAGCTAGATCTATTACCTTTTGGGCACAGTCTAAAGCTGAGGGGATAGCCTCTGTTTGCCGATAGACGGCACTTAACATAGTTAAACTATAAATTTGAAATTCTGTATTGTCATTTACCTCGGCGGCCTCTAAAGCCATTTGGTGTAGTTTAATGGCTTTGCTATATAGTGCATAATTCCGGTAAGATATGCCCAATTGATTAAATGCATAGGACTTGCCTTCATGGTAGTTTTCTTTAGTTGAAGCATTAGCAAAATAACGCATCAAACTGGTATCTCGCTGTATTGGCTTAAGCACAATGTCCAAATCATTGTAAGTCTCAGGGGCCTTGGATATAAGGCTTCCCGTTATTTCCTTGAAATTTTTGTCGCTCACCTGCGCATTCGCCTTATGCAAAAAGAGCATTGTAATAACCCAAAAAAGCAAGAAATAATTAGGTATAATAGAAGGACTTTGGGGGATTTTATAACTCTTTAGCATAGGTAATTTTCGAATTGATTATAACAAATCCAAAAAATCAGACTTTTTTTGACGGGATACAGGTATTTTATGATTGGATTGAAGCACCACATATCCGTCTGTTTTTAGAAACTCCTTAATTTTTGTAAGGTTAATTATATAAGAGTTGTGAATCCTGAAAAAGGAATCGCTTGGCAACAACTCATTAACTTCTTTTAATTTTTTGGTAAGAACAATCTTGTGTCCATCTACAAGATAAATAGTACTGTAATTGCCGTCCGATTCGGCATATAGGATCTGTTCACTTTCCAGGAATACTAATTTCCCGTCCGTATTGAAAGTAATTTTTTTTTGCTTTTCGTTAGCATTAAAATTCAGCAGAATTTTTTCCAGTCTATCTGTAGTATAATTTTTTGCGTTAAACTTTTTAATTTTTACAATAGTTTCTTTTAAGTCGTCCGTATCAATTGGTTTTAGAAGATAATCAATAGCCTCGTTCTTAAGTGCTTTTATCGCATATTGATTGTAGGCTGTTGTAATCACAACTGGAAAATCCTTATTGCTTAATTTTTTAATGAACTGAAACCCATCCATGGTAGGCATTTCAATATCCAAAAACAAGCAGTCCGGGGTGTTATGGCTAAGATAACTTAAGGCTTCAAAAGGGTCCGTAAAAGAAGCAACTACATTTATTTCATCACTGAAATTAGTCAATTCCCATGAAAGACTTTGAAGTGCTTTTATCTCATCATCTACAATAACAGCTTGTAACATTATCTTATTATATACTCGTAAGTTACAAAATTAGCAGTACTACTATTAAGACTTATTGAAATTTGTATAGATAGATTAAATAGGTGTATGACTAGTGCTAAAACACTTAAAGTTTACATTAAAAAAAATATTCACCGATTGTGGTCTTCTTTTTTTAAGAAAAAAATAGATTGTTAGAATTATAACAGATTGATATTAAAAAGACTAAAAAATTTCATTCAAAAACAAAATTAGCAAGGCAATTCATACATAATTCCATACCAATTATACAAATGAACTGTGCAGATCATTAGTTACTCCATAATTTGGCTCTACTATAATTTGGAAGAAAGCGTACTGCTGAAGGCTTGTAAAATGCATGTCAAACAATGAAAAAATGTGTTCTATTTTTTACCCTTTTAATCTTAGCATTATTGCTCGCAGTTTTGACGGATAATAAGGAACGCTTTGAGCTGTTAGATGAAGTAGTGTTTTCGGAGAATAACATTGATAGTCTTTTGGCGGAAGAACAGGGCCAAATAGAAGAATTATGTACAGAATAAAAATATAAAATAAACTACCATGCCACATCTCTTAATCAAATCCCTCAAGGTTGGTCTATGGGTTATTTTGTCCCTAATTTTCACCTCTAATAATTCAACGAAAATAAAGTCTGACAAGCTGGTCTTGGCAGCCGGCAGTTATATGCTAAATGTTGCCGGAGAAAGTGAGTTTCAGCTTCATGGGATAATTAATTTTGAAACTGCGATAAAGCGTTCTTCAAAAGGTAAGGAGTATACCATATTAAAATTAAACCTAAATGATGGTCAAGAGCTTCCCGGACATTCGCTGGGATTTTTTCTTTCTAAACAACACCAATCATTAAAAATGGCAAGGGGTCGCCATAAAATCTCTGGGAATATTGAAGGATTTCTTGATTATTTTGACGGGGTTTTTGGGTTTGCCAATATAAATCAATTTGGGGAATCACCATTTTTTGCGAAAAATGGCGCAATTACTATCAACAACATTGATGATAAAATATTAAAAGGTGGTATAAATGTAGTTTTTGAAAATCCAAATAAAGGCAGCTTTGAAATTAATGGTAATTTCATTGCCTTAAAAAAATAATGTTTGGAACTAATTATTTTATTGATATAAATTTGTTTATCAATATCAAGTTCATTGAAGAATAATAGCAGTTTTTATTTTTAAAGATCAAATAAAACTGTCAAACCATTATGTACGACTCTAAGGGGGTATGTCTTTATAGAAATACTACTGCTTTAATGCAGTCCCATAGGTGTAATTGCTAATTGGATAACCATACCAATCATGTTGGTCATGCAATTTGCTCGATTTTTAGGTTTCGGGGGAACTACCTAGATCAGCAGACCCAAACGGTAATTAACAGTTTAAACATCTATTGAGTCGTGCGGTTTGGCGGTATTTTTTTGTAGTTAGCTTACCAGCAAGGGATTAAATCATTAATGTTTTAGTTTACTTATTTAATAAACCAAGAAGTATGTTTTATTATACTTTCTGGTTTAATATTTCACATCCAATAATCACATTTTTTTTACAAAAATTTACTTTTCTGGAAACGTAGCAAACATCACTGGCGAGCCTAGATTTCAACATACGGTGTTAAAAACTTTGGGTAGTATTTTATAAAATCGCCTTTACAATTTGATAACATTTTTGAATCTTTGTTAGCCCAACACTTAGGAAATTCCACCCTACATTAACACTATTTAAAAAGAAAAAAAATGACAGCAGCCTTTGAGCCAATTTTACAGGAAAACGAAGATCGATTTGTGATATTTCCCATACAACATCATGATTTATGGGAATGGTACAAAAAATGTGAGGCTTGTTTTTGGACTGCTGAGGAAATAGATCTTCATGAAGACTTAACAGACTGGAATAATAAGCTTAGTGATGATGAGAAGTATTTCGTTAAGCATATCCTGGCATTTTTTGCAGCTTCAGATGGAATAGTAAATGAAAACCTTGCGGAGAATTTTGTAAACGAAGTTCAATATTCAGAAGCTAAATTCTTTTATGGCTTTCAGATTATGATGGAAAACATTCATTCTGAAACCTATTCTTTATTAATAGATACCTATGTTAAAGATGAAAAGGAAAAGGGGATTTTGTTCAAAGCAATTGAAAATTTCCCGGCCATCAAGAAAAAGGCAGATTGGGCTTTAAAATGGATTGACTCCCCGAGTTTTGCAGAAAGGTTAATTGCTTTTGCAGCGGTTGAAGGCATCTTTTTTTCCGGGGCTTTTTGTTCGATATTTTGGTTAAAGAAGAGGGGGTTAATGCCGGGTCTTACATTTTCTAACGAACTAATATCAAGAGATGAGGGAATGCATTGTGATTATGCCGTACATCTCCACAATAAACACCTGGTTAATAAGGTTCCAAAAAAACGAATCACAGAAATACTTGTAGATGCCTTGAATATTGAACGGGAGTTTATTACTGAATCACTACCAGTTAGCCTAATTGGCATGAATGCAAAACTCATGACGCAGTATCTGGAATTTGTCACCGATAGATTATTGGTTGAATTGGAATGTGATAAGGTTTACAACGCTACAAATCCGTTTGATTTTATGGATATGATTTCTCTGCAGGGAAAAACCAATTTCTTTGAGAAACGTGTGTCCGAATACCAAAAGGCAGGTGTCCTTAACAAAGACAAAGACGTAGATGCGCAAAAAATCAGTTTCGACGCAGATTTCTAAAGTATAGAATAACGTATTATACCTTATTTCTATAAGGGTTTTTAGTTCATTTAATTAGAGTATTTCGCTTATATAAGCTTTTCAATAACCAGTATAGCACTTAAAACAATTAGAACCACATGTATGTAGTAAAAAGAGATGGAAGAAAAGAGCCGATGATGTTCGATAAGATCACGGCCAGAGTACGCAAGCTTTGTTATGGTCTAAACGACCTGGTAGATCCTGTAAAAGTTGCCATGAGGGTAATTGAAGGTCTTTATGATGGTGTAACCACATCCGAGCTGGATAATCTGGCAGCTGAAATTGCAGCCACATTAACTACGGCACACCCGGATTATGCCAAATTGGCTGCGCGAATTTCTGTCTCTAACTTACATAAGAACACAAAAAAATCTTTTTATGAAACAATGAAGGATTTATATGAATATGTAAATCCTAGAACCGGAAAAAAGGCCCCGTTATTATCTGATGAGGTCTTTAAGGTTATATCTGAAAATGCTGATGAGCTGGATTCTACTATAATTTATAACAGGGATTTTGGGTATGATTATTTTGGCTTTAAAACCTTGGAACGCTCTTACCTCCTGAAATTAAATGGGAAAATAGCCGAAAGACCACAGCATATGTTAATGCGTGTGGCCGTGGGGATTCATCTTGATGATTTGGAATCGGCAATAGAGACTTATGAGCTCATGTCCAAGAAGTACTTTACACATGCTACTCCTACATTATTCAATTCAGGTACTCCTAAACCACAAATGTCTTCATGTTTCTTACTGGCTATGAAAGATGACAGCATAGATGGTATTTACGATACACTAAAGCAAACCGCTAAAATTTCGCAGTCTGCAGGTGGTATAGGATTATCAATACACAATGTACGAGCAACAGGATCTTATATTGCCGGGACAAATGGCACATCCAATGGAATTGTACCCATGTTGCAAGTGTTTAACGATACGGCTCGTTACGTTGACCAGGGAGGTGGAAAGCGCAAGGGGAGTTTTGCAATATATGTTGAACCATGGCATGCAGATATTTTTGATTTTTTAGACCTTAAAAAGAATCACGGGAAAGAAGAAATGAGGGCAAGAGACCTTTTCTATGCTATGTGGATCCCCGATCTTTTTATGAAAAGAGTAGAAGCCGATGCGGAATGGACATTAATGTGTCCGAATGAATGCCCTGGCTTATTCACCCATCACAGTGAGGAATTTGAAACATTATACACTGGTTATGAAGCGGCAGGAAAAGGCAGAAAAACAATTAGGGCAAGGGAATTATGGGAAAAAATCCTGGAATCACAGATAGAGACAGGAACCCCTTATATGCTGTATAAGGATGCAGCAAACAGGAAGAGCAATCAAAAGAATTTAGGTACAATCCGCTCTTCCAATTTGTGCACAGAAATATTGGAATACACTTCCCCTGATGAAGTTGCGGTTTGTAACCTGGCGTCTATTGCATTACCAATGTTTATAAAAAATGGAGAGTTTGACCATAAGGAACTCTTTAAAGTTACGAAACGAGTCACCAAAAACCTCAATAGAGTAATTGATCGAAACTATTATCCGGTAGAAGAGGCCAGAAATTCAAATATGCGACACCGGCCTATAGGTTTAGGTGTACAGGGATTAGCAGACGCTTTTATAATGTTACGATTACCTTTTACAAGTGATGAAGCCAAGCAACTCAATCAGGATATTTTTGAAACTCTTTACTATGCCGCCGTTACTGCTTCAATGGAACAGGCAATAGAAGAGGGAACTTATTCAACTTACGCCGGATCACCTATTTCTCAGGGTCAGTTTCAACACAATCTTTGGGGTATTCAGGATGAAGAATTATCCGGCAGATGGGATTGGGACAAATTGAGGAAGAAAATAGAAAAGCACGGTGTGCGCAATTCTCTTTTAGTTGCTCCAATGCCTACTGCTTCTACTTCACAGATCTTAGGGAATAATGAGTGTTTTGAACCCTATACGTCTAATATTTATACTCGAAGAGTACTTTCGGGTGAATTTATTGTCGTTAATAAACATCTTTTAGAGGACCTTGTTAAACTGGGATTATGGAATGAAAATCTCAAACAGGACTTGATGCGTGCCAACGGTTCCATTCAACATATTGATAATATTCCGGAGGATATTAAAGAGCTTTATAAAACCGTTTGGGAACTAAGTATGAAAGACATTATTGATATGTCCAGGCAACGTGGCTATTTCATAGACCAAAGCCAATCCCTAAACCTCTTTATGGAGAATGCCAATTATGGAAAACTTACTTCTATGCATTTTTATGCATGGAAGAGTGGCCTTAAAACAGGAATGTATTACCTGCGCACAAAGGCTGCGGTAGATGCTATTAAGTTTACTCTTGATAATACAAAGAAAAAAGAGATCCCAATTAGCGTAGCTGCAGAGGCGGAAGTTGCGGCTGCATCGCCAGAAGCCGCCGTGGCATTACCGGTTGAAACCACACCTGTTCAGCAACAGGAAACAGATGTAGAACCAATGTCAGCAGCTGAAATGAAAGAATTGATCGCCCGTTCCAAAGAAGGACTAGCAGATGATGATTGTCTGATGTGCGGTTCATGAACGTAACCTATACTGAAATGCAATTGGCTGACTATACTATATCGTTTCAGTTATAGTGTAATAGTGTTTATTGTTTAAAAGACACCTCGGGTAGGTCTAGCCCATTTCCAGGATCTATCAGCAGGTGTTTTTTATGTTTTAAATCTTCGGACTTAACGGGATCTACATAGGAAATAAAATTCCTTCTGAACTAAAGAATATAGAATAATCAGGATATCTATATGAAAAGTGCATAAGCGCCATATCAATAGATCTGAAACAATACTCTAGTTAATAAATAATAGTTGTTTTTTGGGGTAAGTCGCCCTTCTAAGCCTAAAGAATAATATCTTAATAGGGCTTTTGTTCTATTTTTTGAAAATAGGTCTCACAACGTTATACGAAATAATAATCATCGCTGTGTAAATCAATAAAAGAATAAAATAATTGTCCATTGCTCGGGATAAAATAAAACTTCCAACAATATAATATACGCATCAAATTCATATTCAGATTACCAAATTGTAAAAAAAACATATAAAAAATGTTAAAATCAACAATTTGACTCCCTAAAAACAAACAATTCGCATATTCATTTTAATAAAGAGACGTACTCCAGATATACAATTCATAGAAATAACAAAAAAAGCAGGAAAGATTAAATAAAAGCATCCACCGTTTTATAGGCATTTATTACAGCTAGTTCACCTTCTTGATCTGGTCGGGAATTTCCGTGTTCCATCCCCATAACCCCATTATACCCTTTTTCATGAATGAACTTAAAAACATTTTTATAATTTATTTCACCCGTGGTAGGTTCATTTCTACCAGGGTTATCCCCAATTTGAAAATATGCAATTTCCTCCCAGCAGGCCTCAATATTCGGAATTAGGTTACCTTCCTGGATTTGTTGATGATAAATGTCAAAAAGTATTTTGCATGAAGGAGAATTAACCGCCTTACAAATTTCATAGGCCTGAGAAGAACCTGTAAGAAATAATCCGGGATGGTTTCGGAAGTTTAGGGGTTCCAGTACCATAGTTAAATTATGTGGTTCTAATAAAGCACTGGCTTGTTTCAGGGATTCAATAACATGAGCGGTTTGGTATCCCATAGATAAGCCTAAGTCTAAATGTCCGGGCACAACAGTCATCCATTTCGCGTTTACACGCTTGGCTACAATAATGGCTTTCTTCATATAGTCTAAAAACTCTTCCCGTTTCTCCGTTTCTCCGGATGCCAGATTTGGTTCAGTCCAATAGATTTTATGTGCTACAAAAACACCCATTTCAATGCTCCGGGCGGCCATGGTCTTTGCCATTTCTTCCTGTAAAGCAACGGAACGCTCCATCATTCCATTGTCCTCAAAAGCAGTAAAGCCCTGGTCTGCCATGAAATTAAGTTGAGCTATTGGGTTTTCACCAGCACTATGTTTAAACATACCAAGGTGAGGTGCATATTTCAGATGAAAGGAATGCTTTAAAGGTGTTTTAGAAATAGAGCCCAAGGCAGAAAACCCAGTCAGGGACAGGGCGCTTGCACTGCAAGCTGATTTTGTTATAAAACTTCTTCTTTTCAATTAAATTAATTATAAGGACCAGTCTTTACCCCCTGTGAGTTCATTAAGATCACCACAACCGATATATTCTCCGGGAACCGGCAGGTATGCGAGCACTTCCTCTCCAACATATTCTGAAGTTTTGTATCCCCAAATTGTCATATCGCGGAGATTCTTTGCAAAGGAATAACTGACTACCTCATCAGCCAACGCCTCATTTTCTCCTTTAGCAATTGCCGAAGTATTTTTAATAGTTAGTTCCGCATTCTTTATGTCATCTTCTTCGCTAACTTGCAGGGCAGCTGCTAAGACGGGTTCCAGGTCTTCAGAAGTTAAATCATCTGCTTTCTTTTTGCCGGAATCCTGTAAAGCCGTTTCAATGAATTGTTCAAAAGACACTTTGACCATGGCTTGCTGTCCATCTTCCATAACCTCGTTCGTAAAACGATCTATGAATACATGAACGTTCACTTCAGTGGCCGAAGGCGTATCTGTTTTAGGGAGGATAATATCTACTAGCTTGTAAATTATATTGCCCTCCTCTTTGGTAAAAAAATCAGGTTTCCAGTCAATTGTATTTACATCATTACATCCTTGAACAAGGCTTAATAATGTTGGGGTGGCTATAGTATATCCTAGGGCAAGCCCCATATTTTTTAACGCTACTCTTCTATCCATTATAATAATCCTTTTTTAAGTTGTTCAGCAGCATGGGCTGCAGCACGAGCCGTGAATGCCATATAGGTCAACGAGGGGTTTACGCAGGCTGCTGAGGTCATAAATGCCCCATCTGTCACATATACATTTTTGACTTCATGTACCTGATTGTATCCATTAAGGACAGAGGTTTTAGGATCTCTTCCCATCCGTGCAGTGCCCATTTCGTGAATGCCTAAACCAAGGGCTCCTGGCCTGTCATAAGCTTCAACGTCTCGGAGTCCGGATTTTTTCAGCATTTCATACGCCTGTTCTTTCATATCTTCCCGCATCTTCCACTCGTTTTCTTTAAACTCAGCATCAAATGTTACTGTTGGTAATCCCCAACCATCTAATTTGTCATAATCTAATGTCATCCGGTTATCTTCATAGGGCAATACTTCACCAAAACCGCCCATCCCAAAGGTCCAGCCACCTGGTTTTAAGATAGCCTCTTTAAGGTCTTTTCCATGTGATAATTCAGAAACGGCATCTTCCCAATTACCCCTGCTGCCACTTCCCTGATATCCATATCCGCGTATAAACTCTTTCATATTAGTATCTCCGCCAATATTCCGGAAGCGCGGCACATAGATTCCATTAGGTTTTCTTCCCTTATAAAATTTGTCTTCATAACCGTCATATTTTCCCGCGGCGCCTACCCCCAGATGATGATCCATAATATTTCTGCCTAACTGATCTGAATCATTACCCATTCCGTTGGGGAACCGATCCGATTTTGATTGCATCAATATTGATGTAGAAGCTATAGCAGAGGCACAAAGGAATATCACCTTTGCTTTAAATTCAAAGGTTTCTTTGGTAACCCTGTCTATTACTTTTACTCCGGTTGCTTTTTTGGTATCGGGATCGTACATAACCTCATGAACAATAGAATCGGGTCTCAGGGTCATATTTCCGGTGGCTTCTGCTGCCGGTAAGGTAGAGGAGTTACTGCTGAAATATGCGCCAAAAGGGCATCCCCGTATACATCTGTTTCTAAATTGACACCGGGTTCTCCCATCCCCGTCAAACTGTTTAGCACTGTTAATATGGGCCACTCGGCCAGCGGTGATAACGCGCCCCCCAAAATTATCGGCTACCTTTTCACGGACATGTTGTTCAATACAGTTTAGTTCCATCATAGGCTCAAACTCACTGTCTGGTAATTGTGGAAGCCCTAAACTTTCCCCTGTCACCCCAATATAAGTTTCAACTTTGCTATACCAGGGTGCTATATCCTTATATCGGACCGGCCAGTCAACAGCTATGCCATCCATTTTATTGGCTTCAAAATCCAGATCGCTCCAACGGTAGCTATGGCGCCCCCAAAGCAATGATCTCCCACCCACGTGGTAACCGCGCATCCAGTCGAATCGTTTTGTTTCATTATAGGGATGTTCCAGGTCATTGACGAACCAAAAATTATGTTGTGCTCTTACGGTGTAGCCTGTACGCGCTTGTTTTGATTGTTTGGCTACTTCTTTCGGGGGCATTTCCCCATTATTAGGAAAGTCCCAGGTATCCATATTTGCCGTGGGATAATCTTCACGATGCTTTACCATTCGCCCTCGTTCCAGAACAAGTGTCTTTAATCCTTTCTCACACAATTCTTTTGCTGCCCAACCACCACTAATACCAGTACCTACAACAATCGCATCATACAAGTCCTGTTCTTCATTGTAATAAAATTTACCCATGTAGTACTATTGTTTACTTGCTAAAAGTATCAAATATAAAATTAATTTTCTACATTTAAAGTCATATTAACTTATGGAGTCTTCATTAAAATGAAATGTAAACTGAGAATATAAAAAAGCTTTATTTTATAAAGGTTGAATAACATTTTAAAGCCAATTCCAGTGATATTTCGAATGAGAAAATATAGTTACCTAAGGTTTTAAAAGTATACGAACTATTTTACAGAATCAGATTTATGAAAAGAAGAAAATTCATTAGAAATAGCACCCAGGCAGGGATAGGTTTTTCTTTGCTTGGAATTTATTCCTGCAAGGACGAAAAGAAAGTTGTAAAAGAAGAAGAAAATGTTGAAAAAGATGCGCTTATGTCCATGGCCCCCTTTTTTAAATTATCCCTGGCACAATGGTCTATTCACAATATGATCAATAATGATGGTGTTGATCCTTATACCTTTGCTGAAAAAGCCAGGAATTGGGGATTTAAAGGACTGGAGTATGTAAGTCAGCTATATAACAAAGAGTTGGAGCCCGCCAATTATTCAAAGGAAGCCATGCAATCTTTTGTAGATAAATCTAACGCCGAAGCTGAAAAACACGGATTAAAGAATGTCTTGATCATGATTGATGGACAAGGAGATCTGGCAATTTCCGATTCTAAAGAACGTAAAAAAGCAGTTGAAAATCACTATAAATGGGTTGATGCTGCCGCGTCTATGGGTTGTCACTCAATTAGAGTGAATCTTTCGGGGAGTTCCGATCCAATTGAATGGAAAGCCAATTCAATTGACGGCCTTTCCCAGCTTTCCACATATGCAAAAACGAAAAATATAAATATACTTGTGGAAAATCACGGAGGACTTTCATCGAATGCTGCTATGCTCTCTGATGTGATGACCCAGGTAAACATGTCAAATTGTGGCACCTTACCTGATTTTGGTAATTTCTGTATAAAAAGAAAAGATCCAAAAGATTATTCTGCAGGCTGCGCAGAGAATTACGATATTTATAAAGGCGTAAAAGAACTCATGGTGCACGCCAAAGCAGTTAGTGCGAAATCACACAATTTTGATGCAAATGGAAATGAGACAGAAATAGACTATGTTCATATGCTACAAATTGTTAAGGATGCGGGTTATACGGGCTATATTGGTGTTGAATACGAAGGAAGTGAATTATCTGAAGAAGAAGGGATTATAGCCACAAGAGACTTATTGCTCAAAGCATCTAAAGAAGTTACCTAACCACGCATCATGACCTATGAAAGTTTTTTTTAATCAGCTCTTTGATTACAATTTTTATTGCAATAAAAAGCTTATCGAGGAGTGCATTAAACTCGATAAGGTACCGGAGAAAAGTATATTGTTATTCAGCCATATCCTTAATGCCCACAATTTATGGAATGCAAGAATTCTTGGGAAACCTGCTGATTATAAAGTTTGGCAGATTCACCCTATTAAAAATTGGGGGGATATTCATTATGAAAACCAAAGAAGTTCTTTTGAAATAACCACGAATGCTACAGATTTTGAAATAAGGATAGACTTTGATAATGAAGAAGGAAGGCTTTTCACAAGTACTTTACAGGATATATTATTTCATATTATAAACCATTCTACACATCACAGGTCCCAAATAGCTATGAATTTTAGGGAGAATGAACTGGAACCTCTTTCATTAGACTATATTTTTTATAAACGCTAGCGGAAAAATTCATGAATAAAAAGATTCAGGTTCAACTTTCAATAATGATGTTCTTGGAGTTTTTTATTTGGGGTAGCTGGTATGTTACTATGGGTATTTATTTACCTAATAGTTTGGATGCAAGCGACCCTGAAATCGCCATGGCTTATTCTACACAATCCTGGGGAGCAATTATTGCTCCGTTTATTATCGGACTCATCGCAGACCGTTATTTTAATGCAGAAAGGATTTTGGGAGTATTACATCTTATTGGGGCAATTTTAATGGTGCAGTTGGCTTATGCAACAAGTTTTAATGGATTTTACCCTTATATTTTAGGTTACATGATATTGTATATGCCAACCTTGGCACTGGTTAATTCGGTTTCCTTTAATCAGATGGATAACCCGGCAAAACAGTTCTCCTTTGTTCGCGTTTTTGGAACCGCAGGTTGGATAGTCGCTGGTTTAGCTATTAGTTATTTCTTTCATTGGGATTCTATGGAAGGTTTAGCCAAAGGCTATCTTAGAAATACATTCCTAATGACTGCAGCAGCATCGGGCGTATTGGGAATTTTTAGTTTTACCCTGCCAAAAACACCTCCTTCAATAACAGGGAAAAGAAAAATAAGGATAGCAGATATTTTTGGATTTGAAGCCCTAAAACTTTTAAAGAACAGAAATTTTTTAGTGTTTTTTCTGGCTTCTGTATTTATCTGTATTCCTTTGGCCTTTTACTATCAGCATGCAGGACAATTCCTGGGAGAAATTGGGGTCTCAAACCCGGCAGGTAAAATGACTATAGGTCAGATATCAGAGATTCTATTTATGCTTCTTTTGCCTTTCTTTTTTAAGAGGTTTGGCTTTAAAAATACAATGATAGTTGCTATGTTGGCTTGGATGGTGCGTTATATCTGTTTTGCCTATGGAAGCGCCGGAGAATTTTCATTCCTTCTGCTTCTGGGAATTGCTTTACATGGCATTTGTTATGATTTCTTTTTTGTATCGGGCCAGATATATACGGATAGCAAAGCGGGACCAAAATACAAAAGTGCAGCCCAGGGATTGATTACCCTTGCTACTTATGGAGTTGGTATGTTAATGGGATTCTGGATTGCGGGAAGAATAACGGATTATTTTATTCTGGAAGAGGTCTCACATAATTGGGAAATGATCTGGATGTTTCCTGCGGCATTTGCACTTGGGGTTTCTGTATTGTTTGCGTTCTTATTTAAAAACGAGAGAATTGCCTATAAATCTTAGATATTTTACATAAATTGAACCGACCATATAGGTTCAAACAAGAGATTAAGAATCATGAGAAAATGGCATATTTTGAAAAGATTTTAACGAAAAGGTGAATATTAGAATAATAAAAATGATAAAATAAAATGGCAAAAAAAATTAGATTAGGAGTAATAGGCGGAGGAGGAGATTCCCTCATTGGGGTATTGCACAGAGTAGCTTCGCATATAAATGATAATTACCAAATAGTGGGGGGAGTTTTTAATCCCGATTTTGAATTGAACATGGAATTTGCAAAAGAAATTGATGTTCCAACAAATAGGATTTATAAGGATTTTGACACCCTTATTGATGAAGAATTAAAGCTGCCTAAAGAAGAAAGAATGCAGGTATGTTCAGTTCTTACGCCAAATTTCCTGCATTTCCCTATGGCCAAGAAACTGTTGGACAATGGGTTTCACGTGATCTGCGAAAAACCAATGACGACTACTTTGGCAGAAGCAAAAATTTTACAGGAGGCTCATAAAAAGGCAGGGACTGTTTTTGCCGTAACGCATACATACACGGGCTACCCGATGGTTCGTCAAATGCGTGAGATGATCAAGGATGGGGCTTTAGGCAAGATTCATAAAGTAGACGCCAGATACTATCAGGGATGGATTAACACAATAATCCATGACAAAGAAAAACGCTCCTCTGTATGGAGGCTGGATCCCAAAAAGGCAGGAATAAGTTCCTGTATGGGAGACATAGGGGTACATGCTTTTAATCTTATAGAGTATACTACAGGGTTAAGAGTAAAATCTTTGTTGTGCGATTTCAATTACCTCTATGATGACAACCAAATGGATGTAGACGGTACTGTATTATTGCGCATGGGAGAACATATTAAAGGTGTCATAAGAGGCAGCCAGGTGGCCACAGGTGAAGAAAACGGATTGGCAATTAGAATTTATGGTGAGAAGGCTGCTTTTGTATGGGAACAGGAAAGGCCTAATTTTCTCTATATGTTGAGTGATACAGAACCAACTCAAATATATAAACCGGGGCATGGATATAATTCTAAGCTATCTCTTGATGGGACTAAATTACCGCCAGGACATCCCGAAGGGATTTTTGATTCCATGGCTAATATTTATTTAGGAGCTGCCAGGGCTATACGTGGAGAAGATTATAATGACGGCGAATTCCCAACTATGTTAGACGGTGTTCGGGGACTTAATTTTATTGAAGCTACCGTGGAATCTAATAAGGAGGGTAATGTTTGGGTAGATATGGAATAATCATAACTACACTATAAAAAATAAAGAGTCGCTCAAAGCGGCTCTTTATTTTAATATATTTTTTCCTTTTATTGTATTGGCCGTATCATATAACTGAACGATAGATTGGTTGCAGGTATTTGATACTCTTTATGTGGCATTAGCCCCCAACTATTATCTCCCCCAATTCCCATTTGACTTTGGTCTATATTGATGTTGATCAGATCTCGTTTCGGAATATCAAATGTGTGGCGTTGCTGTTTCTCTTCTCCTTCATCAAAATCGGAATTATATTGGTGATGTGCGCTAAACCCAAAAGTAGTAGGGGCGGTAATTAAAATTCCCTTTCCATTACCATTGGTAAAAGAAAGTGTGCGCACATCGGTGCGATTACCATTTTCCTGTGGACGAATGTATTCAAAATATAAATCTTCAACTTTTGCCTCGTACAATCCCACTAAGGCCGAAGTTTTACGGTCCTGATAGTTTTCATGGGCTCCCCTGCCATACCAGGTTACATTTTCGTAGGCATCATCGATAACGAAATTATTGCCAAATCGTGGTAAAATGGGAAGAGTTTCATCAATCCCCGTTAACTGAGTTTTTACCAATATTTCCCCTTTGTAGTTGATGCTATATGTTATAGCTACTTGCCCTTCAACGGCTGGCAATGTATAGGTTGTGGTCAATTGAAAATCTTTTTTGACCTTAAAAGGGTTTTCAGCCAATTTTACCACATCCATTACTTTTTTCTCTCCATTGGATTTCACCTCTAGAGCGACTAGATTTTGATTATCAGTAGCTTCCTTCCACTTTTTTAGTTTTAAGGGCATATTGTAGCCAAAATCATTGTCGGTCGGTGCACGCCAGAAATTTACGCGCTGTCCTTTTATAATGATGTTCCCTTGACCATAATCTAATGTAACAAGTTTGCCATCATTGCTGTTGAACCCAATTTCAAATCCATTTCCCAAGACTTTGATGGTGTTATTTTCTTTTCTTACAGATATTCCTTCTATAGAATTCTCAAAAATAGCGGGTTTGTATTCGGTTAATTGAAATTGTTCATAGGCTATTAAAAAATGCTCAGGGATTAAAGCAGAAGCTGTTTTGGTGGTTGCAAAAATGTTTAAAAAATATTCTGCGTTTTTGTTTTTAAGTTCAGGTAATTCTAGTTGTAATTCTTTTGATGCATAGGGAGCTACTTCTACCTCAGGTATGTTCCCACTCGCTATCTGAATTCCATTTTCCATCAACCTCCAAGAAAAATTGTATTCTGAGAGATTTGTAAAATCATATTTATTTGTAAGGGTAATTTTGCCCGTTTTTGGATTTTCTGAATCAAATTTTACGTATTGGTATACTTTTTTCACTTCATATAAGGAAGGATGTGCAGACCGATCAGGATTTACGATTCCGTTTAAGCAAAAATTATCGTCGTTTTGAAGATCTTGTCCACCAAGATCTCCACCAAAAGCGTAAAATTCAACGCCTTCTTCATTTTTGGTTTTGAGACCTTGATCTACCCAATCCCAAATAAATCCGCCTTGTAATACATCATACTTTTCTATAGCATCCCAATAATCCTGCAAGTTGCCAACGCTATTCCCCATGGCATGTGCATATTCACATTGTATAAAGGGACGTTTTGGATTGTTTTCCGCATAGGCTATGCTTGCTTCTATAGTGGCGTACATAGGTGCCTGTATATCAGAATTCGCATACATTGTTGCTCCTTCATATTGCACAGGCCTTGTGGCGTCATGCGCTTTTAACCAAGCGTAAGTGGCCTCAAGGTTTTGACCATTACCCGCTTCATTTCCTAAGGACCAGGTAACAATGGAAGTATAGTTTTTATCACGTTCGAACATGCGAATAGTACGGTCCAGGTGCATGGCTTTCCATTCCGGTCTATAGCCCGGGTGAATTTTTTTGGCCGCTTCGTTTTTATCAAGGCCTTGATTGGTTGTACCCATTCCATGAATTTCTATATTGGCTTCATCTACAATATAAAAGCCATATTTATCTGCCATCCTATAAAAGAATGCGTTCTTGGGATAGTGACTACAACGAATCGCGTTTATATTAGTGCGTTTCATCACTTCCATGTCTTTTAGTGTTAGTTCTTCACTAATAACATGTCCGGATTCTTCATCATGATCGTGTAAGTTTACCCCTTTGATTAGTACAGGTTGCCCATTGACCAAAAATTGGTTGTTTTTGATTTCCACTTTTCGGAAACCTATTTTTGAAGTTATAGCTTCGGTAACCATTCCTTTTTTATTTTTGACCGCAAATAATAAGGTGTAGAGGTAGGGTTTTTCAGCATTCCAGGTTTTTATGTTTGGTATCTTCTTTTCAAAGTTTAGTGTATTGTTCCCTTTTGTAAGGTCAATTTTTTTGGTTTCTGCATAGATTTCGGTATCACCATCCAATAACTTTACCTGTATTTGATATCCTTTAGCTTTTTGGTCAGAAGTATTGATTTGTAAATTAAGTTTGAGCTTACCATCGGTATAGTTATTTTCTAAATCCGCTATGGCCCTATAGTCTTTAAGGGTTGTTTTATTAGTGGCATATAGGTAAACATTTCGGTCTATACCGCTGAGACGCCAAAAATCTTGATCTTCCATATAACTGGCGTCAGACCAGCGTAAAACCTGGACAGCCAGCGAATTTTTCCCCTTTTGAAGATATTGCGTAATATCAAATTCAGCAGGTGTTTTACTACCTTCACTATAACCAACTTTTTTTCCATTTATCCAGACGTATGCAGCACCACTTATACCCTCAAAGTGTAGATATATGTTTTTTCCATTCCAATTTTCGGGAATTTCAAAATTGCGTTTGTAGCTTCCTACGGGATTTTCATCATGGGGAATAAAAGGAGGGTTTTTGGGGAACGGATAAACTATATTGGTATATATAGGAATGCCCAATCCTTCTAGTTCCCAGTTAGAGGGAACAGATATTTTATCCCAGCCGGAAGTATCAAAATCAGAATTGAAAAAATCAACAGGTCTTTCCGGGACACTTTCAACATAGTTGAAATTCCAATTTCCATTTAAAGATTGATACAAGGGAGAGTTCTTCCAACTTTCATTTTCTAGTGCGTTTTTAACGGTTTCATACCTGTAAAAAGAAGCTGTTGGTGCTTCTCGATTAATTTGAAATATTTCAGGATTCTCCCATTCAGGATTCTCCCATTTTGGGGCTTGGGCGTTTGTAGCCAGAAAAAGAAAGTGACCAATTAGAATTGCAGAAAACCTAAAAATTTTATTATAGGATACTAAAATATGCATGACGGTATTCGTTTAAAAAATGGATTCTCCAAGATGAACAAACTTTTAAGAAGAAAGACATAGTTGTCTATCTTTCAAATACCTTTTCAAAATACTCACATACAATGATCATACTTTCTCTTGGGACTCTTCCAAATGCTTCTAGTTCTCGGGTATACTGATCCCAGTGTTTCGTTTTCCAGTATGCTAGGGACAAATCCCCTTCACCTTCAATTTTAGAATAAGATTCCCTAATGCTAAAGAATGGTTTAAGACGCACAGCCACCGTTCTTAAAATACATTTGGCATCTCCTTTCCAATCTGTTAGTACTGTAAAATCTCCAATCCTGGGAAGCGGTTCCTTTCTATATTGAAGTCCTAGTAAGGAATGAGAAGTGGCTCTTTTTTTTCCTGACAAGATTAAATTAAGCGTTTCTTTTACTTCTTTTTCATTTTCACCAATTTGTGTTACTTTGGGCTCATGTGAAAAAGCGTACTCAAGGTGATTATCTAAATAGTCTCCCCACAAATTTCTAGCTGATGCATTTTTCATACAATATCCACTTTTGATTTAGGAAAATTTTCCTGCATTAATCTCTTTAGCGGCATGATGGGCTGCTCTGGAGGTAAAAGCCATATAAGTAAGAGATGGATTAACACAGCTGGCAGATGTCATAAACGCGCCATCTGTCACATAAATATTAGGCACGTCATGAACCTGATTATTTTTGTTTAACACAGAAGTCCTGGAATCCCTTCCCATTCGTGCCCCACCCATTTCATGAATGCCAAGACCGGGTCCGGTAGTTCTGTCATAGGGTTTTATATCTTTGAATCCTGCAGCGGTAAACATTTCTGTAATCTGTTTGATAATATCTTCCCGCATTTTATATTCATTTTCTTTAAATTCAACATCAAAGTCTAATTGCGGTAGTCCCCATTGGTCTTTTTCGGTAGTACTCAGGGTAACTCTGTTGTCATGATAGGGGAGCATTTCACCAAATCCTGTAGCACCAATTTGCCAGCTTCCTGGTTTTAATACAGCCTCTTTTAAGTTTTTTCCATAACCGAGTTCTGCTACTGAAGCGGTCCAATCCTCTCTACTGGCCCCGCCCTGGTATCCGAAGCCCCTCAAGTATTCTTTCTTTGAAGTCTTTGCATTTAAATTTACAAATCGGGGGATGTAAAACCCATTAGGACGTCTTCCCTTATAATATTTATCAAGATGCCCTTCTACTCTTGCAGAAGCACCTAGTTGATAGTGATGGTCCATTATATTTCTACCCAATTGGTCATGATCATTACCTATACCATTGGGAAAACGTTCTGATTTGGATTGCAGAAGGATTCCCACAGAGGCCATTGAGGAGGCACATAAGAATATCACCTTTGCTTCAAATTCAAAATTTTCATGAGTTTCTCTGTCTATAACCCGGACTCCTGTGGCTTTTTTGGTATTATCGTCGTAAATAATTTCATGAACAATGGAATTTGGCCGCAATGTCATGTTTCCAGTTCGCTCTGCTGCGGGAAGTGTAGAAGAATTACTGCTGAAATATCCTCCGAAAGGACATCCGCGCCAACATCTGTTTCTATACTGACAAGGCGTTCTTCCTTCTATATTACCTTCTTTATCTGTAATATTTGCTACACGCCCTATAGTAAGTAATCGGCCATCATCGAACTTCTCAGATAATACATTTTTTAAGTCCTCTTCCGGGCACATAAGATCCATCGGGGGATGAAATTTACCATCAGGCAGATGTCTTAAACCCAGTTTTTCTCCACTAACCCCTATATATTCTTCCACCTTATCATACCATGGAGCGATATCCTTATAACGCACTGGCCAGTCTACCCCAATGTTTTCTTTTAGGTTGGCTTCGAAGTCAAGATCACTCCATCGGTAACTCTGACGGCCCCATGTTAATGATCGTCCTCCTACATGGTAACCACGAATCCAGTCAAAACGTTTTGTCTCTACATAAGGGTGCTCCAAATCGTTCACAAAAAAATGCTTTACATCTTCTTTAGGCGCCCAATTTACCCTTCGTTGCTTGTGGTATTTTTTCTGGTCTTCTCTGGATAGTTCATTGTTGTTAGGAAGATCCCATGTATCCATATTCATTGTAGGATAATCTTCAATATGCTTTACCATAGGTCCTCGTTCGAGAACCAGGGTTTTCAGCCCATTTTCACATAATTCCTTGGCAGCCCATCCACCACTTATTCCGGTGCCTACAACTATGGCGTCATATTTCTCCTTCTGATTCATGCTGTATTGTTATTTTAATTCTGATGTAATTGCTATATTTAACACTTCCCAAGTGAAGAAATAAAAGTTGAATTTTTACCCATTAAATATAGGATTTAATTCTTAAAACGTAACAAAATACAAATTTGATTAACTAAGCAGAACCGTATCATGAAAACAATTAAAGGACCCGCCGTTTTTTTAGCCCAATTCGTAGATAGTAAAGCCCCGTTTAATTCGCTTGATGGCATGTGCAAATGGGCATCTGACTTAGGGTATAAAGGGATTCAAATACCCACTTGGGAAAACTTTTTAATTGATTTGGACAAGGCAGCTGAAAGTCAGACCTATTGCGATGAATTAAAGGGGACCATTAACTCGTACGGATTAGAGATCACTGAACTATCTACGCACTTGCAAGGGCAGCTGGTGGCTGTTAACCCGGCTTATGACCTTATGTTTGATAATTTTGCTCCTGATGCTGTAAAAAACAATCCGAAAGCGCGTACAGAATGGGCAATAGATGTTGTTAAAAAAGCCGCTACAGCAAGCAGAAGATTGGGAATAAGTGCTCATGCCACATTTTCCGGAGCGTTATTATGGCACACATGGCATCCATGGCCTCAGAGGCCACCCGGATTGGTAGAAATGGGCTTTGAAGAACTGGCAAAAAGATGGCTGCCAATATTGAATCATTATGATGAGGAAGGGGTTGATGTATGTTATGAAATTCATCCTGGAGAAGATCTCCACGACGGAGATACATTTGAGAGGTTCCTGAAGGCAACAGGAAATCATAAGCGGGTAAACATACTTTATGACCCCAGCCATTTTGTGTTACAACAATTAGATTACATTGCTTATATAGACCATTATCATGAGTTTATTAAATCTTTTCATGTTAAGGATTCTGAATTTAACCCCACAGGCAAAAAAGGAGCTTTTGGCGGCTATAATGACTGGGGCGACCGTGCAGGCCGGTACCGTTCCCTTGGAGACGGACAGATCGATTTCAAAACTATTTTCTCAAAGTTAACCCAATACGGTTGTGATGTGTGGGCAGTGATGGAATGGGAATGCTGTATTAAAAGCCCGGAACAAGGAGCCCGTGAAGGAGCTATCTTTATACAGGATCATATCATTGAAGCTACCGAAAAAACATTCGATGATTTTGCCGGAGGTACCATTGATAAAGAAATACTCAAAAAAATCCTGGGAATCTAAACAATACAACTATGAGAAATATACTGAGTATTATGTTGTTTGCCGGCCTTTTAATTGGTTGTAAGGAAAAATCAAAGAATCAGGACGCGGAAAATACCGTCTCATCTAATATAGAATCCACGATGAACGCTGGTGAAGAAAACGAATGGACTGTCCTTTTTGACGGGACGTCCTTTGATGGATGGCATGTTTATCCTGGAAAGGAAGTGCCTGATGCATGGAAATTGGAAGATGGTGCTATGAGGTTACGCACAGATGAAGCCAGAACAGATGGCAACAGGTTTAATCTGGTGACGGATAAAGAATATACAGATTTTGTACTATCGATAGAATGGATGGTTACAGAAGGAGCAAACAGTGGTATTATGTGGGGGGTTTTTGAAGATCCTAAACACTTGGAACCATATTATACAGGACCTGAAATTCAAGTTTTAGATAACATAAATCACCCCGATGCCAAAAACGGAACAACGCACCAGGCAGGCGCTCTTTACGATATGATTGCACCATCTGAGGATGTTGTTAAACCCATTGGAGAGTGGAATACTTATGAGATTACAATTAATCATAAGACCAATGAAGGGATTGTAGTACTCAATGGAACAAAAATCGTGGAGTTCCCGGTCACCGGGGAAGGATGGGATACCATGGTGGCTAATTCTAAATTTGCGGACTGGGAGGATTTTGGAAAATACCAAACGGGGAAGATCGCATTGCAGGATCATGGCGAAGTGATAAGTATAGGATATAGAAATATTAAGATAAAAGAACTGTAACCATGAATCGATACTATTTGCTATCAGTTATACTTTTGATAATAGGTTGTAAACAGGGATCTCAGGATACGCCCATGCTTCATGAAGACACTTCTGATGAGGTAATAGTTTATAAGGAATACATGGGGGAAGAACCTACAGAACCTGAACAGACGGAATTCTATGAACCCGTTCCACCCATAGTAAACCCAACAGGAAATAACGGTGCGCCAAGCGATGCTATTGTTCTTTTTGATGGCAGCGATTTTGAAAAATGGGAGATGGTAAATGATAGTTCTTCCGTGGTTTGGCATCTGAATGATGATGGTAGTATGACAGTAAAAGATTTAGCAGGTAATATACAGACCAAACAGAAATTTGGGGACGTACAGTTACATATTGAATGGAGGTCTCCTGCGGAGGTGCAAAGGGATGGCCAGAATAGGGGAAATAGCGGAATATTTTTATCAGGTCTGTATGAAGTTCAGGTTTTAGATAATATTGATAATGACACCTATGTAAATGGCCAGGTGGCTTCTATTTACAAACAGCACGTTCCGTTAGCGAAAGCTTCGGTGCCTACCGGAGAATGGAATACCTATGATATTATTTATCACGCACCTGAGTTCAATTCAGAAGGGGGTAAAATAAAATCAGGTAATATAACCGTAATCCACAATGGAGTACTCGTACAAGATCATGTGGAAATTAAAGGAACTACTCCTTATATAGGATGGCCGAAAAACCCACCTCATGGCAAAGGACCTTTGATGCTTCAGGATCATGGTGATAATAGCCGTGTTAGCTTTAGAAATATATGGATTAGGGAATTATAGCAAAATTCCCCGGGGGTCAAAAATTCACTTTGAGATTTTAGTACCTTTACGAAAATTAAAGACAATTTATGATCCAATCCATGACAGGGTTCGGGAAGCATACGGTACAGCTTCCATCTAAAAAGATCACCATCGAATTAAAATCCCTAAACAGTAAAAGCCTGGATATCAATGCCCGTATGCCTTCGGCCTATCGGGAAAAAGAATTGCAGCTGAGAAAGACTATTGCAAGCTCGTTGATCAGAGGAAAAATAGATTTTGGTTTATATGTGGAAATGACCGGAAACGAAACTTCATCAGTAGTAAATGAGGGAGTGCTTAGACAATATATGGAACAGCTTAAGTCAATCGCAGATGGGGAAGACATAAGGCTAATGGAAATGGCACTAAGATTACCGGATGCTCTTAAAACCGATAGGGAGGATATTGATGAGTCTGAATTTAAGATCATACAGGATACCTTGGAGAATGCTTTAAAAGAGATAAATGATTTTCGAACCGAAGAAGGTGTAGTACTTGAAAAGGATTTTATAGAGAGAATATCTTCCATTAAGAACCTGTTAAAAAACGTCATTCTAATGGATCCGGATAGGTTGGCCACAATTCGCGAGCGATTAGAAAAGGCCGTAGCAGATTTAAAGGCCGAAGTTGACGCTAACCGATTTGAACAGGAACTGATTTATTACCTGGAAAAATATGATATTACTGAAGAGAAAGTGCGATTGGATAACCATTTGGATTATTTTATTGAGACCATGAAATCTGCCGACTCCAATGGTAAAAAACTGGGTTTTATCAGTCAGGAAATTGGACGAGAAATCAATACTATAGGATCTAAGGCCAATTATGCCCCGATGCAGCAGTTAGTTGTACAAATGAAGGACGAGTTGGAAAAAGTTAAGGAACAAATGCTCAATGTACTTTAATGAAAGGAGGTAAACTTATTATTTTTGCGGCTCCCTCGGGAAGCGGTAAAACAACAATAGTAGAACATTTATTGAAGCAGGAGGAGCTAAATCTGGCATTTTCGGTTTCCGCCACTTCAAGACCAAGAAGAGGGAAAGAAAAACATGGGGTAAATTATTATTTTATGTCAATTAATGAATTTAAGCGACATATAAAAAATGATGATTTTTTGGAATGGGAAGAAGTATACAGAGATAATTTTTATGGGACTTTAAAAAGTGAAGTTGAGCGTTTGTGGTCAGAGGGAAAGAATGTAATATTTGACATTGATGTTGCAGGTGGCTTGCGGATCAAAAAAAAATATCCCAATAAGACGCTGGCAGTATTTGTAAAACCACCAAGTGTGGACGAACTAAAAATCAGACTAAAAAAGCGAAGTACTGAAAGTGATGATAAAATTAATATGCGTATTGCAAAAGCTTCTGTGGAATTGGCTACTGCTCCGCAATTTGATAAAGTAATTAAAAACTACGATTTGGATACCGCACTTGATGAGGCGCATGAGTTGGTTGCAAATTTTATTGGAGTGAAGAAAAAATAGCCCTAAAGCAGAGGGGCGTTATGAAGTCTGAGACAAATTCTATTGAAATATTATAATGGGTATAGGATATAGCAATTCTTTATGAAAAAAATTGGTCTATATTTCGGGACATTCAACCCTATTCATATCGGACATTTGGTAATTGCCAATTTTTTGGTAGAGTTTTCTGATTTGGATGAAGTGTGGTTCGTGATTACTCCGCAGAGTCCGTTTAAGGTAAAAAAGACGTTACTGGATAATACCCATCGCTATCAAATGGTGTTTGAAGCTGTCAAGGATTATCCCAAACTTAAGGCAAGCCAAATTGAATTTGATTTACCACAACCAAATTATACTATAAATACTTTGGTTCATTTAGGAGAGAAGTATGGTAAAGACTACCAATTTTGCCTCATAATGGGCGAGGATAATCTGAAAGGATTCCATAAGTGGAAGAATTATGAGGTGATATTGGAAAATCATGACATCTATGTATATCCGCGAATTTCTAATGGTTCTTCGGATCACCAATTTAGGGGACATCCAAGAGTGCATTGGGTAAATGCTCCTATTATGGAAATCTCATCCACTTTTATACGAAAACAGCATAAGCTGGGTAAAAATATCAGGGCAATGCTGCCTGATGCAGTCTGGAATTATTTAGATGAAATGAATTTTTATAGATGATAGTCAAAAAAAGGGCCTGGTATAAATTATACCAGGCCCTGCAAAGTAGCAACATCAGGGGTAAAATTTTGTCATCAATTAAGGACGGATATTAAAGAAATTCTCCGTTCTCGCTCATCATTACTCTCATTGTTTTATCCCCATTTACCAATTTAATCTTAAAGTTCTTTTTGGCGCCTTCTCTATCCTCATACCTTATTCGATATACATCCTTGACAATCTCCCAGCTTGGGAATCTGTCCTGTAATGCTTTACGTACTTCATCTGGTAATGGAACATCGTTGTATTTTTCAATGGTTCTTAAAATTTTACCATCGGGACCATAAGCAGCGACTAATTTGCCATCAGGAATCACAAATGAAACAGTATAATAGTCATAATTATCCTGATAAAAATCCTTTGTTGTTACATCATAGGCTGCCGCTTTGCGTTCCAACATTTTAACAGGCACCGGAGCTTCTTTGTTATCTGTTGTACTTAAATACTTATAATTTACAGCCTCAATAACAACTTCGGATAGTTCCTCTACTTTGATCTCTTGAGAATATGTCAGGCTGGCTATCCCAAAAGCCAATAAACCGATACAAATTTTTTTCATGGTATTACGTTTTAAAGTTAATATATAGCCTCTTTCTGGCGTTAATAGCACAAAGATATCTTCCTTCAAAGTTTCCTGAAATGATTTGGATCAGTTGAGCTTCAGGCAAATAATCAAATTTTAAAAATTTAAAGGTTCTGCCGCTAGTCGTCGGACAGAACCTTTTTAATTTAGTCTTGAAGCTACCTGACTATGGTAACTCCAATCGGATTAAGTTAAACTGCTTCCTAAAGAAATTCGCCATCTTCGTTCATCTTAACCTTCATTGTTCTTTCCCCATTCTGTAATTTGAGCTTATAATGTTTTTTGGCGCCCATTTTATCTGTATAAGTAACGCGATAAACATCGCTTACTACATCCCAGTTTGGGAAACGCTCTAACAATGCTTTAGTAACAGCGCTTGGTAATTTAATGTCTTTGAATTTTTCAATAGTTCTTAAAATCTTGCCGTCAGCATCATAAGCGGCTACTATTTTGCCGTCGGGAATATAGAATTCCACGGTATAGTAGTCATAATCATCCTGATAATAGTCTTTAGTGGTTACGTCATAAGCGGCAACTTTACGTTGCAGCATTTGAACAGGAACTGCGGCCTCTTTATTATCTGTTTGATTTAGGTATTTGTAATTCACAGCTGTAACTACAACTTCAGATAGTTCTTCCACTTTGGTAATTTGTGAATATACCTGGCTAACCAGGCCAATAGCCAATAAACTAAGAATAAATTTTTTCATAATTCCAGATTTTAGATGTTGATAAATTTTACGCTTTGTAGCGTAACTTAGGTTAAAAGTATAAAAAGAAATATTCTAACGAAATGATCTTGGTCAGTTCAAATAAGAGGGCCCAACAGGTTAGTAGGGCAGATATTATTCATTAAGCCACCACTAATCTGAACTTCTTTAGTGGTAATTTTAATATTTAGGCAGCCATTGTTAAAAGGGTATTTATTTTTTGATGAACGGATCAGGAATGCTTCTTAGTCTTTTAACCCAGACGTTTTGGTAAGTGTATCCGTACCTAAATATTTGTCATCTTTATTGTAGTACCATGCCCTTATTTTTGGCATTTTAATCCCGTTAATTTCCTCCAGACCATTAAGAATTATGTATTCACCATCATTTTTTTCTTCATCGTGGTAAAACTGATAAACCTCTAGGGCATAAGTTGCGGGATCAAAATAAAAGTACCAGGTATCGTTTCCTACAGCTTCATCATAGGTAACCTTAAGCACATCATAAATTTTGCCCTTAAATGTTTTCTGATATACTTTTCTATCTAACAAGGTTCCCGGATTTTTTAACTTCATTGGCAGCCCGTATAAATAGGTGTAATAGTTTCTCATGGTTTGGGTCCGGTCGCATGTTAATCGATGTTTCGCAATTTCATCCTCAGAAACTGTTTCAGAACCATTGAGCAGAAGTTTACAATTCCCCTTATTTATAATTTGCTCTGTAATTATGTTGTCTTTATTAGTAACTAACTTAAAATATTGCTGAGGAAGATCAATGGTTATCTCACTTAACCTATCACTACTATTAGGAGTCTCCATGGTAATGAATAGTTGCCCTTTAAAATCCACCCAATTTCCTTGCGGATCGTGATAGGCTATCGCTTTGTTGAGCAATTGATTAGGTGAAAGGTCCTGCCCAAAAAGGATGGTAGTACTCCAAACGCAAAATAACAGTAAGAAAGCTTTTGTCATGATTTGATTATTTTCTTATTACAAGGAATTACAATATCTTAAATTTACTTAGAATTAGCTATTTGTTTACTTAAATTTAAAAAATAGACTAAAGTAGATACATGGAATACGGCTTTACAGATATTTTACAATTGATCGGCTCCCTGGGGTTATTTCTCTTTGGGATGAAAGTAATGAGCGATGCCTTGTTAAGGCTGGCAGGGAATAAAATGCGGTCTATTCTTGCAACCATGACTTCTAACCGGTTTTTAGGTATAGCAACCGGCTTTCTTATTACATCTGTAATACAATCTTCCTCTGCAACAACACTTATGGTGGTAAGCTTTTCAAATGCATCTTTACTAACCTTGCCTGAAGCCATAAGTGTAATCATGGGTGCTAATATAGGTACTACCATTACCGCATGGCTGATTACGCTTTTGGGATTTAAGGTGAGTATGAGCTCTATAGCCCTCCCTTTGGTTGGCTTTGGCTTTATATTTACGTTTTCAGAGAAAGAGAATACAAAAAATTGGGGAGGATTTATCATAGGATTTGCAATTCTGTTTATAGGATTACAATTTTTAAAAGATGCTATGCCCAATATTGATGATAATCCGCAAATTCTTGAATTTCTCAAGCAGTACACTAATGCCGGGTTTTGGTCTGTGCTTCTTTTTTTATTAATTGGCACAATTCTCACCCTGATCATTCAGTCTTCCAGTGCTACTATGGCACTGACCTTAATAATGACAGCACAGGGCTGGATTCCATTTGAGTTAGCTGCCGCTATGGTATTGGGAGAGAATATTGGCACCACTATTACGGCCAATATTGCGGCCATTGTGGCCAATTTCCAGGCAAAAAGGACAGCAAGAGCCCATCTTATTTTTAATATTTTGGGTGTAATCTGGATGCTGGCTTTGTTTTATCCATTTTTAAGGATGATAAGTTGGACAGTGCAGGAATTGGGGTCTCCATCTCCTTTTGTAAGTGCCGCAGCTATACCAGTCGCTATTTCATTATTCCACACGGTTTTTAATATCCTGAATACATTCATTTTGGTTTGGTTTATTAAGCCCATCTCCCGATTAGTTGAAAAAATAGTACCTGAAGTTGTAGCCCCGGATATGGCAATAGAAGTACCCAAATATTTAGACAAGGAAATGTTAAAGTATCCGGAAACCGCAATTGCTTCCATAATAAAAGAAACCAAATATTTATATAAAAATGCCATTTTTGAAATTGTGGCTCATGCATTAAATATTCACCGGGAAGATATCATATCAGATATTAAACCGAAAACTGTAGTCAAAAAATCGACAAAGGATTTTAAAACGGATGTTCGGGCATTGTATTTAAGAAAAGTAAAAACTATTTATGGGGAAATCATAAAGTTTGCAGTACAAGCGCAAAGTAACCTTAAGTTAAATGATGACCAAAACAATCAAATAATGGAACTAAAAGTGGCTAATAGGAAAATGGTTGAAATAATTCGCAATGTCCTTGATTTGGGAAATAATGTTTCGAAATATTTAGCTTCTGATAATAAATATATTAAAAATGCCTATGATAAGTTTAGACAAAAAATAGTTAAGGTATTACGGGTTATTTATTTGTTCCGTACTGAAAAGGAAAAAGAACAACATCATCAAAAACTCATGTTACTAAGGCAACAAGCTAAGGAGAGTATACATAAGAGCAATCTGGAAATTGACCGTTTAATTAGAAAAGACTTAATAACAACCGATATGGCTTCTTCTCTTGTGAATGACACTGACAACCTTAACAGTCTAATAAAAGAACTTATCGACGTTGCCGACATACTTTATGGCCGTTCTAGCACAACTTTTGATGAAACAAAGGCTATGGATAAAAACGAGAAGGACATCTTAGTGCCAGCAAAGTAAAATCTACCTTAAACCAGACCTCAAGGGACTAAAATTAGGTGTGTACTTTGCTATTAAAAGTGATGCTAATCTGTTGTTCTTGCAAGATCAACACTGCGATCGTGCATATCATAATATAGTTCCAGTAAATTAATAGTCGCCGTCATCAAATCCTTCGTTTCTAACAGAAGTGAAAAATATAAGGTCGTGTTTTTTGGACTAGATTCTTCCGAACGGGTTCTTTGTACTTGTTTTTCAACTTTAAGAGAAACCATTTTAAATAATTCTTCCTTTTGTTGTAAAATCCTTCCAATTTCTTCAAAAGAACGATTATCAAACGCCTGTTTGGAACGGCCAAGAAGGGATTCCATTTCTTGATTTATTTCGGTAAGTTCTTTAACCTGATTATACTTTAATTTTTTGTGATTATTGTTGACATGCTTATGGGTAATTTTTGTAATGTATTCAAGAGATTGTGCAATATCCGTTAAATAGCCCAAAATATTTATATAAAAATTACTTGCCTCTATACTACTATCATCAAGATTTTTAATAAAGTAAAATAAATTGTCTCTTAAATCATCTATTTCATCCGATAATTTTACAACATTTTTCTTATTCTTTTTAAGTGTATCCAGGTCTTGCTTCGCCAAACCGTCTATACTATTTCTATACAGTTTACTACTCCTTTTAAGTACTTTAGAAATATTATGAGCACTTTCTTCTATTACACCCTGTATGGAAGTACTTTCTGATCTAATTAACATATCCTCGGCACGTATAGCCTTGGCTTTCCGGTTATAGGAAATGTAATTTCTTGCCAACAATAAAATAGCAACAAATAGCAATACCGCAATTGCAGCTCCTTTCCCGAAACTAATAATAGCTAAAATAATACCTGCAGCAAGGAATGCAACAATTGCAGTTGCAAACCAACCACCAATCACATTCAATACACCGGCCACCCTATAAACGGCACTTTCGCTGCCCCAGGCACGATCAGCCAGTGAAGTTCCCATAGCAACCATAAACGTAACATAGGTTGTAGATAAAGGTAATTTATAAGAGGTTGCAATTGAAATCAGTATACCAGCTACCATAAGATTTACAGCAGCTCTAACCATATCAAAAGCTGCATATTCATGTATTTTTCCTTTGGCCAGGGCAAGTGTAGGTTTTTTAAATTGCCTGTTAATTCTTTCAAGTAGGGAATTTGGCAATACCGTTTCAGTATATCTGGATGCTAAAATTGAAAGCCTTACTAAACCTCTAGACAAGTTATTTGGTTTAAAACGTTCTTTAGCATCTCCCTCTCTTGCCAAATTAATCTCAGTATCTGCTACATATCGCGCTTTTTTTGAAAACCATAATGTGGCTACCATAACCATACCTGAAATGAACAGTAATATTGTTGGTGTAGGCACTTTTGTGGCCAATACATCCATACTAAATTCTGTGGCGGCCACACCAGAAACTGTCCACGCCTCATAAGACTGATATGCTGCAATAGGGACACCAATAAAGTTTACAAGATCATTTCCTGCAAAGGCCAGAGCCAAGGCAAACGTACCTACCCCAATAATCAATTTATATATATTAGTTTTAGTAAGTTTTACCAATATATATGACAATAAAGACCAGAATACAAAACTGACCAGAACAATGGGTAATACCTGATTTTCCAAAAAGGTGCTAATGTTTACCCCTCCAATTAAATCGTAACTTTCACCGGCATAAGGAGTTCCTTTAATGCCCTTCATAAATATAAAATAGGTGATTGCAGATAATGCCACACCACCAAAAAGAGCACCTACCCACTTCGATTTTTTTTCAAAATCATATGACAATAAAATACGGGATATCCATTGTACAATAGCTCCTATTGAAAATGCTACCACTACAGACAGTAAAATTCCCATGATTATCTGAAACGCCTTTGAAGTGTTTATATAATTCACTACTTCTGAGAAACTCCCACCATCGGCACCAATTTTAATTAAAGACATGGCTACTGCAGCACCCAATAATTCAAACACAATAGATACCGTTGTAGATGTGGGCATCCCAAGAGTATTAAAGAAATCCAATAACAGGATATCCGTAATCATTACGGCCATGAAAATGAACATAATCTCATCAAAGTAAAATTCTCCCGGGTTGAAGATCCCTTTTCTGGCAACTTCCATCATCCCACTGGAAAAAATTGCCCCACAGGCAATACCCAAACTGGCCACTATCATAATTGTTCTAAAAGATATTGCTTTAGAACCAACAGCAGAATTTAAAAAATTTACTGCGTCATTACTTACGCCTACTACCAAATCTGCAATGGCAAGAGTAGCCAGTGCTATTAGCATTATAAAATAAATATTATCCATTATACAAAGAGGATTAATTTGTAAATATCTAAAGTATGCATTTTTAATATATTACCTAAAGGTTATTTTTATGTCAAAAATGGAGATCCATTTGTAATCTGTATAGTAAAACGTCTGTTTCTCCCAGAATATCTAAAAAACTGACATCCGTTTGTACTTTCAATTTATGACCTACTATAAATTTAGAAACACCAAATGTATATTGATCTGATTTGTTGTTACCTGTAATTTCCAGATCGGGGGTTACATTAGAATATCTTACAGCCAAAGCCCAATTACTTTTAAATACATACCCGGTTGCAAGGTTTAAACCAGTACCAACCCTAACAATATCTCCAGTCTCGGTGCCATCAGAATTTTTAGCTACAGGGTCATCGGCAGTCCTGTTTGCATATTCGCCCATAAACGAGAAACCTCTGTATTTGAACATGGCATCCACAAAAAGTGTTTCTATTGTAGTTTCATAAAGACCTACATCATTGAACATATAATCACCCAGGTTACTTCGGGTTCTTACCGCATTAGAATTAATATCATAAGTAGCTGACAACATTAATTTAGGCTTTTCTTCCCTTTCAAGATCACTGCCAAAGTAATCACCTTTATTTTTGAATTTCCCAAAAGGCAAAAGTTCCAGACGTCCGGTATATTGATGGCCCCCTAAATTTCCAAGAACCACATTCCTCCCTTCTCCCTGCGAAAATGCAATTTTCTCTCTTACCAAGAATTTATCTGTAAGATTAAAATGATGTCTTAATTGTAACCCGATATCGCGATCTATATTATAGGCAGCGTTTAATATGGAACGATCCACTAATTGCATATTTCCAGAAGAAATAACCCGCTCAATATTGCCAGGTAATTTTGTCTGCCCTGCCCATAAAACAAAATTTCCATAGAAATTCCACATGATTACAGCATCCATTATCATTCTCGGGGAATTTCGTGTAAACTCGGATTGCCCTGCCTGATCTCTGTTAGACAACCCTAATTCAATTTTATATTTCAGTCTGGGAGAAAGTACAAATCCATCGAATTTAAGACGAGCCCGACGAACAAGCATATTAGAAGCGGGATCTACTAAACCACCATCTGGTTCTTTTTCCCATGCAGCCGTGCCTAATAATTGCATACGCGCAGCAATCTTCATGCTCCAGGTGCTATCCTTTCCCATCAAATTAAATATTCCTTTGCCAAAGACTCCTGGTGAATTGGTTTCCTGTGAAATTACAGAAGAAAAAAAAGTTAAAATAAATGCCAGTGTTAGAAGCTTAGCCTTCATGAGTTATTAGTTTTTGTCTGAGACAAAGAACCAACATAGTTGTTAATACAACGTTAACGCAACATTAATTTATAGAACAAAAAAACTGCCTTGGCCAAAGGCAGTCATTAGAATTCATAAATGATAGTCGACAAAAACTAATATTCAATATGAAATTGCTAATAGTTGTGTTTAAACACAGCAACAAATCTCAAGAAAAGTTATGATGTATATGTAATGTAAAGATTAAATAATCATTAAAGTCAATTGAAAATGAAAGTATGTAAAATACTATAAATCATTACTTATCGTTTTTAATGTAAAATTAACGTTATGTAAAAGTTCATTTAAGGTTAAAAATATTTAACTTTATACAATTAATGAATTACAAAATAAACTGAATATGAAGAAAGCAGTCATATTAATAGTGTTGACTTTTGTCACAGTATTAGCCTATGGACAGGAAAACAAAGTACAGAAACTAAATAAAGAGACCAACTTAATAGAAGTTACGGACTATCATGATAATGGTATGATTAGCCAGGAAGGGACTTTTAATTTAAAAGGGCAATTACATGGTGAGTGGATTAGTTATGATGCTTTAGGAAATAAAATATCTCAGGGCAGTTATGAAAATGGATATAAGTCTGGCAAATGGTTTTTTTGGTCTAATAATACAATGAAGGAGGTTGAATACAGTAAAAATGAAATTGCCAGTATTAACGGAGTAAAAAATTCCTCAAGGGTAGCCGACAATCATTAATATTTTATGGTATTAATCATAGATAAAACATCCCGCCGATCGGCGGGATGTTTTATTTTACAATACATTTCAATTTTTTTATCAAGGACTTTTTTCAGAATTGGCAGCAATGTATACAGGCTCTTCTGATACGCTCTGCATACGGGCAATATCCTGAAGGCTTATTTTTTTGGCTTCGAGTTCATTATTGACCTGCGTAATCTTATTTTCCTCGATTGATATTGGTATTTCTAAAGTCTCATATCCCAAATAACTGACTAATAAGGTGTAATTCCCGGGATCAATACCGGCTATTTCAAAATTTCCATGAAAATTAGTCTGGACACTTATAGGTGTATTTTTGATTTGTACATGGGCAAATAGCATGGGTTCGTTATTCATCTCTTTGTCGAGGATTGTACCCATAACAGAGCCCTGTTCCTGTGAAAACAAGAGTGCTGTAAACAATAAGGAAAAGACCAAAACTAAATATTTCATTGACTTAATTTTTCTACTGCAAAAGAAAGACGTCAATGTAAAGCTAAGGTTACTTCTATATTAAAGTTTGGTAACAAAAAGGTTATCAAAATTTAGGATAGCAGAAAAAATATTGAGAGAAACAGATCAATAGTAAGTTATATTCGTGGATCATCAAGACCACAAATTATTGCATTTTTTAAAAATGATCCCCAGTACTTTAAATATAAAAAGCTCGGCATTGCCGAGCTTTTTAATCGAGTATATACTATTTTATAAATTAATTGACCCCTACAGTCCAACCTGTTCCCCAGGCAGAAACATCTGTTCCGGTACCATTACCATCACCTGAAATAAAGTCTGCCTCTGTAAATGTATATCCGGTATCATTTTTTAGCTTGGTAGTGACATTGTTAAAAGTAACATCAACAACACCAAGATTACCATCTAAGACCCCCTGGCCTGTTGGATTACTTCCTGTATCACCATCAAGATCAAAACCTTCATCAAAATCATTAAGTACTATATTGGTGAAAATTCCCTGGGTACCCGCCCTAAGACGTATAGCTTCACTGGCATCGTTAGCACCAACTACTGTTACATTAAATACATTTGGAGCGGAAAAATACCCACCGTCGTTGCTAAAGTCTGTATTATAGCCATCACATTCAAAGGCTTTATCATGTGACACACCGTGCTGTACATAAACATCTGTTAGTGTTCCGGTATAACCTTCAGTCCAGTCAATAGAATCATCTTCTGCATTGACAATAACTATATGACTCGCATTTACGGTTCCACCGAAAAACTCTATGCCGTCGTCAGATCCTTCATAAATCTCAACATAGTCTATGGTAGTGCCATTTCCAACCGCATATAAAGACAAGCCATTTAGTTCCGCATTTCCGTCAATAGCTCCACCGGCATATTCAATTCTTAGATATTGAATGTTACCAGAATTATCTGTTGGAGTATTCCCCCCATAAGATAAACCTCCTACCTCTGAAGTTGCAGTATCTTCTGAACCATCTGCAGTAGAATTTATAGGTGCCTTCCCACAAATAACAAGTCCACCCCAATCCCCGGAAGAAGGGCTGCCGGCGTTAGAGGTCATTATTATTGGGTTACTGGCTGTGCCTAACGCATTTATTTGAGCACCTTGTTGTATAGCTATATAGGCATTTACCCCAACTGGCTGTGCTTTAATAGTAATACCGGCAGGGATAGTCAAAGTAGTTCCATCTGCCATTAGAACCGGTCCGGTTATAACATAGTTAATTTCGGAATCCAGCACAAGATTTTCTGTATAGACACCACTCAAATTAACCGTGTTATCTCCAGGATCTGTGCCACCACCTGATATGTTATTAATAACACTGTTATCATTTATAACAATATCCGGGGTATTGTCCTTCTCGCATGCAAATATTAATGCGGCGGTTATACCTAATACTAAAAATTTGTTTTTCATTGTTTTAAGATTAAATAGAATTAAAATTTATATTTGAGGGTTAGCCCAATGTTAACCCCAAGAGTATACTCTCTTATTATAACATCACCTATCCCCGTATTTTCTCTGATTAAAGAAACTTCAGGATCCAGGAGATTCATTGCGGTAAGATTAGCTTCAAAGTGTTCGCCAATTTCGTTTTTCCAAACAAAATTTAATGTAGGGACTGATTTTTCTACAATATTGCCCAAACTTCCGGCCCCTAAGGAAAAGATCCTATCGGAAAAATAAGAAAACACTACGGTGGCTTTAGGTTTATAATTACCAAACACCGGGCTAAAATTAAGATCGGTATTTATAATAAACGGAGACGCTCCTTCCAACTCATCAGAATCCCTGTCAAAAGTGGTTCCAAAGGTATTTTCGGATCCTGCCGGAATGTCTTTTAAATCTTGCTTGGTACTTGTATAAGCGGCATTGAGGCCAAAAGACAATACAGGGATATCATCGGTGTTAGAGATCAGATTTTTGCGAAATTCAAGTTCTACGCCGTAAATGTTTGCCTGATCTCCGGTCCTGAAATAGCGTTGCGTGCCTGTTGCGTCTGCTGCAACAACCCTGTTTACGGGATTTTTAATGGTTTTTGAGAAAGCTGCTAACGAGATAATTTCATCCCGCTCTAAAAACCACTCGTATTTTAAGTCAAAATTGTATACATCCGAATAGGTTGGCCCCTGCCCATTCAATCCACCTAATAGATCCGGATTACCGCCTATTCTCTGAGTTACAGATTCGTAAACAAATGGAGCAACTTCTTTAAATTCCGGAAAAGATGCGGTTTTACTGAAGGCAAATCGCAAATTGGAATCATCATTTAAGGCATAACGGACATTCAAACTGGGTAAATAGATGTTTTCATAAACATTTCGAAAACCAGGGTCATCCGGCCTGATGTTTATTACATCATATTCCACATTTTGTGAAAAAGATTCAACTCTGAAACCTGGGACCAAGGACCATTTTTCACCCAGGTTTAATTCTGCTGAGGCGTATACTCCATGAATATCAAGATTTCCGGTATAGGTATTCTCTGGTAATCCCGGCCTGTTTTTATTACCTATTTTATCGTTAATAGGGTTGAGAACAATTAAATCATATAACCCTGATCCTTCAGGGATATTTATGTTTGAAACATTAAAAATAGAGTTAAAATTATTGACATCGGTTACAGGTGTATTGTCCCGGTCCACTATTTCATAGCCATATCTTATACTGCTAAACCTACGTTCTTTGGTTCTGCCGTTATATCCAAAATTTAATTTTACTTTCTCAGATAGTTTATACCCCAGATTAAGGTAACTATTTAGCTCATCATCTTTTATGCTTTGAAAGAACCTCTGATTGTCAAAAGGGATATTTGTGTAAAAAACAGGGTTTGTATTGTTGTCGCCATCTAAGGCGAATTGATAATTTTCAAGAGTGATTCGTTTTCTATCGGGTTCATCTGAAAATACATTGTTATATCCTATACCCCAGCCCAGCGTAATTTTATCATCAAAATTGTGAATACCGGTAAGTTGATTTACAAAAATCATGTCCTGATTAAACTGGGCATTCATAACGTAAAACCCCTCATCGGTATTTAATATTGCATCCCTGTTTGTGCCAAGACCATTTATTCCGTAGTAACCAACTGCATCAACAGAATTATTGATAAATAATGAACTTAATTTAACAACATGATTAGTATTTATTCTATAACCAATGTTCGCCAATGCGGTAGTTGTGGTATTATAGGAATATTCCCGAACATTAGGGAAGTCGGTTTTAAGAACATTGGTATAATCACGTGCAGGACCTTCCAATAATTCATAACCATTTTTAAAAGAAGTTGCTCCAAAAAGGCTCAATCGGGACTCTTTTCCAAAAGAAAAGGAATAACCTCCTTCAATTGCTCCGGAAATATTTATTGGATCCCATGCGGCTTGTGGATCTACCCCATGGGCCAGGACTATGGCGAATGGGTCATTGCTATAACGATTATAGAATCCGTAATTGCTGGGCCCTTCACTCCGGACAAAATTTTCACCGGCTACATTTGAATTTAAACCACTACCCAATGAAACTTCTAAATAACCATTGCCGGTGTAATCTTTAGAATCTATATTAACGTTCCCTGCTGCAAAATCTCCATAAAATGCGGAGCCATAAGCTTTGCTAACTGATACATTCTCTATAATACTTGACCCAAAGATATCAAGATCAATATTCTTTTTATTAACGTCATTAGAAGGTAATGAAAGCCCGTTCATAGTGGTGTTTTGGTATCTGTCACCAAGACCTCTTACATAAACATTACTGGATCCTTGCTGCTTGGATATCCCTGAAATTTGAGATACGGCTGCCGCGGCATTATCAATTCCCTTAAGTTTCAGCGCTTCTGCACTTATGGCCTCCTGAATGACAAGCGCCCTTTTTTGTTCGAGCAACAATGCTATTTCTGAATCTTTACTAGTTGATACGGTAATTACTACCTCATCCAATGAAACACTACCTGCCCCAAGTGCCGTATTAATCTGAGTTACTTTCCCGCTCTCTACAACCACATTAGGAATTTCCAGCGTTTCATAACCTAAAAAGCTAAAAATCAATGTATACTCACCGGGTGGCACCCCTGTAATTTCATACAGGCCATCGAAGTCTGAAGTGGTTCCTTTAGATGTATTTTTTATAAGAACATTGGCAAACGCAAGAGGCTCATTATTTACCTCTTTATCTGTAAGCTTACCTATTATACTTCCAGCTTCCTGGGAATGACCTATAAAGTGGGTAAAAATAAGTAGTGCAATAAAAACTTGTTTCATCAATTTGATTTACGTTTTCAGCCGCAAAGAACGCTATGAGTTGTAAAAGTCCTGTTACCTGCAGGTTAAACATTTATTTTATTAAGGTTACCATAAGGTTAGCAGATTAAGGAAACGTTAAGGTGTATTGTTCCTGTTTATTAATTCACTGAAAAATGGATTATTTAAGTATTTATTCACCTTTAAAAAAATGTATCTTGCCAGCTTAATCTTAGACATATGAACTGGGAACAACTCCTTTCTTTAAGACGATTCGGGGACACACATAAAAGACTTCGAAATGAGCAAAACGAGACCCGCTTAGGATTTGAAGTTGATTATGACAGGGTCATCTTTTCGGCGGCTTTCAGGAGTCTGCAAGACAAAACTCAGGTAATTCCGCTTTCTAAAACGGATTTCGTTCATACCCGTTTAACCCATAGCCTGGAAGTTTCTGTGGTTGGGCGCAGCCTGGGAAGGATTGCTGGTGAAAAGCTACTAAAAAAGCACCCATTTTTAAAAGAAACCCATGGGTATAAATTTGGAGATTTCGGCGCCATAGTAGCTGCAGCCGCTCTGGCCCATGATATAGGCAATCCACCATTTGGTCATAGCGGAGAAAAGGCGATTGGGGAGTTCTTTAAACACAGGGAAGGTAAAAAATACCAATCGGTTTTATCTCAAAAAGAGTATCAGGACATTATTGATTTTGAAGGCAATGCAAATGGGTTTAAGTTACTTACAGAATCACGCGAGGGAGTATCAGGCGGACTCCGGCTAAGCTATGCCACGTTGGGAGCCTTTATGAAATATCCGAAGGAATCTCTTCCGAAGAAGCCAACAACTCATATAGCTGCTAAAAAATTTGGATTTTTCCAGTCAGAAAAGGAATTCTTTAAAGAAGTAGCTGAAGAATTGGGTCTTATCTGCACAAGTGCAGGGGAGGATATAGCCTATTCAAGGCACCCTCTGACTTATTTGGTGGAAGCAGCTGATGATATCTGTTATACTATTATTGATTTTGAAGATGGAATAAACCTGGGATTGATCTCAGAAGAATACGCTTTGGAGTACTTGATTAAACTGGTTAAAGACACCATAAATACAAAAAAGTACAATTCATTAACTATTATGGCCGACAGGCTCAGCTATCTAAGGGCATTAGCAATTAATACGCTCATTACGGATGCGGTATCAGTTTTTCTTGAAAATGAAGAAGCGATCATAAAAGGTGAATTTGAGGTCTCACTTCTGGATCGTAGCCGCTATAAGGCCCAAATTGAGGACATTATTCAATTAAGTGTTAACAAAATATATCGCTCTGCGGGAGTTATAGAAAAGGAAATTGCCGGATATAAGATTATCTCTGATATTTTGGAAGTTTATACAAAGGCCCTGGTTGGTCAAAAAGAAGGTAAGCCCACGAACTATGATAAGCTTTTAATAGAAACCTTGCCGCATGCCTATAGAAATACAGAAGGTTCAACGTATTCTGTTTTGTTAAATTCCTGTTGTTTTGTAGCTAGTCTATCAGACAGTGCAGCTGTTCATATACATAACAAAATAAGCGGAAAACAACTTTAAAAACTATATGCTAAGCCAATTGCCAAAACCTGTCTGAATTGGATTTTGGGAACCCCGGGATCAATTACATTACCAGTGTCAGAGATTACCTGGTCAAAACGAATATCATCATCATAAATAACCTGGGTGCCTAAATTGGCCTCAAATAAGTCATTCACCTTAAATGTAAAATTCAATTCCCAGTCTACATCTATATTACCAAAACGCCTTATATAATCCGTAAAAAGACTTAGACGATGATTCATATTTATATTGGTTGCTATCTCTTTCTCCCAGGTATTCGTAACCAGGACCCCGAACTCAATAAATTTTTTTTCGCCTTTTTTAATGATATTTCCAGCTGTATCATATTCCGCTCTTTTAACTCCAAAGGCACCTTGGTTTGCCAGTGTTTGATCAAGAACAAAAGTTGCTTTTACCGTTGTTGGAGATAAATAGAGGTTAAAGTTTTTTCCTTCAGGAACAAAGGAAGGACCCCCACCAAAGAATAGATATCCGGGAGCCATAAATGTGGAGATGGGATTGTCTCTATCCGGATACTTAAAACCATCAGTAAATTGTGTATTAAATTTAGTATTAATTGAATAGTACCATTTGCTCAAAGTATCCCGGCGATAGCCAAGACTAGAAGCAAGCCTTATTACATCCTCTGTTTTTCTGGGTTCTCTATCTTCCTGAACGTTTATACCGTACCTAAGGATTGCTTCATTATCCCAGGTAAAGTTTCTGAATTTGTAATTTCTTGCAAATTTCAAGTTTACTATGGCAGAAATAGAATTTTCACCCCCGGCGTTCCAATTAACAAAGGCTACCTCACTTATATTTAATCCCAATTTATTTTCCTTTGACCAAAAGGAAGGGATTACGAAGGGTTTATATGGTTCACTCAGCACTTTAGTGTCATTGAATGAAATAACAGGATTGATAAAGCGAATTCCTCTGGGGACTGCTTTTATTTTGTATTGTGTGGCCCGGATAACAATAGTATCAATTTTTGTAGTATCAACAGCTGTGCCCGAAGGAATAGTATCCTGCAGGTATGCATAGGAAGAGGATAATACCAACAATCCGAATAAAATTAATCTTCTTGTCATACTATAACTCCAATAATTCTAAAAGAAGTTTTTTAATGGATTGGTCATCAAGATGTGCCATTTTGTGCAATTCTTCTACTGTTCCATGTTCAATGAAAACATCATCTATTCCGCATATTGAAATAGGAATAGGGTTATTTAAATCGTTTGCAAATTCCAAAATGGCACTTCCAAAGCCCCCAATTTTGCAACCATCTTCTACGGTGATTATCTGCTCATAGGTATCAAAAATAAAGCGTAACATTTTCTCATCCAAAGGCTTGGCAAAACGCATATCATAATGGCCTATTTTTCCTGGCATATTCAGGTCTTTAATAAGCATGGAGATAGTGTTCCCAAGGTGGCCTAAAGATAGTACAGCAATTTTATTTCCTCGGGTCAATTCTTCAGCGACACCAATTTCCATTTTTTGGAAAGGTTGTTTCCAATTAGTGGTAGTAGCACGCCCTCTGGGGTAGCGAATTGCAATTGGCTGTGAAAGGCTATCTTGAATGGTATACATAATATTGCGGAGCTCCGCCTCGTTCAGGGGTGAAAAGATAATGAGATTTGGGATACACCGTAAATAGGCTATATCATAAATTCCGTGATGTGTGGCACCATCTTGTCCGACTATTCCCGATCTGTCCAGAATGAAGGCCACCGGAAGATTCTGTAAAGCAACATCATGAATTACCTGATCGTAAGCCCTTTGTAAAAAGGTAGAATAAATAGCGCAAAAAGGCAGTAATCCTTCAGCAGCCATTCCTGCAGCCATAGTAACCGCATGTTGCTCTGCGATACCAACATCAAAAGCCCTTTCCGGAATTTGCTCCATCATAAACTTTAAGGAACTTCCGGTAGGCATGGCAGGAGTAATGCCAATAATCTTATCATTTTTTAATGCAAGTTCTACCAGCGTTTGGCCAAATACATCCTGGTATTTAGGCGGCATATTTTCGGCCTTCGCGCTTATTAAATCGCCGGTTTGTATGTTGAATTTACCCGGAGCATGATAGGTAACCTGATTCTCTTCTGCCTTTTTTAAACCCTTACCCTTAGTTGTAATAATATGAAGTAATTTAGGGCCTTTTATGGCTTTCAACCGTTCTAATTCTTTTATCAGAGCTTGGATGTCATGACCATCAATCGGTCCTGTATAATCAAAATTCAGGCACTCGAAAATATTCTCATCTTTTGCCGTACCCTTTTTGACATTAGTCAGGTATTTTTTAAGAGCACCTACACTGGGATCTATGCCAATGGCATTATCATTGAGGATTATAAGAATATTCGTATTTGTAACACCGGCATGGTTCAATCCTTCAAAAGCCATCCCACTGGCAATAGAGGCGTCGCCAATAACTGCAATATGTTGTCTTTTAATATCTCCTTTTAATTTTGATGCAAGAGCCATCCCCAGGATCGCAGAAATTGAAGTGGAACTATGACCAGTTCCAAAGGAATCATACTTACTTTCATCTCTTTTTGGAAAACCACTTATTCCACCCAGTTGCCTGTTAGTGTGAAAGACATTTTTACGCCCTGTGATAATTTTATGGCCGTAAGCCTGGTGACCAACATCCCAGATTAATCTGTCAAAAGGCGTATTAAATACATAATGTATTGCCAAAGTTAATTCTACCACACCTAAGCTTGCACCTAAATGTCCTTCTTTGACGGCTACTATATCAATTATAAATTCCCTTAATTCTTTGGCAAGAAGAGGTAATTCATTCGCTTTTAATTTGCGAAGATCAGAAGGATAATTAATAGTATTCAGCAGTTTCATAAGAAGTAACAAATGTACATTAATTCATTTTTTGATATAACCACATCTATTCCTAATATTGCAGTATTATGTCTATTGATTTTAAATTTGACGATGCTTATTTTATGAAAAGAGCATTGCAGGAGGCTGAAACTGCTTTTGAGAAAGGTGAAGTTCCTATTGGAGCAATAATTGTTGTGCAGGATAGAATAATTGCCCGGGCGCACAATTTAACCGAGCGACTTAATGATGTAACGGCACATGCGGAAATGCAGGCAATAACATCTGCCGCTAACTTTTTGGGAGGAAAATATTTACATAATTGCACTTTATATGTAACTCTGGAACCTTGTCAAATGTGTGCCGGGGCACTTTTTTGGAGTCAAATTCCTAAAATTGTTTTTGGAGCTTATGATCCTCAAAGGGGTTTTTCTGCTTTAGGGGGACAATTACATCCAAAAGCTACTATATCCGGGGGTGTTTTAGAAGAGGAGTGTGCAGAATTGCTAAAACGGTTTTTTATTCAGAAACGAAGTTTGAATTAGGAACAAAAAAAATCCCCGATTTTGGATCGGGGATCGTTCAATTCAAAATAAAATATTTTTATCCGATTACTTGCACTTGTGCCGCAACCATGCCCTTTCTTCCTTCTTCTTCTTCGTATTCTACTTTGTCGCCTTCGTTTAATTCCACTCCGTTCAATGCTGTGGCATGAACAAAGATGTCCTTCCCGGTGTCGTCGTTGGTAATGAACCCGTATCCCTTGGATTCATTGAAAAATTTTACAGTTCCTGTCATTAAAATAAGTATTAAAATAAAAAAATTACGATACGAAAGTATGATTTTTTGCGCAGACCTCTTTAAAGAAAAGGCAAAATTTGACCAAATTTATTGATTTTCAGACTTTTTGGGAAGTTTACCTTGCATTTTACGAATATTTTCCTCAGTGAGCATATAATCCTTTACTTTTCTGGTTTTGCTCTCCTTAATAAGAAATAACGGCATAGCTATTAAAAACAGCCCAACAGTGCCAAATCCAATATATTTATTGGCAATTTGAGAATGTTCTTCTCCAAGTGAGAAACCATAAAATATAGCCCCCAGCGATCCCAGTACAATTAAAAGAATGATATGTTTGAGTCTAATTTGCATCTTCTTTTGTAAAGTTAATCAACTTCCTTCTATAAGCGGTTAGCAACTTCGATTTTGAAATAAATCCAAAATATTTACCATCTTTAATTACCGGCAGGTTCCATGCACTGCTATCCTGGAATTTTTGCATTACTTCCTGCATAGAGTCTCTTTCATAAAATATAAGTTCAGGGGCATTGTGCATAAAGGATTCGACCCTTATTTTATCATATAATGTTGTGTCAAACATAAATTCACGTATGTCATCCAATAGAACAATACCTACAAGGGCATCATTTTCGTCTATTACCGGAAATATATTTCGGGCAGATTTTGCAACCGATTTGTAGACCAGTTCACCGAGTGTCATATCCTGCCTGACGGCCTTAAAATTCTGTTCAATAATATCATCGAGCTCCATTAAAGTGAGCACAGTTTGATCTTTGTTATGCGTGATAAGCGCGCCTTGTTCTGCCAATTCTCGCGTATAAATAGTATAATCAATTGCATTTTTTGTGAGAAGAAAGGAAATTGCTGAAGTAATCATTAAGGGGACAAAAAGTTCGTAGCCTCCTGTTATTTCAGCAATTAAAAAGATGGCGGTTAATGGTGCCTGCAGCACCCCGGCTATAAGTCCTGCCATTCCAATTAGGGTAAAATTACTCTCATTCACGGAAAGCCCCAACCCTAAATTATTGATCACCTTTCCAACCACATTACCTAAAGCGCTTCCCATGACCATAGTAGGAATAAATATACCTCCTGCGCCCCCGGCTGCAAAAGTTGTAGTCATTGCAACAGCTTTGAAAATGGTAATCCCGAAGAGTAGTGCTATAACGACCCATATATTATTGGTGTAGTTGTCAAAAGGGGTTTTACCCAGCGCATCAATATGTTCACCGTGCAAGAGCTTATTAATAAATCCAAAACCTTCTCCATAGAGCGGTGGAATAAAATAGAGCATAATACCAATGGCCAATCCACCAACCAGAAGTTTATATTTTGGACTTTTAAATCTTTCAAAGAAAGCTAGTATTCCAAAATACATTTTTGTAAAATAAATAGAGGCGATAGCCGTACCTACTCCTAAGACGATATAGAAAAATGTATCTTTTATTTCAAATTTTTCAGTTATGGAAAAGCTAAATAAAGATTCATCTCCAAGAAAAAAATAGGACGTAAGAACACCGGAAATAGAAGCTAACAACAATGGCAGCATTGAAATCATAGTCAAATCCAGACTAAAAACCTCGACGGCAAAAATTATTGCGGCAATAGGGGACTGAAATATTGATGCAATAGCCCCCGCAGATGCACAGGCTATTAGAAGGGACCTTGTTTTGGCATTAATATGTAATAACTGGGCAACATTTGAACTAATTGCTGCTCCTGAAGCTACAGCAGGGCCCAAAAGTCCAACAGAACCCCCGAATCCAACAGTTAACGGGGCAGTAACCAAAGGCAAAAATATTTTCTTTGCACTGATAATCCCTTTCTTTTTAGATAGTGCAAAAAGAATAGAGGAAATGGCGTGCTCCAATTTTTCCTTGTGTACAAACTTTACATACAAATAAACCAGTGTAAGCCCAATAATTGGGGTAACAAAATACAGCTGGTAATTTGAAAAAACGATTCCTTTTTCCAAAAGAGATTCTATGAAGTAAGTGATGTTTTTAAGCGAAACTGCCGCAAGACCGGCTAAAAATCCAACAACCACACTCATTAACTGGGTAAAGGTCTTATTGGAGATATTTTTGTACCTCCATTTAAGAAACCTGGTAAATAAGGTTGTTATTCGGTTGGGCATTACGTGATTATACGTTTAAAGGTATTAAAAAATGCCGCTTTAAGACGGGATTGATGTTAAGTTTGAATATCCAATTTTAAGTGAAGTTCCTTCAATTGTGCATCATCAATAAAGGCAGGTGCATCAATCATTACATCTCTTCCACTATTATTTTTTGGAAATGCAATAAAATCTCTTATGGTTTCCTGTCCGCCAAGAATAGCCACTAATCTGTCAAGGCCAAATGCAATTCCTCCATGAGGGGGTGCGCCATATTGAAAGGCATCCATTAAAAAACCAAATTGTGCTTTGGCCTTTTCTGGCGTAAAACCTAGATGTCTGAACATGGTGGCTTGTGTATCTTTGTCGTGAATTCTTATTGATCCACCACCAATTTCATTTCCATTTAAGACCAAATCATAAGCATTGGCTCTAACCGCAGCCGGATCAGTATCCAGTAATTCTAACTGTCCTGGTTTGGGAGAAGTAAATGGGTGATGCATAGCATGGTAATTACCCGTTTCTTCATCTAACTCCAGTAATGGAAAATCTACAACCCATAATGGCGCAAATTCTTTCGGATTTCTAAGTCCCAGGCGTTCTGCCATTTCCATGCGTAAAGCACTTAATTGAGTTCTTGTTTCTGCAATATTGCCTGAGAGAATACAAATAAGATCTCCAGGTTTTGCACCAGTATGCTTAGCCCATTTGGTAAAGTCTTCCTGGTTGTAAAATTTGTCAACAGACGATTTAAAACTTCCGTCTTCATTATATTTTACATATACCATGCCTTTTGCGCCTATCTGTGGCCTGCGCATCCAATCTATTAATTGATCAATTTCTTTTCTGGTATACGACGCTGCGCCGGGTACCGCAATACCAACAACCAATTCAGAGGAATTGAACACATTAAAATCTCTGTTCTTAGCTACTTCATTTAATTCTCCAAATTCCATTCCGAATCGGATATCCGGTTTGTCATTACCGTATCTCCGCATGGCTTCGTCATAGGTAAGTCTGGGGAATTCTCCAGTTTCTACCCCGATAATTTCAGCAAGCAGATGCCTGGTAAGACCTTCAAAAGCATTTAATATATCATCCTGTTCCACAAAAGCCATTTCGCAATCTATCTGGGTGAATTCAGGTTGTCTGTCTGCTCGTAAATCCTCATCTCTAAAACATTTTACAATCTGAAAATATTTATCCAACCCACCCACCATGAGTAGTTGCTTAAAAGTTTGAGGAGATTGTGGCAACGCGTAAAACTGCCCTTCATTCATCCTGCTAGGCACAACAAAATCGCGGGCACCTTCCGGGGTGGATTTTATTAAATAAGGGGTTTCCACTTCTATAAAGCCTTGTTTAGTAAGATAATTCCTTACCTCTAAGGTAACTTTGCTGCGAAAAATGAGATTTTCTTTAACCGGATTTCTTCGAATATCCAGATAGCGAAATTTCATTCTCAGGTCTTCTCCACCATCAGTTTTGTCTTCAATGGTAAATGGAGGTAACAACGATTCGTTTAAAACATGAAGTTGGGTAACTAATATTTCGATATCGCCTGTGGGGAGATTCGGGTTTTTAGAAGTTCTTTCAATCACAGTTCCCTTTACCTGTAATACAAATTCGCGACCTAAATCCCTGGCTTTTTCCAATATTTTAGGATCACTTCGTTCTTCATCAAATACCAGTTGGGTAATGCCATAGCGATCTCTAAGATCTACCCAGACAACAAAACCTTTGTCTCTTGTTTTTTGCACCCAACCAGACAAGGTGACTTCGTTATTTATATGAGATGATCTTAATTCACCACAGGTATGACTCCTATACATTTTAAGTTTCTTGTATTACAGCCGCAAATGTAAGAAGATATGCTTGTAACCCTATAAATAGTATACAATTTTAAATGCAAAAAAGATTTTAACAGGAATTTATTTATAGGAAAAAGCAAAAAAAATATTTAAGTGGCCATTTATTTATTACATTGAAAGGAAATAACTAATTCAAAACTTAAAAACATGAAACAATTTCTACTTAGAAATATATTCCTATGGTTGTTTTTGACTTTACCCATCTTTGCATTTTCGCAAGGAAAGGTGAATGGGAATATTACAGACTCTGAAGATGGTGTGCCTTTGGCCGCAGTAAATGTGGTTGTTAAAGGAACCACTTCAGGAACTACTTCGGATTTTGACGGTAACTATGAAATCGAGGTCAGCAGTTTTCCGTCTACTTTGGTTTTTTCTTCTTTAGGATATGAAACTAAGGAACTGGAAGTAAGCGGCCCAACAACATTAAATGTATTACTGGCTCCATCGGCAACCGGGCTTGACGAAGTTATTATTACAGGGCTTGCTTCGTCAGTAAAAAGATCTAATGCAGCAAATGCAGTCGCAACGGTCTCGGCAGAGGAATTGGCCGGGGTTACACCACCCCAAACTTTAGATGGAGCTTTGCAGGGTAAATTTGCAGGAGCTTTAATAACCAAAAGTTCTGGAGCTCCGGGAGGAGGTATATCTGTGAGGTTAAGAGGGGTGACCTCTGTTAATGGTAATGCCCAACCATTGTATATTGTAGATGGGGTTTATGTGAATAACAGCAGCATTTTTGCACCCGGATTAAATGATGTCTCTCGTGCAGCAGCTGGTGGAGCTAGTGTTTCCAGCAATCAAACCCAAGATAATCCATCTAACAGGATAGCCGATCTTAATCCGGACGACATTGAAAATATTGAAATTCTTAAGGGTGCTTCGGCCGCGGCTATATATGGAGCCAGGGCTGCCGCTGGGGTAATTATTATCACAACTAAAAAAGGAAAAGCAGGAAAGACTAAAATTTCGTTTTCCCAAGCTATAGGTTCTAACAGTGTAATTAATTTGCGAGGTTTAAGAAACTATACAGCGGAAATTGCTGAAAATGGTTTTGGAGCCGGTCAGGGTGCTCTTTTTACACAGGCTCAAAATGATGGTAGTTTAGTTGACTACGAAAAGGAGATTTTTGGTGAAAGTGGTTTTATTTCCAATACTAACGTAAGCGCCTCAGGGGGTACCGAAAAAACACAATTCTTCGCAGGTTTTACAAATAATGAAGAAGCTGGGATTGTTAAGAATACAGGGTATGATAAAAAGTCAATTAGGTTGAACCTGAATCATAAATTCTGGGATGATAGGGCAAACCTGTCCTTGACCACGAATTATATTAACTCTTCTTCAAACAGGGGGTTTTTTAACAACGATAATTCAGGTACTACCATAGGGGTGTCGCTTACATCTACCCCTCCCTGGGCTAAATTGTTTCCGGATGAAAATGGAAATTATCCAGACAATCCATATGGCGCGTCAAACCCTTTACAAACCAGGGATTTAGTTACAAATAATGAGAAAATCGAAAGGTTTATAATAGGGGGAACAATGGATTTGATGCTTTACCAAAAAGAAAGATCCAATTTAAAGCTGATCCTAAGTGGTGGAGTTGATTACTTTTCGTTAGTTACCACGGCAATTTTTCCAAAAGAATTACAATTTATGAAACCTTCCAATGGGGGATTGAATGGATTAACGGCACAAGGCACCACCCAAAATAAGGACGCAAATTACTCGGCATTTTTGGTTCATAATATTTACACGGCAAACAATTTAAACTTTACTACCCAGGCGGGTATAACCAAGCAGACTTTTTCGCAAAATACAATAAGGAATACAACATCTAACTTAATAGCCTCCGAGACTAATTTGGACCAGGGAGCCAATGTTTCTGTTAGTCAATTTAGGTTGGAGCAGGAGGACTTCGGATTCTTCATACAGGAAGAAGTGAATTACCAGGATAAGTTAATTGGAACCATAGGTTTAAGAGGAGATAAGTCCAGTAATAATGGCGATGCCAACAAGCTGTTTTATTATCCCAAGGCCTCCGGAGCAGCTAACCTGCATAATTTTGATTTTTGGAATTTAGACGTTTTAAGTCAGTTCAAACTTAGAGTAGCTTATGGTCAAGCAGGTAACTTTGCACCCAATGGGGCATTATTCACGGCGTATAATAATTCACTTATAGATGGGATAGTTGGAATTGTAGTTCCGAATACTCTGGGAGACCCGGATATTCAACCTGAAACTCAAAAGGAATTGGAATTTGGAATCGATGCCGGGTTATTGGAAAACAGGATTTCACTTGAATTTTCATACTATATCAAAAAGGTAGATGACCTAATTTTACAGGCAAACAATGAACCTTCCTCTGGTTTTAATTTTAGGTTTGCAAATGCAGGGAATTTAGAAAACAAAGGTGTTGAACTCGGAATAAATGCCAGTGTATTTGCTAATCGGGATTTTAGCTGGGATACTGGAATCTTATTTTTCAAAAACAAATCAAAAATTACCAAACTAGACGTTGATCCTTTTGATACCGGCGGGTTTGGGACCGGACTTGGTACCTTTAGAATAGAAGAAGGGAAAAGTGTCACTCAAATAGTAGGTAATGACGGAGACGGAAATATAATAGTTCTAGGTGACGCAGAACCAGATTTCCAAATGACTTTCAACAACAATTTCAGGTACAAAGACTTTACTTTATCCTTTCTTTGGCATTGGAAAAAAGGAGGAGATAATATTAACTTATCGAATCTGCTGTTTGATTTTGGCCAAACTTCTGGGGATTATGATGATTTCACATTAGACCCTTCGGGTACTTTATCCAATGGGGACTATAGAATAGATTCATTTTTTGCCGGAAATGCCGCGGCTTTTGTTGAGGATGCAGGTTATTTAAGATTAAGGGAAATAGGGTTATATTATTCGCTCCCCCAAAATTTTTTAGAAAAGGCATTTAAAGGATATGTATCCAATATAAGGGTTGGATTATCAGGGAACAATCTCATAAACATTTTTGATTATAATAGTTATGATCCTGAGGTTTCTAATTTTGGCTCCAATGGGTTGTCATCCGGTGTTGAAGTAACGCCATTCCCGTCATCCAAGCGCTTTATGTTTCACTTTTCAGCAGACTTTTAATTAATAATAATATAAGACAAATGAAAACACTAAATAAATTATTAATAGTAACTCTAATTTTCTTGGCCTTTGGTTCTTGTGAAGTTCAGGATGGTAAGAATTTAAATGGAGCTGATACTACTTCGATATCAGAAGATGTTTCCAGAGGAGAACTCGGAGATGCAATAGCTGGAATTCTTTCGGATATGAGGGAACGTATCGAAACTCAAGTAGATGCAACTTCTGTATTAGGCAGAGAATACTGGAGAATTCAATCATCTGATCCCAGGTGGACAGGGGATTTGTTAACCGGGCTGCTCGACGATAATACATTCTATACTACGGCTCCTTATTCTGCGAGGTATGCTACCGTAAAAGATATAAATCTTGTATTGGAAGGTTTGGTAAATTCAACAGCGGATTTCACTGAGGCAGAAAAGGCTGCAGCTAGGGGTTTAGTCAATACCCTAAAAGCACACGAGCTTTTGATGGTTCTTAATGCTCAATATCAGAACGGGATAAGAATAGAAGTATCGGATCCGGATAATTTGGGCTCATTTGTAAGTTATGATGAGGCCTTGTCATCCTTATCGAGTATCTTATCGGATGCTTCTTCTGATCTTTTGAATGCAGGAGCAAGTTTCCCGTTTCCCATTCCATCGGGATTTGAGGATTTTAATACTCCGTCAACGTTCGATGAGTTTAACAAAGCGTTGGCTGCCAGAATAGCGGTTTATCAGGGAAATTATACTGAAGCCCTGGCATTGCTTTCTGAATCATTTCTTGATTTAGGCGGGGATTTAAATAGTGGAGCATACTTCACCTTTTCCCTAACTGGCGCAGATTTATCCAACCAATTGTTCTTTGCGCAAAATTCAACTATTGCGAATGCCAGAATTGCCCACCCTACGTTCATTACAGATGCGGAGGCGGGTGATACCAGGCTTAATAAAGCACCGTTAAGAGATGCTCCATTAACTGCAGATGGTTTAACCGGGGAGAATGATGTTTTTATCTACCAAAGCAATGTTGATCCAGTGGGTATTATTAGGAATGAAGAGCTGATTCTGTTATATGCAGAAGCGAATCATATTACCGATCCTACTGAGGCCGTTAACGCCATCAATATAATTAGGAATGCTGCTGGGTTGCCTAATTATTCTGGGGGAACAGCTCCGGCAGATTTGGTTAATGAAATATTGCAGCAGCGGCGTTACTCATTATTTGCTGAAGGTGGCCATCGATGGATTGATGTAAGAAGATTTGATCGACTAGGAGATTTACCATTAGATAGGCCTGGGGATGGTACTGCAGAACAATTCCCAATACCTCAAAATGAAAATCAATAAAAAGTGATTAGACGTAAAAAAACCCCTGACCTTGTGGTCAGGGGTTTTTTGTTAGGATCTTTTGCCGCTTAAGCTGCTATTTCAAGATCTTTCTTTTTTAGAGGTGATTTTTTGGCCCCTCCTTTGAGTTTAATCTTTATTCTGTATACGATATTAAACAGAACAGGAACTATTATTAGGGTAAGGAAGGTAGCCACAATTAATCCAAAAATAACCGTCCATGCCAGAGGCCCCCAAAAAATGACGTTGTCTCCACCGATATAAATTTTAGGGTCAAACTCCGTAAACAGCGAAAAGAAATCAATATTAAGACCAATAGCCAAAGGAATTAGTCCCAGCACGGTGGTAATTGCTGTTAGCAAGACCGGTCTCATTCTGGCTTTTCCGCCTTTTACAATTAATTCTGTGACCTGTTCTCTGGATAAGAGCTCTTTATCCTCCATCCCTAAAGACACTTTTTTTCGATCTATAAGAATTTGTGTATAATCCAGGAGGACCACTCCATTATTAACAACAATACCAGCCAAAGATATAATGCCCATCATGGTCATCATAATTACAAAAGGCCAGCCGGTGATCATTAATCCGCCAAAAACGCCTATAAAACTGAGGAAAATCGCTGTCATTATAATAGCAGGTTTTGAAATACCCCCAAATTGGAACACAAGGATTAACATTATTAAACCTAACCCTGAAAAGAATGCGCCAACCAAAAATTGCATCTGTTTATTCTGTTCTTCAATCTGTCCCGTATAATCGATTTTTACATTGGCTGGAATTCCCTTGTATTCTTCCATTTCCTTTTTTATCTCCGCCACAATTGCCCCAGCATCTGTAAATCCTGGTCTAAGTCCCGAATAAAGTGTTACAACACGTTTAGTGTCCTTGTGTTTTATTGCACTAAAACTGGAAGTATTCCTCTGAGATGCCACGGCAGATACAGGAATTTCTTTTATACGGCCAGTTGCCTGGTCCCTGAAAATTACATTCTGATTGAACAGTGCACTGGTATTATATCTAAGGTCTTTATTAAAACGAACATTAATATCATAATCTTCGCCACCTTCTTTATAAATACCGGCCTTGTCTCCAAAGAGTGAACGCCTTAACTGCATTCCAACCTGTCCTACCGATACGCCAAGCTCACCGGCCTTTTCACGATCTACAGTGACCTGCATACTCGGTTTTCCGGTATTTACATCAATCTTTAATTCTTCAATGCCTTCTATGTTTTTAGTATTAAGGAAATTACGCATTTGCTCTGCGGTATTTATTAAAACGTCGTAATCCTTCCCTTCAATTTCTATATTTATTGGATATCCAGAAGGAGGAGCAATCTGGTCTTTTTCCACAGAGATAGCAACCCCAGGGTATATGCCTTTTAGACCATCCTGAATTTCTTTACGCAGAGCTTCTGTATCTCGACCATTTCTAAGCTTATATTCTCTCATAGAAATGGTAATCTTACCCCTGTGTGGCATTTCTGCTGCTGAGCCTCCCTCTGTAAACGGATTTTCTGCGCCTTTACCTACCTGGGAAACACTCGATGCGACAAGTAAACTATTTTCGCCATCCATATATTTAGGATCATCTGTAATCGCGTAAACCCTTTTTTCGATATTTTTCGTTATTTCATTAGTTTTTTCTATAGCCGTGCCCTGTGGATACTCTATATAAACATAAATCTCATTAGGGGTATTGTCAGGAAAAAATTCCACCTTTGTTCTGCCGCTTCCGAGTGATATACCAAAAGCAATAAAGGCAGCTATCAGCAACAATACCGTAAAACCAAAGTATACATATACATTTCTTCCTTTAAGAGCACTCCTTAATCGATTTTCGTACCAATTTTCAAAACGGGACAAGTAATTTTTTTGAAATTGTAAAGCTGCCTTTTTAAGTCCGTACTTGTATCCCCAGAACAAAATCACCAGGACAATCATTAAAGAACCTAAACCACGGACTGCACCACCAACGATAATTATAAACAGTCCAATTCCTCCAAGCACGATACTCAGTCGAATAAGTTGTTTTAGTGAAAGAACTTTGTTGCCCACCTCCATAAAGCTCGATACCAGCATAGAGTTCATAAAAATGGCAACGAATAATGAAGAGCCAAGGACCACAGATAGGGTTATCGGGAAGAAAATCATAAACTCACCCATAATACCGGGCCAGAGTCCCAGCGGTACAAAAGCAGCAACTGTGGTGGCTGTAGAAATAATTATGGGAAAAGCAATTTCTCCAATACCTTTTTTGGCGGCCTCAATACGAGACATACCTTCTTCTTCAATTAAGCGGTAAACATTTTCAACAACAACAATACCATTGTCTACCAGCATTCCCAGTCCCATTATGAGTCCGAACAATATCATCGTATTTAAAGTATATCCCATGGCAGATAATATCATGAAAGACATAAACATGGACATAGGGATTGCAAATCCAACAAAAAGAGCGTTCCGAAAACCTAAAAAGAACATTAAAACGGTTACCACCAATATGATCCCAAAAATAATGTTGTTAACCAGGTCATCGACCTGATTTAATGTGCGACTTGAGGAATCATTGGCGATACTTACTTGCAAGTCTGCAGGGAAATAATTCTCCTTCGAATCCTTTATAATTTCTCTTATATGATCCGCTGCAGTGATCGCGTTTTTTCCGGCTCGTTTTTTAATATCGAGCATAACTACACTACTGCCTCTTTCCCTGGCATAAGTAGTTCTCTCTTCTTCCTTAAAGGAAACGGTTGCAATATCCTTGAGGTAAACGGCATCATTATTTTCTGATTTTACCACAAAGTTCTCAAGCTCGCTTGGGTGTTGTATTTCTCCTAAAATTCGTATAGTACGACGCTGTCCGCTGGTCTTTAAATTTCCTGCTGACATAGTCATATTCCCATTGCCTATTGCTTGTATAACATCGTCAAAACTTACTTTGGCCGCCATCATTTTATAAATATCGACGGCTACTTCTACTTCTTTTTCCTGTGCTCCCCTTATATCCACACCTTTAATCTCCGGCAAATCTTCTATTTCATCTTCCAGATACTCCCCAAATTCTTTTAATTTCTCAACTGGATAATCCCCTGTCAGATTTACATTCATGATAGGAAAAGATTCAGATAAATTAAGATCAAAAACATCAGGCTCAACTTTTGCTCCATTGAAAATAGGCCAGTCTTCTCCAGCCTTTTCACTATCAACTTCGTCCTTCACTTTTTGTTTGGCATATTCAACAGAAATATCTTCATCAAATTCAACCACAATCATAGAATAATCTTCCTGAGAAGTAGATGTGATTTCAACTACATTACTTACATTTTTTAAACGGTCTTCGAGAGGATCCGTGAGCAACCGCTCAATGTCTTCTGCTGTATTTCCGGGATAAATCGTACTAATATATATCTTGGTTTCTTTTACCTCCGGGAAGTCTTCTCTGGGCATTGAAAAATAAGACGATAATCCAATGAAAAAAAAGATGCCAATCATTACGTAAATGACCGACGGATTATCAATAGCCCATGAAGATAATCTGAATTCCTTATTAGCGTTTCTCTGTTGCTTACTCATAAGACTATTGAATTATTTTTACTTTCTGATTTTCTCTGACATTGCGAGCACCTTCCATGATTACCTGTTCACCGGGGTTAATTCCTTCTATGACTTCAACGTAGTCTCCCTGCGTTAGCCCCGTTTTAATTATCTGTTTTTTTGCTACTGCCATGTCATTTGAATCAACCTCTGTGGCGATATAGACATATTGCTCACCCTCCGCATTTTCAGAGATCAAACTCTGTGGAATTAAAATAGCCTTGTTATTACTGTAATTGTTAATCTGTACACGAGCTGTAAGATTTGGCTTTATATTATTATTTTTATTGGGTACTGCTATTTCTACTCGAAAAGATCTGTTAGTTGGATTAATAAAATTTCCTGTTTGCCTTACAACGGAAGTAATACTATCGCCCAGTACAGGGAAATAGGCTTTTACTTCTTTACCTACTTTTACCCCATTTAAATAACTTTCAGGTACGTCCACTTCAATGTACATATCAGAAAGGTTTACAATGCGAAATACTGCTTGCCCATTAACCGGTGAAACAACAGTTCCCTGTTCTTGAATAACATTGTCAATTATTCCTGAGAAAGGGGCTCTTATATTTGATTTCGCCAACTGGCTTTGAGCTTGTTTAACAGAATTCTCTACTGCCTGATAATTTGTTTCTGCCTGCAGATATTGAATTTCAGATCCAATTTTTTGCTCCCACAGTCTTTTTTGACGCTCAAAAGTAGTTTTTGCAAGTGCTGCCTGGGTTTTTAATTGTTCAAGTTGACTACTCATTCCACCATCATCAATTGTAGCCAAAAGCTGACCTTTATTCACTTTTTGACCTTCTTTCACATAGACTCGAACTAATGTGCCGTTCATCTCCGGGTAAATCAGTACATTTTGTTTGGTCATTACGTTTCCTTGAAGATCGAGATAGTGACGAAACTGCTGCTCTTTTGTTTTTAAGGTGGTAACCAATGCTAATTTTGAATTGCTATCCTTTACATTTATAACAGAATCCAGAAGCCTAAGTTCTGAATTCAATAGTTTTTGTTTTTCGGCAATTTCCTGTTTTTTTAATTTAATTGCTTCTAAATTTCCTTCAGCAATTAAGGTTTCAACTGACTTAACTGGACCATCTCCACAGGATATTATTAGAAATGAAATTAGTATTAATAAAAGAGTATTTTTCATTTTATTCGGTTTTGTAAGTTGAGGGTTTAATTGTTGAGAACAGTTTCCAATTCTGTTTTTCTGTTGATAACTTGCACCATAGATTCCAGATAATCCTGCTGTGCGGTATAAAGTTGAATTTGCGCTTGTCTTAATTCAAAACTGGTAGCAAGCCCTTCAAAATATTTTGTTTGATTTTTCTTTTCAATGCGCTCTGCAAGATTGAGATTACTTTTGGCTGTTTCGTAGTCCTCAATGGAGAAAATATAATCGCTTTTAGCCCGTTCAAGTTGAAGCCTGATCTGTTCTTCGGTTTCTGTCAATTGAGTTTTTGCCTGGTCATAGGCAATTTTAGCTCTTTGGGTAGATGCACTTCTATTGAGTGAACTGAAAATAGGAATTTTCAAATCGAAACCTAGTACAGATGATCCATACCATTGCTGTTCATTTCCAAAAAAGGAGAACGTATTGCTAAAGGCAGATGTTCCATAATTTACAAATGCATTAAGTGTTGGCAAGGCTTTACTTTTGGCCAGCTTTAGTTCGTAATACCGTTGTTCATTCAGGTTGGCGACCAGCTTATAATCAACATTATTTTCCATATAGAATTCCGAATCCAGGAGATTAAAATCAATTTGTTTTAATACCAAATCATCCAGGTTTTCCTCTAATATGGTTTGGTTTTCAATAGGAAGCCCCATAATTAAGTTTAACATTTGTAGCGTGATATCTTCAAATCGGATTGAATTTTTTAATGCACTAATAATTGAAGACAATGTAATTTGAAGTTGTTCAACACTTTCTTCATCACCAAGGCCATTCTCAAAGAGTTTTTCAGTTTCGAAGAGATTTTTCTCTAATGTTGCCTTATTGTTCTCGAGGATAGCAACAGTTTCATTGGCAAGCAAAACATTACCATAGGCCTCTATGACCGCTTTCCGTATTTCTTGATCTGTTTTCTCCTTATTGTTTTGACTATATCTAAGAAAAGCTTCGGTGGCTTGTACGCCTACAATATATGAACCATCGAATATTTGCTGACGAAGTGTGGCAGTTGCATTAACCTGATTTTGTTGACCAAAAACTATGGGAAGAAAAGAACCAGGTTCTCCTCCAACAATTTCACCAGGAATCAGAGTTACAGGTTGTTTTAATTGATTTTGGTAGCTAAGATCACCGTCAATCTGAGGTAAGCCAGTAGCGATCACCTCCCATTTTTGCTTTTGAGCATCTAATATTTCTCTATCGGCATTAATAACACTATAGTTATTTTCAAGGGCATATGTAATGGCCTCTTCCAGTGAAAAGCTATTGGTTTGTTCCTGGGAAAAAGACCAACCAAAAAACATAAATGTTAAAATGGTTAAAAATCGAATTTTCATTTAATCCTGATTTGAGTTGATTATGTTATTGAGTATTTTTCTCCCTTTGGGTGTGACAACACCCCGGAGATGGTATTCCAAATAGTCGTCCATAAGATCAAGCACCGGAAATTTAGCCACAGGGAATAGTCGGCTATCCTTAATACTAGTGACTCCAGAAAAGTAAATTCTTGCGACAAATTCAACGTTCAGATTATCCCTGTAAATTCCTTGATCAATACCTTTCTTTACATTGTTTACCACACAATCATGCATCATATCAAATTGCTTACCTCGAAGGGTATTATAAATTCTGGGGTAGTATTTTTGAAGTTGAAATTGGGGAGAAGTTTTCTCATCGTTTAAATGCTGCATCACCAGTCTTTTGATCTCATAGAGCTCTTCAATTGGGTTCTTTTTAAGTAAACATATTTCATCAATTCCGCAGGAAACGGAATCAAATACATGCATGGTGCAGGCCTCTACCAATTTGGTTTTGTTTTCAAAATTTGAATAAATGGTTTTCTTGGAAATGCCCATTGCCTGAGCCAGGTCATCCATAGTAACACTTTTAAATCCAAGATTTAGAAAGAGGTCCGTTGCTTTAATTAAGATTTTTTCTTTCATAGTCGAGGTCAAATATAATCAGGAAACTATAAAAACATAAAAAGTTTCCTAAGTTTTACATTTTTTTAACAAACTACCTGATTAAAGTCATTTTTGTTTACAGGAAATTTACATTAATGTTCTTCAGTGACTGCTTTTAATGTATTTTTGAAAAAAATTCAAAATGCCAGACATCGAGTTTTTTCGGGGATGTTTTAATTCCTATCTGGAAAATAAACTCAGTACAAAAGAGCCTCATAATCTATACGACCCGATAGCGTATATAATGGATTTAGGAGGGAAGAGGTTAAGGCCAATATTAACACTCATTAGTGCTGATGTGTTAGGCGGTAAACTTGAGGATGCCCTGGATGCGGCCCTTGCAATTGAAATTTTTCATAATTTTTCGTTGGTACATGATGATATCATGGATGCAGCACCACTCAGAAGAGGAGAAAAGACTGTGCATAAAAAATGGGATATTAATACAGGTATTTTGTCTGGAGACGTAATGCTTATTAACTCCTATCAGTATCTGGAAAATTATCCGGCCGATTTATTTAAGTCGCTGCTAAAAGTATTTAGCAAAACAGCTATTGAGGTCTGCGAAGGCCAGCAATATGATATGGACTTTGAATTAAGTGACCATGTTACAGTTCCGGATTACCTTAAAATGATTACATATAAGACAGCCGTATTGATTGCAGCAGCTATGAAAATGGGTGCTATAATTTCCAGGTCTTCAGAGAAATCACAGGATGTGATTTATGATTATGGTATAAATCTTGGCATAGCCTTTCAATTACAAGATGACTATCTGGATGCCTTCGGTGATCCTGAGAATTTTGGGAAACAGGTAGGTGGTGACATCATAGAGAATAAAAAAACATTTCTGTATATACGGGCTATGGAATTAGGTACCGCGGAGGAGAAAAATGAATTGAAAAATCTTTTTTCTATAAAACCCCAGAACCCTCAGGATAAAATACAAACTGTAAAGCAGATTTTTACAAGGAGTGGTGCGGCGGAAGTTACGAGGAAAGAAATTGAAAAGTATACCCAGCAGGCATTTCAAATACTTGAATCTTTGGAAGCACCGGAAAATAAGAAGGAAGTACTGAAGCAGTTTGGTAATAAACTCATGAACAGAGAGGTTTAAAATAACCGGTTAAACAGTGCTTTCGTAAAATAGCTTTTGGGACAACTTGAAATAATCTCAAAATCATCTTTTACGTTGGTTTCCTCATCTAAAAATTTGAAAATCAATTGGGGACTACTGCCCTTAAAGAGGGACTCAAAAATACGCCTGCCCTTGCTGTTATCTTTGTAAAGGATATCTAATAAAAGCAAATCATAATACCAATATCGATCTTTATGACTAAAAGAAGAAAGTGGTTTGTTTCTTTTTAGGAAAACAACCAATTCTTTGGTTTTTCTGTTCGTACTCATAAAGGTATATCCTGTGCTGGGTTTGGCCCATCCTCCCGCTATTCCTATGTGTAAAATGTTATCGCTGTTCTTTGCAGAAAAATTATAACACGTCATAGGAATATTTCCTTTTTCTTTCTCTGTTATCTCGTATTTAGAACACTTAAGTTTTTCTTTAATATAGTCTTTAATAGCATTTTCATACTCTTCTTCAGGTAATGTATCAGCAGAAAATAAAGTATATTCAACCAAACCCTCTGTTTCTGAAAAAGGTAAAACATACATAAAGCGAGTATTGCCTTTTTGGGGGATCGAAAAATCCATAAAAGTGGCCTTTTCAGGATTAAAAACAGGCTTTTCAGATTTAATAAACCACCCTATAAAATGTTGTTGTAAAACTGGGTATTTGGTTTGTTGGTAAAGTGACTTATAATCAAAAACACTATTAAATACTTGTTGAGCACGGTAATTCCCATTCTCCGTAAACACCTCCACATGGCCTGTATGATCGATCATTCCTTTAAACAGAGCTCGAGAAAATGTAATATTTTTATAAGCCTCAATGCGATTCAAATAGGCGCTATAAAAATCGAGCCCGCGTAACATCTTATAGGTATAGGGAGCTATTTCACGATTTGCTTTAAAACTTTCCCCTTCAAATTGAATTTGGCTCCAGCTTTTACTGATTATTTTATCAAAGTCACCTGTACTCTTTTCCCAAAAGCACCAGGTTCGATCATTGGTCTTTTTAGCATCCTTGTCGATTAATAGAATAGTTTTATCCTTAAAATACGGATCGCTTCCAAAGGCATCAGCTAGCATTAAGCCTGCTGCACCTGCACCAATAATAATATAGTCGTAGTCTGTCTGCACAAATATGAAAAAGATCAAAAGTACAAATTACAACTCAAGTAAATCGGATCCTCTAATTCAAACGGTAGCGCATTCCTACAAATCCTCTCGTTCCCTGATTTGGGCCATATACATAAGTGGGATCAAAAGTAAGGCCATATGGGTTGTCTGCTGTTGGTATGGCATTTCCCGAATTGTCAAATTGAACATTTTTGTCGAAGGGGTCATTGGCTCTCGCTATAATAAATGGATTTCCCCTGTTAGGTGTCCAATCCAACAAATTTTTTATACCCCCGTAAAATTCAAAATCTTTTACGCCGGAATAAGTAAATTGAATATTTTGAATACTCCAGGTGGGAGAATATTCCTGTCTGGGATCGAGCTCGCTCAATAGAGGCAGGCGCATTGGGCCATATAGATTACCTGTGTAATCAAAAGTAAGATTTAGAGCTCTGAAATCATAAGATATGCTCCAGGTTCCACTAAAACTTTCGGTTAAGATTTGCCGTTGGGTGATGCCGTTTTGTGTACTGCTTACATCCATTAAAGTAGCTCCTAAAAGTATTTTCAGTCCGGCAGGGAATGCCAAGTCCAGGTTAGCACTTATGCCTTTGGAAACAGATTTACCATCTAAATTTTTGTAGATTATCAAATTGGGATCCGTATCATAATCGGGAAGAATTACATTATTGAAATAGGTGTAAAAGGCTGAGGCATCCAAACCAATAAATATCCCATCGTTACTATATATTTTTTTAAGGTAATTAAGATTTACATTTATGGAACGCTCAGGTTTCAGATCTTCAGTAATGATTACCTCCCTGGCGCCGGTTAGAGCGGCATGTTCCTCAGTAAAAAGGTTGACCACCCGAAAACCGGTACCGGCATTTAATCGGATGATGTCGTTGTCGGTAAATTTCCACCTATAGGCTAATCTTGGCGTAACTATGGAACCGTGTCTTTTGTCATAATCATAGCGGATACCAGTAAGTAAGGAATGTTTTTTTGAAAATTTTACCTCATCCTGAACAAAAAGGCTGGGGATCCACACTATGTCTGCCTTATTCCCTGCCAATCCTGAAGTTGCAGGGGTATTATCATCATAATAATTGTATTTTAATGCGCTTCCAAATAGGAGATCATGCTTTGCAAATACCTTGTCCCAGGTTAATTGCGCAAAACCAATACGCTGATCTGCCAGGTAAGGTATCGCGCCATATACAGAATTTTGACTGTGGTCATTGTAAGAAACAGAAAGCAGTATATTTTCTTTAACGGGCAATTGATATTTTCCCAGTATTTCCCATCTTCTAGTGTAAATGCTTTCCCCATATATTTCTTCTCCACCTCTGAATTCAGGAGACCATTGCATTTCACCACCCCATCTGTCTTCGTAAAAAAAGCGTCCAGCCAATGAAAAAATACGGTTGTACTCCCGATTTAAATTCCATTTTTGGAAGAAAGAGATGCGATCCTGAAGGGTCAAGTCTGTGAAATTATCTCCATTGTCATCAATTGGGTTGTCGTATTTGAAATAGTTTAAACCTAATAATAAATTGGAATTATTTCCAAGTTCAATTTTAGAGCCAATATCAAGGTTGTATTCACCCCAGCCACTCATAAAGCTGTCGGCTGCAAAAGTGGGGGCACTCAACGCATTTTTTGTAATTATATTAATCAGTCCCCCAACAGCTTCACTCCCATACAAAGTGGAAGCTGGTCCTTTGACAATTTCAATTTGTTCTATTAAAGAATTTGGGATTCCAGACAGTCCATACACAGTACCTAAACCGCTTACAATAGGCATACCGTCTATTAAGACAAGAGTGTATGGCCCTTCGAGTCCATTAATATGAATATCTCCTGTATTGCAAACATTACAATTAATTTGAGGGCGAACGCCATTAACATTTTGAAGGGATTCAAAAATACTTGAAGTAGGATTTTTTTTAAAAAATGTGGGTTTATATACTTCCACAGGGACAGGACTTTCCAATCGTTTTACGGGTTTTAAAGTGCCTGTAACCACCATTTCCCCCAATTGCTCTGATGAACTATTAAGTACTATAGTAAGTATCAGCGTCTCATTATCGGCCAAAGCAACTTGCTGGTAGAAACTGGTATATCCCATAGAAGAAGCTTTGATTTTATGGGTGCCATCGGGAATGTTATTAATGGTAAACTCGCCGTTCCTATCTGAAGATGTGCCAAGATTTGTTCCCTGAAGATATATATTGGCAAAGGGCACGGGTATCTTCCCCTCCAAAATAATACCTTTAATAGTATTCTGCTGAGAATATGTAGCAGATATCCCCATGATACCTGCAATCACCAATAGGACTATCTTTAAAGAAATATGCACGGCAATATATTTCATATGACAAATATATAATTTAGATATAACTAAAAATATGTTTTTACAAATTAAAATGTATTTTTGTTAAAATGTTTTTTATGACCCATTCTGAGGAAAATTATATAAAAGCTATATTCCATCTGGGTATGGGTAGTGAGGACGTTATTTCAACCAATTCCGTAGCAGAAAGGATGGAAACCAAACCGTCTTCTGTGACGGACATGATGAAAAAGTTATCAGCAAAAGGACTGGTTCATTACAAAAAGTATCAGGGGGTATCGCTAACCCCCCTTGGTGTTAAGACGGCCTTATCGATAATAAGAAAACATCGATTATGGGAGGTTTTTTTAGTAGAAAAATTAGATTTTACCTGGGATGAAGTACATGAAATAGCTGAACAACTAGAACATATTGAAAGTGAAAAACTAATTGATAAGCTTGATGAATTGCTAAATTTTCCAAAGTTTGATCCGCATGGAGATCCAATTCCCGGTAAAAATGGCGAGTTCATAGAGCGTGATAATCAACTATTAAGTCAAATTCCCATAGGTTCTTCAGCAATATGTGTGGGGGTAAAAGATTCATCTGCCGTATTCTTAAGGTTCCTTGATAAAAACAATATAGCTCTTGGAAATAAAATGAAGATTGTTGAAAAAGAAGAGTTTGATAATTCATTGCGAATTCATATTGACCAAAGAGAATTAAATCTTTCACAGCAAATAGCTTCTAACTTATACGTTAAAATGATCAAGTTATGATGGAGAATGTCATTAGTTATTTTGAATCAATAAATCCTATTTTGGCTGCTTTTTACGCAACCCTTTTTACCTGGGGTCTTACAGCATTAGGTGCCGGTCTGGTCTTTTTTTTTAAGACCATGAACAGGGCCGTACTTGATGGAATGCTTGGCTTTACCGGTGGTGTAATGGTAGCTGCAAGTTTTTGGAGTCTTCTTGCTCCGGGAATAGAAATGAGCCCGGGGGAAGGTTTTGTCAAAGTTATACCGGCGTCGGTCGGATTTTTGCTTGGTGCAGTTTTCATTTATGGACTGGACAAGGTTTTGCCGCATATACATATTAATTTTAAAGAAAGTGAAGGAATAAAAACACCCTGGCACAGAACAACACTGCTCACCCTGGCTATAACCTTGCATAATATACCAGAAGGCCTTGCAGTGGGGGTGCTCTTTGGAGGAGTTGCTGCCGGTTTTGAAGGAGCCAATATAGGTGGAGCAGTAGCTTTGGCACTTGGGATAGGCCTACAAAACTTTCCTGAAGGTTTTGCAGTGGCCATGCCATTAAGAAGGCAAGGGTTGAGCAGACTTAAAAGTTTTACCTACGGACAAGCATCTGCTATGGTAGAGCCCATAGCTGCAGTTTTGGGCGCATGGGCAGTACTTACTTTCCAGCCTATTCTCCCTTATGCCTTGTCATTTGCAGCGGGAGCGATGATTTTTGTGGTTGTGGAAGAGGTAATCCCTGAGACGCAACAGGATAAATTCACTGATATTGCCACAATGGGCTTTATAGGAGGTTTTATTATTATGATGGCTTTAGATGTGGGATTAAGTTAATTTACTCTGCTATAATTTTTTTCATGCTTTTCATCATTCGCCCATTAAGGTAAATGCACCCTTCGTTAAAAACTTTGAATCGGCAGGAAAGTCATTCGCATTCTTTATGGAGGTGTAACCATTATATACAGCACTTACTTCCACTTTTACCGGTTTGAAATTATACACTTCCTCTTTTTGGAATTCCAGTAATAGGAGGTATGATGTGCCCTCACTGGATACAATTGCCTCCGAAGGAATACTCATGGTCACATTATCTGAAATAATTATAGTTGCGTGGACGAACATTCCTGTGAGAAAATTATGCTTTTCAAGATCTTTAAGATGACCATGTACTTTTACCGTTCTGTTTTCTTCTATGGATGTGCTTATTAAATAGACCTCTGCGGTATATACTTCGGATGATGCTTCCGGTATTTCAAAGGTAATTTCCTGCCCTTTATGAAGCCTCATTATATCCTTTTCAAAAACAGACAATTCTAAATGGATATGGTCATTATCTACAATTTCAATAATAGGTGTTGCAGGCGAAACATACATCCCAAGAGATACATTAACCTGGGTAATGCTGCCACTAATGGGGGCATTTAATGTGGAGGTAGTACTTATAATACCCTTTTCAACATCTGAAGGGGAAATTTTAAGCAGATCTAATTGTTTTCTAAGCCCCTTGTAAGTGGCTTCTGCTTTTTTATAGTCGCTTTCAGCTTTTAAAAAACTTTTTTGTGATGAAATGTTTTCTTTAATCAATATTTGTTGGCGTTCATATTCAGATTTCAAATAGGTCAATTGTTCCTTTATCTCTAAATATTCTTGTTGTAAGGCCACAAAATCCGGATTTTCAATAGTTACCAATGCTTGCCCTTTGGTTACCCGATCTCCGATTAATAAATGCGTATTTTTAATATAACCACCCATAGTTGCACTCACTACTGCTCTGTTTGCAGGAGGCACATCAATTAATCCATTGGCCTGAACCAATTCAGGAAAAGATTTTTCTTCCAGACTACCTATTGTCATTGCGTTTTCTTCAAATTGTTCATTAGAAAGTTCAATAACGGTATCTTCAGGATTTAGATCCTCCTGAACGTCTGTTCTATGTACAGGCTCTACATTTTTACAGTTCAAAATACTGATTACAAATATGAATTGAATGAAATAATATAAAATACGTTTCATGACTTAGTTTTTAATAAGTTAGATAGTTAATGGCAATAACGGTTTGATTGTAATCATTAAGGCTATTTAAGTAATCCAGTTTAATCTTATAGGCATTTTCAAGACTAAGGATATACTGGAAATAATTGATTTCACCGTTTTTGAAACTCAGGGTAGCCATTTTTAAAATTTCATCAGATATAGCAGTGCCCTCATCTTCATAATATTTTAGGGCCTTTTCCTGCTTAATTAATTCGGCGTTAAGGGCCATATATTCAACATTTAATTGAACTTCATACTCCTTTGATTGTTCAACTGCAATATCACGGGCAATGGAGGATGCCTTAATTTTAGAAGATTGACCAAAAAACAACAATGGGATTTTAAGACCCAGATAATAGCCGTATAAATTTTGATTCAGATTGCTGTTCGATCCCAGAAAATAGCTCAAACTCAGATCGGGTAATAAAAGTTGTTTTTCATATTTGCGTTCATTGTCAAAAAGATTTACTCTATTAGAATAATATTCTAATTCTATACTGTTTTCCAAGGCCATAGGATTCAATTCAACCTTCTTTTGTGCGGCCATTCTAATGTTAATGCTGTCCTCTACCTGTACTATTTTAATTAAATTTACATAAGCCAGGACAACATCTTGTTCGGCTTCATCTAATTTAATTTGGATCTGTTTTTGTCTGGACTGAGTGGTTATTTTTTCCAGGTAATTGGTTTCTCCAAGTTCAAAACGTCGTTCAGCGATGGTCGCAAAATCTCTAAACAGACTATCTATTTGCTTATAAATAAATTCCTTCTCTTTTGCATATTGATAGTTATAAAATCTGGCTGTGACCTCCTTTTTCAATCTTTTCTTTTGGATTTCATACGCACTGGCTTCTAAATTATAACCGGCCTTATTTACTTTCTTTTTCGAGAAATAAACTGTTGGGAAAAGAAAATCCTGCTGTACCCCAAAAACGTTTATGGGTTCACCATTGATGGCGAGGTTATTTTGGTCATATTCGTAATAAACCCGGGTCTTGTCAAAGCTGAAAGCACTGGATATCATGGCATCAGACTTGTCGACCTTTAATGACTCTGCTTTGATGCCTGCGTTGTTTTCCAATGCAATTTCCATTAATTCGTTTAAGGTTAAACCACTTTCCTGTGCACTTAAAACAGGTGTAAAAAGAATAGCTGCGATAAGAAGCGCATTAGAATTATTCTTTTTTAGAAGTCTTTTTACTTCAAGTTTTCCTGGTTTATTAAATATGCTATATAATACCGGGAGCACAATTAGTGTCAAAAAGGTGGCACTTACCAGGCCGCCTATCACAACGGTTGCTAAAGGACGTTGTACTTCAGCTCCGACATTTGTGGATATTGCCATTGGTAAAAACCCTAATGCGGCTGCAGATGCAGTTAGTAATACAGCTCTCAAACGGTCTTTTGTGCCCTTAATAATTAGCGCTTCCATGCTTTCAAATTTTTCTATTTTTAATTCTTTAAAATGTTCTATTAATACAATACCATTGAGAACAGCAATACCAAAAAGGGCAATAAAACCTACTCCGGCAGAAATACTAAAGGGAAGGTCTCTTAACCATAATAGCAGTACTCCTCCAACAGATGCCAGGGGAATTGCCGTAAAAATTATTAAGGTTTCTTTAATGGATCTAAAAGCCAGATAAAGCAAGACAAAAATTAATGCCAGAGCAATAGGTACCGCCACCATTAATCTTGATTTCGCGCTTTGCAGATTTTCAAATTGCCCGCCATAACTTATGGAATATCCGGCAGGTAGCTTTATGTGGTCATTTATTAAGTTTTGTGCATCATCTACCACCGACTGTAAATCGCGGTTACGGACATTAATGCCTACCACGATTCTCCTTTTGGTGTCATCCCGTGATATTTTGGCAGCTCCTTTTTGATAGGAGATATCAGCAAGCTCACTCAAGGGAATCTTACCATTGGAAGGGAGATCAACAAATAAATTCTTAAGATTGTCAATATCCTGTCTGTTATCGTTTGTGAGGCGAACTACTAAATCAAACCGCTTTTCGCCTTCGTAAACACTACCCACTTTTTTCCCGGCAAATCCCATGGCAATCATATCATTCAGTTCCTTGATATTCAGGCCATAACGTGCAATTTTTTCACGTTTGTATCTGACGTTCATTTGAGGAAGGCCAACAATTTTTTCGACAGTTATATCAGCAGCCCCGTTCACATTTTCAATTAACGATTTTATTTGATTGCCTATTTTGCTGAGAATTTCCAAATCTTCACCAAAGATTTTTATGGCAATATCTGCCTTAACACCTGTTATTAATTCATTAAACCTCATTTCAATGGGCTGAGTAAATTCTACTTCTATGCCGGGTAGTATTGAAAGTGCCTCTTTGAATTTATTGGCCAGTTCATCCTTAGAGTTAGCCGATACCCATTCTTTTTTTGAATTTAAAATTATAATGACATCACTTTCTTCCATAGACATTGGGTCTGTAGGAACTTCTGCTGCACCAATCCGGGTAACTACCTGCTTAACTTCTGGAAAGTTATTTAGTAAAATTTGCTCGATCTTGGTTGTCGTTTCTACTGTTTTACTGAGTGATGTCCCGGTTTTTAAAACAGGTTGTATTACAAAATCACCTTCATCCAATGTGGGAACAAATTCACCTCCCAGAGAAACAAAAAAGGGTATTGTCAGTAATAAAACCATGACCGCAAGACCTAACACTATTTTTTTTCTTTTAAATGCCCAGTGGATTGTAGGGGCAAAAGAGTCATTGAGCCATCGCATTATATAAAATGAAATGTTCTTTTTAGAAGGATCTGAAGGTTTCAGGAACAATGATGATACTACCGGAACATACGTAAAACATAAGATCATTGCACCAATAAGGGCGAAACTAAAAGCTAACGCCATGGGCCGAAACATTTTACCTTCAACTCCGCTGAGAGAAAGAATAGGTATAAAAACGATCAGGATGATAAACTGACCAAAAATTGCTGAGTTCATCATCTTAGACGCCCCTTCGTAAGTTATTTTATCCGTGAATATTAATTTTTCAGAACGGGATAATTTACTCATCTCATCGCGTTTTCCGGTGATTTGAAACGCAATGAATTCAACTATAATTACAGCCCCATCTATAATTATTCCAAAGTCGATGGCGCCTAAGCTCATCAAATTTGCGTCTACATTAAAAAGGTACATCATAAAAATAGCAAAAAGCAAACTGAGCGGAATTACGGAGGCTACCACTAAACCTGAACGTAAATTGCCCAATAGCAGGACCACAACAAAAATTACGATCAGACAGCCAAAAATCAAATTTTCAGTCACCGTAAAGGTTGTTTTATTTATAAGCTCACTTCTATCCAGGAAGGCGTTGATTTGTACCCCTTCAGGTAATGTTTTTGAGATTGAAGAAACTCGTTCTTTAACGGCATCAATTACCTGTTTGGAGTTTGCATCTTTAAGCATCATTACCTGCCCCAAAACCTTTTCACCCTCACCATTGGCTGTGATAGCTCCAAAACGCGTGGCACTTCCGAAACCAACTTTAGCCACATCTTTTATATAGATTGGGACTGAATTCTCATTTTTTACTACAATGTTTTCGATGTCTTCCAAAGAAGCGGCTAAGCCTTCGCCCCGAATAAAATAGGCCTGATTTACTTTTTCGATATAACCACCACCTGTAACACTATTGTTCAATTCCAGGGCATTTATGACCTCTTTTGCGGTGATTTTCATCGCGTTTAGTTTTTCCGTACTAATTGCAACTTCATATTGTTTTAAAAAGCCTCCCCAGGTATTAACTTCAACAACCCCGGGAATACCCGAGAGTTGTCTTTTTACCACCCAGTCCTGAATAGTTCTTAAGTCTGCAGTTGAATATTTTCCTTTATATCCCGGTTTTACATCAAGGATATACTGATAGATTTCTCCTAGTCCCGTAGTAATTGGCCCCATTTCCGGCCTACCGAAACCTTCAGGGATTTTCTCTGAGGCTGATTTAATCTTTTCGGCAATTAACTGACGGGGCAGATATGTTCCCATTTTATCTTCAAAGACAATGGTCACAACCGATAATCCAAATTTAGAAATAGACCTGATTTCCAGGACACCGGGTAAATTCGCCATTTCAAGCTCAACAGGATAGGTAATAAACTGCTCCATGTCTTGGGTAGACAGACTTCTCGAAGTGGTAATTACCTGAACCTGATTATTTGTAACATCCGGAACGGCACCAATAGATATCTGGGTTAGGGAATACAGCCCAAATCCAATTAAAATTATGGTGAATAAGAGGATAATAAACTTCTTCTTAATACTGAATTCTATAATACGTGATAACATAATCCATGGAATAATGATTGATAATCATGCATAATTGGTAAGGAAAATTATGCCTGCGAAAAAAATAAACCAAGATGAACTATACCGCGCGGGGGGGTTGGAAAGGGGCTTCTTTCTCGCAATTAGAATATGAAGCCTGATAAAAGAAATCTGTAGCTGAAGTTACCAAATCGTCAACGGGTTTAATATAATATGCTTGCAAATCCTTCACCATAAAAGCTGAAAGCAAGGTCATATGGGGTTGGTGCTGAAATGGCAATTCTTCGTGTTCTTGTTTTTCTTCCTGATGTTTTTTATTATGGTCTGCTTCAAGCTCTCCATAATGCTTGGAAATAAAGACAAACAAGTTATCTCCATATTTCTCAGAATGAAATTTGGCATGCTCTATTAATTCACTAAGATCAACAAGATCACTGATACAAATGTTGAAACTTTGTATCAGAATAAGGAAAGAAGCTGTTATGGAAACTAGTTTTACCATCATAATCCTTGAGTAAATATACGATAATCTGTAATATTCTAATTAATCCTCCTCCTCCTCAACGATTTCATAGGGGATAGTATCTATTATATAACTCAAGGCTTTAATTCTCGCATCGGTTTTTCTATCGGCGTTTATAATTATCCAGGGAGATTGTTTTAAATCTGTGTGTTCAAACATTTTTAACTTGAACTCGGTGTATTCATCCCACAGCTCCTGCGCTTTGCGATCAACGGCGGTCATTTTCCATTTTTTTAACGGATTAGATGTAATTTCCTTAAACCGAAAAGCTTGTTCCTCCTTTGTAATGGAAAAATAGAATTTTATTAAATATGTATCAGAATCCATAATCATTCTTTCAAAACTATTCACATGTTTCATAAAATTCTGATACTGTTGTTTAGTGCAAAAACCGTTAACGGGTTCAACAACAGCCCGATTATACCAACTTCGGTCAAAAAATACCATTTCACCTGGTTTTGGTAGCTTATTTACATAGCGCTGAAAATACCATTGCCCTCTTTCTTCAACTGTTGGTTTGGGCAAAGCAACAATCTTGTATTGCCTGGGATTAATATATGCTGTGATTCTTCTTATGGCCCCGCCTTTGCCGGCTGCATCGCGGCCTTCAAAAATTACAACTATTTTCTTATTTTTTGCTATTACCCAATTTTGAAGTTTTATGAGTTCTGTCTGAAGCTCTTTAATTTTCATTTCATGCTTTGCCGAACGCAAGGCCTTTTCAACATTAGTCTTTTTATCAGAGAACAGACTTTTCAATCCCAATGAAGAGTTCAATAATGAAATGTCATCTTCACTAAGCTGAATTTGTTTCGTATCCTTTGTAGTCATCTTTTATATATCAATTTGTTCAATATGCCTGTAATACCTGAGAACTACGTTAGGATCTGGTAATATGCTTGTTTTGTGTTTTGTTTTTCTTGTATAATCAAACCTGGAAAGCACATAACGAATACTCTCAAGACGGGCAGTCTTTTTGTTATTGGCTTTTACAATTATCCATGGACTGAAAGTGGTGTGCGTTTTGGAAAACATTTGTTCTTTATAATAACTGTATTTATCCCATAAGGCCTGGCCCTTTTTATCTACCGGACTAAATTTCCATTTTTTTAACGGATTTAATAACCGACTTTCTATTCGCTTCTTTTGTTCTTTTTTAGAAATAGAAAACCAAAATTTTATAAGCTGAATACCATCTTCATAGAGCATATGTTCAAACCCGGGAACCTGAACCATAAATTGTTTATAATCATGCTTATCACAAAAACCCATTACGGGTTCAACCACTGCTCTGTTATACCAACTTCTGTCAAAAAAAACAATTTCTCCGGGATTTGGAAGTTCCTTAATATATCTCCTAAAATACCATTGTCCGCCTTCAACGTCGGAGGGTTTAGAAAGCGCAACAACTCTCATTGATCTTGGATTAAGGTGTTCGGTAAAACGTTTAATAGCCCCTCCTTTACCTGCTGCGTCCCTGCCTTCAAAAATTATAGCGACTCTTAGTTTTTTTTTAATTACCCACCGCTGTAAGTTTACCAGCTCTATCTGTAAAAGTTTAAGTTCTTCTTCATACCGAAGCGTATTAAGTACCTTGGAAATGTCCATTTCCTTTTGATTGGCTATGGCAATTAGGTCTTTTCTCTTTTTAGCGTTAAGAAGATCTTCCGGTAAAAACATTTGGTGCTTGTATTAGGTAAAGAGCTTATTTTGAAAACATAAGTTTTGATTGTCTCTTAAAATTTGGTCGTAACTATAAAGATACTAATTTTGATCAATAATTTTAACACATTCAGACTTGTTTTTCTTTCAAATTAATCCTCAAAATAAAGGCTTGCCTGTAAATTGTTTTAATTCATGTTAATGATTAAGTTTAAAAAGTATTTCAAAATCTTATTCTATGATTCTTAGGAAAATATGTTATGTGATAATTTTATTATTTATTGGATTTCAGGCTTATACTCAAAAACAAAAGTTTAGTTACCTGGATGTTTTTGAACTTGAATATGTTTCTGATCCGCAAATAGCTCCTGATGGTGCCCGGATAGCTTATAGGAGGATGGGTTTTGACATAATGAAAGATAAGGCTGATGGTAACCTTTGGATAATTAATTCTGATGGTTCGGGACATCAAAAGCTTACGTCGCACGAAGTAAGTGAACAAAGTCCCCGATGGTCTCCAAGTGGAGATAGGATTGCATTTATTAGTACAACCGGTGAAGGTTCTGAAATTTTTATGTATTGGTTAGATAGTGGGAAGTTGGCAAAAATTAGCCAGCTCCCATTTAGTCCGAGTGCAATAGCATGGTCACCTAAGGGCGACCAATTGGCATTTTCTATGAATGTTGAAAAAGAACCTCCGGTAATTGCAAAAATCCCAAAGAAACCTGAAGGAGCAATATGGGCTGAAAAACCAAGAATTACAGATCGGTTATATCATGAGGCAGATGGGCGGGGTTATATAAAGCCTGGCTTTAATCACATCTTTGTAATTCCGGCTCAAGGAGGAGCAATTAGACAGGTGACGGCGGATGATTACCACCATAGAGGAAAGCTTTCATGGTCTGCGGATGGGAATAAAATATTTTTCTCGGGAAATAGAACGGAGAACTGGGAATATGATTTTCGAAACAGTGAGATATATGAGGTGGAGGTTGCAACAGGCCGTATAAAGGCCTTAACTGATAGGAAGGGGCCCGATAACAACCCGGCTGTATCACCAAATGGGAAATATGTTGCTTATTTGGGATTTCAGGATAAAGTACAAACGTATCAGGTTGAACAATTACATATTATGAAAACTGATGGTACAGGGGGCAGGGTATTATCTAAAGATCTTGACAGGAGTATTTCGGGTATGATTTGGGACGCAAAGAATACAGGACTCTATATTTCATATGATGATAAAGGAAACACCAAAGTTGGGTATATTTCATTAGATGGGAAAATTACCAAACTGGCGAATGATCTCGGAGGCACTTCTATAGGGCGGCCCTATGCCGGCGGATCATTTAGCGTATCTAAAGATGGCACGATCGCCTATACACAAAGCAGACCTGATTACCCGGCTGAGCTGGCGACAATGAGTTTAAAGTCTAAAAGAACAAATAAGATTACTGCTCTTAATAAAGCTCTTTTTGACTATAGGATGTTGGGTAATGTTGAAGAAGTTTGGTACAAATCCTCTGTGGATCAGAGAGAACTTCAAGGCTGGGTGGTCTACCCGCCAAATTATGACGAGAATAAAAAATATCCATTTCTGGTTGAAAATCATGGAGGACCGGTTCTTAACTATGGTGACAGGTTCTCGGCGGAGATACAACTATATGCAGCGGCAGGTTATATAGTTTTTTATCCTAACGCCAGGGGAAGCACAAGCTATGGGGAGGAATTTGGAAATCTGTTATACAATAATTACCCGGGTGACGACTACCATGATGTCATGGATGGAGTTGATTATTGTATAAATAAGGGAATTGCTCATCAAGACCAACTGTATGTTACAGGGGGAAGCGCGGGGGGTATTATGACTGCATGGATAATTGGTAAAAACAACAGGTTCAAAGCTGCAGTGGTAGCAAAACCGGTGATGAACTGGATAAGCAAAACCCTGGTTGCGGATAATTATTTTGGATATGCCAATTCCCGGTATCCGGGTCAGCCCTGGGAAAATTTTGAAGGCTATTGGAAATTTTCTCCCTTGTCTCTCGTTGGTAATATAGAAACACCAACAATGGTAATGGTTGGAATGGAAGATTTAAGAACACCTCCAAGTGAAGCCAAACAGCTTTATCACGCCTTAAAATTAAGGAAAATTGAAACCGTGTTGGTGGAGATCCCTGCCGCGGGTCATGGTATTGCGAGCAGACCAAGTAATTTAATTACAAAAGTTGCGCATACCCTGGCATGGTTTGAGAAATACAGGCAAGAAAGTCAAAATGACTAGCTTATGAAAGGAAAAAAAAGGCATTGGTTTTGGAATTTACTTATAGTCCTAACTGTAATTGTCTGTATATTAAGTTTTTTAGCACATTATAAAAATTGGATATGGAAAAAGCCAGATAGAATCGAAATTTTATCCGGAGTATATTATATGGAGTTACCATTTAATACGATGAATGAAGTATCCATGGTAAGCAAAATCCCCTCTTTGGATCGTAAAAATGGTTTTTCGGCCTGGGAAAAGGAAAAGGGGATTTTTAAAGATTCCCTGAATGAAGAAAAACTCGTTTATGTTTATGTAGACAACTTACGCCATCCAAAAATCAGATTAACCTACAACGATTCCCTTCTGCTTTTTATCAATTTGACTGATTCAGTTAAAACAAAAGAGCTATATCTTTACCTCGAAGAAAAAATAGATACCCAGGAGATACAATTAATTCAGTAAAACGGAGTTTCCTAGTACAAAACAAATAATTTATTCTAATGAAGTTATTATTTCTAAATCTGCTACTTTTACCTTTTATGATGTTTTCTCAGAACAAACTTTCGGTAGACGTAACCGGGGTTAAAAGCAATAACGGCAGTGTACTTGTTGCAGTATACGATAGTTCGGATAGTTTTTTGGATTCAGATAAAATGTTTTCAGGAGGTAGCAGTAAAGCAGAATTAGGGAATACATTGGTTATAATTGATGATTTACCGGATGGGGAATATGCACTGGCAATTTTTCATGATGAAGATGGTGATGACGAATTGGATACCAACTGGATTGGAATACCAAAAGAACCTATTTGTTTTTCAATTGGAAAGATGAAAACATTTGGGCCTCCAAAATATAGTGAATGCGCGTTCAAAGTAGAGGGAGATAAAAAAATCCAGGTTTCTCTTTAATAAAATTCACTTCATGTTTCTTTTCAGGCCAATTTGTGTGAAACCACACTACTATTAGCGCAATCACACAAGGCCGAGACTAAAATAAAAATTAGAAAAGGAGAATATTTTTTTCATTTATTGAATAAATTATCCTTTGAAGTATTCCCGGACTATCTGTATATTTAAAACTATTATGGAGACTATTCTAATTGTTCAGTTACTAGGTGCTTTACTGGGATTACTAGCCGTGGTGTTTGGTGCGTTTGGGGCTCATACACTAAAGAAATCCCTCTCGGAAGCACAGCTTAAAAGTTTTGAAACAGGCGTAAAGTATCAAATGTACCATGCTATTTTGTTGCTTGTCCTGGGATTTAATCTGGGTTTCACCACAGCTTTGGAGAAAAATATGGCCTATTGCATTATCATAGGCACTTTTCTTTTTTCCTTTAGCATATATGCACTTTCTATAGGTGCCTCAAAGGGGAAATCCTTGAAATTTTTAGGACCTGTTACTCCTTTGGGCGGATTGCTCTTGATAATGGGCTGGGGGTTGCTGTTTTATTCCTTTATTGCAAATATGGTATAATCTTAATGACATCCGCAATTGCCCTGTTCACATGAGCCTTTGGTCGCTTTTTTGGAAGAAAACAGACGCTTAGGCAGGAAGTACTTTTTGGCTATATAAAATATGGCAATAGCTAAAGTCAGATAAACCAATATGGGTTGCAGTACACTCATCTTATTTCAAAACCTGATAGGCAATTAAAGCTACAATATACGCAAAAACACTCATAAACACCAATTGAGCCATAGGCCATCGCCAGCTATTAGTTTCACGCTTTACAATGGCCAGGGTACTCATGCACTGCATAGCAAAGGCATAAAAAAGGAGCAGTGAAATACCAGAGGCCAGATCAAATAAGGGTTTTTTGGTAGTGGGATTTATTTCTGAAGCCATCCTGTGTTTAATAGTATCCTCCTCGTCGTTGCCAACACTATAGATAGTGGCCAAAGTCCCAACAAAAACTTCCCGTGCAGCAAAAGAAGTCAATACGGCAATACCTATCTTCCAGTCGTAACCTAAAGGTGCTACTGCGGGTTCAATGGCTTTCCCAATGGTACCTATATATGAATTTTCAAGTTTGAAACCTGCTATTTCCTGTTTACGTGCTTTTTGAATTAGAACAAGTTCTTTTTCATTTAATGAATCCCTGATTTCGTTATTAGTAATTTGGGCCTTACTATCCTTCAGAAAAGATTCATAATCACTCAATTCATTTTGAATGCTGCTGGTATTGAACTTGGTAAAACCTTCAGTATCAATTTTCTCATTAATTATCTCGTCCGCATTTTTAAAGTTGGAAGAGTAGCCATTTGAGCCCAAAAACCATAAAACAATTGAAATTGCAAGGATAATTTTACCCGCACCATAAACAAAACTTTTGGTCTTTTCAATTACCGTATAAGCTACATTCTTTAAAAGAGGCAACTTATAACTTGGCATTTCTACCATAAAAAATGATCTGCTTTTTATGTTAAGAATTTTGTTGAGAATCATTGCAGATACAATTGCGGCCCCAAATCCAATCAAGTACAACAAGGTAAGTGTGAGTGCCTGATAACTCAGGCCTATAATTCTACCCTCAGGAATAACCAGTGCAATAATGATGAGATATACCGGGAGACGAGCAGAGCAGGTAACAAAGGGGGTTACTAAAATGGTAATAAGACGTTCCTTCCAGTTTTCAATATTACGCGTAGCCATCACTGCGGGAATCGCACAGGCCGTTCCGGAAATTAATGGGACTACACTTTTCCCACTTAAACCAAAGGGCCTCATTATACGATCCATTAAAAAGACCACCCTACTCATATATCCGGACTCCTCCAATAGGGCAATAAACAAAAATAAAAAGGCGATCTGAGGAATGAATATTACGATTCCTCCAATACCTGCAAGTATACCTTCTGCTAAAAGATCAGTGAACATTCCCGGCGGCAAGGAAGTTTTTATCCAGTTGCTTGCAGCGGCAAACTGCTCGTCAATAAAATCCATTGGATAACTACTCCAGTCGTAAATGGCTTGAAAAATGGTCAATAAAATGACCAGGAAAATTAAGTAACCGAATATCTTATGGGTTAAAACCCTATCTACTGTTGCTCTGAATCCCTTTGCAGCATTCCTGTCTATTTTATAGGTCTCTTTTAATACTCCATTTATAAATTGATATCGGAGAATGGTCTCCTTCTGTTGTAGTCTTTTTAATTCTGACTTGGTCTTTGTGGTAAATGAAGAGGTGTCCTGTACGGCCTTTTTCTCAATAGGCATAAAATTGACATCCTGTGTAATTACAAGCCACAACTTATAGAGATCTTCATTGGGAAATGTCCGTTGTAATCTTTCAAAATATTCCGGCGCTATGACCGTGGCATCTACGTTCGGTTTAACAGACAAATTTTTATAATCTGCAATCAATTGGCGAATTCGCTCTATTCCTGTACCCTGTCTTGTACTTACCAGAGCTATTTTGGTATTTAATTTTTTTTCAAGGAGAGATACGTCCAGGGTAATACCCTTTTTAGGCATCCGGTCCGACATATTGATGACCAAAATTGTGGGGATCTTAAGGTCTTTTATTTGAGTGAAAATAAGCAGATTTCTCTTTAAATTTTCAACATCACTAATAACCACGGCTACATCAGGGAAATCCTTGTCGTTTTTATTTAGAAGTAATTCTACAACTACACTTTCGTCAAGGGAAGTTGTATTTAGACTATAAGTGCCCGGTAGATCCAGAATATGAGCTTTAACGCCTCGGGGCAATTTACAGATACCTTCCTTTTTCTCAACAGTTATCCCCGGGTAATTACCTACTTTTTGATTCAGGCCGGTTAATTGGTTAAAAACAGAGGTCTTTCCTGTATTGGGGTTACCGATAAGTGCTACATTAATATTTTTACTCATAATGTGGCTTTATCTTCTATAAGATCTAACTCAATTTGAAGGGCAACGGATCTTCTTATGGCAATATGAGAACCATTAACATTTATATATAAAGGATCTTTTAGAGGGGCTATTTGAATCAATTCTACCTCATTTCCCGGAAGGCACCCTAATTCTAATAATTTAATAGGCAGCATGCCCTTGGTAAATTCTTTAATAATTCCCCTTTCACCTCGCTTTAAATGTGCAACAGTTGTAACCAATTTTTATTTAGATTGATTTTAAGTAAGGACAAAAATAATGGAAAAAGATGAGGTATTAGGGCAAATATTGAAAAAAGAAAAACATGAAATTTCTTAAAATAACAGGATTGGGTATGACCGGAATTGACACCTTAATTAAGGTAAGACATTTTTAAAACTTCCAGATCCTGCAGTAATTTATCCATTTCCTCTTTGTTGGTGCCATCATAAGTTCCTCTTATTCTGCGATCTTTATCGATTAAAATAAAGTTTTCCGTGTGTATCATATCAAATGGCCCACCGTCTCCATCAGTTTTTACTGCCAGATAGGATTTTCGGGCCAGTTCATAAATATGTTTTTTATCGCCGGTGACCAAATTCCATTTTTTATCATTAACTCCTTTTTCTAATGCATATTTTTTAAGTTGAGCAACAGAATCTATATCTGGTGTAACGGAATGCGATAATAGCAGCACATCCTTGTCATTTGCAATCTGGGATTGTAAATAGACCATATTTTCAGTCATTACCGGGCATATAGTGGGGCAGGTGGTAAAGAAGAAGTCGGCCACATAGATTTTATTTTTATAAAAATCCTGCGTTATGGTCTCGCCGTTTTGGTTAGTAAGTGAAAAGTTGGCAATGGTGTGGTATTTTTTTACATGGACCAGAGTACTATCTACCAATTCTGAATTAAAATCTGCCGGTTGATATACAGGGAGTACCTTTTTAGGCTGCAACGCATTGTAAAACAAATAAATGATAATCGCAGAAAGCAAAAGGAGTACGATTCCAAAAAATTTGTATTTACTGAAGAAAGAAAGCATTCGCCGTTTTTTGCAAAGGTACAGCGGCAAATCATAGCATTCAAAAACTTTGATATGGGTTTGCTGCTAAAACTTTCTTAAATATCTGCCCGGGACCATAGTTTCTTTTTATAAGACCTTGTAAAAGTGTACTTTTGTGCGCTTTACTTATAAAATCTATAGATGGATCCCATACTTATAAAGACCATACAGTTTTTTCTGAGTCTTTCACTTTTAATTGTTCTTCATGAATTAGGACATTTTATCCCGGCTAAGCTATTTAAGACGCGGGTGGAGAAATTTTATCTTTTTTTTGATATTAAATTTTCCCTTTTTAAGAAAAAAATTGGAGAAACTGTTTATGGGATCGGATGGCTGCCACTGGGAGGTTATGTTAAGATAGCAGGCATGATTGATGAGAGTATGGACACGGCCCAAATGGCGGAAGAACCTAAGCCCTGGGAGTTTAGATCCAAGCCGGCCTGGCAGCGACTCATTATTATGCTCGGAGGTGTTACAGTAAACTTTATCCTGGCAGTTATCATTTATATTGGAATGGCCTATTCTTATGGAGACCAATACATACCCATGGATAGCTTAAGCGATGGTATTTGGGTTACGGAAAAGAATATTGGTGATGAATTAGGGGTGCAAACCGGGGATCAGATTGTCGCTATTGATGGGGAAGAAGTTGAAAATTTTGATAGTCTTTTGGGGGAAATAATCAATGGCAACACCATAACCATTGAAAGGGATGGAACCACTATTGAAAAGGAAATTCCCGTAGATTTCATATCCACATTATTGGAGGACGAGGATAAAATAAGATTTATAAGCCCCAGGCTTCCTTTTATTGTGGGAGGCATACCCAAAGAATCAGCGAATAAGGATTCGGGACTGAAAGTAAAGGATCATATAGTTGGTATTGGAGATCAGAAGATTAGGTATTTTGATGAAGCCAAAGCCGTAATACAACGTTATACAAACCAAAAAGTAGATCTTATAGTAAGTCGGGATGGAAGGGAAGAACAAATCCCAGTGGTAATTAGTGATTCAGCTACTATCGGAATTACTATGGGAGCCCTGCCTTTTGACCAAATGGAGGAGATGGGCTATTTTAGGTTAGAGACCAGGAAATATACTTTTATGGAGTCTATTCCCGCCGGAATTGATAAGGGGGTGACCACACTAGTAAGTTACGTAAAACAACTAAAGAAAATATTCAACCCGGAAACCGGAGCCTATAAGGGCGTTGGAGGTTTTGCTGCTATAGGCGGTATGTTTCCGGATACCTGGAACTGGCCTGTATTTTGGTCAACCACGGCATTGATATCCATCATTTTGGCTTTTATGAATATATTGCCAATCCCGGCATTAGACGGGGGGCACGTTACTTTTTTATTATATGAAATGGTTACGGGAAGAAAACCCAGCGACAAATTTTTGGAGTATGCCCAGATGATCGGATTCTTCCTTTTAATCGCATTACTGTTATTTGCCAACGGCAATGATATTTATAAATGGCTTTCTAAATAGAAAACAGATTTTTTTTGTTGGGCTATTTGAAAGAAACTATTATATTTGCATCCCGAAAAACGGGGAAACATTCCTCCTTAGCTCATCCCGATAGCTATCGGGAGGTTAGAGTTTCGGGAGACGTTCATATTTTTTTGATTTGCATTATGTTTATATCCTTTATTCTGATTTATTAAATCGATATTATATCGGGGAATCGGAGAATGTGGTTAGGAGATTGAAAGAGCATAATGATGGTTATTTTAAAAGTTCTTTTAACAGTACTGTTAACGATTGGATAGTATATCTATCCATTGTATGTTTAGACAGAATACAGGCAAGAAAAATTGAAAAGCATCTTAAGAGTATGAAAAGCCGGAAATATATTCAGAATTTAAAGGAATATCCTGAATTGATTTCTAAATTGAAAAATAAATTTAATTAAATATTCCTCCTTAGCTCAGTTGGTTAGAGCATCTGACTGTTAATCAGAGGGTCCTTGGTTCGAGCCCAAGAGGGGGAGCAAAGAAGTAGAGCGGAGCTCACTTCATTGCTACACCGAAGCCATCCACCAAAGTGGGTGGCTTTTTTCGTTAGAAAAGCTGGGTGAGAAGTTTATCCCGCCGAATCCGCCCTAGGCGGAGAAGGAGGAAGCCCAAGAGGGGGAGCATTGATAATGAAGGAGTTACAGAAATGTAGCTCCTTTTTTTGTTTCTAATGTTTACAACCACGTTTACAACCATGCTCATTTTTGCCTCTTTTTAGTTCATATTTACGTAAAATGAATATTGTTTGTTTTATGTAACGAGTCTTTAGAAATCTAGGAAAAGCATTTATACTAAATATACCTCATCTAAATAACTACTTCTTCAATTATTCAGATGCAAAGGAGATATAAAAAGCTCCCCAAAATCTGAGGAGTCTTTCAAATTTGTAATGAAAGTTTAGTTAATAGCCGCAATTACAATTATAGTGTTGTTACCCTTTCTATCTTTAATTGTAATTGTAACAGATTTTCTAGTACTTGGAAATAGATACTTAATATAAATGTTCGATCATTTTTAATTTTCCACAAATAGCTTAATATTTTTTTTTGTTCAGTTTCTGATACATTCAAAGGAAGTTCAATTGATTCCATTTCACCATAATTATTAAAAATTAGATTCGGTGAAATATGATTGTTAATTTCTTTGAAATAGTTATCGTAAAAGTTTCCTTCAGGATCTTGTTCCTCCAACTTCATAATAAATGGATAATCTTGTTCATATAAATTAATAATGTCATTTCGTAAAGAATCATGTTTAATTAATTCAAGACCTCTGGATTTTAATGATTCATAACCTGATCTATTTTGGATTGAGATATAACCTCTAGTTAAATATGAATAATAATAATTAATCGAATCTGTTTGTACTTGCTTGTTGGTGAAGATGTCATAGTAATATTCGCAGGCTTTAAGACCTGCTCTATGCGCACTCATATTAGTCTTTATATCAATTAAATCTTGCTTCAACCCTTTTGAAATTTCTACTAAAATTTTATTTTCAATATTATTTTCCTTTCTCTCTTCATTCCAATTATTTATACTCAGTGCGATTAATATTCCAATAACAACAAGTACAATTTCACCAATCGCATATTTTAAATACTTACCAGTTTTATTTTTTTCCATAAGGTCGTAGCGTATTTTTCTAAAGAATTTTATCATGGTTTATGGTTGGTCATAATGAAGGCTAACTTGTTTATATGGATGTAAAATACATCTTTATAAACCTATATCAGAATAAAACAGATATATTGTGGTAACCATTATTAAAGATTGCTGAAAATAAAAAGTCAAACTATCAACAATAAAAATCCTATATAAAAACCAGGAAAACAAGATTAAAACGGATTAAGCCTGATTTTGAAGTTTTGTACTAAATTGGAATTGTTGCCAGCAGTTACTTATTAAGATTTTCGTATTTATAGAATTCTTCTGGTCCAATTTTGTTGATAAGCATTTCCCCTTCAGCTTTTATATAACCAACGTCATTTGCATATTCTGCCCAATCTTTAATGAGCTCCTTTAGTTTTTCAGGTTCCTGCAGAGACAGGTCATGTTTCTCAAGAGGATCTGTAGATAAATCATAAAGTTGCCATATAGGTTCATTAGCATATGGGGGTTGTAACATCATAGCTTTCCATTTTCCCTTAATGACGGCTTTGCATTCCATCATCTCAAAAAGTAATGGATTTATAGAAGTGTTGCGGACTAATACCGCCTTTCCTTCTAAAAGCTTTTTGGCTGATTTTCCGTAAAAAGGTGCCAGTTCATTTTCTTTATATTTAGCCGGACGCGATACTTCGACAAAGTCAAGAATGGTTGGAAAAATGTCGCATACATGCATGCCGGTATTAGTATAGAATTTTTCCTTTTCAATACCGGGCCCAGCAATTATCAGTGGCGCATGTATGCCTCCTTCTCCCGTAGTAGTTTTAAAATATGTAAAAGGTGTATTGCTTACTTCTGCCCATGCACCTCCCTGAGAAATAAAAGAATTACCTTTTCCAAGATTGCTAAAGCTATTATTAAAGTTCTCAGCTAAATATTCTTTTGAATTCCCCGGATAAGCAACTGCCTCTTTAGGATTTGCCCCATTATCTGACAGAAAAACAATAATAGTGTTTTCATATTTCCCGGCTTCTTTCAATGAATCAATTAAGCGTCCGATATGAAAGTCGAGATTTTCAACCATTGACGCATAAATTTCCATAATTCGCGCTTGCATTTTCTTTTGATCGTCATCTAAATCTCCCCACTTGGGAAATTTACCTGTGCCAGGATTATAGGGGACAGACTCCTTTACAATCCCAATCTTTTTTGTACGTGCAAGACGGTCCCTTTTTGTTTGTTCATAACCTGAATCATAAACACCTTTATAATTATCTAAATACTCATCAGGTACGTGAAGTGGATCATGCGGTGCTGTGTACGCAAGAAATCCAAAAAAAGGGGAATCGTCTTCCTGTTCTATAATATAATTAATCATCTTATCTGTGAAGTCTTTGCTGGAATAAAAATCGTCATGAAGCTTTTCCACAATATCTTTATCCTTAACATAAAAAGTAACCGGTTCTTCTCCGGGGCCAAGAGCAAATGGATTAGTAAAATGTCCTGATCCACCTCCAAGAAGTCCAAAACTTTTTTCAAAACCTCTATTTGCAGGATAACTTTCTTCGTGATGTCCCAAATGCCATTTACCTGTCATATACGTATGATAACCATTATCACGCAAAACTTCTGGTATTGTAATAACTCGATTATTTAGTGAGCCTTCATACCCGGGTTTTAGGTATTGATTCTCAGTATGTCCCGGGGGCATTGTCCCCAAACCATTTTGATGATTATCGACACCGGTTAATAACATAGCACGTGTTGGTGCACAAAGAGATGAGACATAAAAATCTGTAAATTTCACACCTTGATTTGCAAGCTTATCAAGATTCGGAGTTCTAATCTCACTTCCAAAGCAGCCTAAGTCAGAATATCCTAGGTCATCAACTAATATTAACAGAATATTAGGTCTTGGTATTTTTTTGGAATAATCCTTTTGATTCTGGTTGCAACCGTATAATCCAGCAATGAGTAATAGGATAAAGAATGGTTTAACATGTTTTTTCATAACCAGAGTCTAGTAGAGCGTTATTTAAATAAAGACTGAAATTAGTACTGGAAATGAGAGAATACAATGATAATTATCACCAAAAACATAATATTATCAAAAGGTAATAATAAGAGTTGTTATATAATTGAATAATCTCAGATACTCCATTAAATCTGAATGTCTAATTCTTAAATATTATTGACTGATTTAAATTTTTTTACCATTCTTCAGTATCTTAGGAAGAACAACCAACCATTTGTTATGATCAACTTCTTCCGTAAAATCCGCAAAAAACTCTCAGACGATGGCAAGCCTTTAAAATACCTTAGGTATGCCTTTGGAGAAATACTCTTGGTAGTTGTCGGGATATTGATAGCTTTGAATATTAATAATTGGAATGAGAATAGGAAAGCAGAAAAACTAGAACTTAAAATCTTAAAAGAATTAAAAGGTGAGTTTACAAAGAATCAGGTTGAACTTGACTCGGCAATTGCAGCTCACCAATTAATTAAAGATATTTCAAAGGAGCTGTCCGAAATTATTGGGCAAGAATCGGTCATAACAGATATAGAAAAGTTTAATAAGTTGGCTTCAATTACGATCTTTCCACCAAAGTATGATCCTTCTGATGGTGTTCTAAATGCCGTCATTTCGTCTGGTGATCTTTCTTTATTTGAAAATGATGAACTAAAATATTCGCTTTCTTCATTGTCAGGTCTCATCAAGAGATATGAACATTGGGTGGAAGTAGATTATAATAATATAATTGCTTCTGGCCCAATTATTATTGAGCGTTACTCTCTAAGAAATTTTCCGTTTGTCGCAACATTGGGTCAAAGTAAGTTTGAAGGTAATCCTCATCAGCTTTCAAGAAGTTTGGAATTTGAGTCATATGTTGTGCTTCGCTGGAATAATGCAGGAACGCTAAAATCGTTTGCTGTTGATATTTATGAAGAACAGGACAAGATTATCCAATTAATCGATGCAGAAATTCAGCGATTAGAATAAGACTAAAATTAACGACCACCAACAAATGCTAAAAATGAATATGCGAACTGATCATTTTGAAACATATCCGCAAATATCAAACTTAATCATATCTAGCAACTGGGGCGCATACTCATTTTAGCTAGATGTTGTGCTTCATTATAACCAACCATTAACCAATGATAAAATTCTTTAGAAAAATAAGACAGAATATGATTAAAGAAAATAAAGCCAGCAAGTATATGCTTTATGCAATTGGTGAGATTGTTCTGGTTGTTATTGGAATTTTAATCGCATTACAAATTAACAATTGGAGCGAATCTAGAAAAAATAGTTATAAAGAAGATGAATTAAAAAGGGCTTTACTGAGTGATTTTAAAGAAACGAAAATAAGACTTCAAGAAACTATAAAAAGACAGCAACAAGTAATTGATTATTCTAGACAGTTAATAATAAGCTATGACACTAAACAATTAATGAGTATAAAGGACTCTTTACCCCTATTTACAGGATTTGGTTTTGGTTCATGGTGGAGAGCAGAGCCTGTTACAAAAACCTATCAATCCATGATTAATACAGGTAACATTAACTTATTAAGCGATGATATTTTAAAACAAAAACTAGCAGAATTTCACGCTGAACTCGACAGTGGCTTTGAAGATCAAGAAGAAAGCATGAACTTGTTGAACGCTTTAAGTATACAATTAGCACCTTATGGATTTATGCTGAAAGAAAATATTGCAAGGAAAGAAATTGGCATACCCCATTTGAATGATTCCTTATTAAAATATATAGTATCTGATAAAGACGTAATGAAACTACAGCTAGACCATTCATTATTTAACCTTGCAGCGAAAAGAATGCTATTAGAAAATAATCGCTTAAAAAGCCAAAGAAAAATGGAAGGTTTTGTGGATGATATTCTTTTAATTTTAAACAAACATGATTAAGTGATTTGAAACAATCAAATTCGTTTTTAACAGAAGGGAAAAACATGACTTACTTTAAAAATGTCCTTATAGAATTGATAAAATCAGTGAAAAAATAGCTTATACACGTTGTTGTGCTTTCGTTATTATTTTAGTTCATTATTTAAAGATTCTAAAAGTACTTCTATTTCTTGTTCACAGTTAAACATTGATCTTTTAACTGAT
>NZ_CANLGX010000002.1 GCF_947490415.1 uncultured Eudoraea sp.
AACTGGTGGGAGAGTAGGCCGCCGCCTTCTTCGAGGATCCCGATCATTCATTTGGTCGGGATCCTTTTTTTTGATCACATTGTGGGAGAGCCGCTGACTTTTTCGAAAGACCCCGAGAGAATTCTTGGTGTCTTTTTTGTTTGCAAAAACCAGTAATGTAGATCCACGCCTTTGGCGTGGTTCATTCCTGCAGCTGCTTATTCTGTACTGCGCTTGAATGCACAGGCAGTCATTGAATAGGCCGCCGCCTTCTTTAAAAGCACTTATCAATTCGTTGATAGGTGCTTTTTTTTTGTTTTTAAACATAGCTTGACCCTTACCTCGCAAGAAGTCAGTCGGGATTCTCTGAAAGCTATTTTTTTATTCAGCAGTAGCTTATAGACTTATACCCTAAACCAATACATTGCATGTAATTTTCTCATTTCGGAGCGTTGAAAGGGAAAAACAAGACGAATAAAAGACTGGCACTTTACATTATATGACTAAGGTCATAAATAACCAATACCGATTCGTTTAACTTAGATAAGTAATTCCAAAACTACTATACTACATGCGACTAGAAGTAAAACCTGAGGCTTTAAGACGAGTATTGGACCCATCGACCATCAATTGGAAAAAACTAAAACAAAAACGTACTTCAAGACCTTTAATAGGACAAGAAAGAGCACTAAAAGCATTGGAATTTGGAATAGGCAATAAAAGTGGAGGCTTTAATATCTATGTTTCCGGATATCCTGGAAGTGGTAAACTTAAAGCGGTAAATCACTATCTGGAAGAAAAAGCACAATTTGAGACCTCACCAGGGGATTGGTGTTATGTAAATAATTTTAAGGACTCCTACTATCCAAAAAAACTCAATCTCCCTAAAGGCGGGGCTCAAATTTTCAAAGCGGAAATAAATAACCTCATTGAAGAAGCACAAAAAGTTTTATTAAACGCCTTTGATAGTAAGGAGTATGCGGAAAAACGGCAAGATATAATAGACGCCTTTAAGAATGAAGAGAATGAGCTGTTTAAGGACCTTAACAAAAAGGCTCTTGCAAATAGATTCATGATAAGACGGACCCCTATAGAAATTCTGGTAATTCCTACAGATGAGAGCGGTCACCCTTTAAGTGATAAGAAATTTAATCAGCTCAATAAAAAAACACAAGATGAGTTGTTGGAAAAACAGGACAGATTTAAGGAGGAGTTGCTATCATTGCTTCGAAAAAACAGGGACCTGGAACGGGAAAGTAGGCGCAATTTAGGGGAATTAGATAAGAATGTTGCACTTTATGCCATAGACTCACTTCTCCATGAATTACTGGAGAAATACAATGCCTATAATGATGTCATAACTTATCTGGAAAATGTAAGGAACGATATTATAGAAAATTTACCTCTTTACCTGGATGCTTCATCAACTCAGGATACTTTCGACCTAAAGATGGATCCAAGATTCATTAAATACCAGGTAAATGTTATCACAGATAATACAAAACTTAAGGGCGCCCCTATAATAATGGAACTCAATCCCACCTATAATAACCTGTTCGGCAAAGTAGAACATGAATCGTATATGGGCAACCTTTTGACGAATTTTACATTAATAAGGGGAGGTTCTTTACATCGCGCTAACGGGGGCTACCTAATTGTACCGCTCAAGGAACTGCTTTTGAACTATTTTTCATGGGATAGCTTGAAAAGAGCTTTGAACAATAATGAGATAGTGATAGAGGATGCAGGAGAACGCTTTGGTTTTCAAAATACCAAAAGCCTGAAACCTGATCCAATTCCACTTGATGTGCAAATTATATTGATTGGGTCACCAAAATGGTACTATTTATTGTACGAATTGGATGAAGATTTTAAGGAGCTCTTTAAAGTTAAGGCGGAGTTCGATACAACTATGGAATATAATGCGGCTAATATTAAGGAATTCGCTTTGGTTACCTACAAGATTCAAAGAGAGAATAAGTTACTGCCGATAAGTGATAGCGCCTTAGCCTTTCTCATTGAGCAGGCATCAAGAATTGCACAGGACCGTAGTAAAATTTCAATCAAGTTCGGGGAGATAAAAGACCTGATGCACGAAGCGAATCATTACGCCCAGATAGGGAACGAATCAACCATAAGTGAAGAGCAAATCAATAAAGCTATTGATGCCCGGTATTATCGCTCTAATCTCATTCAGGAAAAAATAAATGAAATGATTCATAAAAAAACGCTGATGATAGCCCTTACAGGGTCTGAAATAGGTCAAATTAACGGGATTTCCGTAATTGACCTGGGAGATATTGTATTTGGAAGACCCAATAAAATAACAGCCAGTGTAGCCTCGGGCAAATCAGGGTTGGTAGATATTGAGAGAGAAGCCAAATTAGGCGGCCCTATTCATACAAAGGGGGTACTTATTTTACAGGGTTTTCTAAGGGAAATGTATGCACAGAATAAACCTATGAGCCTTTTTGGCAGTCTTGTCTTCGAGCAAAGTTATTCTGAAATTGAGGGTGATAGCGCCTCTAGTGCAGAGTTGTATGCGATTTTATCAAGTCTCTCTCAGATACCTATAAAGCAGGGTATTGCTGTTACTGGATCTATAAATCAGAAAGGAGAACTGCAAGCCGTTGGCGCCATAAACCAAAAAATTGAGGGTTTCTATGAGGTTTGCAGGCAAGCCGGATTTGATGGCGAACAAGGGGTACTCATTCCCAAAAATAATCTTGGGAATTTAATGCTAAAGAAAGAGATTCTGAGCAGTGTCAAAGAGGGCAAATTTCATATTTGGGCAATAAGTTCTATCGATCAGGGAATCGAAATTCTTATGGGTCTACGGGCAGGTAAACGACTTAAAGACGGGTCATTTTCAAAAGAGTCCTTACATTACCTGGTAGACCGGAGAATAACACAGCTCAATGAAAATATCCAAACAAATTCGGTGAGTGAGAGGAAGCGCTGATGCCGCGTTTATTTTAAGAACTTATTGTATTCATTGAGTTCATAAATACAATATGAATACTGCCGGTAATACCGGGGAAACTAAACCCTGGGAAGATCACCCTCGCCTTTTAACGGGAGATTAGAGTTCCCCATTAAATAGGTGTCCACATGATAAGCAGCCTGTCGCCCTTCTGAGATAGCCCATACTATTAAGGATTGTCCTCTGCGCTGGTCTCCGGCAACAAAAACTCCCGGAACATTGGTCTTATAGTTTTTTACTGAAGCTTTTATATTCGTTCTCGGGTCAGCCTCCAGGCCTAGTTGCTCGGCAATAGTCATTTCAGAACCGGTAAAGCCCATAGCCAGCAATGCCAACTCACAGGGCCATTCCTTTTCTGTACCTTCAATTTCTTTTAAAACAGGTCGCTGCCCAGGTACTTTCTCCCACGCTACATTTACAGTAATCAGGCTTTTTAAATTTCCATTTTTATCCCCAATAAACTCTTTGGTTGAAATACTGAAAAATCGTTCTGCTCCTTCCTTATGCGATGAGCTGGTACGCAGTCTCATGGGCCAGAAAGGCCATGGCTGGTCTTCAGGTCGTTCTGCAGTAGCTTTACCCATTATTTCAAAATTGGATACTGAAGTCGCTCCCTGTCTGAAAGAGGTACCTATACAATCAGAACCTGTATCACCTCCGCCAATAACAATAACATTTTTATTTGTAGCTTTTATTTCCTCCCCGGAGAATTTCAATCCATCAACTCTGCGGTTATTTTGTCCTAAAAAATCCATTGCCTGTACCACTCCTTTTAAATCAGCGCCTTTTATAGGTAAATTTCTTCGAACAGTGGCTCCGCCACATAATACGACCGCATCAAAATCATTTTGTATTACCTGGGCCTCAATATCAATTCCTATATGAATACCACATTCAAATTCAATACCTTCTTCTTTCAAAATTTCAAGCCTTCGGTCTATAACATGTTTCTCCATTTTAAAGTCGGGAATCCCATACCTTAACAAACCACCAGGTTTTTCATCCCGTTCAAAGACAGTAACAGAATGTCCGGCCCGGTTAAGTTGCTGAGCTGCCGCTAAACCGGAAGGTCCCGAACCTACAACGGCAACTTTTTTACCTGTTCTCGTTTCTGGAGGATTGGCCACAATCCACCCTTTTTTGAAAGCGGTCTCAACAATATTCTTTTCAATATTTTCAATAGACACCGGATCTTCATTGATTCCAAGTACACAGGCTTCCTCGCAGGGAGCCGGGCATAATCTTCCGGTAAACTCAGGAAAATTATTCGTCGCATGTAAAATTTCTGCAGCCTTTTCCCACTTGCCTTTATATACGGAATCATTAAAATCGGGAATTAAATTACCCAGTGGACAACCACTATGGCAAAACGGAATACCGCAATCCATACATCTGGCACCCTGATTTTTGAGTTCTTTTTCCTTCATAGGAAGTGTAAACTCTTTATAATTCTGAATGCGTTCATCTACCGGAGCATATTTCTCCACTTTTCTATCGAATTCCAAAAATCCTGTTATCTTTCCCATCTATCGATTATATTGTTTCTAATTTTTCTCTTTCCAGACGAATTAGTGCCTGCTTGTATTCTTCAGGAAATATTTTAATGAATTTGGGAAGGTTATCTTCCCAATTCTCAAGGATTCTCTGAGCGAGCGGACTTAAAGTCGCGTTGTAATGATTTTCAATTAATTCCCTAAGTTCCTTTATGTCATAATCTTCTTCAACCGCCAGGAGGTTTAATGCCTCCATATTACACCTTTTCTCAAAAGTCTTTTTCTCATTAAAAATGTAGGCGATACCCCCACTCATACCTGCTCCAAAGTTTCTGCCAACTTCCCCGAGTATTACAGCTACGCCACCTGTCATGTATTCGCATCCATGATCTCCAATACCTTCTACGACTGCATGCCCCCCGGAATTTCTTACGCAAAAACGTTCACCGGCTTTACCGTTTATATATGCTTCACCTGAAGTGGCACCATAAAGTGTTACATTTCCGGTTATGATATTATTTTCCGGTTGTAGTGTTGATTTATCCGGTACTTTTATGATCAACTTAGCGCCCGATAGTCCCTTCCCTAAATAGTCATTTGTATTTCCATTGACCACCATAGTAATTCCTTTGGTAGCAAAAGCCCCAAAACTTTGCCCTGCAGAACCTGTAAAATTCAGTTTCAAGGTGTTTTCAGGAAGTCCTTCAGCACCATATATTTTGGATATTTCATTACTGATTATTGCACCTACTGCCCTGTCTGTATTGTGAATTGGAAAATCTAAAGATATTTTTTCCTTTCTAAACAGTGCGGGATGTGCTTTCTCTATAATCTCAAACTCTATAGATTCATTAATATGATGTTGTTGTTTTTGGGTATTGTACAGTTTCGTGTTCTTTGGAACATCAATCTGATGAAGAATAGGCGTCAGGTCTATCCCAGCTGCTTTGTAATGATCAATTGCCGCATTTCTATCTAGTTTTTGTACCTGGCCTACCATTTCCTTAACGGTACGAAAGCCTAACTGAGCCATTATTTCTCTTAATTCCTCTGCTACAAAATACATGTAATTGACTACATGTTCCGGCTTGCCTTTAAACTTCTTTCTCAGCTCAGGATTTTGTGTTGCAATGCCCACAGGGCAGGTATTTAAATGGCAAACACGCATCATAATACATCCTGAGGCCACCAGAGGAGCTGTTGCAAATCCAAATTCTTCAGCTCCTAAAAGACAGGCAATTGCCACATCTCTTCCGGTTTTTAATTGTCCATCGCATTCCAGGACTATTCTGTTTCTCAGATCATTCAGTACCAGAGTCTGCTGTGCTTCGGCAATTCCCAATTCCCAGGGAAGGCCTGCATGTTTGAGTGAAGTCAATGGCGATGCCCCGGTTCCACCGTCAAATCCGGAAATAAGAATTACATCTGCTTTGGCTTTGGCAACTCCGGCAGCAACTGTTCCTACACCAACTTCCGAGACTAGTTTTACGTTGATCCTGGCCTTGCGATTTGCAGATTTAAGATCATAAATTAATTGTGATAAATCCTCTATGGAATAGATATCATGATGTGGTGGAGGTGAAATAAGACCTACATATGGGGTTGAATTTCGTGTTTTAGCGATTGCCGGGTTTACCTTTGGACCGGGTAGTTGGCCTCCTTCTCCCGGTTTGGCACCCTGCGCCATTTTAATCTGTATCTCCTGAGCATTAGTAAGATAATCTGAAGTAACACCAAACCTTCCGGAAGCAACTTGTTTAATTGCGCTGTTGCGCCAATCTCCTGTTTGGTTTTTATAGAATCTGTCGGCATCTTCTCCGCCTTCCCCTGAATTGCTTTTCCCCCCGATCCTGTTCATGGCAATTGCCAGATTTTCATGAGCCTCTTTACTAATGGAACCATAGGACATAGCACCAGTCTTAAATCTTTTAACTATATCCGTCCAGGGTTCTACTTCTTCAATAGGAATTGGGTCATAATTTGAAAATTCGAACAAACCGCGGATGGTCATTAAATATTTGGATTGTTCATTTACCATTTTGGCAAATTCTTTATAGGTGTCTGGCTCATTATTTCGAACAGACTTCTGAAGTTTGGCAATAGATAAAGGATTGAACATATGTTTTTCCCCATCACGCCTCCAACGGTATTCACCTCCTATTTCAAGATCTAAATTAGCAGCAACATGCTGATCCTGATAGGCCTTTTTATGTCTTTTGGATATCTCTTTTTCTATTTCATACAATCCAATACCCTGTATACGTGTTGGTGTATTCGGAAAATATTTATCCACAACTTTGGTGTTAATCCCAATACATTCAAAGAGTTGAGAACCCCGGTATGAATTTAGAGTAGAGATACCAATTTTATTCATAACTTTTAAAATACCCTTGCCAATGGCCTTATTGTAGTTTTTAATGGCCTCATCAAAAGAGTATTCCGTAATATCATGTTCTTCAATTTGTTCTGCAATTATCTCATTTACCAGATAGGGATTAATTGCACTTGCTCCAAACCCGAACAACAATGCAAAATGATGGACTTCCCTTGGCTCTGCAGATTCTATAATGATGCTTAATTTGGAACGTTTCCCCAATCGCTGAAGTCCGCTGTTTACATAAGAACAGGCAAGTAATGCAGGAATAGGCGCCTTGTCTTTGTTGGAGTTTCTATCAGATAAAATAATAATGTTTGTTCCTTTATCTATGGCTTTCTCTGCTTCTCCTAAAATGTTTTCAAGAGCTTCCTCCAAACCATTATGTCCCCTGGAAATATTATAGAGAATAGGAATGGAAACGACTTTATAGTCAGGGCTGGCATCGTAGTTTTTGATTTTATCAAGATCTTCTTTGGAAATAACAGGATTTTGGATTTTTAACTTTCGACAACTCAATTCAGTAATGTCAAAAATATTATAATCACTTCCCAACGTAAGCGAAATATCTGTTATTAATTCTTCGCGAATACCATCTAATGGTGGATTAGTTACTTGTGCGAAAAGCTGTTTAAAATAATTATACAAAAGCTGAGGCCGCTCAGATAATACTGCGATAGGGGTGTCTGACCCCATTGAACCTATGGGTTCTTTTGCATGTTGCCCCATAGGAAGAATGATTGTATTTATGTCCTCCAGGGTATAGCCAAATACTGCTTTTCTTTTCTCCAGAGAAGCTTCATTTAGAAAAAGAGGGCAATCATTATAGGGGATATTTTTCAGGTGAACCAAATTGGCGTCCAACCACTTATTATAAGGATGCTTCTTTGCTATTTTTTCTTTGATCTCTTCATCATTTATAATTCTTCCGGCTTCCATATCAACCAGAAACATTTTTCCCGGTTCAAGTCGGCCGTGATATTCAATATTCTCAGGTGCTATTTCTACCACTCCTGTTTCAGAAGACATAATTACATAACCATCTTTTGTAACCGAGTAACGTGATGGTCTGAGGCCATTTCTGTCTAATACAGCACCTATGTAACTACCATCTGTGAAGGGGATAGATGCAGGGCCATCCCAGGGTTCCATCACACAGGAATTGTATTCATAAAAGCCGCGCTTCGCTACGGACATTTCCTGGTTCTTTTCCCAGGCTTCGGGAACAAGCATCATCATTACTTCAGGAAGAGACCGCCCGGTCATTAGCAACAATTCTACTACCATATCCATAGAAGCAGAGTCAGATTTTCCGGGTAATATTATAGGGAGGATATTTTTTATTTCTTCTCCAAACAGATTGCTTTTTAATAGGCTTTCCCGGGATCGCATGCGCATAACATTACCTCTTAGCGTGTTGATCTCCCCGTTATGACACATATACCTGAAGGGTTGGGCCAGATCCCAGGTGGGAAAAGTATTGGTGGAAAAACGTTGATGAACCAGGGCTAATCTTGTAACCACCCTCGTATCCATTAAATCTTTAAAGTAGAGCTTAATATCATTAGGCATTAACAGCCCTTTGAAGATGATTATTTTTGTTGAAAGACTGGGAACATAGAAAAATTTACTTTCTGATAATTTTGAGTTTATAAGGGTATGTTCCGTTACTTTACGAGCGATATACAGTTTAAGGTTAAAATCAAAATCCTTTTGATCCTTATTTTCTTTGCCAACAAAGATTTGCTTAACAAAAGGCTCTGTTTCAACAGCGATTCTTCCGGGAATAGCCTTGTTAACAGGAACATTTCGCCATCCTAATAATTGTAATCCCTGCTTTTTTATGTTTTCTTCGAAGACAGAGACGCAATAGTCTCTTTGATTTTCCTTTTTTGGTAAGAAAACATTACCCACGGCATAATCACCTGCTTTAGGAATTTTGAAATCACATTCATCCAGGAAGAACTGATGTGGAATATCAATCAGGATACCGGCACCATCTCCTGTTTTACCATCGGCACTGACAGCGCCCCTGTGCTCCAATTTATCCAGAATTTCGAGCGCCTTGTGAATGATATCATTCGACTTTTTTCCCTTTAGGCTGCAAATAAATCCAGCTCCACAGTTATCATGTTCAAATTCAGGTAGATACAAGCCTTGTCTTTTCATCATCTTTATTACGGTATTTATTCAAAAATATCATTTTTAACGAAATATATACATCATTTAATAAGATAGTGCGCAAAATATTTAACGTTTACAATAAAACGTTAAAAAATATTTAATTTGAAATATTTATGCCTCGTAAATTGAGATTATAATAAAAATGGAGGTAAGCAGGTCTTGAGATTACATAGCTAAGGGGTGACTCACCTTGGGTGAGTAATTATCCTAAGCCTAACCCCATCTTTAAGCATAAAACAGGAGTATAATTTTTTGAAATACAAAGGATACCCCTAAAAATATCAGGGCTTATGGGAAGTGTGCTGATAAATTGCTCTATTTTTTTAGAATACTTCTGGAGATTACTATTTTTTGAATCTCTGATGTCCCCTCGTATATTTGGGTGATTTTGGCATCTCTCATCATACGCTCAACATGGTATTCTTTAACGAATCCGTTTCCTCCAAATATTTGCACCGCCTCCACAGTAGTTTCCATGGCAACTTGTGAGGCATAAAGCTTGGCCATTGCACCAGAAATATCGTAATCATTATCCTGATCTTTGTCCCAGGCCGCTTTGTACACCAAATATCTGGCGGCTTGAATTTGCGTATGCATATCTGCCAGTTTAAAGGCAATAGCCTGATGGTTGGATATCTCCGTACCAAATGCTCTGCGTTCTTTTGAATAGTTTTTGGCAAGTTCATAGGCTCCGGCCGCAATTCCCAAAGCCTGTGCAGCAATACCAATTCTTCCACCGGCAAGGGTTTTCATGGCAAATTTAAAACCAAAACCATCCTCGCCAATTCTGTTTTCCTTGGGTACTTTTACATCGTTGAATAGTAAAGAATGAGTATCACTCCCTCGTATTCCTAATTTATTCTCTTTAGGCCCTATTTCAAATCCCGGCATTCCTTTTTCAACTATCAGGGCATTAATCCCCTTGTATCCTTTTTCAATATGGGTTTGAGCAATTACCAGGTAAACGGATGCGGAACTTCCATTAGTGATCCAATTTTTCGTCCCGTTCAGGACATAATGGTCCCCTTTATCAATCGCTGTGGTTTTTTGAGATGTGGCATCACTACCTGCTTCCGGTTCTGAAAGGCAGAAAGCACCAATAATTTCACCTGAGGCTAACTTTTTCAGGTATTTTTCTTTTTGCTCTTCGGAACCAAAAGTCTCTAAACCCCAACATACCAAAGAATTATTTACGGATACTACAACAGAGGAGGATGCGTCAACTTTGGAAAGTTCCTCCATGGTTAAAACGTAAGACAATGTATCTAAACCACTGCCGCCATATTCCGGATCTACCATCATCCCCATAAAACCAAGTTCCCCCATTTTTTTGACTTGCTCGGAAGGGAATTGCTGTGTTTCATCACGTTCAATTACACCCGGTAATAATTCGGCATGGGCAAAATCTCTGGCCGCCTGCCTAATCATTTCTTGTTCTTCGGTTAGTGTGAAATTCATTGCTGTAAGTTTGTTGAAAACATTACAAAGATACAAGACTGCTGGAAAATATGTATGGATACACAGGCTTATTTATAAAAGTGAAAGCCTTTACAAAAGAGATATCTTTTGCGACCAAGTATGATCTAAAAAGCTTTTAAAGTAGCACAATATTTTTATATTTGTCTAAGGTCTGCTTATTACCTAAACTATCATATAATTATGAGACAACACTAGCTTCATTTGAATTACTATTAGTACACATTTTTAATTCAGGTCACTTAATTAGTTAAAACACAAATGAAAAAGCTATTAAAAATATATGAAAACAAACCGCCAGAGATAGTCTTTAACTGGAAGGATTCGGAAACTGAAGCTGAAGGTTGGGCCGTTATAAATTCTCTGAGAGGTGGTGCAGCAGGTGGAGGCACCAGAATGCGCGAGGGATTGGATATGAACGAAGTGCTATCCCTGGCAAAAACCATGGAAGTTAAGTTCACGGTATCTGGTCCGCCAATTGGAGGAGCGAAGTCGGGAATAAATTTCAACCCTCATGATCCCAGAAAAAGGGGCGTTTTAGAAAGATGGTATGCAGCGGTTGCCCCCCTGCTTAAAAGTTACTATGGAACAGGCGGGGATTTAAATGTAGATGAAATTCATGAGGTGATACCAATTACAGAAGATGTTGGCGTATGGCACCCGCAGGAAGGTGTGTTTAACGGCCATTTCAAGCCTACAGAAGCCGATAAAATAAATAGGATAGGACAGCTAAGACTCGGAGTAATCAAGGTTTTGGAAAGTAATACCTATTCCCCTGATGTTAGCAAAAAATACACCATTGCCGATATGATAACAGGTTTTGGTGTAGCAGAAGCCATTAGGCACTACTATGATATCTTTGGAGGCACCGTGATAGGTAAGCGGGCTATTGTACAGGGATTTGGGAATGTTGGATCTGCGGCAGCTTTTTATTTGGCCCAAATGGGGGCTAGGATCGTGGGAATAATTGATCGTGTAGGCGGGGTTATTAATGAAGATGGTTTTTCATTCGAAGAAATAAAGACCTTCTTTTTACATAAAAAAGGAAATACATTAATTGCAGATGCAGATAAAATGATTCCTTTTGATGAAATGAATGAGCGTATCTGGAGTTTGCCTACAGAAATTTTTGCGCCATGTGCGGCTTCCAGATTGATCACCCAGGAGCAAATCGCTCAAATGATAGATACAGGCCTTGAGGTTATTTCATGTGGTGCAAATGTACCGTTTGCAGACCCTGAAATATTTTTTGGTTCAATTATGGAGTATACGGATGAAAGGGTAAGTCTTATCCCGGACTTTGTTTCAAACTGTGGAATGGCCAGATTATTTGCCTATTTCATGGAGCGAAGAGTGGGCATGGATGATGAATTGATTTTTAATGATACTTCAGATACCATTCGAAAAGCAATTTTGAATATCTTTAAGGAAAATGTAACAAAAAAGAACATGAGTAAGACGGCATTTGAAATTGCCCTTAAACAACTAATCTAAAACCAACCAGTATGGAGACCATTATTATTATTGTATTCTTAGCAGGCTATTTGGCTATTACCCTCGAGCATAATCTGAAAATAGACAAACTTATTCCCGCTTTGGCCATGATGGCAATCTTATGGGCCGTTATTGCATTGGCTCATATGCCTGTTTTTGAGGTTAATACCGACTTAAAGGAATTGGAGCCCTCACACATAGATGAAATGCTGTTGCACCATTTAGGTAAAACTGCCGAAATCCTTGTTTTCCTTTTAGGGGCAATGACTATTGTGGAGATTATAGATTATTTTGATGGATTTGCCACTATAAAAGGCTATATACGGACCAGGAAAAAATCAAAATTATTATGGCTTTTTTCTATTCTGGCCTTTATACTTTCTGCAATTATAGATAACCTTACAGCTACCATCGTTCTGGTGACTATATTACAAAAAGTGATCAAAGATCGGGAGGTAAGGCTTTGGTTTGCGGGGATGATAATAATAGCTGCGAATGCAGGAGGGGCATGGTCTCCTATTGGGGATGTTACGACAACAATGTTATGGATTGGCAATAAGGTGTCTGCACTACAACTTATTGAACATGTGCTGGTGCCGTCCATAGTTTGTATGGTTGTACCCGTTCTATTTGCTTTGAGGTACAAGGTATTTAAAGGAAATATTGATGCAGAATTGGAAGAAGAAAAAGCAAAATCCCCTTTTGGAGCTACTATGTTATATCTGGGGTTAGGTTCTATTGTATTTGTTCCTTTTTTTAAGACCATTACTCATTTACCACCTTATGTGGGGATGATGCTTTCACTGGCTGTTGTAGCTGCGTTTGCAGAAATATATACGAGCGCAAAGTTCAGTATTTCCAGTGTGGATGGAGCCGAGAGTCAGGAAGGAGCTCACCATAGCGCTGTGCATTCTTCCTTGTCAAAAATAGAACTTCCAAGTATACTTTTTTTCCTGGGGATACTTTTGGCGGTAGCCGCTCTGGAATCTTTAGGGATGCTATTTCATTTTGCAGGTGCACTAGATACTGCCATGCCCTTTCTTGGAACTGAAGCAGCAGACGGAACTGTTTCAGATTTAGTAATACTGATACTGGGGATTGGTTCCGCCGTCATAGACAACGTACCTTTGGTTGCTGCAAGTATGGGGATGTTTTCAATACCATTAGATGATTCTGTCTGGCATTTCATTGCCTATTCTGCAGGAACAGGTGGTAGTATGTTAATTATAGGATCTGCAGCGGGTGTTGTAGCCATGGGTATGGAAAAAATTGATTTTTTCTGGTATTTCAAAAAAATAGCATGGCTGGCGTTCCTTGGTTTTATTGGCGGCGCGGTCGCATTTGTACTAATGCGAAATTTAGTGTTAAACGCATAATTTAATCGATATTAAACCGTTATAAGGGCAACTTTTAATAGGGAAAAATATGGTATTGTTACAGGATCTTGTTGATGAGACACAAGTTGGGGAACTTGTTTCAGAAGAAAAAACGCTTTCAGTGATTGATCTCATCTTTAATGGGGGAGCAGGGAGTATTATAATTATCTCCGTTTTATTTGTGATGCTGGCGGTTGGATTATATATTTATTTTGAACGTTTATTAGCCATAAAAGCGGCTTCACAAATAGATAAGAATTTCATGAATCAAATACGTGATCATGTTATGAGCGGTAAACTGGAAGCGGCCAAAATATTATGTGCCCAAACAGATTCACCCGTGGCGAGGTTAACAGAAAAAGGAATATCCAGAATTGGCAAGCCCCTGGATGATATCAATACAGCCATTGAGAATGCGGGAACCCTGGAGGTTTACAAACTGGAGAAAAATGTAAATGTCCTTGCTACCATTGCAGGTGCAGGACCTATGATTGGGTTTTTAGGAACCGTTATTGGTATGATTTTAGCATTCCATCAAATGGCCAGCAGTGGGGGTCAGGCAGAAATGGGTGCTTTGGCATCTGGAATATACACAGCCATGACTACTACAGTTGCTGGCTTAATTGTTGGTATTGTGGCTTACATGGGCTACAACCATCTTGTAAATCGTACGGATAAAGTAGTGCACAAAATGGAGGCAAATGCTGTGGAATTTCTCGATTTACTCAACGAACCTGTTTAAGACAGTCTTATGAAATTTAAAGGAAGAAATAAGATCAGTCCGGAATTTAGCATGTCCTCAATGACGGACATTGTATTCCTGCTACTGATTTTCTTTATGTTGACAGCTAATTCACCTAATGCGCTGGATCTCCTTTTGCCCAAGGCGAAAGGAAAATCAACGAATACCCAAAATGTATCCGTCACGATTAATAAAAATCTGGAATATTTTGTGAACAGTGAGAGAATAAACGGAGAATATATAGAAATTGAACTAAAAAAAGCACTTGAGGGCCAGGAAAAGCCCACTATTATTCTAAGGGCAGAAGAAAGCGTTGCCATTAAAGAAGCGGTTAACGTGATGGATATTGCCAATAGGAATAGTTACAAGGTGATCCTGGCTGTGCGGCCCAATTAATGTCGTTTTTAGACACGAGACACAAGAAAAAATCATTTACGCTTACAACCATTTTGTTAAGCGTGCTCCTCCTTTTACTTTTTTATATTGGTCTTACTTATATGGATCCACCTATTGAGAACGGAATCACCGTAAATTTTGGGACGATGGAATTTGGTATGGGAGAAAAGCAACCCGTTAAGAAAATAAAGTCTCAGCCTGCGGAACCCGTGAAAGAGTTAGAGGAGGAAGTAGTAGAAGAAAAGCCTGCAGCTCAACCGGAAGAAGTAGCCGAGGAGGATGTTACGGAAAAAGCTACGGAGAAAGTACTTACACAGGAAGACGAAGAATCTATAAAAATTAAGCAACAGGCGGCTGCCAAGCGCGAGGCTGAAGAAGCGGCAAGAAAAGCCCAGGCCAAAGCCGAACAATTGGCCAGGGAACAAAAGGCAGCAGAGGAAAAAGCGCAACAGGAAAAAGAAGCCAAAAAGAAAAAGCTGGATGAACTTATGGGTGGCCTTAATGAATCTGATGGTGAGGTTCAGGGTAGCGAGGGTGATGATAACAGAGCAGGGGATAAAGGACAACCCGATGGGGATCCATATGGCACAAGCTATTATGGCAGCCCCGGTTCGGGAAGCGGGACAGGCGGATATGGACTTAATGGACGTTCCCTAGTGAGTAAGGGAAAGGTTCAACAGGAATGTAATGAAGAAGGAAGAGTAGTTGTTAAAATCACCGTAGATAGAAACGGTAAGGTGGTAAGTGCCACTCCGGGAGTAAAGGGTACTACCAATAGTCATCCTTGCTTATTGGAACCTGCGCAAAAAACGGCATTGCTGCACAAATGGAACCTGGATTCCAAAGCACCCAGCCAACAGATAGGGTTTGTCGTGGTCAATTTTAAATTGGGGGAATAATAAATGACCTACAAGGAGACCCTGGATTGGATGTTTGCTCAACTTCCAATGTACCAGCAAAAGGGGCCAAAAGCCTATAATGGTAAATTAGACAATAGCCTCTCTTTGGCTGCACATCTTAAAAACCCACATCTAACTTTTAAAAGTATTCATGTGGCGGGGACAAATGGCAAGGGCTCCAGCAGCCATATGCTGGCATCTGTCTTGCAGGAAGCAGGGTATAAAGTAGGTTTGTATACTTCTCCGCATATGAAGGATTTCAGGGAGCGGATTAAGATTAATGGAAAACCTATTAGTGAAAAGAGTGTCATAGAATTTATAGAAAAGAATAAGGCATTTCTGGAAAAGAATAAACTTTCTTTTTTTGAGATGAGCGTGGGGATGGCATTTGATTATTTTTCTAAGAAAAAGGTATCCATTGCGATTATAGAAGTAGGTCTGGGCGGACGTTTGGATTCTACTAATATTATAAAGCCTGAAGTTTCTTTGATTACCAACATTGGTTTAGACCATACAGACATACTGGGTGATACACTGGCAAAGATAACAAGGGAAAAGGCGGGCATTATAAAGCCTGGTATTCCCGTTGTGATTAGTGAATGTCAGGATGAGATTGCTCCTATTTTTGAAGAAATTGCGAAGGAGAGAAATTCAGATATAGTCTTTGCTGAAAAGGAAGATCTTAAGCTGTATAAAACGTCACTTTTAGGCAGCTATCAAAACAAGAATATGAAAGGGGTGTTGGCCGCCATTAAACGGCTTAAAGGGTTTGCTATTAGTGAGGAGCATATTAAAAGCGGACTTATGAAAGTGGTGGAGAATACCGGGCTTCTGGGAAGGTGGCAGGTACTTCAGGAAAATCCAAAAGTTGTGTGTGATACGGCTCATAATAGTGAAGGCCTTACTCTGGTGCTGGAACAGGTAAAACGGCAGGAATTTAAAACGTTACATATTGTTCTCGGTTTTGTAAAAGAGAAAAACCTGGATGTGATATTGCCTTTATTTCCTAAAGATGCCATCTATTATTTTGCCCGACCCGATATTCCAAGGGGTCTGGATGTAGAAATTTTAGGAAAGAAAGCCACTGAAGCCGGTTTAAAAGGGTCAATCTATGATTCCATACCGAATGCATATAAAGCAGCGCTAAGCAAAGCGGCTAAAGATGATTTTATCTATATAGGCGGGAGTACATTTACGGTTGCCGAGGTACTGTGATTTTTTCTTATTTTTTGTTTTAGGTAACAAAAAACTATTCTATATTTGCATCCCCTTAGGGGCTCTTAGCTCAGTTGGTTCAGAGCACCTGCCTTACAAGCAGGGGGTCACTGGTTCGAATCCAGTAGGGCCCACATCATTCAGAAAATCCGCACGGTACCGTGCGGATTTTTTATTTTCCGGAGAATGTCAAACTTGTTTGAACATTCGGAGGGAAATAAAAAATATCCGGCTGCGCAGTATGCCGGAATTTACTAACTGCAGGATTGGTTTCCCGATGGATCACCGAATAGAATGAGGTAATCCAGCTTTCGGAGGGAAATAAAAAATATCCGGCTGCGCAGTATGCCGGAATTTACTAACTGCAGGATTGGTTTCCCGATGGATCACCGAATAGAATGAGGTAATCCAGCTTTCGGAGGGAAATAAAAAATATCCGGCTGCGCAGTATGCCGGAATTTACTAACTGCAGGAGTGGTTTCCCGATGGATATGCAATCCAGTAGTTTTCACATAACTATCAACGAGTTACATGTTATTTTTATATAACTCTTTTTTTATTTGTACAAAATTTTAGAATTATTATAAAATATTCCAATTATGATCAAAAGATGGAAGGTTTGAATTGGGGCGACTTCACATTCAATATATAGGATTTAGTTAGATGGGATTCCTATTGAATATCAGTTATGCTTATATGATCATTAATGTTGATGTAATTATGCTCGTCTTTTTTGCACTTCACTTGGTAATTCACCAAATCTTTTTCTGAAATCCGCAGCAAATTGCCACATGTGCCAGAAGCCGTATTTTGCCGCAACACTGGAGATCAGTTGCTCCTTTGATTGTAAAAGTTCTTTTTTGACCTCATTTAGTTTTATGGCTTTGATATACTCAATAGGCGAGACCTGGTATTTCTCCTTAAATACATAATCAAGTGTCCTTTCGCTCACATGGGCATTTCTACATAATTGATCAATTCTAATAGCTTCTTCCAGATGATTCTGTATGTAGTCAATGGCCGAAGAAAGGGCGCGGTCTCTTTTTTATTTTTAATATATTAATAGTTATCATTTTACAAGTTCAACCTCTAATCTTCCAGCATCTGGGCTGTCTTTTCTGTTGGATACCCTGATGGAAATTCGAGTTTACCAATTTTAGATTTAATCAATGCTGCTATAAGGGGCTTTAGATTGATACTCATTTTGAGGTTAAAAGATTTGGGTTGAATAGTAAATTAAGCACGAAAGTATTGCTTTTGAATCTTTGACGGGCCCTATAGTCAAATCCATATTTGAAGTTGATCATCATTCGCTCACTAATGGGCCAATAGCTCACGTTGAAAAAGAGGACACTTTTTTTGTCGTGATAGCTTGGGTCCCAAAATACATCTTCACCCCTGTCATCACTTACCTGCCAGTTGTGTCCACCAAATATCCCGACTTCAAACTTTGTGGATAAAAACTGGCTGACTCCATATTCCAAAGTCAAACGATCCCCTGGCCTAAGGTCAGAATCCTTTGCCTTCGAGTTCTTTTCATAGGTCAGACCCAGCATGAAAGCAGTCGACTTGTTCTCAACAGGGTAATAATATCCAAATCCCTGGAATTGGTGAGTCCAGTAACCCAGGCCTATATTGTCATCTGCGCCTGTTTCGTATCGGCCTGTGGGCGCATATATGGTATAGGTGGTGGTGAAGTCCATTTTACTGCCTCCCCAGCTCAATCCGAGGGGTACGAAGATCAGGTCACCAAATCCCGAAACCCTTGTGGAGATTTCCCGGGTGTATGTGGTATCCAGCACAATTCCAGGCCTTTCTGTGACCATCGATACCTCGGCAGTAACGTAATTTGGAGCGATCCCAACGATGTATCTTGCGTTGCCAAGGAAGGAGATTTGAGGCGATGCCCAAGCGACAACGGGGGCACTACCGAAACCATTCAGACCGGGCTCAACTTCAACATCCGGAAGTGAAGGATGCAGATCACTCAAAGGAATGTTTTTAAATTCCTTTCCATCCCTGTCAACGTACGTGTTGCTGCTCACGGCAAAGTTATACCATAAAAAGAACAACCCCGAGGGAGGATGAGCCATGTCCCTTGTACTTAAAAGTCCCGGATAGTAATGACCGGACTGCATGGGTGATGCCTGCTGGGCGATAACATTTGTGCTCGATATGAAAATGAAAAGGACGCAACTCTTTAGTACTAGCCCTGACCATCGAAAAAAATTCTTTTTCATTCTGTATTGATTATACTCCTCTATGTGTATTTCGCAATCATATGGAATAATCCTTTTAGTACTTATTGATGATAGATCTATAGATCATCAATCTATTTGAAGACTATTCGGGAATACTGATTGTTACCTTGTTGACATGACCAGTGAATCTCGAGTCTTCCAAATCCTTAAAGACTTCATTCGCTACCTGTGTAGCATCATCCATTCCAACATCTGCAGTTTCATCTCCTGAGAAAACAGCAGGTTCGGTTTTATCGACACGACCTTCAGCAACTTTTTTACCATCTACATATAGTATAGCATTACCTCCTTTACCAGTCCCACCACCATCATAATCAAACTGTAGCTTGATTTCGGCTTTGGGGCCTGTTAATCTTGTGTCAGACTTGATTGTATAACTTTCCAAACCGAAATAATTGTACGTGTAGGTAGGTTTACCATTATCCATGTAAACAGCCCAGCCACCGAATTTACCTCCTTGACAGAGAATAATCCCTCGGTCATTGCCTTTAAGGTTTACATCAGCAACGATGGTTTTTGATTTGTTTTTCACATTCAAAAAGGCATTTTCCATGATACCTTCCATCCCATGAGACAAGGTAAGTGATTTACGGTCGCCCATTAGATCAGGTCTTCCGGCAAGTTCAGCATTGAATCTTTCATACAAGCGATCATCCAATGGATATACATTATTGGCAATAGCTTCTTTTTCAAACAACGCTTTCATTTCTTCCAGCTTCTCAGGATATTCCGCAGCCAGGTTATTGGTAAGGCTAAAGTCTTCTTTAACATTGTACAGATCCCAAACATCTTCCTGCAACGTATTGAGTGGCTTATTTTTCCATGCCGGTCTGTGAATCACGCGTGCCAGCCACCCCTCATGATAGATGCCTCTATTTCCTGCGATTTCAAAATATTGAGTGGTATGGCGCTCAGTAGCATTTGCATCTTCAATGGCATAAAGCATGCTTACACCATCCATTGGCTTTTGCTCCACCCCATTAATTGTTTTAGGAACTGGCAGCTTAGTTGCTTCCAATATTGTTGGAACTACATCATTTACATGGCTAAACTGGGTTCTGATTTCTCCTTTTGCACTGAAACCTTTTGGCCAGTGTATTACTACGCCATTTCGTGTACCTCCAAAATCACCAGCAATCTGCTTGGTCCATGAAAAAGGAGCGTTGGTTGCAACAGCCCAACCAGCAGACATATGAGGGAAAGAATTAGGTCCGCCCCAATCATCGCCGCGCTTCAACATCCCATCAATCGTTTCTGCACCAAATATTCCATTAAGGCTTACTAACTCGTTATAGGTTCCTTGCATACCGCCCTCAGCACTTGAGCCATTATCTCCCATGACATATACAAAGAGGGTATTATCTAATTCGCCTATCTCGTCAATGGCATTCACTAATCGCCCTACTTCAACATCGGTATGTTCAACAAAACCGGCAAAAACTTCCATTTGAATTGCAAATAACTTTTTCTCATTTGCACTTAACGATTCCCAGTCTTTAATGTCCTCGGGTATTGGAGCTAATTCGGCATCTTGAGGTATTATACCCAATTTTTTCTGTCGTGCAATGGTTTCTTCTCTTAGTTTTTGCCAACCATCATCAAATTTCCCATTGTATTTATCTATCCATTCTTTAGGAGCATGGTGAGGGGCATGAACAGCACCTGGTGCATAATAGATCATAAATGGTTTGTCAGGTGTTAAGGCTTGTTGGAATTTCACCCACTTAATTGCCTCATTTGTCATGTCAGTGGTAAAATGATAATCGGGATCATCTTTTTTATGAACCTTAGTAACACCGTCGAAAATTACGGGATCCCATTGATTGGTCTCACCGCCAATAAAACCATAAAATTTATCAAAGCCGGAGTTTGTCGGCCAACGAAAGTAAGGACCGGAAACAGAAACTTCCCAGGTAGCTGTTTCGTGCCATTTACCAAAGGCTGCTGTACTATAGCCATTTTGGCGTAATATCTCAGCGCCGTATTTTGCATTATCTGGTCGTATACCCTGGTTGCCAGGGAAACCAGTGGCTATTTCCATTACCGAACCAACATTCACATTGTGGTGATTTCGTCCCGCAAGCAATGCTGCTCTTGTAGGTGAACAGAGGGCGGTGGTATGAAACTGATTAAACCTGACACCATTATCGGCCAGACGATCAAACGTTGGTGTATTTATGGCTCCGCCGTAAGTAGAAGTTGCTCCAAAACCAATGTCATCAATTAAAACCACAACCACATTAGGGGCACCTTCTGGCGCCTTCACTTCAAAACGTTCAGGTTTGGTTGCATTCCTTGCATCCATTTCTGTAATGGCAGCCATAGCCGGAGGCTGGATAGGTAAATTGGTTCGGTCTAATTTGTCCTTTTCCCCTTTTGAAACATTTTCAGCTGTATTAGACTGATCGTTACAACCGGCTACTAACACCTGAAGTAAACCTGCTGTCAATAAGACAATTATTGAAGTTTTCATTTAAAAGATTTTTAAGTTAATGCTATTGCTTTAGTTAAAGATTCTATGTCCGATATTACATCATTGTTCAAAGTTTTATCTCCAAACGAACTTAAGTCCACCCTCGAAGTTCCAGTCGTATGGTCTGTCGCCTCCAAGACCGAGCCCTGGTCTCACATACACGCTGGCTCCGGGCAGGGGTTTTATCATATAACCCCATTCCAGTTCTATTAAGGTGGGGTAGGCGTCTCCCTTATGATCAATCACAACCTGGGGGTCAACGATAAGCCAATTTGAGCCTTTGCCGAGAATCCATACAAAGTACAAATCAATCTGACTGCGACTAATTTCATTATTCTCACCTCCATCGACATCAAACAAATACTGGTATCCGGGTGCGAATAGACTTCCCTTTCCTAATAAGCCGGGGAAAACAAAGAATAATGTAGGAGCAAGCACATTGGACCCGAATCCAAGTGCGTCATTGCTTGAGGTGTTAAAAGTAGCTTCCAGTCCCGGAACGATGATGAGGTTTTTGCTTCCATAGGCCATCCACAAAATACGAGCGTCTATGTCACCGATTCCAGAGACGTTTGAATTATTGAATAAGCCCTCTCCGGGAGTGTCCAAATTCAGGTCCCGGTAACGGAAACGCATCCTGGCTCCGAATTTTTTCCCAAGATCATGAACCAGACCTTCATTCTCAATGCCGGCAACTTTAGCCACATCTCTACCCAACGGCCAGCGAAATTCAAGGACATTTGTTAAATAGGACCCATTCGAATTTGGTAGTTTCGCCATTTCAAAATAGAATCTCGCATCGTAAGTGAAGTTAGCGGGATTGGTTCCGGTATTATCTTTTTCTTCCTGGGCATATCCAACACTGAATGTAAATAAACCAATCAGTAGAAGGATTGTAAACTTAATTAAATTCATTTCTAAGGATATAAATTAACGCATTAATTCTCCGGTTTATATGGATCTTTTTGTCCTGTCTTAATGCCGGGATATTTTTTTAAAGAAATTATATGTTCTGTTAGTTGACCAAGCGCAGCTTTAGGAACCCAGGTATGGGGAAAGAGTACATTGTTTTTTTCTTGCGGGTCGGTATAGAGATTGTAAACCCTTGGCATGGTGTAGGTATCTAATTTACCATTCCATGCACTTTGTTCTTTAAAATGAAGTTTCCAATTTTTCCATTTTACCGCAAAAATATCATTACCCATATAAACAATAAATCCATCACGCCCCGATTCCTTTCTCTCTCCCAAAAAGAAATCAGACATTTCAATGCCATCAATAACACGATCTTCCGGAATGCTACCTCCTGTTATTTTTGCTAATGTTGGAAATAAATCCATAGCATGCACTATTTCATCGCTCACAGAATTAGCCTGAACTTTATTAGGCCAGCGTATAACAAAGGGAACACGCAATGCGCCTTCAAAACTTGAAAACAAGGTGCTTCTCCATGGTCCAGCTGAACCGTTGATAGCGCCTTCAATAGTAATGCTGGTGTTTTGAAAATCAAGAGCTTCAGGTCCATTATCGGCAGTAAAAATAAATATGGTATTTTCAGCTATACCTAACTTATCAATTTTTGCGAGTAATTCACCTGTATAATCATCAATTTGTGTTAACAAGTCAGCCCAGGGGCCATTGCCGGTTTTGCCATCATAATCAGGATGTGGCATGGTTGGAAAGTGAGTGGCTGTATAGGGCAAATAAATAAAGAAGGGCTTTTCAGCTTTTGTCTGGCGCTCCATGAAATCCATTGCTTTATCTGTTAAATCCCTATCAATTAATGGTCTATAATCTAAACGATAAGGTCTTACTTTCTTAGGAGTTTCCCCTTTTTTAGCTTCCATTACATACGTTTCCGGTAGCCCACTTTCAGCAAAACCACCCAAAGAAGTATAAGCTGACTCATCAGTAGAATTTGGAATTCCATACCATTCATCAAAGCCCTGATCGGTTGGGAACCTGCCTTCTGTTCTACCCAGATGCCATTTACCATACATTCCGGTAGCATAACCTACATCTGAGAGCATTTCGGCCATAGTTATTTCCCATTTTACCAGACCATATATACCTTCTCCCAAAGGAACGGTTGCGTTTCCACTTCGGATAGCATATCGCCCCGTCATTATAGCGGACCGGGAAGGAGTACATTGTACTTCCACATTAAAATTAGTTAAGCGTAAACCTTCAGAGGCTAGTTTATCAAGTTTTGGTGTTGGTGCCCCGCGGGTTATACCTCCTCCATTAAAACCAGGCTCTCCATAACCAAAATTGTCAAGGAATACCAGAACAATATTCGGTTTTTCCTGCGCAAGAGAACTTATAGTACAAAAAAAAGTCAAAATTAAAGTTGCTAAAGTCTTCATGGGAATATGATTTTTATAAATACAAAGCTCAAGTTAACAAGTTCTTAACGAAGTAGGTATTTAAAAACCGAAAATAAGTATCAAAAAAACGAACGGATTATATGCTAAAATGTTTAAAGAAGAACTAATCAAAAGAAATTATTTTTGGTCAATTCAACTGTTGAGGATGGTAATTCTCCAAAAAGATTTCTATAATCTCTGCTGAAACTGCTCATATTTGTAAACCCGGCGTTAAAAGCAATCTTTTTAATCAAAGATTCACCCTTCGAGTTAAGAATAGCCAATCTTGCCCTATGCAGTTTTCTTTCTTTAAGAAACTGCATGGGTGTGTAATTCCGGTGTTTTCTAAAAATTAACTGCAGATTGCGGGGTGTAGTATTTACTTTTTCAGCAATTTCATGAATACTAAAATAAATTTCCGGATTTGCATCAATCAGCATCTCGACATTCTTCAAAAATTTTATGTCAGGAGACACTTTTTGTTTTATTTTAACCTGCATAAAATCCGCAATTATTTCAGTCAGAAACAATTTTGCTACTTCCTTTACACTTGACATGAAATGTAACGATTCTCCAAGATGAGGATAGCATTTTAAAGCACTCATTTTACTTAAAATAAGGTTGTAAATCAGCTTGACCTTACTATTTGATTTGTTCATTTCAATACTGGATATATCAACACTCTTAATATTATAATTTTTTAGCAAGAGGGATTCAATCTCATCATAGCTCATTGTAATGATTAAATCATTAACTAAACTGGTTTCAGTGGCATATTTTATGGAATCTGCGGGTAAGAATAGGCACCCTCTTTCAGGGGTGCATTCACTAAACAGTTTATTCGAAACATAAGTCGTATATTTCCCCTTAAAGGGGATGGAAAAGACACAGGATCTTAGGTTGATAATCTCTAACTCTGCCAGATTCTTAGTCTTATTATTGCCTAAATAAAATCCTTTGGATAGTACGCCATGACCCTCAGAACTAAAATTATTTGAAAGCACTCTTGACTTTACCAATGATCCCGGAAGCAAAAATTCCAAGGACTTGGAAAACTGCTCCGCAGAGTCTGTATATTCTGTCAAAATGTAATTTTCCATAAGAGCAAATCAACTTTCCCAAATTTAATAATTCTTAGAAACTTCAAATTATCGCATGATTCAACGTGATATGTCGCTGGTGTTGAATGGATCCTAATGAAATCAAATTATAATTGTTAGAAGTTGTTCAATTTTATTCATAAAAGAAGATACAAAAAAAATGACCACCGATAACTAAAATCTTATGAACTTGGGTTACTCGTAACTGAGATAGAAGTAAAAACGAAAAAAGTGTGTAAGTTACATTATTATGTCTGAACTATATGTTCACTTAAGGTTTGAAAATTATTCTAATAGTTATTTATTAAGACTTATTTATTAATTTGGTGAGTATATTCACCAAATAACCTTACTTATGGTGAATTAAAACACTAATAAGTCATGATAGAGCGGCCTTTAGAGCAGAAAATAGTTCAAAAAACAAATATGACGCGCATACGTCTTCTAATTTTCTACCATATCTAAGGCCTTCGTCCACCAAAATGGCTACATGAAAGCGAGGCAGGCAATCTAACATGATCAGTTTTCGGATGGGTATTTATATTTTATTCTTCCAGAGCAGCATTTGCAGCGGCATTCATTTCTTCTTCAGACAACCATCCGCCCCCTAATGCCTTGTAAAGATTAACATAAGAATTGAAAAGTTTTTGAGTGGTTTCAGACAGACTTAATTCTGCTTCAAAGGCTTGTCGCTGGCTTTCAATTAATTCTAAAAAACTGGTAACGCCTTTGTCGTACCTCTCTCCCGATAAATACTGGGCGTTCTGAGCTGCCGCAACATGATCTGTTCTGGCCTGTCTTTCTTCTTTTAAAGTGCTAATTGCAATAAGGGCATCCTCTACTTCCCGGAAGGCTGTAATCACAGTACGTTCGTATTCATAAAGGACCTGTTCGGTTATCTTACGTTCAATTTCTACGCGCCTTTTATTTTTACCGAATTCAAACAAGGGACCTAAAACACTTCCCCCAATAGCAAATGCCGCCGGATTGGAAGTCAACGTTGAGATATCATTGCTTGCTACTCCCAGCAGTCCCGTAAGACTGATTGAAGGAAATCTTCGGGCGACCGCTACACCAATACGAGCTGTCTGCGCATGCAACAAAGCTTCAACCTCTAGGATGTCAGGACGTCTTTCCATCAGCATCGAAGGGAGGCCCACGGGAATATCGGGGGGAAGTTGTTGCTCGCTTAACTCCACCCCTGTTGCAATGGGGCCTGGGCTTCTGCCTAATAAAATACCTAAAGCATTCTCTGTCTGGGCGACGGATCTTTGGAAAAGAGGAACAGCGGAGGCGGCAATGGCCCTTTGAATTTGCGCCTGGTTTAAATCAATTTCCGCGACAATACCGCTATTATATCTGGCCTGGATGATGTTTAATGAAGCTTGTCTTAATTCTAAGGTTTTTCTGGAAATATACTCCCGCCATTTAAAGTCCAGTAGCTGATAATAGGTGGTGGCAATAGCTGATATCAGGCCTATTTGTACCGTGCGCTGCCCGTATTCTGTAGCTACCAATTCTGCTTTTGCCGCTTCATTTGCCCGTCTGAATTTCCCCCAAAAATCCAGTTCCCAACTCAAGGTGCCAAATCCTGTAAAAATATTGCTGGCCCCAAAATCTTGTGTTGGAGCCCCAGCTATTACATTGCCTCTTTGGGCTCCTAAATTATAACCAATTTTTGGGCCAAGATCTGCTTTGGTAAAGCCCAATTGTGCCATGGCCTGATCTATCCTTGAAGAGGCGATAAGGGCATCTTTGTTTTCCTCTAAACCAATTTCAATTAAATCGGCCAAAACAGGATCATCAAACAATTCCCACCAACTGATATTGAGCACAGAATCGGTCATTGCCAATTGAATACTGTCATAGCGGTAAACTGCCGTGGAGTCTATTTCTGTTCTTTGCGTTTTAAAAGCTGGGCCTACCTTACAGGCATTAAATAAAAAGAGGGTACTTAAAGCAATAAGTATAAAGGAAATTTTGGTTTTCATTTCTTTTATCTTTTTCATCTTAGTCCTTGGTTACAGTTGAGGTTGCCAATTCTTTATCTCGCTTTTTCTCATATCCGGCAAGCTTGCCAATAAGAATATATAGCATAGGGTAGAAAAATACACCTAAGAGCGTGGCCAAAGACATACCCCCCAAGAGTGCCATTCCCATAACTTTTCTGGCTTCCGCTCCCGAACCAGAAGCAATAACCAGAGGAAAAACCCCTAAAATAAAAGAGAAGGCCGTCATTAGAATAGGTCTGAACCTGGATCTTGCTGCTTTTAGGGCAGCATCATAAAGACTCGCTCCGCTTTTAAATTCATCATGTGCAAATTCCACAATTAAGATGGCATTTTTCGCAGCCATACCAATAAGCATTACAAAGGAAACCTGGGCAAATATGTTATTTTCAAATGTGGGACTAAATAATCGTGCCACCCATAAGAAAATGAGGGCTCCAAAAATAGCGAAGGGCGTGCCAAGTAATATGGAAAATGGTAAAGACCAGCTTTCGTATTGTGCGGCCAGGATCAGAAATACAAATACTAAGGAAAAAGTAAGTATGATCATGAGAGATCCTGAAGACTTTTTCTCCTGATAGGACATGGCATTCCAACTATAGTTCATGTCCGGAGGAAGCACTTCATCGCCTACCTCTTCCAGGGCTGCCATTGCCTGGGCTGAGGTATAGCCAGGGGCAGGACTACCCGTGACCTCAACAGACCTGTATAAATTAAATCTGTTCGTATAATCCGGGCCAGAAACGGGCCTTACGCTGGCAATTGTAGCTAGGGGAACCATATTGCCCTCGTTGTTTTTAATAAAAAAATTATTTATCTGCTCTTCGTTTACCCGATACTCTGGTTCTGCCTGGATATAGGTTTTATAGAGTCTTCCAAATCTGGTAAAATTATTGACATAGGCACCTCCCATAAAAGCCCCAATAGTGGTGTAGAGATCATTTAGGGAAACGCCTAGTTTTAATGCTTTCTCTTTATTGATATCCAAAAATCTCTGTGGCACATTAGCCTGGAAGGTCGTAAAGGCAGTTCCTATTTCTGGTCTTTCATTGGCGGCCTTTATGAATTTCATGGTGTTTTGCCCCAGGTATTCCGGGGTATTACCCGCTCTATCCTGGATCATTAGGCTAAAACCAGAACCATTACCCAGGCCGGGTAAGGCCGGTGGGCCAAAGGCAAATACCTGGGCCCCTTTTATTTTTTGGGCAAACTCAATATTCAGATTATTAATTACCTCCTTGGCTGTTAAGTCCCTGTCGCCCCATTCTGTGAGGGTTACAAACATAAATCCATTATTAGGAACTGCGGAACCTGCCAATATACTATATCCTCCAAGGGTGGTTAAATACTCTATATCAGGATTATTTAGAATGATTTCTTCCGCTTGTTTTGCAATGACATCTGTTCTTTGAATAGATGCCGCATTGGGGAGTTGTATATTAACATAGAAAAACCCCATATCCTCTTCGGGTATAAATCCGCCAGGTACCAGACTTCCGAACAAACCTGCACCCAGGGTCATTACCAGAATAAAAATGACACCTCTTTTTAGTTTTCGGGAAACTACATTGGTAAAACTCATATAGGAATCGGTTGACTTGTCCATTCCCTGGTTGAATTTATGGAAGAATTTCCCCAACAATCCCTTATATGGCTTAGGTTCTTTTAACAGTAATGAACATAAGGCCGGACTTAGGGTCAAGGCATTTACAGAAGATACCAGTACTGAAACCACTATGGTAATAGCGAATTGCTGGTAAAGCAATCCGGTTATTCCTGCCATCCCGGCAACAGGGATAAAAACTGCTACCAATACTAAGGTAGTTGCAATAATGGGCGCCGTTACCTTACTCATGGCATCCAAAGTGGCTTGTTTGGCATTCATCCCCTTAGCAATATTTACCTGCACCGCCTCAACCACCACAATGGCATCATCTACGACAATGCCAATTGCCAGGACAAGTCCTAAAAGGGATAAGACATTTATTGTAAAACCCAGTATGGGAAAAAAGATAAAGGCCCCTATTAGGGAAACAGGAATGGCTAAAGTTGGAATTAGGGTAGCACGCCAATCTTGTATAAAGATAAATACTACCAATACAACCAGTAAAAGAGCAATAAACAGCGTTACTACAATATCTTTAATACCTGCTGTAATGGGTAAGGTGGAGTCAAGGGCTACATCATATTTAATGCCTTCCGGAAAATTCCTGGAAAGATCTTCCATCTCTACTAATAAATTCTCCGCCAATTCAACGGCATTAGATCCTGGAGCCTGGTAAACCGCTATAATGGCACAGGTTTCTTTATTCATTCTTGGGATCATCGCATAGGTTTCAACTCCAAGATTAACTGTGGCAATATCTTTTATTTTTACTTGAGATCCATCGGTATTTGTTCGTACCACGATATCCTCAAAAGCCTCAACCGAATTAAATCTTTCAGGCAAACGCACAGTATAGGTAAATTCGGTGCCAGGGGGTGCCGGCTCCGCTCCAAATTTGCCTCCCGGAACAATAACATTCTGTGCGTTTATGGCATTTAGAATTTCAGGAACCGTAATACCCATTTTAGAAAGTAAATCGGGTTTCACCCAAATTCTCATCGAATATTCAGAAGTTCCTAAAATATCAACCCGACCAATTCCTTTAATTCTTGATAACTGATCTTTTATATTTATCAAAGCATAATTACCCAGGAAATCCTGATCATAGCCACCGTCAGAAGTAAGTGTCATTGCCATCATAATATTTGGCAGGGACTTTTGGGTTGAAACCCCAAATTTCGTTACTTCCTGAGGAAGCTTTGCGGAAGCAGCAGAGACCCTGTTCTGTGCCAAAACGGTATTCATATCAGGGTCTGTACCTACATCAAATGAGATGTCAATAACCATAGAACCATCATTGGCGTTGGTAGATTTCATGTAGATCATGTTATCTACCCCATTGATTTGCTGTTCTAAAGGAGTAGCAACAGATTCTTCAACACTTATTGCATTGGCTCCTGTATAGTTGGCTCTTACCTGTACAATTGGAGGTGTAAGGTTGGGATATTGTTCTATGGGTAAACCTATCATGGACACACTACCCACGATGACAATAACAATGGCAATAACAATAGCCACAATGGGTCTCCGAACAAAGAAGTTACCTGAGTTTTCAGCCATAGTTTTCTTAATTTTCTGGAGTTTGACTTTTAAACTCTGTAACAACAGGTGAGATTACCATTCCCGTGGCCACTTTTTGTAATCCATCAATTACAATCATTTCATTTTCCTCAAGTCCTTCTGTAATCAACTGCAGATCACCTAGAGCCCCACCAATTTTTACCTGTCTGGATTTGACAACGTTACCTTCTTCGACAACGTATACGGAATATTGCCCCTGTAATTCAGTTACACATTTTTGTGGTACAAGAATTGCACCTTCAGCGACCTCAAATTCAACACGTACTTTTGCATACATTCCAGGTCTGAGCAGTCCTTTCTGATTATTAAATGATGCCTGAACCAAAATGGATCCTGTATTGGCATCAATGGCTCTGCCAAGGAATTCTACACTTCCTTTTTCTTCATAGGTCGTCCCATCGGCGAGGATCAATTCCAAATTATTGCTGTTTTTGGCATTTTTGCGGTCTATGGTTCCGTCTTCGGAGATTGTTTGATTAAATTCTCTTGCTATAGTTAGATACTCCGCCTCCGTGAGAAAAAATTCAACCCTTGTTTTATTGATATCGGAAACAACATTTAGTATAACAGGGTTGGGCTCACGTCCTACAAATTCACCCGTTCGAGCCTCTGTTTTGCCTATAAGGCCATTTATGGGAGAAAGTATTTTGGTATAACTCAGATTAATTTCGGCCATTCTTAAGTTGGCATTGGCGGCCTCTAAAGAAGCTACAGCTGCATCCCTGCTTGCCTGGGCAGCATCTAAATCACTTTTACTGACCGCATTGATCTCGGCCAAAGGTTTGTATCTGGCGAGTTCATTTTCTGCGTTTACCAGGTATGTTTGGGCTTCGGCAACCATACTTGCTTTGGAAGCAACGGCTTCAATATAAGGTTGAGCATCAATTGTATAAAGTAGTTGTCCCTTTTTTACAGGAAACCCTTCCTCGAAATGTACGCCTTCTAAGTAGCCTTCTGCTCTTGCTCTAATTGGAATATCCTGAAACCCGTAAATCTGTCCAACAAAATCTCTTTTAAGGGGAACATCTTTTTTTGCGGCTTTGATGACTTGGATTTCCGGTATGGGTGCAGTTTTTGCACTCTTTTCCTTACAGGAGGTAAATGAAAGAAAGCCTGCCATTGTAAAAACTGTAAGGAGAAAAAAGTATTTGCGGTTCATAGAAAAGCTGGTGTAAATTATAGTGTAAAATCAACTAAAATCGCGTTAAAATATAACTTCTTCTTGAAAACTAGTTGAAAATAAAGATATAAAGATATTCAATTTACATTCTTATACAATACGATAATTGGAAGCTTCCTTATCATTTAGGAAGACTTAATAAATAATAATCAACTGATTAATATCATACTAAACACTTTTATTACTCGGTAAATTTGGACTTTTGACAGAATACCGTATTTCCAACATTGTAAAGTTGCAACAGGGTATTATAAGCCTCCTGAAATAGAGAAAACCTTTTGAAGGCGCAGAGGGTTGGCATATGGAACAAAAATCAAGAGATGTTCAGAAAGCCTAAAATTAGGGTATATTTATATTGGAACACTTAAGATGGAATACTATATTTGATATAAATTAAGGGCTTCCTGAACCTTGAGAGATTTTATTGCGGGTCGGGATTTATTCTTACTATTTCTACTGCAATAGAGTTGTGAAATAGATTTTATTAATTAATATTAAAGTTGATAAAAATGAAAAGTATACTTCCCGTTATTGTTTTTTTAGTTGCTTTTGGTTCATTGTTTTCTCAGAATGAAGATAATAAGCACCCAATACTCAAGGATAGATTTTTTATTGGACCTGGCTGGTATTTCCCTGCCAGAGATGTGAAATTTGGAGTAGAGGGTAGTATCAATACAGATCAAATTGAAAATTTTGAAGACATTGACTTTGACGAGACCTTAGGTCTTGATAAGGGGGAGAATACCTTTAATTTAAATTTCACATGGAGGTTTTCCAGGAATAAATTTTGGTCTGTGCGAGGAGAATATTTTAAAGTTGGAACTTCAAGAAATGTGACTTTGGATGAAGAGATAGAATGGGATGATATTGTATATCCGGTAGGTGGTGAAGCCAAAGTGTCTTATGAGCTTGGCTTATACAGAGTCTTCTTCGGGAGGGTTATAAGTACCGGACAAAAGCATGAGTTAGGAGGTGGGCTTGGTATTCATGGGCTTAATGTCAAGGCTTCTGTAGAGGGAGAAGGCTTTATTGGCGATCAATCAGCGGGCGTCAGCAGAAGTGAAGTAAAGGCATTTCTTCCCTTGCCTAACATTGGATTCTGGTATATTTGGGCGCCTACGAACAGATGGGCATTTTCGGCTGGTGTAGACTGGTTTGGGATAAAAATTGATAATATATCCGGGGGTTTATGGAATATTAGTCCGGGAGTTACTTTCCAGATAATAAGGAATCTTGCAGTGACCGCAAATTATCAGTTTTTAAATTTTAATGCGAATATAGACGAGAGTGATTTTAAAGGCAGTTTTGATTTGACATTCAGTGGCCCATCCTTTCGTATTGTAGGTAACTTTTAAATCAAAACGGATTTAAATTTTAAGCATAAAGTTGAGGATGATGAAATATCATCCGATTTCCGTGGTGACGCAAAGCGCGACCATGATTTCATGCTTCTAATATTTGGTTTGGTAAGTTGAAGATTTTAATTAAAATGAAACCTTGACATTATGGTAATAGATGATAAAAAAAGAGTTTAACAGGTTCTCATTTTTTGTAATTTCGCACATTATATGAATTAAAATAAAAAATACTTAAAAATGAAAACAAAAACTATTTTACTCGTTATTGGAATGATTTTAATGATGAGTCCGGCATTTTCACAGTCTTTTGACGCCTATCTTGAGGTTGTAAGGGATGTGTTAAAAACCGAGAAGAAGGCTGCAGTAGCCGAAACCATGACACTTAGTGATGCTGAGAGTGGTCCTTTTTGGTCGCTATACAATGAATACAATGCGGAATTGTACAAGGTTCATACAGAACGAGTTAATATTATTAAGGATTTTGCCGCCAATTATGAGTCAATGACAGATGAAAAAGCCGATGCCCTTGTGAATCGTTCATTAGCTTACCAGACAAAATTGCTCAAACTGAATAAGAGTTATTACAAAAAGTTTAAAAAGATTCTACCGGCATCAAAAGCAGCCCTTTATTTTCAGGTCGAAAGTAAAATAGAGGCATTAATTGATGCAGAACTTGCGACTGAAATTCCACTTGTTAATACCAACTAAATTCATTGAAAGTAGTGTTCTATTTGTTATACGATTAATTGTATTCTGTTTAACGCAGCTATTTTAGCTGACTTATAACAAATAGTTCATTTAAAGGCGCTTGAACTGTGATCTTTAAAATCAATTTTCGTAGCCATAAATATCTCTTGGCTTAGCCTTATCGCTCAATTCACTTTCAAATTCCAAATCGTAGCGGATACTTATTGCAGTATCTGGCGGCGCATAATAATAAATGATCCAGGCATCGGATTCTCTGGTGCCAATACAACCGTTAGAACTGGCATTTCCAAGAGTTTTAGGATTGGTTGTTGGATGTATCATCTGCCCATTTCGAATTCCGTTTATCTCTGTCTCTATCCATGGTATTTGTGGCATTAGGGTGGTTTTATCATCATCTCTTTTGGTCAGATAAAAGCGTTTAAGGGTTACAGGGTTATAAAACTCCGGATTCCTTACAAGTCTGATGATCTTTCCTTTTCCGGTAATAGTTCTTAAGTCGGTAATTTTGTCACCCATGGCCAAATATTTTTTTGCATTTTTTCCTACTCTCACCGAAAAGGTATATAGAAGGCTGGTATCCTGATAAATTCGAAGTTTAAACTCCGGGATATTTACATCGAGATATGTTTTTTTAAAAGCATCCATAACGTAGGCCGCCGACAGGGAATCCGGGATCATTATAGAATCTGATGGCCGTAATACGAACAGCTTCCGCTGATCATAAACAAAGGAATCTCGTGCAGTCATTCGATAGTAATCTGTATTAGCCAGCGTGTCTATTATCCAGGGATTAGCGCGCACCAGCAGGTGTTCTGATAAAGGGTATGGGACCAAAGAGTCGTAGGCGTTCACCAAAGAGTCCATGTATTCAAAATACTCACTTATTTTAATATCACGGGTTATCCGGATCCAACGGGCTGCATTGAGCTTTTCGGTAGAATCTCGTGCATGTTCAACAATTCCGGTTTGGTAGGCTTCTGACCAATTATTTGAGCTGAAGGCAGGCTTGACTGAAACACTTATACATACCATAAAAATCCCAAATAGAACTACAGGTTTTAGAGTCATCGCTATTATGGTTTAATTTCTATTTCATTTTGTCTTAGAATTACCTGAGACATTGTAAAATTAGTGCACAACTGAGGATGCCCCTATGAGCAACATCAGTCCGTTCATATGACTTATATCATTTATAAGATATAGTATTAAGGGTATATTTGAAGTAAATAGTCCACAAGGTAAAAAGCACCTATGAGTACGGTAAAACCAATATCGGGTGGAATAAAGCAATTCTTCATAGAGATAGGGGAGCTGGCATATTTTGCCGGCCGCTTTTTTAAAGAATTGTTCAGGCCTCCTTTTGAGTTTAAGGAGTTACTCAGGCAATGTTATCATATGGGTAACCGCTCCCTGGTTCTGGTAATGGTTACAGGGTTCATTATTGGGCTGGTGCTTACCCTGCAATCCAGGCCTACCCTTATTGAATTTGGTGCAGAATCCTGGATGCCGAATATGGTCGGTATTTCTATTGTTCGTGAACTGGGACCTGTAATCACGGCACTGGTTTGTGCGGGGCGAATTGCTTCAGGTATTGGAGCTGAATTAGGTTCTATGCGTGTTACTGAACAAATAGATGCCATGGAAGTATCAGGAACAAATCCGTTTAAATATTTGGTTGTTACAAGAATCTTGGCAACTACGCTTATGCTGCCATTGCTTGTAATTATGGGAGACGCCATTGCGCTATACGGATCTGCACTGGTTGAAAATTTTAAGGGAAATGTCTCATTCCTGCTCTATTTTAATCGTGTTTTTGATGCATTGGATTATCGGGATTTGATTCCTGCAACTATAAAATCTTTCTTTTTTGGTTTTGCTATTGGCCTGGTGGGCTGTTTTAAGGGCTATTACAGTAAAAAGGGTACTGCCGGGGTAGGTCTAGCTGCCAACACGGCGGTAGTATTTACCTCCATGCTTTTGTTTGTGATTGATTTTATAGCCGTTTTTGTTTCTGACATTTTTTACGACCTGTGATGATAGAAGAAAAAGAAAGTTCCAATAATATCATGATGGACGACCGTGAAGTCATAATCCATATCAAAGATCTTTATAAGAGCTTTGGTAAGAACCATGTACTCAACGGCTTTAATATGAAACTGTACAAGGGGGAAAATTTGGTGGTCATGGGGAAATCGGGTTCAGGAAAATCTGTAATGATCAAATGCCTTGTAGGATTAATGCAACCCGATAGTGGTTATATCTCAGTTATGGGAAATGAGATAAAATTGTTGGATAGGCCCACACTTGATATTCTGCGTTCTGAAATTGGTTTTTTGTTTCAGGGGAGCGCTTTGTATGATTCTATGACAGTAAGGGAAAACTTGGAGTTTCCTATGCGCCGGCATAAAGAGAAACTGGGTAACATCTCAGATACAACACCTTTAGTAATTGAGGCTTTAGAGAGTGTGGGTCTTGCAGATGCCATTGATCTAATGCCGGAGGAACTTTCCGGTGGAATGAAAAGGCGGGTAGCTTTGGCTCGTACCCTGATTCTTAAACCTAAAATTATTTTGTACGACGAACCAACCAGTGGTTTAGATCCTATAACTGCGAAAGAGATTATTGAATTAATGCGAAGTATTCAAAAAAAATATGGCACATCCTCCTTGATTATTACACATGACGTGGACTGTGCACGTGTAATTTCAGAGCGTATGATTCTACTCGTAGATGGTATTAATTATGCTGAAGGTACTTATGATGAACTTGTTCAATCTAAAGACCCTAAGGTAGAAGCATTTTTTAAAAAATAACGACATGGAAAGAACAAACTTGGAAAAATTGAGATTGGGTGTTTTTGTTATCCTTGGGACCAGCTTTCTGGTTATAGCCGCCTATCTTATTGGAAACAGGCAAAATATGTTTGGCAATACCTTTATGATCCATGCAGTTTTTAAAAATGTAAATGGGTTAGAACCGGGGAACAATGTGCGTTACTCAGGGATAGGCGTTGGGACTGTGAAAGATATAAAAATGGAAAATGATTCTACGATAGATGTAGTAATGATCATTCAGGAAAATATGTTAAAGCATATTAAAAATGACGCTATAGCTACGATAGGATCTGATGGATTAGTGGGCAGTATGATCGTAAATATTGTTCCTGGAAGTGGATCGGGAGAAATGATAAAGTCTGGAGATGAAATTATTTCTTATAGTCGTATTGGGGCTGAAGATATGATGAGTACCTTAAATGTAACTTCTGAAAATGCTGCACTTCTTACTGCTGATTTGTTAAAAGTAACAGAGGCTTTAACAAAAGGTAAGGGAACTTTAGGTCGCCTCCTTAATGATACCCTTATGGCCAAAAATCTTGAGCAGACCATCTTGAATCTGAAACTGGCCAGTGCCCGTGCCAATAATACGCTGGAGGAAGTAAACAGATTTGTTAACGCAGCCAACTCTGAGAATTCTGTGGTTGGTGTTTTACTGCGCGACTCCCTGGCCGGACTCGAAATAAAACAAATTGTTCACAATCTTGAATCGGCCAGTGACAGGATGCAGAAGTTAACGGTTAATTTGGATAGTGTGGTTACCGGCATTTCGGAGGGGGAAGGAGCGTTAAATTACTTAACCAAAGACACCATTCTGGTTCAGCGACTGGAAGCGACCATGAAAAGTATAGAAGAAGGTACAGCCAGGTTTAACGAGAATATGGAGGCTTTTAAGCATAATTTTTTAACCCGGGGTTATTTTAAAAAAATGGCCAAAGAAGAACAAAAAAGAGCCAAAATGGAGGAGAAAAAAAATGAATAGAATTCATATTTTAGTTAGTATCAATTGCATGGCTGTCTTATTATAGTCTTCCATTTTTCAGGGGCGGCTCTTCTAATGTCGGAAAGGTAGATTTCATGATGTTTTCCCGAAAGCTTGTACCCATTATCGATAATGAAATCATGAACTTTTTTGATGGTGGGACCTTCTTCCGAAAATGGTCCTATATGTAATGTTTGTGCCGCTTTGCCCTCTGTAAAAGCTTCAAGACGAATTTTAGATAATGCTTTTGGATTCTTTTTCTTTCTAACCTCCTCAATGGCTCTAGTTACCATTTCACCCGTCACCACTTCTGGTTGCATCATCATAGCGGTCCATTTCCAATCTTCCTTTTTGTTTGGATCAAACTTTGACATATCGTCTACCCACCAAAGCCCCTCTAGTGGCATAACACCGTAATCAATACCTGACTCTCCTTTTTTAATCATGAATTTTAAGGTATAAGACAAGGAAAAGAGAGCCTCTATCGCTTCTTTATAGGCTAAAGAAGTATTTGGATCACCAGTTCCATCTATCATTAAAAAATTCATTTTAGGGATATCTCTAAATTCAATTTTGAGGGGAGATGGTTTGTAGAGATGTTTCAATTCTTTTTTGTAATCAACCTTATCCATCTAATGGCCGTTTGAAGTAAATATTCTATTAATTTTAAAAATAGTCAGGCTCCTAAAATCGAACCCTTTAATTCAAATGAGGTCTAAGAACCGTTTTGTTCAATATTAAGCCGTCTTTTGTCTTTTAAGGCCCAGTAGATGCCTTTAACGCCCGCAACCCATTTGTCATATAAATAAATGAGTGTTATTTCTTCAATTGTTTCTAAAACCCCTAAAATGATCATTACATAAAACAACCAATAAACGGGGCCAAAGAATAATAACCATAGTATAAATATCCCTTGAATAACAGCAGATAATTTTGCCAGATAGGTATGAAAGGCAGTGGCTTTTCCATATTTTCGAAAAGCAAGTATCATTTGTAAAATATAGGGCACAAAAGCAATTAAAATTAAGGGATAGTTCTCCCTCATAAAATTGGTTTCAAAAATTATCAACCCTATTAAACCAACCACTAGAGTCATTTGATCGCCGTAGGAGTCTAATTGAGAACCACGTGCACTTGTAATCTTAAGTTTTCTTGCTAAAAAACCATCAATAGCATCCGTAGAATAGCTAACCAGTAAAAGCCAGGTAAATATTTCGCGTTCATTCCACCATATTAAAATAAGCAGAAAAGGTACCGCAGCTATGCGGTAAAATGAAAACCAATCTGCGATATTAAATTCTTTAAATTTTGGCATTACCCAGTATTTAATTTTTTTAAAAGCACTTTAAAAGATTTGTATAAAAACTTAAATCTAGTGCCTATAAATTATATCTTAAGGATATCCGTTGGAGTTTCTATCAATATGGTAATATTTCCACGGAGCGCTATAGGCTGTTTCATTATTTCGGGGTTGTGTCTAATCATTTTTATCCAATCACGAGATGAAAATTCATGAGCTTCAAATTTAGAGGTATAGGCCGGATGATTTTGGTTAACCAAATCTTTTATTTCCATTCCTAAACGATCTGCTAATTCGGCGATTTGAGTCCCGGTGGGTGGGTTTTTTAAGATATCTATCTCATGTATAGGCCAACCTTCTGATTTAGCATAGGCCAAAGTTTGCTTGGCCCTTTTGGACCTGGAACTATAAAACAGGGTGATTTGCCTGTCTGAAGTAGCTATTTCGCCCATAATATGATTCTTTGTTGAGTTATATAAAATTAGTTCATTTGGCTAATAGCGCGCATGACAATTGTCATATTGTGGTTTTCTTACAGGATATGACTTAGGTCATTTTTAGTTGTTTTTCTTTTTTATAGATTCATCTTGTTATTTCAATTAATTCTAAATGCATATCCTATGAAAACTATACTCTGTGCCACGGATTATTCAGATAATTCAATTTCAGCACTCAAGTTGGCCAATGTGTTTTGTAAAAAACTAAAAGCCGAGCTTCATGTTGTTCATGTATTTGATATTTCAGCTACTTTTATTAGTACAGTCAGTTTGGCATATGCCCGCTTGGAAGAAGCAGCCTTTAATAATCACCGGGAAAAGCTGGATGCTTTTTGCTGGAAGCATTTAAATTTGAAAGATGCTGACAAGAGCCCTGTTATTTCTGTGGTTGAGAATAGTATTGAGTCAGATGGGATTATGGGAAAGGCTGAAGAAATAAAAGCGGATCTGATAGTAGTTGGGATGACCGGAAGTAATATTGTAAAAGACCTGATTATTGGCAGCACAGCGACTGCATTGATAGAAAAATCCTCTGTTCCTGTACTATCTGTTCCTAAAAATGCACGGATTACTGAAATAAATACCATTGTATACGCAACGGCCTTTGAGGAAGCAGATGTCCCGGCTATTGCAAAGATTACTGAGTTTGCATCTGCCTTCAATACCGAAATTAAATTAATTCATGTTTCAACCAAAAAAGAATATGCTGCCGAAGATCAAATGCTTTGGTTTAAGGAAATGCTTAAAGAAAAGGTTACGTATAAAAAGATCAGTTTTGAATTTAGATTATCAGATGATATTTTCAGTACCTTAAAAGACTATTTAAAAGAGGTAGATGCAGATATTCTTGTAATGCTGGAAAGGGAGGGTCATGCCTTAATTCCGAATCTTTGGCATTTTGATTTGGTAAAACGCATGAAATTGGAGCGACTTGTTCCATTGTTAAGCTACCAAAAAACAGTATTGGAAATTCATGATCATTGACCGCGAATCATCTTATTTGTAATCGTATAAAAGAAAAGTATAGGCAATACTTCTCAAAAAAGGTTAGCGGAGAATCAATGCTAAACATTTGGTTCGGTCAAAACCTAAACAAGGCATTCATAGGGGTATTTTTAACAGGCATTTCCTCGGCCTCCAGAAAGTAGACATTTCCACCTTGGAGAAAAGTATATATGGCAGCCATATTTAATAAGGAGATATTTCGCATTTCTTTACGGGAATCAATAATTAAGCATCCTTTAGCACTGTTATAGGTGCCAAAAACATCTTCTTTTTGCTGCACAAAGAGGGTATCTATTTTTCCTTTGACAGCTGCCGAAAAAATTTCCGAGGGGCGAAAGGAAGTTTTAGAAGTATGAATTTTGGCGATAAACTTTGCCAGTTTTACACGCTTTGTATTTTCAAAATAATATTGAACGAGACCCCAGGATTCTTTGTGCAACTCATTCGTACCTTTAAATTCAGGATCACCACTTAGATGGGTATCCCATAAATTAGGGTGTGAATTTATTTTCTTGTAAATAGGATACAATTCATCGGTACATGCCAAAATCAATGGAGCCTTTTTATTTGACAGCATTTCAGTAACACTTTGATTTATTTGTCTAAAGAAGCTAACCAGTTCTTTTTTTTGGTCTTCCTTGCCTTCTCCCTGGCCATGAAATGACCCGGCCGGATACATCATATGACCTGTTCTGTTTTGTAACATCTTTTGCTCAAAATCATATCCCACAACTTCTTCTAATTGTTTGGGAATTATTTTATTAATTTGAAGTTCCCGGAAGTTATTTCTGGAACCCTTGTATAATTTCACATAGTCGCGGCTTAATTCCAGAAGATAGTAAATACCGTTGTTGTGAAACAAAGGAAGTAACGGGATTAAGTAAAAATGATCGGCAACATAGGTTTTTATATCAAAAGGGAAAGGTAATTTATAGTACCTGAATCCGAGATCTTTATCTAAAAATATTGCCAGACCTTCTGAGGGATTTCTCCAGAGACTTAGATCGAAAATAAGATTCCGGATTGGTTCAAGATATGAATTTATTTTAGTTTCATGATACCCGTATTCAACCAATACTGCATGTACTTTTTTCAGACAAGATTTTAAATTAGATTGCCCTAAGTCTTCATTCTGTTCTTTACCTTTTTTATACATTGGCAAGTAAATAGAAACGCAATGCTGATTCCTTATTGCAGCTAGCTGTTCAAAAGCTTTTTTTGTAAATGTGTGTGCTAAAAAATTAACCATGACCCTAATTTTTCTCAATTTATTAAATCATGCTGAAGTACGAAATGACAAGGATCAGGGAAGTTGAGTTAATTCATGATTTTGAATGCAAATTTGTCTTAAGCATAAGAAATTCGCTTACGTTATTTACATCAATTGCACCAATTAGTTTGTTGGTTTTGTCTGTAACAGGAAAGAAACGTTGCTGCTCATTGTTGATCATAGCAAAGAATTCTTTTAACTCATCCAAAGCGCTCATAGTATTATATTTTGTGTTCATAATTGTCCTTACTTTAATTGAACCATTTTGAGCATTTTTAATAATGTCTTTATGATTTAAAATGCCAACTATTTCCCCATTTTCTGTAACTACAAAATCTTTTTCTGTACCGGTTAATAGTATTTCAAAAACATCTTCAAGACTATTTTCGGGATGTAATAGCGTAATATTAGTCAACAAGGCTTCCTTTACAAAATGCCCTTCGACCAGGGATTTCTGTTTGACCATTTGATTTTCACTATAGGCAGCTAAATAAATGAAGAGCGCAATTAATATCAGGAAGGGATTGAAAAACAGACCCAGCATGAAAAAAATTACAGCTAAAGCCTGCCCCAATCCTGCTGCTATTTGGGTAGCTCTGGTCCTATCCATGGTAAAAGTCAGCAAAGCCCGAAACACACGACCGCCGTCCATAGGAAAAGCGGGGATTAAATTAAAGACCACCAGCATCACATTGGCTATAAAAAGATAAAATAAAAGAGTCTCCATACTAGGTGCTGATAATAACTGTATCAAACTATCGGCATCCAGGCCAAAATAATTTTTCATAGGTACCACCAGAAAGAGCAATATTGCAATTATCACATTTACAGCGGGCCCCGCTAAAGCTACAATCAATTCCTGCCCTGGCTTTTCAGGCATTTTTTCTAAAGATGCCACACCACCAATGGGTAACAATGTAATTTTTTTGGTATCTATATTAAATCGCTTCGCAGTTAGTGCATGTCCTAATTCATGCAGTACTACGCAAAAGAAGAGCAAAAAGATTAAAATAATATTCATCAAGGCGGTATTCGTAGTTCCGCCGCGTTGTATATCAAGGAAAACTACCCAGATCAATAAAAGCGTAAAGGTCCAATGCACCTCTATTCTAATTCCGGCAATTTTCCCGAGTTTTAATGCACCTTTCATCTTTTGGTTTTTCATGAAATTATTCAGATACAGGATTTTTAACAATGACCATGGTCATTACTTACTTATTATTTGAATTGTAATTTTAAGGATAGTACTCTTCAAATCATCTCTTATGGACACATTACAGCAAGATAATTATGTACTCCTGGACAATTTAACTTCAATCTGGGATCAAATTTTCACTGTAGCTCCTTTGGTCGTAATTGGGACAAAGGAAAAGCAAGGTTATGATCTAGCCCCAAAACATATGGCTATGCCCTTGGGTTTTGGCAATTATTTTGGATTTGTCTGTACGCCAAGGCACAATACATTTAGCAATGTGTTGGCCACAGGTGAATTTACCGTGAGTTTTCCAAAACCCGATCAAATAATCACAACTTCGTTGAGTGCCAGTCCACGATTGGATTGTATTTCAAAATCAGAAGGGATAGTTGAAGCGTTGCCTGTTTTAAAGGCCCCTTCAATGGATGCACCGATATTAGCTGACGCCTATTTTTATTTGGAGTGTGGGTTACATAAAATTATTGATGGCTTTGATGATTATAGTATTATAACTGGAAAAATTAAGTCGGCTTATGCCCATAGAAATTATATAAAAGCTTCGGAAATGGATGAGCAGGATCAAATTTCAAAAAACCCCTTACTTGTATATATTGCCCCGGGCAGGTTTGCTAAGATCACGGAAACAATTGCTTTCCCCTTTCCAAAAAATTTTAAGCGATGAAAACCCCGGAGAAAATAGCGGGCCATACCAAGGAGTATCTTTTGACTAATAAAGAACAAATGATTCTCTTTTTAAAAGAATTGGTTAGTATTGAATCGCCCACGGACAAAATTAATTCCCAGCACCAAATATTGGCTTATCTAAGAGATAGATTTATTGCTATGGGTTATTTGGTAATTCATATGTCAGGCAAAAATACCGGCGGTTATTTGTATGCAAGACCCAAAAATAGAAAGAAAGGTTTACCCCTTCAGCTTTTGATAGGTCATTGCGATACTGTTTGGCCCTTAGGAACAATAAAAAATATGCCCCTAACTTACATTAGAGGTAAGATAAAAGGGCCTGGTGTTTATGATATGAAAGCTGGTATTACCCAGATGGTTTTTTCCCTAATGGCGATCAGGGAGATGAACATAACAGCAAAAGTGGAACCTGTAATATTCATAAATTCTGATGAAGAAACAGGAAGCAGAGAGTCTACTAATGCGCTTAAAAGATTGGCAAAACTTGCAAACCGGGCCTATGTTTTGGAACCCCCTTTAGGATTGAATGGAAAATTAAAAACAGCAAGAAAAGGATTAGGTCGCTTTACTATTACCGTTCGCGGCAAGGCAGCGCATGCCGGATTAGACCCTGCCAAAGGCGTGAGTGCCATAGTAGAATTATCCCAGCAAGTCCAGAGGCTTTACGCTATGAATGATCTGGATAGAGGGATCTCTGTAAATATAGGAATGATTGAAGGGGGTATCTCACCCAATGTGATTGCACCTTTAAGTAAAGCTGTTATTGATGTTAGAGTCCTTAAAGAAGCAGATGGGGATATGATTACAAAAAAAATAAAAGCCCTAAAGCCAATACATAAAGATGTTGTAATGGAAATAGAAGGGGGTATTGGCAGACCGCCTATGGAAAAAACTCCTCGTAACCAGCTTTTATGGGAAATGGCAAAGAAACAAGGACAACAATTGGGGCTGGATCTGGAAGAAGCAACTGCCGGGGGAGGTTCAGATGCCAATACAACAAGCCTTTATACTGCCACTCTCGATGGTCTTGGAACCCCCGGAGATGGAGCACACGCAGCGCACGAGTATATTTTACAGAACAAGCTTATTGAAAGGACATCCCTTTTAACGCTCTTGTTATTATTAGAACCTTTAAATGAAAAAACATGAACCATCAATTCATTTATACATCACTAACTAGAATTTCCGATTTGGCTGAAATCGAATTCAATTTAGAAAAACTTGATAGGGCCCAATGGGCAACCGGCGATTATGTTGTGAGTAAGATTCTGGACCCGGGAAGTAACACACTAAATTTAGAGCTTACTACGGGCAGAATGCGGGGAGTAATTGGAGGAGAATCAATCGTAGGTGCATTGGGGGAGCGTTATGCAACTCTTGAAGCGACAGGGACATGGCGCAAAGTTAAAGCCGACCTTAAGATGCATGTTTTGACCGGAGCTGGTCTTATGGGAAAATTAACCTCAAAATCTATTTTTTTGCCAAATATGATGGAAGTAAATTATACAGGCCATGCATTCAGAAATGGTAAAAAACTTACCATGAACGATTTTGTGGAATCAGGTGAGCCAATTCCATTTAATACACCCGTGATCCTATTTGTAGGGACTTCCATGTCTGCAGGTAAAACAACTTCTGCCAGAATAGTAGCCAATCTTTTTAAAGTTGCCGGATACAACGTAGTTGGTGCTAAGCTCACCGGTGCCGGACGTTATAAAGATATTCTGGCCATTAAGGACGTGGGCGCAAATGCGGTTATGGATTTTGTGGATGTTGGACTGCCATCTTCAATTTGTCCGGTAGACATTTACAGGACAAAGTTAGATCAGCTATTGAGCAGAATTCAGCATCAAAATGCCGATGTAGCCATTATTGAGATAGGCGCATCGCCTTTGGAGCCCTATAATGGTGATCTGGCTATTAACGCTTTGAGAGACCATATAAAATGTATTGTTCTTTGTGCTTCGGATCCATACGCTGTATACGGATTAATGGCAGCGTTCGAAATTATTCCGGACATTGTGACCGGGATTACATCTAATACGTTGGCAGGAGTTAATATGGTTAAAAAACTTTGTAATGTTAATGCTCTGAATTTGATTGATTCTTCAACTTCTGAGGAGTTAAAGGAAGTGCTGTCTGCAAAGACCGGTTTTGATTTATCAGAAAATACAATGGCTTATAGTAATTAAGGCCTTTGACTGACAAATATCATACTGTACTAATCACTTAGTTTTTATCTTAGAAATGAAAATTAAAATTGAATAAACCATGAAAGCTTCAGAAAAGAATATTTGTCAGAGTTGTGGAATGCCAATGAAAAATATGACAGATTTTGGGACCGATAGCGATGGAAGTATAAATTCAGAGTATTGCCACTATTGTTATGAAGAGGGAGAGTTTACCGATAAGGGGATTAGCCTTGAAGAAAAAATGGCAAAGAATATGAATATTGCCATTAAAATGGGAATGTCAGAAGTTGATGCAGCCAAATTGGCAAGTAGAACACTTCCTGCCCTTAGGCGCTGGCGGAAATCAAACAAAGCTAAACAAGTAGAAAAATAACACTGCGCAGATATCAATGGAAACGGTTTCACTTAATGAACAGCGAAGAACACGCTTCACATTCCTTCAAATTCTGGAAGGAGTAGAGGGTATTCTTATTATTACTGCAGCCTACTTAACCTTGTTTTTTAAACCATTAAGGGACCGATGGGGTATGAATAGTAAGGAGGCAAGCGCTTCATTTCCGGGAGATCATCTCGTGCCGCAACCACGCTCAGAGTTTGTTCATGCGATAGAAATAAATGCCCCGGCGAGTTTTGTATGGCCATGGGTTGCCCAACTAGGGCAGGGTAAGGGTGGTTTTTACAGTTATGAGGCATTAGAAAACATACTGGGTTTACACATCTATAATGCCGATCAAATCTTACCGGAATTTCAACAACCTAAAATAGGGGATTTAATACCCTTTGGCCCAAAGGATGCTTATCCACTTGTAATTTGTGAACATGGCAAAGCTATGGCGATTGAAAATTGGTACGATTTAAATAAAAATTCCGTCTACAATCAGGCATTAGAATCTCCTATGAATTATTTGCATCTCAGTTGGTTGTGGATGGTTGAACCAATTGATGAACATAGGTCAAAGTTTATCTCTAGAAATAGAGTAGATTTCAAACCTACCTTTAAAAACAGTTTGCTATTTGGGCCTTTGGGCGAACCTGTTGTATTTGCCATGGACAGGAAAATGTGTTATGGGATAAAAAGAAGAGCGGAGAATTTATATAGGAATTCTTCACGATAGCCATTCTCTCTCTCAGGTTTTTTATAAACTCGGAATATGATAGGCTTATGAAAATAGATATACTTCCGGTAGTTCCTAAACCTTCTGTATTGCTCTTGCCACTTGTAGGAATGGGTATATTTGTTGTTTTATATGTTTTGGCGGCCATTAATTATCCCGGGGGTTCATGGATGGTATTGGATCAGGAAGGATTCAGTTTTTGGAACAACTACCTATGTGATTTATTGGACTTATATGCCATAAACGGGGATTTAAATCCTGCGCGGTTTTTTGCCAGGGGTTCACTGGCAGTGCTTTGTGTAAGTCTGATTTTATTGTGGTATTATTTACCAGGACTTTTTTCAAATAAAAGCACCAATCTCATTGTCATGTGGCTTGCAGGGATTCTGGCTTTAGCAATTACTATGTCTCTCACATCAGGAACTCATGATATTACAGTTCGTATCGCGGGTTTTTTTGGGGTAATTGCCTTTATCAGCTGTTTTGTTGAATTATACAAGGCGAAATATTTCTCACTTTTGATTTTGGGTATTATATGTCTGCTGATTTTCTTGGGAAACTATTATATATATGAAACCGGGGCTATGATAAGAAGCCTACCGGTTATCCAAAAAGTAACCTTTATCTGCTATATTCTGTGGTTTGCCTTTCTGGATATATCCTACTACAAATTTTTAAAACTTAAACAAGATAAAATTAAGGTAAACCATTAATAAAACCCTGATATCCAGAGCTTTTATTAAATTAATTAGTGTATTTGTATCAATATCTTTTGACGCTTATATGTTTTGTTTCGGGCCATATATTTTGTAACTTTAAAAGGGTCTCGTTTTAACCTGAAGGTGAACTCCATCTTGCATTAATAATCGGAGGATCAAGCTTTAATTGGATTAGAAAAACAAACGAAGAGTAGATATAAGGTATTATTTACGGGAAAATAAAAATAATTTAAAACTATCGGTATGAGCGCACTATTTGTTTTCACCATTGTATTCCTGTTGTTTCTATTTGCAGGAATAAGAATTGTCTTTGAGTATAAAAGAGCATTAAAATTTCGATTCGGAAAGTATGTGAAGACCTTACAGCCTGGCTTCAGGTGGATAATACCCATAGTGGATACAGTTCAGACTGTGGATATTAGGGTTATTACCATAAATATTGTATCCCAGGAAGTAATGACGGAAGATAATGTGCCCTGCAGCATAGACGGAGTGGTTTTCTTTAAGATTAATGATCCGGAAAAGGCGGTCCTGGAAGTCGAGGAATTTTCCTTTGCAATTACACAGCTTTCTCAGGCAGCATTAAGGGATGTATGTGGAAAAGTAGAGCTGGATACCATTTTATCAAAACGTGAAGAAATGGGCAAAAATATTAAGAGTATCGTTGAACAGGAAACTCATCAATGGGGTATTGAGATCATAGATGTAAAAATCAAAGATATTCAGTTGCCTGAAAACATGAGACGAATGATGGCCAACCAGGCAGAAGCTGAAAGATCAAGAAGAGCCAGGATAATTCTTGCGCAGGCCGAAGAGCAGGCTGCAGGCAAATTACTGGAAGCAGGATTACAAATAGATAAATCGCCTTCTGCAATTAAGCTGAGGTTATATCAGACATTATCCAATATTGCTGCAGAGAAAAATTCTACCATACTCTTTCCGTTTCCTGAAGAAGTATTGCCCAGAACACCCAAAAAAGAAGATTCCTAGAAAAATTTCTTGGAAATATGGAATGTGATTTAGTAATATGAGTTCTAATTGACATTCTCTGTAGTATAATCTCTTTTTGTGGCCGGGAATTGACTAAGTATTATGATTAACACTCCCAGAATTGTATAGGAGAAGTGTAGATTATTATAAACAATCCCAAAGTAGAGTTGCATATTAATCCACAGAATAAGTAATATCCCAATGTAAAAGGAAAAGGCGTTGGACCAATGAAATTTCTTATCCCAATTGATCTTCCGGGCCCAATTCAGCCATTTCCTGGTTAGTAATCCGTACAAAGTAATTAAGGGTATCAGGCCTAAAACTACTAACAGGAATAATCCGGGAATCAAAAAATTCTTAAATGGTGTATTTTTGAGTACATCTATAGAAAGACCAATACCATTGCCTGAAGGATCATTTAAAAGACTCAAGCCCGAAGGAATTGCACTAATAGCTTGAAAAAAAATTAATAAAATAAGAAGATTAGAAGAGATTGATCTTTTCATTATTAATATGTGCGATTCTTATACAAATAAATCATCCCCCATAAACCATAAACGGTTATTAATGTTAATATGATAGGAAAGGAAATGTATTTATCAGGATTCAATACAATTGCGTCTGTTTCGATAGAAATAGTATATAGGTGCACTATGGGCCAATAAACCGAGATGGCCAAACCTCCAAACATAATAAAAGCTCCCCATTTTTTTTCTTTAATTAGTCCCAGTACTCCAAGAACCAGCATGGGGATATAGAATATGGTATCTCCAAAGGCGAAACCCTTGGCAAAAGCTATTCCAACGTTACCAATTTCATTTTCTGATTCTTGTAATCCCAGGTCTATGGCCAAATTATAATCTATTAATGATAAAGTTTGGCCTGCAGTCAAAAAGAGAATTAAAACAAGTGTCGTTGAAATTAAAATCCAAAATCCGACACCTTTTTTAGTATTCATAACTGGATTTATAATCGTTGCTGCAATCTCTTATTTTTCTAATTGGGCAAATAGTACCATGTAGTTATGACCAGCTTCTTTAGCACATTTGGGGCAGTAGGCATAATGCACATAATATCTTTCAGCTTTTTCTTTGCGCTTCTGCAAATAAGAATCCATCTGCTTTATGAATTTTGGGATATCATTATAGGCACCATCAAATACCTTACCCCTGAATGTTCCGGAAAGTGTTGTGTTAACGGCGTTTGGCACATTGTCGGTTACGGAGAGATAGATTTCTGACATAAAAGCATGTGGGTCCGTAAATAATACCAGGATATTTTCTTTATCGGCTGCTAGTTTTTTAGAATCCTCCGCCAGTTTCATCATTTTGGTAATTCTATTTCCTATCATTGGAGGCAATGGAATATGAAAAAAAGTAGGCACGGTAGCCTTAATAAACTTTTTATCATCCCAAGCGAATGTCTTTTCATTCCATTTTTCAGGATGAAATTTTGGGCAACATTCTTGTTTTTCCACTTCCATAACGTATAATTTTAAAAGTACCGGTCAAGGGCTAACAGATTAGTTTTCCTGGAGCAGTTCTTTTTTTAATATATTTCTAAAACGCACAATACTTAAATCCAGGATGCAAAAAGCGGTATCTTAAGCTATAATTTTCAGTTATTAGATCAATAGGATTTATTGTTCCCTCGTACTGAGGGACCTCAATTAGGTTTGGGGATATTCCAAAAGTCTTCGGCTTCCTTTTCCATTTTTTCAAGCCTGGTGTAATAATCCGGGAATTCTTTTAAATGTGCCCAGGCAATTTTTCCGGTAAGGTACTTGTCGTCATTAGTGACATTGGTTTCAGGAAACCTTGTTCCATGTTCAAATTCTACATTAATTCCATCAGTAAATTCATCCAAGCTTACTTCTTCCCAATTGATTCCAAGAGATTGTCCTATCTCTTTGGCATCTTTTCTATTCATTTTTTTCATTTTCATTGTAGTTTTAATTTCAGTTTTTATATTTCCCATGGGATATATTTTACACATCAAAGCAACCTGTCTTTATTTTTTGCTATTAGTGATATTATCGGTTTCTAATTGGACTAATGGCTGCTTCAGGTAGTTCCGATATTTTTGCAATCCTTGATTAATCATTTCTACCCCGGCTTTACTGGTTATTGTTGCTCCGGAGATACCATCAATCATGTTGACACCTTCAATTAATACCACACCGTTCTGTTTTAGCCCAAAGTCCTTTAAATCAGGGTCCAGTTCTATTCCAACAAATTGATTTTCAAAAGAGCTCTGCGTGATTGCGGCACCATATCCTTCCGATTCCGCCATATGTTCAAACTGGAGCTTCATAATTTCTTTCCTTTTATTGTCAATGATGATTTTCGCCCAGATGGCTCCGATATTTCCTCTGCTTTGGATAACCAGGATCACCTCATCAGATCCAAGAATTTCAAATAAGGGCAGCTTAGAAGTCGACCTGCCCTTTACAAGGTTTTTATAAATCTTCGTATTTTTTTCCGAATCGGAAATAACAACTTTGCCATTTTCATCAATAAACTTAAAACCCAATAAACTGGAAATATCAGAGGTATCAGTATAAGGTATATTTGCAAAAACCAGCAACTCCTTTACAACAGGAGAAATTTGCTCAGTAACATACACTGCTTTGACAGGCTGCTCCAACTCATGTTTTTCCCTGCAGTTCCAAATTAATGCAGGTATTAGTGCTAATGCTAATTTGATTCCGGTATCTTTTAGTATGGTGTTCATTTAGCTACTTTTAACCAGCCATCAATCCACCGTCTATCACATAAGTGCTTCCGTTTACATATTTGCTTTCATCTGAAGCAAGATAAAGCACCAGATTAGAAATTTCCAAAGCTTCTGCATATCGGCCATAAGGCACGATGGCTTCAAAACCTTTTTGAACCTCGGCTGAATTATCCGGAGAAATATCCGTTTCTATTCTTCGCATCATTTGGGTGTTAACTGGTCCCGGATGTATGGTATTTACTCGTATTTTTCTATCGGCAAATTCTAAGGCCGACACTCTCATTATACCAATAACGGCATGTTTACTTGTTACATAGGCTCCTAAACCCTTAAATCCTTTAAGTCCGGCTACCGAGGATGTGATAATCACAGATCCACCTTCAACCATCTTCGGAATTACATATTTACACCCATACCATATTCCCTTAAGGTTAACGGCTATTACCTTATCAAATACGTCATTGGGATAGTCTTCAATAGAACTGGAGGCTCCTTCGATTCCCGCATTATTAAAGAACAGATTTATTTTGCCAAATTTGGACAAGGTTTCAGCAGTATATCTTTCTACATCAGCAGGATTAGATACATCGGCGACACAATAGTCCAAATGAGAAGAATTTAGTTCTTTGGAAGTCGATTCCAGCTTTTCTTTATTTATATCCACGAGCATAACACTTGCCCCTTCCTTAAGAAACAACGCGGCAGTACTCTTGCCTATTCCGGCAGCTCCTCCGGTAATAATGGCGACTTTATCTTTTAATAGTTCCATCATTATATTTATAATTCAAGTTTTCGTATTTCCCATGTATTCGTTGAAGATTTTACGGCCAAAGTGTTAACCGATAGAAATTTTGCACGAAGTTCAGGCAATTCATAACGTCTTACGGACATCGAAATTCCATCTCTCTTATTAATAAGTAGCATAATATCGCCGGCAGTATCCAGGAGAACTTCACTAAATTTATAATCATAGATATTCAATTGAAAATTGTTTTTTCCTCTAAAGTCTTTGGTGACAAGAATGCCAACGGCATATCCTTCATTGAATTCAGTTAGATTCAGATATTCGGGTTCAATTACTATTTTGCCCTCGGTATTTATAAAGCCATAAGTAGGAATCTCCTCTTCTTCCATTATTTTTTTTATCATACATCTGCCATTTTTAAATTGAGGAAAACGGATTGAACTAACATCGTTTACTGAGGTAGCAGGTAAATTGTTCCAAACAAGATCGTCTCTAAATTCTATTGCTAATTGGCCTTCTTTATTAATAAACCCCCATTCATTACCTTTCCTTATTGCTGCTAATCCTTCACTAAATGGCGCTATTTCATCAATGCCTGTAAGCCCCTGTGCAAAAAGGAAAAAGGGTAGTATGAACAAAGCGAAAAGCGGGAATATTTTTTTCATAAGATTTTATATTAAAGTGTTAATATCAGCAGCAAAATTACGCTGCCCATAGCTGGTATAAAATGACCTTCGTCATCCCAAAAACCCAAGAATAGCTATCTGTGCCTGGTATGTTGAACAGCCATAGGAATGTATATCTCTTCTTATGTTTTAGAACATAATATTGGAATAAATCATACTCTTTAGGTCTTTTGGAAGGCCATCCCTAATATCTTCCATCTCGCCCAGGGAAATATATTTTCTCAAATAAATAAAGGTAGTATCTATATATTGCTCGGCCACTTCATCACTGTATTCAAAATCATTAACAGCTGAAGGACCGTCGTGTTTTCTTACCAGGTCTATAAATTCAGCCATATGCTTTATTTTCAACTTCTTTTTATTTCTAAGAGTCCAGCCGTTTACATAAACTGCTTTTAAGAACATGGGCAGTTGCGCAATTAATTGCAAAGATTCCTCGGTTGAAATTATATCGCGTAAGCTGTGAAGAATAGCAGATAATATTCTACCTGCTTTATCTCTATTGGTGCCAAGATTCATTTCCTTGGTGTATTCTTTAAGGAAGGTATTCCCTTCTGTAGCATATTGATTAAAATTTAGTGCCATGATTATAGTTTTTATAAGTGAACTATAAAGATGAGCAGTAGCAATGCCATTACAAATGATCTTGGTCACTTGAACCATAATTAGTAAGATTTTAATTCTAAATCAGCAAATGCATCTTTTCTAAAAGATTCTACTGATTAATATCATAGTTATCATCTCTGATGCTCAGTAAATTTGAGATTGAGATATAAATACCATTATTATGAACATACTTCTTCCTACAGATTTTTCTAAAAATTCCGGGAACGCCATTAGTTATGCCATGGAGTTATTTAAAAATGAAAAATGTAACTTTTTCTTCCTGCATACGTATACCCCCTCATTTTACCGGATGGATTATATGCTGGGGGGGCCTATGTTTAGTGCTATTCCCGATTCTGGCGTTGATATTTCACTGGCCGGTCTAGAAAAAACACTTAAAGATGTTAAGAAATCTTATAAAAATCCAAATCATAGCTATAATATCATTTCAGCCTTCAATACACTTACAGATGAAATCAATGAAGTGACTATAGAGAAGGAAATTGATATGGTGGTGATGGGAACTCAAGGTGCAACCGGGGCTAAAGAGATATTTCTTGGGTCAAATACGGTTTATGTTCTCCGAAAGGCTATTGCACCGGTTTTGGTAATACCGGAAAACTATACCTTCCAAAAAATTGAAAAAATATTGCTTCCATCAGACTATTTGACAAATTATAAGGATAACGAATTGAGTACTGCTATAAAAATGGTCAAAATGAATAAAGCAAAACTTATTGTTTTACATGTAAAAGAGGAGTACGATCTGACCGCCAGTCAGGAGGAAAATAAGATGGCGCTATATCGTCGTTTAGATGGTTTGTCAACGACCCTTACAGAATTAAAAGGTAGTTTAATGCCAAATGCAATTTTAAATTATGTCCAGAAGAATGGGATTGATCTCCTTATGATGATGAATAGAAAACATTCATTTTTTGAACGAATTTTTGAAAAACAAAATGTAGATCAAATAGGTTTTCATATAAAAATACCCTTCCTGGTCATTAGAGATACAGCCAAGGTGGTTAAATAACAGTTACAGATGAAAAATGTTTTATTGCTTACCGATTTTTCAAATAATGCATGGAATGCGATTTTCGCAGCTCTGAAAATGCACGAACATATAGAATGTCATTTTTTGCTTTTAAATACGTATGAACCCAGTTTTGCAAATATTCTTGGAGACAAGAGTAAGGAAAGATTGGGGGTAATCTACGACTCTCTTGCAAAAAATTCTTCAATTGAACTTGACAAGATATTACAATATTTAGAAAAAAATCATGTAAATAAAAACCACACTTTTGAAAAACGTTCTGTATCCAATGATATGGTAAATGCGGTAAAGGAAATTTGTAATGAAAAAGATATTGACCTAATTGTCATGGGAACTAAAGGGGCTACGGGAGCCAAAGAAATTTTTATGGGAAGCAATACAGTAGAGCTCATTAAAATGATAAACAGCTGCCCCATATTTGCCGTTCCAAGTAAACATGATTTTAAAGGCTTAAATAAGATTTTGTTTCCTACAGAGTATACAAGACCCTACACAAAATATGAACTGAAGCCGCTTATAGAACTGGCAACAACTTGGAATTCAGAAATATTAATAGTTCACATAGCACAGGAATTTTCGTTAAATGATGAGCAACTTTCTAATAAAAAAGTTTTGATCAAACGTTTGGGTAACGTTGAGCATTCCTTTCACAATATAGAGATTGAGGTGAGTGTGGCTGATTCAATTAGTAAGTTTGCGATAGAGAGCAGAGCAGATATTATTGTTTTAATTAATTATGAGCATACTTTTATAGAGAAACTAACCCGTGAAGCTGTGGTAAAAAAAGTGGGCTTTCATACACAAATACCATTGCTGGTTCTGCCGCAATGAGCAGGGTAATTTAGTGTCAGCTACAATATGATCAAATAATAATATAGTATAATGATTCGAATAGTTTTACCTACAGATTTTTCAAAAAACGCATGGCATGCAATAAAATATGCAACATTTCTTTTTGAACAATCACCTTGTACTTTCATTATAATTCATGCACACCAGGTTAGTCCATCGGGCTTAATAAGTGCAATAAACAAAGAACATGATACCAGACTTCATGAGATTACGGCCAAAGAATCTGAAAGAAAGCTTAATAAAATAGTAAATCATTTAAATAAAATAAATAAGGTTGCAGAACACCAATTTGAAGGTGTACTGGTTGCCGATTCTTTATTAAATGCTATTGGTCGTGAAGTAATAGACAAAGATGCCGACTATATTATTATGGGAACCCAGGGAGCTTCTGGTTTAGGTGAAATTTTTATGGGTAGTAATACAGTTAGTGTTATAAAGAATATTAACTTTTGTCCGGTTATTGCGGTTCCCAATTCTTATGATTTTAGCCCTTTTAATGAAATTTTATTTGCCACAAATTTTAAACACCTGTATCAACGTGTCGAATTACAGCCATTGCTGGATCTTGCCAAACTTCGTAAGGCCAGAATTAATGTTATTCATATCAATGAGGAAAAGGAATTAAACGAGGAACAACTACAATTAAAGAAATTGCTGCACAATTTATTAGGAGAGAAGGACAGTGTTTTTGAAGAATTTGACTATCATCCGAACATTGCTTTAAAAATCAACGATCTGACTGAAAAGAAAAACGCAGGGTTGATAGCAATGATAAATTCTCAGTATAGTTTTTTTAAAGGGTTAACGCACGAGCCAGTGGTCAAAAAAGTAGCGTTTAAAACAAAGATCCCCTTTTTGGTCCTTCCGGAAGTGGAGTAATTTCTTTTATTCAGCTTCGCAAATTCAAAAAATAAAAACCTTTTTAACTATTTATAAGCCTTAATCAATCCTTAAACTATTTATAAGGATAGATTATCGTTTGAGTAAACAGAATACCATAAATTTGCACTTTGAAAATTCTGGTATCAATGAGCAAAGCCATTTATGTAGCTACTACCGAGCCCAATAGCGGTAAATCGATAATATCCTTAGGACTGATGCATTTATTATTGGGGAAAGCTGCTAAAGTAGGGTACTTCAGGCCAATAATAGATGATTACGGACCCGGGGAGAAGGACAATCATATTAATACGGTGATTTCCTACTTTGGAATACAAATGGAATATAATGAAGCCTATGCTTGCACGAGAAGTGAGGTAATCCATAAATACAATCAGGATAAGAGTGATGAGGTATTAGACAAGATCATAGAAAAGTATAAAGCCATTGAATCTCGTTTTGATTTTGTATTGGTTGAGGGAACCGATTTTTCTGGGGAAGGATCAATTATAGAATGGGACATTAATGTTTACATGGCGAAAAACCTTGGAATCCCCACAGTTATTCTGGCAAGCGGTGTGGGCAAAACCTTGGAAGAATTGGTTGATAACCTTTACCTCGCTTATGATTCCTTTACCAATAAGGGTGTTGAAGTTTTGATGGTAGTTGCCAATAAAGTAGAACCTCAAAATGTAACCCTGGTAACCAATGGTCTTTTAAAAGCACTTCCGGCCGAAGTGCTAATTGGCACTATTCCTTTAAATCCGGCCCTGGGTAATCCCACCATGAAAGAGATTGTTAAAGAACTGGAAGGAGAGGTTCTTTTTGGTCATAACTTTTTAAATAATCAGGTGAGTAATTTTAGTGTGGGGGCGATGCAATTACGAAATTATCTCACTCATTTTAAGGAATATGGTTTGGTTATAACTCCAGGTGATAGATCTGATATTATTCTGGGAGCTTTGCAGGCCAACCTATCTTCAAATTACCCAACCGCTTCAGGAATTGTTCTTACGGGGGGACTTGTTCCTGAAGATCCGGTTATTCAGTTAATCGAAGGTCTCTCGGAAGTAGTTCCTATCATCTCGGTTCAGGGAGGTACTTTTTCTATTGCGAATAAGGTTGGTGCAATACGTCCTAAAATATACGCGGAGAATAAACAAAAAATAGAGGGATCAATTCAGGACTTTACAAGATTTCTGCCTATAAATGCTTTAGCTGAGCGTCTAATAACCTTTAAAGCAAACGGGATTACTCCACGAATGTTCCAGTATAATCTCCTTAAAAGGGCCCAAAGTGTCAAAAAGCATATTGTTTTGCCGGAAGGTACAGATGAACGCATACTTCGAGCAGCTAAGGAACTAATCGATGCAGATGCTGTTAAATTAACTCTTTTAGGCGATCCGGTACAGATAAAGGAAAAGGCAAGACAATTGGATTTGCTACTTGATTTTGAAAAAATTAGCATTATAGATCCTATAAATTCAATTTATTTTGAAGATTATACCAATACGCTGTACGAATTACGCAAGCATAAAAATGTAGATAAGGCCATGGCACAGGATCTTATGGCAGATATCTCTTATTTTGGAACAATGATGGTCTATAAAGGGAATGCAGACGGCATGGTTTCCGGGGCTGTTCATACCACCCAACACACTATTAGACCGGCGCTTCAGTTAATTAAGACCAAACCTAATGTATCTATCGTTTCTTCCGTGTTTTTTATGTGTCTGGAAGATAGGGTTTCGGTTTATGGCGACTGTGCAATAAATCCGAATCCGAATGCAGAACAATTGGCTGAAATTGCAATTACATCTGCCGCCACCAGTTTGGCATTCGAAATAGATCCCAAAATAGCCATGCTTTCCTATTCTTCCGGAACTTCAGGCTCAGGGGAAGATGTAGAAAGAGTGCGCGAAGCTACTCAGATTGTTAAAAAGAGAGCACCTTATCTTAAAGTTGAAGGCCCAATTCAATACGATGCCGCAGTAGATAAAATTGTAGGTAAAACAAAAATGCCTGACTCTGAAGTAGCCGGACAGGCAAGTGTTTTTATTTTTCCGGATCTTAACACGGGCAATAATACATACAAAGCAGTGCAGCGAGAAACCGGTGCCCTGGCTATTGGACCAATAATTCAGGGACTAAATAAACCTGTAAATGATCTGAGCAGGGGAAGTACAGTTAATGATATATTTAATACAGTTATTATAACTGCCATCCAGGCCCAGGCATTATAATTTAATTATTTCAATGAATATTCTAATTATTAATACAGGGAGTTCATCTATAAAGTTTCAGTTAATGCATATGCCATCAGAAAGCGTTTTGTGTTCTGGCATGGTAGATAGAATAGGACTGGAAAATGGAAATTTGAAGTATACAAAGGTTGATTACGAAACTAATGAAATACAGCAGTTTTCATCCCACAGAAAAGGGCTTAATCGGGTTATAGAACTACTTTTGGATCCTGCAAACGGAGCTATTACCGACGTAAATGAAATAGATGCCGTTGGGCACAGGGTAGTCCATGGGGGAACTGCTTTTTCTGAAACTACAATTATTACCCAGGAAGTAAAAGATAAGATTGGAGATTTGAGTCAGTTGGCTCCATTGCATAATCCACATAACCTGGAAGGGATATTGATTGCTGAAGAATTATTTCCAAATGCCAAACAGGTTGCGGTCTTTGATACCGCCTTTCATCAAACTATTCCCTTGAAGGCTCGTAAATATGCAATACCGGATGAATTATACACGAAACACGGAATACAGCTTTACGGCTTCCACGGCACTAGTCATAAATATGTTACAGAAAAGGCCATAAGCTTTTTAGATAAAAAAGTGGCTAAGATTATTAGCATTCATCTAGGTAATGGCTGCAGTATTACTGCCGTCTATAATGGAAAAAGTATGGACCATAGTTTGGGTTTTGCTCCCTCAAATGGACTTATTATGGGTTCCAGAAGTGGAGACATTGATCATTCTATGATTTTTTACCTTGTAGAATCGCTGGGCTATAGTTTGCGGGAAGTAAATGATTTGCTCAATAAGAAAAGTGGAATGCTAGGACTTACCGGGTATAGTGATTTACGTGAAATTCAGGCTAAAGCTAATGAAGGTGATGCCAAATGCCGGTTAGCCCTGGAAATGAATGCCTACAGGATCAAAAAATATATTGGAGCCTACAGTTCTGTCTTGAATGGACTGGATGTCTTAATTTTTACAGCGGGGATAGGTGAAAATTCCAGTTATCTTAGGGAACTTGTCTGTTCTGAGATGGACTTTCTTGGAATTGATTTGGACATGCAGAAGAATGCGCAAAAATCCCATGGAATTAGGGAAATACAAAATGACTCATCAAGAGTAAAAATTTTGGTCATTCCTACGAATGAGGAATTGGAAATTGCAAAGCAAACCTTTGACTTGCTCAAAACCTCCTGATATAAAAAAATACGCTAAAATTTCTATGTGAAATGATCTTAATCATTTCGTATAGAAAGTCTATGTCTTAACTTGATCCATTATTAATATTAACCTAAAAAAAATTTATCATGTCAGACAACAGTAGTAATGTTTTGTTAGCTCTTTTAACAGGGGCAGCAATAGGAGCAGGTATAGGAATTTTATATGCACCTGACGAAGGGATTAAAACCCGAAAAAAAATTAAGGATAAGGCACTTGAAACCAAGCACGATCTAACAGAACGAATTTCTCATGCCAAGGATGAACTCACCAAAGTAGCAGACGAGAAGAAAGAAGTTTTTGAACAAAAGTTAGAGGATACCATCTCTACAATGAGTTACAAAGCAGATGAAATTATTGTTCAATTAGAGCGTAAGCTTGAAGAGATCAGAAAGAAAAATGCACAATTACAGAAGTAGGCTATTATGGCTTTTGAAGGATTAAGACAAAATATTTCTGAATTAGACGAAAATGTCAGCTCCTATGTGGAGCATAGCATAGAATACGCCAAGCTTAAAAGTTTTAAGATATCCATGGTTTTGGTTACCTTTTTGGCCAAAGTGTTGTTGGTTGGTACAATAGTTATTTTGGCTTTGATATTTTTGAGCTTGGCGGCTTCTTTTGCCTTGGGTCACGCAATGGATAATACCATTTATGGATTCGCTATAATTGGGTTTTTATATCTGTTGTTTGCCATTATAGGTTATCTATTTCGCGATAGGTTAAATAAACCTTTACTGCAATTGTTTTCTAAATACTTTTTTGAAGGACCATGATAGGAAAATACAACTCGTTTAGGGAAATTGATGAAGATTTGAAAATCCTCGCTCTTGAAAGAGAGATCAACAAGGAGTATACGAAGTATAGTTTGCAAGAACTTAAAACGTATTTCTATCCCTTTAATTTAATTAGAAGTTTTGATGGTTTTGTTGCCAAAGTGATGATTCCCTTTATTTTAACTAGGGTTTTTAAGAAAAAAAGACTGTCAGAATAGCAATTTATAAAGATTTCTAAAAATGCCATAGGTGTTTAAACTAATACTTATGGTCATTTTTTTTTTGAAATTTATACTCTATTTATATCTTTTTGTTTTCTAAATTTCTTGTGAGTAAAAAGGTACCTTTACTGTTATTAAGTAAATTTCATGAATACGGGTTTAGTATTGTCTGGGGGAGGATTTAGGGGTATTGCTCACATAGGAGTAATAAAGGCTTTGGATGAATATGGCTTCGAGATTACTCATATTTCAGGAACCAGTGCTGGTGCGATAATTGGCGCATTATATTCAGGGGGTGTAGATTGGAAACAAATCCTCGAATTTATAAAGCAGATAAATATATTTAGTATTAACAATTATGCGGTTGGCAAACCCGGCTTTGTTGATACTGAAAAATTTTATAACAAGTTCTCTGAATTCTTTTCTGCCGATAATTTTGAGAGTCTGAAAATTCCTTTATTCATCACTGCAACTAACATTCTGGATGGTAGTTTAAAGGTTTTTTCTGAAGGAGAGCTTATTCGGCCATTATTGGCGTCAGCGGCATTTCCAGGGGTTTTTACGCCAATAAAAATAGCAGATTCGTATTATGTAGATGGAGGAGCGTTGAACAATTTCCCTGTAGATCTGATTAAAAACTATTGTGATCAGATCATTGGGGTTTATGTAAATCCCTTTCTTAAAATAGAGTTAGATGAATTAAAACATTCTTACAATGTCCTGGAGCGTGCTTATAAGATACGCTCAGCTATGGATGCACTTTCTAAATTTGGAGATTGTAATCTGGTAATTTCACCTAAGGATTTAATCAATCACAGTACATTTTCAATAAATGATGTGGATGCTGTTTTTGATTTGGGGTATCAGGCGGCTATAAAGGCTTTGAAAAATCCGGATAATCTTCAATTGCCAAAAGAAGATAGCTAAAAACGGTTTATGGAGTCTTTATTCTAAATTATGGAAAAAACAATGCCCTCATTCAAGACCTTATACTACATGGACGATTAAAAGATCTTAGAAAAAGGGCATTTTTACTAAAAAATGAAATTTTAACTAATTTCAATTACTTTTGGTTTTGGTTTTAGAGCCACTTCTTTTTTTGCTAGTTTAAAGCTTAGAATTCCGTCACTGTATTTGGCTTTAATTTCCTCTTCTTTTACATTTTCTGGTAAAAGCAAGGATCTTTCAAATGCATTATAACTAAATTCTTTTCTGGTGTAATCTTCATCCTTTTCTTCTTTACTAACCTCTTTTTTTGCAGAAATATTGAGGTATCCTTCATCAATGGTGATTTCAAAATCTTTCTTAGCGAAGCCAGGTGCTGCCAATTCAATTTCAAAGTGGTCTTCTTTTTCCATAATATTTAAAGCAGGTTCTCCGGATCTTGCATTCCAGAAACGATCGTTTACTAATCCACGATTCCAAAATTTGTCGTCAAAGAAATTCTCCATGTCAAAAAAATCGGAAGTAATTAGGTTTCCAAAAGGTCTTGTCCTTTTTTTAAATTTAACTAGTGACATAATATTAGATTTTAGGTTAAACATTAATTGAGACACGAATGTAAAGAGTACATCTAATTTTCGGAATGATATTGATCAGTTGCATGCCATTTTTTTCATTTTCTAAATAATCAAGGCCATAAAACTTTGAAATAAATTATCTGAGAACTTTTAAAATTATAAATGAATTTCTTAAAATATCATATTGCTGTTATCATGTAATATTTGCCTTCAGATTCAAAATTTCAGAGAATTTGAATATATTCGTAACCTATGGATTACTTTATCATTACCAGTATACTGGTATTTATATCTGCATTGTTTGGTTATCTCAACATAAGATACATTAAGCTGCCAAACACAATAGGGCTAACCGTAATTACTATATTTTTCACTCTTGGGATTTTTGCACTTAGCTATTTTGATGATACTTTATTAAACGCAGAACGCTACATCATAACACAAATAGATTTCAGGTCTGTACTGCTTGATATTATGCTTAGTTTTTTGCTTTTTGCCGGGGCTCTGCATACCGATTTACAAAAACTAAAGGAACTAAAATGGCCTATACTGTTTTTTGCAACTTTTGGTGTTCTGGCATCCACTTTGCTCATAGGTACTGTTGTATATTTTTTGCTACAGGGAATAGGATTAGAGGTGCAACTTATTAATTGTCTTCTTTTTGGAGCCCTTATATCTCCAACAGATCCAATTGCCGTTTTAGGGATATTAAAAAAAGCTGATGTGCCTAAAAAACTGGAAATTAAGATTGTAGGTGAATCGCTTTTCAATGATGGTGTTGGCGTAGTAATTTTTCTGACGATTTTCGGATTGGCTAATGGAACCGGTGGAGACTTTTCTTTTACGAGTGTTCTTACTCTTTTTGTACACGAGGTTGGGGGGGGATTACTTCTTGGGGCCTTATTGGGCTGGATTACATTTAAGCTAATGAGATCTATAGACGATTATAATATTGAAGTCATTATAACTTTGGCCACAGTTATGACAGGCACCGTTGTTGCACAATACCTGCACGTTTCTGCACCATTGGCTATGGTGGTTGCAGGATTAATCGTTGGTGGAAATGAAGCACGGCGACATGCAATGTCTGCAGTCACAGAAAATTATGTGGACAAGTTTTGGGAGCTGATAGATATTCTTTTAAACACCATACTCTTTGTCCTTATAGGAATGGAATTATTGGTTTTGGACCTTGAATTCGAATTTGTACTGGCAGGACTCCTTGCGATTCCTATTGCCTTAGTTTGCAGGTATGTCTCCCTGGTTATTCCGGTAAATTTGTTTAAGACACGTCTGGATTTTGTTCCCAATACCAACCTTATAATGACCTGGGGAGGGTTACGTGGTGCAATATCCATAGCACTCGCACTAGGCCTCACGGCAGAAATGCATAGAGAATTATTTTTGGTTATGACCTACACGGTAGTAATTTTCTCCATAGTTGTTCAAGGGCTTAGTGTTGGAAAATTGGTTAAAATACTCAGAAGAAAGAATGACGGGATTTAGCGGATTATAGGGCTATTTCCAATAGAATAGGGCAATGGTCAGAACCAAAGAATTCGGGAAGGATCTTTGAAGATTTTACTTTTGACATTAAAGAATTACTTACCAAAAAGTAATCTATTCGCCAACCATTATTCCGTTCACGTGCTTTAAAACGATAACTCCAATACGTATAGGCTACTTCATCAGGATTGAAATATCTGAATGAATCGACAAAACCTGACGTAATGAAATTGTCCATTCCATCAATTTCTATTTGCGTGTAACCTGCGGTTTTATTGTAGTTCGATTTATCATTTTTTAAATCGATAGCCCGATGGGCAACATTGAAATCCCCACATACAACTACCGGTTTTATTTTCTCCTTTTCTTTCAAATAATTGAGAAAGTCTGCATCCCACTGGTGGCGATAAGGCAATCGGTCTAATTGCTGGCCCGAATTGGGGACATAAACATTAATTAAATAAAAATCAGCATACTCAGCGCAGATTATTCTTCCTTCCGAATCATGTTCGGATACAGCCATATCAAAGCTGACCGCAATAGGTTTGTATTTACTTAAAATCGCGGTGCCGGAGTATCCCTTTTTTTCTGCCGAATTACAATAAAGATGATGATCTTTTAGGGGTAATAAAGCTTTTTCTACCTCAATATCCTGTGCCTTGGTTTCCTGAATACATAGGACATCAGGATCCAAGACATTTATAGACTCAAAAAATTCTTTTTTAATGATGGCCCGGATGCCATTTACATTCCAAGAAATGATCTTCATTTTACAAAATTTAATTTGAATAAAAATAACACACTTTAGTCATATAGAGGCATTTATTAGTTCTCCTTAAAAACCTGAAACTAAAATGGCTCTTAAAAATTCTTTTCTTAATGTTCTTGCTTTATAATTTATGATTGATCCCGATAATTTTACGATATTGCAGCCTCTTTTAGTAAGTGGTTTAATAACGAACCTTTATACTAATCCCAGGAGTGTTAGCTCAGTTGGTTTAGAGCACCGCCTTGACAGGGCGGGGGTCGTTGGTTCGAATCCAATACACTCCACACGCAAAAAGCCACGCCATAGGTGTGGTTTTGTCTTTGAGGGAAATTACGCCGAACTTGTTTGGCGGAAAATGACCGAAAATAGAAAACAGTTTTAAAGGTACTTTTTGCTTGAATACAGGTACACCAATCCTGGTTCATCTTTTTTAGATAATCCAATGCACTCCACAGAAATTACTGGTTTATAGATAATCCAGAATTCTTTCCAGGGCCATGCCCCGGGATCCCTTAATAAGGAGGTTCCCTTTTTTTAACTTATTACTTTTAAGGAAGCTGGATAAGTCATCAAAAGTTGCAAATTTTGTGAAGTCAGAATTCGTTTTGTAAAAATTCTTTCCTATCAAAAAAACCCTGTCGAATTTCATCCCTGCGACGAGATCAGCAATTTTTTGATGTTCCTCATTGGCTTTTTCACCTAGTTCAAACATATCACCCAGAAAAACAGTTTTTTCACTCCCTGGAAAATTCATAAAGTTTATCAGGGCCGCTTCCATACTATTCGGATTTGCATTATAAGCGTCAAGAATAATGTGATATTCCTTCTTATCTATAATCTGTGAACGATTGTTTTGCGGAAGGTAGGCTTCAAGCGCATTTTTTATATCCTCTAATGGAACATTAAAATATTTTCCCATAAGCACTGCAGCACAACAATTAGTAAAATTATAACTGCCTATCAGCTGAGTGTTAATTTCGGTTTTTTCTGCTTCCAGCTTAACAAAAGGATGTGCTCCCAAATAATTTATCCTATAATAATTAGCATCAGAAGTGCTAAAGCCAAATTTACCGGGGTAACTTCTTAATTTTTTTTCCTGAATTACATCATCTGCATTTAAAAAAATAAATTTTTTGTTCACAATAAGATGGTCGTAGAGTTCACTTTTACCTTTTATAACACCCTCTACACCTCCAAAGCCTTCCAGATGGGCTTTCCCAAAATTAGTGATATAGCCATAATCGGGTTGGGCAATATTGCATAAAAATTCAATCTCTTTTCTATGATTAGCACCCATTTCAATGATGGCGAATTCTGTATCTTTTTTAATGCTAAGTAGCGAAAGAGGAACTCCAATATGGTTATTTAAGTTACCCTTGGTTGCAATTGTCTTAAATTTTTTAGATAACACCGAGAATATCAATTCTTTAGTGGTGGTTTTTCCATTACTCCCGGTGAGTGCAATAAGCTTTGCATTACAATAATTTCTATGATAGCTTGCTAACTGCTGAAGGGATTTTAAGACATCATCTACTAGCACAAAAGCCTCGCCTTTTACATACTTTTCTTCGTCTATAACAGCATATGCCGCACCATTCCTTATGGCTTCAGACGCAAATTTATTACCGTTAAAATTTGGACCCTTAAGAGCGAAGAAAATACAATTATGTTGAATGTTACGGGTATCAGTGGAGACCTGAGGATACTTTAAAAAAAGTTGGTGCAATTTCTCAATTGTCATAAAACAAATATATAAAAAAGCCCCGATGCTAACATCAGGGCTCAATTCATATTTTATAGATAAAACTATTTGGCTTTTTTGCCTCTTACCGTTTTATTTTTGGTCTTTGCTTTAGAGCCAACTCTGGACATAGCACATCTGAATCCGATATAGTCCGTGGCCATATACTGAGGTAAAAATCTTCTTTGGGCGGGATCTAACCAGTATGCTCTATCTTTCCATGACCCACCTTTGTATATTCTCACTTCATCATTAATTAGTGTCGACCTATTATTGCTTTTGTCATACTGACGAACAATTAGTCCGGCAGAATCACGCTCTACTTTGTGTTTAGGAGAATCATACATCTTTCGAGCCGGATCCTCTTCATCATCCCCTGCAAAGCGGTCAAAGAATCTGGATGAAGCAGCATCACCATCCCTGTAGCCTCTGTTGTCACTATCTGAGAAATTGGTTCTCAAATAGGTTTCCTGTTCATCTACCGGTACCATTTTTATTTCTCCAGGTAGATTTACAGCTACGAGTTTGCCATTGGGTAAGGTGTCAAAAATTACACTGTCTCGAAGAATAGTTACTTTCCCATCTTCGCCAATGGCCGTTTTCATATAAATATTACCTCTGTAGTAATTGAAATCACTTATTTGATCATCCACAATTGGGCGATAAACATCGGCAACCCATTCCGCAACGTTACCTGCCATATCGTATAGGCCAAGATCATTGGGTTTGTAAGATTTTACCTGTGCGGTGATATCAGCACCGTCATCGGACCACCCTGCAATACCGCCATAGTCACCTTTTCCCTGCTTAAAGTTTGCTAACTGATCACCTCTGCCAACACGCTGGCCGTTTCTGGTATAGTCGCCTTCCCATGGATATTTTTTTCTACCCCTGTAATTATTGTATTCCCTTGTTCCTTGTAAGGCAGCAGCGGAATACTCCCATTCGGTTTCCGTGGGTAGCCTGTAAGCGGGCATAATAATACCAGTACTTCTTGTGGCAAAGTTAGAAACAGAATCTTTTTTCATTTTGCCTTGTAATGAATCTATTTGTCCATTATATACAGATTCGGGACGGTTTAGATAGGCTTCAGTACTAAAAGTACCTTCCACCTCACCGGACATTGCCTGGTATTTAGCATTCTGAGCCAAATAGCCTTCTTTTTCCAGCATTGCTTCATTTACCCTGTCTGTTCTCCATTCGGCAAACTGAACAGCTTGTATCCAATTTACACCAACTACCGGATATTCTGAATATGCCGGGTGTCTAAGGTAATTATTCGTCATGGTTTCATTAAAACCTAATCGGTTTCTCCATACTAAAGTATCCGGAAGAGCACCTTTGTAAATATTGGCATATTTAGGGTTTTCTGGTGGGTATACCGCTTTAAGATAATCGAGGTACTCCTTATACATTACATTGGTTACTTCAGTTTCATCCATATAAAATGATTGAACATGCTGTGAGCTAGGAGTATTATTCCAGTCATGCATTACATCATCCTGTACCTTTCCTTTTGTGAATGTACCTCCTTCTACAAAAACAAGTCCCGGACCTGTTTCTTGTTCTTTAAAGTCAGAATTGTACTGAAAACCACCCTCTTTGGAGTTTATTTTCCAGCCTGTAGCTCTTGAAACATTCTTTGATGATGAGGAAGACTTTTTACAACTATTAAATGTAAAACTTCCCATTATCACTGCACAAGAAAGTACAACTTTGATCAACTGTTTTTTCATCTGTATTTAGGACTTAAGTTCAATATCAAACAACATTTAGCGCAATTTGATAGCATATTTAAATAAAATTGTGTCGGTTTCGGCTTATAAAACGGTGATTATCACATAATATTTTATAGTTCCGAAAATATTTTTGCCCATTTGCACAGGCAAGATTTATTGGGACCTTGTCCATTTGGATAACGGCCCAAAACATAATATAGTATGGATGGAAACATTTCTTTTAAATTATTAGGGATAATCTCTGCTTCACTTCTTTTAATCTAATGAAGTTAGAATTAAATTGTAATCTAAATAAAGTACTGATATTCAGCTTTATTAGACCAAATTGAAAAATAAAACACCTCTAAATGCAAGATATTTTTGAAATGCTCGTTACTTAACAAGTAATAAGACAAAATATAGTAGATGATTAGTTAACAATGATTTACAATTTTGGACTAATTGAATGTTACATGACGAAAATGAGAAAATTAGTTGTTCTAGCCTTATTTGCCCTAGTTTTTAAGATATCTGCACAGGAGCAGAATAGGGTAATAACTACCGCAGTTCCGTTTTTAACTATAGCTGCAGACGCAAGGTCTGGTGGCTTGGGAGATATGGGCGTTTCCACGTCTGTCGATGCATTTTCGCAGCAGTGGAACCCTGCTAAGTTTGCATTTGCGGAAAGAAAAATGGGTATAGGTTTAGGTTACACTCCTTATCTGGAAAGCATTATTACAGATGTCTCCTTATTAAGCGGAAGTTTTTATAATAAAATAAACGATAGGAGCGCTTTTGCGTTCAGTTTGCGTTATTTTACTTTAGGTGAAATAGAATTAAGACAATTTGCCGGAGACCCGGGCACCATAGCCAAACCCAATGAATTGGCTTTAGATGGTTCATACGCATTAAAATTAAGCGATAAATTCTCTATGGCTATTGCAGGAAGATTTATTAATTCAAATCTTAAATTACCTGAAAATGGGGATGTAGATTCACAGGCAGCAAGTTCATTCGCAGTAGATGTTGCGGGTTACTTTCGCTCCAGGGAAATAGCTTATAATAGTTTTGATGGAAGATGGAAAGCTGGCTTTAATATCTCAAACCTTGGAGGTAAAATGCAATATGATGAAGGTGGTCAAACCAATTTTTTACCAACAAATTTAGGTATAGGCGGAGGTTTTGATTTTATTTTTGATCAGGATAATGTGCTGGGTTTAAATTTGGAATTCAACAAACTCTTAGTGCCTACGCCCCAGGATTTTAATGACGATGGGGTAATAGATTCTGCAGATAACGAGATATATCAGCAAATTGGATTTTTTGAAGGTGTGTTTAAGTCATTCGGAGATGCACCTGATGGGATTAAAGAAGAACTGCAGGAAGTAACCTGGGCATTAAGTGCCGAATACGCCTATCAGAATGCTTTTATGTTTAGAACAGGTTATTTTCACGAAAGTGAATTTAAAGGATCAAGACAATTCTTTACACTTGGAGCTGGATTTAAATTTAAATCAGTTCAGATAGATCTTTCATATCTCTTCTCGACTTCAAAAGTGAAGAACCCTCTTGAAAACACGTTGCGTTTTGCGCTCACATTTAATTTAGGGGAGGAATATTATAATGATTAATAAAAATTAGATAAATAAAAAAACCTGTCCCCCGGACAGGTTTTTTTATTTAGGCAAGAAGCAATTTTTGCACAGCTATCTAAAATAAAGTACATTTAATTTTAACTCCGGTTAGCCTGGATATTTATCTCATTTTATGGAAAAACGCAGGATTTCCTTTGATTTATTGGTTTTTGATACTTTGGATGAGCTTTCGAAAAGCGAAAAAGCACTCATGCAAATTGCAGTGGAAGCCAGAGAAAATGCCTATGCTCCATATTCACAATTCATGGTCGGAGCAGCTATTCTTCTGGCTAATGAGGAAATCGTAATAGGTAATAATCAGGAAAATGCCTCTTACCCTTCTGGCTTATGTGCAGAGCGGGTTGCTATTTTCCAGGCAGGTGCAAAATATCCCAAAGTTGAAATAAAAACAATTGCCATTAGTGTATCATCTAAAACCCATATTGTAGACAGGCCTGCAGCGCCTTGTGGAAATTGCAGGCAAGCCATTGCTGAATATGAGCAAAAACAAAATTCACCAATAGCTATTATAATGATGGGGGCTTCAGGTAAAATATTTAAATGCGAATCCCTGGAAGATATCCTTCCTTTGGCATTTGGAAGTTCCTATCTAAAATAATCTTTATTTATTCTCGTGAAGAACTTAGATTTAACCACAAGTTCTTTTTTTATACTTCATTTATACCTTTTTTATCATTTTTTTTTCACTATTGATTTAATGTGTATTTTTGTTTTCCCTTGATATTCCTGAACTATTCACATCTGAATTTTTCAGCAAAAAACAAGTACACTAAAAAGAAAATTATTTGATGAAAAAAGCCACCAAAGAGGTATACCTAAAATGGTACGAAGAAATGTTGTTCTGGAGAAAGTTTGAAGATAAACTGGCTGCCGTATATATTCAACAAAAAGTTCGTGGATTTTTGCACCTGTATAATGGTCAGGAAGCTGTTTTAGCAGGAGCCTTACATGCAATGGACCTTACGAAAGATAGAATGATTACAGCCTACAGGAACCATGTTCAGCCGATAGGAATGGGTGTAGACCCCAGAAAAGTAATGGCGGAATTATATGGAAAAGTAACTGGTACTTCTAAAGGAATGGGTGGTTCTATGCATATTTTTTCAAAAGAACATAGGTTCTATGGAGGTCATGGTATAGTTGGAGGGCAAATACCTTTGGGTGCCGGATTGGCTTTTGCCGATAAGTATTTTAAAAGAGATTCAGTAACTCTCTGCTATATGGGTGATGGTGCTGTAAGACAAGGCTCACTGCATGAGACCTTTAATTTGGCAATGCTCTGGCAATTACCGGTCGTATTTGTTTGTGAGAATAACGGTTATGCGATGGGAACTTCTGTGGCAAGAACTGCTCACACTACAGATATTTGGAAACTTGGATTAGGATATGAAATGCCTAGTGCCCCTGTTGATGGTATGGATCCATTAACGGTAGCTGAGGAAATGAGTAAGGCAATAGAAAGAGCAAGAAGTGGTGGAGGACCTACATTCCTGGAAATGAAAACATATCGTTACAGAGGACATTCCATGTCCGATGCTCAACACTATAGGACAAAGGATGAGGTTGAAGAATATAAGAAGATAGATCCTATTACCCAGGTTCTTGATGTTATTAAAGAGAAGAAATACGCCTCTGAAGAGGAAATTAAAGCGATTAATGATAGGGTGAAAAATCTTGTGAAAGAGTGTGAGAAATTTGCAGAAGAGTCTGAATATCCTCCGGTAGAACAGCTTTACGATATGGTTTATGAACAAGAAGACTATCCCTTTGTACAACACAAATTATAACTAAATGGCTGAAGTAATAAATATGCCCAGATTAAGCGATACCATGGAAGAGGGTACCGTTGCAAAATGGTTAAAAAATGTTGGCGATAAGATTGAAGAGGGAGATATCTTGGCTGAGATAGAAACAGATAAGGCCACCATGGAATTTGAATCCTTTCACGAAGGCACCTTACTGCATATTGGCATTGCTGAAGGAGATGGCGCGCCGGTTGATACATTATTGGCAATAATAGGGGACGAAGGAGAAGATATTTCGTCTCTATTAAACGGTAACCAGGGAATATCAAATAATAAAGTTGAAACTGTTGAGGAGACAATGACCTCAGAAAAAACAGAAGATCCTTCAGTAAAAGCAGAAAGTAATATTTCAAGTGAAATTCCGGAAGGCGTTGAGATTATTAAAATGCCACGTCTCAGTGATACTATGGAAGAAGGTACTGTTGCCACTTGGTTAAAAAAGGTAGGAGATGAAGTGGAAGAAGGCGATATACTGGCCGAGATTGAAACAGATAAGGCAACCATGGAATTTGAATCCTTTTACTCAGGGCAACTTCTTTATATAGGAATTAAGGAAGGTGAATCGGCACCTGTTGATGAAGTATTGGCCATAATTGGTCCGGCCGGAACAAATGTTGAGGCAGTATTGCAGTCCAAACCTTCTTCAAAGACGGAAACAACTGCGGATACCGAGACAAAGAAAATAGCTCCTCAGGAAGCAACAAATGAAGAGAACAAAGAGGAACAACCATTAAATTCAGGACAGCGGGTATTTGTTTCTCCATTAGCGAGAAAGATTGCTACGGAAAAGGGAATAGATCTTATGGCTGTTAAGGGTAGCGGAGATCATGGAAGGATTGTTAAGCGAGATATAGAAAATTTTGTACCGTCTAAGGAAGTAATTGCTCCTGCTGCGGTAGCTGAAACCAAAACAACTCCGGAGAGTCAAGTAACTGTACCGCAAATCCTTCCAACCGGTGAAGAACATTTTGAAGAGGTGAAAAACTCTCAAATGCGTAAGGTAATAGCCAAACGATTGAGTGAATCTAAGTTTACGGCTCCTCATTATTACTTAATGATTGAGGTTGACATGGATAATGCCAAGGCTTCCAGGGAAAAGATCAATAGTCTTCCGGACACCAAAGTTTCGTTTAATGATATGGTGGTCAAGGCCTGTGCCATGGCGCTTAAAAAACATCCTCAGGTTAATACATCCTGGAATGGAGATACTACCCGATATAATCAGCACATTCATGTGGGTGTGGCTGTGGCAGTAGACGACGGTTTGGTAGTGCCTGTATTAAAATTTACAGATCAGATGAGCTTAACGCAGATTGGAACTTCGGTTAAAGATTTGGCGGGTAGAGCTAGAATTAAAAAATTAACTCCTGCCGAAATGGAAGGAAGTACTTTTACGGTTTCTAACCTGGGTATGTTTGGTATTCTTGAGTTTACATCAATTATAAATCAACCTAATTCTGCCATTCTCTCAGTAGGCGCTATCGTTGAAAAGCCTGTTGTTAAAAGCGGACAAATAGTCGTAGGAAATACCATGAAGATTAGTCTGGCTTGTGATCATAGAACGGTTGATGGCGCAACAGGTGCACAGTTTTTAGAGACCCTAAGGGCTTATCTGGAGAATCCTGTTACCATGTTAGCTTGATAAAATAAAATCTATTTCTTGAAAAAACGTTTGACTTTGCATAGTATAAGGTATCCCAAATACTTAGGGTACCTTTTATTATTTAGAATACAATTAAAGCATGTAATTTTACTTTTAGTGCTATCTTTTTTAACGGCCTGTGGTTCTTTAAAAAAGGCCCAATCCACTAATGCCCCTGCTGGCCCGGACGGGCTTAAAGGAAATTTGGGAAATACTTTAGCGGAGAACAATGCTAAGGAAACCGAGACTGCTACTGTAAAGAAAATTCCAAAAAGTAAATTTTCAGATAGCACCAGAGTGCTCGGAATAATGAACTTTTTGGCATCTGATGCCTTAAAAGGTCGGGATTCAGGAAGTGAAGGGATAGAAAAAGCTGCGGAATTTATAGAAGGTATTTTTGTTCAAAATGGATTAAAGCCTTATTTCCGGACATTTAAGGACACCTTAACCAATTTTGAAAAGCCGGCTTATAATATTGTTGGCGTTCTGAAAGGAACCGATAAGCAACTTCAAAATGAATATATTATTATTGGGGCGCACTATGATCATATTGGAGAACTAATAGCCGAAAACGGTGATGCTATTGCCAATGGTGCTAATGACAATGCCTCCGGGACAACTACAGTACTGGAGCTGGCAAGGTATTTTGGGAATTCTAAAAGTAATAAAAGAAGCCTAATCTTTGCCCTGTTTAGTGCCGAGGAGAAGGGTTTACTTGGATCCAATCATCTGGCCAAAAAATTGAAGGAAGAAGGGCTTAACCTCTATCTGATGCTTAATTTCGAGATGACAGGTGTTCCCATGGTAGATAAGGACTATATGATGTATGTTACAGGTTATGATAAATCCAATCTGGCAGAGGAAACTAATAAATATGCCAATAAAAATTTAGTTGGTTTTTTACCCACGGCAAAAGAATTTGGCCTTTTTCAAAGATCGGATAATTATCCTTTTCACAACGAGTTTAATATTCCTTCACAGACCTACTGCACTTTTGATTTCACCAATTTTAATTTCTACCACAAGGTGGGTGATGAGGTAGACCAAATGGATTTTGAACATATGGCCCAGCTCATAAATAATATGATACCTGTGTTGGAAGGATTTTCAAATTCCCCCGAACAAGAAATAAAGTATTATTAAATGGCAAATGTTATAATTACAGGATGTAGCAGGGGTATTGGATACGAATTGGCCCGCCTTTTTGCCCAAAGTGGACATAAGGTTTTGGCCCTTTCCAGAAACGATAAGCCTGTTAAGGAATTAAATGAAGTCAATATTACTGCATTTCCTTTTGATATTTGCAAAGACAAAGATTTTGTAAAGCTTGAATATTTTTTAAAAGATAATTGGAAAACAGTAGATATCCTCATTAACAATGCCGGACAATTATTAAACAAGCCTTTTCTTCAAACAACCAGAAAGGAATTTGAAGAAATATATAAAGTAAATGTATTCGGTGTTGCGGAACTTACCAGACTGCTCATTCCGAAAATGACCAAAGGTGGGCATGTTATAACCATTAGTTCAATGGGTGGTGTACAGGGTAGCGTTAAATTCCCCGGGCTTGCGGCCTATAGTTCCAGTAAAGCCGCAGTTATTACACTAACCGAATTATGGGCTGAAGAATTTAAAGAAACTGGACCTTCGTTTAATGTGCTTGCCATTGGAGCAGTCCAGACAGAAATGTTGGAAGAGGCTTTTCCGGGGTATAAAGCACCTATAACGGCAAAGGATATGGCAGATTATATTATGGATTTTGCATTAAAAGGTCAGCGCTATTACAATGGGAAACTATTACAGGTAAGTAGTACTACCCCTTGATTTAGGGAATATTTTACTTTCTTAAATTTATTTTGTCTCTTTTGCTTTACAAAAAAGATCTTTATTGCAGGGCTAAAAACAATAAAAACTATTTTTACTTCAATGAACGCAACATTGTTAAAATACCTTCCTGAGAATGCGGTCACGCCTTGTCTTGAACTTATAAAGGCAAATGATGTAAACCTAAAAATAGTTAACCAGAGGGTAACCCGCCATGGAGATTATCGCCTCATGCCCGATGGTTCGCATCAAATTACCGTTAATGCAACTTCTAATAAATATCGTTTTTTAATAACACTTATTCATGAAATTGGACATTTGGTAGCTTTTGAAAAATTTGGAAGAAGAATAAAACCTCATGGCATGGAATGGAAGCAGACTTTTCAGTACCTCATGCTTCCATTTATTAGACCGGAAATATTTCCTTCCTCACTTTTACCAATCCTTGCAAAACATTTTAGAAACCCCAAAGCCAGCAGCACTACAGATGCTCATTTGTCCATAGCTTTGAAAGCTTATGATATTCCTACTGATAAAATTCAAGTTTTTGAATTACCTTCCGGAAGTGTTTTTAAGTTGTATAACGGGAAGTTATTTAAGAAGGGGCAAAGAAAAGTAAAAAGATACGAGTGTGTTGAAATCTCATCGGGAAGGGTATACCTGTTTCAACCCCATGCGGAAGTTGAGGTTGTAATTAATAAATAAGAAATGAAAAAAAATAAAAACTACTATGCGGTTTTAATGGCTGGGGGAGTAGGTTCGCGGTTTTGGCCGGTTAGCACATCTGCATACCCAAAACAATTCCATGACATGTTGGGTGCCGGTGATACGCTTTTACAGAAAACCTTTAGTCGTCTCAACAACTTTATACCTGCAGAAAACATTCTTATTCTTACTAATGAAAGGTATAATGAGCTTGTTTTGAGTCAGCTTCCTATGATAAGCTCTAATCAGGTGATTTTGGAACCTGTAATGCGCAATACAGCCCCTTGTATTTTATATGCAGCTTTAAAAATAAAAAAAATGAATCCTGAGGGATTAATGATTGTGGCTCCCAGTGACCATTGGATAGAAGATGAAAAGGCATTTGAGCTCAATGTTAAGAGTTGTTTTGATAAATGTGAAAGGGAGGAAGTAATATGCACCCTTGGTATAAAGCCTACTTTCCCTAATACGGGATTTGGTTATATTGAATTTGAACAAATAGGATCGCAAGAATCAAGTTCAGGCTTATTTGCAGTCAATCAATTTAGAGAGAAACCGGATTATGAGACAGCTCAGTCATTTTTAAAACAAGGGAATTTTCTTTGGAATGCCGGCATTTTTATCTGGAGCGTCAGAACTATTTTAGAGGCGTTCAAGGAATTTCAATTGGAGCAATATGAGTTGTTCAATTCCGGATATGAGATTTTTAATACTTCAGGAGAAAAAGATTTTATCGATAAAAATTATCCAAAAGCAGATAATATTTCAATCGATTATGCCATCCTTGAAAAAGCCAGGGAAATATTTGTTCTTCCCGCTACTTTTGATTGGAATGACCTGGGTACCTGGGGTTCGTTATATCATAAACTCGGGAAAGATGAAGATGACAATGCTATTGTTAGCGGTAAAGTTTTAAGTGAGGATGCTTCGGGAAATATGATTCGATTACCAAAAGATAAAATTGCGGTTATTGATGGATTAAAGGATTATATAATTGTCGATAAAGAAGGAGTTTTAATGATTTACCCCAAGTCAAAGGAACAATCTATAAAAAGTGTTTTGGCAGAAGTAAAAAAGCGATTTGGAGACCAATACATATAATTATGAATGAAGATTATGATAATAAAAACCCATTATCCGATACTGATGAGAATCTTAGCGGAGAACAAGCGAAAAAGGATTTTCAGGGATTTTTAGGAAGTACCAAAAAATTTCTTACGGACCTTTTAAACATACGTAAGGATACCGATCAGGAGGCCACAAAGGAAGCTATTATTGCCGACATACCTTTTAAAGGGCATACGATTTGGATATTGATATGTTCAATATTCATAGCTTCTATTGGTCTAAATGCTAATTCTACGGCTGTTGTAATTGGAGCTATGCTTATTTCTCCTCTGATGGGTCCTATTTTAGGGGTGGGCATGTCCATTGCCATAAATGACATTGATACGCTTAGGCGTTCTTTGAAGAATTTTACGGTAATGGTCGTCATTAGTATACTTACAGCATATTTATTTTTTGAATTTTTTCCGTTAAGAGATGAATCCTCTGAGTTATTAGCCAGGACAGAGCCGGATATAAGAGATGTACTAATCGCATTTTTTGGCGGTTTCGCTTTGGTTATAGCCAGAGCAAAAAGGGGAACGGTAGCTACCGTAATTTTTGGGGTGGCTATTGCAACGGCTCTAATGCCACCTTTATGTACGGTGGGATTCGGACTGGCAATTGGTAATTGGGAGTATGCAACCGGGGCTATTTACCTTTTTATCATCAACACTATTTTCATTGCCGTTGCCACAGTTATTGTTCTTAAGCTCCTCCGTTTTCCAATGGTTAAATACATTAATTCGAAAAAGAGACGATTTTTAGCCAGGATCACTACTTTAATAGCTCTATTGGTTATGATTCCGGCCATAATTACCTTTTATAACGTATGGCAGAAATCGCGATATATGAGCCAGGCACAGGATTTAATTCAACAGACTATTGAAGTATATAAATTTAAGGATAGGGGAAGGTATTTAGATAACCTTACAGAAATTAACTATAACAGGAATGGCGAATCTACAATTGAATTAGTTTGTATGGGAGATGAGCTTATACCTGACAATGTTATTACCAGCTGGATAGCGCAAAAAAACACATTTTCCAGACTGGAAAATACGGAATTAAAAATTGTTCAGGGAGGCAGGGATGATTCTGAAATTAAGTTCAATTATATTAACGAATTATACGAATCCAAAAAGGCGGAACTATTAAATAAAGATGAACGCATAAATCTTCTGGAATCTGAATTAGCTAAAATGAGTAAGCTTACCACAAAGCAAATTCCATTTCAACAGATCAGTGCCGAAGCTAAAACTAATTTTGAAAATCTGGATAGCCTGGGGTTTGCTTATAAAATAACAACCGACTTTACCAAGATTGATACAATACCAATTTTCGATGTAGTATGGAAAAAAGACGCAAAGCGGAGAGATATTAAAGAGGATACTCAAAAACTAAGTAAATGGTTAAAGTTGCGATTGAATGATAATAGTGTCCAGGTAAAGCAATAAGCAGGTTAGTTTCGCTCTTCTATATACATTTGCCTGACCTTTTTAAATAACTCTGAAGAATAGACAAAATTAGTAACCGCCTTATTGTCGGTTTTAAAAATTTCATCCTTTGTACCTTCCCATTCTTTGATACCATGCTGAAGGAAGATTATTTTTTCACCAATTTCCATAACAGAATTCATGTCATGGCTATTAATCACAGTAATAATGTCAAATTCTTTTGTGATCTCATTAATTAGGTTATCTATTAAAATAGCGGTTTTAGGATCCAGGCCTGAGTTTGGCTCATCGCAAAATAAATACTTCGGATTCATAACTATTGCCCTGGCTATAGCGACTCTTTTTTGCATGCCTCCTGAAATTTCAGCCGGGTATTTCTTATGGGCATCTATGAGGTTTACCCTCTTAAGTACAATATTTACTCTGTCTTCCATTTCAGATCGGGACTGCTGGGTAAACATATCCATTGGGAACATTACATTTTCTTCAACCGTCATCGAATCAAATAATGCACTTCCCTGGAATACCATTCCCATATCCTGCCTTAAATCTCGTTTTTCTCTTCCAGACAACTTCGAAAACATTCGGCCGTCATAACTAATTGTTCCTTCATCTGGTACAACTAAACCCAAAAGACACTTCATAAATACTGTCTTACCAGAGCCACTTTGTCCTATAATAAGATTGGTTTTTCCTTTTTCAAAAGAAGTAGTAATGCCCTTTAATACATGGGCATCTCCAAACGATTTATGCAGGTTTTCTACTTCTATCATCAGCCTAGTAATAGTTGGGTAAGAACAAAGTTGGTTATAATAATGACCACACTGGTCCAAACAAAAGAGGTTGTACTCGCTTTTCCAACATCCAGGGCCCCTCCTTTCATATAATAGCCGTGAAAGGATGGAACAGTAGCAATTATAAATGCAAAAACCACAGATTTAATAAAGGAATAGGTTACATGGAAAGGGATAAAATCTAATTGTATTCCTTGAATAAATTCTGTAGAAGTGCTGTGATTTCCCAATATATTGGCAATTAGCCCTCCAAAGATTCCCAGGTACATAGCAATAGCCACTACAAAAGGATAAAGAAACATGGCTATTATTTTAGGGAACACCAAATAATTAAGAGAATTTACCCCCATAACTTCCAAAGCATCTATCTGTTCGGTTACACGCATTGTCCCTATACTGGAGGTGATATAAGAGCCCACTTTCCCTGCCATTATGATAGATGTGAATGTTGGGGCAAACTCAAGAATTACAGATTGTCTGGTAGCAAATCCAATCAAGTCTTTCGGAATAAATGGATTTGTAAGATTTAAGGCCGTTTGGATAGCAACAACTCCTCCCATAAAAATGGAAATGAAGATAACGATCCCCATTGAACCATATATTAGTTCATCAATTTCCTTTAAAATTAAAGATTTCATTATTGACCACTTTGTAGGTTTTTTAAAAACCTCGCGAACCATAAGGGAATAGCTGCCAATTGATGAGATATAATTCATAAAACTATGCGATACGTCTAGCTGTAAAAATAGTAATATTAGGCTTCATTTAACCTTCATTTAAAATTTTAAAACTTAATTTAGGGATTTTTAAAACCAGAATTTATATATAATGTTTTTCAAAAGCTATTTCACCTCGATTTTATTAATTGGGTTCTTTTTAAATTCTTCAGTAGTAACAAGTCAAAGAAGAGCTAAAGAATCTGCTAAAATAGAAGATTCTGCTCCCCTAAAAACCACTCCGAAATTAATTGTGGGTATTGTCGTGGATCAAATGCGTTATGACTACCTGACACGTTTTTGGAACCATTATGGCGATGATGGGTTTAAACGCCTGGTTAATGAGGGTTTTAATTGTAAAAACAACCACTTTAATTATGCACCTACCAGTACCGGCCCGGGACACGCATCTGTGTACACAGGTGCTACTCCGTCAATACATGGAATTATTGGAAATAACTGGTATGATAAAGAAACTGATAAACCGGTCTATTGTGCAGCCGACGATTCTTACGAGACAGTTGGAGCCACTACAGCTGCAGGAAAGATGTCGCCACATAGGATGACCGTTACTACTATTACGGATCAATTGCGCCTGCACACACAAATGAAAGGTAAAGTTGTTGCCATTGCGCTGAAAGACAGAGGCGCTGTACTTCCCGGTGGTCATACGGCAAATGCCGCTTACTGGTTCCTCGGTGGAGGAGAAGGGAAATGGATCAGTAGTAACTATTATATGCAGAACTTACCTAAGTGGGTCGTAGATTTTAATTCTTCTAAGGTAGTAGAGAAATATAAGAAGCCCTGGAATACTATTGAGGATATTACTTCTTATGAGGAAAGCGGTCCTGATAATAATACTTATGAGGGTTTGTACACAGGAGAAAGCACTCCTACTTTTCCACATGACCTTCCCGGTTTATGGGATAAGAATAGTAAATATGAACTGCTAAAGGTTACACCTTTTGGAAACAGTATTACTACTGATTTTGCAATAGATGCAATCAAAGGGGAGCAGCTGGGTACAGACAATATAACAGACTTTTTGGCTATTAGTTTTTCAAGTACAGATTATGTAGGACATTGGTTTGGTGTAAATTCGAAAGAAATACAGGATACTTACATACGTTTAGACCGTGATTTGGAACGACTATTAAAGTATTTGGATTCCAAAGTGGGAGCCGGGGAATATACCGTTTTTCTTACTGCGGATCATGGGGCAATTAATGTTCCGGCCTATTTGAAAGATCAAAGAATACCATCGGGATATATTAATAGGGCTGAAATACAATCAGAATTGGGAGAATTTATCAAATATAAGTATGGTTCCACAGCGTTAATTAAAAATTATTCTAACAACCAGCTTTTTCTTGACCATAAGATTATTCAAAATTTAGACCTAAATCCAAAGGAAGTCCAGGAGACATTGGCCAATGAATTACTATCGTACAATACCTTTGAAAAGGTATACACCGCCTATCAAATGCGAAATAATGAGTACACCACCGGAATTCCATACATTATTCAAAACGGATACAATATGAAACGCTCTGGTGATATTTTAGTGGTGCCTAAACCTGGAATTATTGATTATAGTAAAACGGGATCCACACACGGATCTGCTCAGATTTATGATACCCATACACCACTTCTTTTTTATGGAAAAGGAATTATACCGGGATCAACGGCTCTTAGAACAGAAATCCCGGATATTGCACCTACCATAGCTACTTTATTAGGGATTGCATTTCCTAACGGGACTACTGGTAAGCCTATTACACAGGTATTAGAATAATTTATTAAAAATATTTTGCCACCTTAGTTTACGAATAAATTCGCCTTCTTTTTTGGAAACCAAAAAGGGAAGATTCTTTTTTTTGGCTTTGTTATACCCTTTTATGGTATCTATAAATAATATCGTCTTTTTTCTTTTTAAAGCAATCTTTAGTGAGGCAATCAAACTAATCCAATAACCATAACGCATCCGATACATAGCTTCACCTTGCAGATAACGCGCCTGTTTGTTGTAGGATGCTCCCAGAGGTCGCAAATGCTTTATTTTTAAGGAATCATCTGTAATCACCTTAAAATCATTGTACTGTGCCAAAAGTTCATCAACAGTATCCCAGCCTATGGAATTTTTTAAGCCACCTATTGCATTAAAACACTCTTTGGTATAGCTTTTAAAAGCACCCCGAACATGATCTTTGTTCATTGGGTGATTTAGTTTCCACACTCCTTTGGTATCTTGTTCATAAGCAAATCCACCTAATATCCCGGCTCTTGGATCTGAAATTATTAGTTCAGATATTTTTTCAAAGTAGTTTTCCGGGAGTATAATGTCAGCGTCCAGTTTTACAATAAAATCGTATTGGTCGTCTAACAGTGCAAATCCTTCATTAAAAGCTTCCACAACTTTAGCCCCGGGCATATGAAGGGTAGAAGAGGATCTGTTAACTTTTATAATATGGTTGTTTCGGGAGACAAATTCATCTATAATAATCTCGGTTTTGTCTGTAGAATTATCATTGACAACCAAAACTCTCTTTGGTTGAATGGTTTGCGATAGAACAGCATTGAGTGTGTCAGCTATGTATGATTCTTCATTATGTGCACAGATTACAATATAATAATTCACAATAGTAAGTTATAATTATTTCGGCGCAATATTTCCAGTGCTTTCGGGTAGGCTTTTTCGCTCGGCATAAACAATATAATAACGAGGAGTAAAAGTGCGTAATAAAGGTCTAATTCCTAATTTCTTTACAGGATTAGTCCAGCTAAATGTGTCTTTTATCTCCCAACCGGCTTTTTCAAGCAACCAATTAAACTGCCAGGCCTCAAATTCATGATAGTGTCTGTCCCAGGGGTCAGTTTTACTCCTGTACGCTGGGGCAAACCAAAGGCGCAATGGGACACTGGCTATAATTTTATCTGCCTTAATTGCTCTCAAAATATTGTAAGGCGCTAACAGGTGTTCAAAGATTTCGAATGCTGTAACTACATTGGCATTCGAATTCTGTACGAAGTTAAAATCCAAATCCAGGTCTTCACCGTTTGTATTTTCCACCTTATAGCCATGCTGCTTCATTATTTCAGAAAATGGGTTAGTAACCCCTAAATCTAATATGGCTTCCTGAGTAGTTATGTGTTTTTGAAGAAAGGCAAGTGTATTCTTATACCTTTTTCCAGGAAAAGTTTTTTCATACATATTTTCAGCATCTATGAACTATGGCGTTGATATTCATGCCTGCGCCAACACTGGCAAAGATAACAACATCTCCTTTTTCTATTTGCTGATTTTCTATTTTTCCGGTTTTAACCATATGAAACAAGGTTGGAACGGTTGCCACGGAACTATTTCCCATTTCATGAATATTCATTGGCATAACTCCTTCAGGCATTTCCAAATTATAAGACTTGTAAAATCGTTTGACGATCGCCTCGTCCATTTTTTCATTGGCCTGATGAATAAATATTTTTTTTACATTTTCAATGGGTATTCCGCTTTTTTCCAAAGAATTCCTCATGGCATTTGGAACATGATTTAGCGCAAATTCATAAATTTTACGCCCATACATTTTAATATATTGAGTTTTGCTGGTACAAGCTTTATTATGCGATTCGCCAAAAAATAGATAAAAGGCTTCTTCATTGGTATATGTAGCGGAAGTATGTGCAAGGATCTCACCGGAATCTTCCGAGTCTTCAATAATACATGCTCCCGCTCCATCTGAATAAATCATGGAATCCCGATCGTGCTGATCAATTACCCTGGAAAGTGTTTCCGCTCCAATTACGAGACATTTTTTTGCTATTCCACTTTTGATAAAAGCATTTGCCTGAATTACTCCTTCAATCCAGCCCGGACAACCAAATAGCATATCATATGCAACACATTTGGGATTTTTAATTTTTAGGAGATGCTTTACTCTTGTAGCTAAACTGGGTACGGTGTCACTCTGGGATTGCCCATAGCTTACGTCTCCAAAATTATGTGCAAAAATGATATAATCCAGTTCTTCCGCATCAATTCCGGCATCTTCAATAGCATCACGGGCTGCAAAGAATCCCAAATCTGAAGTATTCAGTTCTTTTTTGGCATAGCGCCTTTCAGCAATACCGGTTATTGCCTTAAATTTTTCGATAATAACCTCGTTTGTATAATCAAAAGGAATGCCTTCACTGGTAAGAAAATTGTGGTGCTCAAAATCTTTATTTTGAGTAGTGATAGACGGTATATAACAACCTGTTCCGCTAATTCCAATACTCATGTTTAATGGAGTTGTATAAGTTTTTGCCAAACTACTAAAAAATAGTGTTCTACTATGCGCGCATAGTACTTAATTACGATGTTCAGAACAAACAAACAATATGAAATTAATTCTTAAGCTTTTATGTAGCCTTTAAAATCCCTGATTATTGGCAAAACTAGGCTTCCATATATGCTTCAATTGGAGCACAGGTACATATTAAATTACGATCTCCATAAGCATCATCAACTCTTCGAACGCTGGGCCAAAATTTATTTTCATTAACAAAGGGCAGTGGAAATGCTGCTTCTTGTCTTGAATATGGGAAATCCCATGAATCATTGGTCACCATATGCAACGTATGTGGTGCATTTTTTAATAGATTGTTTGTATCATTTGCAGAGGCCTGATCAATTTCTGCCCGGATTGATATCATAGCATCACAAAATCGATCTAATTCATCAAGATTTTCACTTTCCGTAGGTTCTATCATAAGGGTTCCGGCTACAGGAAAAGATACTGTTGGAGCATGAAAACCATAGTCCATCAATCGTTTGGCGATATCAGCAACCTCTATTCCGTTTTGTTTAAATGGTCTGCAGTCTATTATCATTTCATGTGCTGCCCGCCCTTGTTCCCCGGTGTAAAGAACATCGAATTTTCCACTCAACCTGTTCTTTATATAGTTTGCATTAAGAATAGCAATCTTTGTAGATTCGGTTAAGCCGGCTTCTCCAAGCATCTTTATATAACCATAAGAAATTAAACAAACCAATGAACTGCCCCAGGGAGCCCCTGAAATTGCCGTAATGGCTTTTTCACCACCAGTTTTTATTACCGGATTGCCAGGGAGGAAAGGAACCAATTGCGCGGCAACACAAATAGGCCCTACTCCGGGTCCTCCGCCTCCATGTGGGATGGCAAAAGTTTTGTGTAGGTTGAGATGGCAAACATCAGCTCCAATAGTTGCTGGATTTGTTAATCCTACCTGAGCATTCATATTGGCACCATCCATATAAACCTGTCCCCCATGGTCGTGAATAAGCTGTGTTATTTTTTTAATGGAGGATTCAAAAACTCCATGTGTTGAAGGATAGGTAATCATTAATGCAGCCAAATTTTCTGAATGCATTTCTACTTTCTCCTCAAGGTCAACCATATCTATATTTCCCCGATCATCTGTTTTAGTTACAACAACCTTCATTCCGGCCATTACCGCCGAAGCCGGATTAGTCCCATGTGCCGAAGCCGGGATTATACAAATATTTCTATGAGTTTCGCCTCTGGATTCATGATATGCTCTTATGGTCATTAATCCCGCATACTCGCCTTGTGCGCCGGAATTGGGTTGCAGAGAAGTACCCGCGAAACCCGTTATTTCAGTTAAATCGTTTTCTAAATCCCGGAGGATTATTTGGTAACCCTCTGCCTGCTCAACCGGGACAAATGGATGAATGTTTCCCCATGCAGGCATACTCAAAGGAAGCATTTGACTTGCAGCATTCAATTTCATAGTGCAAGAACCCAGTGAGATCATAGAATGATTTAGTGCCAGGTCCTTCCGTTCTAATTTTTTAAGATAACGCATTAATTCCGTCTCTGAATGATGTGAATTGAAGACCTCGTTTTCCAGGAAGGGGGTGTTGCGTGTTAACGAATTTGGAATAACATCCTTTGTTTTCTCATCAAAAGAATTAATTTCTTTGGATCCAGTGAATTCACTAAAGCAATTGTAAATTAGTTTAATATCGTCTTTGCTCGTTACCTCATTGACCGATATGGAAACGGTATTATTATCAATATAATTAAAATTAATACCATTTTTTTCCGCTATCAATTTTAAGGACTTGGCATCAGGGACCCGCACCCTGATGGTGTCGAAAAAGGCGGTGTTCAATTGTTTAAGTCCTTGTTGTTCAAGTAACTGACCTAAAAGTTTTGCATTATGATGGACTTTATTTGCAATGTATTTTAATCCTTTTGGCCCGTGATAAACCGCATAAGCCCCTGCCATCACTGCAAGTAAAACCTGGGCTGTACAAATGTTAGATGTGGCTTTATCTCTTTTAATATGCTGTTCTCTTGTCTGTAAAGCCATGCGCAAAGCCTGATTGCCGTCTGTATCTCTGGTAAGCCCTATGATTCTTCCAGGGATATTTCTTTTATAAGCTTCCCTGGTGGCAAAAAAAGCAGCATGTGGGCCCCCATAGCCCAAAGGGATTCCAAATCGTTGCGTGGTTCCAACAACTACATCTACTCCAATTTCACCAGGCGGGGTTAATAAAACCAAACTGAGTATATCTGCCGCTACAGCAACTTTTATCTCTTTATCCCTGGCTTTTTGAACAAAACTTTTATAATCATTTACCTGGCCATATTTCCCGGGGTATTGCAACAAAGCGCCGTAAAAACTCTCACTAAACTCGAATGTTTCATGATCTCCGGTTACCAATTCAATTCCAAGGGGTTTTGATCTGGTTTGCAATAGTGAGAGGGTCTGCGGGAATACTTCATTAGAAACAAAAAATTTAACCACCTCATTTTTCTTTTGTTCCCTGGTCCTCAAATCAAAAAGCATGGTCATCGCTTCGGCAGCTGCAGTACTTTCATCTAAAAGCGAAGCATTGGATAGCTCCATCCCGGTAAGATCGCATATCATGGTTTGGAAGTTTAATAAGGCTTCCAAGCGCCCTTGTGCAATTTCTGCCTGATATGGCGTATAAGCTGTATACCATCCTGGGTTTTCAAGAATATTCCTTTTAATAACAGATGGGGTAATACATTCGTTATATCCCAGACCGATATAAGTTTTGTATACCTTGTTTTTTAGAGAAAGGGAATTAATATGTGACAGGAATTCATGTTCACTCATTTCCCTATTGAGGTCTAAAGGTTTTTTAAGTCTTATTTCACTGGGAATAGTTTCATTTATAAGCTGGTCTATACTTTCTACGCCAATGGTTTCAAGCATTTTGGGCAGATCTTCTTTTCGTATACCTATATGTCTTGAAGCAAACAGGTCTGTCGTCATAATTCCGGATTTTATAGCTAAAATAATAGTGAACAAAATTAGGGATTAATTCTTGTAAAATAATCTATTTCAAAGCGCAGTGGCCTAAAGTTTTTAACTAAAAAGATACGTTATGAACAGTTTGGCTATTTTTGTTTAATGGGGTGGTTGAACCGTATTTTTAATTTTTATCTGGATGCCAGTATTCATGTGGCGCTTGCGGTAATAAGCCTGGTATTGATCACAAACCTGTACTTAAACATTATACCCGGGCAGCATCTAATTCTTTTCGTTTTTTTTGGAACTATACCGAGTTATAATTTTATTAAATACGGGGTTGAAGCCAAAAAATATATTCTGGTAAAGAATAGCTATCACAGGCAAATACAAATTTTCAGTTTTATATTTTTGACGCTTGCGGGGTATCATTTCTTTTTTTTGAGTTATGCGGTATGGTTCATTTGTTTTGTATTGGCCCTACTTGTAGGATTGTATGCCTTGCCGGTTTCTTCAAAGCACAAGAATTTAAGGAATTCGGGCATCTTAAAAGTATTGCTGGTGGCGTTGGTTTGGACAGGCACTACGGTCGTAATTCCTGTAATATCTTCGACTATTTCTTTTTCATGGGATATTGGACTTCTAATACTCCAACAGTTTATTTTAATTCTCATATTGTTAATTCCATTTGAGATAAGGGATCTTGAATATGATGAATTGAATCTTAAGACAATACCGCAGCGCATCGGAGTATCTCAAACCAAAAATCTTGGTCTTTTCTTGTCTCTTATTTTCTATTTGATAACATTTCTTAAGGACGATTTAAGTCGGTTAGAAATTATTGGAAAGACAATACTCTTTTTGATTTTAATAATTATGCTGCTTATGACGCGCAGAAATCAATCAAAATATTTTGCCTCTTTTTTTGTAGAAAGCATTCCGATATGTTGGTTGGGGATCCTAATAGTCCTGGAAAATTATCTTTAGATATTATGTTCAAGCTTTTCTTTCATTTTTTCCTTTTCCAGATCAGAAAGGTTATGCAAATTGGCTTTATCACAAAGTATAGTTAGTTTTTTGTTCTTCCTGGAAAATGCAGCGCAGGTTTTACAGTATAAAAGGTGAAAACCTAACTTGATTTGTTCAAGAAGTGTCGCTTCTTTGTATTGTTTTTTATTGCAAATTGTACTTGCTTTCTCGCAACTAATCATAATTTAAACCAATTTTCACTCAGGCAACCCATAAGATTCGTTCTCGCTCTGTGTACCATTACCCAAAGGTTAGACGGATTTATACCAAGTTCATTACAGATATCTTCCGTGCTTAATCCTCGGATAGTTTTCATGACAAATACGGCAGATTGCTTTTTTGGTAGCTTAGAAATACATTCCTGTATGGCTAGTCCCAATTCTTCATTTTCTATAGCATCATTTTCAAGTGTACTAAAGGGATCTGCCACATTTTCTTCCAGCCAATCTCCCGCTGAATCACTTTGACTGCTATAATTAATTCGTACTTCGGCCTTACCTTTTTTCGAATTAATTTTTCTATAATAATCTATGACCTTTCGTTTTAAAATAGCAATAAGCCAGGTGCGTTCCGTTGCGGCTCCCTGAAAATTTTTAGCCGATTTTAAACCGGCCAGGAATGTTTCCTGTACCAAATCCTTAGCGATCTCTGCATCGCTCACCCGCGCCACGGCATAGTTGAAGAGATAGTCAGCGTAATTGTCTACCCATGAAGTAGGATTTAAATAATTTTCTGTCATTTTGATACTTGTGGAACCCAAAAATAAATTAATTTTAATGAAAATATTAATTTAAAGTGTAATACACCCAATTATGAAAAATATCGGCTATCTCATTCTTTTGTTATTTACTCAAATAAGCTGCACTCAAACTAAGTCCATGTCAATCACAGAATTGACACCGGAAGATGTTGAAAATGCCGTACTAGTTGATGTTCGTACCCCGGAAGAGTATGCAGAGGGGCATCTTGATAATGCAATCAATATTAATTGGTATGATGAGAATTTTATGGATGAATTCAAGGCCATAGAAAAGGGAAAAACCATTTATGTCTACTGTAAAAAAGGGGGACGCAGTGCGAGTGCCGCCGAAATGCTCAACTCATCCGGGTATAAAGATGTAATAGACTTGTTGGGCGGCTATGATGCATTGGAAGAAAACAAATAACCTAAGCCGTCTTTTTTATTAATCCGGCACGCTCTAAAAGAGCTTCAATTTCAGGCTCTCTGCCCCTAAAGCGCTTATAAAGGACCATTGGCTTTTCAGTTCCTCCTTTGGAAAGAATGTCAGCTCTAAATTTTTCAGCTACCTCTCTGTTGAAAAGTCCTTTTTCTTTAAAATAATCAAACGCGTCGGCATCCAATACTTCGGCCCATTTATAGCTGTAATAGCCTGCGGAATAACCACCCTGAAAAATGTGGGCGAAAGATACACTCATGCACGTCTCCGGGTTATTAGGGTAAAGTAAAGTATCTTCGAAAGCTTTAACTTCATGTTGCTTCACATCTGAGATACCGGAGGGATCAGATGCATGCCAGGACATATCCAGGAAACCAAAACTCAATTGGCGCATCGTGGCCATTCCCTCCTGAAATGTTGCAGATTTCTTTATGCTTTCAACGAATGACATAGGAATAGGTTCTTCTGTCTCATAGTGCCTTGCAAATACTTCCAAAGCTTCTTTTTCATAACACCAATTTTCCAATATCTGACTGGGTAACTCAACAAAATCCCAGTATACGGAAGTACCCGATAAGCTTGGATAGATCGTATTGGCAAGAATGCCGTGCAGTGCATGTCCGAATTCATGAAAGAGCGTAGTAACTTCATTAAAAGTTAAAAGGGACGGTTTATTTTCCGTTGGTTTGGTAAAATTGCAAACGATGGAAATCTGAGGTCTTTCATTTTTGTTATTCAATATGAATTGTGGCTTAAATGAAGTCATCCAGGCACCAGCACGCTTCCCTTCCCTTGGATGAAAATCGGCATAGAAGAGGGATACAAATTTATTGTCACTATCATAAATTTTATAAGTTTTAACTTCGGGATGATACTTGTCTACATCAAATACTTCTTCAAATGACAATCCGTATAGTCTTTTGGTTATCATAAATACTCCTTGAATAACATTTTCCAGCTTAAAGTATGGTTTCAGTTTTTCATCGTCAAGGTTAAAGCGTTTTTGCTTTAATTTTTCAGAGTAAAAAGATCCATCCCAGGACTGTAGCTGCTCAATGCCATCCAGTGCTTTTGCAAACTCTGATAGTTCTTTGAATTCCTGTTTAGCTGCTGGCTTTGCCTTAATCAACAATTCCTTTAAAAATTCGTATACTTTTTCCGGGGTCTCTGCCATTCGCTCTTCTAAAATGAAATTCGCGTGGCTTTTATAGCCTAATAAATTGGCTCTTTCATGTCGAAGATTGGCAATTTGGAGAACATTAGCCTGATTGTCAAGTTCATCGTTGTGGAACCCTTTGCTCCCAAATGCCATTGACAACTCTTTTCTGAGTTCCCTGTTGCGTGCATATTTCATAAATGGAATATAGCTTGGATAATCCAAAGTAATAAGCCATCCTTTTTTGCCTTTATTTTTTGCTAACTGCGCCGCAGCATCTTTTGCACTTTCCGGAAGCCCGTCAAGGTCATCTTCGTTTGTGAGGTGCATTTCATATTTATTTGTCTCTTTTAAAAGGTTTTCGCCAAATTTTAATTTTAGAGTTGCAAGTGCTGCATCAATTTCCCGAAGGCGTTTCTTTTCTTCTTCATTGAGGTTTGCGCCATTTCTGCTAAAATTTTTATACTTTTTATCAAGCAAGGTGTATTGTTCTGCTGTAAGCGGGTATTTGTCTTTATTCTCAAAGACTTTTTTTACTCTTCTGAATAATTTTTCATTTAGGGTAATGTCATTATTAAACTCGGACAGCAAAGGAGATACTTCCTGGGCAATCTTCTGGATAGTGTCATTTGTTTCTGCAGAATTCAGGTTAAAAAACAGACTGGCAATACGTTCCAAATGTTGCCCTGTGAATTCCAAAGCCTCAATAGTATTCTCAAAGGTGGGTTCTTCTTCAGAATTGGTAATCTTATCAACTTCTTTACGAGCATTTTCGATGGCCTGATTAAAAGCCGGCATAAAATGTTCATTTTTAATACGAGAAAAGGGTGCGGTATCAAATGGGGTTAATAAAGGATTCATATATAGACCGATGTTTATTACTTTATTTATGAAGAGGTTTTAATCTGCAGAGGACAAAAAGGCTTAAATTTCCTATTTAGGTTTATTTATTTCCTGAGCACCTTTAATTACTTTGTCCTTTAGACCTTCTTTGTATAAAAGAATTTTATCCAGTACACACTGATCACTGCTGCCTATGATTTGGGCTGCAAGTATACCTGCATTTTTTGCGCCATTAAGAGCAACGGTAGCCACCGGAACGCCCCCGGGCATCTGTAAAATAGACAAAACCGAATCCCAGCCATCAATGGAGTTACGGCTTTTAACCGGAACCCCTATTACCGGCAGAGGAGAAAGTGAAGCTACCATTCCAGGTAAGTGGGCAGCTCCACCGGCACCTGCTATGATAACCGAATATCCATTTTTATGAGCTTGTTTGCTAAATTCATATAATTTATCCGGCGTTCTGTGGGCAGATACAATATCAACTTCAACTTCAATATCAAATCCCTTTAAAATATCAACGGCTTCCTGCATAATGGGCAGGTCACTTAAGCTACCCATAATTACTGCTACTTTGCTCATATTTTTATTATTTGCTTATTACTCTAATCGTTTTTTTTACTTTTTCGGCTATTTTACGAGCCTCATTTATATCGTCATGTATAATAGTTACATGTCCCATTTTCCTAAACGGTCGTGTTTCCTTTTTACCGTAAATATGAGGTGTAACGCCGCTAAGTTTAAAAACCTCTTCAATATTTTGATAAACGACTTTTCCGGTATACTTTTCTTCACCAACCAAATTAACCATAACCCCGGCCAATTTACTTTCTGAACTTCCCAGAGGAAATCCCAGAATGGCTCTAAGGTGCTGTTCAAATTGATTTGTATAGCTGGCCTCTATACTGTAATGACCGCTATTATGGGGTCTGGGAGCTACCTCATTGACTAAAATTTCATCCTCTGAGGTTTGAAACATTTCAACTGCCAGAAGGCCTACATGCTGTAATTTTTCAGACAGCATTAAAGCAATCTTCCTTGCTTTAAGAGCAACTTTATGGTCAATTCTAGCCGGGCATAAAACATATTCAACCTGATTGGCTTCCGGATGAAACTCCATTTCCACTACCGGATAATCGATTACTTCACCCTGGACATTTCTTGATACTATAACGGCCAGTTCATTTTTAAATGGAATAAGATCCTCAGCAATACATTCTACATTAGGAAGGTTTTCAAGATCATTTAAGGAACGCACAATTTTTACCCCTTGCCCGTCATATCCAAATTGGGCACTTTTCCATACAAAAGGAAATGCAATACCTCCATGAGCAACACTATCCTTTATTTCACTTGTATATGCAAATCTGGAAAAAGGTGCCGTAGGAATTTGATTGTCAATATAGAATAACTTCTGTTTGGCTTTATTTTGAATCGTGCGAAGGACCCTTGTAGAAGGATAAACCGTTTTACCTATTCCTTCCAACTTTTCAAGGGCATCTAAATTTACATTTTCAATTTCAATAGTAAGTAAATCTACGTCTTTTCCAAAATTGTAAACTACATCGAAATCCATCAGGCTGCCCTGGACAAATTCGTTACATGCAATTTTGCACGGTGCCTCAGGTGATGGATCAAGTACTTTGGTATAAATGTCAAACTTCCTTGTTTCGTACAGGAGCATTTTGCCCAACTGACCTCCTCCAAGAATGCCCAGCTTAAAATCAGAAGAAAAGAAATTCATGAACTTATACTTTCTCAGGTGAATAAGATTATTTTGACTGGCTACAAAAATACATCTAAATGTTAGAATCTGCCGCCCTAAGCCTAAAAAAGAGAAAGCAAAATGCTATCTTTGCCATCCTATAAAACCTATACCATTGATAAAGCTGCATGACAAATTGTTTAAGCCATTTCTTAAGGAAGAAGAAATACAACTTGCAATTAAAAGAATTGCCGCTGAAATTGCCAGGGACTATAAAGATGAGGTGCCCATATTTGTGGGGGTTCTTAACGGGGCCTTTATGTTTATTTCCGATTTATTGAAGTATTATCCCTATCCATGTGAGGTTTCATTTGTAAAATTAGCTTCATACAGGGGGCTGATATCTACAGGGATTGTAGAAACACTTTTAGATCTTCCCGAAAATTTACAGGGGAGAAGTGTGGTTATTGTGGAGGACATTATTGACACCGGGAGGACCCTTCAGGAATTAGTCCATTTATTTTCAAAGACCAATGTCAAGGAGTTTAAAATCGCAAGCCTGTTTTATAAACATGAAATTTACAACGGAGAATACCCTATTGACTACATTGGAATAGATATTCCTGATAAGTTTATTGTGGGTTATGGGTTAGATTATAAAGAACAGGGAAGAAATTTAAGAGATGTATACCAACTAAACCAAAACCATATGATTAATCTTGTACTTTTTGGAAAACCTGGAGCAGGTAAGGGAACACAAGCTGCTTTTTTGAAGGATCAATATAATTTAATGCATATTTCTACCGGAGATGTTTTTAGATATAATATTAAGAACAATACCGAGCTGGGTAAATTAGCACAAACCTATATGGATAAGGGCGATCTTGTTCCAGATGAGGTTACTATTAAGATGTTAAGGGATGAAGTAGAAAAACATCCAGAAGCTAACGGATTTATTTTTGACGGTTTTCCCAGAACCGTGGCCCAGGCAAAAGCACTGGATAATTTGATGGATTCAAAGGAAATGCAAATTGACGCAACTATTGCCCTAGATGCCAATGATGAAGAGCTTATACAACGCTTATTGGAAAGGGGTAAAATAAGCGGCAGAACTGACGATCAGGACGAGGATAAGATTAGAAATCGCTTTGAAGAATACAATCAAAAAACAGCTCCTCTTAAAGAGTATTATCAATCTCAGGATAAATTCTATAGTGTAAACGGTATTGGAGCTATAGAAGAGATTACAGAGCGCCTTAGTAGTGTAATACAGGCACTACAGGTCGAAGGGTGATCTGAACACGAATATAGACCAGATTATACTGCTGCTTTTTTTATTTTAAAATGAATCTTGACCGATGACCGAAGGGAATTTTGTGGACTATGTAAAGATGTATGTTACCTCAGGTAATGGGGGTAAAGGATCCATGCATTTGCACAGGGAAAAATTTATAACCAAAGGCGGGCCCGATGGAGGTGATGGTGGTAGAGGTGGTCATATCATTATTCGTGGCAATGAAAACCTTTGGACACTTATTGGGTTCAAATTTAAACGGCACTATAAGGCCGGGCATGGTGAACATGGAAGTAAAAACAGAAGTACGGGTGCTGATGGAGAGGATGTATATTTGGACGTACCTTTAGGAACGGTTGTGCGCGATTTGGAAACCAATGAAGTGCTATTTGAGATTACAGCACACGGAGAAGAAAAAATTGCGGCTGAAGGAGGTAAAGGAGGTCTTGGGAATTGGCACTTCAGAACAGCTACAAACCAAACCCCCAGGTATGCACAACCTGGGATTCCCGGGCAAGAAAAACAATTTACCCTTGAACTTAAAGTTTTGGCAGACGTAGGGCTGGTTGGATTTCCCAATGCGGGAAAATCTACACTGCTGTCGGTAGTAACATCCGCAAAACCTAAAATAGCCGATTATGAATTTACAACACTAAAACCTAACTTGGGAATTGTCAAATACCGGGATTTCAGGAGTTTCGTAATGGCAGATATTCCGGGTATAATAGAGGGTGCTGCCGAAGGTAAAGGATTAGGACATTATTTTCTAAGACATATTGAACGTAATTCCATCCTGCTGTTTTTGATACCTGCAGATAGCAAAGATATCAGCAAAGAGTATGAAATTCTTTTAAATGAACTAAAAAGGTACAATCCTGAACTTTTGGATAAAAACAGATTGGTAGCCATCTCCAAGTCAGATATGCTGGATGATGAGTTGATTGCGGAAATGAAAATTGAATTGGATAAAGATTTGAAAGAGACCCCTTATATTTTCATCTCCTCGGTATCAGAAATGGGTCTTAATGACCTAAAAGATAAGCTTTGGGAGCTGTTAAACGATTAAACGATGCAATTTTAAACTTCCCTGTTTTTTTTCTTTATTTTTATATAAAATCGCCTATGAGAAATATTTGGATCTTGTTGGTTGTTCTATGCGCTATTTCCTGCAGTACGGTAAGGGTAAACTATGATTTTGACAAATCTGTAGATTTTACCAATTACAGCACTTATAATTATTATCCTGAAATGGAGACCGGCCTAAGTGATTTGGATTCAAAGCGACTTTTTAATGCGATTGATTCAACTATGCAATTGCGTGGAATTTTGTTATCCGAAGAACCGGATTTTTATATCAATATTCAAAGCAAATCTTTTATAACTTCTAATAATAGTACAGTAGGGGTTGGAATAGGCGGTACAAGTGGTAATGTAGGAGGAGGTGTATCTTTAGGAGTTCCATTAGGGGGCTCTAATCTGGAACGAGAGCTAATTTTTGATCTGGTGGATAGCCAAAAGGATGCCTTGTTTTGGCAAGCAATAAGTCTCAGTAATTTTAATGAGAATAGTTCACCGAGTACCAGGGAAAAGAAGCTTTATGAAATAGTCGCCAAAGTATTTTCAAAGTATCCCCCGGTCATAAAAAAGGCCAAAAAAAAATAGCATAAACTTCCTTGTTTAAGCACACATACTATTCTATATTTTTAAGGATCGTATGAGTATATGAAAAACTTCTGTCCTAACAGTACTCTGTCAAATGGTATGTCTGAAACAACGGTGCGATTTATCTTTTTAGCTATAAATAACGGCCGGATTTAAAAGAATTAGTAAAAGTGCAGGCACTATACCTTAGGTAGTCACAGCGACATTGGAGCTACCAATTTACCTCAATCTCGCATAATTTTTTAAGGATTCAAATTTGTTTACGACATAATAGCTGAGTAAAAATAAATAATGTGAGACCCTTCATATTCCTTTTCATTTTTATGTATTCTATTGGTTTAGATGCGCAAATAGTTCCCGCTGAAATAACCTATTCAATAGGTGCCGGGAAATATAAGCGCGCCACTGAATTATTGTTACAACAGCCCAACCTGTATTCTAATCCTGTTCTATTGGATAAGCTGGGTGAAACTTATGCATATCAGGAAGAATGGGACAAGGCTATCGAGATTTATAAAGAACTTACCATCTTAGTTACGGATAACCCTGCCTACTTTTTTAAGTATGGTGGTGTTTTAGCGAAAAAAGCACAAAGTAGTAATCTCTTTGTTGGACTTACTCTTTTAGCGCGTATAAAATCGAGCTTTAATAAAACCCTTGCTCTAGACCCATATCATATTGGAGCGCACTGGGCTATGATAGATCTTTATGTGTCATTGCCCGGAATAGTAGGCGGAAGCTATAACAAGGCTTATGAATTGGCGCAAGAACTCAAAAAGATTTCACCTATCGACAGCTATTTGGCCCTTGGTTATGTCTATGAATATGACGATGAACCAGCTAAGGCCAAGACAAGTTATCTTGAAGCGTTGGCTTTGGTAAAAGAGGATAAGGAATTTGAAAGAAATCAATTAAATTATCAGCTAGGTAAGGTGTGCAGTGATTATGGCATTCAATTGGATACAGGAATTGAATTTATGACCAGATATATTGAGAACCATTCCATTAAAGATGGCGTTCCTTTGGAGTGGGCTTATTTTCGAATGGCACGTTTGTACCGGAAAAAAGGGAACAAACAGAATTCTTTATCTTGGATAAATAAGGCCCTTGAAAAACGAACTGGTTTTAAAAGAGCACAGGAAGAAAAACAAATAATTCTTGCCTTAAAAGGATAAATCTTTTGCTTTAATATAATGAATAGGGCTGTATTTTAAAGTGATTTTAATAAACCCCCATCTATAGGAATATTTGTTCCTGTTATATATGATGCTTTTTCCGAAGCCAGAAAAGCTACCAAATATCCATATTCATTGGGATCTCCTATGCGTTTCATAGGTACCTGATCTTCCATAGCCTTGCGGACTTTATCTACAGGGATCCCCATTTGTTCCGCTTTCTTTTTATTCAAATCTGTGATCCGCTCCGTGTCAAAATAGCCCGTTAAAATATTGTTTACCGTAATTTTATCTGAAGCAACCTCATTGGCTAATGATTTTGCCCATGTAACCACTGCGGCCCGGATAGTGTTTGAAAGCGCCAAATAACCCAATGGTTCCTTTACAGATATAGAGGCCACGTTAATTATACGCCCCCATTTATTTTCCATCATGTGTTTTAAAGCCAGTTGAGTAGTATATACAACAGATTTAAACAGCAGATCAAAGGCCTCCTGATAATCAGAAATATTCTTCTCTAAAGCACTGCCGGAAGAGGGTCCCTGCGTATTATTTACCAGGATGTCTATCTTATGATTTTCAAAATATTCAGAGATTTTTTTTTGGTAACTATCAAAATCCGTAAAATCTACAACCAGATAGTTATGAGGAGGGCCTTCATTATGCGTAAGCCCTCTTACAATAGATTTTAATTGATCTTCACTTCTGGCCATAAGCGTAACACTGGCACCACTTTCCGCCAACTGCTCGGCAATTGCTTTACCTATGCCACGGCTGCTGCCACCAATTAAAGCTCTTTTACCCTGTAAAGAAATCTGCATAAAACTACTTTTTGAAAATCTTTAAACCTGAATGTTATTTAAATATTTATATGTATTCCTCCCTAACCGGGCTAAAGATATCCATTAACTTACATGGTGTTAAAGCCTTACCGCTATGCGGGGCAAAGGGAGGTATAACCACAAGATCATCCGGTTTGTAGAGTTTGGTAAGTCCATTGACTGTAAACTCAAAAGTACCTTCTAAGACTTGCATTATTTGTTCATTTTTATGAGAATGCTCCGGTACTGAGGCACCCTCTTCCACATCCCAATAGGCGAGAGTCATATTTTTTGTATGTATCATTTTACCATGATAACCAGGCATAATTTCCTGAAATGTAACTTCTGAGAGTTTTATAGTCATAATTGTCTGGACCAAATATTTTCAACAACTGGCTTAGGAAGCTGCTTCGATTCCTTTACGAAGATAAAAATAATAACATGTTTAAAGAAGGTTTGAGATGCTCTTTTCAATTCCTATCTTTAGCATCTAATTTTGTTGTAAATGCGCATACATTTTATTGCTATTGGGGGAAGTGCCATGCATAACCTGGCCCTGGCCCTGTATCAGAAAGGATATATTGTTACCGGCAGTGATGATGTAATTTTTGAACCCTCTAAAAGCAGATTGGCAAAACAAGGAATCCTCCCTTCTGAGTTTGGATGGTTTCCCGATAAAATAGATGCTTCTTTGGATGCTGTTATCCTTGGAATGCATGCCAAGGCGGACAATCCTGAATTGTTAAAAGCCAAACAGCTAGAACTAAAAATCTACTCATATCCGGAATTTCTCTATGAACAATCTAAACATAAAACACGTGTTGTAATTGGAGGAAGTCATGGCAAGACTACCATTACTTCGATGATCCTTCATGTAATGAATTATCATGGGAAGGAGGTAGATTATATGGTTGGTGCTCAATTGGAAGGATTTGACCGCATGGTGCATCTTACCGAGGAAAACGATTTTATAGTTTTAGAAGGGGATGAGTATCTTTCCTCACCTATAGACAGGCGGCCAAAGTTTCATTTGTACAGGCCCAATATTGCCCTGCTAAGTGGCATAGCCTGGGACCATGTCAACGTTTTCCCCACTTTCGAAAATTATCTGGAGCAATTTCGGATTTTTGTGGATAGCATAGTTAAAGGGGGGAGCATTACCTATAATGAGGAAGATGTAAATGTTAAAAGTATCGTTGAAGCCTCTGCAAATTCCATACGGAAACTTCCCTATTCTACCCCAGATTTTTTTGTTGAACACGGAAAGACTTTTTTAAATACCGGGGAAGGCCCAATGCCCCTCGAGATTTTTGGCCGGCATAATTTAAATAACCTGGCAGGGGCAAAGTGGATTTGTCAGAACATGGGGATTGATGAGGAGGATTTTTATGAGGCCATCACTTCATTTAAAGGTGCTTCAAAGCGGCTCGAAAAGATAGGCGAAAGGGATAATACTATAATCTTCAAAGATTATGCTCATTCCCCGAGTAAAGTGGCAGCAACCACAAAGGCGGTAAAAGAACAATTCCCGGATCGAAAACTGATTGCTTGTTTAGAACTACATACCTATAGCAGTTTAAATGCCGAATTTTTAAAGGAATATAGAGGGGCTTTAAAAGAAGCGGATGTATCTGCGGTATTTTATATTCCTGAATCAGTCAAAATAAAGGGTTTAGAGGAAATAACAAAAGATCAGATAGCGCAGGCATTTCAGCAGCAAGACATTAATATTTTTACCAATAGTGCTGCTTTTAAAGAATTTCTTTTTCAACAGGATGTTACGAATAGTATCCTATTATTCATGAGCTCCGGAAACTATGGTGGCCTGGATTTGAATGAGGTCGTAAGCATCATTAAAACTAGCTAAGCCTGTTTATTCAATTATCAACCTCCTTTAAGTACGTCTGTTAGACCCCAAATTGCCTGAGATGGTGATCTAAATGCTTGTATTCCAGTTTTCCCCATTGCTCGGGGGTGAAATCACCAAAAATTGGATGTGCATTCCAGTCTGTTCTATCGCGCAGGGCATATAACTCATTAATTAGTTCGAGCAATTTTTTATGTTCCACCTCAAATTCTTTTTCTTCTTTAGCCTTGGCAAAAGGGGTGGTCGGTAAGTTTTTTCGCCAGGGTTTATCGCTGTACATAGACTTTTTAAAAAACCAGCGAATAATAGGATTTCCCCGTTTGTCATATTTTTTATTCTTAATTGCCGCTTTTACGAATATTTGGCAATGCCATAGCATTTGACCAACGCTCATTTTACCCCATGAACCTTCTGATTCAGGACTTAGTTGATTAAAGCGCTCTACAACTTCTTTATATGTAAATTCATCAAAAATTGATTTCATGAATTCTTATTTAGGATTTTATGAATGAAATTTACAATAATTTTTTTTGTTGATTATCTTTAGGGCATGCAACAAAAATCTTCTTCTTTTTCCATTAAGAATTGGTCTGACGATGACAAACCAAGGGAGAAATTAGTGCATAAGGGGCGTTCAGTTCTTTCTAATGCCGAGCTTATTGCCATTTTAATTGGTTCGGGGACCAAAAATGAAACTGCCGTCGCTCTTTCCAAAAGAATTTTGGCCTCAACAAATAATAGCCTAAACGAATTAGGTACGGTATCCATAAAGCAATTAATGAAGTTTAAAGGCATTGGCGAGGCCAAGGCGGTATCTATTGCAGCGGCATTGGAGATAGGTAGAAGGAGGCAAAATGAGAAGGTAAAAGAGAAGGCGCAGATCTCCAGTAGTAAGGCAGTTTTTGAACTTCTGCAACCTTTGGTTGCCGACCTTCCTCATGAAGAGTTCTGGATTGTTTATTTAAATAACTCAAATAAGGTTATTCATACGGCTCAATTGAGTAAGGGAGGTATAACCGGTACCTTGGTGGACGTTCGTTTGGTAATGAAACAAGCACTGGAAATCGGGGCAGTGTCCTTAATATTAGCCCATAATCATCCTTCAGGGACGCTTAAAGCGAGTGAGGCCGACAAAAAAATTACTAATAAACTACAGAAAGCTTCTGAAGCCATGGATATCAGGGTACTGGATCATGTAATTATTACCCAAAACAAATACTATAGCTTTGCTGACAATAATTTGATATAATTATGCTTTTGATATATACCCATAAAATTACTCCGCGTTTCAGTTATACTATGAAGCAGGTTTTCACCAGGATACTTGGGATAGATATCATTTTCACTACAAAGGTTGAGGATTTTATTAAACATACTGGCCCTAAGATCACTTATAGCAAACAGCCATTACAGAATGAGTTTTTTGTCAGAAGTAATGAATTGCTATTTGTACATGGGATAAATGATTTGCAAATAACGGTTGAAGACTGGGAGGGTACCCCATGTTTTTTCAGGACAAAAGAGCCTAGTGTTATTCCTTATGATATTTTTTCGGCAAGCTTTTATCTTTTAGCGAGATATGAAGAATATTTACCATACTTAAAAGATACACATGGCAGGTTTCCGCCATTAGAAAGTATAGCTTCTACTAATAATTTTTTACAATTGCCGGTTGTAGATATTTGGGCATACAGATTTCTTGATAAGCTTAAAGAACGTTTTCCTGCTATAGTTAGTAAAAAACGAAAGTTTCAACATACTTCAATAATTGATGTTACTTCGTCACACTGTTTTGCGCACAGAGGCCCCGTCAGAAGCATAGCGGGCTTGTTGTATGACCTGGGAACTTTAAAATGGAAACGTGTAGTACAGCGCACATCTGTATGGCTAAAGATCATAAAAGATCCTTATAATAATTACGAAGACTTAATAGAAATTCAGAAAAAATATCAAATAAAAAGTATCTTCTTTTTTCAGTTCGCAAATTATTCAACCTATGATAAAAATGTTTCCCCCGAAAACAACAATTTTAAATACCTAATCAAATCTGTGGCAGACTATAGTGTAGTAGCTTTGGCAGCTTCTTATAGTTCTTTTAGGGATGTTAAATTATTAAAGGAAGAAAAAAAGAGGTTATCTAACGTTGTAAACAGGCCAATAAATTATTCAAGGATGAGATATAACAGGGTAGATGTTCCTCATACCTACAGAAACCTTGTAGAAGCAGAATTTACAGATGATTACACCATGGGATATACTCATGAAATGGGCTTTAAAGCAGGTACATGTACGCCTTTTTACTTCTATGATATTGCCATTGAAGAAAAGCAACCCATTAAAATTCACCCATTCGCTGTTCATGACTATGCTTTACGTAATTCCAATTCTGAAGAAGAAGCACTAGAGAAGATCCGTATGTATTATGATCAGGTAAAAAAGGTTAATGGACACTTTATAACTATTTTTTCTAACGAATTATTGGGTGGAGACCAGGCGATTAACTGGTTAGATTTATACAATAAAGTAATACAGAAGTATCATGTATAGCCAAAGTATTTCGGATATATTTTTTGATTTAGACCATACACTTTGGGATTTTGAAAAGAATTCGGCATTGACATTCCAAAAAATCTTTACTGAAGTAGAAATAGATGTCAATCTCTCTGAATTCTTAGAAGTTTACATACCTGTGAATCTCGCATTCTGGAAATTATATCGCGATGATAAAATTAAGAAACCGGAATTGCGTTTTCAAAGGCTAAAAACAACTTTTGATGCCATAGGCTACGACATTGAAGATGAAGTTATAGATATATTATCGACGGAATATATCACGAACCTGGCCACATACAATAACCTGTTGCCATATACAGTTGAAATACTAAATTATCTGAAACCCAAATACAAGCTACACATTATTACCAATGGATTTGAAGAAGTACAGACCAGAAAATTGGTAAACTCAAATATTTTCGGATATTTTGACCAGGTTATTAATTCTGAAATGGCAGGAGTAAAAAAACCGAATCCCGAAATTTTTGAACTCGCATTAAAAAAGGCTAATACTGCACCTGATAAGTCCCTAATGGTTGGCGATAATATAGAGGCAGACATACTTGGGGCGAAAGCTGTAGGATTCCATGCCTTACATTTTAACGCTCATAATGATCTGAAACATGAACATTGCGTTATGATCCATAGTTTGCGTGAAATAAAAAACTATTTATAGAGTTATATAAGGGAGAATAATATAGGAGGCAATACCTATTTAGGTGGTTTCAATAAATAATTAACCATTATAAAACTGGTATATAGCAATGAAATATATCCCAAAATATCTACTTCCCATTCTTTTTTGTGCTGGAATATTAAGTTCCTGTGCGGAGAAACAGGATTTTGATCAAGTTGATAATCTCGATATCACCCCAACCGCAGAAGCTAGTATTCTTTATGTAGAAACTCCTGAGAGCATTATTAATGAGGTGAACGGAATAAATATTTTCTCCCAAATATTTAATTTCGACGCATTTAACGAACAGTTTTTCGCTGATAATGTCTTAGATGGTGTTGTAACGTATGAAGTGGAAAATACAACAAGTAAACCTCTGGATATCACTTTTGAATTTTTGGATGATGCAGGGAATTCTTTGGATTCTGAAAATTTTAGTGTTAATGCCGCTCCAACTGCAATATTACGACGTGAAATTGCTTATGGACCCGCAGGCAGAAGCCTCGATATTATTAGAAATACCTCTGCAATTAGAGTTAGTGCCATAAATTTAGGTGATAACACCAGTGTTTCTGCTTTGCCTAACCCAACCGTTTTCTTAAGATCAAGCGCTAAATTCAGGATTGGACTAAAATGAAAAGTAGTCTATTTCCCTTAATTATCCTTTTTACGGGGTATATCTCCTCCTATGCACAAAATAAAGCGGTATTGTATGATTTTCAGGAGATTCCACAGGCTTTGATGGTTAATCCGGGGATGAATACATTTTATAATTGGTATGCCGGGGTCCCTTTTATATCGGGTATTTATGCGGCGGGAGCCACCAGCGGGCTTACGGTAAATGATATTTTTGCTGCTGATGGGCTGGATATTAATCAGAAAGTAAGGGATCGTGCAGTAAATGCATTAAGTAAACGCGATGAAGTAAATGGAATCTTTCAGGTGGATATATTAAACGGTGGATTCCGTGGACAAAAAGACCCGGCTAATTTCTACTCATTTGGAATGTATGTTGAAGGCTACGCCCTTAATTATTGGCCAAAAGATCTCGCAATTTTAGCTTACGAAGGTAATGCCGACAGATTGGGACAAAGATTTGATCTAAATGATCTCAATGCCAGTGGGCAATTTATAAATGTCTTTCATTTCGGAATTAATAGACAGATAAAAAATAATCTCACTTTGGGTGCCCGGATCAAATTGTATTCAGGAATTTTGGATTTTAATTCCACAAATAATAGCGGTTATTTCGAGACCATAGTGGGTGAGAATAATTTGTTGAGGAACACTTTGGTTTCAGATATGCGATTAAGAAGTTCTGGCCTTGATGCGCTCTTAGATGCCAGTGATAATGGTGGGGGGATAGGAAGTTTACTAACTAAAAGAGGATTTTTTGGCGGTGATCCCGGACTTGGTTTTGATTTAGGAGTCACTTATAATCTTAATAAACAAACAGTAATCACCGGCAGTATTTTGGATATCGGATTATTATATCACACCTCTGACGTAACAAATTATACGCTTGAAGGGGCTGCCTCAGTTGAAGGGGTAGAAATTATTTTGCCAGAAGCGCTTAGCGATCCCAATGCTGATTTTTGGGAAGATCTGGTGAATGAAATTGAAGAATTAATACCGTTTGAAGAGAACAGTAAGAACTATGTAACTTTAAGGCCGATAAAATTTTATTCATCCATACGTTATAATTTTGGGAAACAAGGCGAGCCAACTGCGGCTTGCGATTGTGATAATCAGCCTGATAGTGGTGATAGATCTTTATATTACCTCAATAGTTTAGGAGGGCAATTGTATGTGATAAACAGACCAAGGGGACCGCAGTTTGCGGTAACGGCATTTTATCAGAGAAGATTTGCTAAAGTCCTGGCGCTAAAAGCAACGTATACGGTTGATAAGTTCACCGCTTCCAATATAGGTTTGGGCATGAGCCTCCAGGCCGGACCTGTGAACCTCTATATTATGGGTGATAATTTATTGTCTTACGGCAATATAGCTGACAGCAACTACGCTTCTTTACAATTAGGATTAAATATCATATCTTGGGAGAGAAACTGATATATAATTTAAATGAAGAATATTTTTTCCTGCCTGTTTTTAGTTTTTACATTTTCATATGGACTGCAAGCGCAATTAAATGACTATAAATATATAATTGTACCAAAAATATTTAAGGGTTTTAAGGATGAAAACCAATACAAAACAAGTACTCTTTTAAAACATCTTTTCACAAAAAAAGGATTTGAGGCCTACTATGAAGATGAATTGCCATCAGACCTTAATGCTAACAGGTGTCTTGGTCTCCTGGTACAATTGAATCATAAAACCAGTATGTTCTTAACTAAAGCTTCCATTACGCTCGAGGATTGTAATTCCAATGAAATCTATACAAGCCTGGAAGGAAGGAGTAAAGAAAAAGATTACATATCGAGCTATAAAGAGTCGATTGAGCTGGCTTTTGCATCAATCAGTGCCCTTCCTTACACCTATAACCCTGTTCAGAACAAAAGTGTCACTGCCAATGCCACAATACCCAAGGCAGAGGAAAAAAGTGCGCCGCCGGTGACTACAGCGGAACCGACACCTATCCCTGTCAAGGAGAATTTAAAGCAATCTGAAATAGCCGCAAATCCAAAAACTGTGGCGGTTGAAAATACAGCGGTCGCGGCAGCGACCTTAAGTACTCTTACCGAAACTTCAGCGCCACCAGTATTGTATGCGCAACAAATTCCCAATGGTTATCAACTGGTTGATAGTACTCCAAAAATTCGTTTGAAAATATACAGTACCTCCGTGCCGGAGGTCTATATTGGCGCAAATGATAAAGGAAATGGCATTGTGTATAAGCGTGGATCCCAATGGTATTTTGAATACTACGTTTCCGACAAATTAGAAGTTGAAGAATTTGCCATCAAATTCTAGTACTTCTTTCCCCATCGTTTTTCGAGAAATTCTTTGAGCGCTATCTCTCTTTTATTATTTCCGGGAATATAAAAGGAAGTCCCTTTTATTTGTTCAGGTAAGAATTCAAGATCCGTAAAATTATCCTCAAAGTCATGAGCGTATTTATAGTTTTCACCATAACCCAAATCTTTCATTAACTTGGTAGGCGCATTCCTCAATGGTAGTGGAACGGAAAGGTCTCCGGTTTCCTTAACATACTCCTGTGCCTTTTTGATAGCCATATAACTCGTATTGCTTTTTGGAGAAGTTGCCAGATAAATGGCACATTGGCTTAGCAGTATTCGGGCCTCAGGATACCCTATAGTGTTAACTGCCTGAAAAGTTGAATTGGCGATAACCAATGCGGTAGGATTGGCCATACCAATGTCTTCAGACGCCGATATTAATAAACGTCGCGCTATAAACTTCACATCTTCACCACCTTCAATCATTCTGGCAAGCCAATAGACGGTGCCATTCGGATCACTACCGCGGATAGATTTAATAAAAGCGGAAACTATATCGTAATGTTGTTCTCCTGTTTTATCATATAATACGGTGTTTTTCTGAACCTTTTGCATCACCAGTTTATCTGTGATAATAATATCTGTTTTATCTTCAGAGGAGACGACCAATTCAAATATATTAAGCAGTTTTCTGCCATCACCACCTGAAAGGCGCAAAAGTGCTTCTGTTTCTTCAAGCTTAATATTTTTTGACTTTAGCATGATATCTTCAGCCATGGCTCTTTGTAATAATGCTTCTAAGTCTTCTTTCCCAAAAGAATTAAGTATATAAACCTGGCAACGCGACAAAAGAGCAGGAATTACTTCAAAACTTGGATTTTCTGTAGTTGCCCCAATAAGCGTAATCCATCCTTTTTCTACTGCACCCAGTAAAGAATCCTGCTGCGATTTACTAAAACGATGGATTTCATCAATAAACAGAATTGGATTTTTAGAAGTGAATAAGCCTCCACTTTGCTTTGCTTTATCTATTACTTCCCGGATATCCTTAACACCGCTGTTTATGGCGCTCAATGTATAAAAGGGTCTTTCACTTTCATTGGCAATTATATGCGCCAAAGTGGTTTTCCCGGTTCCTGGCGGTCCCCAAAGAATTAGTGAGGGAATATTTCCTTTTTTTATTTGGAGGGTCAAAGAACCATCCGCACCAACTAAATGACGCTGACTAATATAATCCTCTAGAGTTTTTGGGCGTACCCGTTCTGCAAGTGGTTCGTTCATATGATAAATGTAATAAATACGTTTTTACCTTGTACGATAACTTAATTTATAATAAAGTTGGTTATTCTATAAACAAAAAGATTGCCCTGACAATTTATCATGTTTTGTATATGTGGCCAATAATTTGAAGAAATAAAATGTAATTTAAGCATATGTCGGAGGAAACCTATTTTAAATTTTCGAATAAAGTACTTCTTGTACCCATGATTGCGGTACTATTAATATGGACCGTTTTTTGGGTGGAGATTCGATTTCAGATTAATTTAAATCAGTACGGTATATTTCCAAGAACTTTAATCGGATTAAGAGGAATGCTTTTTAGTCCTTTTTTGCACGGTTCAATAGAACATCTTTACAATAATACCATACCTATTGCTATTCTAACCGCTTCATTGGTCTATTTTTACAGAGGTATCTCCTTTAAAGTACTGTTGTGGGGAGTACTACTTTCCGGTTTGTTAACCTGGATTATTGGTAGACCGTCCTATCATATTGGCGCTAGTGGCGTAATATATGTATTGGCTAGTTTTATTTTTTTCAAAGGGATATTTACCAAACATTACAGGCTTGTGGCCCTTTCATTGATGGTTGTATTTATTTATGGAAGTTTATTGTGGTTTATATTTCCACTGAAGGATAATATTTCCTGGGAAGGTCATTTGTCCGGGTTTATTACAGGTTTAGCCCTTGCTCTTTTTGTGAAGGCTAAAATACCCACAACCAAAAAGTATGCCTGGGAATTGGAAAGTTATAATGAAGAGGAGGATGAGTTTTTAAGACACTTTGATGAACATGGAAATTTTATTGAAAGTAAAGATGAGGTTTTAGAATCAGAGGAAAAACCCTTTAAAATAACGTACCATTTCAGAGAAAATAAAACTAAAGACAAGCCCAATTAACTTACATTGTCCTTTGTCTTACTGCTTCATACAAAAAAACACCACAGGCCACAGATACATTTAGAGAGGCAATTTCACCCATAAGAGGCAGCTTTGCTTTTTGATCCACAGTTTTAAGAATTGAAGGAGATATCCCAGTATCCTCGGAGCCCATAATAATGGCACAAGGAACCTTAAAATTTACGTTGTAAATACTGTTTTCCGTTTTTTCAGTAGCGGCAATTACCTGAATTCCTGATGCTTGAAGATAAAAGACTGCGTCTTTCAGATGATCAATTTTGGCAATAGGAACCTTAAAGGCAGCCCCTGCCGAGGTTTTTATCGTGTCATCAGTTACAGGTGCGGCTCCTTTTTTTTGAATGACAATTCCATCTACACCGGTACATTCAGCAGTTCGTATAATAGCACCAAAATTTCTGACGTCCGAAAGTTGGTCTAAAAGAAGAAACAAAGGAGCTTCCTTCTTTTGCACAACCTCTTCAACAAGAGTTTCAAAGTTGTAAAATTCAATCGGCGAAATATTGGCAATAACGCCCTGGTGGTTATTTCTGGTAAGTCTGTTGAGTTTTTCAATAGGGACATAGGAAAAACTAATTCCATTTTCCCGGATCAAGGCTTCTAATTCTTTATAAAGACTACCGCCAAGCCCTTTTTGAATAAATATTTTATCTATAGAGCTTTTAGAATTAATAGCTTCAATAACGGCCCTTATGCCGTAAATACGAGAAGTTTTTTGCATGTCTTAAAGTTAGCTGAATACAATCCATTTTTATAGACTGTTTTGACTTATTCAAAGGATATTTCCCTGATAATATTACTGATATCGATTCAAAACTCGGTGGTAATAATTTAGAAGTTTTGGTAATTAAAACCCAAGCGCTTCAATTTCCGGGGCATCTTTATTGTAATGATAGCCTCTCCAGAAAAAACCCTCCGAGCGTAGTTTCCAAACAACTTCACCATCTTCTGTGACTTCCCAAAAACCAAAATCTCCTTCGGTGATTAATCTATTCCCATTAGGTAGTGTCACTGCTCCGGAAACTTTTGGCGAATACAATTCGGGATCTGTAAAACTCCAGACTATCTCGGGTTCATTGTTCATATTGGGTAGTAATTCAAAGGTATTGGGAAATTGCAGTTCATAAACCACAGATTGTTCGGTATTGTTCATATTGTTGACAAAAATCAACATATTCTTTTTTCCTGAAACTTCAGTATCTATTAAATTAGGAAAATGGTTGTTAAAGAACAATCGATCACCCATAGAATTATTGTAAGCTAAAGGATTGCCAAAACGGTAGACCAAATCGCCACCTTTTTGATAATTCCCTCCTGCAGAAGAGGCGGCTTCAGAAGTATTTGTGCTATGATCTATGACCCAAACTTCATGAAAAAAGTTGACACTCATAAAAATCAGATCATTAACTTCATCATAGGCTATGCCGTTAGAATGCATAATATCACCGTCTTCCTGTTGTTGGGTATAATTAAAATTTATCAATTGAGGATTATCTGATATGATTCCAAAGTTTTCCTTGGTATCATCATAGTCCTGAACGAGATGGTCCCATGAATGCCATTCCCATACAATCTGATCTGTCTTAGGATCTATTTCAATAATTGCCTCAGTATAAAGGTCGCGGTTATGGACCGAACCATTTTCAATGGCTTCCTGAACGGGCATTCGTTCCCAGACCAGGGCAATTACATTGCCATTTGGCAGTAATTCCACATCATGGTGGGTAATGTAGTCTTCCGTAGAATATTCGAAGTTCCAGTCTATTGAGCCATCTCTATTAATAAACTGAATCTTTCCTCCTTTGCCTCCGTAGGTAATCAAAGGCGTATCAGCCTCAAGTATCGCAAGTAATCTGTTATCTGGCAAAAGGAAGACATCATTCCCAATATTATTACCCAATGGCCACTCAAACAATAAATTGGCATTTTTGTCAATTAGGAATGCCCTGTTACTATTAGCGTCATTAACAAGTATATAGCTATCAAAAACAAGATCTGGATTTATAAAATCTGTACTAGCGTCAAAACCTGTCGCGGTATCCTCGTCTTCTGCTGAATTTGAATCGTCTGTTGAATCCGGATCTTCCGTAGTTTCGGGTTCAATACTAAATGAGTCATCATTTTTACAAGAAAAGACGCCTAAAGTCAGAAAAATGAGCAATATAAGTGATGTAAGTTGCTTCATAAAAATAAAATGTGCTCTAATTTAAGTCATATAAATGAAAATGTGATCCTAATTAACAAAAGAAAAAGCTATAGTAAATTATTTGCATAATTTACTATAGCTTTTAAAACATAAATCTGGAAGTATTTTCGGAATAACCGAAATACTTCCAGATTATAAAATTAAATTAGTTAACACATGGCGCGGGAGCGGGTCCGTAACTACCATAAGGTCCATCAGGGGATGTAAGGTCAAAGGTATGTTCTCCCTCGAAAGATCCACTTGTATATGAAATTATCAATTCTGCTCCATCCGGAACATCAATTTCATAAATAGCTTCAAAACCCTGTCCTCCAGAAACTGTATAGTCAGTACCACTTCCATCAATTTCAAAAGTAAGGAAAGCGCCATCCCAACCGTCTCCATAGCTATCCTGTAAATTAGCTATCCAGGTTCCGCCAACAGTGGCATCCGTAATTGGGGCGCACTTTATCAAAACCACAAAATTAAATGCCTGTAGCTGTTCGGGCTGCCCTGTAATACTGGCACTAAAATTTTCAAAAGTCCAAACTTTGCCATCCTTTCCTGTAGCAGTACCCAAAAATCGAACGAAATCGCCGGCAGAAATATCTGCTGTAGTTAGTCCTAACGCTGTGGCAATTTCATCATAGGTAATGGATATATCAGTCGGAAAACTGCTTAAAGAAACCAAATCTGCAGGACCTGCTATAATATCTCCTCCGCGTTCAAGCTGAACCGTAAGGTCCCAGGAAGCTACATTACCGAGCCGATCATTGACGGTCGCGCTGAAAACAGCTTCGGGTACATCAGTAACCGGAACAATGCTCTGATAACCATTAATTCTGACATAGGCCGCTTTGTTGGCATCCCCTATATGGACGGTAAGCGGGTCTTTATCCTCATCCTCGCAGGAAATAAATGCAAGGGAAACTGCAAGTAAACCTAAAATGATTTTATTTATATTTTTCATATTTTTCATTTTTTAAAAGATATATTAATTTACAAAACCTGGAGGATTAGTATCCCAAAATACAGGGGTATCCGGATTGGCTTTCTGCTTAATGTTGGTATTATTATCAGAAGCACCCTGTGGATACCACATAGATCGTAAAAATGGACCTGGATTTTCTACAACAAAGGCAGGAGTAAGGTTATCTGGTTGTCCTGTCCTTCTGTATGTATTGTAGGCTTCCATACCATTACACCAGGAAGCAATAAACACCTGTTCTGCAATGATTCGTAATTTTCCGGTGGCATCAGCCGTATCATAAGCACTTAGGATATTTGCAATGTGGGCATCTATTATGGCAGGAGTAGCTTCAAATCCGCTACCTACCGCTAAAGAGGCGCCAAAGGCTGCTACTTTTTCTATAGACTGTCTCACACCGGCTTCCAAATAGGTCCTGGCGTCACCTGCTGTTGACAAAGTCAAGGCAGCTTCGGCCAGCATTAAATTTGTATTTGCAGCAAGGAGGAAAGGCGAAATTCCAGCGCCAGCCAGACCCTCACTTACCGCTGCAGAACCTGATACGAGCCTAAAAGAATCATCATCAAAAGGACCACCAATAGGATATACCCCATGGAGTGTACGGAAAGCGTCATCTGGTGGAATTCCGTCATCATCCAGGTGATTTCTACCCCACAAGCCATTATAACCATTAGTAGCTGGTACTAAACAGTATTGTGGAAAATCAGCCCACCAGGATGGTATACTTACATCAGTAACACATTCCTTTGTGATAACATCGGCTCCGGAATAATCACTTTGCTGTCTGTAAAAGTAATACCTGATTCGCGGATCTACATTATTGTATTGATTCGCCATTAAATCCATAAAATAGTTACAGGTGTAGAAATCGGAAGAAGGACCTGCACCATCGTAATTGGCATCAAAATAAGGATGTCTACTATCTGGAGCTGCATTATTTGTGCCCCACTGAAACTGCATGTCGTCAGCAAAATCCAATATTAACTGTCCTCCACCTACAAGGCTGTTTATTGTGGCAGCAGATTCTGCTGTATTAACAAGTCTGCTTTGTACTGCCAGTTTCAACCTCATGGTATTAGCTGCCTTTATCCATTTTTCTTCGTCACCACCGTAGAACAAGTCATTGGTAGGCAAAGCTATTTCTGATTTCTGCAAATTGCCGATAGCAGTCACTAAAAGTTGGTCTGCAGCTTCATAAATAGAAGCTCCGGAATCTACAATAGGATTGAAAATTCCTTCTTCACCTCGCGCTGCTTCAGAATAAGGAACGTCTCCAAATAAATCAACTAGGTTGGTAATCACATAAGCTTCCAGGATCTGACCTATTGCAATATGTGTAAAGCGTCCGCCTTCTTCCGCTACGGGATTCATGGTTCTTATATCTATTAAAACCCCGGAATAAGCATCATCCCAAATCTGATCAAAATCACCCGGGTCATAATTTTCCCGGTAAGTTGGCCCAAATCCGTGTTGAATACGAACCGGCTCCATCCCAAACTGTGCCAAACCATTTTCGGCACGTCCTTCGGTACCAGAATGAAGGTTTGCAACTTTAATCTGAATAGCATTCAGGAAAAAGTCAACATCTGCCTGAGCTGGGTTTAAAAAGTTTGGATCCGGTTGAACGCTAAGATCAGTGGTTTCGCATCCATTTATTAGTAACATTGATGTGGCAACAAATGCCAAACCAATAAACTTATACCTATTTCTCATAATATTCTTTATATTTTTCATTTCTTATCTATTAGAAAGTAGCTCTTACAGTTAATCCCAATCGTCTTGAAGAAGGACCGGTAAAGAAATCAATACCTTGTCCGTTACCTACACCTGTACTTGAGGAGTTCGTATCATATCTTACATTTTTTGGCATATTTACAGCTTTAAACCATAAATTTTGGCCTGAAAGTGAGAAAGATAAACTTCCAAAAAATGTATCTCTCAACCAATCTGATGGTACACTATAAGCTAAAGAAGCTTCCTGTAGTCTTATAGTAGTTCCGTCAAAAACAGATAAATTGTTTGCACCCCCTCCAAAATAAGTATTGAAGCCTAATTCTGTGGCGCTAATTGCCGTTTGATTAGGTTGGCCATCGGATTGTCTGACAGCAGGTAAAACATACTGAGATTCTCTGTCTATAGGATCGTTAGCATCAACAGTTCCCCGGCCTATCAATGCTGCTGAGGTTACTGAATATATATCTCCACCATGTCTGTATTGTAAATTAGCAGACAGTGTGAAATTTTTGAATGATACGGTAGGTATTAATGCTGCTGTCCAATCCGGGTTAGGATCACCTATTTCAGAAATAGTATTTTCAACAAGGTAGCGACCGGCATCATTAACCAAATCGTTTCCATCAGCATCTTGAAGAATTGTCGTTCCTAAAAACACACCAAATGGTCTTCCTTCTACTGCGTAGTTAGATGCTTCTCCTGCAATGCCCGAGGTTAGAAGAATATTGGCGGTACCTTCAGCCAATTTCGTAACCGTGGTTTCTATGGCAGAAAAGTTACCCGCTATATTAAATCCAACTGCGTGTTCAAATGGTTTAATAATATCAATGTTCGTGTCTATTTCAAGACCTTTAGATTGAATTTCACCAATGTTAACTGTGGTACCTGTAAAACCAGTAGAAGTATCTAGTGGGCGACTTGTGATCAAATCTGTGGTCTTCTTGTCGAAGAGACTCACATTTAAGTTCCAGATGTTAAAAAGGCGAGTGTCTATTCCTATTTCAAGTTCCGACACACGTTCAGGTTTTAGAGCAGCGTTACCCAAAGAATTGTCTACCGTATTTGAAGAAACAATATTTCCATTTAAGTCTACAAGGTTTCTTGCATTGAGTCCTAATACACTTCTTGTATTATATGGTGTAGGGAATCCTGCTGAGGAACCGTAACCAAATCGAAATTTCATATAAGAAAGTGCTTTTCCTTGCATTGAATCCCACAGGGATGTTGGAATAAAAGAAACACTGGCTCCCGGATAGAACAAGGAATTATTTCCCGATTCCAGGGTAGAAGACCAATCGTTTCTTCCAACGAGGTTCACATACATCCAGTCCTGATACCCGAATGTTAAATCCAGATATGCACCAACCAAATTTTCCTCAGCACTTTGACTTAAACTTGGATTACCGGTCCTTACAAATGAGTTTTGCGATGAAGGAGTGGTAAAGTTAAAATGCTCCAGTACACCAAAAACAAGCTGTCCTGTACTTTCAATACCATCTGATGTAAATTCATCACGTCTGGCATTTAAACCAAAGATTGCCTTAAGATTAAGGTCATCAGTAATGTTTTTATCAGCAGAAAGGATAATATCATGGTTCCAAACCGTATTCCTAATTGTACGGGTCCTTAGCAAACCTAAAGGTTGACCATCAACACCCCCTTTATTTTGGCCATAGGAATTCAATTCTGTATAGGTATCTAATCCCAATCTATAGGAAAGATTCATCCAATCGTTAATTTCATATGCAATGCCTGCATTCCCTATAAAACGGTCTGTGTCCTGACTGGTTTTAACATTATCAACAGTCCAATAAGGGTTTTGGATATCATTTCCAGATCTGTAGTATACACTTCTGCCATCAGCTGCCTGATAAGGAAGGTTGGTAAGGTCTACACTACGAGGAGTATATAAAATATCCCCGAAGACGGAACCACCATTAAAGGCGGCGCCACTACCTGTACTTGGTGCTACCGGAGGTGATCTATAACCTGTACGCACAAAGTTAAATACTCCGTTGACACTGAATTTGTTATTTAATTTGGCATTTCCACCTAAGCTGAAGTTATTTCTTAATACGCCGTTTCCGGGTGTAATCCCTTTATCTTCTGTTCTTCCATAGTTAGCATTAAAATTAACTTTTTCACTACCACCTCTAAGATTCACCGAGAGAGAGCTTACAAAACCAGTTCTGAAAAAATCCTGAACACCATTATATGGCTTATAAGGGTATTCACTGGCAAGAAGATCTTCATAACCAGCTGCCAATGTAGGATCAGCCAGGAAATTTAAAGGATGTCTAAGTAAAGCATCGCCAGAAGGATTTCCCAAAAACTGACCTGCTTGAGAGATAGCGTCATCATCCGTTCTATCGAACCTTGGACCCCAGTTACTAAAAAAGAAACCGAATCCCTGATGGAAACCACCACCGTAATTATCCTGATATTTAGGAAGGACGGCCTCCGAATAGAACATTGAAGAACTTACCGTAACTTCTGTTTTACTTGGTGCATCACCCCGAGCAGAACTTTTGGTAGTAATCAATATTACCCCGTTACGTCCTCTGTTACCATATAGTACTGTAGCACTTAGGCCTTTAAGAACACTCACTTGTTCAATAGTGTTTGGATCTATATCTAAAAACCTACTGGAGGCAGTATTGCCATCCAGGATAGATCCCTGGTTATTGGTACCTGAATCAATTGGCACACCGTCAACAACAAAAAGTGGCTGGTTAGACTGTGTTACCGAAGAATATCCCCGAATAATGATGTTAGTACCGGAACCGGAAAGACCATTACTTGCAGTAATATTAACACCCGCAACTTTACCTTGAAGAATCCTACCTAAGTCTGATTCGGGTCTTGCTGCTACTTGTTCCTCACTTACGGTTGAAACAGAATAACCCAACGACCTTTCTTCCCTTTCAATACCTTGAGCAGTTACTACAACTTCTTCAAGAGCCTGGGCATCTTCTTCCATCTGTACATTAATACTGTTACTTGCACCAACGACAATTCTTACATCTCTTTGTCCAATGTAGGAGAAGAGTAACGCCTGGCCTTCACTGGCTCTGATTGCGTAATTACCATCGAAATCGGTCTGGGTACCAGTTGTTGTACCTTCAACAAGGATGTTTACACCAGGTAACGGTAAACCTTCAAAGTCAGTAACCGTACCTGAAATCGCCTTGTCTTGCGCAAATGATAAATGCACAACAAACGCCAAAAGCAGCGTCAAGATTCCATTTAAATTTGTTCTCATTTTTTAATTATTTGAATTAGCTAACCACGAAAATCCAAATTTCATGTTAATAAACCAAACTTATTTTAATAAAACTTTAAGAAGAGAGACAGAAAAAAAACAATTCAACATCCTATTGTTAAAAATATATGTTAAAAAAATAAATAATAAAGCCTATAACTCTTAATAAAACAATAATCAAGTGAATTCTTTAGAAAAGTATTGTCAACTTGACAATTATATGGTGTGTTGAAATTAAATTTAATACTTTATATAATAAGGTATAGGGCGTAGTAAAATTAAATACTAAAAAGGCTTCTTTTCATCAATTTAACCCGCCAATAAAAGGAACTAAAAAAAATTCAGAGAAAATTGTGAGATAGCATTTGAATTATAATGAATAATTACTACATTTGCCAGCCCTTAAATGAGGGTAGTATTTATACATATATATTAGTATGCCAACAATTTCACAATTAGTACGAAAAGGAAGGGCCACAATTACCAAGAAGAGTAAATCGGCTGCTTTGGATTCGTGTCCCCAGCGAAGAGGGGTTTGTACGCGGGTTTATACCACGACACCTAAGAAACCAAATTCTGCAATGCGTAAGGTTGCAAGGGTAAGGTTAACCAATGGTAAGGAGGTAAACGCTTACATTCCCGGCGAAGGTCACAATCTCCAGGAGCACTCGATAGTATTGGTTAGAGGCGGAAGGGTGAAAGATTTGCCAGGAGTTAGATATCATATTGTCCGAGGGGCTTTAGATACAGCAGGAGTTGCTGGAAGGACCCAAAGAAGATCTAAATACGGAGCAAAACGCCCTAAAAAGTAATCTAAACTTGTAAGAAGAAGAGATGAGAAAAAGACAGGCGAAAAAAAGACCACTATTACCGGATCCAAGGTTTAATGACCAACTGGTAACACGTTTTGTGAATATGTTAATGTGGGATGGAAAGAAATCAGTTGCCTTTAAAGTTTTCTACGATGCGATGGATATCGTAGAAGAAAAGAAAACTGATGAAGAAAAATCTGCACTGGAGTTATGGAAAGAAGCTCTTTCCAATGTAATGCCACACGTAGAAGTTAGGAGTAGAAGAGTAGGTGGTGCAACATTTCAGATCCCTATGCAAATAAGACCAGATAGAAAAATTTCAACTTCTATGAAATGGCTTATAAGCTTCGCTCGAAAGCGTAATGAAAAGTCTATGGCTCAAAAATTGGCCGGAGAAGTATTGGCAGCTGCCAAAGAAGAAGGTGCTGCTGTTAAAAGAAGAGTAGATACTCATAAAATGGCGGAAGCTAATAAGGCGTTTTCCCACTTTAGATTCTGATAGATAAAATGGCAAGAGATTTAAAATATACAAGAAATATAGGTATTGCAGCGCATATTGATGCAGGTAAGACCACCACTACCGAACGTATTTTATTTTATACAGGCGTAAGTCATAAAATAGGTGAAGTGCATGATGGTGCTGCTACTATGGACTGGATGGCACAGGAGCAGGAACGTGGAATCACAATTACATCTGCTGCTACCACATGTACATGGAATTTCCCACTAAGGAACGGACAAATACTTCCTGAAACTAAACCGTACCATTTTAATATTATTGACACCCCCGGACACGTTGATTTTACTGTTGAAGTGAATCGTTCCCTGAGGGTGTTAGATGGTCTGGTTTTTCTTTTTAGCGCTGTTGATGGAGTTGAACCTCAGTCTGAAACCAACTGGAGATTAGCGGACAATTACAAAGTGCCGCGTATTGCCTTTGTAAATAAAATGGACAGACAGGGAGCCAACTTTATGATGGTTTGCAATCAGGTAAAGGAAATGTTGAAATCCAATGCTGTTCCTATTGTTTTGCCAATAGGTGATGAGGCAGATTTTAGAGGTATAGTTGACCTGGTTAAGAACCGTGCCGTAATCTGGCATGATGAAGATTTTGGCGCTACTTTTGATGTCGTTGATATTCCTGAAGAAATGAAGGAGGAAGTTCACGAACACCGCGCTGCCTTAATTGAAGCGGTTGCGGAATACGATGAAAGTTTGATGGAGAAATTCTTTGAAGATGAAGACTCTATTACAGAAGATGAGGTACATGCGGCTTTGAGAGCAGCAGTTATGGATATGAGTATTATTCCAATGGTCTGCGGTTCTTCCTTTAAGAATAAAGGAGTACAGTTTTTGTTGGATGCAGTATGTCGTTACCTTCCTTCACCAATGGATAAAGAAGGAATTATAGGGATAAATCCGGATACCGGAAAAGAAGTCTTGAGAAAACCGGATACCAATGAACCCTTTGCAGCTTTGGCATTTAAAATTGCAACGGATCCGTTTGTCGGACGTTTGGCTTTCTTCAGGGCATACTCTGGTAAATTAAATGCCGGATCGTACGTGCTTAACAATCGTTCCGGGAATAAGGAAAGGATATCCAGGATTTATCAGATGCATTCCAATAAGCAGAATGCCGTAGATTCTATAGCGGCTGGTGATATTGGTGCGGCTGTTGGTTTTAAAGATATTAAAACAGGGGATACGCTTTCTGATGAAAAACATCCAATTATTCTGGAAAGCATGAATTTTCCTGATCCTGTTATCGGGATTGCAGTAGAACCAAAGACCAAAGCTGATGTTGACAGATTGGGAATGTCATTGGCTAAATTGGCCGAAGAGGATCCGACTTTTGTCGTAAAAACGGATGAAGCTTCGGGCCAGACCATTATTTCTGGTATGGGCGAGCTACATCTTGATATTATTGTGGATCGATTAAGAAGGGAGTTTAAAGTTGATGTCAACCAGGGAAAACCTCAGGTTGAATACAAAGAAGCGATTACTCGAAGCGCTGATCACAGGGAAACCTATAAAAAGCAAACAGGAGGTCGCGGTAAATTTGCAGATATCGTATTTACAATGGAACCAAGGGAGGATGGAAAATCCGGATTGGAATTTGTAAATGTGATCAAAGGGGGTAATATTCCCAAGGAATATATTCCTTCTATAGAAAAAGGATTTAAAGAGGCTATGAAGAATGGTCCTTTAGCCGGATTTGAAATGGATAGTATGAAAATTACACTTAAGGATGGTTCTTTTCACCCTGTGGATTCTGATTCGCTATCTTTTGAACTGGCTGCTAAAATTGGATATAAAGGAGCGGCCAAGGCTGCGAGAGCGGTACTTATGGAACCCATAATGAAGTTAGAGGCACTTACGCCCGAAGAGAATATGGGAGATATTGTAGGAGACCTTAATCGCAGGAGAGGGCATGTTACTAATATGGACGATAGAGCAGGCGCTAAGGTTATAAAGGCTGAGGTACCTCTTTCGGAGATGTTTGGTTATGTAACTGCGCTTAGGACACTGTCTTCTGGTAGGGCAACTTCAACCATGGAATTTTCACATTATGCAGAAACCCCTTCTGGTTTGGCTGAAGAGGTAATAAAAGCAGCAACAGGTGTAACCGCCTAAATTTTAGTATTATGAGTCAGAAAATTAGAATAAAACTAAAATCGTACGATCATAATCTGGTAGACAAATCTGCCGAGAAGATTGTGAAAACGGTAAAATCGACTGGTGCTGTTGTTACAGGGCCAATTCCTTTACCAACACATAAAAAGATATTTACGGTTTTGCGCTCACCTCATGTGAACAAAAAATCTAGAGAGCAATTCCAGTTAAGTTCATATAAAAGACTTCTGGATATTTATAGTTCCTCATCGAAAACAATTGACGCACTAATGAAGCTGGAGCTTCCAAGTGGTGTTGAGGTGGAGATAAAAGTGTGATAGACCATTCCGTTTCGGTTTGAAACGGTTAACATGTCCGGAGCGTTTCGCAAAGGAAAAACGGCAACAAAAATATATTCGGGATCGAATTGTTTTTGATCCTGTTTTTTTTGGAGAAAAAAATAGTGTAATAGTAATTAATAATTAATAGTAATAATATGTCTGGGTTAATAGGAAAAAAAGTAGGCATGACCAGCATTTTTGACGACAACGGGAAAAATATTCCCTGCACCGTCATAGAGGCTGGACCTTGCGTAGTTACCCAAGTCAGAACCGAAGAGGTAGACGGGTACAATGCCCTTCAGCTTGGTTTCGATGACAAGGCAGAAAAGCGTGCTAATAAGGCCGAAATGGGCCATTTTAAAAAAGCAGGTTCTTCCACCAAAAAGAAAGTCGTTGAATTCCGGGATTTTGAAGGAGATTTTAAATTAGGTGAGACCGTTGGTGTCGATGTATTTGTTGAAGGCGAATTTGTTGATGTATCGGCCACATCGAAAGGGAAAGGATTCCAAGGAGTGGTAAAGAGACACGGTTTTGCAGGGGTTGGACAAGCAACTCACGGTCAGCATAACAGACTGAGAGCTCCTGGTTCAATTGGTGCTGCTTCATATCCCGCAAGAGTGTTTAAGGGAATGAAAATGGCAGGAAGAATGGGCGGTGGTAAAGTTACCGTTCAAAACCTTAGAGTTTTAAAAGTTGTTCCGGAAAAGAATCTTTTAGTTTTAAAAGGTTGTGTACCCGGTCATAAAAATGCTTACTTAACTATAGAGAAGTAATGAAGGTAGCAGTTTTAGATGTTAAAGGAAAAGAAACTGGACGAAAGGTAGACCTGTCGGACGCAGTTTATAAAATAGAACCCAACAAACATGCAATTTATTTGGATGTTAAGCAGTACATGGCTCATCAAAGGCAAGGTACCCATAGCGCTAAAGAAAGAGCGGATATAGTTGGAAGTACGAGAAAGATTAAGAAACAAAAGGGAACCGGTACCGCGCGGGCGGGAAGTATTAAATCCCCGATATTTCGTGGTGGTGGAAGGATTTTTGGGCCTAGACCAAAAGATTATAGTCAAAAACTCAATAAGAATGTTAAGAGGCTGGCGCGAAAATCTGCTTTAAGTCTTAAGGGTCAGGATGAGGCGATTATGGTTGTAGAAGACTTCAATTTTGATTCTCCAAAGACCAAAGATTTCATTCAGGTTTTGAAATCCTTAGGATTAGAAAACAAAAAGTCTTTGTTTGTGTTGGGTGATTCAAATAATAATGTATATTTGTCGTCGCGTAATTTAAAAGGTTATGAAGTCGTAACTAATTCAGAATTAAGCACTTACAAAATTCTTAATGCAAATCAAATCGTTCTTCTCGAAGGTTCTTTAGAAGGAATTGAAGCGAACTTAAATAAATAGGTTAGACATGAGTGTGTTGATAAAGCCAATTATAACGGAAAAAATGACAGCGGATAGCGAGTTGTATAATCGCTATGGTTTTGTTGTGAATCCTAAGGCCAATAAACTACAGATCAAAGATGCCGTTGAAGCGGCTTATGGCGTTTCAGTGAAAAAAGTTCGAACAATGAATTATGGACCTTCACGCAAAACCCGTTTTACAAAAACCGGGGTTCAGCACGGGAAATCTAATGCATTTAAGAAAGCCATTGTTGATGTGGAAGAAGGAGAAGTAATCGATTTTTACAGTAATCTATAAAGACACCAAATGTCAGTTAGAAAATTAAAACCGATCACTCCAGGACAGCGTTTTAAAGTAGTAAACGGGTTTGACGCCATTACTGCTGATAAGCCGGAGAAAAGCTTGCTTGCTCCGATAAAAAGGTCTGGAGGTAGAAACAGTCAAGGAAAAATGACCATACGCCATAGAGGTGGTGGGCATAAAAGAAGGTATCGAATTATTGATTTCAAACGGGATAAGCAGGACGTTGCTGCAGAAGTAAAGTCTATCCAGTATGATCCAAATAGAACCGCTTTTATTGCCTTAGTGGAATACGCAGATGGTGATAAGAGATATATTATTGCCCAAAACGGTTTACAGGTAGGACAGAAAATTTCCTCCGGAGAAAATGCAGCTCCAGAGATAGGTAATGCTCTTCCCTTAAGTAAAATTCCATTGGGAACTATTATTTCTTGTATTGAATTACGTCCTGGTCAGGGTGCGATAATGGCGAGAAGTGCTGGAACTTTTGCTCAATTAATGGCAAGAGAAGGAAAGTATGCCACTATAAAATTGCCATCTGGCGAAACAAGATTAGTACTTGCAAATTGCTTAGGTACTATTGGGGCAGTCTCAAATTCAGACCAACAGTTGATTGTTTCAGGTAAAGCTGGAAGAAGCAGATGGCTGGGCAGGAGACCAAGAACAAGACCGGTTGCTATGAACCCTGTAGATCATCCAATGGGTGGTGGTGAAGGTAGAGCCTCCGGGGGACATCCAAGATCTAAAAACGGAATTCCTGCTAAAGGGTTCAGGACTAGATCCAAGAACAAGGATACAAATAGGTATATATTAGAACGTAGAAAGAAATAAAAAGTAGAAAGAAATGGCACGTTCACTAAAAAAAGGACCATACATACATCACAGTTTGGATAAAAAAGTCCAGATGAATATAGATTCTGGTAAGAAGTCTGTAATAAAAACCTGGTCCAGGGCATCGACAATTAGTCCTGACTTCGTAGGTCAGACCATTGCAGTTCACAACGGAAGACAATTTGTTCCCGTATATGTAACTGAAAATATGGTGGGACATAAATTAGGCGAATTTTCTCCAACAAGATCTTTCCGAGGTCATGCGGGTGCAAAAAATAAAGGTAAAAAGTAAGTAAGCTATGGGAGTTCGAAAAAAACAAATGGCCGAAAGACTAAAGGCTGAAAAACAAAAAATGGCATTTGCTAAATTAAATAACTGTCCTACTTCACCAAGAAAAATGCGATTAGTTGCAGATTTGGTACGTGGAGCAGAAGTAGAAAAGGCACTTGCTATTCTTAGATTCAGTCCTAAAGAAGCCTCCCGTAGGTTAGAGAAGTTATTGCTTTCAGCAATCGCTAACTGGCAGGCAAAAAATGAAGAGGTAAATATTGAAGAAGTCGAGTTATTTGTTAAAGAAATAACAGTAGACAGCGGACGTATGTTAAAAAGATTAAGGCCGGCCCCTCAGGGCAGGGCTCATAGAATAAGAAAACGTTCCAACCATGTAACCTTGGTATTGGGATCTAACAATAATACACAAAGCTAGAATTTTTAGTATGGGACAAAAAACAAATCCAATCGGAAATCGCCTAGGAATAATAAGAGGTTGGGAATCCAACTGGTATGGAGGAAACGATTATGGCGATAAACTAGCCGAAGACGATAAGATAAGAAAGTATGTTCATGCACGTTTGGTGAAGGCTAGTGTATCCAGGGTAATAATTGAGAGAACTTTAAAGCTTATAACCGTGACCATTACAACAGCCAGACCTGGTATTATTATTGGGAAAGGTGGTCAGGAAGTGGATAAACTGAAAGAAGAGCTTAAAAAAATTACAGATAAAGAAGTACAGATTAATATTTTCGAGATAAAGAGGCCTGAAGTTGATGCAAATCTTGTAGCGGCAAGTGTGGCGCGACAGATCGAAAATAGAATTTCATACAGGAGAGCTATTAAAATGGCAATTGCGGCGGCAATGAGAATGAATGCTGAAGGAATTAAAATTCAGATAGCCGGAAGGTTGAATGGAGCGGAAATGGCAAGGTCAGAATCTTACAAAGATGGTAGAATTCCTTTATCGACATTTAGAGCCGATATAGACTATGCAATTCACGAGGCTCATACAACTTATGGTAGATTGGGTATTAAAGTTTGGATCATGAAGGGCGAAGTATTTGGAAAAAGAGAACTTTCTCCGCTAATTGGGATGTCAAAAGGACAGTCTAAAGGAAAGCAGCATGATGCAGGCAAAAAACAACGTCGCAGAAAGTAATAATTAAAGAAGAAGTTAGAGATTATGTTACAGCCAAAAAGAACGAAGTTTCGCAAAGCGCAGAAAGGACGTATGAAAGGGAATTCCGGTAGAGGAAATCAACTTTCTAATGGGATGTTCGGGATTAAATCTTTGGATTCCTGCTTTCTTACTTCCCGCCAGATAGAGGCGGCTCGTATTGCTGCGACCAGGTATATGAAAAGACAAGGGCAATTATGGATTAAAATATTCCCGGACAAGCCTATTACCAAAAAGCCTTTAGAGGTTCGTATGGGTAAAGGTAAAGGAGCCCCGGAATATTTTGTAGCCGTAGTTAAGCCGGGAAGAATAATGTTCGAGGTTGCTGGTGTGCCCATGGACATAGCTAAGGAAGCTTTAAGGCTTGCAGCACAAAAATTACCAGTAAAGACAAAATTTGTAGTGGCCAGGGATTACGAAGCGGCATAATTTTTATAATTAGGATGATGAAACAATCAGAAATAAAAGAATTATCGGTAGAAGAATTGAAGGAAAAAATGGCTCATTTTAAGAAGCAACACGCAGATCTTAAAATAGCCCACGCTGTCACTCCACTGGAAAACCCCCTTCAAATTAGGAAGGCAAGAAGAACTGTGGCGCAATTAGCTACTGAATTAACAAAAAGGGATAACCAATAATTGGTTCTGCTTTATGGAAAAAAGAAATTTAAGAAAGGAAAGAGTAGGCGTTGTAACTAGCAACAAAATGGAGAAATCTATTGTGGTTTCTGAAGTTAAGCGCGTTAAGCATCCTATGTATGGTAAGTTCGTACTGCGAACAAAAAAGTATGTTGCACATGATGAGACCAATGACTGCAATATTGGGGATACTGTTAAGATAATGGAGACACGTCCATTGAGTAGAACCAAATGTTGGAGACTGGTTGAAGTCTTAGAAAGAGCCAAATAATTATGTTACAGCAAGAATCGAGATTAAAAGTAGCAGACAATACAGGTGCCAAAGAGGTGTTAACCATACGGGTACTTGGTGGTACAAAGAGGAGATATGCATCGGTTGGTGACAAAATTGTTGTTACTGTTAAAGAGGCTACCCCAAACGGTGGTATAAAGAAAGGTACAGTTTCAACGGCCGTTGTTGTAAGAACAAAAAAAGAAGTAAGGAGACCGGATGGTTCTTATATTCGTTTTGATGATAATGCCTGTGTTTTGTTAAACCCTACGGGTGAAATGAGAGGAACCCGAGTTTTCGGACCTGTTGCCAGGGAGTTGCGTGATAAGCAATTCATGAAAATTGTTTCATTAGCTCCTGAGGTGCTTTAAAATATTGTAAGATGAAGTTAAGAATAAAAACGGGAGATACAGTTAGGATAATTGCAGGTGACCATAAAGGAACCGAAGGCAAAGTTACTGTTGTAGACCGTGAAAAGAATAAGGCGATTATAGAAGGTGCCAATATGGTATCTAAACACGAAAAACCGAGCGCACAAAACCCTCAGGGAGGAATAGTGAAAAAAGAAGCTCCTATACATTTATCTAACTTATCACTTATTGATTCCAAATCTGGTGAAACAACAAGAGTGGGCTATGAGGTAAGAGATGGTAAGAAAGTACGTTTTTCTAAAAAATCTAACGAAGTAATTTAGTTATGGCTTACGTTCCAAGATTAAAGCAAGAATATGGAGAGCGCATTGTTAAGGCTCTCAAAGAAGAATTTGGTTACAAAAATGTAATGCAAGTACCTAAGCTACAAAAAATTGTGCTCAGCAGGGGTATTGGTGCAGCAGTAGCCGATAAAAAATTGGTAGATCATGCCTTAGATGAGTTAGCCCTAATCACTGGTCAAAAGGCTATAGCAACGATTTCAAAAAAGGATGTTGCAGCTTTTAAACTCAGAAAGGGTATGCCGATAGGGGCTAAAGTCACTCTTAGAGGTGAGCGCATGTATGAATTTTTAGACAGATTAGTTACTACTGCGTTGCCAAGGGAAAGGGATTTTCAGGGAATTAGAGCTACAGGTTTTGATGGAAGAGGAAATTACAATCTTGGTATAACAGAGCAGATTATATTTCCAGAAATTAATATTGATAAGATCAATAGGATTAATGGCATGGATATCACTTTTGTAACTAGCGCTGATACAGATAAAGAAGCAAAATCATTGTTAACCGAATTGGGATTACCTTTTAAAAAGAATTAGTATGGCTAAAGAATCAATGAAAGCCCGTGAAAGAAAAAGGGCGAAGGTTGTAGCAAAATATGCGGAGAAGAGAAAGGCTTTAAAAGAAGCCGGCGACTATGAGGCTTTGCAAAAACTGCCAAAAAATGCTTCTCCTGTTCGTATGCACAATAGATGTAAACTGACAGGCAGGCCTAAAGGGTATATGAGAACTTTTGGTATTTCTCGTGTAATGTTTAGAGAAATGGCTAATCAAGGATTGATTCCCGGTGTTAAAAAAGCAAGTTGGTAACCCAATATAAAAGTTAAGAAGATGTTTACAGATCCATTAGCAGATTATTTAACAAGAATTAGAAACGCCAGTAGTGCGGGTCATCGGGTAGTTGAAATTCCGGCTTCTAATTTGAAAAAAGAGGTAACTAAAATATTATTCGATCAAGGATATATTTTGAGTTATAAATTCGAGGAGAATGAGGTACAGGGAATTATTAAAATTGCCTTAAAGTATGATAGGCTGACCAAAGAACCGGTGATTAGAAAGATTCAGCGTATAAGTACGCCAGGCCTTAGAAAATATGCCAGTTCCGGAGATATGCCAAGAGTGCTTAATGGCTTGGGAGTTGCTATTGTTTCTACTTCTCATGGAGTTATGACAAGTAAGCAGGCTAAGCGAGATAATGTTGGCGGAGAAGTTTTATGCTACGTTTATTAAGAAATAAAGAGATAGGAAAATGTCTAGAATAGGTAACAATCCAATAGAAATTCCGGAAGGAGCCACAGTTGAACTGCAGGATAATATTATTACTGTAAAGGGGAAATTGGGCGAACTAACTCAGGAATATTCATCGGTTTCCATAAAAGTTGAAGATGGTCAGGTTTGGGTAACAAGACCTTCTGAATCAAAAGAACATAAAGCCAAACACGGCCTGTACAGATCCTTGATTTCCAATATGATTTTGGGAGTGACCAATGGATGGACTAAAGAGCTTGAATTGGTGGGTGTAGGTTACCGCGCAGGTAATCAAGGTCAAAAGTTAGATTTGGCTTTGGGTTTCTCTCATAATATTGTTTTGGATTTAGCTGCTGAAGTTAAAGTTGAGACTATTTCTGAGAAGGGTAAAAACCCAATTATAAAGCTTACCTCACATGACAAACAATTGGTAGGCCAAATTGCGGCTAAAATAAGATCATTCCGCAAACCTGAACCTTACAAAGGAAAAGGTATAAAATTTGTCGGAGAACAATTAAGAAGAAAAGCAGGTAAATCCGCTTAAGAATTGAATTATGGGATTATCAAAAACTGAAAGAAGAGCGCGCATTAGAAAAAGGATAAGAAAAGTATCCATTGGCACAGCTGAGAGGCCTAGATTGTCTGTTTTTAGAAGCAACAAAGAGATTTATGCTCAAATAATTGACGATAATAATGGAACTACTTTAGCTTCCGCTTCTTCTAGGGATAAGGAACTGAGTAAGGCAAAAGGTACCAAAGTTGAGATTGCCAACCTGGTAGGTAAGGCAGTAGCTGAAAAAGCGAAGAAAGTCGGTATAGAAGCTGTTGCTTTTGATCGTGGCGGTAATTTGTATCATGGCAGAGTAAAATCATTGGCCGAAGGTGCCAGAGAGGCCGGTCTAAAATTTTAATAGGAAATATGTTCGGGAATTACAAAAATGTAGAAATTGTTAAACCGGGAGGTCTTGAACTAAAAGACAGATTGGTTGGTGTTCAAAGAGTTACTAAAGTAACTAAAGGGGGTAGAGCTTTTGGTTTTTCTGCGATCGTGGTTGTAGGTGATGAGAATGGTGTAGTAGGTCATGGTCTTGGGAAGTCTAAAGAAGTAGCTACCGCTATAGCTAAGGCTATTGAGGATGCTAAAAAGAACTTAATTAGAATACCACTGAGTAAAGGCACTTTACCGCATGAGCAAAAAGGAAAGTTTGGCGGAGCACGGGTGTTTGTTAAACCTGCTTCACATGGTACAGGAGTAATTGCCGGAGGGGCGGTTAGAGCCGTATTGGAATCAGTTGGCGTACAGGACGTTTTGTCCAAGTCTCAGGGATCCTCTAACCCGCATAATGTCGTAAAAGCTACATTTGATGCTTTACTGCAATTGAGGGATGCCAGAACTGTAGCAAAACAAAGAGGTGTTTCGTTGGAAAAAGTCTTTAAAGGATAAGTAGCAAGAGTATGGCAAAGATTAGAGTTAAGCAGGTAAGAAGTAGCATTAAAAGGCCACAAAATCAGAAAAGAACACTGGAGGCACTTGGATTGCGTAAGATTGGCCATGTTGTGGAACATGAAACCACACCCAATATTATGGGAATGATCAATAAGGTTAAACACTTAGTTTCTACGGAAGAAGCATAAAATATATTTGTAATGAATTTAGGGAATTTAAAACCAGCCAAAGGGTCTGTTCACAAAGCCGGGAAAACCATAGGCCGAGGCCAGGGTTCTGGCAAAGGAGGTACTGCAACAAGAGGACATAAAGGTGCTAAATCAAGATCCGGGTATTCCAGGAAGATTGGTTTTGAAGGAGGTCAAATGCCTTTGCAAAGACGTGTGCCCAAGTTTGGTTTTACCAACATTAACAGAAAAGATTATCAGGGTATAAATCTGAATAAACTTCAGGAGCTTGCAGATAAAGGATTGGTTAAAAAAACAGTCACTGTTAAAGATCTTGTAGATAACGGAATGGCTCATAAAAACGATTTGGTTAAGATATTAGGCGGTGGTGAACTAAAAGCGTCTCTTAAAATAACCGTACATAAATTTACTGCAACTGCGAAAGCTGCGATTGAAGCTGCTGGTGGTGAAGCAATAAATTTATAAGTAAAGAAGATTATGAAGAAATTTTTTGAGGTTATATCAAATATCTGGAAAATAGACGAACTGAGGGGCAGAATTATTGTAACCTTAGGTCTGCTGCTTGTGTATCGTTTTGGTGCTCAGGTTGTTCTTCCCGGTATTGATACTTCTCAATTAGCAGAATTATCTTCAAATACAGAACAAGGTATTTTAGGTATTTTAAATGCTTTTACCGGTGGTGCATTTGCCAATGCTTCTGTATTTGCTCTTGGTATTATGCCCTATATCTCTGCATCTATTGTAGTTCAATTAATGGGAATCGCGGTGCCTTATCTTCAAAAACTGGATAAGGAAGGTGAAAGTGGAAGAAAAACAAAAAATCAGATAACGAGATGGCTTACCATTGGTATCTGTATTGTTCAGGCTCCCGCGTACCTTTATAGTCTGAGCGCCCTGGGTGTTCCGGATAGTGCATTTCTTTTAGGTAAAGGCTTGAATTTTATCGTGCCTTCGGTAATTATTCTGGTAACAGGTTGTGTTTTTGCTATGTGGTTAGGAGAAAAAATTACAGATAAAGGAATTGGAAATGGTATTTCTCTTCTTATTATGGTAGGGATTATTGCCACTATGCCGCAATCTTTTGTTCAGGAGTTTATTTCCAGAACCGCTAATAATACTGGTGGACTGATGTTTATGCTTATAGAAATTATTCTTTGGTTTCTTGTTATTCTGGCCAGTGTTCTGTTGGTTATGGCAACGAGGAGAATACCGGTTCAATATGCAAGGAGGTCAGCCTCCGGTGGATATGAAAAAAACATTGCCGGTTCCAGACAATACATTCCCTTGAAATTGAACGCTTCAGGAGTAATGCCCATAATTTTTGCGCAGGCTATTATGTTCGCGCCGGGCTTATTAGGAAGAACTTTTAATAATACGGCAGTTGGCCAATGGATGGAAGTACAGTTCCAGGATATTTTTGGATTGGCCTATAATATTTTATTTGCATTATTGATTATAATTTTTACATATTTCTATACGGCCATTACAGTTCCAACGAATAAAATGGCCGATGATTTGAAACGCAGTGGTGGTTTTATACCAGGCATTAGACCAGGTAAAGAAACAGGAGATTTTCTTGATAAAATAATGTCATTAATTACCTTGCCGGGATCCGTTTTCCTTGCCTTATTGGCAGTTTTACCTGCCTTAGTGGTTAAGTTAATGGATATTCAGGCGGGATGGGCCTTGTTTTATGGAGGTACATCACTTTTAATTATGGTAGGGGTAGCTATTGATACTGTACAGCAAGTTAATTCTTACTTGTTGAACAGGCATTATGATGGATTGATGAAATCAGGTAAAAACCGAAAAGTTGCATAAGTTATGGCCAAACAAGCACCCATAGAACAAGACGGTAGTATTATAGAGGCTTTGTCCAATGCAATGTTTCGTGTGGAACTTGAAAACGGTCATGTAGTTACTGCTCATATTTCCGGGAAGATGCGTATGCATTATATAAAATTGTTACCCGGAGATAAAGTAAAACTGGAAATGAGCCCATACGATTTAACAAAGGCTAGAATTACATATAGATACTAACAAAGACGAAATGAAAGTTAGAGCATCCATAAAGAAAAGAAGTGCTGACTGCAAAATAGTACGCAGAAAAGGCACATTGTACGTAATTAATAAAAAGAATCCTAGATTCAAACAAAGACAAGGGTAATTATGGCAAGAATTGCAGGTGTAGATATACCAAAACAAAAAAGAGGTGTCATAGCACTTACCTATATTTTTGGTATCGGTAAAAGCAGGGCACAGGAGATATTAGAGAAAGCTCAGGTAAATCTGGATAGCAAAGTATCAGACTGGAACGATGATGAAATTGGTCGTATTCGTGATGCTGTTTCCTCCTATAAAATAGAAGGGGAACTTCGTTCTGAAAATCAGTTGAATATTAAGCGTCTGATGGATATTGGCTGTTACAGGGGAATCCGCCACAGATCTGGACTTCCACTTAGAGGACAGAGAACCAAGAATAATTCCAGGACCAGGAAAGGGAAAAGAAAAACGGTTGCAAATAAGAAAAAAGCAACTAAATAAATAGCATAATATGGCAAAGACAAGTACCAAAGCAGCTAAAAAGCGCAAGGTAATCGTTGAATCGGTTGGTGAAGCCCATGTAACGGCTTCCTTTAATAATATAATAATTTCTTTGACCAACAAAAAAGGCGATGTTATTTCATGGTCTTCTGCTGGTAAGATGGGATTTAGAGGTTCCAAAAAGAATACTCCTTATGCCGCTCAGGTGGCCGCTGAAGAATGCTGTAAAGTAGCTCATGAAGCGGGATTGAGAAAGGTGAAAGTTTATGTAAAAGGACCGGGTAACGGAAGAGAATCTGCAATTCGTTCTATTCACAATGCCGGTATTGAAGTTACCGAGATTGTGGATGTAACACCATTACCCCATAACGGTTGTAGACCACCTAAAAGAAGAAGAGTTTAATTAAGTAACATATTTATAAAAGGTTAATTCACAGGAAGTGCAATTACGATTATCGAAGGATAAGCCTTAATTCATAATCACATTTCCAAATTAAAAGAAGATGGCAAGATATACAGGACCTAAATCAAAGATCGCACGTAAATTCGGCGAAGCAATTTTCGGAGACGACAAAGCCTTCGAGAAAAAGAACTATCCCCCGGGACAACACGGTAATAACAGACGTCGAGGTAAAAAATCCGAGTATGCTATCCAGTTGATGGAAAAGCAGAAAGCAAAATATACCTATGGAATATTGGAGAGACAATTCAGGAACCTCTTTGCAAAAGCTAACAGGAGTAAAGGCGTAACTGGTGAAGTACTGCTCCAATTATGTGAAGCACGTCTTGATAATGTAGTTTACAGGATGGGGATTGCAAATTCCAGAAGAGGTGCAAGACAACTAGTTTCCCACAGGCACATTACTGTTAATGGTGAATTGGTAAATATTCCTTCTTATTCCTTAAAAGCTGGTGATGTCGTAGGGGTTAGAGAAAAATCAAAATCACTTCAGGCCATACAAGATGCACTTTCTGCAAATAGCAGTGTGTATGAATGGATGACATGGAACAATGATAAAATGGAAGGGAATTTTGTTTCCATTCCAGAAAGAATTCAGATTCCGGAGAATATCAAAGAACAATTAATCGTGGAGTTATACTCTAAATAAAAACAACACAAATCCGACTATGGCATTATTAAATTTTCAGAAGCCCGATAAAGTTATAATGATAGATTCTTCAGATTTCGAAGGCAAATTTGAATTTCGCCCTTTGGAACCTGGTTATGGTTTGACTGTTGGGAACGCCTTGCGAAGGGTATTGCTTTCTTCTTTGGAAGGATTTGCAATTACATCCGTAAGAATTGATAAAGTAGAGCATGAATTTTCGGTTATTGAAGGTGTTGTAGAAGATGTCACCGAGATCATTCTAAACCTTAAACAAGTTCGATTTAAAAGACAAATTGAAGATGTTAATGAGGAAACCGTTTCCATATCTGTAAGTGGTAAGGAACAACTTACTGCAGGAGATTTTCAAAAATTTATCTCTGGTTATCAGGTGTTAAACCCGGACCTTGTTATTTGCAACATGGATCCGAAGGTGAGCATAAATATGGAGATAATCATTGAAAAAGGTCGTGGTTATGTACCTGCGGAAGAAAATAAAAAGTCTAATGCACCTTTGGGAAGTATAGCTGTCGATTCAATTTTTACTCCGGTAAAAAATGTAAAATACAGCATTGAAAACTTCCGTGTTGAGCAAAAAACGGATTATGAGAAATTGGTATTTGAGATCGTTACCGATGGTTCTATTCATCCAAAAGATGCATTGACGGAAGCGGCTAAAGTACTCATACACCATTTCATGTTGTTTTCTGATGAGCGTATTACTCTTGAAGCTGATGAAATAGCGCAAACAGAGACCTATGATGAAGAATCTCTGCATATGCGTCAGCTTTTAAAGACCAAACTTGTGGATATGGATCTTTCTGTCAGGGCATTAAATTGTTTAAAAGCTGCGGAAGTTGATACATTAGGAGATTTGGTTTCGTTCAATAAAAACGATTTAATGAAATTCAGGAACTTTGGTAAAAAATCATTGACAGAATTGGAAGAGCTGGTTATAAACAAAGGCCTCAATTTTGGAATGGATCTTTCAAAGTACAAATTAGATAAGGATTAATTTATCAATAAAGACGGGGCTTTTCCTGTTTTTAGTAAGCATTTATATAAGTAACGATGAGACACGGTAAAAAAGTCAATCACTTAGGTAGAAAGTCAGCTCATAGAAAAGCTATGTTGGCTAACATGGCTTGTTCTTTGATTGAACATAAAAGAATTAATACAACTGTGGCAAAGGCTAAAGCCTTAAAGCAGTTTATAGAGCCATTAATAACTAAATCAAAGGCGGAGAATAATCAGACTACAGAAAAAGGAACACACAACAGACGTATCGCATTTAAAAACCTTAGGGATAAGTATGCGGTTACAGAATTATTTGGAAGTGTTTCTGATAAGGTAGGTGAGCGACCAGGAGGTTATACCCGAATTATTAAATTAGGAAATAGGCTTGGCGATAACGCAGATATGGCAATGATAGAACTTGTAGACTATAATGAGATTTACAATTCTGAAAAAATTGCTAAAAAGAAAACTACAAGAAGAAGTAGAAGAGGAAAAAAGGCCGATGAGGTGGCAGTTGAAACTGCTAAGGAAACAACAGTAGCTGAAACCGCTAAGGAAACAGCAGTAGCTGAAGAGACTGCAGAAGCAGCAGTAGTTGAAGAGACTGTGGAAACAGTAGCGGAAGAAATAAAGGAGACAGAGTCTGTAGAAACCGAGGAGGCGACTCAAGAAATTGAGGAGGTTAAAAAACCAAAGGCAGCTAAAGAAGAAGCGTCAGAACCTGAAACAACTGAGCCAGAAGATTCCGAAGAAGAAAAAAATGATTCAAAAGCATAAATTGTTTATAAAATCATTAATATTTAATAAAGGATAGACCTAAAAGTCTATCCTTTTTTTATGTTTATTTGTGAAATGTAATCTTATTTAACACTATGAAGTATCAATCAAAAAAAAGAGCACTATTATTATTGGAAGACGGCACTATTTTCTTTGGTAAGGCAGTAGGCAACAAAGAAGGAACTGCTTATGGAGAAGTTTGTTTTAATACCGGGATGACTGGATATCAGGAAATATTTACAGATCCTTCTTATTTCGGTCAACTCATGGTTACTACAAACGCACACATAGGTAATTATGGGACCAACAGGGATGAGGTTGAATCCGGTTCGGTAAAAATAGCGGGATTGATATGTAAGAATTTCAGCTATGAGTATTCAAGACCGATTGCAGACCAAAGTCTGGAGGATTTTTTGGAAGCAAGCAACCTGTTTGCTATTTCCGATGTAGATACCAGAGCCCTGGTAAGCCATATACGAGATCAGGGTGCTATGAATGCGGTGATCTCAACCGAAGTTGAAGACATAGACAGCTTGAGGGAATCCTTAAAAAAAGTACCCAATATGGAAGGATTAGAGCTTGCTTCGAAAGTATCAACCACAGAACCTTATTTTTATGGAAATGAGAATGCTCAATACAAAATAGCAGCCTTGGATATTGGAATAAAAAATAATATTTTACGTAATCTGGCTAAAAGAGATGCTTATATAAAAATATTTCCCTACAATGCTACCTATGAAGAAATGAACGACTGGCAACCTGATGGGTTTTTTATTTCCAACGGGCCCGGGGACCCGGAACCTTTGCATGAAGCTGTCGAGGTAGCTCGTAAGATCATGGCTAATGATAAACCTTTATTTGGAATTTGCCTCGGTCACCAGGTTATCGCATTGGCTAATGGTATATCTACTTATAAAATGCATAATGGGCATAGAGGGATAAACCATCCGGTACTGAACCTTTTAACAGGCAAAGGTGAAATTACCTCTCAAAATCATGGGTTTGCCATAAGCAGGGATGAAACGGAGTCTAATCCGGAAATTGAAATTACCCATGTCCATCTAAACGACAAAACAGTGGCAGGTATCAGGGTAAAAAATAAAAATGTTTTTTCTGTTCAATATCATCCTGAAGCTAGTCCGGGACCTCATGATGCAGAATATCTTTTTGATCAATTTTTTGAAATGATCACTTCCAATGTTAATAAAGATACATTGGTTTAAGGAATTGTTATATTCCGGTCTTTGTGAGGCCCGATATAGCATTGGGTCCATACTCCTTTTGTATCTTTGTCAAATAATTCAACCTTAAAATTTAACAATATGAGTACCATAATTGATGTGCATGCAAGGCAGATTCTCGATTCCAGAGGAAATCCGACCGTAGAAGTAGATGTTATAACCGAAAATGGCGTTTTAGGACGCGCAGCAGTTCCTTCCGGTGCTTCTACCGGTGAACATGAAGCTGTTGAATTACGTGATGGAGGGAAGGCCTTTATGGGTAAGGGAGTAACGAAAGCTGTGGAAAATGTAAATAATATATTAGCCAAAAAAATAATTGGGATGTTGGTTTTTGATCAAAACCTAATAGACCATACCATGATAGAACTTGATGGTACTCCGAATAAATCTAAATTAGGAGCCAATGCAATCTTAGGAGTGTCTTTAGCAGTTGCCAAAGCAGCTGCTAATGAGCTGGGAATGTCTTTGTACAGATATGTAGGTGGTGTTAGTGCTAACACTTTGCCGGTGCCTATGATGAATATAATTAATGGTGGCTCGCATTCAGATGCGCCCATAGCCTTCCAGGAATTTATGATTATGCCAATCAAAGCAAAGAGCTTTTCGCATGCTATGCAAATGGGGACGGAAATATTTCATAATCTTAAAAAAGTATTGCACGATAGAGGCTTAAGCACTGCGGTAGGTGATGAAGGTGGGTTTGCGCCTACATTGGATGGTACCGAAGATGCGATAGAGACTATTGGACTGGCTGTTAAAAATGCGGGATATTCTTTTGGTGATGAGGTTATGATTGCACTTGATTGTGCAGCAGCAGAATTCTATGAGAATGGGAAGTATGATTATACCAAATTTGAAGGAGATTCTGGTGCCATTCGGACCTCAGAAGAACAGGCAGCTTATTTAGCTGATCTCAGTAAAAAATACCCTATTATATCCATTGAAGACGGGATGGATGAAAACGACTGGGATGGCTGGAAGACATTAACTGATATGATTGGTGATAGCGTTCAATTAGTTGGAGACGATTTGTATGTTACTAATGTTGAGAGATTATCAAGGGGAATCAAGAATGGCATTGCCAATTCAATACTAATAAAAGTTAATCAGATTGGCACACTTACAGAAACTATTGCCGCTGTGAATATGGCTAAAAATGCGGGATATACTTCCGTAATGTCTCACAGGTCAGGTGAAACTGAAGATAATACTATTGCAGATTTAGCCGTAGCACTTAACACCGGTCAGATAAAAACAGGTTCGGCTTCCAGAAGTGATCGTATGGCTAAATATAACCAATTGTTGCGGATAGAAGAAGAACTGGGTGATGTGGCCTATTATCCGCAGGAAAAAGCATTTAAGTTAGGATAGAGATAATCCTCAATATTATAAAAGCCTTTCTTAGATAGAAAGGCTTTTTTTTTATAAAATGAATACATCAAAGTAATTCTATAACATATCTTGAATTAGAAGACTATTTTAATGAGAAATATTCTGTGTGGAAGTACTAAGGGAATCTAAATAAAAATAGTTATTTGAACATAGAAGCAGCTATTATTTAGATCAATTATTTTTCTTCAAGTTTTACACTTCTTATTCCCCTCAGTAATTGTTAACGTCCTTCCTTTTTCTTAAATTTACAACACCGTTCTATTAATCAAAATCAAGCATATGTCCGAAAAAGCTACATTGCAAGTTAATGGGGAAAAGTATGAATTTCCTGTTGTCGAAGGTACTGAAAATGAATTAGCCATTGATATTAAAACCTTACGTTCGTCTAGTGGTATTATCACCCTGGATCCCGGATATAAGAATACGGGTTCCTGTGAAAGTGCCATTACTTTTTTAGATGGGGAGAAAGGTATTCTAAGGTATCGTGGCTATGCTATTGAAGAATTGGCGGAGAAAGCAGATTTTCTTGAAGTTGCATACCTGCTCATTTTTGGAGAATTACCAAACGAGGAGCAACTAATAAAATTTGATAAGGATATTAAAGCAGAGTCACATGTAGATGAGGAAATGAAAAAAATCCTTGATGGATTTCCAAAATCGGCGCATCCAATGGGTGTTTTATCATCTTTGACCAGTGCTCTGATCGCTTTTAATCCAAGTTCTGTAAACGTCACTTCAGAAGAGGATATGTATCATGCAATAGTTCGGATTTTAGCTAAATTTCCTGTCCTGGTTGCCTGGACACTCCGCAAGAAAAAAGGTCTGCCACTGGAATATGGAAGTAGTTCATTGGGTTATGTGGAAAATATTCATAAAATGATGTTTAGAAGGCCTGATCAGGATTATCATAAGAATGAAATCGTAATTGAAGCTTTGGACAAACTATTAATTCTTCATGCAGATCATGAGCAGAATTGTTCTACATCTACTGTTAGAATAGTTGGTTCTTCTCATGCAGGATTATTTGCTTCCCTGTCTGCTGGCATATCTGCACTTTGGGGCCCTTTACATGGGGGTGCTAATCAGGCCGTGCTGGAAATGCTTCAAGCTATTGATGAGGATGGAGGTGACACCAGAAAATATATGGCCAAGGCCAAGGACAAAAACGACCCGTTCAGACTTATGGGATTTGGACACAGGGTGTATAAGAATTTCGACCCCAGGGCTAAAATTCTTAAAAAAGCGGCTGATGAGGTTTTGGGAGATCTTGGTATTGAGGATCCCATATTGGATATTGCCAAGGGTCTGGAGAAAGAAGCTTTGGAAGACCAGTACTTTGTAGATCGGAAGTTGTATCCCAATGTAGATTTCTATTCTGGAATTATCTACCGGGCTTTAGGAATACCTGTAGATATGTTCACGGTAATGTTTGCTTTGGGCCGTCTTCCGGGATGGATAGCCCAATATAGAGAAATGAGGCTAAGAGGTGAACCAATTGGAAGACCACGGCAGATATATATCGGAGAAAATTTAAGACCTTTTAAAGAAGTTAACAAAAGATAGACTTACATAGACAATACAAATGCTGCATTTAAACGTCTATGATGAGACATCCAGGTTAAGATCTGTTTTATTGGGAACAGCTCAAAGTAGTGGTCCTGTTCCAAAGCCGGAAGACGCTTATGATCCTAAATCTCTGGAGCATATCCTGGCAGGTACATATCCCCTTGAGAAAGATATGATTACTGAAATGGAGGCATTTGCCGCTGTTTTAATGAAATATGGTGTAGAAGTTTACAGGCCCGAGATAATAGCTGATTGTAACCAGATTTTTTCTAGGGATATTGCATTTGTTATAGAAGATAAACTCATCAAAGCAAATATACTTCCACATAGGGAGGAGGAATTTCAGGCCATTCTTCATGTTCTTGAATTTATTGCCCTGGAAAACATATTATATCCACCGAAGGAAGTTCATATAGAAGGCGGGGATGTAATGCCATGGAAGGATTACATTTTTATTGGCACCTATACCGGTCATGATTACCCGGATTATATTACGGCAAGAACCAATTGGGAAGGTGTGGAATACATCAGAAAGATGTTTCCTCACAAAAAGGTTAAATCCTTTGAATTGCGCAAATCAATCAGTAATCCAAAAGAAAACGCCCTGCATCTCGATTGCTGTTTTCAACCCATTGGACATGATAAGGCCATCATTCATAAAAATGGATTCCTGATCGAAGAAGAATATGAATGGCTGGTTTCACATTTTGGCAGGGAAAATATCTTTGAAATCACCGGCGATGAAATGTATCACATGTTTAGCAATGTATTTTCCATAAGTCCGGATGTTATTGTCTCCGAGAGAAATTTTACAAGGCTGAATAATTGGCTTAGAGATCAGGGTTTTACTGTGGAGGAAATACCATATGCCGAGGTCTCTAAACAAGGCGGGTTGTTAAGATGCAGTACCATGCCTTTAGTCCGGGACTAATACTTTTGTTCTGCACATTCTTATAATTCTTAATGTACTACAAGAATTGATCGGTTAAATTTGCCCATTAAAAATTACTTTTACCTCTTTTTAATTTTTGGCACTTCTGTTTAAGAATTTGATTAATGATTAATATCTTTTGCCAAACAGTACTGCTATACCATAAGTTGAAATTTGTAGCAAAATGATTTGCGAATTGGTTACTTTTATCCAGAATTTTTAAGAAGCTAATGGAACAGATTACCAACACCATTTTGATGATTCGCCCGGTACAATTTCGTATGAACGAACAGACCGCGGTGAATAACTATTTTATGGAAGATATCGACATCAAAAACAGTACAATTAACCTAAAGGCACAGCAGGAGTTTGATACCTTTGTTGATGTTTTAAGGGCTAAAGGAATTGAGGTAATAGTAGTTGAGGATACGCCTGAGCCTGATACACCCGATTCAATTTTTCCAAACAACTGGATTTCTTTTCATTCAAATGGTACGGTAGTCATTTATCCGATGTTCGCCGAAAATCGCAGAAAGGAGCGAAGAGAAGATATACTTGATATTCTTGAAGCCAATGGTTTCCGGATAGAGCATATAATAGACTATACTTCTGCGGAAAAAGAAGGACTTTTTTTGGAAGGTACAGGAAGCATTTTAATGGACCGTGTAAATCAAAAAGCGTATTGTGCACTTTCTGACCGGGCGCATGAAGAATTGGTAATTGAGTTTTGTGAAGACTTCGAATGTACTCCTGTTATTTTTACTGCAAATCAATCTGTTAATGGAGAGCGATTACCTATATACCATACCAATGTTATGATGTGTTTGGGAGAGTCCTACGCCGTAATTTGTTTAGAATCTATAGATGATAAGAATGAAAGGAAAAACGTTGTAGATCATCTTAAACAAGACGGGAAAGAGATTATCAGCATCACTGAGGAACAAATGCATCACTTCGCAGGAAATATGCTCCAGGTAGCCGGAGCGTCAGATCAACGATATCTGGTAATGAGTTCTGCGGCTTATAACAGCCTCCGACCGGATCAGATTAGTATTTTGGAAAAGTATAACCCTATAGTGCATAGCACTTTAGACACCATTGAGACCTGCGGTGGCGGTAGTGCACGTTGTATGATGGCAGAGGTATTTTTACCAAGACCTTAATGTTAAAACGCTTTAGCCTCACGAATTCTTATTTATTACATCTTTCATAAATAAGGTTATCCTAATTACCATAAAAAGGGCAAAGATGTTATAAGAGTAATTTTTGAACTGCCACAAGGACATCAATATGTGGTTTGGAATGACCTAATAAAATGTCCAGTCTGTCAGGAATATTTATCCGGGATCCTATTCGCCCAATTCTACCAGGTCTGATTATTTTAACAAATACAGCTTATTTATCAGAAACTGTAAATTCTCGAATAGCTTTATTGGGTTCCATAATATCATATCCTTCCCAGAATTCAGGATTGTAACTGGAAAGGTATGTGGCTTTAACAGCTTCATTTTCAACCGAATTGGAAAATTCCCCAGTGCTAATTAGCTTGGAATCAAAGACTACTAATTCGTATTTTTCGGTATTGAAATTAATAATATCCAGCTCCATAGACAATTCATTTTGCTTCCTTCTTCCCTTTACATACTTGTTTTTCTCTATTACACTCAAAGGCCTTCTTACACCCATTTTACGCCCGAATACCTTATCAATAAATCTTAAATCGTACTTATTATTACTTCCCTTACTGAAAATAGTGGTTCCTTTATAGGTGATTTCTTCATAGGAGAACCCCAATAATTTTATTCTTTTCAATGAATTTACGTTCTCATAGTCTATTCGCATTATTGCAAAATCTTCTATGTTTACATAGATTGTTCCTCTAAAGTCTTCAGACCTTTTTGGATCAAATGCTATCACATATACGCCCTCGTCTTCTATGGCTGTATATCCTTTTAGTCTAAATTCATAGCGGTTAGATTTGTCAATAAAATTTAGCTTGGTCTTATCATTGTAGAAGAGTTCAGAATATAGATCGTGCAGTTGATTTTTTTTGGATGACAGAAAATGTTTATTGCCCTCATCTTTGAGTTCATCTTCTATCTCAGCAGTCTCGTCTGAAGAATCGAATATTGAATCTAACTCGACTTTTTGACCAAACCAGCCCGATTTAATTTTTAGATAGGAATCGGGTTTTACATTTTCTTTAAAAATACGCTCTAATTTAGCCGAAAGAGCTTCCATAGACCCTTCATTATTTTTATCGTATAATTCAGCGGCCTTTTCTATATATAAGCGGTGCTCGTCTGGTTTTCTGTAAAAATCACACAGACTTTCTGTATAGTAGGACGCATTTCTTGGCAAAATGGAGATCACACTATCCAGAAATTTTTTATTAAGCTCTTCAATGGTCGATTTTTCAAACTCAATATCTAGCTTAGTCATGGTATTTAGGCTGGATTGCCTAAAGAACAAGCGCTGTTTTATGGGTTCTCTATTGTAGTTTATCGGTAAATTTTCTTTTACTTTTTCAATGATTTCATCAACACTGAGATCATTGTTAAATAGATATACTTCATTTAGTTCAATAGCCTTTGGTTCTATATATATAACACTATCCAAAGCAGCCTTGAAGTGGATTGCTGTTTTTTTATAACCCATACTGGATATATAGATGGAATCTTGCTGTTCCAGCCTGGAGCTCAGATTTATACTGAACCTGCCTTCCTCATTCGTGATAATACCGCGATTTTCGGCAAATTGTACCGTTGCATATGGAATGCCTTCGTTTGTTTTGGTGTCTACTACCCTGGAGGAAATAGATTGGCCATATATTGATATAGAAGCAAGTAGGAATATGTGAATAAAAATGTTAGATATGGGTTTGCTCATAAGTAATATTCTTGATTAATATTTCAACTAAGACGAAGTAACCTTATAAAACGTTACTAACTTTTATAATTAATTATGCTTTTGCCAGATTTTTTATCATTCCTCCAAAAATGAAATAATGAAAAGGTAGTACACTATACCAGTATAGCCTGCCTTTTAGCCCTCTTGGCCTAAAGGTAGCCGTCTGATGCAATACATTGTCTTCATCAATTCTAAATTCTAACCAGGCTTCCCCGGGCAAACGCATTTCCGCAAATAACAGAAGTCGTTTGTTTTTTTTATCGGCTAATAGAACTCGCCAAAAATCCAGGGCATCTCCTGGAAAGATTTTATCAGGATGTGTACGCCCGCGTCTTAGTCCAACACCACCTGTAAGTTTATCTATAAACCCCCTGAACCTCCATAACCAATTGGCATAGTACCAACCATTATCTCCGCCAATCTTCCATATATTCTTTAAAACCGCTTCCGTATCCTGCACTTTTAGTTTTTTCTCGTCTTTAAGAACACCGTATTTAGGTACCTGGATAAACTTGCCCAGATTTTGATTTAACCTTCCGCTAATCATACTATCCTTCCAGCTACTTACAACCTGGTTTTGTTCAATTTTTATAAAGGCCATATCTATCGCCTCCTCATAAGTATGGGTTTTTATCCCCAATAATTGTTCCAGTTGGTTGTCCTTTGCCACTACTTCAATTTTCATGCTGTCTACAAGGTTTAAAGCCAATTTATAAGAAGTTGAAGTAATAAAATACAACCAATAAGAAGATAACTTAGGGGTCATTACGGGAACAGTAATAATCCAGTTTTTAAAGCCCCTTTTCCGAGCGTAACGCTGTAGCATTTGCTTGTAGGTAAGGACATCCGGGCCGGCAATGTCAAAAGATCGATTGTATGTTTTTCTGTTACCCAGCACACCGGTCAGAAAAAGCATGACATCCCTAATAGCAATAGGCTGGGTTTTTGTGAGGACCCATTTAGGTGTAATCATAACCGGTAACTTTTCACAGAGGTCACGAAGTATTTCAAAAGATGAGCTCCCGGATCCTATAATAATCCCTGCTCTGAGTACAGTAAGGTTATATTCACCTTTAGATAATATCTCCTCAACATTTTTCCTGGACCAAAGGTGTTTTGACAGATTCTCATCATTTACGATACCGCTTAGGTAAATGACCTGTTCTACCTTGGTTTTATTTATATAGCTGTTAAAATTATGCGCTGTCCTGGCTTCCATTTCATCAAAATCGCGGATGGATGAGCTCATGGAATGAATTAGAAAATAAGCAACATCAATATCTACCGGTATTTTTCCTTCCTCAACAGCGTCTAAAAAATCGATTTCAATAATTGTAACCTTAGCGCGCGTCTCAGCATCTATGGAAAGGCGTTCCTTGTTGCGGACGGCACAAATTAATTCATGTCCCTCATTCAGAAGCAGCGGCAATAAACGCATTCCAATATATCCGTTAGCTCCGGTTATTAGTATTTTCATAGGTTATAAATCTTCAATAGAGGTTGGTAGGTTGTCCGCTTTAAAATCCAGTATTTTTTTAAAGAACTTCTGAATAGCTTTGGTATCTGATTTCACTTTTATAAAGTAATGGTCGCGAAAGATTGAATATATAGCAAAATCACCTTTATAGATGGTAAGTTTATAATATGGAATTACCAGTGCATAGGTCTCTAAAAGGGATCGAAATCGCACAATTATCCCTTTTGGACGCATTTCCACGTTACAACTATTCAAATTATTATCTAAAAGAAGGAGATTTCCAATTTCTATACTGGTTTCGGTTATAAATAGTTTGGGAGATCCTATTCCATTCATCGCCCACCGTTCTTTTAATGTAAAGGGTTTACCTACTTCACTATCAATTCTCCTTGTAAGATCGCTGTTATTATAAGATACGTTTACCAGCATGGTTTTAATTTATTCTATATTCTATTCAATGACAGTACTTCCTGAATGTAGCAATTTTCAACAAAGTTGACGAAAACTCCATATTTTTGTAAACACCAAAGGCTACGAGCTATAAAAGTCTAAAAATTCATTAGTTTTGCAGCCTTAATTGGGGAAATTTTATGAATATTCAGGAGGTTATCGAGAATAAGGTGATAGAGGCAGTAGCTTCTATGTATGATATGACATTACCCTCTGTTGAATTTCAACCTACCAGAAAAGATTTTGAGGGAGATATTACCGTAGTTGTTTTTCCCATGCTTCGCTATATAAAGGGTAATCCCGAGCAAATTGGAATTCAAATAGGCACCTATTTGGAGAAGGAACTAAATGAGGTTAAGGAATTTAATGTAATTAAGGGATTTTTGAACTTAGTGATTACTGATAATTACTTCAAGAAATTTTTTAATTCCATAAAAAATGAGGAAAGTTATGGACGCAAGCCGGAGCAGGATAGAAATGCGATCTTAGTAGAATATTCTTCACCCAACACCAATAAACCGCTGCATCTTGGTCATATCCGGAATAATTTACTTGGTTATTCTGTGGCAGAAATTCTAAAAGCTGACGGGAATAGGGTATATAAAACACAGATCATTAATGACAGGGGTATACATATCTGTAAAAGTATGCTTGCCTGGCAAATGTTTGGAAATGGGGAAACTCCTGAGAGTACAGGATTAAAGGGCGATAAATTGGCCGGCTTGTATTACGTAAAATTTGACAAGGTCTATAAGGAAGAAGTGGAGAAGCTTGTGGCAGCCGGAAAGGATAAAATAAAGGCCGAACGCGAAGCTCCAATGCTTCTAAAAGCCCAGGAAATGCTTCGCAAGTGGGAAGCCGGAGATGCTGAAGTAGTGAAGCTTTGGAAGAAAATGAATAGCTGGGTGTATGCAGGCTTTGATGAGACTTACGCAAATTTGGGAGTAAATTTTGATAAACTCTATTACGAGAGTGAGACTTATTTGTTGGGGAAAGATGTTATTGCCGAAGGGATAGAGAATGGAATATTTTACACGAAGGAAGACGGGAGTGTATGGATAGACCTCACCGATGAGGGACTGGATGAGAAAATTGTTCTTAGGGCAGACGGTACAGCTGTGTATATGACACAGGATATTGGCACCGCTATTCAGCGTGTAAAAGATTTTCCGGATATTGGAGGAATGGTATATACCGTGGGCAATGAACAAGATTATCATTTTAAGGTATTGTTCCTGATCCTAAAGAAGCTCGGTTATTCCTGGGCGCAACATTTATACCATCTGAGTTATGGGATGGTTGACTTGCCGGAGGGAAAAATGAAAAGCAGGGAAGGTACTGTGGTTGATGCGGATGATCTGATTGACGAAATGACCAATACTGCTGCCCAAATCTCTGAGGAATTGGGGAAACTGGATGATTACTCTGAAGAAGAAAGAAAAAAACTATATCGCATCATTGGCCTGGGAGCATTAAAGTATTATATATTAAAGGTTGATCCAAAAAAGAGAATTTTATTTAACCCTGAGGAATCGGTGGATTTTCAGGGAAATACGGGCCCCTTTATTCAATATACTTATGCCAGGATTCAATCTATTCTTCGCAAAGCAAACCTGAGTGCAGATGATCTTGTAAAAAAACTAGGTGAGAGTGTTGGGCTACATCCAAAAGAAAAGGAATTAATAAAACTACTGGAAATCTATCCTGATACTGTAAAACTTGCCGCTGAAAATTACAGCCCGGCCTTAATTGCCAACTATACGTATGATCTGGTTAAGGAGTTCAATTCATTTTATCAACAGGTCTCTATATTAGGTGAATCGGAGGAAGAGATAAGGGTATTTAGAGTACAGCTTGCAAAGAAAGTGGGAGAGGTAATTAAATCTGCTTTTAAGCTGCTTGGTATTGAAGTTCCTGTTAGAATGTGAAACACCGAAACTAAAGTGATATATACCGGTAGTTGTAAAAACCTTCTTGCATTTTTATTAATAATTTGAACCGTAAAGGCTCAAAAGGATACCCTAAAACTGACATTGGGCGTGAATCCTAAGGAAACACTTTCAATGGTCACTATTTCGTCCTGATCGTTTAGTCTGTAGTAGGTATTTAAAATGTTTTCCTTATTCAGAATATTTAAGATGGATACACCTGCTGTGGCCTTTACCCTTTGTGAAATACCAAAGTTGTAAATAGCGGAGGCATCAGCCCTTAAGTAATCAGGTAGCCTGCTGCTGTTTGGTTCCTGATAATTAATAGATACTGGAAAAGTTGTAAAATCAATTCCGTCTGCTCCTTCCTGGGGCTTTGTAAAAGGTTTACCCGTTCTGTAATTAATTCCTATTCCAATTTTTAGATTTTCATAGGTATAGGTACTTGCAAAGGTTAGTGTATGCCGTATATCCAGATTATTAGGAAAAACATTAGGTACGATATCCTCGAAGGTATAATTATTTAAATTATAGGCATAGCTCAACCACGTACTGAAAAGATTGTTTTTGTGGTTTATTAAAAATTCCAACCCTTTCACATCGTACTTTCCAATTTCACCATTGAACTGATTTTGGTTCTGAAATCCCTGTGTTACCGTACTGATTCCATTTACTTCTTTATAATACCCTTCCAGGCCAACAAACCATTCTCCCTTATCATAATTTATACCCATAGAGCCTTGTTTACTTTTTACAATGGGCAAATTTGGATTTCCCGGAACCGTATCATTCTTATTGTTTGATAACATCCAGCGCCTTTTTTCTATCCCAAGAAAATTCTGTTCCAAATCAATTATTTGATTTGTGGTCTGGTTCTTAAATTCCCCTTTTACTTCCAATTGAAGATTTGGGTAGAGCGAATAACTTAGGTTTAAACGGGGTTCAGCAATAAATTCATCAAAATATTTCACATTTGCTATATAATTTAATCTGCCTCCACCTCTTGCAATTAATCTCTTATTGGGTGAAGCATATGAAATTTCACTGTACAAAGAATTTGTGCGTATGACGCCCTTAATGTTGCTTTCATAAGGAGGTTGTGTGACATCGGTAAAGTTGGTGATGCCAACTTCTGAAAATTGATATCCATTGAGCCAGTTTAAAGTAGGGGTGAGTTCGTAATTTGTATTTAATTTTATAGAGGTCTCTATTACCTCATTTCTTTGATCAAGAATTTGTTGTCCATTGTTTATCCGGTTCTCAGAATCAAGGTTATAGTTAGAATAATAAGCATTTAACTTTGTTGAGAACCTGTCTGTCCATTTACTTTCAAGATTTCCTCCAAAAGAAAGATTGGTTTGATTCAGATTGCTCTGGTCTGTTCTTGATGAACTTACAGTCGTTTCCGTGTATTCAAGATTGTTGTTGATATTAATAAAACTAAAGCGTGCCTTATGTTGATCGTTGATATCATATAATACTTTAGCGGTAAAATCATAGAAATAGAATGTTTCATCCTGATTTATATCAACATCGCTGTTTGGGTTAGGACTCCCTTCAACTTCGGTATCCTGAAAGGCTCTTTTAGAAAACTGCTTATAGGTTGGGGTGTTTAATATATCAGTAATGGAACGCCTCGCTGAAATTTGCAGCGCTAATTTATTTGAGATTGGAATCTGACCAAAGAGGTCTCCGCTGATCATGTTAATGCCCGCTCCACCAAAGAAATTACCTGCAATTTTATTTTTCGATTGCATATTAATGATTCCGCTAACCCCGTCTCCATATTCAGCGCTCGTCCCATCTTTTATTATGGTTACATGTTCGGTTAAATAGGGGTTAAAGGCAGAAATTAATCCGAAAAAATGACCGGATTGATACATTTTAATATCATCCCAAAGAATAAGATTTTGATCGTTTGTCCCTCCTCTGATATTAATATCTGATACGGTCTCATCTATACTTTTTATTCCAGGAAGGGCTTGCACGGTTTGAAGAACGTCGGGTTCTAAAAGTCCCGGGAGGATACCAAAGTCTTCAGTGTTGAGGGTAATACTGCCATCCGTTTGTTTGGTAAGTCCTGTGGTCAAAAATTTATAGACCACAACCTCATCCAGCTGTTGGTAGTTTAGGCTGAATAATAGGGTAGTACAGGGGTTTTTACTTACCAGATCCTCGGCAGTTACGTATTTTGGTTTAAAACCTATATGTTTTATTAGAATAGAGGCTTTCCTGGGGATGTTATTTAGAGAAAACCGGCCGTTTATGTCCGTTACCGTAGAAATGCTGCTGCCCAATACTTCTACAGATGCTCCTGAAGTGGTATTCTCACTGTAATTATCCAGGACAAATGCACAGATATCCACCGTAGTACTTTTGGAGAGCGTATAGTAGCGTTCACTGAGCTTCTTAATGATTAATTGAGTCTGATTCTGAATATCATTTAAAATATCCTGAAGAGAATTACCTTCAGGGGTATCTACAAGTAAAGGCTGAAGGTCCTCATCAACGTAAGAAAATTTTACATCAAAATCTTCCTCTAACTGACGGATATAGGAAACCAGACTAATATTTTTTGGGAAGGTGGCTACCTGTGCCCTGCCTGAAAAAAAGGCAAACAAAAGTATTAGGTATAAAAGTAGTATACTATTATGGCGCGTTTTCGGCATAGAATAGCACGTTGTTCCCCTCTAATTCATACTTTATCTGAGAAGGAGTACTGATACTCTGTAACGCCAAATTTATGTTTGTGTTGCTAAAAGAGCCTGTAAATAATTGCTCAAGATTAACATTTTGAGTTTTAATCTTAACGTCGTATTGTCTTTCAAACTCATCAAGGACATAATTCAACGGTATACTTTTAAAAGTACTTTCATTACTCATCCAAGAAGGAGTAGTGTTTACGGGGGATTCTGTTTTCAATACACTACCGTTAATTGCTATAAAAGAATTCCCGGCAGGAAGTTTTGTTTCTTCACCATTAAAAATGACGCTTACCAGGCCTTCATAACAGGTAACCTCAAAAAATCCTTTTCTGTTTTCAACATTAAATTGAGTACCCAATACGGTAACTAAACCATCATTGGTAGCAACCGTAAATTTTTGACCTTTAGCAACCTTAAAAAAAGCTTCCCCTCGCAGGGAGATATTTCGTTCTTTATCCCAGTTCTTTTCACTATAGGTTATCCTGGAATCGGCATTTAAGATAATCTCAGAATTATCCGGAAGCCTTACTTCACTGCGTTCTGCATATTGAGTAGAAACAGATTCATCTAAAGTTGATATATAAAAGTAAGACGCTATAAAAATAACTGCTATGGCAGCTGCAAGGCGCCATAACTTCCTTAAAGGATTCAACGTAATTACTTTAACATCTTTATTAAGCTTATTATTGTTGAGATCATTCAAGGCCTTATCCATATCAAAATCCGGTGCTTCCAAAGTACCACTGACCTCCATTAACTTCTCATAAGAAGCATACTCTGCAGATTTTTTAAATACTGCGAGTTCGTCCTCTGAGAGGTCATTATTCAGCCATTTTGCTAAGTAATTTTCTTGCATGATTTCTAGCTTTATAACATTAAAACAATTAATTCTTAAAAAACCCTACCCTCAAGGTTAAAAAAATTCTATATCACCTGGATTTTAGTCCCGGATATGACCGCTAAATACCTTCTATTTGATCTCTTAGTGCTTTTAAGGCCAGATGCATGCGCTTTTCAATAGCTTTTACACTTACACCCTCCATCTCTGCTATTTCTGCATATTTTTTGCCATCAATCCTATTTAATAAAAAAGTGGTTCTCTGATTTTCAGGAAGATTATTTAAGGCTCGATCCAGCTTTTCTTTATACTCTTTTTCTTCCAGCAAGAATTCCGGCGATTCATAAGAGGTGTTATTTGACCGGTCGGCATACTTTAAACGGACCTTTTCCGCTTTGATAACATTTAAATAAAGATTATTAGCGATCGTATACACATAAGACTTTGCTTTTTCAGGACTTACTTTAGCACAATTCTCCCATAACTTAACAAAAGCTTCCTGAACTACATCATATGCTTTCTCTTCGTTTCCGAATTTATAATATATATAGTTAAAAACCGTTTTGGAATTGGTTTTGAAAAGGCTGCTGAACACTTCCTCTTCACATACATTGTCCATAATTTTTAAAGTTCTTACAAATGGTTCTATTCCAAAGATATTTTAAAAAAAATTAAAAATGGAGTAGGGTATTTCAAATTCTAATTGTTTTAAAGTTGTACGAACAACAAAAAAATCCAAATCGTTATGAAAAAGTTTTTTAAATATTCATTGCAAACCCTACTTCTTGTAATGGCATTTTCATTTAATGCCTGTCAGGAAGCATTTGAAGAATTACCGCAACCAGATGAACAGCAGACTATAATTGCTAGTTCCTCTACAGCGAAGCTTATAGAAAATACTGCTTCCAATGACGGCTCCTTCGATAATATTGTAGATGGTGCAAGCTGTTTCGCTCTTGAATTTCCATATACCGTCAAGGCAAATGGAGTTACGATTACCATTGAATCTGAAGAAGGACTGCGCTTAATTGAAGAAATATTTGACGAATTAGAAGGTGATGAAGATATTCTTGAGATTATTTTCCCAATAGTCATTAAGCTTGCTGATTTTACCGTTATGGAAATTGAGGGTATAGATCAATTACGCGATTTAGCCAAGGACTGTATTGAAGGCGGACAGGATGATGACATAGAATGTATAGATTTTGTATACCCAATTACCATATACACTTTTGATCTCAATGAGGTTGAAACAGGTTCAGTTACTGTAGAGTCTGATAAAGACCTTAGAACATTTTTTGCCGGCCTGGACGAAAATGACCTGATCGGAATCGACTTTCCAATAGCCATGGAGCTTTACGATGGTACAAAGATTGAAGTGCGGAGTAATGCTGAACTGGCCAATGCACTTGAAATGGCTAAAGATGCATGTGATGAGGATGACGATAATGATTATAACGATGATGACTTTACTCAGGCGCGTTTGGAAAATCTATTGGTAGAATGTCCATGGTTGATTCATGAGGTGGAAAGAGATGAAGTAAATCAGACAGATCAGTACTTTGAATACTTAATGAATTTTACTGAAGATGGTGGTGTTACGGTTAAAGATAGAATGGGTAACAACATGATGGGAACCTGGAGTACACGAGTTACAGATTATGGAGTACTTATTAAACTTGAGTTTGATGTATTGGTCGATTTTAACCTTGAATGGTTCGTATACGAACTAGGAGAAGGTAAGATTAAACTCTATGCCGAAGGTGGAAACAGGATTATAATGAATATAGCTTGTGATCTTTTTAATACCGAGCCTACTACCTTAAGAGAGATCCTGAAAGAATGCAGCTGGGTTATAAAAAAGGTAAAAAACCAGGGTGAGGAAATTGACAGATTACTGGGTTATGAGTTTAACTTTTTACCAGAAGGTGTAATAACACTTGGTAACGGCGAAAACATATCTGAAGGGACATGGGAAATTACCACAAATGAACAAGGAAGGCTTGTGATGGCAATTACCATGGGATCAGAACCAGGAGTAAGTTTTGAATGGCCATTAGCTGACCTGAGAAATGACAGATTGAAGTTTGAAGTTGAAGATATAGGTTATGAATTGGTATTGCAGAGAGTTTGTGATGACAATAATAATGATGGTGATGTTCTTGAGATCAGAAACTTTATGATGGGCGGTGACTGGGTGGTTACCCTTTATGAAGACGGTGATATGATTGAAACGGGAAATTATGCCGGATATACCTTCAATTTCATGGCGAATCATCTAATAACTTCAACACTTTCAGAAACGGGTGTCTCGTATCCGGGTCTGTGGCGAGTGCTTAGAAATAGCGATTATGAACTTAAAGTATACCTGAACTTCGGCGATGTAGATCCTCTTGCTGAGCTTACAGAAGATTGGGAATTGGTTTCTATTACAAATACTCAAATAGTACTTAAGGATGTTAGCGGTGATAATGCCGGTATAGCTGAAAAAGTGAGTAAGTTGGTTTTTGAAAGACAATAGACAAATCCTTAACGGGAAAAATATTTAAAATACCTTATTTGCCCCCCTATTTTGCTGAAAAGGGTAACTTCTAACTGAAGTTACCCTTTTCTCTTTTATATTTCTTTCTTCAGTCTTCCATCATCCCATTGTTATTATTAAATTTGCACTTCGCCATAATTGACATAAAAAGATGTTTGATAATTTAAGTGATAAGCTGGATAAAGCGTTACATGTCCTGAAAGGGCATGGACAGATTACCGAAATAAATGTTGCAGAGACCACCAAAGAAGTAAGAAGGGCTCTCCTCGATGCGGATGTTAATTTTAAAATTGCTAAGGAATTTACGAATAGAGTAAAAGAAAAAGCCTTAGGTCAGAATGTTTTAACAAGCTTGCAACCTGGGCAGTTGATGGTCAAAATTGTTAAGGATGAACTTACCCAATTAATGGGTGGGGATGCAGAAGGCATTAATCTTTCAGGTAATCCATCAGTTATACTTATGGCAGGTCTTCAGGGATCTGGTAAGACTACTTTTTCCGGTAAACTTGCGAATTATTTAAAACAGAAAAAATCTAAAAATCCTTTATTAGTAGCCTGTGATGTTTACAGGCCGGCGGCCATTGATCAGCTGCATATTGTAGGAGATCAGATAGGAGTGGAGGTGTTTTCAGATAAGGAAAATTCGGACCCGGTAGCCCTTGCAAAGGCCGGAATGGCGCATGCTAAAAGCAATGGCTTCAATGTTGTAATTATTGATACCGCAGGACGTTTGGCCGTAGATGAGCAGATGATGACTGAAATTGCCAACATCCGCGATGCCGTAGATCCGCAGGAAACCCTCTTTGTCGTTGATTCCATGACAGGTCAGGATGCGGTGAATACAGCAAAGGCATTTAATGATGTGCTAAATTTTGATGGTGTTATTCTAACCAAACTGGATGGAGACACACGTGGTGGTGCGGCTATTTCTATAAAATCTGTCGTTGATAAACCCATTAAATTTATTGGTACAGGGGAGAAAATGGATGCTATAGATGTCTTCCACCCTTCGCGTATGGCCGATCGAATACTGGGAATGGGTGATGTTATTTCTTTGGTAGAAAGAGCCCAGGAGCAATTTGATGAGGAAGAAGCTCGTAAAATTCAGAAAAAAATTGCCAAGAATAAGTTTGGTTTTGATGATTTCCTCAAACAGATACAACAGATCAAGAAGATGGGTAGCATGAAGGATCTCATGGGGATGATACCAGGTGCAGGTAAGGCGCTAAAAGGAATGGATATAGATGATGATGCATTTAAACATGTTGAAGCCATTATTCACTCAATGACTCCTGATGAAAGATCCAATCCATCTAAACTTGATGCCAACAGGAAAAAGAGAATCGCCAAAGGCAGTGGTCGAACTATACAGGAAGTAAATCAATTGCTGAAGCAATTTGACCAAATGAGTAAAATGATGAAAATGATGCAAGGCGGTGGTGGCAAAAAAATGATGCAGATGATGCAAAATATGAAATAACAGGTTTAAACCAATAACTATTAAGTAAATGACCCTTCTCAACGGAAAAGAAATTGCAAATCAAATTAAAGACGAAATTGCCGCTGAGGTAGGCAAAATTAAATTACGGGGGGAAAAAGTGCCCCATTTAGCTGCGGTACTTGTTGGAAATGACGGTGCGAGCCTCACCTATGTAGGAAGCAAGGTACGCTCCTGTAATCGTATAGGTTTTGAATCTACTCTTAAACATTTACCTGAAGACACTTCAGAAGAGGAATTATTAAAGCTGGTAAATGAACTCAATAACGATCCGGAAATAGATGGCTATATAGTCCAATTGCCTTTGCCTAAACACATTGATGAACAAAAAGTGTTAATGGCAGTAGATCCCGATAAGGATGTAGATGGTTTTCATCCCGCAAATTTTGGTAAAATGGCCCTGGATATGGAATCCTTTATACCTGCTACTCCATTTGGGATCATGGAATTATTAAAAAGGTATGAGGTCGCTGTTGAGGGGAAACATGCCGTTATTATCGGTCGCAGCCATATTGTTGGCAGGCCTATTAGTATATTGCTTAGCCAGAAAGGTAAATTTGCGAATGCCACAGTAACCTTAACCCATAGCAGGACTAAAGATATTAAGGCCTTAACATTACAGGCAGATATTATCGTTTCTGCCCTGGGAGTACCTGGTTTTCTAACTGAAGATATGGTACGTGAAGGAGCGGTAATTATTGATGTTGGCATCACCAGGGTTCCAGATGAGAGCAAGGAGAGAGGTTATTATATAACAGGTGATGTTGATTTTGAGGCTGTTAGTAAAAAAGCATCTTATATTACACCCGTTCCCGGCGGAGTGGGGCCTATGACTATTGCAATGCTTCTGCAAAACACACTTTTGGCCCGTAAAAGGCGTACTCAAAAAAAATAATAAAAATTCTTTTGTTCTGGCCAGAATAATGGGAAGAGAAATTTGATGATTTAAGGGAAATGAGTACCTTTTGTCGCAAATCCAACTTCTATGTTCAAACCTGTTTTTTTTCTTAGTTTTCTAATTATTTGTTTGTCGGGATGTCAATCGGCTGAAGAAAAAACATCCGATATCGCTATTAAAGTTTCATTCTCTGATAATGTCAGTTCCAGAGCACAAGATGGTCGATTATTGCTTATGCTATCTACAAATGATGAAGCTGAACCGCGTTTCCAGATAAATAGCGGACTTAAGACTCAAGTGGTATTTGGGATGAATGTAGACGGAATGGCACCAAATGTGGAACAGACTTTTGATGCTTCAAACTTTGGATTTCCTTACACTAGTTTAGCAGAATTACCAGCGGGTGAGTATTGGGTACAGGCCTTATTACATACCTATGAAACATTTAATTTAAGTACTGGTCATACAGTAAAATTACCCATGGATAATGGAGAAGGGCAGAAATGGAACAGGTCTCCCGGTAATTTGTACAGCAAACCATTTAAAGTTACTATCCCGGAAAATGGAGATCTGGAAATAGCGGTAGTCATGGATCAGGTGATTCCACCCATTGAAGAACCTGAAGATACCGAATGGATAAAACACATTAAGATGCGTTCCGAAAAACTTTCGGAGTTCTGGGGAAGGGATATCTATTTAGGTGCTCATATCCTGCTTCCAAAGGGTTTTGATGAGCATCCGGAAGCAAAGTATCCGCTTATGATATTCCACGGACATTTTCCAAATGATTTTGGGGGATTCAGAACTGTTCCGCCAGATCCAAACCTTGAACCGGATTATGCGGAGCGCTTTAAGGTTTCAGGTTATAATATCATACAGCAACAAGAAGCCTACGATTTTTATAAAAGATGGAACGAACCCGATTTTCCGAGGTTCCTGGTCATTGAAATACAACATCCAACTCCTTACTATGACGATTCATATGCCGTGAATTCTGCAAGCCAGGGTCCTTATGGCGACGCCATTACCCATGAGCTCATTCCATATATTGAAAAAGAGTTTCGGGGCTTAGGAGAAGGCTGGTCACGTTTTTTATACGGAGGATCTACTGGTGGCTGGGAAGCGCTGGCGGTTCAGGTTAAGTATCCGGAAGAATATAACGGGTGTTTTGCTGCTTGTCCGGATCCAATTGATTTTAGTGCCTATGTCCTTACAAATATATATGAAGATGAAAATGCATATTATTACAAGAGTGACCATAAAATGCTGGAAGTACCTGCCCATAGAGACTATTTAGGTCAGATTCAGTCTACTGTGCGTGACGAGAATCATCTGGAATTGGTTTTGGGAGATAAATCGCGCTCCGGTCAGCAATGGGATATTTGGGAAGCCACTTATTCCCCTCAGGGAAAAGAGGGATATCCTGAACGTATATGGGACAAAAAGACTGGTCTTATAAATCCTGAAGTAGCAAATTACTGGAAAGAGAATTATGACCTCCGCCATATTCTGGAGCGAGACTGGGATAAGCTGGGTGATAAGTTAAAAGGTAAGATTAATATTTACTGTGGGGATATGGATAACTATTATTTAAACAACGCAGTTTATAAAATGGAGGAATTCCTTGAAAATACGTCAGATCCATATTATGATGGGGAAGTTTTATATGGTGACAGGGCAGAACACTGCTGGAATGGGGACCCAAAGGAACCCAACCATATTTCCAGGCTAAGATACAACAGCATGTATGTTCCTAAGATCATGAAAAGAATTGCAGAAAGTGCTCCCCCGGGAGCTGATCTGAAAAGCTGGAGGTATAAATAATATAAAGTATAAAAACACTATTAAAAGCCTTAAGAATCATTATGAATACTAGAAAATTTGGAAGAATAAACTGGACAGTTAGTGAGATTGGTTACGGAATGTGGGGAATGGGAGGATGGACTGAATCTGATGATATCCTTTCTGCAAAATCTTTGGATCTTGCCGTTGAACATGGAGTTAACTTTTTTGACACCGCATGGGGCTATGGAGAGGGGCATAGTGAAAAACTGCTTGGTCAACTCCTTCGCAGACATCAAAACACCAAACTTTATACAGCAAGTAAAATACCTCCAAAAAACTTTAAATGGCCGGCAAAACCCGAGTATTCATTTGAAGAATCATATCCAACAGAACACGTTTTTGACTATACTCATAAAACACTGAAAAATTTGGGATTAGAACAGATAGACCTTATGCAGTTTCACACATGGGACGATGGTTGGACAGACAGGGAAGAGTGGAAAAGAGCGGTGGAGGATTTAAAAAAACAGGGTAAAATTGCGGCTATGGGAATAAGTGTAAACAGATGGGAGCCTGAGAATGGAATAGAGGCTTTAAAAACCGGATTGATTGATGCAGTACAGGTGATTTATAATATTTTTGACCAGGCTCCGGAGGATGTCTTATTTCCCTTATGTAAAGACCTTGATATAGCTGTGATTGCAAGGGTCCCCTTTGACGAGGGCACCTTAACAGGTAATATTACCAGGGAAACTACCTTTCCTGAAGGCGACTGGCGTGGAACCTATTTTGTGCCTGAAAATTTAAATGCCAGCGCAGACAAGGCAGATTTACTGAGGCCGCTCATTCCTGAAGGTATGAGCATGGCCGAAATGGCATTGCGATTTATTTTAATGAATTCTGATGTGAGCACTATTATACCTGGTATGCGAAAGCAAAGAAATGTATTGTCCAATGTTAGAACCAGTGATGGGATTGGGCTGCCAAAAGGACTTTACGAAGAACTAAGAAAGCACAGATGGGACAGAATACCCACGGCATGGTCACAATAAAAAGGTTGGAGATGGATAAAAAGAAATTTACCAGCCAGGTACTGGCCGCCATTTTTTTCTATACGTTATTTTCTGTGATTTTAGGAAAAGACTATTCTATGGATGCCATTTTTAATGAATTTAAAGGAGGCGTAGTCTTTGGGGTTATATACGCGCTCATCATCTGGTTGTGGTACAGGTATAAAAAAAAGTAATAGGAAAGCAGGCCTATTTAGCGAACAATTGCCCCATATCTTTAAATGCCTTAAACTCCAGAGCATTACCCGCGGGGTCTAAAAAAAACATGGTGGCTTGTTCTCCAACCTGGCCTTCAAAACGTATGTAAGGTTCAATAATAAACTGTATTCCCTTAGCTTCTAATTCTTTGGCAAAAGTTTGAAAAGTATCCCAGGGTAATACCACCCCGTAATGAGGTACCGGAACATCTTTACCATCCACCGGATTGGAATGTAACGAATCTTTAGACTTTGGCTTGTAATGAATTACTAACTGATGTCCAAAAAGATTAAAGTCAACCCAATGGTCGCTGCTGCGGCCCTCCTCGCAATTAAGGACTTCTCTGTAAAAAGTTCGGCATTCGTCCAGGTTATGCACAGGAATCGCGATGTGAAATGGTGAAATAGTAGCCATAGGAAGTGATTTAAGCGGTAAAATTAGCCCTTTTCTTTGATTTCAAAAAATCTATAATTTGTTTATTTATATTGTCCTGATGCATGGAATGACCTAATCCACGGGTACTGATTAGTTTGCTGTTCTTCCAGTTAGCATGTACTTTTTCTGAGTTGTGATATGGAGTTATCGGATCCTCTATATCATGTACTAGCAATCCTTCAATTTGAATCTTTTGTACAAATTGGGAAATGGAAAAATCTTGAATTTCAAATCCAAAATGTGCCTGAAAATAATCGTCCAGGGCGGAAAGTACCTTGTTGTTGAAACCTAACAGATTTTGATAGTACTCCATAAGTTCAGAAAGTTCAGATGGGGAGCCGATGGTTACGATCTTTTGAATGGAATTACGTGGATAAATGTATTGGTGATACAGGGCCGTCATACCTCCAACGGAATGCCCAATTATAAAAGTGGGTTTATAATGTTTTACGATATGTTGCGCACATTCCGCATATAACGGGACATTGAATATTCCACCCGATGAATTCCCGTGGGCAGGTGCATCAAACGCAACTATAGCAAAATCTTCGTCACTCAGAAAACTTATCAGGTTACGCCAGCGAAATGAATTACTCTCCCAACCATGAAGTAATAAAACGGTTTCTTTAGTTCCTGCCCAGGAATAAGTTTGTATTTGTTTACCACCCACTTCAATCATTATATCCTCCGCTTTTTTTAAAAAGGAGGCTTGTAAGGGAAGCACTTTGCCTTTTCGGGGTGAACTAAATAGCGTGAATGCCTTTTCTCCTACCAGTTTTTTTGAGAAAAAAGCAAGGATATTAAAATAGGCGCCATAAGATAGGGCAAGAAGGCGATTTATTAGTTTTTTCATTTTTAGTATCAAATTAACCGGATGGGTGCAAAAATACTGAGATACCCTTATTGCTAACCTGGCCAATTATCAAAATTCTTGACGTTTAGATAATATTCAGTACAATAACTATTATTTAATATCCAGGATAAGGAAACACGGGTAAATATTAATCCCAACTAATCATCAAATATTTGATTTTCGCATCATCGGGTATTTGCACCTCTTCAATATTAATACTGGTATCATAGCGCAGACTTGCAGGTAATTCTTCTTTATCTATGGTGAAATACACATCGCTATTCTCAATAAATATAATTACGTTATTTAAGGAGGTTACTATTTTCTTTATGACGCATTTATCTTTAATTTCCTTAAATGTGCTTTGTAGCCCAATTCCTTTTTCTGTTTTAAATCTGGGGTCTAATACACGTATTATCCCAATTTTTGGAATACTATCCCCATTTGGGGTTAAGGTCAGCAAGTGCTGTCCCCCTTTTTCAAAGACTTTTATAGTGTTAGCATTGGATACTAAAGTGGGCAGTGAAGTATCCCTGACTATTGAATCATTGCTATAAATAGTTTCCAGATCACTTACAGGACTTGTTCGCATTAGTTTTCCAACTTGCAAATTGTTAATCAAAAAGTCTGGATCACTTTCATTTTTACAATTTATTAAGATCAGTGCTATTACTAAAACAGATATATGTTGAAGTTTTTTCATATTTTACTATCGCATAACTTTTTTTAAAACGCCCAGAACCCCACGAATGAAGGTTGCACTGGTCAATACTTTTATAATTGGATTTTGACGTGTGCTTCTTCGGGTTGTTGTTCTTCTTGTGGATGTTCTTCGGGTTTGATATTCTTTTTCTTTTTCTGCTTCTTTTTCTGCTTCTTTTTCTGCCCTTTCTATTTTTTCATTTAAGATCTCATAGGCACTTTCTCTATCAATAACATCATTGTATTTTTTTACCAGTTTCGATTGATTAATTACAGAATCCAATTCACCATCAGATAAAATATCCATTCGACTCATAGGGGCACGTAGCATTGTAGCTGCAAGGGGGGTGGGCCTTCCTTTTTCATCTAAAGCGGTAATAAGCGCCTCCCCGATGCCAAGTGAAGTTAGTACCTCTTTGGTGTCATAATACGCTGAGATAGGATAGTTCTCTGCCGTTAGTTTAATGGCCTTGCGATCTCTTGCGGTAAAGGCTCTCAGTGCATGTTGTACTTTCAGGCCTAATTGAGCGAGCACTGCATTAGGCACATCTGTAGGATTTTGTGTAACAAAATAAAGCCCAATACCTTTAGAACGAATTAGTTTTACAATACTTTCAATCTGGTCCAATAAGGCATCTGAAGCTTCTTTAAAAATTAAATGCGCCTCGTCTATAAAGAAAATCAGTTCGGGTCTGTCACTGTCTCCCTGTTCCGGGAATGTGGAATATATTTCAGCTAATAAACTCAGCATAAATGTGCTGAATAATTTAGGTCTGTCCTGTATATCTGTTAAGCGAACAATATTTATATAACCTCTTCCATTTTCATCAATGCGCGTAAGGTCTTCCACGTCAAAGGATTTCTCGCCAAAAAACAAATCGGCACCCTGTTGTTCCAATTCTATAATTTTCCTTAGTATAGTTCCTGTTGAGCTCGTTGATATTCTTCCATATTCCTTTGCAAACTCTTTTTTGCCAGTGCCTGTAGCGTATTGCAAAACCTTTTTGAAGTCTTTCAGATCTAATAAAGGCAGTTTGTTATCATCACAATATTTAAAAATAACAGCTACAATTCCTTCTTGGGTTTCAGATAAATCCAGAATACGGGAAAGTAAAATAGGTCCAAATTCAGAAACTGTCGCTCGGAGTTTTACACCATCTTGTTCTGAAAGAGATAGAATTTCAACCGGAAAGCTTTTGGGTTCAAAAGGCAATCCAATCTTCTCATGTCTTTCATCTATTTTAGGGTGTCCGGGGCTTGGCTGCGCTATCCCGCTGAGGTCGCCCTTTAAATCCATCAAAAGTACCGGTATTCCTTTATCAGATAGGTTTTCCGCAATTACCTGCAGTGTTTTCGTTTTCCCTGTTCCGGTGGCACCAGCTATGAGTCCATGTCTGTTCAAGGTCTTTAACGGAATTTTTACGTGGGCCCCGGTAACTGTTTCTCCATCTAACATCGCCGCACCCATTGTTATAAAATCGCCCTTCGTCGTATACCCCTTTTCTATATGTGCATAGAATTCTTCTTTGGTACCCATTTGGTATATTTTTTGATAAAAATAGGGTAATTTTAACCAACAATAAAACCAAAATCGAATGAAAAAATATTTACAATTAATTACTATTCTCTCTTTAGTTTGGTGTTCAGCGGTAAGTGGGCAGGAAGATTCAGGTATTACTTTTCACCAATCCCATGAAGAAAAGAAACGGAGTGCACCATATAGTGATGCAGTGGAATCCGGAAATCTTTTTTTTCTAGCCGGTCAAATAGGAATGGACCATTCTACAAGAACTATGGTTGTGCCCGGAATTAAAACGGAAACGGAACAGGCAATTAAGAATATACAGGCAGTATTAGAGCATCATGGACTAACTTTAAACAATGTTGTTAAATGCACGGTAATATTGAGTACTATGGATGATTTCTCGGCATTTAATGAAGTTTATTCCAAATATTTCACAAAGAAACCTGCACGAACAACTTTTGCCGCCAGCGGCCTGGCCAGAAATGCGAAGGTCGAGATAGATGTAATAGCCGTTAAAAATTGAATTTATTCCGGAAATTACACTCAAAATACCATCTTGTATATGTTATCTTTGCGGGATGATGAATAAGGAGGTTTTAGAATTGGTAAACACAGGGGTAATGCTCCCTCTCATGGAAGAATTCTATACTATTCAGGGAGAAGGCTTTCACAAAGGTACTGCTGCTTACTTTATACGTGTTGGTGGTTGTGATGTAGGTTGCCATTGGTGTGATGTAAAAGAAAGCTGGAATGCCGAGACCCATCCACCAACGGCAATAGAAAGCATTGTTCATAATGCTGCACGTTTTTCTGATACCATAGTGGTAACCGGTGGGGAGCCCTTAATGTGGGATATGGGACCTTTAACCGAAGCCCTGAAAAATAAAGGACTCAATACACATATAGAAACTTCAGGAGCATACCCCTTGTCGGGAAAGTGGGACTGGATATGTTTGTCGCCTAAAAAAAACAAGCTGCCTGTAGCCCCAATTTACGAGCGGGCTCACGAGTTAAAAGTAATTGTCTACAACAGGAATGATCTGGTTTTTGCAGAAGAGCAGGCAAAAAAGGTTGGTAATAGCTGTATTTTGTACTTGCAGCCAGAGTGGAGTGTAAGGGATAAGGTAACTCCTATGATTGTAGATTATGTAATGAAAAATCCAAAATGGAAAGTATCCTTACAAACTCATAAATATCTGAATATTCCCTAAGTTTTAAGATGTATGCTAAGGATAGCGGCTTTTAGCCGGCTTAGTAAATACTAAAGAATTAAGCCAATATTTATAAAGAGAAGAGAATTATCTTCCCCCGTTATTTTGAAGATCAAGGATACACTCAGCATCCAAAGTGGGAACCGCTGCACCTTTGGAGATTTTGCTTTTTTCCAAAATACTCATCATACCTCCGCCAAATTGCAATTCACCTCGCATAAGGCATCCCGATACATCGCAATGATTTTCAAAATCTGGGTCCTCATGAGGATTCACCATTTCAGTTCCAAGATCAACAAGACCAAAAAGATGTCCAAATTCATGGTTAAGGGTAGATGTTTCCACATCAGACACCGTAATAAGTGAACTCTGATTTGCAAGTTTACGCACCACACCTTCATGGATAACCATTGAAGTGTTTCTATATACGGCACCAAGAGTTACAATTCCTTCATCTTCATTATCGGAATCAGACGGAGCATCAGCAAAATAAATATAAATAGCAAGTGTCTCTCCTTCATTATATTCTGTCCTGTTCTCACTTTCAAGATTGGCTATCTCCTGTAATGTTAGCGTTTCTTCGTTAGGCGAAGGCAATTGCCGGTATATTACCTGAATATTTTCCTTAAAAGTCCGATTTCTAAGATAGACTTCAAAATTATTCATGGTCTCCGTTGTAGGCCTGAAACCATCAACGTAGGCGGCTTCTATTAACAAAGTTGTGAATTTGGTATTGGAGAGAATATCATTGGCAGAAGCTCCGGTGGCCAGTAAATTGGCTGATTTGTCAATGCCACCGGTTGGCGTATCGTCACTGTCTTTTGAACAATTTAAGAATAAACCAATGGTCAGCAATATAATTAGTATTCGAAATTTTTTCATAGCAAATTTAATTTTCCTTCAGGACAAAATTACGTATAAAATACAACGTTAATTTCAAGTTTCTATTATGGTTGTGTTCCAAGCCTGGCTAAATAGTCGTAATGGGTACCTTCACAAAGAAGCTCATAGCTCAAATTTTGTTGTTCAGCAACCTGCTGAAGCCGCTTATAATCTATATACAACCAATTAAAAGGGGCGCTTTTTAACCCCTTGTACTCCATTGTAAATTGGACTTCACCATAATATTTCCCATTATCCGGGATCCAGTAACCACCATCATCATCTGCTTCAAACATGTAAATTATATCACTGGAATCCACCAAAATCTGACCTCCGGGATTCAATAATCCTTTTAAATGACCTAATAAACGGGCTAACTCATTTAACGACCCCGCTATTCCTACCCCATTCATCAACAGAAGAATAGTATCAAATTTCATACCAGAGTAATCATAAATATTTGAGTGTATGACATTGTTTACTCCCCGCGACTTTGCTGTGATTACAGCCCCTTCAGATTCATCAAGGCCGGTAACTTCAACACCTTTATTTTGCAAATAGAGACTGTGGCTGCCAGACCCACATCCCACATCCAATACGTTTCCCCGGCAGAGATCTAAAGCTTTTTGTTCTATCAAGGGCATAGCCTCATAATCCCGGAATAAATAAGGCAGCGGAAGTATGTCTTTCTCGTCCAGTGAGGAGTAAGTTATAATATCTTCAGAATAATTGCCATTCTGAAAATCAATCAGAGCCCTGCCAAAAATATCCCTGGTCATTTAAATTTGTAATTTTACCTGCAAAAGTGAACTTTTTGAGTGGAAAGTAAAAAAACTCAACGAATTAATCTATGGAATTTAAAGAGCCTGATGGAAGAACAACTTAAAAACTTACCCTAAAGGGCAAAAGAAAAGCAAACGGAAAACAAAAGGTTCTTTGCGAAACTAAAAAAGAGGCCACCGCGCAATTTGGACTATATTATGCAGGAGTTACACCAGGCAGAATTTAAAAAAACAAAGTGCCTGGATTGTGCTAATTGTTGTAAGACTACCGGACCACTTTTTACAAATACAGATATTGTCCGAATAGCTAAAAGTCTTAAGCAAAAACCTCAAAAATTCATAGATACTTATTTAAGAATTGATGAAGACAATGATTTTGTACTTAAGCAAGTTCCTTGTGCATTTCTTGGTGAGGATAACTATTGTTCCATATATGCTGTAAGACCAAAAGCCTGTCAGGAATTCCCCCATACCGATCGGAAAAAATTTCAACAGATTACAAATCTTACACTTAAAAATGTAGCCATATGTCCGGCTGCGTATAACATTGTGGAAGACATGAAAAGGAGAATTAAGATGTAGGCAAATACCGGAATAGTTCGTATTACAAGACTGTTCTCCCGAAAAAAATTAATCTGAAAATAAGTAACTTTACATTTATGGAGGTTTTATTAAGCTATTTTGAAAACATACCGTCTTCGCACAGGAGTCTTATTCTGGTTTTAGGAATAACCTTTTTTTGGCTTCTTGAAGGTGCATTGCCGCTTTTTAATTTCAAGTATAAGAAATGGAGGCATGCTCTTCCTAATTTCTTCTTTACACTCACCACAATTGTTATCAATTTTACGCTGGCCTTTGTGTTGTTGAAATCCAGCGATTGGGTCACTGCTAATAAATTTGGTATTATAAATTGGTTGCCCGAAATTCCTTTATGGCTCTATGTCATTTTAGGCGTTTTACTCCTGGATTTTTTTGGGGCCTATCTGGCACACTATGTTGAACACAAGGTGAAACCCCTATGGATGATTCATTTGGTTCATCATACAGATCATGAAGTAGATACAACCACGGCCAACAGACATCACCCACTGGAGAGTCTTATCCGTTTTACATTCACATTAATGGGAGTATTTATAGTGGGTACGCCTATAGGAATAGTAATGCTTTATCAATCTTTGTCTCTTGTTGCTACTCAATTTAGTCATGCTAATATCCGCTTACCAAAAAAAGTGGACGATATTCTTAGTTGGGTGGTTGTATCTCCTGACATGCATAAGGTGCATCACCATTACAGACTGCCTTATACAGATTCCAATTACGGTAATATTTTCTCTGTCTGGGATCACATCTTCGGGACTTTCATGAAACTAGACCGGGGTAATATTGTCTATGGTGTGGATACTTTTCCTGACAAAAAGGAAAATGGAAGTGTAACCGGTCTGCTTAAGCAACCTTTCCACAAGTATAGGAAGCCAACCACTATGCCAGCAGATAAGTAGAGATTATTTGTAAAGGAGATATTTACTGCGTATTTGTTTAAATTTTTCCAGGTCACTCTGCCAGCTGTTTTTTATCTCTTTTTCGCTTAAACCTGCTTCAATTTGTTGCTGTAGTTTTTCCGTGCCGGCGTGTTTGGTAAATCCGCTGCGGTTAAAGACCAATTTTTTATCTGTTGCATTATTATATGCGTCAATTAACCATTGCAAAGATACTTCGCTCATTCCGGGCCAAGCAGACAGGTCCTTACCAAAGCATTTTTTTCCTGTATGCTTGGGGTTTTTAGAACCAAAATTGGGTTTTGGAACATAGCTAAAATCATAGGCAGAACTGTCCAGAAAAGGGGCTCCATATCTTTGAAATTGACTTTCTGTACCACGGCCGGCATTAACATTCGTCCCTTCAAAAAGTCCCAGACTGGGATAAAGGTTAATGGCTGTCTGGTTAGGAAGATTGGGTGAAGGTCTGACAGGAATACTATAACTTGAATTATGTTTATAATTTCTGAGAGGTATGACTGTTAAATCAGCCTTGATGCCTTTTTCCAGCCATCCTTCTTTATTAATCATATGGGCATATTCCCCTATGGTCATGCCATAGACCAGGGGAATGGGGGTGAGGCCCAGAAACCCCTTATGTTCAATTTCCATTGTTGGCCCGTCAACATAATGACCATTAGGATTGGGCCGATCAAGGATTAAAACAGGAATACCATTTTCTGCACAGGCTTCCATTACTAATTGCATAGTGGCTATATATGTATAAAATCTAACCCCCACATCTTGAATATCAAAAACCACAATATCTAATTTGTCTAATTGTGATGAAGTGGGTTTTCTGTTTTTACCGTAAAGGGAGATAATGGGAAGCCCGGTTTTTGTGTCTGTACCATCTTTTACATGTTCTCCGGCATCTGCCATTCCGCGAAACCCGTGCTCAGGAGCAAAAACTCTTTTTATATCAATATCCAGGGATAATAACGAATCTACAAGGTGTGTAAAGGACTCATTCTCTCTATTTTCTGAATCGTAGTTCTTAAAAATAATACTGGTCTGATTGGCGACTACCCCCACCTTTTTTTTACGCAAGTATGGAAGGTAATCTTCGGTAGAATTGGCACCAACAATAATGACTGAATCTTGCAGTTTTTTGGTAACCGGGAATTCCAAAGCTGCCGAATCCGTATCTTTTTTTACCGGGTTTCCACAGGCAGTTAGTATCAAAAGCCACAATAAAAATGTATTTTTGAACCTGGATAAAAAAGCCATCTATTGAATTTAGAATTTTTTATAGCAAAACGCCTTATTAAAGGTAAGGAGCATAAAATTAGTATATCCGCGCCAATAATAAAAATAGCCATTGCCGCAATTGCATTAGGGATCATGATGATGCTTATTGCTATTGCCACCGGAGTAGGATTAAAACACAAGATTCGGGAGAAGGTTGCTGCTTTTAATGGCCATATTCAAATCTATAATTACGATAATAATGTTTCTGATGTTTCCGTGGTTCCGGTATCGGTGAATCAGGAATTTTATCCGGAATTTACATCTGTGGATGGAATTTCACATATACAGGCCGTTGCAAGTAAGGCGGGGATCATAAGGACCGAGGATACATTTGAAGGAATTATTGCCAAAGGAGTTGGGAAAGATTATAACTGGGAAGTGTTTAGTGAATATTTACAGGAAGGGCGACTGCCGGACTTTAAGGGAGAACTAAATACCGAGGTGCTAATGTCATCTTTGATGGCGAGAAGGCTTCAATTGAAAACAGGCGATGAATTCTTTACATTCTTTTTAAAGGATGAGGACCCATCCAAAACTCCGAATCAAAGAAAATTTAAAATCGTAGGAATCTATGATAGCGGATTTGAAGAGTTTGACGCCAAGTATGTTTTTACAGACATCCGTCACATTCAAAGGGTTAACAAATGGCAGGAAGATCAGGTAGGTAACTTTGAAATTTTCCTTTACAACTTTGAAGATATTGATGCTAAAACCAAAGAAATATACGGTAAAACACTCAGTGATCTGGATACGCAAAATATTAAGAATAAGTATTTCAAAATTTTTGAATGGATTGGTTTGTTTGATTTTAATATCGCCCTTATCATTGGAATAATGATTATAGTTGGCGGGATAAATATGATCACAGCACTGCTGGTGTTAATATTGGAAAGAACACAGATGATAGGAATTCTTAAAGCCTTGGGTTCGGCAAATTGGAGTATTCGTAAAGTGTTTTTATATAATGCAACTTATCTGATAACCATTGGTTTACTTTGGGGCAACCTATTTGGTCTTGGGCTTATCTGGTTTCAGGAGACATACAGGGTTTTTAAATTTCCTAATCCCAAAGAGTATTATATCGACTATATTCCGGTGCACATAGATTTCCCCACAGTTTTAATTTTAAATCTAGGCGTACTTGTGTTATGTCTTCTGATGCTTTTAATACCATCTTTTATTATAACAAAAATCACACCTGTAAAAGCTATTAAATTTGAATAGTAAAGCCAGGTTTTTGTTTTCCTTTAACAGGAGCCCGTATCTATGGACTAATTTAAAAAATATCTGAATCTCAAACCATTCCTAAAAGCAATTGCTGAAATCTACTTCTTGAAAATACTATCTTTACATAGCCTATGAATTATGCCAAAAATATCCTGGAAACCATTGGAAACACCCCTTTGGTAAAAATAAATAAATTAACAGCGGAGTTGCCATGCCTGGTTTTGGCTAAGTATGAAACATTTAATCCGGGAAACTCGGTAAAGGACCGGATGGCCGTTCAAATGGTCGAAGATGCCGAAGCCGAAGGGAAATTAAAGCCGGGAGGCACTATTATTGAAGGAACCTCTGGTAATACTGGAATGGGCCTGGCCCTTGTTGCGGTAGTAAAAGGGTATAAAATGATCTGTGTGATTAGTGATAAACAATCCAAGGAAAAAGTAGATATTCTAAGAGCAATGGGTAGCGAAGTTTATGTATGTCCCACAGACGTGGCCCCCGAAGACCCACAAAGTTATTATTCTACCGCCAGAAGACTTTCGGAAGAGATTCCAAATTCATGGTATGTAAACCAGTATGATAATCCATCCAATACTAAAGCCCACTTTTTGACTACGGGGCCGGAGATCTGGGAGCAGACTAACGGTAAAGTAACCCATTTTGTGGTAGGGGTGGGTACCGGAGGCACCATTTCCGGAGTAGGTACCTTTTTAAAGTCAAAAAATCCAAATATTAAAATTTGGGGAGTAGATACTTATGGCTCAGTATTTAAAAAATATCACGAAACAGGCATATTTGATCAAAATGAGATATACCCTTATATAACGGAAGGTATTGGAGAGGACATTTTGCCAAAAAATGTAAATTTTGATATCATAGACGGATTTACCAAAGTAACAGACAAAGATGCAGCTGTATACACACAGCGTTTGGCAAAAGAAGAGGGGATGTTTCTTGGTAATTCTGCAGGTGCCGCGATTAAAGGTGTTCTCCAGCTAAAGGAAAAATTTAACAAAGACGATGTAGTGGTGGTTCTTTTTCACGATCATGGTAGTAGATACGTGGGTAAGATTTTTAATGATGACTGGATGAAAGAACAAGGCTTTTTAGACAAATGATTTTAATTTAACTAGATATGAATTTTAGAAGATTAACAAGCGTACTGGTATTTCTCTTTTTTTGCGTTCAATTAACCGCCCAGAAGCTTTCGAAAGTTGAAAGAAAATTGGTTAAAACGGTTGAAGTCAATAATACTGAAGCCATCAATTTTTTGGAAAATGTTGTTAATATTAACAGCGGAACTTTAAATGCAAAAGGCGTAAAGGAAGTAGGGATGGTTTTTAAGAATGCCTTTGAAGACCTGAATTTTAGCACCAAATGGATTGAGATGCCTCAGGAAATGAATAGGGCCGGTCACTTTTTTGCGGAAACAGAGGGTACAAAGGGTAAAAAATTATTGCTGATTGGCCATCTTGATACCGTATTTGAAGAAAACAGCCCTTTTCAGGAATTTACACGGGTCAATGACAGTACAGCACATGCACCTGGGGGCAATGACATGAAAGGAGGAGATGTAATAGTCCTTTATGCTTTAAAAGCGCTGCATGCAAATGGTTTGCTGAATGATGCTCAGATTATAGTAGCATTTACCGGTGATGAAGAAAGTACGGGAAAACCTCTGGAAATAAGTAGAAAAGATTTGATTGATGCGGCAAAGCGAAGCGATATTGCACTCGGATTTGAGACTTCTACGGGGTTCAATTATGCCACTGTAGCAAGGAGAGGGTCTTCCGGATGGGAACTGGAGGTTGAAGGAAAACGCGCCCATAGCTCTGGAATATTTAATGAGCGCGTCGGGGCCGGTGCCATTTTTGAAATGTCAAGAATATTAAATGCATTTTATGAAGAAGTTCGTGGAGAGGAATACCTGACTTTTAACCCCGGGATACTTATGGGGGGTACTTTTGTTGATTATGATGAGTCTACCGGCAAGGGAGAGGTCTTCGGGAAAAGTAATGTAGTCTCTCAAACCGCTATGGTAAAGGGAGGCTTGCGTTTTATTTCTGAAGAACAAAAGGAAGAGGCGAGAAATAAGATGAGGGAAATTGTGGCAAACAACCTGCCTCAGACATCGGCAACAGTAAGTTTTACAGATAGTTACCCGGCAATGGTACCTACTGAGGGAAATAACAGGCTCCTGGCAGAGCTAAATCAGGTAAGCCAGGATCTGAATCAGGGTGAGGTAATAGGCTATGATCCGGGTAAAAGGGGAGCGGCTGATACTTCTTTTGTGGCCAATTATGTCGATTGTCTTGATGGTTTAGGTACTATGGGAAGCGGAGCTCATACACCTGAAGAGACGGTAAATTTGAACACCATTGAAGCTCTTACAAAAAGAACCGCGGTACTTATTTATAGATTGATCAATCAATAGTACATGGTAAATCTTGGTTCAGGAAACGCAAAAGCTTGCATAGAGGGAGGTGAATTAGTAAGTTACAAGTTCAACGACTTTGAGTATATTCATCAAAAAAGAAGTCCGGGTTGGCGCAACTCGGATACTGAAATGTTTCCTGTCATCGGCCCGACCGCTGATGCTGGTTTCAGGGTTCATGTTCCAAGGGGGAATGCTATTCAGGACCAGCATGGATTATTGCGTGAATTGGATTACGAGCTTTTTTCGGGTACAGAAACAACGGCTCAATTTGTAAAATCTTATAAAGCCGGGACGGTTGTCAAAAATTCCAAATTTCCCGACAAATCCACTGCTCAGTTACTTATCTGGCCCTTTAGTTTTGAATTCTACAAGAGTTATAAACTCTCTGAAAATAGTCTTGAGATTAGTTTTAGGATTTCCGGCGAAAAAGATATGCCCTTTATGCTGGGGTATCATCCTGCATTTAAACTTTATACAGATAATCCCACTGTAATTGCCAAGGATCAGACAATTACATTGGATACTGTTATAGAGGCCGGGAACAAGGCCCTTGAAGTGGCTGATTGCCAAAGTGTTATTTTAAAGGATCAAAAAAAGTTAAACATAAAAACCGAAGGCTTCAAACATTTTATGTTGTGGACTGAGGTGCCGAATATGATATGTATTGAGCCGATAACCTTTTACCCTTATGCCGTAGATCAAATGCAGCTACATGATGGTTTTGACTACCTGACTGAAGAAGATCGTAATTTTAAAGTCACTTTAATTCCATAATTTAATAACCTGTTTATAAAAATTAAGAATCTGTATTAATCCAAATAATCTGAAAAAAAATGAGAGTACTGCTGGAACGTCACTACGGTTATCTTTTTGAACCGGAATTGTTAGATGAGATCGAAGCTAATGGGAAATGTAAACTCATAAAACAAGGGGAACGATTATTGGATATTGGACAGGAAATAACTGTTATGCCTTTAATTTTTAGTGGAGCTATAAAGATTCTAAGAGAAGACGATCAGGGTGATGAATTGCTTCTTTATTTTATTGAAAAAGGGGATACCTGTGCAATGACATTTTCCTGTTGCCTGGGGAGCGGTAAAAGTGAGATAAGAGCGATAGCTGAATCAGATACGGAGTTATTAATGATTCCTATAGAAAAAATGGATGAGTGGATGGCCAAATACCAAAGCTGGAGAGAATTCATTTTGGATAGTTACCATACCAGAATGTCGGAATTGCTGGAAACGATAGATACTTTGGCATTTATGAAAATGGATGAGCGCATAATGAAGTATCTTAAAGACAGAGCAATGGTAACCAATGATGATATTATATATTCCACACATCAGGATGTTGCCCGGGATTTGCACACTTCACGAGTAGTCGTGTCAAGGCTGTTGAAAAGCCTGGAGAGAGAAGGTAAAATAGAACTCAGCCGAAACCATATAAAAGTACTGGCGTTATAGACTTAGACCTTCATTAAATCTGTAACAAGTTGCAGGAAAGTTCATCTTTAATAGTATTAAATAAATAAACGAAAAGATGAAAATATCATTAATCCTGACTGCAATTCTGGTATTAATAATAACAAGTGAGGGCAATGCACAAATTGAATTGATTTTTAATGGGGTTCAATTAGAGGAATCTCTCCAAAGTGCAAAGGACAAAATTGAACCATTTACCGAAAAAATGGTATTATTTGAAGTAGAAAATCCCACCTTTCCCTTATCCAAAGACCTTGAAGCCCATCTGGTTTGTAGTAATTACAAATCAAGTTACGGTACTATTTCCGAGTTGGTATTTACATTTGCTGATGATAAACTGGTATATATTCAGGCCCATGGAAATGCGATTGAGGCTATAACCGCTATAACAAAAGATACGGTTCAGAACTATATGGATTATAGATTCTATCCAAAAGATCATATGGTTACCAAACCTTCAGAGGACAAAGTTTGGATTTTAACGGAGGATGCTATGCATCCAAATTTATTCACCTGGGATAACCCTTATTTGCCTTCCAACAAAGAGCCAAAAAAAATCACATACACTTCTGGGAGAATTCCCGATGTTATAAAATTGGGGGGTAATTTAGATCAATTAAAAACCAATTTAGAAAGAGCATCTGATTTCACCTTTACTATGGAATTGGACGGGAGTGATCCTAATGCACAATTGCAGATAGATTGTTTTGGAATTGAATATGCCGGTTTCCCCAGAAAATTTGAGGCGCGTTTCGGGGATGGTAAACTCAATGTTTTGTGGATACTAACCGGTAAGGGGGAGGAAGATCGCATTAGACAGAAACTTATATCTGAATATGGGCCGGTAATTTTTAAAGATGACAACTGGGAGGTTTTTGATAACTGGCAGGTAATACTGCGTAAAGACAAACCGGAGGTCCTTGTGCTTACAGAAGAACTGGCTGTTTTCTACAAAAGAGATTACTTTAAACAATAACAATTATTATCTTTTGGTTTCCACTTATACGTAATTGCAATTGGTAAGTCTTTCATTTATTGATTAAATAGTACTTTTGATTAATGCGAAAATTTTTCCCAATTCTGCAAACGCTGCGAAGCTATAAAAGGAAAGAACTTCCAAAAGATATCCTCGCGGGTTTTAATGTAGCTATAGTGCTTATTCCACAAGGAATGGCGTATGCTATGATAGCCGGTTTGCCTCCGGTATACGGCTTGTATGCCTCCTTAATGCCGGTATTGGTGTATGTGTTGTTCGGTACTTCGAGAGCTCTTGCAATTGGACCTGTAGCCATGGATTCCTTGCTCGTAGCGGCAGGTTTGGGGACCCTGGCAATCGTGGGATTGGAGAACTATATTGCTCTTGCAATTTTGCTCGCCTTTATGGTGGGCGTTATTCAATTTGTTTTAGGCATTTTTCGAATGGGATACCTGGTTACCTTTTTGGCTAAACCGGTAATCAGCGGATTCACATCTGCGGCTGCCGTGATTATAATTTTTAGTCAGTTAAAGCACTTGCTTGGCGTGGAGATGGCGGGGAGTAATCAGTTTCACCGAATTTTTCTAAATGCTATTCAAAAAATTCCGGAAACGAATTTTTATGATTTGGCCATAGGTTTAACGGGTATTTTGCTACTTATCGGCTTAAAGAAATGGAGTAGACATATCCCCGCAATTCTTATTATCGTTGTTCTTGGAATTTTATCCGTGTATTTTTTAAATATGGAATCTCTGGGTATTAAGATTGTTGGTACAATTCCAAAAGGGTTACCTGGTTTTGTTTTACCGGTAATTGAAATGGACAATATAATGCAACTTTGGCCTATTGCAGTAACACTTGCTCTGATTGGATATCTTGAAGCTATTTCAATTGGCAAAGGTATTGAAGAGAAGAATGACGAAGATCGGATTGATGCCAATCAGGAATTAGTGGCATTAGGTTCTGCCAATATGTTAGGATCCTTTTTGCAGTCCTACCCTGTTTCAGCAAGCTTTTCCAGATCTGCGATAAATGATGAATCCGGATCAAAAAGCACACTATCCGGATTGTTTACGGTACTTCTGGTTTTGGTAACGCTCATGTTTCTTACGCCGCTTTTTTATTATTTACCAAATGCAATTCTTGCAAGTATTATTATGGTATCTGTTTATGGTTTGATCGATTTGGAATATGCAAAACGGTTGTGGATCTATAGAAAAGATGAATTTATTGTTTTGATACTCACATTTTTGATAACCCTGTTTATCGGAATTACTCAGGGCATTCTTACAGGGGTCCTAATCTCTCTTTTGTTAATGGTTTACAGAACTTCCAAGCCTCATTTCGCAGTATTAAGTAAAATAAAAGATTCAGACTACTACAAAAATATTTCACGCTTTGGAGATGAAGTTATTTTACGGGATGATCTGCTCATTGTGCGTTTTGATTCCCAGTTATACTTTGGAAATTCGGATTATTTCAAAAATCAGCTTTTTAAGTATATGAGTAAAAAAGGGGATAATTTGAAAGGAGTAATATTAAATGCTGAGGCGATTAATTATATAGATTCCACAGCTACCAGAATGTTAACTAAAGTCATTAAAAAAATCAGGAATGATGGAATTGAGTTCTATATTGCCGGTGCCATAGGTCCGACAAGGGATATTATTTTCAGGAGCGGTATAAGTGATGTACTGCCCAAAGAATTCCTATTCGTTAAAATAAAAGAGGCGGTGGCCCACTTTGATCATACAGATAATCCCACCGGCGAACATGAAAGAGTGGCTTATCAGCGGAATGAACCCCGTAACTAATGTTACTCATTTTAGAGCTAGAAGCAGTATTTTTGAAAAAAATTAAGAACAAAAGCTATGATCATAGAACAGATTTATACCGGATGCCTTGCACAGGGAGCGTATTATATTGAAAGCAACGGCGAAGTTGCTATCATTGATCCCTTACGCGAAGTAATTCCTTATATAGACAGGGCGAAAAAAAATAAGGCTGAAATAAAATATATTTTTGAGACCCATTTCCATGCCGACTTCGTTAGTGGGCACGTTACATTAGCCAAGGAAACCGGGGCGCCTATTGTTTTCGGTCCCAATGCAAATCCTGCTTTTGAAGCAATCATAGCTAAAGATGGTCAGGAATTTCCACTTGGAGAAATTACCATAAAAGTATTGCATACTCCTGGACATACTATGGAAAGTACCACTTATCTGCTGAGGGACAAGACAGGTAAGGACTATGCTATTTTTTCAGGAGACACTTTGTTCCTGGGTGATGTAGGAAGACCAGATCTTGCCCAGAAAGCGGCGGATATGACGAAAGAAGACCTTGCCGGACTTTTGTTTGATAGTTTAAGGAGTAAAATTATGCCACTGGCAGACGATGTTATTGTTTATCCTGCGCACGGTGCCGGTTCAGCTTGCGGTAAGAACATGATGAAGGAAACTGTGGATACCCTGGGAAACCAAAAACAAATGAACTACGCGCTGCGGGCTAATATGACGCGAGAGGAATTTATAAATGAAGTTACCGATGGCCTGCTTCCACCACCTAAATATTTTCCTTTAAATGTAAAAATGAATAAGGAGGGATATGAAGATATAGGTGATGTGTTAAAACGCGGTATGGCAGCACTTTCGCCAGATGCTTTTGAATTGGCAGCGAATGAAACCGGGGCTCTTGTATTGGATGTGCGGAACCAGGATGAATTTGTAAAAGGACATATCCCACGTTCTATTTTTATTGGTTTGAACGGCGATTTTGCCCCATGGGTGGGTGCTTTGATTGCCGATGTTAAACAACCCTTATTATTGGTGACCCCGAGAGGAAAGGAAGAGGAGACAGTAACACGTTTGTCCAGGGTAGGATTTGATAACACCTTAGGTATCCTAAATGGTGGTTTTGATGCATGGGAAAAAGCGGGTAAAGATATAGACAAGATCATCGCATTATCCGCAGAAGAAGCCAAAGTTGTATTGAAAGATAAGCATTTACCCATTTTTGATGTTCGGAAGGAAAGCGAATTTAAAGCAGAACATCTGGTTGATGCAAATAATGCCCCATTGGATATATTAAACGATCATTTGGCTGAATTTCCTAAAAACGAAACCTTTTATCTGCATTGTGCGGGGGGGTATAGATCCGTTATTGCTGCCTCTATTCTCAAGGGCAGAGGAATACACAATTTGGTAGACATTACAGGAGGCATTGCCGAGCTGAAAAAGGCGGGAATGGAGGTAACTAATTATATCTGCCCCACTACGCAGTAATATGATTAAGATCATGGTTTGTGTTAGTTACCCATCTTACTTTTAAAGACGGAATATAAAGGTAAAAGTGCTTTTTTACCTTTTTAAAAGTTTGGGATTATGAAACGAAACATGGGAAGAATCGATAAGATTATTCGCTTTACCGTTGCCGTTATTATTGCCTTATTGGTATACTACGAGGTAGTTGAGGGGGCGATTTCTTATATTTTATTAGCGGTTGCCGCTGTTTTTGTATTGACCAGTCTAACAGGCTTTTGTCCGCTTTATGGTGTTTTTGGTTTAAATTCATGCAAGGTGAAAAAAGTGGATAAACCTTAAAATTTCCATTAAAAACTTGATTGAATTAATAAATAATTAGTCTTCTGCGATATGAAGTTAATAAGTATTCCTTTGGTTGATTGGAGTAATGGCATAATAATGATTGCTGTTTTTGCCTTTGTTGTGATTGCAATGATTGCTGTTTTGGTAAGTCTTATGAATAGTGGCAAAAGGAGATAAGTAAATTGAGTTTACAAGTATTTCCGGCAGATTATTGAGTGCTTTTTCTTGAGATCCTTATTTTTTAGGTGTCTGATGATATTTTATTCTTCATATTTACTCATATTGATAAAAAGTTTATAGTTTTAGATCTTTATAAAGCAACTCTTTATATATAAACCATCTCATAGTTACTATTTGCTACAGGAAATGATTAAAAACTTTATTGAAAGGATTGGAGCAATGAATGTATTATTACTTCTGGTTGTTCTGTCCATAATTGTTGTTTCAGAATATATGTTTCTATCCGGAAACAAATTAGATGCCATCTTTGTTGCCTTTTGGGCTCCAACTATTTTGGGCTTTATGAACTATTTAAAGTATAGAAAATAATGGATTTTATCTTGATTTACTCCATTATTGTAGCTATCATCTTTGTGATTTGGTTATTTTTTGTGGTTCGGATGTACAATGAAATGGATAAATATAAATAGATTCACTTACACATCTGCTTTTTGCGGAAGTCGCTCCTCAGACCTTTTGCACAGATTTAAGGATACCTGAAGAAAAGTCCAGTATTGAGTTTGGGTTTTTTACCCTGTGCGTTTGAATAAGTCGGGTTGTTTCCAGATTGTCTTTTTGCGGCGTAATATATGCTAATATATCTTCAATAGAATTAACAGGAGCACTTTGGGGAACAAATCCGTAACCGGAATATACACCTTCCTGTACAAGCACTAATGCGTCTTCATCAATAGTTCTTCCTTTGTCTTTTATGATATACGTTTGTTTTTCCGACAACATATTATCAATTGCAGCCTGTACCCTTTTATTATAGGCTGCCGCCGCTTCTTTACCACGGCAAATACCTTTGCAGTTAGCTACCCTGAAATGTGAACATGAATCTACGTTTTCCTGTAAATGGCAATATTTAGGGCATAGATTATAGGCGATACACATTTGTTCTATAAAAAGGCGGCAGTCTGTGGTATTGTAAAAAGTAATCAAGGATCGCGGTACCTGGCTTAATTTGTTAAATGCAAGGTGCATTATCCCTTGCCGGTCTTCATAGGAGAAAACCCCATAAGGAACCACATTTCTTTTTTGCGCCCTGTTGTATAAGGGGTAATGATGTTTTATGGCGGCAGATTCCATTAAAAGCGCTAACAGCTCATTGCCTGAAAGTTCAAAATCTATATTAGAAGTCTCTCTGCACATTTGCACTTCTTTGGTAGACTTATCGTAAAAGTGGCTTAGGACCCTTTTCTTAATGTTTTTGGCTTTTCCAACATAAATGTTCTCCCCTTTACTGTTTTTAAAGTAGTAGATACCCGGTTTTGAGGGTAGCCTTTCATATACTTCCCGTTGTAGGGAAGGAGGCAGTGTTGCCTCTTGAGAACGGGCATTTAAAAATGAACTAAAAACAGTCTCGGAATTTTCTGTTTCCAATAATTTTCTAAACAAAATGACGGTAGCATGTGCATCACCCCGGGCCCGGTGCCTGTCTGTAATAGGTATATCTAATGAAGTACACAATTTACCCAGGCTGTATGAAGAAAATCCCGGAATCAACCTTCTGGATAAACGTACGGTACAGAGTTTTTTTCTGACGAAGGAAATACCAATAGTTCTGAATTCTTCTTTAATTACGTTGTAATCGAAATTAACACTGTGGGCCACAAAAATTGTGTCCTGTGTTATTTCCAAAATCTGGGGAGCAATCTCCATAAGTGTTGGTGCATCGCGCACCATATGGTTGTCAATTCCTGTTAGGCCGGTAATAAAATAAGGAATTTCACATTCAGGATTTACCAGTGAGGTGAATTCATCCACCACCTTTTGACCATCAAACTTAAAGATGGCTATCTCTGTTATTTTATTGCCCTTTATACCGTTTCCGGTAGTTTCTATATCTACGATGGAATACAATACTTCTATTTAATGGAATTTGAAGAGGTAAGTTAATAAGAAAAATCAAGCCGCTCAAAAACCTTTTCCGGCAGTCATCTGCAACTCAATCAGTTTCTGTTGATGAAATGGAAAAATATGATTAGTTTTAAGTGCCCTTCCCGTTGAATAATGAAATATGAAACTGACATTATTTTTTAAGGTCCTTTATAGAAGTGTCTTCGGTTTTCTTATTATTATTTCTATTTCATGTAAAGAAAACCAGGAGATAAAAACAACTTCTAATTTTAAGATCTTACCGGAAATAAAAACTTCATTAGCTGATTTGGTCAGGGTATGGTATCCCATCTCCATTGATAGTATAAACGGTGGATTTTATCCGGATTTTAACTATAAATGGGAGAAAGAAGGTGAACAAAAAAAGATGCTGGTAACTCAGGCCCGTCATATCTGGACCGCTTCAGCACTCGCCGATTTCTATGGGGATAGTACTTATAACAAAATTGCGGCCCATGGCTATCACTTTTTAAGGGATCAGATGTGGGATACAAAATACGGCGGATTCCACACACTTTTGGTAAATGTTGGGGACTCCTTCAAACCTTCGGCAAGTACAAAAAGTTCCTACGGCAATGCCTTTGCTATTTATGGATTGGCAGCCTTCTATGGTATATCTAAAGATTCAACAGCACTCAATTTGGCGAAGAAAACCTTCTATTGGTTAGAAGAACATGCACATGATCCTATGTATAAAGGCTATTTTGATGTTCTGCATCTGGATGGTTCCTGGATGCTCGATGTTGAAGAAAACGATAAGGAGTACGACAACTTTATCCGCAAGGACTGGAAGGATCAAAACTCTTCCATACATCTTATGGAAGCATTTACAGCACTTTACGAGGTATGGCCCAACCCCTTGTTAAAAGAACGTTTGGAAGAACTTTTAATGCTGATAAGAGATACAATCACTACTCAGAAGGGATTTCTCACCTTACATTTAGAACGAGATTGGACGCCTGTTTCTTTTAAGGATTCAACGGAAACTTACAGAACAGAAAATTTTTGGCTGGATCACGTTTCATTCGGACACGATGTGGAGACAGGATTTCTTCTCCTGGAAGCTGCTCAGGCACTCTATCACCAAAAAGACAGCATTACAATGATCATCGCTAAAAGGATGGTAGATCATGGAATAGACCGTGGATGGGACCTGGAGAGAGGAGGTTTTTTTGATGGAGGATATTATTTGGATGACTCGGATGTCTGTACTATCTTGAATCCGGCAAAAATCTGGTGGTCTCAGGCTGAAGGGCTGAATGCTTTACTGCTAATGTCGCAATTGTATCCCGATGAAAAGGAATACTATGAATTATTTGAAAAACAATGGCAGTATATAAATGAACATATGATAGACCATACCTATGGCGGATGGTATGACGAAGGACTCGATTCAAATCCCGAAGCCGTTCAACATGTTAAGGCCCAGATCTGGAAGGTTAATTATCATAATATCAGGGCATTGATTAATGTAATACAGATGCTCGAAGGAAGGTTTAAACTTACTAATAACGAGCCTTAGGCAACTATAAAATAAACGATGTGAAATTTGATTTGACAAATAAAAAAGCCATTGTTACAGGAGGTGGTAGTGGTATTGGAAGGGCAATTGCCATGGCACTGGCCGAGCAGGGGGCTGAGGTACATATTCTCGAAATAAATGCGAAACCGGCTAAAGAAACAGCAGCTGAAATAAAGGCTACAGGAGGTGATGCCCAGGCTCATACCTGTGATATTTCTAACCAAAAGGATGTTATTAAAACGGTTGAGGCCATAAAAGCAGACGGAGCAATAGACATTCTGATCAACAATGCGGGTATTGCCCATATTGGGAATGTCGAGTTAACTACCGAAGCGGATATCGACAGGGTATATCAGGTAAATATTAAAGGGGTCTATAATTGCATCTATGCCTGCATCAAAAACATGAAAGAAAGGGGAGGAGTGATTATAAATATGGCATCCGTTGCAGCAACGGTGGGAATATCAGACAGGTTTGCCTATTCTATGACCAAAGGTGCTGTACTTACAATGACCTATTCTGTGGCTAAAGATTACCTCTCCTATGGAATACGATGTAATAGCATCTCACCGGCAAGAGTACATACCCCTTTTGTTGATGGTTACCTCAAACAAAATTATCCGGGTATGGAAAAGGAAATGTTTAAAAGATTGTCCGAAACACAACCAATAGGGAGAATGGGCAGGCCCGAAGAAATAGCCAACCTGGCCGTGTATCTATGTTCTGATGAAGCCTCTTTTATTACGGGTACGGATTTTCCAATAGACGGCGGTTTTATTAAACTGAACGGATAAATTTATGCAACTGGGATTGTGCGTCGGAATGAAGGTTATAACTAAAATTTATCTCTATGGTCATTGACAGCCATCAGCATTTTTGGGAATATGACCCCGTTCGGTATGCCTGGATTGATGATTCTATGAAAGTCCTTCAGAAAGATTTTCTTCCTGCAGATCTGGGTCCAATATTAAAAGATAATAAAGTGGATGGCTGTGTTGCGGTTCAGGCAGATCAGTCTGAAGCAGAGACAGAATTCCTGCTCCGGATGGCGGAGGAAAATGATTTTATCAAAGGAGTAGTTGGATGGGTAGACCTAAGAGCAGATAATATAGCAGACAGATTAGCGTATTTTTCACAGGATAAAAAGCTTAAAGGGGTAAGGCATATTGTACAGGAAGAACCGGATCCTGAGTTTATGCTACGAAAAGATTTTCAAAATGGCATAGGGCATTTGGCCCGGTTTGGCCTTACCTATGATATTCTGGTATATCCTAATCAGCTGGCTGCGGCAGTTTTATTGACAAGGGCATTTCCCGATCAGAAATTTGTGCTGGACCATATCGCCAAACCGCGGATCTCTGAAGGACTGGACAACCAATGGGTTCACTATATTAAGGAATTAGCCTTAAACCCGAATGTAAGTTGTAAAGTATCGGGGATGGTTACAGAGACCAGGAATTTTAAATGGCAGCAGGAGGATTTTTCTCCATTTATAAAGGTTGTCCTGGATACCTTTGGTTGGCAACGCCTTCTTTATGGATCGGACTGGCCGGTATGTCTTCTGGGTGGAAGTTATATGGAGGTATTAACTATAATGACCGATTATATCAATAAATTACCTGAAAAGGAAAAAGCCGGGATCATGGGGTTAAACGCAATAAATTTTTACGCCCTTTAACTTGAAAGAGATAGTGTATAGATGAGAAATAAAAAAGCGATAAAGTTCAATTCCAGATACCCTTCTATTGAAGATCTCCGCGAAAAGGCCAAAAAGCGGATCCCAAAATTTGCCTTTGAATACCTGGATGGTGGTTGCAATGAAGAGGTGAACCTGCGCAAAAACACCTCAGAGATCAGGGAAGTGGAGTTAAAACCCGATTATTTAACAGAGTACAAGGGGTACAACATGGAAACTGAACTTTTTGGTCATACTTACAGCGCCCCATTTGGAATTGCTCCTGTAGGGCTGCAAGGTCTTATGTGGCCCAATGCTTCGGAAATACTGGCAAAGGCCTCGTTGGATTATAATATTCCTTTTATCCTTAGTACGGTGACTACTACCAATATAGAACGTGCCAGTGAACTCACAGAAGGCCGGGCCTGGTTTCAGCTTTATCACCCCGCAGAGAATTCCGTGCGCGATAATATCCTGTCAAGGGCAGAAGCTGCTGCCTGTCCGGTACTGGTCCTGCTCTGTGATGTACCTACCTTTGGTTTTCGGCCAAAAGAGATTCGCAATGGCCTGTCTATGCCTCCCAAAATGACGCTTAATAATGTGATGCAAATCCTGGGAAAACCAAATTGGGCACTTCAGACCTTAAAACACGGGCAACCCAATTTTGAAACGTTAAGGCCCTATATGCCAAAAAACCTCAACCTGAAACATCTTGGTTTATTTATGGATAAGATGTTTTCGAAAAGGATGAATGAGGAAAAAATAGCTCCTATCAGGGATAAATGGAAAGGCAAAATAGTATTGAAGGGCGTTGCAACGGAAGCAGATGCAGAAAAGGCCATAAAATTGGGACTGGATGGGATTATCGTATCTAACCATGGTGGCCGTCAATTAGATGCCGGTGAATCTACCATAAAGCCCATGACCCGTATTGCCAATAAGTACGGGGACCAGATTACGGTGATGATTGACAGCGGGCTTCGCTCCGGACCGGATGTGGCCCGGGCACTTGCCAGTGGGGCTGCTTTTACCTTTATGGGCCGTTCTTTTATGTATGGGGTTTCTGCACTGGGCAAAGAAGGAGGAGTCCATACCATTTCATTGCTGCAAACCCAGCTGCAGCAGGTAATGGAGCAACTAGGTTGTAATAAGACAAGTGATTTTCCTCGGCATTTAGTTTAGGTTTATAGTTGTTGACAAATAAATATGCACCGTGGACTACATAATACCTTAGAACCCCAAAGAAACATTCCATAGCGCATTATTATATTCACAGTTTCACTACTCTTAAATTATCATTTTAAAAGTTAAAATAGGGATATATATTCTTTTGATAAATTGTGTATATAAGTTGGTAATACAGTTTGTTTGGAATAAAAAAATTGATAATTTTTCCCAGTGAATGTGAGAAAAGAACACATTCAATGATAGCGGATAGATGTTAAAAGGATTAAAAAGGTTATTGATCGGTTTTATAGGTTCTTTTGCGGTTTTATAGCTTATATTTAATATAATTGCACTAGTTTTTGCCGCTTTCAGTTTGCCGTCAAATTATTTTAAGATTTGTTCAAGAAGAGAGGATATTAATTTATGACGGCCGAAAGAATACTAATTAGGAGAGATTAAAATATAAATAGTTCCCCAACATGCGATTACGTGCAAAGTTGTACATGCGCTTTTTATTATAATAGAAACTATTTTATACCCCACTATGACGTATTTCTACGATTATATTTCGAACACTTACATACTTGCCTTTTTGGGAGGGTTAATGGCCTTTGTTTTGGCCAATAGGATTATCCCCGTAATTATCCACACGGTACGCTCAAAGAACCTGATGGACGAGCCCGGCGATCGCAGTGCGCATTCAACAAAAACCCCAACCTTAGGCGGAGTTGGAATGTTTGTAGCATTTGCCGTATCCTTAATTCTTTTTGGAATACTGGCGGGTTTGGAACGGCCGGATTTGGTTAAACTTTTGTCGCTGGTACTCGCTACGATAATCCTAATTTTTCTAGGGATCAAAGATGACCTTATTGCCCTTGCTGCCAGGAAAAAGTTTCTTGGCCAACTAATTTCCACGGGGATAGTTATTTTCCTGACCGATGTCAGAATTACAAGTTTTGAAGGACTATTAGGCATTGGGGAGTTACCTTACTTGGTTTCGGTATTGTTTACGGTTTTTGTTTTTATTCTGGTCATCAATTCCTTTAACCTTATTGATGGAATAGATGGTTTAGCAGGTACCATTAGTATTATAACGAGTTTGTCTTTCGGGTTGTTCTTTCTCTTAAATAGGGATTTTTTAATGGTGTTGGTTTCTTTTAGTTTAATTGGCGCCATTGGTGCGTTTTTACGGTATAACCTGTCCGGTACCAGAAAATTATTTATGGGAGATTCAGGCTCTATGGTTATCGGCTATTTATTGGCGTATCAGGGGATTCGTTTTCTGGAATTAAATTTAAGCGCGTCTTCCACTTTTACCATTTCAAACGGACCTATACTGCTGTTGGCCATTTTATCATTTCCCTTACTGGATACGCTTAGGATTTTTATTATCCGGGCAAGAGAAAGGCGCAGCCCTTTTGATGCAGACCAGAATCATATCCACCACCGTTTACTGGAGAGGGGATTAAGTCATAAACAAGCTACAATATTGCTGGCTATTGTAAATATTCTGGTAATAGAGTTGGCTGTTCTGCTTAAAGATCTGGAAATAAACGTCCAATTAGTCGCTGTTACGCTACTGGGATCCTTACTTTATACCTTGCTTTTTAGTCTTAACAGGCTACGTGAAAAAGTCATAAAATTTAATGATCTCAGAAGGGTAAAAAAACAAGGAAGAGTGATAAGAATGGGAATTCAGGACGGGTTTGTTTCTCAAAGGATAGTGTCTTCTCCTTTTAATAAAAGGGTAAGCAAAAAAACCGGAGTAAACAGTTCAGATGCTTCTAAAGATAAAGAATGGCTTATAGGTGAAAAGCGGATTAAAGAATGGGAAAAATCCAAAAAACAAAATCTAAGCACTAATAAGTGGAAAGAAAATAGAAAATCGGCTATAACGAAATAAGCGAAGATGTTTATTTGCGTCCGGTAATTAATCATAAATTTTAGAGATAGATAATATTAACGTGTCTTCTGTTTATATTGGAGGAAGCGAAAGGAGGCCTCACCTTTGGCCGTAGTATCTCAATAATTAAATTTGGATAGGGAACTATGAATTGGTACGTAATCTACACCAGGCCCAGATGGGAATTAAAAATATATACCGCGCTTTTAGAACAGGGCATAGAGGCCTATTGCCCTAGCTATAGTGTGGTACGCCAATGGAGTGACCGGAAGAAAAAAATAAGACTGCCTTATTTCAAGGGCTATGTATTTGTGCGACTGCAGGAAGCAGACCGAAACCGGGTATTCCGGATCCCCGGCGTGATGAGGTATTTAATGTGGCAGGGCATGGTTGCAAGGGTGCGGGATAAGGAAATAGGATTGATGAAGGAATATCTGGACGGCGAACAGCAGGAGGCTCCCAGAGTAGAGCGTTTGTCGGTTGGGGAGAAGGTCACCTTTACCCGTGGGGCACTAAAAGACCGGGATGCTGTGGTGGAAGAAATAGGGCAACAATGTGTTCGGTTGGTACTGCCGGTTCTCGGTTACCGGATCACGGCACGTATGGCAGACCTGGTGCCATAGTGTACCATGGCATCTCCTTAGGCTTGCCGGAGTGGTGCCATTGTACCTCTTAGGCTTGCCGGAGAGGTATCTTTTTTATCTATTCACTATGAACTATTTTTGCGGAAACCAAGCCTTTTGGTTCAATTTAAAATGGGACTCATAGCGGCGGAGCCGTGGGATAAAGTAGTGATGCCCTCAGTAAAAAGATGGAACTTTAGACCATAGCACAATACCAAAAGTAAATCTGGTAGGCGATAAAACTCACAGAGAAATCGTTACATTTAATAAATTAATTAGCTTAGACATGGAATTCAGAAGATTGGAAATACCTGAAGTAGTCTTATGTGAGCCGAATATTATTGGGGACGATCGGGGTTATTTTACAGAAACCTACAGACTAGACAAACTCAATGAATTTTTAGGGTATCCCATTCATTTTTGTCAGGATAATGAATCCATGTCCTCTTATGGCATTTTAAGGGGCTTGCATTATCAACTACCCCCATACGCTCAAACAAAACTCGTACGGGTGCTTAAAGGAAGTGTGCTCGATGTTGCTGTTGATATCAGAAAAGGTTCCCCAACCTTCGGACAGCATGTTGCTGTGGAATTAAGTGGAGAAAACAAGAAGCAATTATTGATCCCCAGGGGTTTTGCACACGGCTTTTTGGTAATGAGTAAGGAGGCTCTTTTTGCCTATAAAGTAGATAATTATTACAGCAGGGATTGGGACCGGGGAATTGCCTATAATGATCCTGCGCTCGGGATTGACTGGAAACTGGCAGAAAACAAGGTAGAATGCTCTGTGAAAGATTCCCACCTCCCTTTATTAAAGGATGTTCAATATTTTGAACATAACATGAATTTATATGCATAATATTTTAGTTACCGGAGCGAATGGGCAACTGGGTTCTGAATTGCGAGCTCTGGAGTTCCATTATCCTTCCTATAATTTCATTTTTACAGATTCGAAGCAACTGGATATTACCACTTATAGAGCGGTGGAAAAATACATAGAACAAAATGCCATTACGGCGATCATCAACTGTGCGGCCTATACGGCCGTAGATAAGGCAGAAACGGATTCCACCAAGGCCAATGCATTAAATCATCTGGCCGTTGAAAACCTTGCAAAGATTTCAAAAGCCAGGGGTATTACGCTGATACATATTTCAACAGATTATGTGTTCGACGGTACGTCTGACAGGCCTTATACAGAAGAAGATGTTCCTAACCCACAAAGTGTTTATGGCAAAACAAAGCTGGCGGGTGAAAAAGCCATGCAACGCGTAAATCCACCTAATTCCATAATTATAAGGACCTCCTGGCTCTATTCCAACTATGGGACAAATTTTGTAAAAACCATGTTGAGACTGGGCAAGGAAAAAAACGAGATCAGTGTTATCGCTGATCAGAAAGGGACACCCACCTATGCCGGGGACCTGGCAAAAACCATTTTGGAAATACTGCCTAAAATAAAAAATGATAAGGTGGAAGTTTACCATTATTCTAATGAGGGTGTCTGTAGTTGGTACGATTTTGCCAAAGCCATCTTTGCGTTAAAAAAAATGTTCATAAAAGTAGATCCCATCAAATCTACTGAATTTCCCACCCCGGCAAAAAGGCCCCATTACAGTATTTTGAACAAAAGGAAGATCATAGAAGCCTTTCAACTAAAAATTCCGACCTGGGAAGATTCCCTGGCACGATGCTTGCGAAAACCTGAACCCAAAATTCTTAAACTTCCAAAAATACTCGATATTAGAGGAAACTTAAGTTGGTTTGAAAACAGCAATCAAATTCCATTTGATATAAAAAGGACCTATTTTATAAATGATGTCCCTGGCGGTGAGATTAGAGGGGGCCATGCTTTTAGAAAATCAACTGAGTTTATTGTTGCGCTTTCCGGAAGTCTTGATGTTGTCCTGAATGATGGTAATAAGGAAATAAAATATAGTTTAAACAGATCTGATTATGGATTATATATCCCAAATTTAATTTGGAGGAAAATGGAGAATTTTTCAGCTAATGCATTTGCTTTAATTGTTTCATCCATTTCATATAATACAGCAGATTATATTAGAGACTTTGAAAATTTTCAAATAATAAGAAATGAAGCTAAAGGATAATACCGTCAATATGTGCTTTACTATTGAAGTTTCAAAAGTCCATAATATTGTTGGAGATAATACTTCAGTTAAAAATGACCTTAACATTCCATTTGAAGTAAAAAGGATTTATTATTTGTACGATGTGCCTGGAGGTGAGAAACGAGGTGGGCATGCCCATTATGAACTCGAACAATATATTTTGGCCGTCAGTGGAAGTTTTGATGTAATCATTGATGACGGAACAGATAGAAGAATAGTAACTTTAAATAGTCCCAATTTGGCACTTCACATTGTACCGGGACTTTGGAGGGAATTGGAAAATTTTTCTCATGATGCAATTTGTTTGGTTATCGCCTCACATAAATATGACGAAGGGGATTATATACGAGATTACTATTCATTTTTAGAATTAAGCAGGCGCAAAAAAATTGACAGAGAAGACGAGTAGGTTACTTCGTAAGTGAAGGAACTTTAGAAATACGTTATCATTTATTGACAGGGTGACCAATAATTGTGGGAGTTTTTTAATGATTGAAATCAGAAAATACAAAAAAGAGGACAAAGAGGTTTGGGATGATTTTATTAAAAACTCTAAGAATGGAATTTTTCTATTTTATAGGGATTATATGGATTATCATAAAGAGAGATTCGTGGATCACTCTTTGATTGTTTCTGATGAAACAAGAATTATTGCCCTTTTCCCTGCCAATGAGAAAGAAGTAACCCTTGTATCTCATGGGGGTTTAACCTTTGGTTCGTTGATCATGAGCCATGGGATTAAAGCTGTGCAAGTCCTTGAAGTATTTCAGTTAATTAAGGAATATTATACGAAATTGGGGTTTAAAAAAATCGTACTCAAAATATCTCCGCATATATTTCATCGCTATCCTTCTCAGGAAGACCTGTACGCCTTATTCAGATTGAATGCAACCCTCATAAGAAGAGATATTTCATCTGTAATTAAAATGGATGGCAGGGTTCCATTTTCCAAACCTAAAAGACGCGCTGTAGAAAAATGCATTCGGGATGGTATGGTCTTTTCGGAGAATAAGGACTTTACCGAATATTGGAATTTGTTAACAGAAGTCGTGTCAAAATTCAATGTAAAACCCGTTCATTCCCTGGAGGAAATAGTTTATTTGAATAAACGCTTTCCGGAAAAAATCAGATTATTTGAAGCCAGAAAAGAGGGTATGCTGTTAGCGGGATTAGTAATTTATGATTATGATACCGTTGTTCATGTTCAATATCAGGCAAATTCCCCGGAAGGAAGAAAAATGGGTGCTTTGGAATTTTTGAATCATAATTTGATCAATGAAACTTTTAAAGATCGGGAATATTATAGTTTTGGTATTTCAACGGAAAATGAAGGCAAAAAGTTAAACAGGGGTCTAATTCAACAAAAAGAAAGGATGGGCGCCAGGGGCATTGCCTTGGATTTTTATTCAATTCCTTTAGATGTATCCTTTCAAAATGCCGTTTATGGGTAGAAATTTAACCGGTTAAGTAGAGCATAAGTAGAATTAACATGGATGTGATCAAATTTTTGGATCTGCAAAAAATTAACGCACAGTACAGCAAAGAATTAAAGGAAGCTGCGAACAGGGTTATAGATTCCGGTTGGTATGTATTGGGCAAGGAACTGGAAGCGTTTGAAAGAAACTATGCTTCTTTTTGCGGAACAAATAGTACCCTGGGTGTTGCCAATGGCTTGGATGCTTTACGTTTAATATTTAAAGCCTACATTGAATTGGGGGTTATGCAGAAAGGCGATGAAGTTATTGTTCCTGCCAACACTTTTATCGCCTCAGTTTTGGCAATCTCAGACAATGGTCTTATTCCGGTATTTGCAGAACCGGATGCAAAGACGTTTAATTTGGATTCTTCAAAGCTTGAAGCGGCCATTACCAAAAAAACAAAGGCCATATTAACGGTACATTTGTATGGTCAGATTTCCATAGATCAACGAATGATGGAGATATGTAATGAGTACAACTTAAAGTTGATCGAGGATGCCGCGCAATCGCATGGGGCACAATGGAACGGTAAAGTATCAGGTGCCATTGGGGACGCAGCCGGACATAGTTTTTACCCGGCTAAAAACCTTGGAGCCCTGGGTGATGCAGGAGCCGTTACTACGAATGATGAACCATTAGCAAATACGATTGCTGCTTTGCGTAATTATGGTTCCCATAAAAAATATGAAAACCGATACCAGGGCCTTAATTCTCGTTTAGACGAACTACAAGCCGCTTTTTTAAATGTAAAACTAAAGCACCTACAAGGGGATATTGCAGGCAGAAGAAAAGTAGCCAAATACTATTTGGAACACATTACCAACCCATCAATACTTTTGCCGGAAGTAGTACATAACAAGGGACATGTATGGCATCTATTTGTGATTCGCACCGCAAACAGGGATAAATTACAAGAATACCTCTATCAGCATGGCATACAGACCCTGATTCATTATCCTGTTCCTCCTCATAAACAAAGAGCTTACAGGTCTTTTAACCATATGAGTTTTCCAATAGCTGAACAAATACATAAAGAAGTATTGAGCTTGCCAGTAAGCAACTTGGAGGATATGGAGGTAATTAAGAGAATAGTGCTAATTATTAATAATTATGATAATTAGAAACACCAAAATAAAAAATACCTTAAATAAAGCATTGCCAGAGAGCATATTTAACCTTTTATATAATGCTTATAAGGGTATAAGAGACTATTCGTTTTATAGGAATATCCGGAAAATCAGGAAACAACAACATGAAATTGTCGCCTCATTGCAAAAAAAAGAGATTATCAACGTAATCTTCTTAATAATGGTTGAAGCAATATGGAAATACGAAGAACTGTATAAATTGCTATCCAAAAATCCAAGATTCAAAATTACAGTTGTCCCTATACCATTGACGAGAGAAGGGTTAGCACAAATGGATGGATATGAACAAACATTAAATTATTTTAACAATAACGGATATAATACCTTCAAATCCTTTGATCAGAATAGTGGCACCTGGTTGGATATTAAAGATATTCTAAGGCCAGACCTGGTGTTTTTTGCCAATCCCTACCCATGGATGACTTTTGATAAATATGCAATTGATCACTTTACAAATTCCCTTACTTGTTATGTGCCATATTGTTTTCAGGTATCAAAATTGTTTAAAATGCAAAGAGACGGTCCTTTTCACTCCAAATTATGGAAACAGTTTTATGAAACTAAAATTCATGAAGAGGAAAGTAAAAATAATTCCAGAACAAAAGGCGATAATGTAATGATGTCTGGATTTCCCGGAGTGGATTCTGTGTTTAATAAAAATTATAACCCAAAAGATCCCTGGAAGAAAAGTAAACATGGTAAAACCGTCAAAATTATTTGGGCCCCACATCATACTATAGCGGGACATGGATGTGGCTTGGATTGGTCAAATTTTATGGATTATCATGAGTATTTTTTAAACTTAATTCAAACCAACGAGAATATTCAAATAGCGTTTAAACCACATCCTATGCTAAGGGAAAATCTATCTAAAGAAGAAGTATGGGGTAAAGAAAGAACAGACCAGTACTACGAAAAATGGAATTCCTTGCCCAACGGACAGTTAGAGCAAAGCTATTACGCCGAACTTTTTTATTTCTCCGATGCTTTAATTACAGACAGTGGAGGATTTATTGTTGAATATCTCTATGTTGACAAACCAATTTTATTCGCAAAAAGTCACAATAACATATTAGAAACCTTTAATTCGTTTGGGCAGGAAGTATTTAATGTTTTATACCAGGCAAATAATAAAACAGAAGTTGGAAATTTTATTGCCGAAGTGGTTTTAAAAAATCAGGATTCCTTAAATAAAAAGAGGAATCAATTTTTGAAAGAAGCTGTTCTTCCTCCAAATGGAATAACGGCTAGTGAAAATATCTATAATGAGTTAATAAAAGAGTTAGGGTAGACAAGCCTTTACTCGTTTTCATATTGAAAGACACTCCATCTGAAAGCCTATTATGAATATCCAGGTAGGTTTGGAGAGATACACTCCGATTCTTTAGATCTTATGGACCCTGTGGTAAAAATGAAGTTTGATAAAACTTAATAATCAACCTTCTATTTAGGTAATGATATATCTTTTATTAGTAGACAAGACTAAATAGTATAAAAAAAATAGAATAATAAGGTAGGATGACCGATAAGCCTTCGTTAAAAGAAAAAACATATAAAGGAATTCTATGGAATGCAGTTGAGAAGTTTTCAGTCAAGGGCATTAAATTTATCATTGGAATAATATTAGCACGTTTATTAATACCCGAAGATTTTGGTCTTATTGGCATGATAGCTGTATTTATTGCCATATCCCAAACTTTTATTGATAGTGGAATGATGTCCGGATTGATTCAAAAGCAAGGTAGATCCAATAAGGATTTTTCCACAGTTTTTGTATTTAATTTTGGTCTAAGTGTATTGGCTTACATATTGTTATACGTTTCAGCTAAGTACATTGCGTTGTTTTACAATACACCTGTATTAATACCAATTATAAAGGTTGTTGGGATAAATATTATTATTAACGCACTTGCAATTGTCCAAAGAGCCAGATTAATAATTAATATGGATTTTAGAACCCTTGCAAAAGTGACTATTTCATCAGAGATTATTAGCGGGTTCATTGCCATATATTTAGCATATAATGGGTATGGCGTCTGGTCTTTGGTGATTAAACAAATAATTGTTTCGATAATAACCTTACTACTATTGTGGTACCTCAGCAGATGGAAACCTTCACTATTATTTTCAAAACAATCTTTTAAAAATTTATTTGGGTTTGGTTCCAAATTATTGATAGCGGGGATTTATGCCCAAGTAATGCACCAAATCTATAATGTTTTTATTGGCAAATATTATTCAGCCGGTCAATTGGGAAATTATACCCAGGGTAAGCAATTGGCAGTACTGCCTGCAGAAACTATTTCAGGTATAATTTATCAGGTTACTTTTCCATTATTATCAGGTCTCCAGAACGACACAACAAAAATGATATCCGTTTTTCGGAGCCTTCTTAAAATGAGTGCGTTTGTAATGTTTCCATGCATGACAGGAATTGCAATATTGGCAGAACCATTTATTACACTTTTTTTAGGACAGAAATGGTTAATGGCAATACCATTAATGCAATGGATGTGCTTTGCCCGGATCTTTTACGCCCAAAGTGTTTTAAACCTAAATATTCTTAATGCAATCGGAAGATCGGATCTATTTTTAAAAGTAGATTTGTCAAAAGCTCCTATAGGGATTATTATATTGCTTTTTACATTACCAATAAGTGTTGAAGCAATGGTTATTGGGCAAGTAATTAGCTCTACTATAAATTTTTATATTAATACCTATTTGCCAGGAAAACTTTTTGGGCATGGAGTATTATCACAGCTAAAAGATATTTGGCCAACAATGGCACTGACGGTAGTGATGTCCATAATAATTCTTTTAAGTATTAGTTTAGTAGAAACCAATATTCTAAGGCTAATAGTGGGGGTGGTTGCAGGCTTAATTTCATATATAGGAATCAGTCATTTGTTAAAATTGGAGGAATTGAAAGAAGTTAAAAAGTTATTGAGAACAATTGGAAAATAAGCTAAATGTCAAAGTCTAAGCAGATAATGGAACAAGACAAATTTAGCCAAATTGATGATCCGGTAAATCCGTTAGTCTCTGTCATTGTCGTTACCTACAATTCATCTAAATATGTTCTGGAAACTTTACAGAGTGCCAAAGCACAAACCTATAAAAACATAGAACTTATCATTAGTGATGATGGCTCAACGGATAGTACGGTTCAGATTTGCAAAGCATGGGTAAGCGAACATAAGGGGCGATTTATTGATGCAAAATGTATTACTATCCAAAATAATTCAGGGATTGCACAAAATTGTAATCGTGGTCTAAAAGAGGCCAAAGGGGAGTGGATAAAGCTTATCGCTGGCGATGATATCTTGATGGATTCCTGTATAGACAGGAATATGGATTTTGTTAAGAATAGTCCCCACTCGTTCTTCTTTAGCAAAATGACGTTTACTAAAAAAAATGACAAGCTTGTAGATCATTTCAACAAGGGATTTCAATTATTGAATACTAAAAAGAATCAGTTAAAAGTATTATTAAGGAGTAACTATGTAACAGCAGCCACTTCATTTATCAGACGGGAAGCATTGGTTCATTTGGGTGGCTTTGATGAACGTTTTCCAATGCTTGAAGATTATCCCCTATGGGTAAAGGCGTCCCAAAATAAATATAAGCTAATATTTAAGGACGAACCAACGGTCATTTACAGAATTCATGATGAAGGGATCTCTCAAAATCAAGTTTTAGGTACTAAAAAAGAATTTTATGCCGGTCTGCCCTTCAGGCGATCGTGGTTTTATTTTATGCGAAAAGTAATGCTTAAAGAACAACTAAAGCACTATATGTTTTTAAAAGCTTGGGGCACTAGTATATCGATTGTACAATTCAATGTCCTGGTCAAACTCTTTAATAATAAGAGGAATACAATCTCTAAAGTAGTATATACGATATTCCAACTGTGCAGACCTTCATTTTATTCCAGGCTTATAAAGAATCAATAATTAACCTTCTGAATTGGTATCTGCGGAACAATAGAAAATGATACAAAAATTTAAGTCCAAATTAGACATACATACCCTTGAGGTAGTGGTCAAATCTTCCAAAACCATGCTTGTTAAGGTAGCCGGCCTGATCGTTGGTTTACTCATTAGCATCTTTTTAGGACGCACACTTGGGCCCGAAGGCTTAGGAATTATCAATTTCGCGAATAAGTTAGGGATGATTTTGTTGATCCTCACCATGTTTGGATTTTCAAATGTCATCTTAAAATTTATTGCAATAGCTAAAAGCAAACAGGATGATGCAAGCATAGCCACCTCGTTAAAAACAAGTCTCATTTTTAATGGGTTGCTTTCTATGGGTATTGCAGGTATTGCGGCTATACTATTGCCTGTAATTCTAAAGTGGTGGTCTGGAAATCAGGAGTTGTATATCCCCTTATTAATAGCCTTTGTTATGCTTATTCCCCAAACGTTTTCCAGGGTGTTTGCTGCAGCATTAATCGGTTATGGTAAAATATGGCAGGCAAATCTGGTAAACCAAACCTTGAGTACCATACTCGTAGGGCTTGGGTTATTACTGTATTGGGTATTTGATATTGGCTATACCCCTGTAAGCGTTCTACTGTTATATGCGGTGAGTCGTGTATTACTGGCATTTGTAGTGATGGTGTTATGGGGCCATACCTTTAAAAGTAACAGTAAAGGGGAGTTTAATTTGAAGCCCATGTTTAAAATGGCACTACCCATGTTATTAATTACGGGAACGGGAGTGATTGCCAGCAATGCAGATGTTATCATGTTAGGTACCTTAGGCACACTTGAAGATGTGGGTATCTACAGTGTAGCAGCAAGACTGGCATTGCTTACCTCGCTGTTTTTACAGGTCACCAATGCAGCTGTTGCTCCAAAATTAGCAAGTTTGTTTAGTGATACTAAAATTGAGGAAATGGGGATTATGGTTCAAAGGGTGACCAAAGGCTTAACCATTATTGCTTTCAGTTTTGTAATGGTATTTGTTGTTTTTGGACAATTGATGCTAGGGCTTTGGGGCGCAGAATTCCAGGAAGCGTATTGGGTTTTAGTTATATTGGCCATTGGTCAGTTTTTTAATATTACTACCGGTTGTGCTGGATTGTTACTAATGATGTGTGGGTACGAAAAAGTACATGGTTATATTTCGGCTATAGCCGTACTCTTAAATATTATCTTGAATATCGTTTTAATTAAAACGTACGGTGCCTTAGGCGCCGCAATCGCAACGGCTATAACTGTAATGATTTCAAATGTTACAAAAGTGATATTTGCCAAACGAAATACAGGTATTCTAACTATACCAATTTTTAAATTATGATTAAAAAATGACTAAAAGAAGAAACTTGATTTAATCTTCACAAGTCATATCAGATTAATAGGAGTTGCTTTTATATCTAAGCCAGGAATTACAATATTAAATCTTAGTTTGGTTATATATGTTGTTAGAATAATAGGAATAAAAACGTACTATTTACCAGGATTTAAAATATGAAAAACAGATGTAAAGCTCCTGTAATAATTATTGGAATGCACCGATCGGGAACTTCTATGCTAACGAGGTTTATGGAAGAATCGGGAATTTTCATGGGAAGTAAAAAAAGTATGGGAAAAAATGAAGAATCATTTTTTTTTCAAAGAATTAATGAATGGATTCTGTATCAAAAGAATGTAACATGGGATAACCCTTACAATCTTCAATTCTCGAATGAACATATTAATAAGAACATTGTTAAGGTAATTCAAAAAAGAATCGCCTCAAATGCAAGTAGAATATATTTTGGAGGAAAGTACAGACTATGGGGAAATAATTTACTAAACTATTCAAAGCGTTGGGGTTGGAAAGACCCTAAAAACACACTTACAATGGATATATGGTCATCCATATTTCCCAATGCTAAAGTTATACATATATATAGGAACCCAATCGATGTGGCAAATAGTTTACATATAAGAGAATTAAAAATAGAATCTGAATTCAAGACTACCTTAAAGACTAAAATAAAAGAAAAATACTTAGTTAAAAAGCCAATATATTCACAATCTTTAAGAGTTAATAATATTGAAGAAGGGATTAAGTTATGGGAAGAATACATTGCTGAAGCATTAAAAGCTGAAACTTATTTTAAGAATGTAATACACCTTGGTTATGAAGAATTTCTGACTAAACCAGTAGAGAATTTAAAAAAACTATCGATTTTTCTTGGTATAGAAGTAGACGCTGATTTAATAAGATCTATTTCTTCCAAGATAAATAAAGACAGAATATTTGCATTTACAGAAAATGAAGAGTTGCGAAAAATATATACAAGGCATAAAAATAACTCACTATTCAATAAACTTAACTATTCTAAAATAATATGATTATTAGCCATAAATATAAATATATTTTTATTGGACTACCATTTTCGGGTTCTTCAGCGATTTCCAAGGAATTAATTGAGCAATATGAAGGGGAGCCATTATTTCATAAACATGCTAATATACCTTTGCTACATAAAATAATGCCCTCATTAAATTTAGAGGAATACTATATTTTTGTAGTTGTTAGAGATCCATTAGAAATGTGTTTTAGTGTTTATAATAAACATTTAGCTAATCCCTACAATACGTTTACAGATTCTCAATATTTTATTGAAAATGGAGGATTTGTTTCTCAGAAAGCAAGAAAATTTTACAAAAGAGTTCAAGCTCAAAAAATGACTTTTGAGGATTTTTTGAAAGCTAAATATCACTTAGCTCCCTATGATGACAACCTAACAATAAACAGTAAATATTTAGACGGTGTTCTCCGCTTTGATCAGCTGACATCTGATTTTGAAAATTTACTTTTAAAATTAGGAATTACCCCTCAAAGAGAGTTGCCCGTATATAACAAGACAAACAAAAAAACTAAAGATTATATTATTTCTGAAAAAACATTTCAAAATATTTTTTCTGCTTTCATATTACAACACAAAGCCTTATTTAATGAAATGCAATATCCTAAACCAACGATAATGAATATTGTAAGATTTAAAATAAAGTCATATTTGAGGTTTTATAAGGTTTTAAAATATGATCTCAAACAGATGAACAATTCCTTTTCTATAAAAGATTTAAATAATGAAAGGTAAATTACCTAATTTATTTATTGTTGGTGCTGCAAAGGCGGGAACAACATCATTATACAACTATTTAAAACAGCACCCGGATGTCTATGTTTCTCCAATTAAAGAACCTAATTATTTTGGTTCAGATATAAATTGGCATAATTTCAGAGAGGACTACAAAATAAGTACAATGATAGACTTTCAAAAATACTTCTCCCACCATGATCTGGATGAAAAACATAATGCATTTTTGGATAGTAAAGAGAATTATTTAAAACTATTCAGAAACGAAAGGGGTGAAAAAGTTTTAGCAGAATTCAGTACATCCTACCTATACTCAAAATATGCGGCAAGTGAGTTACATACATTTAATCCCGATGCAAAAATTATAATTCTGGTTAGAGAGCCTGTATCCAGGACTTTCAGCCATTTCTTTATGGATGTTATGGGAGGGCGTCAAAACACAAAATGTATTTTACAGTCTTTAAAAGAAGATTTTGAAAATGAATCTAAAGGATATGGCATTACTAATCTATATATAGATATGAGCTTATATCATGATCAGATTGAACGCTATCTTAATGTTTTTCCGAGAGATCAGATCTTAATAACTTCATTTGAGCAATTGTCAAAGAATCCGACTACTTTTATGAATCAAGTCTTTGAATTTGCCGAACTTAACCCAAAGGATTGTCACTTAAATTTCGATACGAAATTTAATCAAACGGTATTACCTAAAAACAAATTAATTGAATTCCTACTCCAATATAAAAATCAAATTCCCAAACCACTTAATAAACTGGGAAAAAAATACAAATCAGTATTTTTTAAAAAGAAAAGGAACAAAATAATTCCGAAAGATGCTAATGAATATGTCGAGAAAATTGTGATAGAGGACTGGATCAAAACAAATGAACTAATTAAAGAAAGGAGATGAGTTCCAAAAAAAATTATAATAAAATAGGAATTGGTACTTTTGGTGGCGGTGGTACTAGAGTTGTTGCTAGAAATATTAGTTAATTGATATTAATTTTGATGATAATTTCAACAATGCTTTAGATAATTTAATATTTACAAAATTGTCTAAAGATCCTGAATGGAATAAATCTATTTACATTTCTAAGGTCGGTTTAATCTGGTATTTATGGTAAATAAAAAAAAGTGGGTTTTAATACTATTACTTTTACTGGTAATTTGTGTTTTTGGAACTTTTGGACTTACACCAGGGGCTAGATTATCTACCTATTTCCTATTGTTTTTAAGTACAGTTGGGCATTTTCTTTTCTTTCGATATCGAAAAGTCATTTCAAAAAAAATTAAATATTGGTATTGGATTGGACTTTTTTTGATGTTCATTTCTATAGTAACAACCCATATTTATTATGGTCAGTCTTTGGTATCCGGTTTTGTTGCCAATGTGGATTTTTACAATATTGGGAGTATAATATTGTTTGTCTATTTATTTCAAAAATACAACATTACATTTCCTGATTTATTTGGCATACTAACTAAATCCGGTTGGGTTGTTTTGGTAATCATAGCCTTTATGGCCATTACTGATTTTGCCTTTATTAACGAATCTGAATTAACCGGAAAGATTGTTGTGGTAAGTGCGGGGAAAGTAAGTAAAGGGTTCATCAATTTTATTGCGATTTATTGGTTTTCCTTATTCCTGTTTAAAAGCAATTATAAATATCTGTTCTATTCCCTGCTGTTTTTTAGTGCAAATCATTTTTTAGAGATACAGCGCTTTAGTTTCCTAATAACTTTATTTGTAATGGGAGTCGGGTTATTTAAATATAGAAATTTAAAATCAAGATTTAAACTTATAGTACCTGCATTATTTTCAATAATATTTCTAGGGATCTTCCTTTTCAATTCCGATGATGGCACAGCTGTTTTAGATAGATTTTATGAGGCTTCAAAAATTGTTACCGGTAATGCGGATATTATTAGTGATAGCTCAACATCTATCAGGATTTTTCAAACCGAATTCGCTCTAGAGCGGTTTAAGATAAATCCTTTTTTCGGAAATGGTTTGGCACGAGCCAGTGAGGTGGCTAAGGTAATTGGTGAAGATGTTTATTTTTATGTTTCAGATATAGGATTATTTGGAGTCTTGTACGCTTTTGGGTTATTTGGAATATATGTGTTTTTAAAACAAATAAAAGTACTTTGGCAACATCTTTTTGTTAAACGATCGAATCAATTTTATACTTGTGTGGTTTTAGCTTTATTATTGCTTATGGTATCTACTTTATTGACGGGTTCGAGTATTTTGGGTTATACTACCTTTTTTCTATACGTGTGTATGCTTCAATTATCCTCTTCATTGATACAAAGGATTAATTAATTATGGTTAAGAAGTATAAAACTGTAATAATATTAGTCAATTATAACGGTTTTGAAGATACCGAGGCTTGTATAAAAAGTATCGCAGATGTTAATGGAGAATTGCCTTTTATTATAGTGGTCGATAATAACTCTAAAGACCAAGCGAGTCTTAAAATATTACACCAAATTTATGATCCATTACATATTATTATGAATGATAACAATATTGGTTTTGGCAGGGCCAATAATGTAGGTATTCAATGGACTCAGAAAAATCTGGAATTTGAATATTTGTTATTATTAAATAATGATACACTTATAGAGCAAAATACTATTGAGCAGTTGATCAAACCATTTTTGCAAGATCCTAAAATTGGGATAACCACAGGGAAGATTATGTATGAAGCCGATAGGGAATTGGTTTGGTATGGTGGAGGAGATATAAACTACTTCAAAGGATGGCCATTAATTGCTGATTTAAATAGGCAAGCTACTCCTAATGGAGCAAATATGTCCCGCTACATTTCTTTTGCATCCGGGTGTCTAATGATGTTTACGTGGGATTCACTTGTAAAACTAAAGGGATTTAACGATAACTTTTTTATGTATTGCGAAGATTTAGAATTATCAATTAGGGCAAGGAAGTTAAACGTTAAAATATATTATGAATCTGAAGCCAAAATATTTCACAAAGTAAATGCCAGTATGTCAAATAGATCCAATATTACTGGAATAAAAATTAATAATCCAAATCTTGATTTTCAATTTTATAATAAAAAAGTAAATCAATTTTATGCTATGAAGATTCATCTGAAAACTGTTGATTTTTTATTGTTTAATATTTATTTCTGGTTCAAATATATTACTCAGTCGATACTCTTCATTTTAGGAGGAAGGGTATCTTTTATTAAAACTTCGTATAAAACATTAGTAAAAATAATAATTACATGATTGGAAATTTAATTATAGGAGGAGTCCATAAGGCAGGAACGACATCTTTATTTTCCTACTTAATGGACCATCCTGAAATTTGTGGATCTACTAAAAAAGAAATTCATCATTATACACCTTTAAGATATAAGGGCAATACAAAAAGTTTAGATCATTATAATAGTTTTTTCTCTCATTGTCCAGTTAATGCTAAATACATGCTAGACGCCTCCCCTAGCTATTTATATGGAAATGAGAAGATAGCTGAAAGATTATTTGGTGAATTAGAAAATCCTAAAATATTATTTGTTTTACGTGATCCGGTAAAACGATTTATTTCATACTATAAACATTGTGAAGGAAAGTTTATAATTCCGAGAAATACCACTTTTAAAGAGTTTTATTCTAAGAATTTGAAAAATTATAAATTACAGGACATAGACGATCCATTTTTTAGGGGTTTACGGGAAGGAATTTATATAGACTATTTGAGGTATTGGATAGCTAATCATAAAAGTAATATTAAGGTGCTTTTTTTTGAAGATTTAATTGATCGCCCAAAGGAATCGTTGAATACCATATGTGAGTGGATAAATATAGAAGCTAATTTTTATGAAAATTACAATTTTAAGGTTGAGAATAAAACCAGTAGATATGGTAATAAATATTTACATCAAATAGGAATTTTTATTAACGGCAAATTTGAATATTTCTTTAGAATTAATAGAACGCTTAAAACATTCTTAAAAAAATGGTATTCCAAGATTAATGTTGTTCAAGACATTTATATAGATGACGATACAAAAGATGACCTTAGAATATTTTATAGTCAAAAAAACAATGAATTAAAGGATTATTTAATCGAAAATGGATATTTGGATCTGCCGAGATGGCTTACTAAAAAAAGAATCGAATAACTAATTAAAATTTTGAAAAAACCGAATTTATTTATTTTAGGTGCTCCAAAATGTGGCACAACCTTTTTATTTGAAACATTCAAAAGGCATCCAAGGATATTTTTACCTCGAATTAAGGAGCTCAATTATTTTTCATTTTATCAGTTAAAAATACATTCGTATTATAAAGATTTAAAGACAAAAAGTCTAAATAAGTATTTGAGGTATTATAAGAAAGCAAAATCTGAAACTTATTTAGTTGATGCTAGTGTGTCCTATTTTACTTTTGATGAAGTTCCCAAAGCAATTAAAGAATTTAATTCTGAAGCAAAAATAATATTCATGGTAAGGAATCCTTATAAGAGGGCTTTTTCTCACTACTTAATGGACAAGAGAATGGGCTATGCTCCTAAACCATTTTCAGAATATCTGAATGATGAAAGTACTTTCCATTTCAGGCAGTATGTTCATAATAGTCTTTATTATAAAGAGATTTCTAAGTATTTTGAACACTTTGATAGAAGCAATATTCTTATTTTGGAATTAGAATCCTTAAAGGAAAATTACACTTCTATTTTTCAATTTCTGAATATAGCCCCTATTGAAATTAATTTTGAGGAAAAAGTTAATGAAAATAAGAATTCAAGGAATTGGATTGGCAGAATTGTTCAAAAGAACAGAGGATTTACTGAAAGAACAAAACTGCTGTTTCCGGATTCATTCTCAAATAAATTTAAAAGCTTGCTTTACAAAAAAGCTGAAAAATGCGAGCTGAGCTCAAATGACTTTATTTCGTTACAATCATTTATTGAAGAGGATTATATGAAGTTTAAATCCTTAAATAATGACCATTAGCATTATAGATCCAGTTGGGGGTCATGGCGGTATGGATTATTATGATTACGGACTGGCATCCGGTCTGGGAAGTAATGAAGTAGTAGTGCTGTATTTTACCTGTGCGAATACCAAAGAGCGGGAATACCCTAATGTAAGCACACAAACTACTTTTCACAATATTTGGAAGTTTACAGGATTTATCAGATTATATTATTTTTTAATGGGTTACTTAAAGTCGTTTAGACTTTCAAATAAGGAAAAAACAAAAATATTTCATTTTCATTTCTTCGACCTTGGCACATTAAATTTTATAGTATTGCTGATGGCATTTTTTTTTAGACAAAAAAAGGTGGTCACCCTGCACGATGTTGAATCATTTTATAAAAGATCTAATAAGATTGTTTCTAACCTATGTTTACAACTTATTGATGGTATTATAGTGCATAATCATTTTTCAAAAAATGAATTTGAAAAATCCTTTAAATATACCAAAGAAATTACCATTATTCCCCATGGGAATTACCTGCCATTTGTATCTGTTTTACAGGAACCAACTATTGATAAGATAATTAAATTATTGTTTTTTGGACAGATCAAAGAAGTAAAAGGATTGGATATCTTATTGAATGCCATGGCGATAGTAGTTAGGGAGAATCCATATTTTAAACTTACCATTGCCGGTAGGCCCTGGAAAACGGATTTTGGCCAATATAAAAAAATGATTGTGAATTTAGATTTGGTCAATTTTGTGGAGAGTCATATTCGGTTTATTGAAGATGATGAAGTTGCTTCCTTTTACGAAAATGCTGATGTTGTAGTATTGCCCTATAAGCACATTTACCAAAGTGGTGTCCTATTTTTGACACTGTCCTATGGAAGAACTGTTATTACATCGGATCTTGAACCATTTAAAGAGGTGATAAGACATAATGAAAATGGATTCAATTTTCAATCTGAAAATCCGGAAGCGCTTGCCAGTTGCATTCTGAATCTAAACCAGGAAAATATTTTGGAGACAACACACAATGCAGCTAAGTTGATCAAAGATAAGTTTGATTGGATCAAAATTGGCCAACAAACAATAAATTTTTATAACACCTTATGAAAATTGCAATTATTGGAACCAGAGGAATCCCTAATTACCATGGTGGCTTTGAACAGTTTGCAGAATACTTTTCTGTTTATTTAGTGAAAAAGAACCATGAGGTCTGCGTGTATAACTCCTCTGACCATCCATACCAAAAACCCACCTGGAAAGGTGTAAACATCATCCATAAAATGGATCCTGAAAAACAGATTGGTACCGCAGGTCAGTTTATTTATGACTTACATTGCATAATAGATTGCAGGAAACGAGGCTTTGATGTGATATTGCAATTGGGCTATACCAGCAGTTCAATCTGGGGATGGTTATTACCAAAAAAGGCCATAGTTATTACCAATATGGATGGTCTTGAGTGGAAACGAAGTAAGTACTCCAGGCCCGTACGAAGATTTTTGAAATTTGCGGAGAAGTTGGCCGTAAAGACAAGTGATTATTTAATTTCAGATTCAATAGGAATAAAGGAACATCTTAAAACATCCTATAAAGTAGATTCCGAATATATCGCATATGGCGCTGATTTATTCAGTACTCCATCGGAGCAGCTGCTTGTTGAATATGGAGTTGACAAATTTAATTACAACATGCTCATTGCCAGATTGGAACCAGAGAACAATATAGAAGTTATTCTTGATGGCGTTGTGAAAAGCACCTCTGATCAAATTTTTCTGGTAATAGGTAAGCACGAAACTAAATTTGGGAATTATTTAAAAAATAAGTTTAAAAATTATAGCACCATTAGATTTTTAGGCGGTATCTACAATTTAGAACACCTGAATAATTTAAGACATTGGTCTAATCTTTATTTTCACGGTCATTCCGTGGGGGGAACAAATCCATCCTTACTGGAAGCTATGGCTTCCAGTTGTTTTGTAATAGCACATGATAATGTATTTAACAGGAGTATATTAAGAGAGAACGCTTTTTATTTTAATAATGAAAATGATATTGTTGAAAGAATGGGGTTAACAAAGAAAGATCATATTGGATTAGTCCAAAAGAATATGGATAAAATTCAAAATGAATTTAATTGGCAACGTATAAACCAGCAATATGAGCAGTTTATTATTGATTCTTGCAAAGTTAGAAAAAGTGAAATATTAAAATGAATTATTATTGGCTAATAATTTCCGTAAAAAAGAGTGAGTTAATATAGATCATTTTAAATATTCCATTATATCCATTCGATTTGAACTAATTAGTATTATTTAAATGAATAAATTAGAACCGAAAGAGGCATTTCCTTATAAGAAACCCGGCAAAGAGATAAAAACTAAATATGAACATATTTTTCTTATCAAGGAACCTTTAAAAGACAGATTGCCAAAATTATTATTTGATAAAGTTTTGTCTTTTACTTTTTTATTGTGTGCCACACCAATACTAATTTTATTGAAAATAGCCTATACAATTGAAGGTATACTAATACCGGAAAACAGGGGTGATATGCTTTTTAGTTATAAGGCAATAAGCAGAGGGGAAGTAATTGATAAGTACAAAATACGGTTAATTAAGAATAAATATATAGATCAGGAAGGAGCGAAACGTGGCGACTGGCATGCGTTTTCAGCTGAATGGGATGAAGACAGCAGAACGTATGTTGGGCGGTTTGTTAAAAAATTCTATTTAGATGAGATCCCTCAATTTTATTCTGTTTTAAAAGGAGACATGAGTATCGTGGGGCCCAGGCCACTGGCCATTCATCATTATGAAAGGGATTTAGCTCAGGGCAATGTAACACGCACTCTATTAAAAGGCGGTTTACTGGGATTGGGGCATGTAATGAAGGGAACGCCGGAGATGGGAAATCCCAAATATGAATATGAATATATCGATCAATATTTAAAACGCTCCCCAATGGGATTATTGCAATTGGATCTGAAAATAATCAGTAGAGGAGTGAAAGTGATATTGAAAGGTAAAGGTTTATAATCCTGGGAACTTTACACAACAAGTATAATTGAACAAACAATTTTGATTCTTCCGAACCGGAATAAATTATTTATGGTGATATAAGCAGAATTCTTCATGAAATGAATCTAGTGGCTAAATGGACAAAAGAATATAATAAATGGGTATATGTTGGAAAGTGGAAACAAATAGACTGATTATATTAAAATACACCTATATCATTTTACTAGACTAAAATGCCCACTGATATTTTATTTAATTCGCATTTGAAATGATGTATAGAAATCGTTCAATGCGTTAACAATGTCCAGTAGTTGATGCTTATTAGTATAAAAATCAGCCCCATTGCAAATACTATGAACTACTTGAAAAGTATTATTGAGCAAAATGCATTCCTGTTTTGTCCCTTCTACATCGATTTACGGATATACTAAGTAAGAAATATGAGTTGCAGACATCTTTATAAAAAAAAATTTCGTAAATAGTCTTTGAAGGTATGTAAGCGTTGTACATTTAAAAAGGCATAAAACGAAAACAACTGTTTGCCTCCCTATCATATCAACCAGGTTTTTAATGATCATATATGAGTAATATGAAAACACTATTAATACTACTTTTTGCTTTATCCGTAGGTCAATGTAATGAGGATGAAGAATTACTTTTAGTACAAGAAGATAAAAAATTGATCGAGAATATAGAAGAAGGGGATCTCCTTGAAAACGATAAGCCTTTGAATTGGCCCTGGCGTGGAATAGTTTCTTCGCCCCGTGATACCTCCGTTATAAATGAGCGCATCATAAAAGAATTAAAGACCCAGGGAATAGACGCAATAAGATTGGTTGTCGAAGTAAAACGTTTTAGCATCAAAAATAATGTATCCGTTGAAGTGGGTATGGACCAACATTTGCAATGGGTAGAGAAGGTAATTCAATGGTGCGCTAAGGAGGATATTGTTGTTATTTTGCACTCAAAGGACTTCCCGCTTGACCCCTTGAAAAATTTTAATCATACGTCTTCTGAATTTTGGGAATCGGAAATTGAACTGAACGCTGCCATAAGCTATATTAATGATCTGGTCCTAAAGTTTGATAAGTATCCAAATGTAGTGGCGTATGATTTTTTTTCCGAACCAGTTGTTAAATCTATATTTGGTCCTAAAAGGCCTGAGATCTGGTTCGATTTTTTTAATAGAATATTAAATACAATTAGAGTGCATTCTAATAAGTACGTTGTTTTTTCCCCCGGTCCTTGGGGTATGGCAAAAGGTTATTCCGATTTCAAAGAACCCTTTGATGATAATAAAATTATTTATGGTTTTCATTTTTATAATCCTGATGCCTATACGCATCAAGGAATAAAAAAAAGGACAGAAGTTTTTAATTATCCCGGCCAGATAGGCAAAATTTATTGGGATAAAAATAGAATACGTGATAATATGAATGTAGCAGTTAATTGGGCAAAGGAACATAATAAATTGCTCTATGTTGGAGAATTTAGTGTAGTGCGATGGGCAGAAGGGAAAGATCAATATCTTGAAGATGTTCTCAATGTATTGGAGGAAAATAAATTAGGATATACATATCACAGTTTGAATAATTGGAAAGGTTGGGATATGAATTATGAAGAAGTTATTAAGGGAAGCAAAAAACTAATAAAAATCACTGAGAAAACGAGAACAAGGCAAATCCTGGAAAATTTCTGGAAGCTAAATGGACAGTGATAAAAGAATCGTCTAATTTATGAATCTATTCTTAATGAAAAGAATTTATAGGTAATTTTAAACAAAAATAAATAGCTAGCCAGATCTCTAAAATTTACTTTAGGAAAAGCATTTGTCTTTAACGGGTTTAACCTTAGAAATAAACCGGATCAAATTTCATTTTTAGTAGGAAATCTTTTACTTATAAGTTCTTAAACCCAAATTTAGCAATTTCGGAAGGGTCTTATCCAAGTCGAAGCTCCCACTGCTTTTAAAATCGCAAATAAAAACTTAAACAAAATATCATATTTGGCATAAAGTTAAAGGATAAGGCGTTTCGCAAATCTTTCCTTATTTTTACATGCTAGAGTTGAAATTTGAATAAAAAAATGAAAGAAGCCCCATTTAGTTTAGATTTTAATGACGAGGAAGAGTCATTTGCACTTAAAGAAATTATTTTAAAATACCTGCGCCATTGGCCCTGGTTTTTAGGGGTAACTTTGGTAAGCATGGCATTGGCCTATGTGTACACAATTTACGTGCCTAACACCTACGAAACGGTGGCAAAAATTAAAATGGTAGATGAATCCATGGAGTTAAATGTGGCTTCCAATGGCATGGCCATGTTGGGACGGAATAGCAACATAAATTTGGACAATGAAATTGAAGTCCTCAGATCGTACCGCTTGTTAAGCCAGGTAGGGTCGGACCTGAATTTGAATATAAATACCTACCGGGTAGAAACCATTAAAACAATACAGATCTGGGATCCTCCCTTTGTGATCACAGCCGTCAGGGAGGAAGCTTTATTGGGTATTCCCAGGGCCTATACGATAAGCCTGAGCCCTTCCAAAATCACGATTAGCGATGAAGAAGACGGGATTTTTAATGTTAGTCCGGACGCGACAGACATCCCTCCGGAGGGCTTACCTTTCAATATAGCACTCAACGAAAACACAGATGCGGATTACGAAGGCACGGAATTTAAAGTAGTGATAAGGCCCATGAAAGATGCTATAATGGGTCTTGCTGAGGCGTTGGAGATCGATGTCACCAATAGGGAGAGTGATATTGTATCGCTAACCCTCAAAGGGCAAAGCCCGGAACGCTCGGAGGCCATATTAAATGCCATCATCGCTAAATTTAATGAAGATGGGATCCTGGACCGGCAACTGGTTTCCAGGCGCACCATGGAGGTGATAGACAAGAGATTTGTAAACCTTGCCTCGGAACTGGATTCTATAGAAGTTGGGAAACAGGATTTTAAACAAAGCAACAGACTCTCCTATATTGAAGCCGATGCCGGGATAACCCTGCAGCGGAAATCGGAAGCAGAAGATCAAGTAACAGTATTGGAAAACCAGATATCCCTATCTAAATTATTAAAGGAAACGGTAATTAACCAGGCGGAATACAGTTTATTACCAGCCGATATTGGGTTGGAGAATTCGAGTTTAAACAGTCTGGTTGCCAATTATAATGAACTGGCCCTGGAGCGGGATAAGCTGTTACCCAATGTAGGGGTAAACCATCCTACATTACGGTCCATTTCCGGGCAGTTGGAACGGGGTAAGGTAAATATTATTAAATCTGTAAATGTCTACCAGGCCCAGTTAAGAACTTCCCTGAGTCAGTTAAGACGTGAGAGTAGTCGTGCGGGTGCCGTATTCTCGGAACTTCCTGAGCAGGAAAAAATGCTTCGCGGCATTGAACGGCAACAAAGCATTAAAGAACAACTCTTTCTTTTATTGCTTCAAAAACGCGAAGAGGCGGCCATTAATATGGCAACGACCACCCCATCCATAAAAGTGGTAGATTACGGTTTAACTAATAGTAAACCAGTATTCCCAAAGAAAATAATAATTTACCCTTTGTCTTTGGCGTTAGGGATGTTTCTGCCTTTTCTGGTACTGTTTATTAAGTTTTCATTAGATACCAAAATCCATGATCGCACCGATTTGGAAAAGTTATGTCCGGATATTCCTGTACTGGCAGAAATTCCATTTTTAAAGGGAGCTAAAAGTATTAAAGGTTTGCATGACCGCTCTATCCTGGCAGAATCGTTCAGGATGTTAAGTACCAGTATTAATCATCACCTGCCTGAAAAAGAAAAGGATATAGGGCAGGTACTTTATGTAACCTCTGCCATAAAAGGGGAGGGAAAAACATTGGTGGCATTTAATCTGGCATTGGCTTATGCCAGTTTAAAAAAACGGGTACTGCTCGTTGGGGCCGATCTCAGGAACCCCCAGCTTCATACCTATTTGGATATTCTTAAAAAGGCGAAAGGACTTTCTGAATATCTTTCAAACCCTTCTATGAACTGGCAGGATGTCATCAATGAAGGATTTAGTGACGAACTAAACATTAAGGTATGTTATAGTCGCCAAATGCCCCCAAATGCCCCGGAACTACTTTCGGGCAAAGGCTTTGAAAAGTTTATCAATGCTGCTAAAGAGGAATTTGACTATATTATCGTGGACACCGCTCCCACCTTATTGGTAACAGATACCATGCTGATCTCTAAAGCTGCAGACCTAACGCTCTTTGTTACCCGTGCAGGGTTTACAGACAAGAAATTGCTGGAGTATTCCAAAAACCTGAACAAGAGCAAAAAGCTGCAGAATATGGCTTACGCCCTGAATGACGTAGGCTTTGGAAAAGCAAGGCATTATAATTACGGGTATGGGTATGGGTATGGTTCGGAGAAAAAATAATCTAAGCAGAATTAGCTAAGGCTATTACAGGTCAATACTTCGTGCTGCTTTCCACTCCTAAAACTCAGACTAATTTGGTTAATTGCAGTCTCAAACTTCTATATCCGGGAATATAGAATCACCTTTTAAAACTAGAAATTAAAATGTGGTGTCTATTCCTCCTCTCTTACATCTACAATCTCATACATATTTTCCCCATCCAGTTGTATAGGCTGGTAGTAGGTCTCCCCAAATTTTACATAGGTCTGATCCCCTATTTTTACATCTTCACCACCTTCCGGTAGATTAGGAACAATTGTACATGCCGTGGCAGGAACTACCGTATAACCCTCGTCTGACTTTTCATAATACGCCCCACCATAGTAGTACTTATTGGTGGTCTCATTCACTTGCACCACTTCGGATTCTTTGGGAATTGTCTCAACGGTTGCCCCAACAGGAGCCTGCACCACCGTATATCGGCCGCTGGATGACACATAGTAAACCCCCTGATTATAATGATATTGCTGACTCTCAATACTTATGATAATTGCCGTAGTTGCGATTGTAGCTACAAAAAAGCCCCAGGGATGCCAAACCGGCCCCCAGTAAAACCGACGATAAGGATGATGATAATAGGGCCTGTGGCAATAGTAAATACGACCCCCATACCTGTAAGGAGGTCTTACATACGCACGCCCACCGGCTCGTACATAGGTATTACCCCTGTTAATATTTACGTTTCTACTGTTATCTATGTTTATATTTCTATTACCACTATTAGTTCGGTTTCCACTATTGCTTTTAATTTCTGAAGTTCTTTTTCTTTCATTAGAAGTATTTGGTCTTGTTGTAGTCCCGGTTCCTGATCTATCTGATGTCCTTTGTCTGGGAGTAACATCCCTTTGCTGCGTACTTGGGGTTCTGGTATAACTTCGATCATTTGTTCTGTTCCCCCGTTAATAGACCTGGACGGTGTGTTGTTGGACGTAGAAGGTCTTGAAGTAGATGAACGCTTGATCGAGTTCTCAAAAGGCTTGTACAGCACCAAGAAATTATTTAATATGGCCTATGTGCTTAACGGCACGGGGAAAGGTAAAAAACAGGGCTATAATTATGACTATGGCTATGGAGCTCAGGAATGATTCGACCAATTTTGTGGCGGTACTAAATCCTAATCACTTTATTTAGACGTTTTCCGTATTTCGACCAAGCTAATTTATATATTCGTAATCCGATTAATAAAGATTTAAAAATTATTTCATGATTATATTAGGATTGAATTATTATTTCCACGATTCATCGGCATGTATAGTAGTTAATGGTAAATTAATAGCAGCTATAGAGGAAGAACGCCTAAGCAGAGTTAAGCATACACAGGAGTTTCCACATAATGCTATTGAACGCTGTCTTAAAATTTCAAAATTGAGTTATAGCGATATTGATCATATTGCCGTATCTATTAAACCATCGCATAATTCCTTCAAAAAACTCATTTATTGGGTATCCAATATAAAAACTAAAAAAACACTTAAGTCTTTTCTAAGGTTTGAAATTATTCGCGGCTTTAGAAATCAAAGAAGCTTTTGGAATTGGTTTAAACATCATTGGGAAAGCAAAAAGAAGGGTCCAGAGGTACATTTTATTCCACATCATTATTGTCACGCCCCGGGATCTTTTTATATTTCTCCATACAAGAAGGCTGCTCTATTAGGTATCGATGGTTCAGGTGAATGGGCTACCACCTGGTTAGGGTATGGTATAGATAATACAGTGGAGTGTTTAGGTGAAAGTTTCTTTCCACATTCCCTCGGTTCATTTTATGAATCGGTGACTCAATACTGTGGTTTCAAAACTGCATACGACGAAGGTAAAACAATGGGGTTAGCACCAATGGGAGATGCTGATGTCTATAAAGAGCAAGTGGGCAAAATGGTTCGCGTAGATAAGAATGGGAAATTGCATGTCGATCTCAGTTATTTTAATTTTCAAAATTTGGAATGGCAGCGACTTTCCCCTAAATTCTTTAATGAGTTTGGAGAAGGTCGAAAACAAGGAGAAGAATTTACGCAACGTCATATGAACATGGCTGCAACCTTCCAAGAAGTGTTGGAAGATAGGGTATTGGAAATTTGTGATATATTATATAAAAAAACAAAGGCAGACCACCTTGTTATCTCTGGAGGTGTTTCCTTAAATAGTGTCATGAATGGAAGGATTGTACGTGAGAGTAAGTTTAAAGACGTATATGTAATGCCTGCGGCTGGTGATAATGGTACCTCCATAGGAGCTGCCTACTACTTATATAATGGTATCTTTAAAAAACCCAGAGATTTTGTTCATCTAGATCCCTATGTAGGTACCTGTTATACCAACGAAGAAATAGAAATGGTATTAAAAGGCGCAAAATTAAATTATGAGTATTTTGAGGACATTGCGGAAAAGGCTTCTTCATTACTAGAAAAGGGCAAAATAATAGGATGGTTCCAGGGAAAGATGGAAATTGGACCAAGAGCCTTGGGCAGCCGGAGCATTTTGGCAAACCCTACCTTTCCTGATATGAAGGACAAAATTAATTCTGAAGTTAAGTTCAGGGAAGCCTATCGTCCTTTCGCTCCTTCTATTATTTTGGAAGCTAAAAATGATTATTTTGATATAGAAGTTGAAGCCCCTTTTATGCTAAAAGTCTGTAGTGTTTTAAAGGATAAACAAACCATCATTCCGGCAGTGACCCATGTAGATGGTAGTGCTCGCTTACAAACAGTAAATAGGGAATTACATCCCAGATATTACGATGTGATTAAAAAACTTGGAGATAAAACCGGTGTTCCGGTAGTTTTGAATACTAGTTTCAATATTCAGGGTGAGCCCATGGTTGAATCCCCAAAAGATGCAATTCGCTGTTTTTTTTCAACAGGATTGGATGCACTAGTAATAGGTAATTACTTTTTAACTAAATAACAATTGAAGAACAATATATTGGAAATAAAGCATCAGTTACAAAATTGACATTGGCGGCCAATTCAATGTTCATAGTCGTAGGTCTTAATGTTAGAGGTTGTTATTGTTCTTCTTGTCATCATTGATACTGTCATTACTATTACTATCAGTCCTAGTATAGCAGCTTGATAAGGGGTTCTGGCATCTACTCTATATGAATTTATAAAGAATGGCGATGACCATCTATATCAGGCAAAACTTATAGAAACTTTTAGTAATGGTCCCAGTTCTCATTTTATGTGGAAATTAGATGCATCCATAAAAAAAGCTGAACAATTATTACTAGATCTTAACTACGAGGCAGTAGAGATGGCCTATAATAAATATCCAGACAGCTCTACTGGGCTTTTGAAGGAATCTTAAAACTCTCCAAACAAACCGATCACCGGAAGTTTATCAAGGCTTGTGAAATCGCTATCAAATGTACGAAGTACTCCTAATGGATTTTTAAAGCGGATCTTGGAGAACAAAATGGTAGAGGTTACCGATGATTGCGAAGTAGCCCAAAGTTCATTGCCAAAACCAAGAAATTGAGGAATATGGCCTATGTCCTTAATTGATGTAGGTTTTGGGAAAGCAAGGCATTATAATTACGGTTATGGTTATGGTTCTGAGAAAAAATAATCTAGGCAGAATTAGCTAAGGCTATTACAGATCAATACTTCGTGCTGCTTTCCACTCCTAAAACTAAGACTAATTTAGTTAATTGGACTCTTAACAATTAATATAAAGGGAATAAAGAATCAACTTTTAAAACTTGAAATTAAAAATGAGGATTTTATTCCTCCTTTTTTACATCTACAATCTCATACATATCTTCCCCATCCAGTTGTATAGGCTGGTAATAAGTTTCTCCAAACTGTACATAGGTCTGATCTCCAATTTTCACTTCTTCACCACCTTCCGGCAAATGTGGGACAATAGTGCCTGCCGTGGCAGGGACCACCGTATAACCCTCTTCTGATTTTTCGTAATAGGCACCCCCATAGTAATAATTATTGGTGGTTTCATTTACCTGAACCACTTCGGCTTCTTTTGGAATAGTCGCGACTGTTGCCCCAATAGGCGCCTGCACCACCGTATAGCCTCCACTTGATGAAACATAGTATACGCCTGTATCATAATAGTATTGCTGACTCTGAATGCTTACAATGATAGCTGTAGTAGCGATAGAGGCCACAAAAAAGCCCCAGGGATGCCAAACTGGCCCCCAGTAAAACGGACGATAAGGATGATAATAATAAGGCCTGTGGCAATAATAGCCAAAACCGCCATATCTGTAGGGAGGTCTGACATATGCACGTCCACCGGCTCGTACATAGGTATTCCCCCTGTTAATATTTACATTTCTGCTATTATCTATATTAATATTTCTGTTTCTGTTTCCACTATTGTTTTTAATCTCTGAAGTTCTTTTTCTTTCATTCGCAGTATTCGGTCTGTTGGCATTACCAGCATTAGGACGGGTTGCGTTGCCTGCATTAGACCTGTCAGATGTCTTTTGCCTTGGAGCAACATCCCTTTGCCGGGTACTTGGCGTTCTGCTATAACTGCGATCATTAGATCTCGTATGCCCTCCATTAATAGACCGGGAAGGTGCGTTTGATGTGGAAGGTCTGGTTGTAGATGAGCGTTGAGTGCTTTGACGCGGCGCGGTGGATCTGGAGGGTGCTGAGCGCTGAGTGCTTGGGCGGGACATACTTCTGCCGCCGCCTCTGGATGCTCCATGACCCATTCTTTGAGCATTTATTGCTTCCATAGGTGCTATGAGGAAAAGTAATATTATCAGTATTCCGAAACTCTTATTTACTATTGTTTTGTCTTCGAACATAATTTATTTTTTTAATGTAACTGGCTTATGATTTTTCCATTATGTCAATAAGCCTCGCATTGGGAGGTGGTAAGAATTCAAATACAGTATTGGGGAGCTTTGGGTTAATGTCCCAATCTTTAAATACAGATTCGAAACGTAAATTTTGATTCCCCTTTTGAATTATTATAAAGCGTTTTGGTAAATTCCACTTGCTGCTTGAAATCCATACCTGAAAATGCATGGTTTCATTGGTGGCTCTAATGTAAAAACAGTCTTCGCCGTCTACTACCGTTTTTCCTAAATACTCCAGTGTATTGAAATCTGCCAAAATATCATCGGTAAAAGAAGGATAGAAAAAATCGGCTGCAGGAAACTGAAAATCAAACCTGCTGTGTAAGCTGTCTATCATTGCAATTATATTTCCGGGAGCCTCAAGAGTAACATAGTTGTTTTCTTTATAAGAGTACATCGAAGCAAATGCCCCATTGTACCAAAAACCATGCTTTCCTTTATTTCCGGATCTTTGGTAAACCATTTTATCGGGACCTGCCATACTAACATGGCTTGTACTGTAATGGGTTTCTATTTTTTGTTTATCATCCAACCGGTCTGTAGCAGTTTCTATAGTAAAACTCACTGCCTCAAGTTCACCGATAATATCTGCCATCCTATCCAGGATATAAACCGCTGCCGAATCTATCTCCCGGGCATCCTGGCTTTGGCCAAAAAGGGGAAGTGCTAAAAAAGCAAGTGTTAGTACGTATTTTTTCATAGGCCTAATATACTTTTTTTTTGAATTTTTAGCTCGAAGAATATCGATATAAGCGCTTAAATAAGCGAATGATGAAATAGTTTAGATTCTGTCATTCTAAGTTTTAACTACAAATACAAATGGATAAACCATACAATAACAATGATTATTATAAAGATAAAGCTCAGCGCAAAGTATTTGATGGCATTTTCTACATGTTGGAATTTCTTATCAATAATCATGCTTTCTATATAAATTTGCTGACCTAATTGGGTGTAAAATTCCTCTTCTTCACCAAATATTTCAATTAGATTTTTGGTGTATTTCTCTATACTTCCGAAGGAGTATACCGCATCTCTGAAGAAAAGCACATTTTTTTCATATTTCTTAGTAATCTGAGGTTTAAAACACTTAAAACAAAAGTATATAGAAATCAATGAGCTGATCATCCAGAAACAAGCCAAGATAATAAATACGGCACCTCCTTGGAAAAGAGGGCTAAGCTGTTCTAATCTGTCAAAAAACACCCCCAAAATTAACCCATGAAAAGAAAATATAACACCTGCTTTCAACTCTGATGCCCGGATTAGTTTTTCTAATCGTTCCAATTGCTCCCAATAATTATTAGGGTCTTGTTTCGGGATTAAATTTTCTTTTTCTGACATTCCTTATTGGATTTTTTTTAATTAATCAACGATTTAAATATACAATAAATCCAATTATGTTAAATAATTAAAGGCCGAAGGAATTAGATATTCTATTATCTTTATCCCAGGACCAACCAATTTGAGTTATGAAATTAACCATTACCAGCCAGCGCCTTTATTCATTAGATGCACTTCGGGGATTTGACATGTTCTGGATCATTGGTGCAGAAGAAATATTTCATAAAATGGCAGAAATTACGGAATCGCCATTTTGGAATACGCTATCTGTTCAGTTTAATCACCCGGCATGGCACGGTTTTGCTTTTTACGATTTGATCTTTCCTTTGTTCCTTTTTCTAGCCGGAGTTGCCACTCCATATTCTGTAGGGAAACAATTAGAAAAAGGGGTAAGCAGGAAATCCCTCTTATACCGTGTCATTAAAAGAGGCCTGATTCTGGTTCTCCTCGGGGTCATTTATAATAATGGCCTTGAAATTCGCCCCTTGGAAGAAATTCGCTTTGGAAGTGTTTTGGGGCGTATTGGACTGGCTTATATGTTTGCCAACATCATATACCTGTATACCAAACAGCGCGGCCAAATCATTTGGTTCAGCGCATTGCTTCTGGGCTACTGGTTCCTTTTAATGTTCAATTCTGCTCCCGGTTATCCTATCGGAGATCTTACTATGGAAGGTAATTTTGTCTCCTATCTGGACACCCTGATTATGCCTGGTAAATTATATTTGGGTATACATGACCCTGAAGGTTTTGTATCCACAATTCCTGCCATCCCAACCTGTCTGCTGGGTATTTTTGCGGGAAATTTATTAAAAAAAACAGCTGTGGAGAAGCAAAAAGAAACGGCTGTTCGGTTGGTAGTTATAGGTATTATTCTGATTATCGTAGCACAATTGTGGAATTTGGTTTTACCAATCAATAAAAATTTATGGACTAGTTCATTCACCTTGCAATGTGGGGGTATAAGCATGCTATTGATGGCTGTCTTTTATTACATCATAGATATCCTGGGGCATAAAAAATGGGCATTTTTCTTTAAAGTAATCGGAATGAACTCTATTTTGATCTATATGGCAGGGTCATTTATAGATTGGCCCTATACGACTTCAGCTCTTTTCATATGGCTGGGTCAGCTTGTTGGGGATCCTTATAATGCTGTGGTTATGGTTTTTTGTTATATCGCGGTACAATGGGCATTTTTATATGTGCTTTATAAAAAAAAGATATTTCTGCGTGTATGAAAATGGTACTGTACTATAGGAAGTAAAATTATAATCTTAAATTGATCAATTAGAAGATAAGGGTGATGGATAAAATTGATAAATCAAAACGAGCTGATATATCTGGCTCTCTAAAGCAACAACCAATAAACTGGCAACAGGTACTTTCAACTATTATTTCCTGTTTCGATTGCACAACCGGGACAATTCATTTTCTGGATGAGACTAATTCAATCTTAAAGTTGCAGGCTCAACAAGGAATCCCTACTTTTTTATTACCTAAAATTGCTGAGATACCCATAGGAAAGGGCATGGCCGGGATTGCAGCTGAGCGCCGGGAGCCCGTGGAAATATGTAACCTGCAAACAGATGATTCCGGAGTTGCCCGTCCGGCAGCCAGGGAAACAAAAGTTGAGGGTTCAATTGCAGTACCTATGCTATTAAATGGGGTTTTGTATGGGACATTCGGTATTGCAAAGCCAGTTGCCTATGATTTTACAAAAGAAGAGATTAGCGAACTTCTTGAGCTTGGGGCAGAAATGAGTCGGGCATTAACCTCTCTTTAGAATTAAAAGGCGGCCATGTTTCAGCTTTTATTTTGCCATACCATCGGATACCTAAAGCTTATTTCAGCTTATAACTTAAATCCTGAGGGAATTACCGCTTCTTTTTTTAATACCACAATACCATCCTTAATGACATAGGTATCGGTTGCAATGTCTTCCAGATGAGGACCTCCGTCAATGGTTACATCATCACCTATACGGCAATTTTTATCAATGATGGCATTTTTAATAAAGCATCGTTCCCCGATTCCCATGAGCACTTTAATATTTTTGTTTTCTATTTCGTCTAAAGATTCATAGTAATCGCAACCCATCATATATGCATTGATAACAGTAGAGTCTGCACCTATTCTGGAGCGTATTCCAATTACTGAACGCTCTATTTTGGTGGCATGGATTATGCATCCGTCGGCAATTACCGTTTTGTCCATCTGGGTGCCTGTAATCTTGGAAGTTGGCAACACTCTGGCCCTGGTATGAATAACCCGTTGTGTGTCATAGAGGTTAAACTTTGGAATGTTGTCTGTTAATCCCAGATTGGCTTCAAAGAAAGAATCGATATTTCCAATATCCGTCCAGTAGCCTTCGAATTGATAACTGATGACCTTATGTTTTCCAATGGATTGCGGGATGATCTCTTTTCCAAAATCCATGGTATCAGGATTATTCATAAGTTCTATCAAAAGGTCCCTGTTAAATATATAAATACCCATGGATGCCAAATAGTAACGCTCTTCCTGCTTCATTTCTTCACTCACTTCTGATTGCCAATCCGGCAACAAATCAGATGATGGTTTTTCAATAAAGGAGGTGATATTATCTTCATTATCATTTTTTAATATTCCAAAAGAAGGCGCATCATTGGCATGAACAGGAATAGTTCCTATGGTTATTTGGGCATTACTCTCGATATGTCTATCGATCATTACATTAAAATCCATTTGATATAACTGATCCCCGGACAGGATTAAAGCGTATTCAAATTCGTGCTGCAAAAAATGATGCATGCTTTGTCTTACGGCATCAGCCGTGCCCTGAAACCAATCCCCGCTGGTCATCGTTAGTTCGGCGGCCAGAACATCCACAAAAGCTTTACTGAAGAAACTAAAATGATACGTGTTCTTAATATGCCTGTTTAAGGATGCAGAATTAAACTGTGTTAATACATACATTCTCTTAATTTCTGAATTGATGCAATTGGAAATTGGAATATCTACCAATCGATATTTTCCTGCGATAGGTACTGCCGGTTTTGACCTCTTTTCGGTCAATGGAAACAGGCGTGACCCCTGGCCTCCACCTAATATGATAGCTAATACGGAATTACTGAACATGTTTTAATGCTTTAAAGATTTGTATAAGGTTTCAATTTGTTTGGCTATAGCCGACCAGTCGAAAGTTTCTTCCACTCTTTTTCTGCCCTTATTGGCCATAGACTCCTGTAATTCTTTATTGTTTATTACGATATTTATGCCATTTGCAAGATTCCGGGCAAATTTATCCGGATCTACCGGTTCAAAAGGTGCAACATTTTGTTGTTCCAAGGGCACCAGGATACCCGTTTCACCGTCCACCACCACTTCTTTTATTCCTCCTACGGCACTGGCAACAACTGCTGTTTTACATGCCATAGCTTCAATATTGATTATTCCGAAAGGTTCGTAGATTGAAGGACAACAAAAAACATCTGCATGTGAATAAAGTTGTATCACGGATTTTTTATCGAGCATTTCAGCTATCCAGATAACATTATCCCTTAATTTTTTTACTTCATTAACGCTGTCTTCCATTTCTTTGGCAATTTCAGGAGTATCCGGGGCCCCAGCACATAAAACTATCTGAGTATCCGGGTCAATATATTTTATGGCATTCACCAAATGTATGATCCCTTTCTGCTTTGTGATTCTGCCCACGAAAAGCACATAGGGTTTGGACTTATCGATATTGTATTTATCTAAGGCAGCAGTTTCTTTGGTAACTATATACTCCTCAAGATTTATTCCGTTATATATTACCTTAATTTTTTCCTTATCAACATTAAAATATTTCAGGACATCATCTCTTGTTTCATTCGATACGGCAATAACGGCATCTGCCATTTCTATTGCTGTTTTTTCAATCCATAAGGATGCATCATAACCCCTTCCCAATTGTTCTCTTTTCCAGGGTCTTAATGGCTCCAATGAATGTGTGGTTACCACCAATGGAATGCCATAAAGTAGTTTAGCAGTAATGCCGGCAAAGTGCGAATACCAGGTATGGCAATGTACTATATCGGCATCTATGTCATCAGCATTCATATGAACACAGGTGCTTAATGTTTTTAATACTGCTTTAAGTTTATCATTGGAATTATTAAAAACAGGATTGTCATATGGATATCCTTTGACCGATAGATTATCGGTTTTTTCATCCTGATCCCCAAAACATCGCACTTCCAGCTCCATAAGTTTGGCTAATTCGGCGGCCAAATACTCCACATGGACCCCTGCTCCCCCGTAGACGTAGGGAGGAAATTCTCTAGTATAAAAAAGTGCTTTCATATAATTTCTTTAATGCCCGGTTTCCACTCCAATATGCATATAATTTAATCTATTTTTTAATAGCAAACTAACCTGGATTATTTTTCATAAAGGTATTTATAAAATTCGTTTTCTTTTAATAGATAGGCATATAAAACAAGGTTAAATGGATTGATCTGAAGAGATTTCTTGCATAGGCCTCACAAAGAAGTCCGGGGCATACGAATTTCTAATTTAAAACCGTTAAATTTTCATTCTCATCTTGCAAGTAATCAAATGTTTAACCTAACTTTATCCTAACTCAGTTGGCTTTCAGTTGACCGGAAAATATATAATATGGGAAAAGCAGTTTTACCCCTTTTAATGGTTCTTCTTCTAACAAATTGTAAAAGTGAGAATTCCGAATGGAAATCTTTGATTGTAGATAATTCCCTGGAAGGCTGGCACACTTTTCAGAATGCAGAATCAACAAAAGGATGGATTGTAGAAAATAATACCCTGATTTTTAACGGGATTTCAGATATGGAATCGGGAGAAGGAGATGCTAGCCTTCTATCTGACAAAGAATACGGAAATTTTGAAATAAAATTTGATTGGAAAATTATACCGGGGGGCAATAGCGGTTTTATGTGGGGGGTAAACGAAGATGAAAAATATAATTATCCCTATCAAACAGGTCCGGAAATTCAAATTTTAGACCCTGCAATTTATGACGATCCCAAAATTGCTCTGGGTGGAGAAATGGAAATAAATAATGCCGCAGAAGATTTGGAAGCCCACAAGCATTTTGTTGGGGCATTATATGATCTGTCTCCTCCTACTGAATTAAATGCGGCCAAACCTGCCAGTGAATGGAACTCCTATCACATCAAAATAGATTATAAAGCCAATCGCGGCGAGGTTATCCTCAATGACGTTCTAATTAATACATTTCCACTTCAGGGACCCGAATGGGATGCCATGCTTCAAAATAGCAAGTTTAGTAAGTCTGAGTCGGAAGATTCAGCATATTTGGGCGATGCACGGTGGTATGATTTTGGAAAATTCTCAAAAGGTCATATTTGTTTTCAGGATCATCCGGGCGAGGTCTCCTTTAGAAATATTATGATTAGAGAGCTGGATTGAAAGCGCTGTTAAATTGGCGGAATAGATAAATACAATATTATACTCTCCTTTTGTTACTAAATGCAATCCCGGAACCTGACTTTGCTCCTTCGCCGAAGCTATGGAGCAAGTTTATATTGGTATTATACAAACCTTTTATTTCTAAAAGCAATTCCAGAACCGGACTTCAAATAGCGTTCAAAGTCGTAGGCTTTTTGTTTATTAGAAAATAGGGATACATGGACTACTTCAAATGGTAGTTTATTTTTGGTGAAACGGACTTCTCCATTCCTATGTTCTTTAAGTCGTCTTTTTATATTTCGTGTAAAACCGGTATAGTATTGTCCGTTAGAACACTTAAGGATATAAACAGCGTATGGAAGTTCCATAAAGATTTATAAAAGATGCAAAAATTAACATCTGACACTGTAAAAACCCTGCATCCTCTTTTGCAAAAGGCTACAGAGAATAAAAACCAAAATTGGATCGGCATCCACCGAAGCCCTCTAGGGAAAAACTTTTAGAAGATTTAATAAGTACTAAAAATTAAAAAGCCCTCCTACACTTTCGCTATGCAAAAGTTTCGGTGAATAAATAAGTGCAATAAAAATTGGATCGGCATCCACCGAAGCCCTCTAGGGAAAAACTTTTAGAAGATTTAATAAGTGCTAAAAATTAAAAAGCCCTCCTACACTTTCGCTATGCAAAAGTTTCGGAGGGCGAAGGTGGAGCCGGGGAGAATCGAACTCCCGTCCAAACAAGCAATTACAATGCTTTCTACATGCTTAGTTTTTGTTCGATTTTCGATGTGTAGCTGACCAAAAACCGCCTATTACACACTTAGCTTCTTAAGATTTTGGTGATACTAACAAAGCAATAGTACCCTTGTGTTGACTTTTATGGTGCCCCTAAATGAATCGCCGTCAACAAGGGCTATCCTGGGACATCTCGCTTCTCTACCTGGTAGAGACGAGGCTAAATCCTACTATAATTCGGATTAAGCGGCAAGAGCGTAATTATTATCGCCAACTAAAAGTTTGAAATATGAGATTTACGAGCTATATCCCAGCGCTCGACATGCTTACATCGCCATTGGTCTCGCTGTCAAAACCAGTCGGCCCCATATTATAAAGAACGTATGCCTTAAAAAGGTTTGCGAAGTTAGCAAAAATACAACTCCTTATTCATATTCATGATTAAGGAATTTGCCTAACATTGCAAATCCATGTACTTTAACGCAAAATTTATACCAAATTGTAACTATGCATTTCGGAATCATCAGAGAGCGCAAAAACCCACCAGACAGGAGGGTAGTGCTATCACCGCGGGCCTGCCAAAAAGTCGTTGAGAATCATGAACAGGCTCAGATTACTGTAGAATCTTCCCCGGTTCGTGTTTTTACCGATGAGGAGTACCAAAAAGCGGGCATTGCGGTAGCCTCTACCGTAGCAGGCTGTGACATATTACTGGGTGTAAAGGAAGTACCTGTAGAAGCCTTAATTCCAAATAAAAAATACTTTTTCTTTTCCCATACTATTAAAAAACAGCCCTATAACCGGAAATTATTGCGAGCTGTACTTGAGAATAATATAGAACTTTATGATCATGAGGTAATTACCAATACGAATGGAGTTCGTCTTGTCGCGTTTGGAAGGTATGCCGGAATTGTGGGTGCCTATAACGGATTTCGTGCTTATGGTTTAAAGACCAATTTATTTCAGTTACCGAAAGCAGAGGATATTGCAGACCAGCAGGCATTGATTGCAGAACTCAAAAAATTGCAATTACCACAAATAAAAATTCTTCTTACCGGAAAGGGTAGGGTAGGAAACGGAGCCCGGGAAATGTTGGTAGGTATGGGCCTTAAGGAAACAACAGTAAAGGAATATTTGGAAGAGTCTTTTGAGGTTCCGGTCTTTTGCCAGATTGATGTGCTGGATTACAATCTTAGAAAAGATGGGTTGGTGAAAGATGAAACGGACTTTTTTAAAAACCCTTCGGAATATGAATCTAACTTTATGCGCTTTGCTCCTGTAACAGATCTTTATATGGCCGGACACTTTTACGGAAATGGAGCTCCGTACCTGTTTACAAAGGAGGATGCAAAACAACCTCAATTTAAGATTAAAGTAGTAGCTGATATCAGCTGTGATGTGAATGGGCCTGTGGCTTCCACCATAAGGTCTTCTACCATAGCAGATCCTATATATGGCTATGACCCGCAGACCGAAAGTGAAGTAGATTATAGGCTACCTCACGCCATAGCCGTAATGGCAGTTGATAACCTTCCTGCAGAATTGCCCAGAGATTCCAGTGAGGGATTTGGACAGGCTTTTGTTGACAGCGTCATCCCCGCCTTTTTTAATGGGGATGCAGACGGGATTTTAGAAAGGGCTTTAATGACTAAAGACGGGAAACTTACCCCACGTTATAGCTATTTACAGGATTATGTTGACGGGAAGGAATAGTTCCTACTCTACCTTGATTTCCCAGTTAATCACGGGCTGCTCTTTCGGCGCGGTATAGGCGCCTAATGCTTTAAGAGCTAGCATAATTGACTCCTTTTTTTCCAGGGTTTTGATCTGAAGTGTAACCACTTCTCCTGCAGGGATCTCAAAAACAGGCGGTTTGCTGTAAAGTGTGTAGGCCATTTGATTTTCAAACATCAGGTCGCTACTTGAAATGTTTTCAAGTTCAACCTTCAACACCTGAGTTTCGGGAATATAGGTGACTTCATTAATTTTTATACTTGCTTTTATTAATGGGATAAGAAATTCAGCTTTACCAACTAATAACGAGTTATAAACGGCCACGGTTCGTCCTGCAAACAAAGCTTCCCGCATGCTTTCAAGGCTTTTGTTTTTGGCAAAGACCAAAGTTATAGGCCTGTGCATACCTTTTTCAATGTAATCCCAATCAATTAATCCATGAATATCGCTTGTGCCCATTATGGTCAGGTTGTACTTTAATGCCAGAGCCAAAGATTCCTGGGCATAATCCAAAGAATTAATGACTTCAATACCATGTAACTCTCCATTTTTAATTCGTTCTTCCTGGAAATCACTTAAAACAGGATTTCCGCTGGGACTTTGAGCATACCAGGCCGGATGGTTCCAGAACACAAAGGCATTTTGTTTTTTGGCTTCCTGAAAAGGAATAGCAGGATCGTCTGCCATTAGTTTATTCGCATCTGAAATAAAAACGGCATTACTGTGTCCTACAGGTTCGGAACGGGTAATTTCTGAACCATGAACAATAAGAAGACCATGTTCCTTCGCTTCTTCCAGGGCCAAATGGTAAGATCTGTTACGGTCCGGATGAGGAATATCGTCTTTATGTGGCTGGTATTCCAAATGCTCGGTTAGTGAAATGGCATCTAAATTTTCCCTAAGAGCTTCCTGTACCCGGATAGTGGGCCAAACATTACCATCTGAAAAAACCGTGTGTTGGTGCAAGTCGGTTTTAAGTGTAAGGTATCCCTCAATATTGGGATAGGTCAAAGCCAATTTACCGCTATGGGAATGAGATTGAGAATTTATTGTTTGTAAGGTGGAAAAAATTGCAAGTATTAAGAGTATTCTTTTCATCCGGTGTTTGTTATAATGATCTTCTTTAGTTATTGAGTTCTTCTACAATTTTAAAATTTAAAATGGGCTTGTCATCCATAAATACAGTTAGCGAATTATGATTTTTATGTAAATTTTTGTTTAGCCGGATTTTTGAAATAAAGGATTTGTCCTTCCCTTTTTTAAATCCCATTCTCCGAATTTCTGGCCTGCCATGCACCCAATAATACATTCCATGATCGCGGGGCAATTGATCAAAATAGATATAGTTGGCATCTTCAGATGAAATGCTAAGTATTCCTTTTGTCTTGGGCGATAACTCAATACCCTTTCCAAAAAAATCAGTTAAGTAGATGGGTGCGCTAAAAAAGTGTTCCATATCCACAGGATTATCCAATAACTGCCATTCTTCATTAGTTGGGAAATGATGCTTGACAAATTCGTCAGGTTTTGTAAAAAAATAGTGGTCCAATTGTTTCCGTATAAATTTATTGCTTATCAAATCTAAATGACCTGAAGCCCAGGTGGGATCCATTAGTTTCCAAACACCATTTAATTGTACTGCATTCCAGGTATGATTTTTAAACGTCTGATCTCCTTTTATAAATCGGATATCCGTCTTGGCAACACCGACAATTACTTTAGACGGCAGGCCAAATTGCTGGCAGAGCTCATTAAGAATCAGCGAATACTCCAAACAGACTCCTTTGCGGGCTCTGAATGCCTTTTCGCTCCAGCCTAAAACCACTCTCCTTATCTGGTTTTGTTTCCCATATTCGGATTGGTAAGAGATTATTTGCCCGGTCTTAAATATGTCATCATATGTTTTTTCGTATACCATATTTTGGGTAAGCCAAACAAAAGCAGCACGTACCCTCTCTTCGTCAGTACTAAAATCGTTTTGAATTCTGTATCCCAGGTCATGGATTTTTTTAAAATTTGGGTAAGCTCTTACTTTCTGATCCACCCTTGCATACTCATTGGAAAAGGCAAGGGAAGAAACCAGGAATAAAAGAGAAAATAATACCTTAGACATTTCAACTTTTTCCTTAAAGATATGAATCCTGCGGAAAATTACATACTAAGTCAGCCAGAACCATATAGAAGTATTCTTTTACATTTACAATCTGTTATTGAACATACAGTACCTGAAGTGGATTTGAAGTTTAAATACAGCATTCCTTTTTACTACCTCGAAGGAAAGCCTTATTGCTATTTGAACCAAAGCAAAAACTACGTAGACCTCGGATTTTGGAATGCCGCTCATCTTACGATTCATTTAGAACACATGACAATAGCTGGCCGCAAAATAATGCGGTCACTCAGGTATATTTCCCTCGAAGAAATTGATCATACAATATTGGTAGAAGTATTAACAGATGCCTATAGCGTAAAGGATAAAAAGTTTTGGAACAAATAGCTTATTCTTCTATCCAACCTTTCTCTTTGTATAAATTAATATATTGATTACTAAGTGAATCACTGTCCTTGTACTTTAATCTGACTTCCTTAAGTTTTTGCTTCATTTTACTGACTACATTGGAATATTTCGGGTCTTGATACACATTATTCACTTCAAGCCTGTCATTCTTTCGATCGTATAATTCCCATTCATCCACATCGTAGTAAAAATGAATCAGTTTATAGTCTTTGGTAGCAATACCATAATGCCTTTTTACGGCATGTTCTGCAGGGTATTCGTAGTAATGGTAGTATACCGCTTCACGTTCCCATTTCTCTTTTTCGCCCTTGAGCAAGGGCACTAGACTTTCCCCTTGCATGTCCGAGGGGGGTAAAGCGCCCGCCACTTGCAAAAATGTCTGGGCAAAGTCTAGATTCTGCACCATTTCGTCTTCTGTAGTTCCTTCATTTATAACATGTGGCCATTTAATTAATAATGGGGTTTTAAAAGACTCCTCATACATAAATCGTTTATCGAACCAACCGTGTTCTCCTAAATAAAACCCCTGATCTGAAGTATATACAACCAGGGTATTTTCACTAAGTCCTTCCTTATCTAAATAATCCAGCAGCCTCCCCACATTCTCGTCCACTGCAGCAATAGTTCCAAGATAATCCTGTAAGTATCGCTGGTATTTCCAAACCATAAGGGTAGAATCATTCATTGAAGGGTATCGTTTTCTAAAATCTTCATTTATCGGTGAGTAAACTGAATCCCATGCTAACTTTTGTTCAGGCGTCATTTTTTCCAGGGGATCAAAAAGTTTTCTATCCTCAATGCCCAATTCTTCTATAATTTCGGGGGTTACTTTATTATCATAGTTAAGAACCATATGTTTAAGGATATTCATTTCTGCACTCCTGGCCGCTTCACCTCTTGTGGCATAGTCATCAAAAAGCGTTTCGGGTAAAGGAAAAGTCTTTTTGGTAAATTCCTTGTAATGCCTTTCCGCAGGAAGCCAGGATCTATGAGGGGCCTTGTGAAGGTGCATTAAAAGAAAAGGTCGTGCAGTATCTCGTCGCTTTTCTAACCAGTCTATGGTTAGGTCTGTAATGATGTCTGTTACATAGCCAACAATTGTGGTATCTCCCTGTTTGGTGTTGAATGTAGGATTATAGTAATCTCCCTGGCCAGGTAGAATTTTGAATTCATCAAAACCTTTAGGATTATTGCCAAAATGAAGTTTTCCAAACATAGCAGTTTGGTAGCCAGCGCTTTGTAAAAGCTGAGGAAAAGTGATATTGGTAGTGTCAAAAGGGGAGAGGTTATCAATTTTTCCATTAATATGGCTGTGCTTTCCGGTTAGGATTACAGCTCTGGATGGCGCGCAAATAGAATTTGTAACACTGGCATTGGTAAAAAGCATGCCCTCATGGGCAATCCTGTCAATGTTAGGGGTTTGAATTAATTTATCGTTGTAAGCGCTGATAGCCTGATAAGCGTGATCATCAGACATGATAAAGACAATATTTGGCCTTTTTGCTGACTTCTTTTCTTTGGTTTCGGACTTACATGAATTAAAAATGATCAAAGTGCTGCCCAAAATTAGTGATAAACACCAGGTTCTTTTCATAAGTATTTAAAGGAATTAATCAATTCCAATGTACTGATTTTTAGGTAATATATCCGAATCACTGAAGACTATTGACTGTTTTACGAAGAGCCGTTAAATTGGTTAGAAGTTTTTCCAGTTGATCTAAATGCAACATATTGGCCCCGTCGCTTTTGGCATTGGAAGGATCAAAATGGGTTTCGATAAAGATTCCATCAACCCCTGTGGCTATTCCGGCACGAGCTATTGTACTTATTAATTCAGGTCTCCCCCCGGTAACTCCTGAAGACTGATTGGGTTGCTGCAAAGAGTGGGTGACATCTAATACTACCGGGGCGTATTGTTTCATGACGGGTATGCCTCTAAAATCGACCACCATGTCCTGGTAGCCAAACATAGTGCCTCGGTCTGTAATCATAACCTGGTCATTATTGGAGTCAATTATTTTATTTACAGCGTGCTTCATGCTTTCCGGGCTCATGAATTGTCCCTTTTTAAGGTTAACGGTTTTTCCGGTATTTGCTGCCGCTACCAGCAAATCGGTTTGACGTACAAGGAAGGCAGGAATTTGAAGGACGTCCACATATTCAGCGGCAAGTTTAGCATCGGCTATTTCATGTATGTCGGTAACTGTGGGTACGTGAAAAGTTTCAGAAACTTTTTTCAATATTTTTAGCGCTTTCTCGTCTCCAATACCTGTAAAAGAGTCAACCCGGCTGCGATTTGCTTTCTTAAAACTCCCTTTAAAAATGTAGGGAATCTCCAATTTATCTGTGATTTCCACAATTCTTTCTGCGATGCGCAATGCCATTTCCTCACCTTCTATGGCACACGGTCCGGCGAGCAGGAAAAAATTGTTGCTATGGGCATATTTTAGTTGGGGTATGGAGTCAAGTTTCATATACAAAAGTTAGATTACAAAGATAATTGTTTTTTAAAGCTATTAGCGGTACCGCTAATCCCTCAAAATCAATACAATAAAAATAACAGAACTTTATAACAGTAAGCAAAAAATAGGAGTATCTTTGCAGCCTCAAAACAAGAAGATGTCTAATACGAAAAACATTGCCATAATTGCCCACGTTGACCACGGTAAAACAACCCTGGTAGATAAGATATTACATTATTGCCAGTTATTCCGGGAAAATGAGAAAACCGGAGATCTTATTTTGGATAATAATGACCTGGAGCGTGAAAGAGGTATTACTATTACTTCAAAGAACGTATCCGTATTATATAAAGATACCAAGATCAATATTATTGATACTCCTGGCCACGCCGACTTTGGTGGTGAGGTAGAACGTGTATTAAATATGGCTGATGGGGTTTTGCTATTAGTAGATGCCTTTGAAGGTCCAATGCCCCAAACCCGATTTGTATTACAAAAAGCAATCGACATGGGTTTAAAACCCTGTGTAGTAATAAATAAAGTAGATAAGGAAAATTGTACCCCGGAAGAAGTGCATGAAAAGGTCTTTGATCTGATGTATGAACTTGGTGCGGAGGAATGGCAGTTAGACTTTCCAACAGTCTATGGTTCAGCCAAAAACAACTGGATGAGTGATGACTGGCAGAACGAAACAACAACTATAGAGCCTTTATTGGAAATGGTTGTTGAGCACATCCCAACTTTTGAACCTCAGGAGGGTACCACACAAATGTTGATTACGTCTTTAGATTACTCTTCATTTACTGGTAGAATCGCCATTGGACGCTTACAGCGGGGTTCTTTAAAGGAAGGACAGCAAATCTCTTTGGTAAAACGAGATGGCAGTATTGTAAAGTCTAAGGTAAAAGAACTATTTACTTTTGAAGGCCTGGGCCGTATAAAAGTGAAGGAAGTAGTCACCGGCGATATTTGCGCTATAGTAGGACTTGAAGGTTTTGATATTGGAGATACCATCGCTGATCTTGAAAACCCGGAAGGACTTAAGACTATTGCTATAGATGAACCAACTATGAGTATGTTATTCACTATTAACGATAGCCCGTTTTTTGGCAAGGACGGCAAATTTGTTACTTCAAGGCATATAAAGGAAAGGTTAGAGAAAGAACTGGAAAAGAACCTGGCACTACGTGTGGAAGAGACGGATAGCGCAGAAAAATTCATGGTTTTTGGAAGGGGAGTTTTGCACTTATCTGTGCTTATAGAAACTATGCGAAGAGAGGGATATGAATTACAGATAGGGCAGCCTCAGGTTATTATCCGAACCATTGACGGAGTAAAGTGTGAACCGATAGAACAGCTGACCATAGATTTACCAGAAGAAGTATCCGGGAAAGCTGTAGAAATGGTCTCTATCCGAAAGGGTGAAATGACCAGTATGGAAGCTAAAGGAGACAGAATGGTATGTGAATTCCTTATCCCTTCACGTGGTATTATCGGATTGCGAAATCAACTTTTAACTGCAACAGCCGGTGAGGCAATTATGGCCCATCGTTTTCTGGAATACCAGCCAATGAAAGGAGATGTCCCACAAAGGCAAAATGGTTCATTGGTTTCTATGGAAAATGGAAAGGCAATTCCTTATTCAATTGATAAATTACAGGAAAGAGGAAGATTTTTTGTAGATCCGGGTGAGGATATTTATGAAGGTCAGGTTATTGGTGAAAATACCAGAGGTGATGATATGACAATAAATATTACTAAAACCAAGAAGCTTTCTAATGTGCGTTCTTCAGGAGCAGATGACAAGGCAAAAATAGTACCGGCCATCAAATTTTCTTTGGAGGAAGCCCTTGAGTATATTCAAAAAGATGAATATGTGGAGGTTACACCAAAACATATACGCCTTCGTAAAGTCTTTCTAAAAGAAGTAGACCGAAAAAGAAATAAGATTTCTTAAATTATTGGTAATTATTCGGGCCTAATCTCTTGGTGCCTCGTGCAGCGCCGCGGCTGCTGCGCCGACTATTCCGGCCTGGTTTCTTAGTTCCGCCGGTATTACAGGAGTTTCAATGGTGATATAATCTTTGTATTCATCAAAATTTTTGGAAGTCCCACCTCCCAGAATAATATAGTCGGGGGAAATTAGAAGTTCCACATATTTCAAAAATATATTAAACCTCTTGCCCCATTGTTTATAGCTCAGGCCTTCGTTTTCCTTTGCAGATGCTGCTGCCCAGGTTTCAATTTTTTTATATTTCTTATAAGGTATTTGGCCAAGTTCAAAGTTGGGAATTAATTCACCATTAAAAAAAGCACCGCTTCCTAAACCAGTACCAATGGTAATCATTACAACAAGGCCTTTCTTGCCTTTACCTATCCCATAATTCATGGTGGCATAGCCAGCCGCATCTGCATCATTGATAACCGTTACCGGAAGTCCTGTAGCCTTACTGAAAAGCTCTCTTACGTTTACATTTACCCAGGATTTATGTAAATTTCCTTTGGATTTGCATATCCCATGCCTGATAATTGTTGGAAATCCACATCCTACGGGTCCTTTATGATTAAAGTGTTCTACAATTTTTTTAACCACTTCAGCCATTTCTTGTGGTTTTCTGGATTCAGGAGTAGGAATTCTGAAACGTTCGGTCAACATTTCTCCTGTTAGTGAATTTACCAGTGCGCCTTTCATTCCGGAGCCACCAATATCAATGCCCAATACTACCATTTGTGGTTTTTAAATTAATATATAGGTTTGTAAAATCGGAGCTAAAAGTAACAAAAAACTTTTTGGGGTTTACTGGATTTTTATATTAGATATCCTTTCTTATTAAGAAAATCAAAAATAAGTTTGTCTACTTCAGACACCATATTTCTGTCGCTGTAACTGAGCCATACCATTTCAGAAATTTCAGAATCGGGGCACAACTCGCCTGTATACCCGCCTGTATAACACCTCATTCGGACCATGACGCCGGGTTGAACCCCATGAGCGCGTGCCTCAAAAATCCCCATAAATTTCAATGAAGAAATGTCTAAAGTTACCTGTAGTTCCTCCTTTATTTCTCTGGAAAGAGCTTGCGTATCAGATTCTCCGGGCTCTCTTTTCCCCCCGGGGATATAATAGACATCCTTATCTGAACTTCTTGTGCATAAGATTTGGTTGTCTGCAATATGAATCCATGCAAGTACATCCAGGATTTCCTGCGATGGCTCAATATAATAATCTATGGAGTTAAGGGAATGGTTTGGGTCCAGTATGTCCAGTATTTTATCAATTGCAATCCCAAAACGGGTTAGTGTACCTAGTCTTTTGTTCCTGCCAAGGGCACTGGAGATTGTCTCATCCCTATTGCCAAATTTGTAACCTCCTCTTTTTACCCAAAGAGAATTCAGTAAAAACTGCATCAATACATTGCCCAATTGGTCTATAGATACCGCAATCTTTAATAGATATTCTCCTATCCCTCTAAAACCTTTTGTGAATAAGGAATATAGAATGCCGTATAAAAAGCCGAGAGGGCCGGTAAGAATAAGTAAAATTAAGGACACTATAAAAAGGAGTATCCCAACAAAGGGGCTAGATTTTTTATTGGGCAGATTTTGCTGTTTTTTTAGTATCACATCGGCATAAGTTGCTCAACCACGAAGTTAATGGATATTTGGAAAACATCATTTAATCTATACTGACAGCTACTTTTGGAGAATTATTTTTTAGTCTTTAAGCCCCGCCGGTTGCCTTTTTATTAAGAATACCATAAAAGAAGAAACCAATACTTATGCTTAATATTATATAAGTCAGTATTACAAATAACTGAGATTGCGAGATTATATTTAAAAACGGAAGTAAAATGATTGGGGACAAAAACTGACCCATAAACCAGAAGGTAGTCAGCCTTCCAATTTCCTGACCCCTTATTTGTTCCGGGGCTAATTGCATCACCCAGACATTTGCATTTGGGATCATTAATCCCATTCCTAATCCGGCCAGTAACATTCCCAACATGACCATAGCATATGAACCACCATAGGCGATACTTGCATAGGAAAGAGCCATAAATAAATAGCCTATTCCAAATACCTGCTGATAGCTCAATCTGTCCTTAATCCGGGAAAAAGAAAGCGAGGAAAGTACCGAGAAAAAAGTACTAGAGGCAATAGCAATACCAATCAATGTATTTTTTTCAATACCAATTGATTTTAGATAAAATGGTATCTGTACAGGGATTATAAAAAACAGAATCCACATAATCATGACGTTAATAAAGATTAACCAAATTACTTTTGGTGATTTAACAGAAGTATCCTTACTTTTTACCACATGTAAAGTCTTAGGTTCTTTAAGAAATAAATTGGTCATGGGTAAGATTATCAGAGGAAATAAATAAAGTAAAAAAGGAACCCGCCATGATATATCTGCTAAAACGCCTGCAATTGTAACGAATAATATACCTCCCAGAGACATTACTGCGATTTGCAACCCGGCAAACTTTTGCCTGGATTTACCCTGATAATAATCTGCAATGAGTGTTGTAGCAACTGTCATTGTAATTCCAACACAGATACCTAACAAAGCCCTTCCAGCAAGGATGAGGTAAATATTATCCAGCCAGTAACCAGAACTGCCGCCTATGGCATAGAGTATAAGTGCTGTATTTAAAAGTCGCAATCTTCCAAATTTATCAATGAACTTTCCTGCGATTATTGCCGTTAAGGCAATAAAAAGAGCGGGAAATGAAAGCGTTAGCTTTACAAGGTTTTCAGCGTTTGGTAAAGTTGAAAATGCCTTGGTCATATCGGGCAATGAAGCAGATATGGTAATCATAGACATAATGGTAAGGCTACTTACCAGTAAAAGGGTAACTTTTACCTGCCAGCTTTCAGTATTCATAGTGGAATATATTTATAATTAACCCCCGGTAGGCAAAAGCCACCGAGGGAGATTGTAATGTTTAGTTTTTATTCATTTCTGGCTTTAGACCATTTCCCCTTTCATAAGTTTGGGAAGCATTGCCTTAAAATTCTCCTTTTTATTTAAATGTGGCAAAGGTTCAGCTGGTTCTTCTACACCTAAAAACTTACAAAGTGGTCCCCATCCTTCCCGCACGTCATAGACCAATAGTTTGTCTGCAGGTACGTTGGCTTTTACTTCAGCTATGTGATCTTCCCAGAATTTTTTCGCAAATTCTTTATCGCCAAACTTTCCCTGAAGTCTTTCAGCAAAAAAGACTTTCTTGAACCATTTAATGCATTTAACAACATTACGTGCCCGGGCACTGAAAAGTAATTTTCCCATCATTTTCATCTTTTCTCCGGGTGTTTGAGGTCCGGCTCTGAAAACTGTACTGTCTACGCTTTTATACCATGCTTCAAAATCCCGAACGGTCAGGATAACTTTTGCATCCGGGTATCTTTTCATATGTTCCTTGTACCAGGGATAACCAGGAAAATCTACTGTGCCATCATACCCTTCGTAAAGTGCATCCCAGTCTGTATCACCAGTTTCATCCAGTGTCTTCCAATAATGAAGTTTTTCCGGGTTTACCAGCAATTCCTTCATATGGTAAACGTGTTTATGACCTAATTGTTCCAGGCTCTGCTTTAGTGTGTTTGTGCCGGTCCTTGGTAATCCGGCTCCTATGATTTTAATTGACATTTGTATAGTTTTATGTTAGTTAATAATTGATTTATAATTTAGTGTACACTATCCTGTGTTACAGGTGGTGGAGGCATTTCAAAGACAAAAGGTTCAGGTTGTTCTGCAAGGGGAGTCAGGTCTTTGCCTGCAAAGGCAGGAAAGTCTTCTGTGAAATGTGTTGCTCTGAATAGCATATATTTAAATGGTCCTATAGGAGATGCCACAGTACCGTCAGGCATTCTGTAATTCTCATTATAAGGATTCCAATATTCCCATACAATTTGTCCATTAGGGGTAACTTCCATAATACGTCCTCTAGCTCCAGATGTGATTAGGGTATTTCCATTTTTCATACGATGGGCACCTGAAACAAAAGCTGAATAAAAAGAGTATTTGTCCGGCGCTGTATAGGACCAATGAGGCCCTTCTGGTCCGAATGCTTCATTCTCAGCCAAAATATAATCCCCATCAGAATTAGTTGGAGGTATAAATTCAAAAACTGCACTATGATTGCCAAGTACCCCTACCGGGGTTACAACTTCCGGAGATTTGCTGGTCATTAATACGGCCCACATAGAAGGTACCTTATTGTCAGGGTGTTCAATATCATTGTTAAAAACCATTAGATGGCCTTCACCGGGATATCCCTTTGGAATCCATTTTATATCGTGTTCAAAAAAGAGTTTGCGATCTGCTTTTGATCCTCTTCCGTAATTGGCAGGGTTACCCCAACGATACAAAAGATCTCCCCCATGGCCCCATCTGCCACCAGTACTTCCTCTGGCTTCTTCAATGGTTGTGCCATGGTCTATGATCATTATTTCATTGTAAGCAGGAACACTGATGGCTATCTGATCTAATTCTGCATTATAGGCAATAGCATTGGTATGAGTAAAATCGGAATGTTGGTTATCTACGGTGGCATTTCCCGTCATCATACCCATTTTTATCCCTTGTTGAACCTGTTCTTCAGTCATTGGAGGATATATATCCCCGTGTACATTAAAGTTAATTTTTCTGGGATTTTCTGCAAGAACCCCATAATTATTTTTGGTACTGTCTATATCCTGTATTAAATGATCCCACATATGCCATTCCCAAACAATTTCTCCACCAGTGGATCCTGATGGTTTTATTTCTATAATCTTGTCTGGCCAAAGTCCGGCTTTAGTCACATGTTTCGGATCTCTGCCAGCCTCCAGAACATCTTTCTGTGATTTGGCTTCGTAGGAAATCGCCAGAATATTCCCGTTTGGTAATAACTCAATATCATGGTGTATCAACTCATCTTCATCTGCCCATTCAAAATCCCATAAGATATTGCCATCCCAGTCGTATTCGCGAATCCGGCCGGCTTGTCCTCCCGCTGCAAAAGTGGGAAAGTCAGTGTCTACTTCTAATCTGACCAGATTGCCATTCTCTTTTAAATATTGGTTAACTACCGCTAATTCCCCTTCCCAGGTATGAATCACTTCCCCATCCAGATTAATAAGATGTGTTATAGTGCTTTCCGTGGGTTGGAACATCACATAACCAGGAGTGGCAAGTTCTGTTTTTTCTTTAAGTCCCCGCTTAACCGTAAGACCCGTTAAACTTCTGGTATCCTCAGGTTTCCATTCACGGATTTCAACTTTTTTTGCAACTTCTGGTGTGGGTTTTTCTTCTTTACACGAAAAGAAAAACAATAGGATAAAACTAAAAATTAAAGACTTGTAGATCTTCATGGTTTGTTGGTTTGGTTAATAAAAAAATTGGTTTTAATTCAATCTAATTTGCTTTCGATAATTTAAATCATAATGTAATAGACAAGGAGGCTTTGAAAGATAATTAATTTTTTAGAATAATTGCATTTTGAAATCACCAATTATTTCTTATGTAGTTTAGTTAATGACCGCTCCGGAAAGATTGAAGGTGGCTCACCAAGGTTATTAAACTGCTTTTTGGACCACCTCGAATACTTTGGCGCCTTCGCATTTTAGGGTTTTTGAGGGATATTTTAAAAGCAAGGCATAATCATGGGTGGCCATTAGGATGGTTCTTCCCGCTTTATTAATTTCCTGCAGGACCTTCATGACTTCAACACTTGTTTGTGGATCCAGGTTACCTGTTGGCTCATCGGCCAGAATAATTTCCGGATCATTTAATAATGCCCTTGCTATGGCAATCCGCTGCTGTTCCCCTCCGGACAACTCATGAGGAAATTTAAAACCTTTGGTCTTCATGCCCACCTTATCCAATACCTCTTCAATTTTTGTATCCATTTTAACCGGATCTTTCCAGCCGGTTGCCTTAAGAACAAACATTAGATTCTTATTGATATTTCTGTCGGGGAGCAATTTAAAATCCTGGAAGACAATGCCCAGTTTTCGCCTTAAAAAAGGGATATCCTTTTCTTCAAGGGTTTTTAGGTTGAATCCTACAATTCGGCCATGTCCCTCCAAAAGTGGAAGATCTGCGTAAAGGGTTTTCATCAGGCTGCTTTTTCCGCTTCCCGTCTTTCCTATCAGATATACAAACTCTCCTTTTTTTACCTCCAGAGTAATATCATTCAGCACCATACTATCTTTTTGGAAAACGGCAACTTCATTCAGATTCAGTATGCTTTCACTCATAATTTAAATGTTGATATAAAAGTAATAAGTTCCTTCCTAATTCGGGCTCACATGAAGTAAAAATCTATTATTTAGTTGTTGAACATACTTAGTAACAATATTTGACGTTATTATGGGAAATTACGGTACTTCTTAACAGCTAGAGAACATTATGCGAAAGAAAAAAACCGCGCTACTTCTATATTTCATTGGGATAATTATTTCTGGCTACGCCCAGGAATCAAAAATTTACACCCATCCTCAAAAACAGTATCAGGATGCGCTGGCACTGTACAATAGTAAACAATATCAGGCGGCTCAGACCATTTTTGAAAAAGTGCAGACGAGTACCAAGGATTTTGAAACGGAAGCTAATAGTGCTTATTATGTAGCCAATGCGGCAGTAAGATTAAATCAGCTTGGTGCGGACAGGTTGATGGAAAATTTTGTAGCCAACTACCCAACTTCTACTAAACGAAATTCCGCTTTTATGGATGTAGCCGATTATTATTTCGAAAACGGCAAATATCCTTATGCCCTTACGTGGTATAGAAAGGTAGACCAAAATTCTATGTCGGCTCTGGAAAAGGAGCGGTTTAATTTTAATATGGGTTATTCCTTATTCAGTTCCAAAAAACCGAAGGAAGCTGAACGTTATTTAAGCAAAGTAACCACATCAGCCACTTATGGTTCTCAAGCCAAATATTACCTTGGGTATATTGCCTATCAACAAGATGATTATGAGGGGGCTAACGAACGTTTCGATCAGATAGCAGATCAGGAAGTGTTAAGTGATAAGCTTTCCTATTATCAGGCCGATATGAATTTTAAGCTGGGTAAATTTGAAGAGGCTATTGAGCTGGCCAAATCACAGTTGACAAAATCTGACAGACAGGAAGTATCTGAACTAAATAAAATAATTGGAGAGAGCTATTTCAATTTAGAACAGTATTCAAATGCTATACCCTATTTGGAAGCTTATAAAGGGAAACGTGGTAAATGGAGCAATACAGATCACTACTTATTAGGTTATTGCTACTATAAACAGGAAGACTACGCCAATGCTATTAACCAATTCAATAAAATAATCGAAGGTAACAACGGAGTTGCTCAAAATGCGTATTACCATTTGGCGGAGTGTTATTTAAACCTCGGTAAAAAGCAAGAAGCGTTAAATGCTTTTAGGAATGCTTCACAAATGGAATTTAATACTGAGATACAAAAGGATGCGTATCTTAATTATACTCGATTGAGTTATGAAATAGGTAATCCTTATGAACCTGTGCCAAAGGTCTTAACTGGCTATCTTGAAACCTATCCCAACGATTCTCATTCTAAGGAAATCCAGGAATTATTGGTTGACTCCTATATTACCTCCAAAAATTTTGAAGGCGCACTCGCCCTATTGGAGGAAAACAGCAGTTTCGCCAGTAAAGCAACCTATCAGAAGGTAGCCTTCTATCGTGGAGTTGAATTGTTCATTGAAACAGATTACGCCTCCGCACATATGTTGTTTGCTAAATCACTCAATAACGCACCTGATGAACTGTTCAAAGCACGCGCCAGATATTGGAAGGCGGAATCTCAATATATGCTAAATGCTTTTGAGGAGGCACTTTCAGACTATCTTCAATTTAAAAATAACCCGGCGGCATCGCGCACAGAGGAAACCAAGGATCTGAATTATAACCTGGGGTATACCTATTTTAAACTAAAAGATTACAACAACGCAATTTCCTATTATCAGGCTTATGCTGATAAGGGAACAGATACTGATAAAAAAAATGATGCCAATGTGCGCCTGGGCGATTGTTTTTTCGTCACCAGTAAATACTGGCCTGCGATTGAATCTTATACTAAAGTTTTGCAGTCAAGTAGTCCGGAGAAGGACTACGCGGCATTCCAAAAAGCTATTAGCTATGGTTTTATTGATAGGAGTGCTACAAAAATTGAGGAACTCAATGCTTTTATCTCAAAGTATCCCAAATCCAGTTTAAAGGATGATGCACTTTTTGAATTGGGCAATTCATATATAAAAGAAAACCAGGAGGCAATTGGGTTGGAAACCTATGACCGGCTAATTAGTGATTATCCCGGTAGTACTTTGGTCCCCCGGGCATTGCTCAGGCAGGGACTCGTATTTTATAATTCTAATAAAAATGATCTTGCTTTAAGTAAGTTTAAAACGGTTGTTCGAGATTATCCAAACTCCCAGGAGGCAATCCAGGCGGTGGCAACAGCTAAACTTATTTATGTAGATACAGGTCAGGTTAGCGAGTACGCAAAGTGGGTTGAAGGATTAGATTTTGTTGAGGTATCCGATGCCGAATTAGATAATGCCAGTTATGAATCTGCTGAGAAGCAGAACCTTCAGGGTAAGAAAGAAGCTGCAATTAAAGGATATGAAAGCTATATAAGGGATTTTCCAAATGGATTACATACTATTAATGCCAACTTTAAACTTGCCCAATTATATTTTGCGAAAGGGGATAAAGACAGGGCACTTCCTGCTTATACCTTCGTTGCCAACAGTGGCGCGAGTGAATATTCAGAACAATCCCTTACCAGGGTTTGTGAGATTTATGTTGGAAATAAAAACTATACCTCCGCACTTCCATTCCTTCAAAGATTGGAATCAATTGCTGATATTCAACAAAACAGAACATTTGCCCGATCTAACCTAATGAAAGGTTTTTATGAACAAAAGAATTATGACCAGACCATAGCTTACGCTGAAAAAGTTTTGGAAACAGATAATATTGACGATAGAATTAAGAGTGATGCACAAATAATGATTGCAAGATCTGCTATAGCCACTGGTAATGAAGAAAGAGCAGAGAAGGCTTATGCAGAAGTTTTGAAAATCGCTAGCGGTGCATTGGCAGCAGAAGCTTGGTATTATGACGCCTACTTTAAGCAAAAAGGGGGGGCCTTTGAGGCATCAAATAGTTCAGTGCAAAAATTAGCAAGAGATTATGCTGCCTACAAGGAATGGGGGGGTAAAGGGCTGATTCTAATGGCTAAGAATTATTATGAACTGGATGACGCATATCAGGCTACATATATTCTCGAAAGCGTAATTGCAAATTTTGGCGATTATGAGCAGATCGTTACTGAGGCAAAAGGGGAATTAGCTATTATAAAATCCAAAGAAGCACAACGAAATTCATCCATTGTTCCCGAAGGAAATTAAATAGTCCAAAAACACAATATGCAAAAGGAACTAAAAATTACATTAATCGCTTTAATAGGTCTGGTACATCTTTTATCGGCACAAGACGAAAAAGACATTGGAACTGAAACTGTTAATGTGGTAAGGCCATATTCACCAACTGTATCAGATGCTTTCAAGGTAAAATCAATTCCAAATCTCAATGATTCTATTGTACTTCAAAAAAAGAAGATTGAGTACAGTATTTTCTCAATACCCGTGGCTTCAACCTTTACTCCGACCAAAGGGAAGGCATCTGTTGTGCAAAAAGCCAAACCGGAAAAACTGTATAATTCCTATGCTTCTGTCAGCCTTGGAAATTTTAGTAATGCCCTTGCGGATTTTTATACCAGCAGAGATATTGACCGGGGTAACAAAAGAGTAGATTTTGGACTTAACCATCATTCCTCACGCGGGGACCTGGAAGATGTGTTGCTTGACACCGATTTTTACAATACAAAATTGAATGCTTCTTATAACCAAAAAGAAAGAGATTTGAATTGGCGTGCCGATATTGGATTTCAACATCAGAAATACAATTGGTATGGCCTTCCTGAAGGGATATTTGATGATGCCACCATTAGTACAATTAACGAAGGTCAAAATTATTTTGGCCTTGAGGCTGGTGCGCAGTTACAAATGGAGGAGTCTGTTTTTACAGGGGGTGAAGCATTGTATCGAAGGTTTTGGGATGCGGTTGATTCCGGGGAGAATAGATTTTTAGTGAAGCCCGAATTTCAGTTTCCGGTCTCGTCAGAATTATTGACCTTAAAAGTTGCTTTTGATTATGTAGGGGGGAGTTTTAAAAATGCCAGTATAAATAGCTCTACCAATACAACGGGTATAGATTACGGGCAAATGCAAATTGGTGCAAATCCAAATTTGGTATTATCCGGAGATAAATACACCTTAAATTTGGGGGCCTCACTAGTATATGGTACGGATACAGAACAAAGTGACAGCAATTTTTATATTTATCCGGAAATATCGGCCTCATACAGATTGTTAGATGATACGTTAATTGCCTATGGAGGAGTAGAAGGGGGCTTAGATCAAAATTCTTATTATAGTTTTGTTGGCGAAAACCCGTTTGTGTCACCCACTTTGACTATACTACCCACAGACAGGCAGTATGATGGATTCCTGGGTATAAAAGGTCAATTAATTTCTAGTCTGAGCTATAACGTAAAAGCATTTTATAGAGCTGAAAACAGAAAACCCCTATATAAATTAAATCCTCAAAATGATTTTAGGGATGATGAGAAAGGATATTATTACGGAAATTCATTCGAAGTATTTTATGATGATATTAAAACCCTTGGATTGTTTGCCGAATTAAATGTGGATATAAGCAGAGATTTCACTCTTGGAGCAAACGTAGAACTATTTGATTACAACACGGAGACCGATAATCCTGCATGGAACCTTCCTGATGTTAAGGGGTCATTACTTTTGGATTACCAGATTGGAGAAAAATGGTTCCTGGGTGCTAATTTATTTTATGTAGGTGAGCGCCAGGATTTAAGTGCGCAAGTGGTAGAAAATATTCCACCTGCAGATTTCCCTTCCACAATAATCAGTTTAGATAGTTTTTTTGATGTAAATGCCCATGTGGGATACCATTTCAACGAGCAACTTTCCATTTTTGCGAAAGCAAATAATATTGCAAATAATGCATATCAGCGCTGGGCCAATTTTAGAGTTCAGAGTTTACAGGTATTAGCCGGTGTATCTTACAAGTTTGATTTTTAAATGACTTTGTAAAGAATAAAGTTAAAATTTAGCTCAATCATCTGTAAAAGAAACTGTTAAACGGCATTAACTTCATGCTTGAAGATTAATTCTTATTTTAGGTTGAGGCAATAGCCCCTTATTATTTTGATTGTAAAGTATACATACAGCTTGTTGTTCACCTTCTTTTGGTGTAATACAATACTCCTGTCTCAAAACCTGATTCAAAATCCAAGTTTTGAGCAATACGATGCATGCCCGGCACGTCTCGGTAATTTTGAAACCGATGTCACCCATTGGAGTACGCCGACAAAAGGATCTACCGACTATTTTAATAGTTGTAGTACGATTATGGGGACCCCTGAAAATTTTAACGGGACACAACCTTCAGATTTTGGCAAGGGTTATGCAGGCCTTTATCTTTATGCGCCTAATGATTACAGGGAATATATACAGGTACCTCTTTCTCAAACCCTGGAGATAGGTAAAACCTATCAAGTCTCCTTCTATGTTAGTCTTGCCGAACGTTCGGACTTCGCTGTAAAGGATTTTGGGGTGTTGTTTTCAAAGGATAAACTAGCCTTGAATATAAAAAAGGAACTCTCAAAAATGCATATGTACAAAATTGAGGGAAATAGCTATAATTTCATGGAGATTGGATATACAAATTTTTATAGAGACACCAGAGATTGGGTTGTAGTAAGCACCAGATTCGTGGCCAAAGGCACAGAAAATTATATGATAATCGGCAATTTTAAGAATAATGCCGGTACGAGAAAATTTAAAACAAAAAAAGGAGCCAAACAGGGAGCTTATTATTACCTGGATATGGTTGCATTAAATCTGACACAGTCTAACAGTCCTGTTGTAAATTCAACTCCTGATACAGATCCAATAACCGAAAATTACGAACTCGATAAAATTCATATTTTTAAAAGTGTCCTATTCAATTTTGATGAATTTAAGCTATTGGATTCCGCCAAAACAGATGTTCAAAAGATATACAACTATCTGGAAGCAAACAAGTCGCTTCAGATAACTGTTGACGGACATACAGATAATATTGGAACTGCATCTTATAACCAGTATTTATCAGATAGACGTTGTTCTGCTGTTGCTGAATATTTAATGGAACTGGGACTCTCAGCGGATAGGATAAGTTGGAAAGGGCATGGTGGAATAGCACCTATAGCCAGTAATGAAACGGAAGAAGGCAGGCAGAAGAATAGGCGCGTAGCATTTGTGATTTCGGAAAAAGACTGATCTTTACATTAAAAAATTACTGTACATTTAGGCATAAACTTAATAACATTTCGAATGAAAATAACTTTTAAAAATTTCAACCTGATATTATTATTCCTGATTTTTTCTAACGGATATTCGCTTGAATTGTGCGATGCTTTTAATGGGGTTGAGAGATCTGATATTCTTGTTAAAAAGAAGCGATGGACCGGTAGTTGGGACTATTCAGTTCAGGATGTACCTTTAGAATATAGTTCCGGGGTAATGCATATTTCCAAAAAAAAGAAGGTATACACGGTGGAGCTGGAGTTGCCCGGGGGCAAGCTGCCTGGGGATAATGTAAAAGTTAATAAAAATAAACTGACTTTCTCTGTGGATATAGAAGGTAGTATGGTGGAAGTTGCCCTTATCATGGATGAAGATTCTTTTGAAGGCACAAGCAATACCCCTGACGGTACTTTTATGCTTGTAGGGATTCGTCGAATCTGAGGTTTTGCAAAATAATTAAAAACCTGCTATTTACTTTTCCTTTCTGGTAATAAGCCTTTAAGGAAATATTTTCCTCAAACTTTAATATATAAAAGTTTACATCAGAACCTTATATTCATATTAACTCTTATGTTCCCTGCTTGTGAAGTTCCAAAAGATAAAGCAGATCTATTGGTGCTGAATGCAAATGTCTATATAGTTGATGATATTTTTTCTAGATCTACCACCTTTGCTGTGCATGATGGAATATTGTAGCGTCAGGAAGTTCAGAAGATTTGAAATCGAAGTTTAATGCCACTCAAATAGTTGATGCTGGCGGAAGTGCATTTAAAGGATATCCCTGAAACTATGGCCGAGCAGGGATAAATAGACGGGATACTTCAGATTGGCAACCAAACAGATTAATTTTTCTTAAGTATGAAACAAAAAAAGCCGAAGTATAGTACTTCGGCTTTTCAATCTATTAAAATTTTAATACATACTTAAACTAAAAGGAACTGCAACTCTGGTAGTACCCCATCCCAATATCATATGAACTCCGCTATCAACTTCTTTGAATGCAATTGAGAATGCTTCCAGTGATTCATCTCCCGTACTTGAAGAAGCTTTAATACGTGCAACATCAGCAGACTCATCATAGGAATAAGCTCCCCACTGATTTAATTTGCTATTTAAAATCACGGTCCATTCTGAGCCCTCTGGTATAGTGAACAGAGAATAAGTCCCTGCTTTTACAGAAGTTTCTCCGAACATCATGTCTTTATAAAGCGTAATCTCGGCAGCTTCATTGGCCCCTGTTCTCCAAACTTTTCCTTCTGGTGCAAGTTCAGAAAGTGATCTGCCTTTTAGTTGTGGCCTGCTGTATACAACCTTTATCAACTTATCGGAAACTTTGTAACTGGAGGGATATGTGGCAATATCTGCCGGGCTTTTATCCATCCCGCTAAACTCCTGCGCTGTAATTTCATTTGTAAAAACTATGGCTAACGCCATGATTGTTAGTGTCAATACTTTTTTCATAATTGTGCTTGTTTTTATATATGTCAAATCTAATTAGTAAACCTTTTAAGGTCTTATAAAAAGTCGTTAAAATTTCAACTGCTTACAAAATGTTTGTTAAATACTCCTATTTTTTAATTTTTGATTACTAATTATATCAATTATTGATTATATAATAACAATATGTAATAAATATAGTAGTTTGTGTTTCAATTTAATAATGAATCAAGCATCTTTGCCTAATAACTTATTAAATTAAAAAGAATGTGTGGAATAGTATGTGCGTTTGATGTAAAGGAAAGTACAGAAACCCTGAGACCTCAATTATTGGAAATGTCTAAGAAAGTAAGACACAGAGGTCCGGATTGGAGTGGGATTTATTCAAATGAGAAGGCTATATTGGCTCATGAACGTCTTGCAATTGTGGATCCCGCATCAGGAAAACAACCCCTATTTAGTGAAGATCAGAAACTTATTTTAGCTGCCAATGGGGAAATATACAACCATAAAGAATTAAGAAAGCAATTTGAAGGATCTTACACCTTCAGCACACAATCTGACTGTGAAGTAATTCTGGCCTTATATCAGAAAAAAGGGCCTGACTTTTTAGATGATATGAATGGAATTTTTGGATTTGCCATTTATGACTCTGAAAAGGATGAATATTTTGTAGCCAGAGACCATATGGGGATAATTCCATTATATATGGGCTGGGATAAAAATGGGACCTTCTACGTTGCTTCTGAACTTAAAGCTTTGGAAGGGACGTGTACCAAAATAGAACTTTTTCCACCGGGACATTATTTGCACAGTAGTGACGGGGAACTAAAAAGATGGTATAACAGGGATTGGATGGATTATGAAGCAGTAAAAGAAAATCAAACAAGTATTGACGAAATAAGAGATGCCCTGGAAGCTGCTGTTCACAGACAACTGATGTCTGATGTACCCTATGGTGTTCTGTTATCAGGAGGTCTTGATTCTTCTGTTACCTCCGCTATAGCCAAAAAATATTCTCAGAAGCGAATAGAGTCTGATGATACCAAGGATGCCTGGTGGCCGCAATTACATTCATTTTCTGTAGGATTAGAAGGATCACCAGATCTTGCAGCCGCTCAAATAGTCGCAGACCATATAGGAACTATCCATCATGAAATTAAGTTTACTATCCAGGAAGGCCTTGATGCTATTAAGGATGTAATTTATAACCTGGAAACCTATGATATTACGACGATTAGGGCATCAACACCAATGTATCTCATGGCTCGCGTAATAAAGTCCATGGGTATTAAGATGGTGCTTTCAGGTGAAGGAGCTGATGAATTATTTGGTGGTTATCTATATTTTCACAAGGCACCCAGTCCTAAGGAGTTCCACGAAGAGACCGTGAGGAAATTGAGCAAGTTACATATGTATGATTGCTTAAGAGCCAATAAATCTTTAGCAGCCTGGGGAATTGAAGGTAGAGTTCCATTTCTGGACAAAGAGTTTATTGATGTGGCTATGCGGATTAATCCAAAAGACAAGATGATAAATGGGGAACGAATGGAAAAATGGGTGGTGCGTAAAGCCTTTGAATCTGTATTGCCGGAAAGTGTGGCCTGGAGGCAAAAAGAACAATTTTCAGATGGGGTAGGGTATAGTTGGATAGATACCTTGAAGGAAGTTGTAGAAAAGGAAGTTTCTGACGAACAATTGGCTAATGCCAAATTCAGATACCCCATTCAAACTCCGACCACAAAGGAAGAATTTTATTACAGGTCTATATTTGAGGGTCATTTCCCAAGTGATGCGGCTGCATGGTCTGTACCACAGGAGCCTTCGGTAGCCTGTAGCACTAAAATCGCACTGGAATGGGATGAAGCTTTTAAAAACATGAATGATCCTTCAGGACGTGCTGTAGCCAATGTTCATGAAGATGCTTATGAAAAATAAATCCGTTATTTCAGGAGTACGGTAATTCTGTTTAGTACATCTTCCTTTTTAGGAAGTAGCTCTTGAATTTTTAATTAGTCCTTTAGAAGCACCACTACATTGGTGCTTCTTTTGTTAAATAAAACAACTAGTAGACCTTATATAGTACCATAAAAATAAGAATCACTACTGTGGTAATAAATAATGGTCCAACAATACCAAGTGCAATACCACCAGATCTAAAATCCTTTTGTTCTAATTTCCCCGTGCTGTAGGCTATAGCATTAGGCGGAGTAGAAATTGGTAAAAACAAAGCCGCAGACGCACTTAAACCAATTACAAGGGGTAACACCACAGGGTTATTAAAAGTAAGAATTATACTTATAGGAATTAAGATGGTAGCTGTTGCCGTATTACTCATAATATTAGACATAACTACTGTTAAAAAAGCAAAACTAATAGCCATGACATAAAAATTAAGATCGTACTGCTGTATTTTTTCAACATAAAAGCTGGCCAACCCTGTTTCTTTTATTGCAAGACCCAAGGCAAGTCCACCTGCAACAAGCATCAAAGTATCCCAAGGTAGTTTACGAACATCATCACCATTTATTATTCCAAACATAGTAAGAAGAATAATGGGGAGCAGGGATACCACTGAGGCAGGAATTCCATGCAGCTTTTCAGTAAGCCATAATAGTAAAGTAATGAACAGCACAGCTAAAACAACCTGTTTTTTGATTCGGTCAAATTTGTAGGTGGAGCTGGTTAAATCGACGGTTTCTTCTTCCAATTCTATTTTAATGCTCTTTTTTCTTGCAAGATATTTTTTGGACAGGATAAACCAGAACATCACGGTTAATATCAAGGCAATGGGAAAGCCTACCATCATCCACTCCAAAAAGCCAATATCTATCCCGTTGTTATTTAATGCTTCTACGGCAATGGCATTGGGGGGTGAACCAATTAGTGTTCCCATTCCCCCAATAGATGCTGAGCCGGCAATCCCGATCAGAATAGCTTTGGAGAAAGGAGAGTCCTTATCAAGGGTATTAATAAAAGGTAATACAGATGCGATCATCATGGCAGTTGTAGCTGTATTGGACATGATCATAGAGAAAAGTGCCGTAGTAAGCATTATGCCTAACAAAACATACTTGGGAGAAGTGCCAAACCTGGAAATAGAAATTTTAAAAACTTCGCGATCCAATTTAGTTTTACTCATAGCTTCGGCCATAAAAAAACCTCCGAGCATAAGCCAGATGACACTACTGGACCATGAATTTATGTACTCTACGTAATGAGACCTTACATTCTCGGGGTCTATTTGCGAATAATAACTATTCATCGCAAAAATTAAAAATCCGAATACCAATAGGCCTACTGCAAATGGAGGTATGGCTTCTGTAACCCAAAGACCAATCGACAGGAACAAAAGAAAAAGCACATAGATCTGGGCCTGATCCATGGCAGGTTCATAAAGAGCGTAAGTAATGGCGAAAGAAAAAATAATACTCAACAGAAAGTAGATAACCCTGCTTTGTACATCAACTACTTTCTGAATATGAGACATTAGATTTAATGAAACTCCCCTGGAATCTGCCATGTTTATCTGAATTTATTTTAGATGGCACAAAAATACATAGTAAAGGATCTAAAAAACCTAATAAATGTCATGATAATTTGCAAAACCCTTTCAATGGTTAAGTACATCACAAATTGTTGTTAAATTGTTGATAACTTAAGGGCTTGGTATATGCACAAACACTACATTCTATAGGGGATTGCCTATATTTGTAAGATTGCTAAAAATTAAATAAAACACTTAAATTGTTCTATGAGCGAAGAAGCTAAAAACAAAGAATATTCCGCTGACAGTATTCAGGCATTAGAGGGTATTGAGCATGTGCGTATGAGGCCGTCTATGTATATTGGAGATATAGGAGTCAGAGGGTTACATCATTTGGTTTATGAAGTAGTAGATAATTCAATTGATGAAGCAATGGGAGGCCATTGCGATGCTATTGAAGTTGTCATTAATGAGGATAATTCAATTACCACAAAAGATAATGGCAGGGGAATACCGGTGGATCTCCATAAGAAAGAAGGGATATCTGCCCTTGAAGTAGTAATGACCAAAATTGGAGCTGGAGGAAAATTTGACAAAGATTCTTATAAGGTTTCAGGTGGTTTGCACGGGGTAGGCGTTTCCGTTGTAAATGCTCTTTCAGATCATTTAAAGGCATCTGTTCACAGAGATGGCAAAGTATGGGAACAAGAATACGAAAGAGGAAAATCACTATATCCCGTTAAAAGTGTTGGAGAATCAAACGAAACGGGCACTATTGTAACCTTTCACCCGGATGCCGAAATTTTTACCCAAACTATAGAATATAGTTACGAAACCCTGTCCAACCGCATGAGGGAACTTTCTTATTTGAATAAGGGAGTTACAATTAGTATTACGGATAGACGTCAAAAAGACGAAGAAGGTAATTTTGTGTCTGACACCTTTTATTCAGATCAGGGTTTAAAAGAATTTGTTCGTTTTTTAGATAGTAATAGGGAACCCTTGATCAAGGATGTTATAGCCATGGAGGGCGAAAAAAATGGTATTCCTGTTGAGGTAGCTATGATCTATAACAATAGTTATACTGAAAACTTACACTCATATGTAAACAACATCAATACACACGAAGGCGGAACACATCTTTCGGGATTCAGAAGGGGGCTTACCACAACTTTGAAGAAATATGCCGATAGTTCAGGGATGTTAGATAAAGTGAAATTTGAGGTTGCGGGAGATGATTTCAGAGAAGGCTTAACAGCGATTATTTCGGTAAAAGTTGGAGAGCCTCAGTTTGAAGGACAAACCAAGACAAAACTTGGGAACAGAGAAGTTTCTTCTGCTGTGAGCCAGTCGGTTTCAGAGATGCTTACTAATTATCTGGAGGAACATCCGGACGATGCGAAAATTATTGTTCAAAAGGTTATACTTGCTGCTCAGGCACGCCATGCTGCGACAAAAGCACGGGAAATGGTACAACGAAAAACGGTAATGAGTATTGGAGGTTTACCAGGGAAATTGTCTGACTGTTCTGAGCAGGATCCAACCTTATGTGAAGTTTTTCTGGTAGAGGGAGATTCCGCAGGCGGAACTGCGAAACAGGGACGCGATAGAAATTTTCAGGCAATATTGCCACTTCGTGGTAAAATCTTGAATGTTGAAAAAGCAATGCAACATAAGGTGTTTGAAAATGAAGAAATAAAGAATATATATACAGCGCTTGGCGTAACCATAGGTACTGAGGAAGATAGTAAAGCCTTGAATCTTGAGAAACTGCGATATCATAAAGTAGTGATCATGTGTGATGCGGATGTAGATGGAAGTCATATTGAAACATTAATACTAACTTTTTTCTTTCGATATATGCGGGAATTAATAGAAGGTGGTCATGTTTATATTGCAACTCCACCTCTTTATCTCGTTAAAAAGGGCAGTAAAAAACGTTATGCCTGGAATGATAAGGAACGAGATGAAATTGTTGAAAGTTTTGGAGGTAGCGCCCCAATACAGCGCTATAAAGGTTTGGGTGAAATGAATGCGGAGCAGCTTTGGGATACCACTATGAATCCGTCGTTCAGGACCTTAAGACAGGTTACTATTGATAACGCTACTGAAGCTGACAGAATATTCTCCATGTTAATGGGAGACGAAGTTCCACCAAGGAGGGAGTTTATTGAGAAAAATGCTGTTTATGCGAATATTGATGTATAACCCGTAATAATTAAAAGTAAAAATCCCGATGTGAAAGCTTCGGGATTTTTTTTAGGTATAAGTTTCCATTCTATTCCTGAGAGGTATTTAGTTTAAATAAAAAAGCAGCCTTTTAAAAAGACTGCTTTTAGTAACTATATGGAAAAAAATTGGGGAATTATTCTCGTTTTGCAAGGATAGCACCTTTTACATCCTCCAGTAACATTCCTTCCGGAGACTCCTTCATGCTAACAATATCATTAATCATATCTGTTCCGGGATAGGAAATAGTATAAACGCCATCATCCTCTATCCAACTAAAATCGGTTTTAAAGTCCAGGTGAGACCCATTGTATTTTTGGTACCTTCCTAAATACACGTCATTGAAAATCCATTCTTGTCGGATTGTTTGTTTATTAGTTTCACTGGAATTAATAACGTCTACCCTGTACCAAATACCGATGACCGGATCATTATTTTCCGGGATTCTGGAACAGTTACTGGCCAATACAATAGCAATTATCGCCAGAAATGAGAAAAGCTTTTTCAATTTAAGTAGGTTTTAGATTTGGGATCTAATAGTATTTCTAACGCTAATACTAAAATAGGTATTGTTAAAAATCGATGTAATACATAAGAATTTGTGTTTCTTCGTTGAATTGCATTTTATTTTAACATATTTATAAAAGAATACACCTGTAAATTAAAACTTCTAGGGAAAATATATGTTGGTAATGAGTTCTTAAATCTGTTAAATTTCTGTAATTTGCCAGTCTTATCAATCACTTTAAAATATAGTATATCATGAAAGTTACAGTAGTTGGTGCGGGTGCTGTTGGTGCTAGTTGTGCCGAGTATATCGCCATTAAAAATTTTGCTTCGGAAGTTGTTTTACTCGATATTAAAGAAGGTTATGCCGAAGGAAAGGCGATGGACCTTATGCAGACGGCTTCTTTGAACGGTTTTGATACCACCATAACAGGTACGACAGGAGATTATTCGAGAACCGCTGATAGCGATATTGCAGTAATTACATCCGGGATTCCCAGAAAACCAGGTATGACTCGTGAGGAACTGATTGGCATCAATGCTGGGATTGTAAAGACCGTTGCTTCAAATCTTTTAGAACATTCACCAAATGTAACTTTGATTGTAGTAAGTAATCCAATGGATACCATGACCTACCTGGTACATAAGACCACAAATCTTCCCAAAAATAAAATTATTGGTATGGGCGGGGCATTAGATAGTGCAAGGTTTAAATATCGTTTGGCAGAGGCTCTTGATGCTCCTATCTCAGATATTGATGGAATGGTCATTGGTGGACATAGCGATACCGGGATGGTACCCCTGGCCAGTCAGGCGGCACGAAACAGTATAAAGGTTTCTGAATTTTTATCTGAGGACCGCCTCCAGCAGGTAGTGGAAGACACTAAAGTGGGTGGTGCAACACTTACTAAACTTCTTGGTACAAGTGCATGGTATGCACCTGGTGCTGCGGTATCAGCTTTGGTACAGGCCATTGCCTGTGATCAAAAAAAGATGTTTCCTTGTTCCACTTTCCTTGAGGGGGAATATGGCTTAAATGACATTTGTATAGGTGTTCCTGTATTACTCGGCAAAAACGGTATTGAAAGTATAGTAGAGATTTCCCTGAGTGATGCTGAAAAAACTAAAATGCAGGAGAGTGCTGTAGGGGTTAGAAATACAAATGGTTTGCTCGACGTGTAGCATTGACCATTTTTTGATTTATAGGAAGCATCACCTAGGTGATGCTTCTTTTTTTAGGATGATTTTGGGCTGTAAAAAGTGTATTTATATTATACCTGGGCTTCGGTATTTTTAAGGATATGATTGTTTTAAGAATGTATTTTGAGAAGATTGGTTAAAAAAAAGCTCTAAGGACAAAGGTCTTATCAGTTCTATGCCTTCTACAAATAACATAAATAAATTGTCAGTTCTTAAGGGAAATGATATATTTGCACGCTGTTTACAAATTCCATCAAAAAATCAATTAAACCATGCAGAATAAAGGACTTATAAAGCTATTTGCTTTCTTGTTCGGACTGGTAAGTATCTATCAACTTTCCTATACATTCATTACCGCTAAGGTAGAAAAAGATGCAGCATTGTTTGCGACATCTGCCGTTTCACCCTCTGAGGAGGATTACGTAGCTAAAAGGGAAGCTGTTGAAGCTATTTATTTAGATTCCATTGGAGGAAATCCTATTTTGGGTTATACTAGTTATGACGATGCAAAGAAAAAGGAACTAAATAAAGGTCTGGATCTTAAGGGAGGTATTAATGTTACACTACAGATATCGGTAAAAGATATTTTAAAGGGCCTTGCGGACAATACCAAAAACCCAATCTTTAATAAGGCACTGGCCGACGCTGATGCAGCTTCTAAAGATAGCGACGAAACTTATATTGATCTGTTCTTTGAAGCATTTGACAATATAAAAGGAGATGCTAAATTGGCTTCCCCGGATATTTTTGCAAATAAAGGTCTGAGTGATGAGATCAATTTTCAAATGACTGATGATGAGGTTAAGCCTATAATCCGTCGAAAAATTGATGAATCTGTTGTGTCGGCATTTGAAGTTTTACGCGAACGAATTGATGGTTTTGGGGTTACACAGCCCAACATTCAGCGTGAAGGTAAATCCGGAAGAATTTTAGTTGAATTACCCGGAGCACGAGACATTGCAAGAGCACAGGACTTACTGTCAAGTACTGCGCAATTGGAGTTTTGGGAAACCTATGAACCCGGAAATCAAAGCCTTATAAATTTCTTTATTCAGGCCAATGACCGTCTGAAAACCTTGGTAGAGGACACCGAGGAGGATGCTGTGGTTAAGGAAGAATCTGAGATTGATTCCTTGCTCTCTGATGTAACTCAGGATTCTTTGGATGTAGCTACTGAGAGAAATCCGTTATTTGAAAAATTACAGTTAAGTGGTCCCGGTTTTGCTGTTGGGATAGCTGCCATTAAGGATACAGCCGAAATAGGCTCATACCTTCGGATGCCCGAGGTGAGACGTCTTTTGCCTGCTGATGTACAATTCACTAAGTTTCTATGGGAACGGCCAACAAAGGATTCCGAAGTAGCGTCTTTATATGCCTTGAAATCTAACCGTGACAACACCCCCAGAATTAGTGGTGATGTAGTAAGTGATGCCAGAGACCAATTCGACCAGTTTAACAGGCCGGCAGTGGGTATGGATATGAACGTAAAAGGTGCTAAGCTCTGGGAAAAACTAACAAGTGAAGCAAACCTTAATAATACAGGAATAGCAATTGTCCTTGATAATAAAGTATATACCGCACCAGGGGTTTCTCAGGTAGGTGGAATATCCGGGGGAAGCTCCGAAATTACAGGAACTTTTACAGTAAATGAAACCAAAGATATTGCCAACGTGCTAAGGGCGGGTAAATTGCCAGCTTCTGCAGAGATTATTGATTCTTTTGTGGTTGGACCTTCTTTAGGGCAGGAAGCTATAGACAGCGGCTTTATGTCCTTTCTAATTGCCATGGTTTTTGTTTTATTATGGATGGTCTTCTATTATGGTAAAGCAGGTATTTTTGCCGATGTCGCCTTAAGTTTCAACATTGTTCTCATTTTTGGCGTATTAGCCAGTTTGGGCGCAGTGCTTACATTACCGGGTATTGCTGGTATTGTATTGACCATAGGAATGTCTGTTGATGCCAATGTTTTAATATTTGAACGGATTAAGGAAGAATTGGCGAAAGGGAAAGGTAAAGGGCAGGCCATCTCAGATGGTTTTTCAAATGCATTATCGTCCATTCTGGATGCAAACATAACAACAGGACTTACGGCAATTATATTATTGATTTTTGGTAGTGGTCCTATTAAGGGTTTTGCCACCACCTTAATTATTGGTATTCTAACTTCATTGTTTACGGCAATTTTTGTTACAAGATTATTAGTGGATTGGTATTTATCAGGAAAAGGAAGAACTCTGGACTTTTCTACTGCAATCACTAAAAACCTGTTTAAGAATTTAAACATCAATTTCCTAAGTAAGCGAAAAATATCCTATGTTCTTTCATTTATTTTAGTTGCTGTAGGATTATTCTCTTTATTTACTCAAGGCCTGGACGAAGGTGTCGACTTTGTGGGAGGGCGAAATTACCAGATTCGTTTTGTAAACCCGGTTAGTCCTTCAGAAATAACCAATGAGTTATCTGATGCCCTGGGAAGTGCCAGCGCCAAGACTTTTGGCGACGCAAACCAGATCATGGTTACAACCAAGTATAAGGTAGATGTTCAGGGCACTGAAGTAGATGATGAAATATTAGGAATTTTATATACATCTCTGCAAAAATATTTACTTGATGGAGCTACATATGAGGATTTTATCCCGGGTGGAACTAATGGTGATATTGGCGTACTTAAGTACCGAAAGGTTGGCCCAACCATCGCAGATGATATCAAGAAAAATGCTCTTTGGGCTATTTTCGGGTCTTTGGCAATAGTCTTTCTATATATTTTGCTTCGCTTCCGTAAATGGCAGTATTCCCTGGGTGCTGTTGTAGCGGTATTCCATGATGTATTGATAGTTTTGGGGATCTTCTCTTTGACCAGTAAAGTAATGCCTTTTAGCATGGAAGTAGACCAGGCATTTATAGCGGCCATTTTGACCGTAATCGGTTATTCCCTGAATGATACCGTGGTGGTTTTCGACCGTATTAGGGAAATGGTAAGCGAACATGGCTGGAAAGGCGGGGATAATATCAACAACGCCTTAAATAGTACATTAAGCCGAACCTTAAATACGTCACTTACCACTCTTGTAGTATTATTGTCCATTTTTGTTTTTGGCGGAGAGTCCTTAAGAGGATTTATGTTCGCTATGATCATTGGAGTAATAGTAGGTACGTATTCTTCGCTGTTTATAGCAACACCAGTAATGTTTGATACGCTTCGCAGTAAAATATCAGGCGGGAAAAAGGATTAAGTTTTATTAAAAAGTATTAATAGCCGCAAAACTCATTAAGAAGTTTTGCGGTTTTTTTTTGACTTATATGCCAAAAAAAAGCCCGTCATTTAAGACGGGCTTTTTAAAAAATCGCTAAATATTAAGGATTAAACTACCTCAACATTTATTGCGTTTAAACCTTTAGGGCTTTCTTCTAGATCGTAGCTAACTTTATCTCCCTCTGAAATCTCTTCGGTTAATCCACTAGCATGGACAAATACGTCTTTGTCTCCTTCATCCGGAGTGATAAATCCAAAACCTTTGGCGTTGTTGAAAAATTTTACTGTACCGTTACTCATGATTATATATTAAATTAGCCGCAAAGGTAAGTTAATATCCTTCAAATTAAGTATATAAGACAATAATTTTCCATCTAGCCATTGTTTTTTCACTTTTCCTTAAGAAATAGCAGATTCCTAACCCTACCTGATGATACTTTACAGCCGCTTATTTTATCATCTGCCTCCTTAATAAATTCAATCTTGTTAAAAAACCATTCACTTCCGGAAAACATATCTTTTTTAATAGGATCCAATGTAATGTCGCCATGCCTGCTATGTCTGGCTATTAATTTATCTCCTTCTATCATGAATTCGTATGCTGTGGATAGTTCTTCACTGTAAAATTTCCCTGTGTATTTTGATAAATCAACAGACGATTTATCAAATTCAATGATTCTTGACGCATTCATGATCTGGCCTCCCTGTTCCAGCTTAAAACTCTCAACTTTTTCATCCTCAGCGGGAATAAACGTAATTTCAGCTTCCACTTCTGCAATTTTAAATTTAGTTTGTGATACTGGGATTAAGGTTACCATTTCTTGCCCGGTTGCCTGTGCTAATAATTGACCACGATCTTCAGTTATACTTATGTTAAATCCTGGTTGCAATTCATAGTCACCCATATAGGATTTTATAGTCTTTTGATCTATGGTAATTTTATCATCACCTGCACCTGAGGCGGCTATATCATTCTTAGGCTTTGTTTTTATAAGTTCTCTTAGATAAATATCCGTTATTTTATGTGCCATTGAACCTGATCCAAAAGAGGCATCATTACTAAAGACTACCACTGAAAAATTCTGATCAGGAAAGCGGGTTAGGTATGACCGGTATCCTGCATCTGCTCCTCCATGTTGAATCTCATTCAATCCTTTATACTCTCCGACAAATTGCCCGAGTGCTCCCCCAAATGTCTTGCCGTTATTCAGAACGGCAGGAGTATTCATTTTCATAATCAATTCAGGACTTCCTATTTTTGGAGATGAAAAGTTTAATGCCCACAGACTTAGATCTTCAACGGTGGTGAAAAGACTAGTTGCTCCAACGTTAGCATAACTCAATACACTTTTTTTATAGCCGCTGCTGTCTGAATGATAGGAATACGCCCTGTTTTTTACAATTTTTTCATGATCATCGTAGAACAATGTATTATTCATTTTTAAAGGTTTAAAAATGCGCTCCTTTGTAAATGTTGCAAAGGAAACTCCAGACACCCGCGCAACCACTTCAGCTAAAAGGGTAAAACCGGTATTGCAATACATATACTCCTCTCCCGGATCAAAATTAAGTTCCTGTTGTTTACTTATTAGTTTAAGTACATGCTCCTTTGTTATAACATCGTCAAGTCGCCAACCTGCCATGGCTAATAAATTCCATTGATCCCTTAAACCGCTGGTGTGACTGGCTAAATGCCTCAGAGTGATGGTTTTACCGAAATCAGGTACTTCCGGGATATACTTTCTTATATCGTCATCGAGTGTTAATTTTCCTTCACTTTCTAACAATAATATGGAGAAAACTGTAAACTGTTTGGAAACAGAGGCAATATGAAATATGGTTGAAGGAACTATTGGTATATCATATTCCAAATTTGATATCCCGTACCCTTTTTTATAAACAATTGCACCGTTTTGGACTATGGCAACCGCTGCTCCCGGCGTTTCCTTGTTGTCCCAGACTGTAAACAATTCATCAACCTGCCCATTTAAAGTAACCGCCCGGGGCTTTATTTTTTCAAGGGATATTTGATATTTTCCCATAGGTTGATTCTCATCCAGCGGATAAACTTCCACAACATATTCACCATCGGTGGTGGAAGTTAATGTTATGTATTCATATCCATTTTTACCATTGGGACTATCAAAGTCCTTAATTTTATTACCACTTACATCATAAGTAGTTATTTTGAGATCAACACCCTGTTGCATCAGCTTAAAAAAGGCAAACTGATCCCTAGCCATCACCACCTTATATTGATGTGTTTCTTTCGCTAATATTTCTGCAGAAATTGGAGTTCCTTCGCTTAACTCCCCTTTAAGAAATTGAGCATTTAATGATACGGATAGAAAAATAATGAAAAGGGTAACTTTCGATTTAACCATGCAATAATTCATATTTTAATTTTACTTTTTCCTGTTGAGTTGATACATATAAAAAACGACTGTATTGCTAAATTTTAACTCGGGTACTTCATTTTATTTATCCATCACTTTACCAATAGAGCCTTCGGGGGTCAATTCTAATTGATATACAAAATGTGATTTCAATTCCGGTTCCTTCCTGTGCGAGACAAAAACTATTGTTGTCTGGCTTTCATCCGCCATTTTATTTACGAGGGCAACTACAAGAGCAGCGCTGGCATCGTCTAAACCGGCAGTTGGTTCATCCAATATTAAAAGAAGAGGATGTTTAATCATCGCCCTAATGCACATAATAAGTCGTTGCTGGCCAAGACTTAGGTCGTGAAAATAACAATCTTTTTTGTCTTCCATATTTACTAAAGCCAGCCATTCCCTGGCTACCCTCAGTTGAGCCTGACTGGGCTTGATATACAAGCCAATAGAATCTAAAAGTCCTGAAATAAGCATATTTTCAAGGCTGTGATAGCCCCTGAACCGGTCTACCATTGCAGGGGTAAAGTAGCCTATATTTTTTTTGATATCCCAAACGCTTTCCCCGCTCCCTTTCCGGGTGCCAAACAGAAATATATCCTGCCCGTAAGCCTTGGGGTTATCACCTGTAACCATGGAAAGGAGTGTTGTTTTGCCACTTCCATTTTTACCAGACAACTCCCAAAATTCTCCTTTGCGGATCAGCCAGTTAATATTTTTGAGAATTGGTTTCTCTTCATAGTGTACAGAAACATTTTTAAATCTAATTAAATGCTCATGTGAATAATTAAAGCGATTCAACGCTTGAGGAACATCTCTATAAAAAACCTTATTTATTTTGTTTTCTATTAATGATAGGTCACTGATAACCAAAAAGTCATTTAAGTCCAAACGTGAATAATTTGTAACAAAAGGAAGCAGGTCAGCCGACCTGCTGATAAGTTGAATAATGACTGTGTGGCTTGATATGTTTGTCAAAACTCCTTTGATCTGTTGTTGTGAATCCTGATCCAGATTATCAAACGGATTGTCCAGAATCAGAAAGTTTGGCTTTGTTTCTAAAATATAATTTAAAAGCGCTTTTTTGCGTTCCCCACTGCTCATAGATTGAAGGCTTTGTGAAGTCGCAGGTGTAAGGAACTTTTGGTCGTGTCTTACTTCTTCTTCAATAAAATCGTCCAGGGCCAGTTTAGAGAATAATGCCCCTCTCAAACCTTTTAAGGCCTCTAAGCCCTGTGGTGGTTTAGCTTCTGCCAACAACTGCTGAATTAAGCCTTGCTTATTGGATTGATTATCTATAAAGACAGCCCAGTGTTGTTTTTGGGTCATAATATCCTGGATACTGGTTTTAAACAAATATAGCAGATAGCCATTTAATGTTTAATGACTTTATATTTATTAATTAAAATAAATAGGTTAAAGAATTTTAACTTTATATTTTATATATTTAGGATCCCCTATGTTGTTTATAATGCACTATGAGTAAAAAGGCAATAAAGCTAATACAAGCTTGTACAATTTGTTTGGGCTTAATAACGGGGCTAGTTTTCTTCCTAGATTTTATATTTAACTAAAATTAAATAATATGAAAAAGAATATGGGTTCAACTGATCGTTTTATACGGTTTATTGTAGCGGCTATTTTCATCGCACTCTATTTTACTAATACTGTAACAGGTATATGGGGTATAGTTTTATTAGTACTGGCAGGCGTATTTATCCTTACTAGTTTTGTTAGTTTTTGTCCTCTTTATGCTCCTTTCGGATTAAGTACATGTCCAAATAAGAAGTAGTTTGCATCAGTGACTTTTAAAGACCGAAAATTCAGGAATGGTTTTGTTGCGACCCTATGGAACAAGGCTCAACTGCAGCTGAAAATTAAATTTGGGATAACACTTCAACAATGTGATTTACCAACTTAAGATTTTAGACTAATTTAATTTTAACCCTTTTCGTATACTGAATAAAAACCTCCTTCGTTTGAAGTTAATTGAAAACTACTAACTTTGAAAAGTAGCCCAAACTATATAAATGAAAAATTTTCTATCGAGAGCATCCAGAATTCTATTGCCATTATTTAACACCAGAGCCGCCGGACTGTATTTACTGCTATTTGCAGGTGCAATTGGTGTAGCCACCTTTATTGAAAATGATTATGGCACCTCTGCGGCACAAAAAGTGGTATATAAGGCCTGGTGGTTTGAACTCTTACTCATTCTTTTTAGTATTACCATAATAGTGAATATCATTAAATTCCGGATGGTACAACAAAAGAAATGGCCATTGGTATTATTTCATACGGCTATTATCATCATTATTATTGGTGCGGGTATTACAAGATATATTGGTTTTGAAGGTATTATGCACATCCGGGAGAACGATAGCGCTGATAGTTTTATCTCTTCCAATACCTTTCTCAAGTTTAAGGTAACTAAGGATGATCAGACTTATGAATTTGATGAACCTGTTTTGTTTGCTTCACTTGGCAATAATAGATGGGAAGAATCCTATCTCATTGGCTCAGATTTAATCAATATAAGAGTTAAGGAGTTTATACCTAATCCGAAAAAGAGTTTATCAGAGTCTATTGATGGCATTCCAACTTTGCAACTTGTAATTGGAGGTCTTAACGGGAGGGAAGAGTATTATATAAGTCTGGGCGAAACCAAACGCATTGGTAATGTGATTTATAATTTTAAAGACACCCCATTTCCCGATGCATTTAATATTGCGGTTCGAAATGAATCTCTCGTGTTTACAAGCAGCAAAGTACTTACACAGACTGTAATGGCTACCCAGAAAAAGGACACTATTTATCCATCGGATACGGATTCTCCCCTAAAATTAAGTGCTTTGTATACAGATGGGGTCAATAGTGTGGTTTTTTCCGATTACAATAAAAAAGGGTCGGTACAAATTGAATCTGCAGACCCTAAAGTAAAGAATGAAAGCCTAACCGCACTTTTAATGGAAGTCGCAGTTAACGGAGAATCAAAGGAAACCTATGTGTATAGTAGTAAGGGAAATGAGGGACGGCCTGAACTACTGACTTTTAATAATCTGAATGCATCCATTTCTTATGGTGCAAAAGAAATGAAAGTCCCGTTTAATATAAAATTAAACAAATTTATTCTTGACAAATATCCCGGTACGAATAGCGCTTCTTCTTATGCAAGTGAAGTTACTCTTGTAGACGAACAGGAAAATATAATTATGGACTATCGCATATTTATGAATAATATCCTCAATTATAAGGGGTATCGGTTTTTTCAGTCCTCGTTTGACAGGGACGAGAGAGGTACTTATTTAAGTGTTAATAGTGATTTTTGGGGCACCTTAATATCCTATATTGGATATGGCCTGCTCACTTTAGGTATGCTGCTAACCTTGTTCAGTAAAAAAACAAGATTTCACCAACTTACCCAAAAAATTAAAAAATTGCGTTCAAAAGGAGCGGCAGTTATTCTCTTTTTCCTTTTATCAAGCTATTCGCTGACGGCTCAGTCAACCCCAATTAACACGCATACTGAATATACTGTTAATATGGATCATGCGGATAAATTCAGTAAGCTGGTAGTACAGGATTTTAAGGGACGTATGAAACCAGTGCATACCCTTTCAAGGGAATTGATGCGAAAATTGGCCCGTAAGGAAAGTTTATTTGGATTAACGGCAGACCAGATATTACTGAGCATGTTTGTTAATAAGCAGGAATGGTATGACGCAGGCATTATTAAATTAGGAAAGCATAAGGACATTCATGAAAAACTGGGGGTTCCGGGAGACTATGCTTCCTATGCTGATTTTTTCTTGACTAATGGCAATTATAAACTACAGGAAGAAGTAAGAAGAGTATATGGCCTTGAACCTATTGACAGAGGTGTCTTTGAAAAGGAATTGATAAAAATTGACGAGAGAGTGAATATTTTGAGCATGATCTTCTCGGGTACATTATTAAAAATAATTCCTACCCCTAATGATCCTAATAATACCTGGGTTGCATATAGTGGGCATGCCCACGAAGAGAGCGATGGTCATAACCACTCAGAAATAGCAGAAAATTTTTTTAACAGCTATACAAATACCCTGAAGGAGGCTATCAATTCAGGGAATTACCTGCAAGCCGATCAGCTCGTGGAAGAAATAAAAACATACCAAATTAAAAACGGTGGTTCCATAATGCCTTCAGAATCAAAGATCAATGCTGAAATATTATTAAATCAGCTAAATGTCTTTACCCGCTTGGCAATATTTTACATTTTCCTTGGTATAGCTTTATTGTTCTTTTTATTTTACTCGGTTTTCAAACCCAACGCAACTCTGAAAAAAGTATATCTGGTGTTATTTTCATTAATAGTTTTCGGTTTTGTATTGCACACCATAGGACTTGGTTTGCGTTGGTATGTTTCCGGCAGGGCGCCCTGGAGTAACGGATATGAATCTATGATCTATATTGCGTGGACCTCAACTTTGGCTGGTATATTATTTACAAGAAAATCATTTGGTGGCCTTGCGGCAACCATGGTTTTGGCGGCAACTATTTTATTTGTTTCAACATTGAGTTTCCTTGACCCGGAGATTACCCCTTTGGTGCCTGTATTAAAATCGTACTGGCTTACCATCCATGTCTCTCTGGTAGCGGGCAGTTATGGCTTTTTAATGTTAGGAGCAATTATTGGCCTCATTAATCTGATACTTATGATTTTCCTCAGGGAATCTAACAAAACCAGGATAAAACGAATTGTTCAGGAAATGTCCTATATCAGTGAATTGACCTTAATAGGAGGCTTGTTTATGGTAAGTGTTGGCACCTATTTGGGTGGTATATGGGCCAACGAATCCTGGGGGCGTTATTGGGGCTGGGATGCAAAAGAAACCTGGGCTCTTGTTACCATACTTGTTTATGCGTTTATTCTACATATGCGATTGATTCCTAAATTAACCGGACTTTTTGCTTACAATGTTGCCACTATTTTTGGATTGGCCTCGGTAATCATGACCTATTACGGTGTCAACTATTACCTCTCAGGTTTGCATTCTTATGCTACCGGAGATCCAGTACCAATACCAAGTTGGGTTTATATGGTAGTTATAGCGATTATTATAATAAGTACGCTCGCCTATTTTAAAAAGAGGAAATATGCTGTTATTTCTTAATCCCGGATAATTACTGCACCAGAGTGCCATTTTCAAGGATCAGGTCGTATTTATAACCTGCTCCGAAATCGCGATTGAGACTAACAACAGCGCGGATTGTAATCATTTCACCCTCGGGAACAAAGGTATTTGAGGTAATTACCATATCAAAATCGTCCTTACTGCCATCCTGAAGATGAATCCAATTGCGATCCATGATATTGGGGTTTACTTTTACACATTTACCACTAAGCTGAACAGTATGACCCTCATACTTTTTAGGATCACTTACCAGCTCTGAAATTTTAATTGTTCCCTTGTGAACCACAGTTTTTTCGGTATGGGTAGGGATATCTTCTTTAACCACTATTTCTTTTTTGGCGGTACTGCCAGAAGCAGCAGAAGCCGTATCATGTTGGGAATGGTCTTCTGAAACAAGACTTGATATAAGATAAATCTCATCGAAAATTCGGTTGTATTCTTTACTCTCAAAATTTGTTTTTAGCAGACCACCTCTGTAAAAATATACTTCACCTTTCTTTATTTCTGCTTTCCTGGTAGCTATCCAAAATTCTTCTTCCCCCTCTTTAACCCTGAGATAGACATATCTGGCAGTAGGGAGTACCTCTTCTACCAAAACTTTATGCAGCTCATTGCCAACCTCGGCTGTTGGATTTGGAATTACGCGCGTTGCGGGATCTGGTGTAAAAATACCATTGCCCTCCGTATTTCCTTTATCTGAGGATGGTGTAATTACCTTTGGACCATTATTGCAGGCCATAGTGCATGCTAATAAGGTTATGATTAAAAAGTAAGAGTTAAATTTTTGGTTCATCGCCTGTTTTTTTGTGTGCTATTAAATCGTTGGACTATTCTTGCGTATATTCTATAATTATTATCAATTTCAGAAATGGCCATCTCACCTGAGACACTGAATAACAAATTCCTGCTGATGTTATAGGATAGATTTGTGCCTATATAGTGTTGAAGGAATGTGTCTATCATACTGTAATAGTTATAATCTACAAATCTATAATAAAAGTCGGCAAATAACTTGTTTTTAACAAGATCCCTTGAATATCTTATGGAGCCAATATTGCTTAACAGATAATTAGATTCATTTCTGTTATAAGATAGTGATAATCTGCCTTCAATGCTTGGGATACGCGTCCAGGTCAAATATCCGTATAGGTTGTCTGATTTGTTCTGTTCATCGCTTCGGAACCGTCTGGCATAACTGAAACCGGCCGAGATATACTTAAAAGGCCTAATATTTAGTCTTGCTCTTAACCCTTGACGGGCCAGATCATCATCGAGGAGTCGATCAATTTCTGATTGAAAAGTTTGGTAGTAGAGAATACGTTTTCGGGAATCATAAGAAAGCATCAGATTAACCTTTCTGCTTATTCTATAGCGTGCAGAGATATATAAATTGGTAAGCCTGATATCATTAGCAGTCACTCCGTTTACTTTGCTGTATAAATCCAGTTCCAATGAAGAGAACAGATTAAGATTTTTAAAAATAGTGCTGTTGTGCTGAAAATAGGCAAATCGGCGATCTGTTTCACCTGCATTTTGTTGTTCCACAAATCCCAGCGTTGTCTGGGAATAAAACTTTTTGGCATCTGACATTACGCCGGCATAACCTCCGTATTGCAGTAAATCTGAATTAAATCCATAATCAAATGTATCCGGACGAAAACCACCTATTGCACCAATATAAAATTTACCAAAGTATTTTTCAAGCTGTAGCCCGTCAATCGCTCCCAGGGACGAGATTTTCGGGTTTATATTTCTTCCTGCGATCACAGAAAGAGAAGGTAAAGCATCATAACGCACAGACAAATTATATACCCTAAAAAAACTATTCTGCGGAAGTGAGGTACTATCTGCCTGTTCAAAAAAATACCTGTAATTTAAATAGGCGTTAAAGGAGAATTTAGAATTGTTTATATGCGAGGCATTAAGGGCGAGCCGTGTCATTACGGGGGTCCTGTTTTCCCTTTGACTATTAATGTTACTATAGCCAGACACCGAAACCCTGGCCATATATGCCACTTGGTTTAAACCAATTATGTCTGGGGTGATAAAACCGCTCTTCCAATGGAGTGCCATAGTAGGTATAACCCGTATAAAATAAATATAAGGTAACTACTAAAACTATTATAGCCATAGTAGTGAGGTAGGTAATGTGAACAGTTTTTTTCAAACCAATATCAATTAATACTTTGGAGGATCTATTTAGTAATGATCGAATAAAATAAAAATTGGATGGTTTAGGTCAAAAATTAGGAATCCTTGGGGAATACTCTGAAAATATGAACGGGGATGCCCTTATATGTGGTAGTTTTATCTAAGTGCATTCCATTGTTAAGAGCAACTTTTTGCGACCCAATATTGTCTATGTGTATGATAGAAATTATGGACTCTGCCAATTTACGGTCAAAGGCGTATGACTTACACTTTTTTGCCGCCTCTGTAGCGTATCCTTTTCTCCAATACTCGGGTAAAATAGAATACCCAATTTCTAATTCCTGAATTTCATCAACGGTTTGAATCAGTAGGCCGCACATCCCTATTAGTTGACCACTATCTTTACTTATTAATGCATTAAGTCCACCTAAATTATTTTCATAGCGGGTGAAAACTTTGGTAAACCAATTTTGGCATGCCTCTTCCGGCTCCAAAATTTCTCCTGCAAAATATTGTGAACTTAAGGGTTCCTGGTGAAATGGTAACCAGGCATTAAAATCTGATTTTGATACTTTGCGGAAAATAAGCCGTTTACTTTTCTCCCCTTCCAGAAGTAAGTTCATTTAGTAACTTTTTGCATTCTAATATACTCTATGCGATCGCCAACTTCCAAAGCATATTGTTTGCGTTGACCGGCATTAAGTTCCAGGACATATTGAACCGGGACTTCAGACGACAGGCCGGTCTCATCCATAGGTTGGGCATTTTCCTTATAGCTTGCAATCTTCAATTCCTCATCTATAAAAATAAGATCGAGCGGTATTTTGGTATTTTTCATATAAAAAGAATGGAAGACCACATCCGGAAAGATAAACAACATCCCCTGATTTAATTCCATAGACTCCCTGTACATAAGGCCTGTCTGGGTCTCATAATCAGATTCCGCGATTTCTATATTGTATTTTACAATAACAGAGTCTGATTGTTGTCTGAAGATGGTAAGTTCTCCCTCTTTTGTAAATGTTATGGGCTCTGTTTTGACTGCTTTTTTCTCGTCCTCCTTGCAGCCACTAAGGGTTAAAAGGGCAATAACCAACCAAATACCAATCAATTTTAGCATTTTCATCTTACCATATACCAACTGGAAGTTCATCAGGCCGTAATACTTTTTCTTCTGAACATAAAATACAACCCAACAAGAATAAAAGGAATACTTAACCATTGGCCGGTTGATAATAATCCTAATGATTCTTCAAATCCACCCTGACTTTTCTTTACAAATTCTACAAAGAACCGAATGGTCCAAAGCAGTACCAGGAATAAACCAAATAAAAATCCGGCCTGATTTTTTTTATCAGTCTTCCAGTAGAAGTAATACAGGATCAGAAAAACAAATATATAAGCGACACCTTCATACAATTGTGCGGGATGTCTAAAAGGGATTGCGCTAAAATATTCCGCAAATTTTGGATTATTTTCCAGGGCAGCATAGGCCGCATTAACAGTCTCTTCTTTGGTAATCTGTAATGCGGATGCTGCTGGCATATCATCTGAATCGCGCACAAATTTAGTCGCAAAGGCAAAATTTTCATCTGTTATTTTACCATTTATTTCAGAGTTAAAGAAATTACCTAATCTTACGAAAAATGCCCCTATGGCAACAGTAATCACCACCCGGTCTAAAACCCATAACATTTTAAGGTCTTTGTATTTTCTGCTCAAAAGATACATACCGATAATAATACCGATAGCTGCACCATGGCTGGCCAGACCGGTAAAACCGGTAAACTCATAACCATTTATAATGCCGAATAATGTACTTCCAACACGCTCTTTTATAGGAAGCAGAATCTCCACAAGATGGTTTTTATAATAGGGCCAGTCATAAAAAAAGACATGTCCCAGGCGTGCACCAAGCATTGTTGAAAGTACCGTGTAAATAAAAAGGGAATCTAGTTGTTCGATAGATTTTTTTTCGTTTAAAAAAATCTTTTTCATAATATACCAACCCAGAGCAAAGGCTACTATCCAAGAAAGATTGTAGTATTTAATTTGTAAAACACCAATTTTGAAAAGGGTATCATCCGGATTCCAAATAAAACCTAAAAAATACATAGTGAAGCTATTAAGCGGCTAAGATAAGAAAATTGAACAGAGGCCAAAGGCAAAAAGCAGCTTAACTTTCAAGGACCTTTTTGGCCTTTTTATGTTGATATAAGAAATAAACAATAGCCTAATTATATCTGAGTTTAAAAGGTCAGGGTACGGGATCATAACCTTGTCCACCCCAGGGATTACAACTGAAAATACGTTTTATGGCCAACCAACCTCCTTTAAAAAGGCCGTGTTTTTTTAGGGCCTCAAGCGTATATTGAGAGCAAGTTGGGGTATATCGGCATGTAGCAGGGGTTAAAGGTGAAATTACCAACTGGTAGAACCTTACAAGAAAAATAAAGGGCGCGATTAGAATTTTTTTCACCTTGAGGAATATTTTTAAAGACTAGTTTCTAGTGCCATTAGTAATAGGAATTTCATAAAAAACAGCTCGTAAGGATTTATCCCTGGGATACTGCAATTTATGAGGAGACACTAAAAGTTGTGCCCTCTTTGCTGTCTTTTAGCTGAACACCTAGGGCTGCTAGCTGGTCCCTTATCTTATCAGATGTACCAAAATCTTTATTGGCACGGGCTTCATTGCGCAATTCAATGAGTAATTCTACCACACCCGATAACTTTTCTGAATCCTTTCCACTATCATTTTTGTTCTCCAGGCCAAGTACGTCAAATACAAAACTATTCATGGTCTCAATGAGAATTTTTTTATCCTCTTCAGAAAGCTGTTCTTTTCCTTCTTTTATAAGGTTGATATGTTTAACTCCTTCAAAAAGGTTTGCAATTAGAATGGGGGTATTAAAATCGTCATTCATTGCATCATAACACTTTTGCCTCCATTCCTTAATATCAAAATCTGAATTAGCACCGGTATTTAAACCGTCCAGACCCGTAATTGCTTCCATAAGCCTTTGATACCCTTTTTCTGAGGCAAGCAGGGCTTCATTGCTTAAATCGAGAATACTGGTATAATGTGCCTGCATCATAAAAAAGCGCACGACAGAAGGAGAAAATGCTTTGCTAAGTATGCTATTATTGCCGGTAAAGATCTCATTCGGGAGAATATTATTCCCGGTAGATTTTGCCATTTTTTTACCATTTAAGGTAAGCATATTGGCATGCAACCAATATTTTACAGGAGAATGACCATTACTGGCCTCTGCCTGGGCTATTTCGCATTCGTGATGAGGAAATTTAAGATCCATCCCACCGCCGTGAATGTCAAAATTCTCACCAAGATATTTTGTGCTCATCGCCGTGCATTCAAGATGCCATCCCGGAAAACCATCTCCCCATGGAGAAGGCCATCGCATAATATGTTGTGGTTCAGCCTTTTTCCATAAAGCAAAATCCTGAGGGTTTTTCTTTTCGTCCTGAGCCGCGAGTTCCCGTGTATTTGAGATCATGTCTTCCAGCTTTCTGCCACTCAGTTTGCCGTATTCATAATCTTCATTAAACTTCTTAACATCAAAGTAGACAGAATCGTTAATTTCGTAGGCATAGCCTTTGTCCAGGATCTCCTTAATGATCTCTATTTGCTCAATAATATGACCTGTTGCTGTTGGTTCAATACTGGGAGGTAAAAAGTTGAATTTTTGAAGGATATTGTGAAAATCAACAGTATAGCGCTGGACGACTTCCATGGGCTCTATTTGTTCCAACCGTGCTTTTTTTGCAATTTTATCTTCCCCTTGATCAGCATCGTCTTCCAAATGACCGGCATCTGTAATATTCCTTACATAACGCACCTTGTACCCCAAATGCCTGAGGTATCGAAAGATCATATCAAACGACATAAAAGTTCTGCAGTTTCCCAGATGTACATTACTGTATACCGTGGGACCGCATACATACATACCTACATGCCCTTCATTAATTGGTTCAAATAGTTCTTTGGTACTGGAAAGGGAATTGTAGACTTTAAGGTGTTGAGTTTTATACAATTGCATTGTTGCTATATACAATTAGAAATTTGTCTCCATGTTGATGTAATCCAAAAACTCGCGTCTGGTGGCCTCTTCTTTAAATTTACCACCGTATTCTGCAGTTACAGTGCTACTATCCACATCGCGTATTCCACGAGAATTTACACACAAATGTTTAGCGTCTATAACGCAGGCAACATCTTTGGTGCCTAATACAGCCTGAAGTTCTTTTACGATTTGAATATTAAGTCGTTCCTGTACTTGTGGCCTTTTGGCAAAATAATCAACTATCCTGTTCATCTTGGAAAGTCCAACTACCGTGCCTTTTGAAATGTAAGCTATATGTGCCCTGCCAACAATTGGAAGTAGATGGTGCTCACAGGTAGAATAAACTGTTATATTTTTTTCCACCAACATTTCCCCGTATTTGTATTTATTCTCAAACGTAGAAGATTTCGGTTTTTTCTTTGGCTCTAAGCCTCCAAAGAGTTCTTTCACATACATTTTAGCCACCCTGTCCGGTGTGCCACTTAAACTATCGTCTTCCATGTCGAGGCCCAGCGTAAGCATAATTTCCCTGACGTTTTCACGAATGCGCTCAATTTTTTCTTCCTCACTTAAAACAAACGCATCTTTTCTCATTGGGGTTTGTTCAGACGAGGATTCATGATCGTTTCCTAAGTCTTCAAAATGTTCTTCCAATGTACTGTCTAATTTCATCCGGATACCTCTTTTTGGAAAGGCAAAGATATACATAATATGCCACTTTATAGCCTGTTTAGGGCGATACACAACATAAATTAGTGTTAAGGGGATGGACAAGGTATTTTTATAAATTCCAAATCGTATGCCTGTTTATGAAAGGTAAAAGCTTAATATTCTGTTTTTTAACAATTCTTGGGACCTGTTCACTTATGGCCCAGGTAGCGGCTGATTGCAGCAATGCTGTGCCTATATGCAATAATACTCCGGTTAATGGGGGTACACAAGGATATGGCGTAGATGATTTTAATGGAGCGGCAAGGAGTGGCTGTCTGGAACAGGCAATAACTGGGACGATAGAGTCTAATTCTGCCTGGTATCGTTTTCGAACATCGGCATCCGGACAATTAGGGTTTAATATAGGTTTTGATGCCTCCGAGGACTGGGATTTTGCCTTATACCGGGCAACAGACTGCAGCAGTTTGGGAGACCCCGTCCGTTGTAACTTCTTTGATAACAGTGATGCGGAAACATTTATGGGAGTAGGGGAAGACCCTACGGGAAATACAACCACGGTGCTTTATGAAGATTGGTTACAGGTAATGCCCGGAGAGGATTACTATTTAATGATCAATAACTATAGCAACATTAATTCGGGTTTTTCAATACAGTTTTCTGGAGATATTTTTATTACTAACCCTTACGATGCGCTGGATTGCGCCATTATAAATAACCTTCTGGGACCTCCCCTGGCAGCATGTGATAATGAGAACGTTATTCTCGATGCAACCACGACCAATGCTTTAAGCTATACCTGGTATAGTGACACAGGATCAGGTTTTCAAATAATTGCAGGTGAAACAGGTCCAACGCTGCAGGTGCTCGTTTCTGCGATGTACAGGGTGGAAGTGATTACTACAACCATGACAAATATAATAAGCGATGTTCAGGTGGCTTTTAATGCATCACCTATAACAAATCCTGTCTCAGATGAAATAGTTTGTTCAGAATCTGCGGAATTTGATTTAACTCAAAAGGATAGTCAGGCCCTCGGTACTCAGGATCCTACCGCTTTCATGGTTACCTACCATAGTTCACTAAATGACGCTATTCTTGGTGTAAATTCATTAATATCACCATATCCGTTAAGTATAGGAACTGAATCCGTTTATGTTCGTACCACCTCATTAGCCAATCCGGTATGTTATGATGCTTCTGAGCAGTTTCAGTTGAGTGTTGTAGCGACTCCTGTTTTAAGCTTTGCTACAGAGGTTTTTATATGCGAAGATTCGGCAGGTGTAATTATAGGTGAAACTATCCCTAACTCTCAATACACATATTCCTGGGACACAGGAGAATCAACTCCCAGCATCACGATCTCTCAGGCAGGAACTTATTCCTTAACGGTGACTAATAATCAATTGGGCGAATCCTGTTCGGCCACCAGTATTATCACAGTTGTTGTTTCCGAAACTCCGGAAATTACGGACGTTATTATAGATGACCTGCAAAACAACAATACTGTTGAAATCGTTACAGATGTGGTAGGCAGCTTTGAATATCAACTGGACAATGGTGTATTTCAGGCAAGTAATATCTTCACAAATGTCCCACCAGGAGTGCATACGGTTACCATTAATGATCTGAATGGTTGTGGTTCTGTAACGGAGACCATTACCGTAGTTGGATTTCCTAGTTTTTTTACGCCTAATGGTGACGGAACTAACGATTATTGGCATATTTTGGGAGTTTCCAATCTGGAAGACCCAATGGTTTATGTATATGACAGATACGGGAAACTCTTAAAACAGTTAGATGACAGCACACTGGGTTGGGACGGTACCTTTAATGGCAGGGAATTACCATCTTCAGATTATTGGTTTAAACTTACCTATACGGACATACAAGGCCAGCGTGTTGAAGCCAGGTATATAAATAATCATTTTGCATTAAAAAGATAATTTTTTTTCTTTTTTAGGTTGCTGTCCGTTCGTCAATAAAGTATAGAAAAACTTCGGCAAAACATACTAAAATTTAGACCATGGAGTTATAGTATTGATTATATGTATAAAATTAGCCCCATAATCTATGCGAACACTTGTTAGCTTCCTGTGCTGTATGCTCCTTTTCTCTATTGGAGTTAAAGCACAGAACTCAGCAGATTGCCGCAATGCTATTCCTGTTTGTGCCGATGCGCCTATTCTATCCTTGACGGATGGTCTTGGCGATATTGAAGATTTTGATCCTGATGTTATCAGGCAGACCGGTTGCCTGGAAAAAGGAAGTGTAAGTTCTGCCAATATTGAAAACAACACATCCTGGTATGTATTCAGGGCAGGAACAGACGGTCAGATTGGTTTTGATATAGAAGCGTTACCTGCACTTGGTACTACAATAACCTCAGAATATGATTTTGCTTTATACGGACCAGACACAGATTGTGCAGATATAAGTAATGGAACGGCACAACCCATTAGATGCAATTACGAAGTAAATAGCACAAACTTTACCGGGGTAGGAGTTAATCCGGAAAATGGTCAGGAAGGAGCACCACCTTTAACCGCCAACCAAAATACCTATGATGAATGGATAGATGTTACTGCCGGAGAAGTCTATTACCTTCTGATCAACAATTTCAATACTAACTTTGATGGAAATCCTGAGCCTTTTTCTTTGACCTTTACAGGTAGTTCTGTTGACGCAGATCAGAATACAGCGCTTGACTGTACGCTTAGGGATGAATTTTTAGGACTCGATATTATTGCCTGCGAAGGTGATCCTGATATAACTTTAACCGCTTTAAATTCGCCGGCGGGCCCCGATATTGACACAGTCACGTGGACGGTCGATTACGATGATGACGGTACTATAGATGCAACCCTGCCAGGCACAGGCCCACTTGGCGCAGAGTTGATAGTAAGCAGCCCAACCTCAGGGAGGTACTTTGTTTCAATATTAACTACACTTGCCACTACTATAACAGATGATATTTTAATTACATATTATGGAATTCCGGTTTTGTTACCGGACCCGGATGGGATAGTCATTTTAGACGACTTATCTGACAGTAATAATGTGGAGTTTTTTGTTGATGGCGATGGAGATTATGAGTATGCCATAAACGGTGGGGAATTTCAGGATGAATCTGTATTTCTGGATGTCCCTCCAGGATTTAATACTGTAATAATAAATGATAAAAATGGATGTGGAACCACAGAGCCCATTGAATTTTTAGTAGTGGGATACCCTAAGTTTTTTACACCCAACGGAGATGGTATCCACGATGCATGGAATATTAGGGGAATTGAGACACTTACAAATCCCGTAGTTTTTATTTTTGACCGCTATGGCAAATTATTAAAACAACTAGACCAAAGTACAATAGGGTGGGACGGTACTTTTAACGGCCGGCCCATGCCCTCATCCGATTATTGGTTCCGCCTTGAGTATGCCCGCGATGAAGACGGGGTGCAGGTGGCCAATACGATAAGGACTCATTTTTCACTTGTGAGATAAAAAAAAGCCCTGAGATATCTCAGGGCTTTTTTTTATCTATTTAAGCTTAGAAATTAATGGTGTATCCGAAGCTATAATTATTCATAATTCCATTGACACTTGCCGGTGTCGATATTCCTACATCAGCAAGTTGAACATTAGCATCTCTCTCAGATCTGCTATAGGTAAAGTCTATTCTACTGCCTCCGAAGTTATAACCTAAACCTGCCGAAAATCCATTTAAATCGCTTATAGTGATTTTATTTGCATAAGGACTTTGTTCATAACGATAACCGCCACGCAGACTTAATTGTTTTATACGGTATTCGCCTCCAATTCTAAAAGTAGATACCGCAGTAAGTTCTCTGCCAATCTGTGAATTAACTGTAGAAAAACTAGCATCTGATGTAGGGCGTAATTCGGCATTAGACATATCCTGATAACTGTAATCAAAACTTAAAAGGCCATTGGGGCCAAATACAAGAGCCATACTTCCATTAAACTTGCCGGGAGTCTTTACTTTATACCTTGGGAAAAGATTTACAATGTTGAAATCTATAAATCTTATATCCGGATTTTTTACAGGAGAATCCGAATTAATTCTTTGTGAAAAATCATCTGTTAAATCATACCATGTAGCGGATTGATAACTTCCTCCCAGTCTTATATATTTATTCAATTTTGCGATGACCCCCAAGTTGAAGGAAAATGCCTGACCCCTTGAGACAAGTAGGTTGTCAAAATTTATAGATTGAATTTCTGAAGCTGTATCAAAACCGCTCTCGCTTAACTGAGTGTATTTCTCATAATAAATACTATGAAAATTCAGAGAAGCGCCCATATATAGAAAATCCTTGTATTGAGTGCCAAAATTCATAGTGAACTTGCTGTTATACCCTCTTGTCGACTGTAAAAATTCCTGATTTACGGTGTTGTATTGAGCATTAGATATGTATTCGGTATTATTGTCATCATCAAAATCTACCGGATCAATTACCCCAGCCTGAAAACCTAAAAACGCCTGCTGTGATCCAAAACCAAGACTACTCCCTATATCAAGGTAGGCCTCTTCAATTAACTCACCATCCTGAACAAATAAAGGGCCCAACGGCTGGCCCTGAGCATAAGCAAGAAAGTAATTGTCTATACCTTCATTACCATTCCCGGAGGCAAAAAACTGATTGCTAAAATTATTTACCAGATCATAGTTAAAAGCTAAGGAGTATTTCCTCCAATCAGAATTTTTATCGTAATTTTTAAATACCATAACACCCCCTACCTGATTAATTTTGAATGAATTAAGTCGGGTGCCACTTGTTCTCCCAAAGTAGGTTGCATCGTTATTACGATTGTAGTTTGTTCCGGTCATCGTAAACTGACTATTATTGAAAACCGCTGATCCGGCGGGATTGATATTCAATGCCGAAAGATCACCCCCAAGAGCTCCAAAAGCGCCACTTAAGCCCTGAAAGCGTGTTGTTCCATGAGTGTTTTCAATACTATATCTGAGTACGTCATCAATATTCTGTGCACTTGCAGCCCCACATATCAATACCAGGATGAAAAATATATTTCTTTTCATTTTATAAAAATTTAATTCTACTGATTTTTGGAATTATTGTCTGCTGCCCCTGCTTCCTGAAGATCTTGAAGATCCGCCTGAACTTCTACCGCCTCCGCCTGAACTTCTCATACTGCCACCGGAACTTCTCATGCTTCCTGAAGATCGTGAAGATCCGCCTGAACTTCTATAGCCAGATGAGCTTCCGGAACTTCTGGACCCCGAACTTCTATAGCCAGATGAGCTTCCAGAACTTCTGGACCCTGAACTTCTATAGCTACCTGAGCTTCTAGATCCAGAACTTCTTCCGGAACTATAGCCGGAGGTTCTTGGCATAGAGGAAGACGACCTGGAATAACCAGAACTTCTTTGAGTGGAATTTCCATAAGCCCTTCTTGCTGTATTTGATCTACTGGTAGCGCCTCTGCTATAGGTGTTGTTGCCTTGAGAATATCTTCGGTAAGTATTGCTGTTTCGTGCGCTACTTGAATATCCCGGAACAGATCGGGTACTTCTGCTGGATCTGTATGCCCTGTTTCTATTTATGGCATCAGCACTAACTGTTCTTCTTACCGTTGTGCCTGATCTATTTGCACTGGAACTTCGTGCTGAGGAAGCAGCTCTGCTTTTGCCTGTTCTTGAAATATTAGACCTGGAACTTGAAGCTGTTCTTCCATTTCCGCTGGTCAAACTAGACCTTCCTCTGCCTGATGTGAGATTAGATCTTCCTCTTAATGAATTTGAAGTTAAAGCATTCGTATAATTATTGCTGTAATAACCTCTCCTGCTACTGTTGTATGAATATCTTCCATAACCATAGTAAGGATAGCCCCAACCATAGCCTGGATAGCCCCAACCATAACCAGGATAGCCCCAACCATAGCCAGGATAGCCCCAGCCCCAGCCCCAGCCCCAGGAAGGACCCCAATAACCACCCCAGCCCCAACCAGGATAGCCCCAGCCCCAGGCAGGATAGCCCCAGCCCCAGCCGGAATAGCCCCAGCCAAAGCCTATACCAACACCACCCCAACCCCAACCGGCGCCGTTGTAGTTATTAATAGTGACATTGGATGGATTATCACCCCATCCGGCGTATCCTTCGTAATCATTATAACCTTGATAATAATTTCCTTCCGGTACAACTGCAAGACTATCATTTACTACATCTCCTCCGTAATAGTCATCTACATCAGTAAAGACTTCGTCTTCCATGAATTCATCTATTTGATCCGCCTTCTGGCCAAAATAATCACCATAAATACCATCACCCTGCTGTTGTGCGGGCTGTTGTTTTTTCTTTGTATAGACCTGTTGGGTCCCTTCAGCATAGATACCATCATTATCATAATAGGAAGCCTCCTGATAGGAACCACAGGAAACCAATAATATGCCTGCAAAAAGGAGCGTTGCAGCCATTATTACTTTAGGGAGGGGTAGAGATTGTATCATCGCTTTAAATTTATATTGTTGAACATTCTAAAAATAGTTAGTTTTACCGAACTATTTCGATAATAAGGACACAAGATTTGTGCCAAAGTATATTTGATGGGAAAAAATTTGACTAAAAGAAGCGAGGATTATTCCAAATGGTATAATGAGCTCGTGATCAAGGCTGATATGGCCGAAAACTCAGGCGTTAGGGGATGTATGGTGATAAAACCTTATGGTTTTGCCATTTGGGAGAAAATACAGGCGGGCCTGGATAAGATGTTCAAGGATACGGGGCATCAGAATGCCTATTTTCCATTGTTTATTCCAAAATCATATCTGAATAAAGAAGCCAGTCACGTTGAAGGATTTGCAAAGGAATGCGCGGTAGTTACCCACTACAGGCTAAAAAATGCAGAGGACGGCAGTGGTCTTGTAGTAGACGAAGACGCTAAGCTGGAAGAAGAACTTATTGTAAGGCCAACCTCTGAGACTATTATCTGGGACACTTATAGAAAGTGGATTCAGTCTTACAGAGATCTTCCGCTCTTAATAAACCAATGGGCCAATGTGGTACGATGGGAAATGAGAACACGCTTGTTCCTGCGTACGACTGAATTCCTTTGGCAGGAAGGGCACACGGCTCATGAGACCGAACAGGAGGCCATAGAAGAGGCCGAATTGATCCTGAATATTTATGCAGATTTTGCAGAAAATCATATGGCTGTCCCGGTGATCAAGGGAACAAAAACCGAAAGTGAACGCTTTGCAGGGGCGATAGAAACCTATTGCATAGAAGCCCTGATGCAGGATGGAAAGGCATTACAGGCCGGAACATCCCATTTTTTGGGTCAGAACTTTGCCAAAGCTTTTGATGTAAAATTTGCAACCAGAGAAGGAAAACAAGAATATGTCTGGGCCACGTCCTGGGGTGTTTCTACCCGCCTAATGGGTGCTCTTATTATGACACATAGTGATGATAATGGGTTGGTTTTACCTCCTAAACTGGCCCCTATACAGGTGGTTATCGTACCCATATACAAAGGTTTAGAACAATTAGATGCAATCTCCGAAAGGATAAACCCTTTGGTAAAAGAATTGCAAAATAAAGGTATTTCAGTTAAATACGATAAGCGCGATACCCATAAACCCGGATTTAAATTTAATGAATATGAATTAAAAGGAGTTCCCGTTAGAATTGCTATTGGGCAGCGTGATATGGAGAATGGAACCTATGAATTGGCACGCAGAGATACTCTGGAAAAACAAGTTGTGCAAGCCGATGAGGTAGTTGCTAAAATTGAGTTTTTACTCGAGGACATACAGCGAAATATATTCGAAAAAGCCAGAAATTATAGGGAGGAACACATTACTGAAGTTGATGGGTATGAAGAATTTAAAAAAGTTTTAGACCAGAAAGGAGGCTTCATTTCAGCACATTGGGATGGTACTTCGGCTACAGAAGATAAGATAAAAGAAGAAACTAAAGCAACAATTAGATGTATTCCATTAGACTCCAATGATGAAGTTGGTAGCTGTATGGTTACCGGAAAACCTTCTGCAAAAAGGGTACTCTTTGCCAAGGCGTATTAAGAGTAGTCAAAAAAAAATATAATGGAGTTGGTATAGTAAAAAATAATTGTATTTTTGCATCCGCATTTATGCGCTCTAAAGGCCCGTTCGTCTAGGGGTTAGGACGCCAGGTTTTCATCCTGGTAACAGGGGTTCGATTCCCCTACGGGCTACGAAGAACAATGAAATATTGAAATGTGATTAATGAGGACATGTTGAATAATGCATGTTTCATTTATTACTTGAACGTTTAAAAAAAAATAATGGCCCGTTCGTCTAGGGGTTAGGACGCCAGGTTTTCATCCTGGTAACAGGGGTTCGATTCCCCTACGGGCTACAAAAAAAACAGGAAGCCCGAATAAATAAAATTTAAAAAAAGATGGCAAATCACAAGTCGGCATTAAAGAGAATCAGAAGAAATGAAGTTGTGCGATTACGTAACAGATATCAGCACAAAACCACAAGAAACGCAATTAAAAAATTGAGGGGTGAAACCGACAAAAAAGCGGCGGAATCACTTTTGCCAACTGTGGTGAGCATGATAGATAAGCTTGCTAAACGCAATATTATACATGCAAATAAGGCGGCTAATTTAAAAAGTAAACTTACAAAGCATATTGCAGCCATATAAGTATTGGAAAAACCTATTAAAGCCCTTGCCTAATGGTTAGGGCTTTTTTTATGGTTTTTTTTATGGTGTAATTGTTATTTATAAAGTGATTGTTTTTCCTGGTAATTATAAAGGGTAGTGGTAATAATGAAATAGAAATCTGCTAAGAAATGATCCCTTTTTATCTTTGCGTTACTTATTCCAAATAAAAAATCCCAATGATCAAGAACCATTGGGATTTACTGTATTATGTGATATTTATTACTGACTCATAGTCAACAAAAACTCCTCATTATTTTTCGTCTGCTTTATGCGTTGCTCCATGAATTCCATAGCCTCAACCGGATTCATGTCAGCAAGATATTTCCGCATTATCCACATACGTTGAATTGTATTTTCATCCAATAAAAGATCATCTCTTCTTGTAGAAGAAGTTACAAGGTCTATAGCAGGGAAGATTCTCCGGTTACTTATTCGTCTGTCTAATTGTAATTCCATATTACCGGTACCTTTGAATTCCTCAAAAATAACCTCATCCATCTTAGATCCGGTTTCCGTAAGGGCTGTTGCAATGATAGATAAAGAACCACCGTTTTCAATATTACGCGCTGCTCCAAAAAAGCGTTTTGGTTTGTGCAGGGCATTCGCATCCACACCACCACTGAGAACTTTACCGGAAGCAGGTTGAACAGTATTGTATGCTCTTGCAAGACGTGTAATGGAATCTAAAAGTATTACTACATCATGTCCGCATTCTACCAGTCTTTTTGCCTTTTCCAATACTATATTGGCCACACGAACATGTTCGGTAGCTTCCTTATCGAAAGTGGAGGCAACAACTTCACCACTTACATTGCGCTGCATATCCGTTACTTCCTCCGGACGTTCATCTATCAAAAGAATAATCTGATAAACTTCAGGATGATTGGCTGCAATAGCATTCGCAATATCTTTCAAGAGCATCGTTTTCCCTGTTTTTGGCTGGGAAACAATCATACCACGTTGTCCTTTTCCAATAGGGGAAAACAAGTCAATAATTCTTGTAGAAATGGTACTTTGGCGTTCTGCCAATTTAAATTTTTCCTGTGGGAACAATGGAGTCAGGTGCTCAAAAGAAACTCTGTCCCTTACTACCTGAGGGTCCATTCCATTAATTTTATTCACCTTTATTAAGGGAAAATATTTTTCTCCTTCTTTAGGCGGACGTACATTTCCTAAAACAGTATCACCCGTTTTCAGGCCAAACAGCCTTATTTGTGATTGGGATACATAAATATCATCGGGTGAAGAGAGGTAATTATAATCTGAAGATCTAAGAAATCCATAACCATCCTGCATGATATCAAGAACGCCTTCGCTTTCTATAATACTGTCAAATTCATATTCAGGTTGCTTGTATTTATTTTTTAGGTCTTTATCAAAATTACTTGTCTTGCTATCCTGCCCGTTTTTATGATGCTGAATCTTTTTGCTATGAGGGCCTTTGCTGTGTTGAGGATTGCTTTTTGGTTGTTCTTTATTACCCTGATATGCAGGGCTTTTTTGCTGTGAACCTTCTTTTTTTGGTTCATGCTTGACTACCTTATCTGCGGAAATGGGGTTTTTCTTGGGAACAGGCTTAAAACTTTCCTTCGGAACATGAGTTTTGTCCTGTTTTTCCGGTGCTTTTTCCTTTACCGCCACTGCTGTCGCTTGCACAGCTTTGGGATTACTAGCCTGTAAATCAAGGATTTGGTATACCAAATCGAGTTTTTTTAAGGTCTTGTATTTGGGGACGCTTAAATCTTTAGCAATATCCTGTAGCTCAGGCAGCTTTTTTGCTTTTAAATCTGAAATCTCAAACATTGAGTATAAAATAAATTATAGTATATAAAAATTGGAGTATATTCTTTTTTTTTGGGTATTACATGGGATTGAGACCCCAATAGGTAAGTGTTATAAATACTAACGCCACAATATTACAAATTATTTTAAACAAATCATCTCTTATTACTTATTAATTTATTTCTTCCTCTTTTCGTTTTAGCATATGATTTGCACAAATAGATGGTATCTAAACCGCTTAGTCATAGCTGATGCCATAATCTTACACAACTGCGAAGCTATTTTTTATTTTAAATTTTATGGTAATGTTTTAAAAGACATGTACTTTTGCACTTCTATTTTTACATTAATTATGATTCAGCGCATACAAACCGTTTATTTAATTTTGGTCGCTCTCTTTACCGGAGCCTTACCTTTTTATTTAAGTCTTTGGACTGGAAGTGAAGGAAATACTATTTTTGCGATGGATATTAGTTGGGTTGCCGTTATTTTTGGAGCCTCTTCAGCCTTGGCGCTTATCACTATCTTTTTATTCAAGAACCGCAAAAACCAATTTGTTTTTAACAGATTGAACATGATATTAAATCTTTTTTTACTGGGATTTTTCGTTTACCGATCACTAAACTTATCCGGAGAGACCTTGGTCTCTGAGAAGGGTATTGGGATGCTGATTCCTGTATTTTCTATCGTTTTTTTAGTCCTGGCTAACAGGGCCATAAAAAAGGATGAAGATCTTGTAAAATCTGTTGATCGCTTACGTTAAACCTAACATCTTAGTAGTATTAGTGCGCAAGACCCAGGGGTAGTTCCCTGGGTTTTTTGTATATATTTTGGCGCTTCCTCCTTAGCCCTCATTAAATTCGGGCTGCGGATGACCGGGCTTTTCGCTGTATCTTTTTTGCTTTTCTCCCGATTGTGCTTTAGAGGATTGCAAAAAAGGATGCCGCTACTATCCCTAGCGCTTTCCCAATTCTATTACCTCCAGATTCTTTATCTCTTTGTTGTCTATATCAAACCTGAGCATAGTCCTGACTTGATGAAAACCGTTCTTCCCGCAAGAACCAGGATTCATGTGTAAAAGATTTAGTTTTTTGTCCCACATTACCTTAAGAATATGGGAATGGCCTGAGATAAATAGTTTAGGCGGATGCTGTTTGATTTCTTCCCTGATTCTCCTGTCATACCTGTTGGGATAGCCCCCAATATGGGTAATCCAAACGGGTACCTGCTCGCATGTAAACCGGTTGTCCAATGGAAATTCCTTTTGTATTTTATGATCATCAATATTTCCATAGACCGCGCGAACAGGTTTTATTTCAGCTAGCGCATCAGTAACTTCAAAGGAACCAATATCACCTGCATGCCAAATTTCATCGGCCTGTTTGGCATACTTAAGGATAGTATCATCAATATAGCCATGGGTATCGGATAGAAGTAAGATGTGGGTCATTTCTGTAAGAATTTAAAACCGCGTACAAGTGTCAAATAGCTCTGTTTCGCGTTTATAAAGCTATTGTTCAGATTAAGGCAACCCTGAAGCTCCTTAATACTAATAGTTAACTTCGTTATCTTTGCCTTTTACAAAAATAGATAATAGCTTGAGATATTTTGTCGCTTTTTCATACTTCGGACTGGCCTATCACGGATGGCAGCGACAGCCAAACGCTTCTACTGTTCAGCAGATACTAGAAGAATCATTAAGTACATTACTGAAATCGCCCATAAACCTTGTTGGTGCCGGCAGGACAGATGCCGGAGTCCATGCAAAAAATATGTATGCACATTTTGATTTTCAGGAAATCAATAGTCTGACAGACCTTACTTACAGATTAAATGCCTTTTTGCCGGAGGATATTGCCATCCAAAAGATTAGCGTAGTCCCGGGGGATGCACATGCTCGTTTTGATGCTGTGCAACGAACCTATGAGTATTGGATAGTACAAGAAAAGAATCCATTTTATAAGGATGCTGCACATTATGTAAAACACAGATTGGATATTCCGGCAATGAATAAAGCAGCCGCCCTTTTGTTGGAGTATGATGACTTTGAATGCTTTTCTAAATCAAATACAGATGTTAAAACATATCTGTGCAAAATTAAATCTGCGACCTGGAATTTAAAAGGGGAAAAGCTTGTTTTTACAATTACAGCAGACCGGTTTCTAAGGAATATGGTGCGCGCTATAGTTGGAACCTTTCTGGATGTTGGTCTTGGAAAAATGGCTCCGGAAGATGTTAAGACTATTATAAAAAGCAAGGATCGACGCACCGCTGGTGCCTCCGTCCCGGCAAAAGGCTTATATTTGACGAAAGTTTCATACCCTTCAACCATTCTGGATTTTAATGGAGAAAGACACCGGAAAAGCATTTGATTTTAGACTCTTCAAACGAGTTATAGCCCATACTAAACCCTATAGACTTACATTTTATGGAGTGGCCCTGGCTGCCATTTTTCTTTCAGGTTTTGCGGTTTTAACTCCCCTTATAGTCGGTGAAATTATTGATGGTGCAGTTAAACAGGGTGATTCTGAAAAGCTTTTATTTCTTATCCTGGCAATGGCTGCCGTACTTTTCGGACAGGTGCTCAGCCAGCTTAGTTTTAATTATTATGCAAATTGGCTTGGCGAATCGGTTATTAGAGATATCCGGATTAACCTTTTTAAAAAAATGATTGGGTTCAAAATGAAGTATTTTGATAATTCTTCAATTGGATTGCTCGTTACCCGTGCTGTAGCTGATTTGCAGCGTATTGGTGAGATTTTTAGTCAGGGATTTTTTGTTATCGTATCGGATCTTCTTAAAATGATCGTTGTGGCCATAGTTATGTTGATCATCAATTGGAAATTGGCGCTGATCGTGTTTGCAGTTCTTCCGTTAATTTTATATGCTACCAGACTATTCCAACGCGCAATGAAGAAAGCTTTTATAGATGTAAGGGCTGAGGTTTCCAACCTGAATTCCTTTGTACAGGAGCGTTTAACAGGCATGAAAATTGTTCAGCTGTTTACCAGAGAAAAAATTGAAAGTGAGAAGTTTCGGGAAATTAATGAAAAACATATGAATGCCTGGCTAAAAACAGTTTGGTATAATTCTTTCTTCTTCCCTATTGCAGATATCGTATCATCTATTACGGTAGGATTAATAGTTTGGTATGGAGGCCTTCAGAACGTCACCAATATTCAATTAGATGAATACGGGACAATTTTTGCCTTTATCCTATTATCCAGCATGTTATTTCAACCCTTAAGACAGATTGCTGATAAATTCAATACACTTCAAATGGGGATGGTGGCAGCAAACAGGGTTTTTAAAATTTTGGATACAAGTAGTCATATTGAAGATATTGGGACTATTGAAAAAGATCATGTACTCGGAAATATTAAATTTTCAAATGTTCATTTCGGCTACCTTGAAGATGAAGAAGTATTGCACGGGATTTCCTTTGACGTTCAGGTGGGTCAGACCGTGGCCATAGTTGGTGCTACAGGTGCCGGAAAATCAACAATTATCAATCTCTTAAATCGTTTTTATGAGATTAATTCAGGTGAGATCCTGGTAGATAATGTAAATATTACGAATTATAGGTTAGCTTCACTACGCAGGAACATAGCTGTTGTACTACAAGATGTCTTTCTTTTTGCAGATACCATAGCCAACAATATTTCCCTCAGGGATAAAACGATTTCTTTGGAGAATATTGAGGAGGCTGCAAAGCAAATAGGTGTTCATGAGTTCATCAGCAGTTTACCCGGTGGATACCAATACAATGTAAAAGAAAGGGGAACCATGCTTTCCAGCGGTCAGAGGCAGCTAATTGCTTTCTTGCGGGCTTATGTAAGTAATCCCAGTATCCTGGTCCTGGATGAAGCTACTTCCTCCGTAGATACGTATTCTGAACAGCTGATCCAAAAGGCGACAGAAAAGATTACCGACGGCAGAACTTCTATTATTATTGCGCACCGTCTCGCCACTGTGAAAAAAGCGGACAAAATCCTGGTAATGGATGCTGGTAGAATTGTGGAGAGTGGCACACACAAGGAGTTACTCAAAAAAGGAGGCTATTACAATAAGCTCTATGAGGCGCAGTTTATGGCTGAGGAAGTAGCCTAGGTAATTAATTTCTTCTAATTCTTTACAGGTTTAAAATCTTCTATTGTAATTGTTCCAGTTGCGAAAAGTATAACATAAAAAGCTAAAATTAATCCAAAATACCCAATCATTCCTAAAGCCAGGAATAAACACGTTCTAAGTATAAATTGGGCTGGGGAGTATTTATTAAGCCTCTGTATTACATAGACTGAGTAAGCTATCATTAGTGGAAGCATAATTATTGACATCCCCATATAATGCTGAGGGGCAAAGAATAATACAATTAGGCCAATAGGGAATGATACGATACTAAATTGGGCTAAAGTATAGAGAAAAGCTACCAGGTATTCGGAGAATACATATCCTCGCTTATTAAAAGTTAGCCAACCGGCAATTGCAAAGATTGGTATAAATAAAATAAATACTAAGGACGAAAAATCATTTATAATGGGCATTATTTTATCATACAGTTTAGGATTTAGCCCTTGATTAAAGACATCCATGTCCATCTTTATCACAAAAACTTTTTGCATCAGAAAGATAAGCAGACCAGAAAGGGTTAGCGCAATCCCTAAATAACTTATCGGGTTTAGGTATTTTTTTCTAATTCCCGAAATATGGCCATCAATTACCAGCTCGGGTTTTGTAAACAAATTTATAAAGGTTCTAAGAAAAGTATTATCTAAATCAAAATAGCGCTCGGTAACATCATGCGACAGGTTTTTAAAAGTCAACCTGTTGCGTATTATTCTGGCCCCGCAATCAGGACAGTAGTTAAAATCTTCGTTTAGAATGGCACTGCAGTTTTTGCAATCCATAGTTAGAGTAAATCTAATTTAATCCTGTTAGCCAATTCAGATAAGTCTTTATACGGTACAAATTCGCCATTGTTTATATAAGAGATCAATCCGGTTTCTTCACTAAGCACTAAGGCAAGCGCGTCTGTACGCTCCGTAATTCCCACCGCTGCCCGGTGTCTCAAACCAAAACGCAAAGGAATATTACGTTCATTGGATAAAGGTAATATGACTCTGGTAGCTGTAATATAATTATTCTCTATTATGGCTGCCCCATCATGTAATGGACTATTCTTATAAAAGATGCTTTCCAGGATAGGTTGATTAACTTCCACATTCATAGCATCTCCTGAAGATTTTACAAAATCCAGAGAATTACTTCGTTTGATTACCAAAATGGCCCCCGTCCTGCTTCTGCTCATTTTGTCGCAAGCCTTGAGAACTGCATCAACATCCAGTTTGGAAGCAATACCTTCCTGTCTTAAAAATTTAAATCGTTTTACGAAATTCCGTTTATTGGCAAAATTGGTAGAACCAATCATAAGCAGGAATTTCCGTATTTCCTGCTGGAAAACAACAATTAATGCAATTAAACCAACCGACATAAAACCACCAACCACACTACTGATCATTTTCATATCCAGTAATTGGGTCAATTTCCAAAATCCCCAAACGATAACAATTCCAATAAAGATATTGATAGCGACAGTGCCTCGTACCAGTTTGTAGATATAATATAGAAGTATAGCCACAAGGAGGATGTCTATGATGTCCGTGATTCTAAAATCCAGAAAGTTAAAAAAGTCCAATCCTTGTCGTTTTTGTAAAATTAGAAAAAATAGGGGAACAAAAAATTAATCTTCAGTTTGCTTTAAAGCTTCCAATAATTCAATGCACTCCACTGCTTCTTTAACGTCATGAACTCTCAAAATATTGGCCCCTTTGGTTAATGCATAGGTGTTTAGGGCAGTGGTGCCATTCAGCGCCTGATCTGGATTAGTACCTAAGGTCTTATAGATCATGGACTTTCTGCTTAAACCAACAAGAATTGGAAGTTCAAAAGTTTTAAAGAGATTCAGATGTTGTAACAAAGAAAAGTTCTGAAAAGTATTCTTGGCAAACCCAAAACCCGGATCCAGGATTATGTCATTAATGCCCAAAGATTTGGCAACCGCTACTTTTTCTGAAAAATAATAGAGGATTTCTTCCAACAGATTGCTGTAATTGGTTTGTTGTGACATGTTCTGTGGATTTCCTTTCATGTGCATCATTACATATGGGACTTTAAATTCCGATATGGTTTGCATCATTTTAGCATCCATATTTCCGGCAGAGATATCATTGATCATTGCAGCTCCGTTTTCAAGGCAACGCCGGGCTACAACACTTCTGAAGGTATCTATAGACAAAAAGATATCCGGAAAATTCGTAATCAGCAGATTTACAACGGGCAAAATCCTTTTTATTTCTTCTTCTTCAGAAATATTGGTTGCACCCGGTTTTGAACTATAGGCTCCCACGTCTACAAAAGTGGCTCCTGCTTCCAGTATTTTTTCTACCTTTTTTAAAATGGAGACTTCATCCTCGTGTTTTCCTCCATCATAAAAAGAATCGGGGGTAATATTTAAAACCCCCATAACTTTAGGCTTTTTTAAATCAATCAATGTGCCCTTGCAATTTATTGTCATAGGATTTTTTTAAACCATTTGGAGTGCAAATTATTTTGAAGACCAAGATTAATCTACGAACTTTGATGTTTCCATTATTTTGGGTGAAATTTACGCAAATTAGAACAATTTACATGCAGCAAACCTCGGAACAATACGATGCCATAATAACTACTTGCAGGGACTTATTTTCAAAGAAGATGAAGGATTATGGAAGTGCCTGGCGAATATTGAGGCTCCCTTCTTTAACAGATCAAATTTATATTAAGGCTCAGCGCATTAGAAGTTTACAGGAAAACGAGGTCCGAAAAGTAGACGAAGGCGAAAAATCTGAATTTATTGGGATTATCAATTACTCCATAATGGCACTCATACAATTGGAAAAGGGAGTTGCACAGGAACCCGATTTACCTCCGGCAGAAGCCATTAGTTTATACAACAAGCATGTGGGGGCTACCAAATCGCTTATGGAAAATAAGAATCATGACTATGGGGAAGCCTGGCGCGATATGCGGGTAAGTTCATTGACTGATCTTATTATTCAAAAATTATTAAGAGTTAAACAAATTGAGGATAATAAAGGAAAAACTTTGGTTAGTGAAGGAATTGAAGCGAACTATCAGGATATCATCAATTATTCTGTCTTTGCACTGATTCATATGAACGAAGCTAATAATCAAAAAAAGCAATAAACAGTATGAAACACCTGGTTGGCTTTTCACGAGTTTTTGTTGGAATACTCTTTATTATCAGCGGTTTTATTAAGCTTAATGATCCGGTTGGCTTTTCGTTCAAACTGGAAGAATATTTTAGTCAGGGAGTACTCGATTTGCCATTTTTAATGCCTTATGCTCTGGCAATATCAATTTTTGTAGTTATTTTTGAAGTGGTATTAGGTGTATTCCTCCTAATAGGCTATCGCAAGAGTTTTACACTCTGGAGTCTTTTACTCATGATTGTGTTTTTTACTTTTCTTACCTTTTATTCTGCTTATTTCAATAAGGTAACAGATTGCGGTTGTTTTGGAGACGCAATTAAATTGACCCCATGGGAGTCATTCACAAAAGATGTGGTCCTGCTGGTGCTTATCTTAATTTTATACTTTGGCAGGCAACATATCAAGCCACTTTTTAATCAGGGGGTCAGACAAATAATAGCTTTGGTAGCTGTAGTTATATGTATTATTTATGGAAACTATGTGCTTAACCATTTGCCTGTAATCGACTTCAGGCCCTATGAGATTGGGGCCAATATAGAAGATGGCATGGAATTTCCCGAAGACGCTCCCAACGCCATATTTGAATATGCATGGAAATTCAATGTAAACGGAAAGGAACAAGTTTTGGTTACGCAAGGAGAATACCCTGAGGTTGATGGTGAATTTATAGGTGTAGAGACCGAAGAAATACAGAAGGGGTATGAGCCTCCAATACATGATTTTACAATAGAGCAACAAGGCGAAGATTTTACGGCTTTATTAATGCAGGAACCTAAATTACTGATAGTAATCGCCTATGATTTGGCTAAAAGCGAATATGAAGCCTTTGAAAAAATAAAAATAGTTTCCGATAAAGCTGATGGACTGGGGTATAAAGTTATAGGAATGTCTGCCTCGAATGAGGATTGGACACGAAAAATAATAGAAGAATATCAACTGGGATTTGAATTTTATTTTACCGATGAGACAACACTGAAGACCATTGTTCGGTCTAACCCCGGGCTTTTAATCCTGGAACGGGGCACTATTACTCAAAAGGTACACTTTAATGATATTGAAGATTTGGAGCTTGAATAATTTATGGAGTCCTCACCATGCAGCAATCGGTAATGAATAACTAGAAACAAACAACACTTATTGTAAACATAAAAAAACTAGAAATGAGAAGTAAAATAGTAGCCGGGAATTGGAAAATGAACAAGAACTTAAGTGAAACCAAGGCTTTGTTGAGTGAATTATTAGAAAAATTACCGAAGACAGAGGCAAAGGTTATTGTGGCCCCTACATATGTTAATCTGGAAAGTGCGGCCCGTATTTTGCAATCATCAGACATAAAAGTCGCTGCCCAGAATATGCATTTTGCCAAAAGTGGGGCTTATACCGGTGAAATTTCTGCGGATATGCTTCTAAACATCAATGTGGATACCGTAATTATTGGGCATTCAGAGCGCAGGGCATATTTTGGAGAAACAGATGATCTACTGGCCAAAAAAGTGGAAGCTGCATTGGCAAATAACATGCAGGTAATATTTTGCTTTGGAGAAGAATTGGAAGAGCGAAAGTCGGGCAATCATTTCAATGTCGTAGAATCACAGCTAAAAAACGGTCTTTTTAACTTACCAGCTGAGGCGTGGCAACATATAGTTCTTGCCTATGAACCTGTCTGGGCCATAGGTACAGGAGAAACTGCCTCTCCCGAACAGGCTCAGGAAATGCACGCCTTTATCCGTAAGACGATTACAGAAGCCTATGATTCGTCAATAGCGAATGAAGTATCCATTTTGTATGGAGGAAGTGTAAAACCTTCGAATGCCCAGGAGATTTTCTCAAAACCCGATGTGGATGGGGGATTAATAGGCGGGGCAGCTTTGGTAGCAGATGACTTCATTGCCATTATTAAGGCCATCTGAACTTTTATGCAAGAACTCTTTCTGGAATATCGATTTTCGATAAATCCATTGCAACCTGCTGTGGATATCTTAATAGCTGAACTGGCCGAACTGGGTTTTGACAGTTTTTTGGAAACCCGGGATGGTTTGCTCGCTTATGTCAAAAAGGAGTTATGGAACCCCGCGGACTTGCGAAATGTACACATCCTTGCCAATGAAGATTTTGATATTGATTATGAAGTATCTGAAATAGTACAGGAAAACTGGAATGAACAATGGGAAAAGAATTTTGAACCTATTAATGTAGATAATCAATGTGTTGTAAGAGCCCCATTTCATGAAAAGCAGGATGTTGCCTATGATATAGTTATAACTCCTAAGATGAGTTTTGGTACCGGGCACCATGAAACTACACATATGATGCTTGAAATGGTTTTGGCATTAGATTTCAAGGATAAGTCTGTATTGGATATGGGCTGTGGAACCGGTGTTTTGGCCATTCTGGCCGCAATGAAAGGAGCCCGTTCTGTGGATGCAATTGATATAGATAACTGGAGTTATCTGAATGCTATGGAAAATGTTTCTGGTAATGGCTGTGAACAGATTAAGGTGTTTGAAGGTGATGTTAGTTTATTGACAAACCAAAGCTATGATATCATCTTAGCGAATATAAACCGCAATATTTTGCTGTCAGATATCTCAGTTTATGCAGGGCATCTGAAAAAAGATGGGGTATTACTTTTAAGTGGTTTTTATAAAGAAGATATTGCTCTTATTTCAAAGGAATGTGCCGCCCACGGACTTTCATTTCAAGAAAATCTGGAAAAAAATAACTGGGTTGCTTCAAAATATGTATTTTAGTTAATACAAAAACCTATCTGTATGAGTACTAAGGAAAAAGTCTCCGAAGAACTACTTTTGGATGAGGAGACGTTAAAACAAAATGAAATAGTATTGTTCAATGATGAAGTAAATACCTTTGAGCATGTTATTCATACGTTAATTAATGTTTGTGAACATACCGCAGAGCAGGCAGAACAATGTTCATTAATAGTTCATTATAAAGGCAAATGCACGGTCAAAACAGGGGAATATAAGGAATTAGAACCCCGTTGCAGCAAATTATTGCAAGCAGGATTGAGTGCTGAGATTGTTTAAGTTTTTAATGTTCTGTATGTTTAATAAGAGAGATAATATTCTTTTCTTACCTTTAAAAGAATAGTTCCTCTTTATACGCTTAATTTGAGAATAGCCTTTATTCTTCTGTTATTATTTTGCAATTTCTTGGGTTATACTCAGGAATTACCTCCTATTCAAAATTACGCTCCCGTTGATTACGGGGCAGGAACACAAAATTGGACAATTTCCCAGTCCGGGGAAAAGTTTATTTATGTAGCCAATAATGCCGGGTTGCTTGAATTTAATGGAGCTCAATGGAAATTGTACCCTTCTCCAAATGGCACTTATATAAGATCTGTTAATGTAGTTGGAGATTTAATTTACACCGGATGCTATATGGAGTTTGGGTATTGGGAGAGAAATGAACACGGAATTTTGAATTATGTTTCCCTGACTAATAAACTTGAGGAAGATTTAATTGAAGATGAACAATTCTGGAATATCCTGGAATTTGAAAAATGGCTATTGTTTCAGTCATTAGATCGTATATATATTTATGATACAACCGATAAGACCTTTGATATTCTGGAGGCTAAAAGTATCAGGGCGAAAATTTTTAATGTTGATGATACCATCTATTTTCAAAATGTAAACGAGGGTATTTTTAAGATAGAAAATGGGAAATCGGTATTAGTTTCCAATGATGAGGTAATTAAGAAAAACGTCGTTGTAGGGGTGTTTTCTATTAATAATCGGTTATTAATACTTACGGAACGCAGTGAGTTTTATTTCCTCACGCCAAAAGGTCTTGAAAGTTGGAATATTGAAGGAAGTAAAGAATTGTCCTCGGTTAATGTATATAGCAGTTTACGCCTGGAGGACGGTAGTTTCATTTTGGGAACAATTTCAAAGGGTATTTATCATCTGGATACCAATGGACGGATTATTAGAAAAATTAACCAGGCTAAAGGATTAAATAACAATACGGTACTTTCAATATTTGAGGATGTTGAAAACAATCTTTGGTTGGGATTGGATAACGGGATAAGTACCATAAATTTAAATTCTCCATTTAATGAATATATTGATAAAATCGGAAGATTAGGTGCTGTCTATGCCTCAATTATTTTTGATAATATTCTTTATCTGGGAACAAATCAGGGCTTATTTTATAAGAGGCTGAATGAGGAAGGGGATTTTGAGTTTGTTGAAAAAACCAACGGCCAGGTCTGGTGCCTTAAATCTATCGACAATACATTATTCTGTGGTCATAATGCGGGAACTTTTGTTATTGAGGATAATTTGGCAAAGCAAATATCAGAATTTCCAGGGACCTGGAATTTTAAGGCCATTTCAGATAATCCTAATCTAATTCTGCAAGGTAATTACTCCGGGTTGAGTATTATTGAGAAATTAAATGAGGAATGGCGATTTAGAAACAAAATAGAAGGTTTTGACATTTCCAGTCGTTTTATAGAATTCATAGGGCAAAATCAAATTTTAGTGAATCATGAAAACAAAGGAATTTTTAATATTTCCGTAGATAAGGATTTTAAGCGAGTATTAAATATTGAAGAAGAAACATCAAAAGGTATTGGTTCCAGCCTTATTTCCTATAATAACAATCCCCTGTACACTACTAATAATGGGGTTTTTAAATATGACAGAGAACATAAGAAGTTTACATTAGATTCTTTATTAACCGGTAAATTATTTAATAAAGATGAGGGTATAATAGGGGTTTTGAATGCGGATAATAATGCAAATAGGCTTTGGGGGTTCACAGAATCTAATATTGTATATGTATCTCCTGGTAAATTTAATAATGAGCCTCAAGCGGTTAGAATACCGGTTCCATCATACTTTAGGAGAATTCTGGGAGTCCCGGGATTTGAATCGATTACACCTTTAAATAAACGACTATACTTAATCGGAATTTCCAATGGATATATAACATTGGATTTAGAAAAGTTGAAGCCCAAAGAATACATAATTAGTATAAATGGAATTTCGAAGGAATTTCATGATGCACCAGGTGACAGAATCTCTTTTAATGGTCCAAGCGAACTTGATTTTAAAGAAAATAATCTAAATTTTTCATTTGGGGTAGCGGAGTATGATAAATACTCGGAGGTAAATTATCAGTACAAGTTGGATGGCGCTTATGACAATTGGAGTAATTGGTCTTTAATTCCGGAAATATCCTTTAAGAATTTACCCTATGGAGATTATAAATTTAATGTTAGAGCCCGTGTGGGTAATACATTAACAAAAAATACGGCAACTTATGAGTTTGTTATCCTTCGCCCCTGGTACGCATCTGTTTGGGCAATTATCGCATATGTCTTAGCCGCACTATTTCTCGCTGTGCTAACCCATAAAATATACCGGGGATATTATAAAAAGCAACAAAAAAGACTTTTAAGTGAGAACAAAAGGAAGCTTAAGCAGAAAAAATTGAAGGCTCAAAAGGAAATTATTCAAATTAGAAATGAACAACTACAAAATGAGATAGAAAGTAAGAATAGGGAACTTGCCATCTCCACCATGAGCATTATACGAAAAAATGAATTTCTAAACGCTATCAAGGACCAGTTAAAAGATAGTGAATCTGATCTTCAGGTGCGTAATGTAATCAATATTATAGACCGGAATATTAATAATTCAGATGATTGGAAATTTTTCGAAGAAGCCTTCAATAATGCGGATAAAGGATTCTTAAAGAAAATCAGGAAACTACACCCTGAATTAACACCGAATGATCTTCGTTTGAGTGCTTACCTGAGACTAAACCTTTCATCAAAGGAGATAGCACCCCTGTTAAACATATCCGTTCGAAGTGTAGAGGTCAAACGATATCGATTGCGTAAAAAAATCAACCTTTTGCACGAAGAGAGTCTTACGGACTACATTTTAGGACTCTAGTAAAGTACTACATTAAGTTATTTTACCACAACATTACCTATACAGGGTTTTTTATCTTAAGGTTCTGTTAATTTTTCTAATCCTTTATAAAATATGAAACCCTTAATATTTTAGGGGTTTTTTTGACTAAATGACAAAAACACTACATTATATTTATCATGTATGTTTTTTGTAGTGGTAGTATTTATAAATACCTAACACCAAAATTATATATTGCCAGTTCAAAATATACTACACATGAAGTACTTTGTTTTATTTCTTACACTCCTATGTTGTATGTCTGGACTATGGAGTCAGGACCTGACGATAAGCGGAAATGTTAAGGACGCATCATTTGATCAGCCCTTACCCGGTGTTAATGTTATAGTTAAGAACGAAACAAGAGGAACGACCACAGATTTTGATGGAAATTTTATTATGGATAATATGAGTGTAGGTGATATACTCGTGTTCTCATATCTTGGTTTTATTACACAAGAAATAACTATTCAAAATTCCAATCTGCTATCTGTTGTCATGCAAGATGACGTAAGTGCATTGGATGAGGTAATTGTAGTGGGCTATGGGACACAAACTAAAAAAGAAATTACAGGAGCCGTTGCTGTTGTAGGGGCAGAAAGTATTGAAGAATTAAATCCAACACGTATTGAACAAGCCCTACAAGGTCAGGTAGCCGGGGTACAGGTAACCGCAGAATCGGGCTCACCGGGTAGTGCCTCAAATATCCGTATAAGGGGTATTTCTACGAATGGGGATAACCGACCTCTGATTTTAGTAGATGGAAATGTTATAGAGGATCTAAGTGTTATTAATCCAAGTGATATTGAAAGTATAAATATTCTTAAGGATGCCACAGCAGGTATTTATGGTGTAAGGGCTGCGAATGGTGTAATCTTGATAACTACTAAAACAGGTAAGCGAAATACCGAATTAAAGTTTAATTATGATGCCTGGGGAGGCTTTCAACAAACTTCAAGGCAAATCCCTGTTTTGAATGCAACAGAATATGGCATCATTGTTAATGAAGCCTTTTCGGCAGGGGGAGGCAGTTTGCCTTATCCGGATGTTTCCTCTTTAGGGCGAGGCACAGACTGGCAAGATGAAGTATTCCAAACTGCACCGATAATTAACCAGAATATTACAGTAACAGGAGGCGGTGAAAAAACAACATTCTCTGTAGCATCTTCTTATTTAACTCAGGATGGTATAGTTGGTGGACCTAAGGCTAATTTCAGAAGATATACGAACAGAGTTAACTTAAATTCTGAAATTTTTGAAGATTTCAACGTAGTGGCCAACCTTTTATACACAGGTACAAATCGTAAAACACTTCCTGAAAATTCCTTGGGATCGGTATTGTTTAATGCACTTAATAATGCACCTACTTTTGCTGTAAAGGAAAGAAATGGTGAATATACCCTCGCCGAAGGCTTGGGAAATGAAGTAATTAACCCACTTGCTCAGGTTGAGAATAATTTTAATCAGATTGATGTAAATAAAATAAGCGGAAAATTAGGAGCAAGTTATGTTTTCCTGAATGATTTTACAGCCGAGACCAGCTTTCAGTTTAACTACGCAGAGGTTAAAGGAAAGATATTTATCCCTACGGTATTTTATGGTTCGGGTAAAGTATTTAATAATACGGGGAGGCCAACGCTTTTAGTAAATAAGGATATATTCAGGGATTATACTTTTGACGCGTTTATTAATTATGATAAAACCCTGGGTGAAGATCATAATATTAAAGGTACCCTGGGAACATCTATTTTTGAAACCAGTGGTGTGTTCTCGGGAACTACGCAGGGATTTTTTGAATCGGATGTAGACTTCGCAAATGCCGAAATTGAGGATACAGTAGATAGAAGAAATGGCTTGCAGGATAGTGGATTAAGCGGCAAGTTTAGAGACAGGCTTTTATCTTACTTCCTTAGAGCCCAGTATAACTATAAAGGCAAATACTTGATATCAGCAATAATCAGACGGGATGGATCTTCAAAGTTTGGACCCAATAATAAGTTTGGTTATTTTCCTTCAGGATCCGTTGGGTGGGTAGCTTCTGATGAAGCCTTTTTAGAAGATAGTAAGGTGTTTGATTTTATGAAATTCAGGGGAAGTTACGGTATTGTCGGGAATGACAGAATTCCAAGTAATGCCTTTAGATCTGTTTTGTCAGGTGAAGCTGCTTATGTTTTCTCCAATCAACTTGTTTTTGGTAAAGCGATAGGGGTGCTTTCAAATCCGGAAATTCAATGGGAAGAACAAAAAACCTTAGATGTTGGGGTAGATATGAGATTGTTGGGCAATAGGGTTGATATCACAGCAGATTATTTTAATAAAAGAACAGACGGACTCTTATTACAACCTCCGGTTTCCGGAATATTGGGAGCTGCTGCTCCCGGATCCCAACCCCCTGTTGTAAATGCAGGAATCGTTGAAAATAGTGGATTCGAATTTGCTATAGGATACAGTAATGACTCTTCCAATGATTTCACTTTTGGAATAAATTATAATGTTACTTTTTTAAATAACAATGTAGTCTCTGTAAATAATGGAGTCGGGTTTATTGCTGCCGGTTCTTTTGGTGTAGGCCAGGACCCGCCATCCAGAATGGAAGCAGGAAAACCTATTGGATATTTTTATGGGTTACAAACCGATGGTATTTTTCAGAATCAGGCAGAAGTTGATGCTCATGCCACTCAGCAAGATGCTGCTCCCGGAGATTTGAGATTTGTGGATATAAATGGAGATGGCGAGATAGATTCAGACGACAGAACAGATCTTGGAAACCCAATACCCAATGCAACTATGGGGCTAAACTTTTCATCCAAATACAAGGACTTCGATTTTACCGCTTATGCCTTTGCGTCCATAGGAAACGACATTGTAAGAAATTATGAACGAAATCAACCCCTTGTAAATAAATCGGTTTATACTTTGAACAGGTGGACGGGTGAGGGATCTACTAATTCTTTTCCGAGGGTGACTACGGGAGCAACACAAAATACACTGTTTTCAGATTTCTATGTCGAAGATGGTTCGTTTGTTAGATTACAAAATGTACAATTAGGGTATACATTACCGGCCGATGTAATTGAAAAAGTGGGGATAGATAAACTTCGATTTTATATTTCAGTGAATAACCTGTTTACCCTAACTAAATATAAAGGTTATGACCCAAGTGCCTCTTCCGGAGACCCTATAGGCGCCGGAATTGACCAGGGATTTTATCCGGTACCCCGAACCTTTCTATTAGGACTAAATCTTAAATTTTAAAAGTAGTAAAGATGAAAAATAACATAACTAAATATTCATTGATCGCCTTTATTTCTGCTTTTGTTGCTTTCTCTTGCAGTGACAGTTTTGTGGACGTTGATTCATTTAACGAAGATTCTGAAAGTTTCTTTAACTCTGAAGAAGACTATGAGGATGCCCTTATTGGCGCTTATGATTTGCTGCAGTCAAGCTATTTAAATGTTTTATTAGGTGAAATTGCTTCAGATAATACGGTTGCCGGTGGTGAGAGTGCCACAGATGTTCCCGGAATACAGGAAGTTGATAAAATGGCACATACCCCGGTAAATGCACAATTGAGAGATATTTGGACCTGGATGTTTGCAGGAGTAAACAGGGCTAATTACATTTTAGAATTTAAGGATAAGACGGATTTTCCGGATAGAGATAAGATTATTGCGGAAGCTACTTTCCTTAGAGCGTATTTCTATTTTGAACTTGTAAAATGGTTTGGTGATGTTCCTCTTGCTGTAGATCAAAGATTGCTTTTCGGAGACCAGGATGTAGTTGACAGAACTCCTAAAGCAGAGGTTTATTTTCAGATTGAACAGGATTTAATATTTGCTGTGGCGAATCTTCCTGTAACACAAGATAAAATAGGCAGGGCCACAAAAGGAGCTGCTCAGGCACTTTTAGGAAAGGTTTATTTGTATCAGGACAAGTTTCCTGAAGCCTCTGTAGTCCTGGAAGAGGTAATAAATAACGGGCCTTATGATTTATTGGCAGATTATAGCACGATGTTCGAAAATGACAATGAGAATAATATTGAATCTGTCTTTGAAGTACAATATACTGATGAAGAAGGAGCAGGATTTGATTGCCTTCAATGTAGTGAGGGTAATGTGGCTGTAGGTTTTAACGGCATTAGAAACTACACCGGACCTTTATTTGAATCTGGATTTAGCTTTAATGTTCCCAGGCAGGAAGTGGTAGATGAATTTGAACCGGGGGATACAAGAAAAGAAGTGGCTATTTTGGATATTGAAGCATGGGCAGCACAAAATAGTGATGTATCCTATACCGAAGGATTTGAGCATACAGGATATTACAATAGGAAGTATATAGCCCGTCAGGGAGGTTTAAATACTGCTGATGCGAATCTAACGCGTCCTAATAATTACCGGGCAATTCGTTTTGCGGATGTCTTATTAATGGCAGCCGAAGCATTTAACAGGGGAGGTATTGATGACAATAAAGCCCAACAATTTCTGAATAGGGTTAGAAATAGAGCCGCTCTGGACGATGTAACCGTAACAGGGGGCGAATTAACAACGGCAATATATAAAGAGAGAAGGGTTGAACTGGTAGGTGAAGGTCATCACTTTTTTGATCTGGTAAGAACCGGCCGCGCAGCCCAGCAAATTGATGGATTTACATCCGGGAAAAATGAAATATTCCCAATTCCATCAATAGAAATAGAATTAGCAGGTAACCGATGGGCACAAAACCCGGGTTATTAATAAAAAAAATAAACTTTGATAAAATGAAAATTATAAAGCAATTATCGGTACTATTTTTAGTAATCAACTTATTTAATGCCTGTACAAAGAAGGAGACCTCATATGCATTACAGGAAATTTCCGCACCTACAGCTGTTAGTGCAGAATTTAATATAGCACAGGATGAATCTGGTGAAGTTAGTGTTACACCATCTGCAGTTGGTGCATCTGCCTTTGAGGTTTATTTCGGCGATGTAGAAAATGAGGAACCTACACTGGTAGCCCTTGGTGAAACCGCTGTTCATGTATATGCAGAAGGCGAATTTACTTTAAGAATTGTAGCGGTTGGATTAACCGGGTTAAAAAGTGAGTTAAGCCGAATAGTAACTATTTCATTTGCTGCCCCAACCGATTTGGAATTGAATATCACCGCTTCAGAAACGAATCCTTTTGAGATATCTGTGGCACCAACAGCAACCAATGCAACGGTCTTTGATATATATTTTGGGGAGGTTGAAAATGAAGAGCCTACGACTATAATGGCGGGAGAAACTTCTACTTATGTCTATTCAGAGATTGGGGAGTATACGGTCAGGGTTGTGGCCAGGGGAGCAGGAGCAGCTTCTATTGAGGCTTCTGAGGTAGTAACTGTGGAAGATTCCACATTAACTTTGGCTGAAAGTTTCCCGATCGATTTTGAATCTAATGAAACCTTGTCTGGTGTGTTTGAGGAAGGTGACGGTGTTACCGGGGGTCCCATAGCTAATCCGGATGTATCAGGGATAAATACTTCTGCAACAGTCTATGAATTTAATAAAGCAGCTGGTGCCGCCTGGTATTCCGGTTTATTCCATATATTCCCTCAGGATATTGATCTAAATGCAAGCCAGGAATTTACCATAAAGATATGGTCGCCTAAAGCAGGTATAAATGTAAGATTTCAACTTGAGAAAGAAGGCGGCGGAGGCGGTCCTACGGTAACCGTAGATCAAACGCTTGCAACGGCAAACGAATGGGTTTCTTTAACTTACGACTTCTCAAGCCTTGTAAATGTGGGGGATGCTTATGATAAATTCGTGATCTTTCCAGATTTTGATGACGTGGGTCAGCCTGCAGGAGATGGTTCCGTCTATTATGTAGACGATGTTATTCAAGGTTCTGGAAGTCCGGAAGTAGCTACAAGTTTCCCAATTTCTTTTGAAATGAACGAAACCCTATCCGGGGTGTTCGAGGATTCTCAGGGAGTAACTGGTGCACCTGTAGCTAATCCTGATCAATCAGGTATTAATGTGTCTTCAACAGTATTTGAATTTAATAAAGCAGCTGGTGCTGCATGGTATTCTGGATTATTCCAGATCTTCCCAGCTGATTATGATATTAGCACAACACAACAGTTTACCTTTAAGATCTGGTCACCCAAAGCAGGTATCAATGTACGCTTCCAGATCGAGAAAGAAGGCGGCGGAGGCGGTCCTACAGTTTTCATAGACCAAACGCTTGCTACGGCAAACGAGTGGGTATCTTTAACTTATGATTTCTCAGGCCTTGTAAATGTGGCAGATGCTTATGATAAATTCGTCATCTTCCCGGATTTTGATGACGTTGGGCAGCCTGCTGGTGATGGTTCTGTTTATTATGTGGATGACATACAGCAAGGTGTTCCTCCTCCAACTGTGGCGACAAGTTTTCCGATTGGCTTTGAGTTGAACGAAACACTGACTGGTGTATTCGAAGACTCACAGGGGGTAACCGGAGTGCCGATTGCTAATCCGGATCAAACAGGTATAAATACTTCGGCTACGGTCTTTGAATTTAACAAAGCAGCTGGTGCTGCCTGGTATTCCGGGATGTTTCAGATCTTCCCTGCGGATATGGATATAAGTACAAGTCAGTCATTTACTATTAAAATTTGGTCACCTAAAGCAGGTATCAATGTACGCTTCCAGATCGAGAAAGAAGGCGGCGGAGGCGGTCCTACTGTTTTCATAGACCAAACGCTTGCAACGGCAAACGAGTGGGTATCTTTAACTTATGACTTCTCAGGCCTTGTAAATGTGGCAGATGCTTATGATAAATTCGTCATCTTCCCGGAATTTGATGATGTTGGACAGCCTGCAGGAGATGGATCTATCTATTATATAGATGATATAACACAAGACTAAAAATATTAAATATGAAGAAGGTAATGAAAAAATATGGTTCATTTTTATTGATTTGTCTGGCCTTCATGGCTTGTCAGGAAGATGAGCCTGGTTTGTCAACGTTATTAACTCCCGCTAATTTGAGTATTACCACAGATATTGCCAGTGACCAGTCCGGTAATGTTTCGGTAACCACAACTGCAGACAATGCTCTTAATATTCATGTAATATTTAAAGAAAATAATGATCCTGTGGTAGTAAAGCCGGGTGAACCGGCAACATTCCAATATACCCAATCTGGTCAGTACTCGCAGATAATTACAGTAGTAGCCTATGGTACAGGCGGAACAGCCTCTTCAAAAACCATAACTATTGATCTGGATGTACGACTCTTGATAGATCCGGCCATTTTGCAAAAATTGGCAGGTGATGGCACAAAGCGATGGGTATGGAACAAAGAAGAGCTAGGACATTGGGGCGCAGATGCGGCCTTTAATGATCAGAATGATGGTTTTCCGGCACCGCCGAACAGTATGAATCCATGTCTTTATGATGATGTTTTGGTATTTTCCTATGATGAAAACGATAGCTACGGCTATCAGTTAGAAACAGGAGTTAATGATGAAACCCTGGTTGGTTGGGCAGACGTTCAATATTTTTTCCCTAATGCTACGCCTCAGCAATTTGTAGACGAATGTCACGATATTTCAACCGCCAACAGTACGGCGGTAAAAAGCATTGATACAGATACCAGCTTTCTGGTTGTGGAAGAGGATGGTGAATTATATTTGGAAGTGGAAAACAGTACGCTTTCCTTCTGGTCCGGCGCTTCCAGGTATAAAATTATTGAACTCACGGACGACTTTTTACACGTACGCGGAGACCATCAACCCATACTGGAAACTATAGAGATTGCATATTACCATCAGTTCAGACCCGAAGATTATGATCCTAATGCGGGCTTCGAATCCGAATTTAACACACTTTTTTGGTCCGAAGAATTTAGTGTTGCAGGTACTCCTGATCCGGCTGTCTGGAATATTGATACGGGCGTTTTGGGAGTAGCCGGGACCCCTACCGGTAATAATGAAGCACAGGTATATACCAATGACCCTAACAATATCAAAGTTGAAAATGATGTTCTTAAGATTACTGCAATAGCAGATGGCAGTGGCGGTTACACTTCTGGAAGAATTAATTCTTTAGGAAATTTTGAATTTCAATACGGCAGGGTAGAGATAAGGGCCAAACTGCCTACAGGTGGCGGTACCTGGCCGGCACTCTGGATGCTTGGAGGAGACCTTTTATCCAATCCATGGCCTGGAGCGGGTGAAATTGACATCATGGAACATGTTGGCAACAACCAGGATAACATAATCGCGGCGCTGCATGATCCCATAAATTTTGGGGCAACTCCACGTACGGTTACAACAACGGTGACAGGCGTATCTGATGATTTTCACCTATATTCAATGGAATGGACGGCTTCCGGAATTACCTTCCTGGTCGATAATGTAGAATTTGGAACCATAGCTAACGATGGAACACGTCCGTTTGATAAAGATTTCTTCTTTATTTTAAATGTAGCCATGGGTGGTAATTTGGGAGGAACTATAGACCCTGCTTTCACTCAATCTACGATGGAAGTAGATTACATAAGGGTATATAAATAATTTTCTTTAGTTAATTTGTTTAGCGAAAAAAAGGGTTGGGCCGTTCTTCCTGCCCTTTTTTTTATTACTTTAAAAGCTGAAAATTTTTAAAATAGTTCGTGGTCACCATATTATGATCTATAAGAACCTTTTAGATTTTAAAACTAAATGTCTGGTAAAATGAGTAAACTTAGCGTTAAGCCCTTTTTAAAAGGAAGGTTTGGATTTTTCATTGGTTTGTTGTTCTTAATTAGTTGTTCTCCTGATAAGAAGAAGGATGCAGAAGAATTAAAACCTGAATCAGAACCCGGAATAGTTTTAGTTAAAACACCTAAAGCCGAAGTTTATACTACAGCCCATAAAACCGATCTAAAACTTTCAAAGTCTTCAGGTTTAAATTTTGGCGACTTTAAACAGCCTTTGGAAACTGAAATTGACGTACTCGTTGATCCTACCAAACAATTTCAAACGTTTATGGGAATTGGTGCGGCTTTAACCGATGCTGCAGCTGAAACTTTTTACAAGCTCTCCGAAGAAAATCAGGAAAGATTTTTAGAAGCTTACTATAGTGAGGAAAACGGTATAGGGTATTCTTTGGGAAGAACCATAATCCATAGCTGTGATTTCTCTAGTGGTAGCTATACCTATATAGAAGAAGGAGATGCGGAATTAAAAACATTCAATATTGATCACGATCGCCAATACCGACTGCCATTTACCAAAAAAGCGATCGCAGCAGCAGGTGGTGAATTACTCATGTATGCCAGTCCTTGGAGTCCGCCTGCGTTTATGAAAACGAATAACAATATGTTGCAGGGCGGCAAGCTTAAACCCGAATTTTATCAGTCCTGGGCCAACTATTATGTGAAATTTATTGAGGCCTATGAAGCAGAGGGAATCCCATTATGGGGACTTACCATTCAAAATGAACCCATGGCCGTTCAACGCTGGGAATCTTGTATCTATACCGCAGAGGAAGAACGCGATTTTTTAAAAAATTATTTGGGACCTACCCTGGAAAAAGCGGGTATGGGGGATAAAAATATAATTGTTTGGGATCACAACAGGGATCTGTTATTTCAAAGGGCCAGCGTTATTTTAAATGACCCTGAAGCCGCAAAATATGTTTGGGGTACTGGATTTCACTGGTATGAAGACTGGAAAGACGGCATTCCTATGTTTAACAATGTTAAAAATGTAAATGAAACTTTTCCTGATAAGAATTTAATTTTTACAGAAGGCTGTAACGAAGGTTATGATATTGCCAAAATTGAGGAAGAACGACTTGCAGAACGCTATGGAAGGTCTATGATAAATGATTTTAACAATGGAACGGTAGCATGGACAGACTGGAATATTCTACTGGATGAAACAGGCGGCCCCAACCATGTGGGTAATTTATGTTTTGCTCCGGCACATGGAGACACCAAAACAGGAGAACTAACATTAACGTATTCCTACTATTACATAGGGCATTTTTCTAAATTTATTCGCCCCGGCGCAAAAAGGATCAGTAGCGTTTCGAGCTCAAATTCTTTATTGTCAACTGCATTTGTAAATGTAGATGGTAGTCTGGTGATCGTTGCAATGAATCAAAGCAATGCGCCCTTAGAATATGGTATTACTATGAATTCAAAAACTGCAAAAATTGAAATCCCGGCTCATGGAATACAAACCATTGTGATGTCTGAAGAGTAAATTCCCTTTTTATAAGAAGTACCAAAACAAAAATATAACCAAACCAAGAACCAATACCATGGAAGAATCAGATAAAGTTATAAAAATGAATAAATCCTATACCATTCTCATAAGCCTGATAGTTGCTTTGGGAGGGTTTTTACTGGGATTTGATAGCGCCGTTATTTCCGGTGCGGTTAAAGGAATTACTATCTATTTTGAAATGACAGAATGGATGCTGGGATTTTCTGTGGGCTGTGTCGTTTTTGGTGCCATGGCGGGCAATTTAATGGCCGGGCCTTTGAGCGATAAGTACGGCCGGAAAAATGTCTTGATTTTTGTCGCCGCACTTTTTACAATATCTGCTACCTGGTCTGCCTTAGCTACAGGATATACAGAATTTATCATTGCCCGAATTATTGGAGGCATTGGAATTGGTGGTGCCATACTAATTGCACCCATCTATATTGCAGAAATAGCACCTCCCAAGCTTAGGGGTAGTCTGGTTTCATTTAACCAGTTGAATATCGTTATCGGGATATCCGTTGCCTATTTCTCCAATTACTTTCTCGTAGACATGGGTGAAAATAGCTGGAGATATATGTTGGGGGTCGAAGCTATCCCGGCAGCCATCTATTTTTTGGCCCTTTTTACGGTACCAAGAAGCCCACGCTGGTTGATTACAAAATTAAACCAGGTTGCACTGGCAAGAAAGATCCTCGCAAAGATAGGGGGAGAGGAATATGCTGAGGTGACTATCGCCGAGATTCAACGCGGGGTTGCGAAAAAGGAGGAAAAAGGCAAATTAGCCGATCTGTTTAGTAACAGAAACCGTACGATAATGATCATTGCCCTGGGGATTGCCTTTTTTCAACAAATCACCGGTATAAATGCGGTATTCTATTATGCGCCCACCATATTTGAACAGGCTGGGGGAAGCACAGATTCCTCTTTTCTGCAAGCTATTGTCGTAGGACTCACCAACCTGGTATTTACCTTAGTTGCCATCTGGTTAATTGATAAGTTGGGTAGAAAACCCCTTTTGTTAATAGGTACTACTTTTATGACTATTGCCCTTTTAATGGCGGCATTTGCATTTAATAATGCCACCTATGATTTTAATGACGATACCCTAGCTAAAATAAGTAATGAGGAAATTAGAACAGCATTGACAGATTTCAACGGAAAGTCGTTTGATAGCCAGGCCGCCCTTTTCGAGGAGGTAGAACCTGCAATGGATCAGGACCTTTTCCTTAAGTTTAAACGTAATGAAATAACGAATTTTATTCAGATCAATGCAACCTTAGTGCTTATAGCTATCCTCCTTTATGTGGCATCTTTTGCCATTTCGCTCGGACCGGTTATGTGGACCCTGATTTCAGAAATATTCCCGACCAAAGTAAAAGGAATTGCCATTTCTGTGGTGGGCTTCTTTAACTCATTGGTCAGTTTTTCTGTAACTCAGGTATTCCCCTGGGAATTATCCAACCTGGGTCCAACAGCTACGTTTGCCATTTACGCTTTATTATCCTTCTGTGCGATTTTCTTCGTTTATAAATTCGTTATCGAAACAAAAGGAAAAACCTTAGAAGAAGTTCAGGAAGTATTAATTAGAAAATAGATTTTAAAATGAGAAGTATTGTATGTATAGTTTGTTTGTTCTTGCTCTTGTCCTGCAAGGATAAATCAGAGAAAAAAGAAGTTGAGGTAACTGCTGCTGCGGTTGAAATGCCGGCCAAAGTAGTCGTAAATAAGGAGGCAGGTAAATATGTGTTAAGGGTAAATAATGAACCTTTTTATATTAAAGGGGCAGGCCTGGAGTTTGGTAATGTTCCTGCACTTGCAAGCCATAATGCGAATTCTTTCAGAACCTGGCGAACAGAAAATGGTCAGAAATCCGGAAAGGAAGTACTTGATGAAGCTTACGAAAATGGCATTATGGTAACCATGGGGATTGAAGTTGGCAGGGAAAGACATGGTTTTGATTATGATGATCCGGAAGCAGTAAACAAACAGTTATTAGACATAAAGCAACAGGTTATGGCCTTAAAAGATCATCCGGCGCTGTTAATATGGGGTATAGGAAATGAGCTAAACCTGCATTATGAGAATCCGAAAGTCTGGGATGCGGTCAATGAAATTTCAGAAATGATCCACGAAGTAGATCCAAACCACCTTACTACTACAAGTTTGGCGGGTATTGGCGAAAAGGAAGTTAAGTATATCAAAGAGCGGTGTCCGGATTTGGATATTTTGTCTGTACAGATGTATGGCGATTTACCAATGGTACCCCGGTTAATAAGAGAATACGGTTGGGAAGGACCTTACATGGTAACAGAATGGGGAGCAACCGGTCATTGGGAGGTGCCTAAAACTGCCTGGGAAGCACCCATCGAGCAAAACAGCACGGTAAAGGCGGCAAATTATTTACAACGATATAAAGCCGGAATTGCTTCAGATTCTACCCAGTGCATAGGCTCCTATGTTTTTCTATGGGGTAATAAACAAGAGAGAACCCCCACCTGGTACGGGATCTTTTTAGAAGATGGCAAGGAAACAGAGTCCGTGGATGTCATGCATTATATTTGGAATGGTCAATGGCCGGAAAACAGGACACCCGTTATAGAAAACTACACTTTGGACGGGAAGGTAGCCTTAGACAATGTTTATTTAGAAGAAGAAGGAGAATATAGTGCTACCATAGAAATTATGGATTATGAGAATGATCCCTTAACCTATAGCTGGGAGATTTTACCGGAAAGTACGGACCTGCAGGATGGAGGAGATGAAGAGTCAAGGCCGGAAGCCATTGAAGGACTAGTGGTTTCGCAGGAAGAAGGAACAGTAGTATTTAAGGCTCCGGGGAAAGGGCCGTACCGCTTGTTCGTTTATGTGAATGATGGTCAAAACCATTCGGCAACAGCCAATATTCCTTTTATGGTTAAATAAGATTAAATAATTGATGGCTTGACTGAGAATACATCAGATAGTTATGTAACACTTGAGCTTCCTGTACAATGGGGTAATATGGATGCTGCACAACACGTGAACAACACGGTTTACCTGCGTTGGATGGAATCTGCAAGGATTGAGATGTTTAAAAAAATGCATGGAGGAGATTTCAAGTTTAGGAAAATAGTTCCTATTCTGGCCTGGCAGGATTGTAAATATATCTTTCCGGTGACCTACCCGGACACCGTTGTGATTAGTTTGGATATCATTGAATTGATGGAAGACCGGGTGCTTTGTGAAGGCAAAATCTATAGCAAAAATCACGATCGGCTCGCAGCCATCTCCAAGACCTTGTTAATGGCTTATGACATGGAGGAATTAAAAAAACACCCTTTTCCTGAAGCCTGGAGAAAAACGTTCATCGATTATTACGGAGAATCCATTTTAAAGTAACTTATGCAGTTGTATTAATTTTCTAAAAGCTCAAAAAAAATACCAGATATAAAACCTCTTTAAGTCATTTATTTCTTAGGAGGTTTTTATTTTCAAAAAAAAACGAATCGACTATGAAACCAGAGCAACAATACCTTGGAGCAGCCTTAGCTCATTTAGAAACCCACGAAGTAAATGGGGAATATGTGAATTTTGAAAATGAGGATTATTACAAAATCTCCAACAGTAATAATTTAAGGCCCTTTTTTATGAGCATAGTAAGTGATTCCAATCACTGGATGTTTATATCAAGCAATGGCGCCCTAACCGCAGGAAGAAAAGATAGTGAATCTTCCCTTTTCCCGTATTATACAGATGATAAAATAACCGAATCTCTGGAGGTAACCGGCAGTAAAACCTTGTTGCAGGTTCATTTGGAGGGCAAGTCCCTTTTATGGGAACCTTTTTCTGACAGGTATGAAGGCCTTTATACCATCAGCAGAAATCTCTACAAGAACAATACAGGCAATAAGATCATCTTTGAAGAAATTAACAAGGATCTGGGCCTAACCTTCCGGTACCAATGGAATTCCAGCAATAAATTCGGATTTGTCAGAAAAGCCAGCCTGATCAACAATACCAAAAAAGACCTGAAGCTCACCCTCCTGGACGGTTTGCAGAACATACTGCCCTATGGCGTAAACACCGATTTGCAAAATGGCAGGAGTAACCTGGTGGATGCCTATAAAAAGAGCGAATTAGAGTCGGATACCGGCCTGGGCATCTTTGCCCTGAGTGCCATTATTGTCGACAAGGCAGAGCCTAGCGAAGCCCTTAAGGCTACCATTGCATGGTCTGTGGGTTTAGAGAAGCCAACGTATCTGGTCTCTTCCCTGCAACTTAATGATTTTAGACGAGGCGAGTCACTCAAGAACGAAACCGATATCAAGGCCGAAAAAGGGGCCTATTTCATTAGTTCAGATTTAAATTTGGCCAGGGAATCTCAAAAACAATGGATGCTGGTTGCTAATGTAAACCAGGGACCCGCCCAGGTGATTGACATTAAAGAAAAATTAAAAAGCCCTAAAGATCTCGCTCAGGCAATAGACCAGGATATAGCCCTGGGTACCCAAAACCTGATTGATTTGGCTGCCGCAGCAGATGGTTTACAGCTAACCAGTGATAAGCTGCGTACCGCCAGGCACTATTCCAACGTGCTGTACAACATCATGCGTGGGGGTATTTTTGATAAGAATTATGAGATTCAAAAAAAGGATTTCACCACCTATCTGCAAAAGGCCAACAAAAAAGTCTGGAAAGACAATAAGGCGGAGATAAACGCTTTGCCTGTTGCCTTCTCGCTTAAAACCTTGCACCAACTCGCTTTAGAGAACACAGATAACGATTTCAAAAGGTTGTGTTTTGAGTATATGCCTCTAAAATTCAGTCGCCGGCATGGAGACCCCAGCAGGCCCTGGAACAAGTTTTCCATAAATACCCAAAGTGAGGTAGACGGGTCTAATATTCTGGATTATCAGGGGAACTGGCGGGATATTTTCCAAAACTGGGAAGCCCTGGCACATTCCTATCCGGAATTTATAGACAGTATGATCCATAAGTTCTTAAATGCCACCACCTTTGAAGGCTACAACCCCTACCGGGTGACCAAAGATGGGTTTGACTGGGAGATCATAGAACCGGACGATCCCTGGTCCTATATAGGGTACTGGGGTGATCATCAGATCATTTACCTTCTAAAATTTCTGGAGTTCATACAAGACTATTACCCCGCCAGACTGGAAGGCTATTTTAATCAGGACTTGTTTGTGTATGCGAATGTTCCTTACAAGATTAAAAGCTATCAGGATACCCTGAAAAACCCCAAGGATACAATTGATTTTGATCATAAGCTGAGCGAAGAGATCATCAAAAGAAAAGAGGAAATGGGCGCAGACGGAGCCTTATTGACCGATAAGAACGGGGAGATCTATAGGGTAAATCTGTTGGAAAAATTACTGGTCACCCTAATGGCAAAATGCTCCAACTTTATTCCGGAAGCCGGGATCTGGCTCAATACCCAAAGGCCGGAATGGAATGATGCCAATAATGCCCTGGTAGGGAATGGGGTTTCTATGGTGACCCTCTACTATATAAGACGGTTTTTAAGTTTTTTTCAAAATACGCTAAAAAAAGCCTCTTTTACCCAGCTAGCCTTGTCTGAGGAATTGATTACCTTTTTTGAGGGGCTTAGCACCACTTTGGAAAAATATGAGAACACCTTAAAAGGAAAAATATCAGATAGCGACAGAAAGTTAATTTTAGATGGCCTGGGGCAGGCGGGGAGCAACTATAGAGCCACTATTTACGCAAAGGGCTTTAGCGGGTCAAGGAAAAATGTTTCCAAAGCCGATATGCTGAATTTTGTAGAAGTGGCCTTAAAGTATATGGATCATTCTATAGACGCCAATAAAAGGGCAGACAAGATGTACCATGCCTATAACCTGATGTCTGTGGAGAATGACAAGGAGATTGCTGTTTCCTATCTAAGTGAAATGCTGGAAGGGCAGGTGGCGGTGTTGAGCTCCGGCTACCTCTCCTCAGAAGCCTGCCTGGAAGTGCTCGATGCTTTAAAAGCCAGCAGCCTGTTTAGGGAAGATCAATACAGTTATATCTTATATCCGGACAAGGATTTGCCACGCTTTGTAGATAAGAACAAGATTCCTGCAGAAAAAGTAGCCCAGTCTAAGCTGATGCAGCAATTGTTGAAGGATGGGAATACTACAGTCTTGGAACAGGATGTGGCCGGGGACTACCATTTTAACGGGTCTTTTAATAATGCCGACAGCCTTAAAAAAGCACTGGCGGAACTGCCTGAGGGGCCATACAAAAAGCTCATTGAGGAGGAACAGCATTTACTCTTAGACACTTTTGAAGAGGTGTTTGATCACAAATCTTTTACAGGCAGATCAGGAACCTTCTTTGGCTATGAGGGCCTTGGGTCTATATACTGGCATATGGTGTCCAAATTGCTACTGGCGGTGATGGAATACTGTTTAAAAGCCATAGAAGAAGGCGAGGACGAAGCCATCATTGGAAGATTAATAGATCATTATTACGAAATAAATGCGGGCATAGGGGTGCATAAATCTCCAGAGCTGTATGGGGCCTTCCCAACAGATCCTTATTCCCATACACCGGCCGGGAAGGGCGCCCAGCAACCCGGGATGACCGGCCAGGTAAAAGAGGATATTCTGAGCAGGATGGGAGAATTGGGTGTAGCGGTTAAGGAGGGCAAAATTACCTTTAGCCCCGGGTTTTTTAACAAAGCCGAGTTTTTAAAAGCCCCTGCTATTTTTTCTTATGTGGATGTTGATTTTAAGCCTCAGCAAATAGCCATGGAAAAAGAGTGTATTTGCTTTACCTATTGCCAGGTACCAGTGGTCTATAAACTTGCCGAACAGGAGGACCTTGAAGTATTTTATGCGAATAAAACCTCAAAGAATTTCGAAACCTTAGAACTAGACCGGGACACCAGCAAGCAGCTCTTTGAAAGGACAGGGGAGGTATCACAGATTGTAGTTTCCTTGAGGAAATAAAAGCGGAAGTAAGAGGTACGAGCTATGAAGGGTGGTATATAAGAAGTTGACAGCCTTCATTTTAAAGCAAATTCTACTTCACGGTCTTTCCCGTTTTCTCGCCATAGCGACGCAAAGACCTGAAAGAAGCGTAATATTTGTAGATGTTGCTGACATACTGCACCGGCTCCCGGCCTATCTCCCGCGCTACCAGCAGCTCCATCTGCCCAAACCAAATATTGGGATTCACTCCCTGCGCATCGGCTTTCCTACGAATCCCGTTAATCCGTGCCGGACCCATGTTGTAAGCAGCCATACTAAACAAAATGGCATTCAAGGGATCGATTTTCGGGTCTGTAAAGTACCTTTCCCGTATAAAGGCAAGGTATTTGGTACCTGCATGAATGTTGTTCTCCATATCATAGACATTGTCAATCCCTACATTCGGGTCAGCAGCAGTACTGGGTTTTATCTGCATTATCCCAACTGCTCCTGCTGAACTTTGCTTGCTATTATCGAGCTGAGATTCCTGATATCCCTGAGCCGCCAACAGCATCCAATCAATATCGTATTGCTTACCGTATTTGACAAACAGATCCCGTACCATGATAAATCGGTTAAGGGTTTCCCGGGAACCGGCTTTTTCGGCATAACTTAAATTGTCTAGGTATCGTTTCAACAAGATATTTCCCATAAGAGTGCCTTGTTTGTTTTCCTGTACAAAGGCATCCACGACCGCTTTCAGCTTAGGACTGTTTTTGCGCATGGCCCAGGCCACTTCTCCGTCGGTTTTTAACATAAGATTTCGCTGAACACGGATATCCTTAAGAACGGGTTCCCACAATTTCACGGTGAACTCATTCACAATAGTCAATGGAATCAACCCGGCATTGACCATCTCTAGAATATCATCGTCTTCCAGAAACTCGTCTATGGGCTCTATGTGGATTATCGGTTTTCCTGCGGTACGAAGCGAATCATTTAGCATTACCAAATGTTCGAAATAACTGCTTGAACGACGCACATGTACTGTATCTCCCAACAAATCTTCCAGGTTTGACAGGGGCGGTACCTCAGGGCCCGAAACAACAAGTTCGTTCCAGTTACTGAGAAGAGGTACGGAAAAATCAATCAAATCTTTGCGATTATCTGTAATCACAAGATTTGCTGCGGCGATATCCCCATATCCTTCCTGCAAGGACGGTAATATTCGGTCACGCGTCATCGGGATGAAAATCACCTGAACATATCCGGGGTTCCCTGATTTTTTTTCCAACTTTTCGTTGAACTTCTGTTCAAACAGATTGAGCGCCTCATAGGTAATCCCACTCCGTTTCATGCCGTCTATAAAATAGCTGGTACGGTTATAGGGTACCAGGGCCCGGATGCGTCCACGTTCAATCATACCATCCAGGTCGCCCGTCCATTTTTCACTGAGTCCAAGTATCTCATCCGAAGCATTAAATTCGGGTTCGGCCAAAGACTCCATGGATTCTGTTTTAGAGGACTTATCAGTCTTATTATCCTGACAGGAAAACATGCCAGTCAACAGTATCAGAAAAATGAACATAGTCCTACCACTTTGATTGATAACTTTTGTTTTCATTTTTCTTCCTTAGGTTATAAAGTGCTAAACTCCTTTAAAATTAGCACTAATTTACGTCATTTCCTATATGGCTAATATGATCGAAATCAACAGTAATTCGTGCTTTTTTGTTTGGACAGGATTCCATTTTATATAGTGATTTAGAAGGGTAATATTTTTACATTTTAGTATAATATCAATGGCTACATACTCAATATCGTTTTACCCGGACTTTGCATCGCGGGCGCGAGTATCTCGCTCGTGCCTTTTCCCAACCACCACCAAAATCAATAGTTGTGATTCAGTACCAGGGTAACCTAAAAAGCATAAACTACAATATAACTTGGAACCACGAATTATCTTGGGTATCCTCTAAATACATTATCTTAGTTATATGAGTGGAGTTCATCAATAACGATATTCCATCGTTAACCTTAATTAAGATACAATCTTACTTAGTTGGCAAAGCATCAGAAACAATAAATTTTAATATGGAGTTTTTCCGAATTATCAAAATAAAAACCCAAGTCAAAGACATACAGGATACATTAACTATAGAAAATCTGGAATTGATGAGCAATGAGATTTTTGTTATTGGTGATCAAAATAAAACTGAAGCCAATATTGGGGGTATTTGGGGAGAATTCACTTTAACCAGAAATTTAATTAGAGGAGGACTGCGCTTTGCATTGGTAGAATGTCCTAATGCATTAACCTGGACTATTACAACTGGGTTTAATCCAGATCCGGACGCTTTAATTATTCATCTAACAATAAATCGTCAACAACAAAAAAAGGTATTTATTGAAGAAATTGAAGAGTTTTTAGATGATCAAAGTAATTGCTTGCAACAAATTTTCTCGGGAAATATAATGTTAAAGACCAAAATATCGAAAGGCTAACATTAGCAATAATTAATTGTGGTCCCGTAAGTTATCCGGATAAGTCGCACCAATACCTGGTATACGATTTAAATAATTTCAGCTGGTTTGTATTTTTAAAACCAGATAGCGTTTGCCCTGAGCGCTCATCTTTCAAGACGTTTTTAGCTTAGTAAAAGCTAAAATTTGCTCAAAATTTCTAAAAGCATTTGTTTACTTTTAATCTGTATTTAGCCCTGGTAAAAAACGCATTTCCGGGGCTATCAGATTAATGGAAACCACTATGAAATACGGCTATTTTGATGACGAAAACAGGGAATATGTAATTACAAATCCTAAGACGCCCTATCCCTGGATCAATTACCTGGGGAATGAGGATTTCTTCTCTCTTACCTCCAATACCGGTGGGGGGTATACTTTTTATAAAGACGCAAAATTCCGAAGGTTAACCCGTTACAGATATAATAATATTCCTGTAGATAATGGTGGTAAATATTTTTATATCAAAGATGGAGATACTACCTGGTCTCCCGGCTGGAAACCCGTCAAAACCGAATTGGACCAATATGAATGCCGCCATGGTATGAGCTATACCAAATTCAAGGGTTCTAAAAATAAACTGGAGGTAGAAGTACTGCAATTTATCCCACTTGGATTCTGGGGGGAAATTCAGAAAGTAAGCCTAAAGAATGCTTCCTCCGACAATAAAAAAATAAAGTTGTTTTCTTTTATTGAATGGTGTCTGTGGAATGCTGAGGATGATATGACTAATTTTCAGCGGAACTTTTCCACCGGAGAAGTAGAAGTAAAGGACTCCGTAATTTACCATAAGACAGAGTTTAAAGAACGCCGTAATCATTATGCTTTTTATTCAGTAAACAGCCCCATTGATGGTTATGATACAGACAGGGAAACCTTTATTGGTCTTTACAATGGTTTAGATTCCCCGGATGTTGTGGGTGAAGGACAGTCAAGAAACTCTGTTGCCCATGGCTGGTCCCCAATTGCCTCACATTATATGGAAATGGAACTCAAACCCGGAGAGGAAAAAGAATTGATATTTATGCTGGGTTATGTGGAGGTGGAGAAAGGTAATAAATGGGAAAGCAAGTCGGTCATTAACAAACAACCTGCGCAAGACATGATCTCTGCCTATGACACTTCTGAAAAAGTAAATAAAGCCCTTGAAGAGTTAAGAACCTACTGGGATAATCTTCTGGGTAAGATCTCCATTGAATCTGAAGACCCCCGTTTAGACAGGATGGTAAATATCTGGAATCAATACCAGTGTATGGTCACCTTTAATATGTCTCGCTCGGCATCCTTCTTTGAATCTGGCATTGGTCGAGGCATGGGGTTCCGCGATTCCAATCAGGATCTTATTGGTTTTGTACATCAAATTCCTGAAAGGGCAAGGGAACGTATTTATGACATTGCCTCTACCCAATTTGAAGATGGTTCCTGTTATCATCAGTATCAGCCACTCACTAAAAAAGGCAATGCTGCTGTGGGTGGAAACTTTAATGATGATCCCCTTTGGTTAATTCTCTCTACTACGGCTTATATAAAAGAAACAGGCGACTTTTCCCTATTGGATGAAATGGTGCCTTTTGATAATGATGCAAGTCGGGCAAAATCGCACTTTGAACACTTAAAGGCTTCTTTTTACCATGTGGTACATAATTTAGGCCCGCATAAACTCCCTCTGATTGGAAGGGCAGATTGGAATGACTGCCTTAATTTAAACTGCTTCTCCGAGGATCCCAACGAGTCTTTTCAAACCACCGAGAACCAAAAGGGCGGAACTGCAGAATCTTTGATGATTGCCGGACTTTTTGTGGTATACGGAAAAGAATATGTAAAGCTGTGTAAGCAGATTGGGAAAGAAAAAGAGGCAGAAGAGGCCCAGTTACATGTAGATGCAATGGTTGAAGCAGTAAAAGAACACGGCTGGGATGGGGAATGGTACTTGCGTGCATACGATCATTTTGGTAAAAAAATTGGATCTTCAGAAAATGAAGAAGGAAAGATTTTTATTGAATCTCAGGGTTGGTGTACTATGGCCGAAATTGGTAAAGAAGATGGCATGGTAGAAAAATCATTAAACGCCGTTAAGGAATATTTGGATTGCGACTATGGGATAGTGCTAAATTACCCGGCCTTTACAAAGTATTATATAGAGTACGGTGAGATTTCAACTTATCCGGCGGGCTATAAGGAAAATGGGGGTATCTTTTGCCATAACAACCCCTGGATTATGATTGGAGAAACAATGCTGGGGCGTGGCGAGCAGGCCTATCATTATTACACAAAAATAGCACCTAGTTTCCTGGAAGATTTGTCGGAACTGCACAAAGTGGAGCCCTATGTCTATTGCCAGATGATTGCGGGGAAAGAAGCACATAAGCCGGGGGAGGCAAAAAATTCATGGCTGTCAGGTACGGCCTCCTGGAACTTCTATGCAATTACGCAGCATATTTTGGGGATCAGCCCTGAATACGACGGCTTGGCCATTAACCCCTGTATCCCCTCTAAATGGGATGGGTTTAAGATGAAAAGGGTGTTTAGGGATGTTATATATAATATCCATGTTAAGAACCCGGATCATATAAGTAAAGGGATAAAAAAGATACTGGTAAATGGCACAGCCATTAATTCAAATATTGTTCCCATTCTGGAAAAGGGTAAGGAACATTCTGTGGAAGTGATAATGGGATAATGAATTTAAACAGCCGCATTAATTAATGAGGAAGTTTGTTTTTTAGTACACCGTAAACAAATGTTCCAAATACAGCCGCTGCAATAACAATCAGCATACTTATTACCCCCGTGCCAAACAGCACATACAAAGGCCCGGGGCATGCACCTGCAAGTGCCCAACCCAAACCGAAAACAGTGCCACCTACAATATAACGAATAAAGCCACTGTCTTTTGGAATCAGATATATTTGATTCCCTTCAATATTTTTCACGCCAAATACTTTAAATAACCAAACAAATAAAGCGCCCAAAAAAACGGCAGAACCAATGATACCGTACATATGAAACGACTGAAATTTAAACATTTCATAAATCCTGTACCAGGAAACGGCCTCAGATTTTACGAGGACAATCCCAAAGAAAATGCCTACTAAAAAGAATTTTATAACTTTCATTGTCCGAATATTATGGGTAAAAGAAAATGGGTCATTATTAAACCCCCTATAAAAAAACCAACCACTGCAACTAGTGAAGGCCATTGAAGATTACTGAGCCCTGTAATAGCATGGCCCGAAGTACAACCACCAGCGTAGCGTGTTCCAAAACCAACCAGGAAACCTGCAATAATAAGAATGGCCATGCCTTTAACGGTTAAAACATTATCCCATGCATAGATTTCAGCAGGTAAAAGTGCTTCACCTGCATTGACAAATCCAAGTTGACTAAGATCTGCAACGGTTTGAGAATTTAGGGCGATGGCGGAACCATCAGACAGAAAATTAACAGCTATATAGCCGCCAATAATAGCACCCAGAACTACAATAAGGTTCCAACGATACGCTTTCCAGTCGAAGCGGAAGAAATCTGAATATTTTCCGGCACCACCAATACTGCATAGGGTTCTCAGGGTAGTTGACATGCCAAATGTTTTGCCGAAATAAATCAGCAATAACATTATTAGTGTTATTAAAGGGCCCGAAACATACCAGGGCCAGGGTTTAAGCAGATACTCCATTTCCTTTATTTAAAATAAATATAACTCAATAATTGTCGGATTTTTGAAATATAAATTACACCGAAACGACTTATAAGACATGCCTTACGCCTTTAATCATTTAGAAAGAAGACAGATTGGATTATTGTTTTTCGTAAACTTCGCTCATAAAACCCGGCAGGTCCTCGTTAGTAGTATTGGTTAACCTATTATCATTAAAGTTATATAAAAACAAGGTGCTATTTAAAAATAAGGACAGTTGCGAATTTTGAAATTGCCAGACTCCTGAAGAGTTATTACTTGTATTACTGCACCTAATATCGAAAAGCCCGCCTGTTATGGTAGTAATTTCTAAATTAACAACAGTAGAACTCCAGGTACCGTCACTATTTATTTCTAGTGTTCCTGTCGCGCAGGGTAATTCTGTCAAAATATTCGAAGTCGAATTCCCATCTCCGTTAATATCCTGAGGTGGATTAATATTTAGTTCGGCCAAATCCCAGGTACCCACAACAGCATCATTGTTATCCACAACAGGTGCATTATCGTCTGATGAGCAAGCCTGAAAAATAAACATAAAGACAATTAGGGGTATTAAAACCTTGATCTTTTTCATCACTTTACTATTTTTTGTAATTATTCAAAAGTAAATGTTTTTGATGATAATAGATTAGTTTTTGTAATTGGAATAGCGCAACCAATAGGAATAGCGGTTTTATATTATGCGCGCAGCAGTAAATAATAATAATTGAATAGCAGAAAAACTATTAGATTTGGATAAATGTATTTTAAACAGTGCATATAATTTTATCTTATACCCTTGAATTATGAATAAAAGTAATTATCCCAGGTCATTTTCACATATTGGTATTACGGTACCGGATATTAAAAAGGCGGTTGAGTTCTATGAGGAAGTAATGGGCTGGTATGTTATCATGCCACCTTCAAAAGTCACAAAAGAAAGAGATACTGCTATTGGCCAAATGTGTATAGATGTTTTTGGAGAGCATTGGGAAACTTTTGATATTGCACACTTGTCTACTTCAGATGGGATAGGAATTGAGTTGTTTTCATTTCCTGATATGGGTAACAAGAAACCGGAATTTTCCCCTTTTAGGACAGGACTTTTTCATTTTTGTGTCCAGGACCCGGAAATAGAGGCTTTAACAAATAAAATTGTTGAATACGGTGGAAAACAGCGTATGCCAATTCGAGAGTACTACCCAAATGAAAAGCCATACAAAATGGTTTATGTGGAAGATCCTTTTGGCGTAGTATTCGAGATATATACCCATAGTTATGAATTAACGTATTCTTCCGGAGCCTATCAGGACTAAAAAACGGATGCTGTTTGGTTCTTAATCCAAATGGATGTATGGGTACAATGCATGGAACCTATTCCTGAGGAGTAAAATTAATCGAAGATGAAAAAATTAAAATCAATACTGTTCATTGCGGCTATTTTAAGTACCATATCTTGTGTGGTTGTAAACACTGCAAAGGGCGGCAAGGCCTCAGGAGATTGGTACTACCTTTTTAATGGAAAGAACCTGGAGGGTTGGGTAGTTAAAGTGCATCACCATGAATTGGGTGATAACTATGCAAATACTTTTCGGGTAAGCGATGGGAAAATTCAAATTAACTATGATGATTATGAAGTATTTGATGAACGATTTGCCCATTTGTTTTATAATGAATCATTCTCGTCGTATCACTTGAAATTTGAGTATAAATTTACAGACCAATGGCTAAAGGATGCTCCTGTTTATACCTATAGGAATAGTGGTGTTATGTTTCATTCTCAGGATCCCAAAACCATTTTAAAAGAGCAGAACTGGCCTGTTTCTGTGGAATACCAAATATTAGCCGATGAAGGGAATGGTGTTCCGCGCCCAACTGGTAATATGTGCTCACCGGGAACAGATGTACTGTATAATACTAAAATTGATCCAAGACATTGTATCAATTCTTCATCCAAAACATATAAATGGGACCAGTGGGTAAGCGGAGAATTAATGGTTTACGGAGATTCCCTTGTGATACATATTGTCGATGGTGAAGAAGTATTGCGGTATAGCAAGCCTCAAATAGGAGGAGGGGTGGCAGACGGATTTGACCCTGCTATCAAAATTGATGGTAAACTACTAAAAGAAGGGTACATAGGACTGCAATCTGAAGGACAGGGCATCGAATTCAGGGAAATAAAAATTAGAAAATTAGATTAATCAATCGGGCATTATCCACCTTTGTAATGCTTATAAAGAAGAATATTAATTACTATGAAATCTTATAGATTATTTTTAATCCTCCTGGGTTTGTTCCTGGTAAACTGTAAAACGAATCAGGAACCCACGCCAAAATTTCAACATGATATTAAAATGGGGCCAACCCCGTGGACCAGTGAATCGTTTGAATTAGGGGAGGAGGATTTTACATTTGCAATCATCTCAGATTTAAATGGAGGTGAACGGGAAGGGGTTTACAGTACAGCTGTATCCCAATTAAACAGATTGGATCCTACTTTTGTGCTTAGTGTGGGCGATTTAATTGATGGAGGCACCGAAGACTCTTTACAACTGGCCAAAGAGTGGGATTCTTTTGATACCCGAACGTCAAAACTAAATATGCCTTTTTTTTATTTAGGGGGGAACCACGATCTGACCAATCCAAGGATGAGGGAATTCTGGAAAAATAGATTTGGGCCACGTTATTATCATTTCGTATACGAAGATGTTTTATTTCTAATGATGGACTCTGAGGACTATACTGAAAAACGGATGTTAGAGATTTATCATGCACGGGCTGAAGCCCTTAAAATTATAAAGGGTGATATTGAGGGAGTTTATGAAGAGTCTGAATATTTCAATATGCCCGAGCGTCGACTTGGAGGTATGAGTGAGGATCAATTGCTCTATTTTAAGAATGTCCTCAATCAATATCCCAGCGTAAAATGGACTTTTGTTTTAATGCACAAGCCACTTTGGAGGAGAGAAGATGATAAAGGTTTGGGGCAATTGGAAACAGTTTTATCTAATCGAAATTATACCGTAATTAACGGTCACTTGCATTCCTTTTCACACAGGATAAGAAACAAAATGGATTATATGATCCTGGGTACCACCGGTGGAAGCCAGGAGTTGGGTGATTCTCTTGCTTTTGATCATGTAACCCTGGTGAGAATGGCACAAAAACCAATAATTACACATTTAAAAATGGATGGTATTTTAAATGAAACTGGTAAAGTTCCCGATTAGGCTCTAGCCTGCTTCCAGGAGTATGGTTTAAAAGAAAGCAACCTGGTTTCAGCACCATTATTTACCCGCGAATGTCATTCTAATTGATTATATTGAGGCTGATTACTACTGGCAATTTTCCTGGCTGATAATTGTTCTGTTATGCATGTAAATTCAATTTCCTATGGCAAGTCAATATTTAGATTTAGATACCCTTAAATTTTTACTTTACGAAGTACACGATCTTCAAAATGTTTTAGATCAGAGTCGTTTTAAGGACTATGATCAGGAATCCATAGGCCTTTTTATAAATGCGGTCAAGGATTTTTCAGACAGGGAGATGTTCCCATTTTTTCGTGAAATGGACGAACAGCCTGCCCGTTTTGAAGATGGAGAAATAATTGTCCATCCGCAGGTAAAAAATTACATCAAAAAAGGTGGGGAAATGGGACTTGTTTCCGGACTGTTTGACTATGAAATCGGTGGGATGCAGTTACCGGGTATGGTGGTTACTGCCTCGGCTTATATCCAGGAAACAGCTAATAATCATTTACCGGGTTACATTGGATTGACCCTTGGGGCAGCAGAGTTGATTGAAAAATTTGGCAGTAAAGAGCTTAATGATAAATTCGTTCCAAAAATGCTTACAGGCGATTGGACTGGAACCATGTGTCTTACTGAACCCCAGGCAGGAAGTTCTTTATCTGATATTGTGACTTCAGCTGAACCGACCGAAGACGGCTATAACATTTCAGGGCAGAAAATATTTATATCAGGGGGAGATTATAAAGGCGCTGAAAATATTGTTCACTTATTATTGGCCCGAATTAAAGGCGCTCCCGCCGGCACAAAGGGAATTTCTTTATTTGTTGTTCCTAAAAACAGGGAATCAGCCAATGGTGAACTTGTTTCTAATGATGTGACTACTTTTGCTGATTTTGAAAAAATGGGTCAAAAAGGTTATTGTACGACGCATCTTTTCTTTGGACATAATGACGATTGTAAGGGGTGGCTTGTTGGGGAACCCAATCAAGGATTAAAATATATGTTCATGATGATGAACGGCGCTCGGATTGCTGTAGGACGTGGCGCCGCTGCCATAAGCATGGCCGCTTTTCAGGCATCTTTGTCTTATGCAAGAGAAAGGCCTCAAGGCCGCAAGCTGACGAATACAGGTAAGAAAGACGTGAGTCAGGAACAAACCCTTATAATAAATCACCCGGATGTAAAACGAATGCTTATGCTGCAAAAAGTTGTCGCAGAAGGTTCATTGAGCTTGATATTACTTTCCTCTAAATACCATGATTTGTCTCAGACTCATTCAGATCCGGAAGAAAGGGAAAAATACTCCTATTTACTTGAAATGCTTACGCCAATTGCTAAAACCTATCCTTCGGAGATGGGTTTGCTCTCTGTAAGTAATGGCCTTCAGGTTCTTGGAGGTTATGGGTTTTGTTCAGATTTTATCCTGCAACAATATTATAGAGACATCCGAATTTTTTCAATTTACGAAGGAACTACAGGTATTCAATCATTGGATCTCCTGGGAAGAAAGATGACCATGAATAATGGCAAAGGTGTTAAGTTGTTGTCTGATGAAATCATGAATAGTATACAGGATGCTTCTAAAATCGAAGATCTGAAACCCTATGCCCAAAAACTGGGTGAAACACTAAAACTGGCTCAGGAAGTGCTTCAATTTCTAATGCAATTTGCTAAAAAAGGAGATTATGAACGGTTTTTATCAGATGCCACAGTTTTCATGGAATTTTTTGGAAATATTGTGGTAGGCTGGTTGTGGTTGGAAATTGCTGTTAAATCTCAAAATGCTATGGTTTTGAATGATACCAAATATTCTTCTGCATTCTATGAAAGTAAGATCTCTGCAATGAAATTTTATTTTAAATATGAAATTCCCAAAACAAAGGCATTGGCTGAAGTTTTAATGGATAAAAATGTGTTGACTACAGCTAATGAAAATCAGTTGTTTACCTAAAGGAAGTCAATAGGCATTAAGGGTCGAAGAAATACCAATTTGAATAAAATAAGCTAAAATAAACGATGGGTAGTATAAAATCTAAATTTGACCTGAGTGGTAAAGTCGCTATTGTCACCGGATCAAGTAAAGGAATAGGAAAGTCTATTGCCAGGGGGCTGGCTGAAAGTGGCGCCAAAGTGGTAGTTAGCAGTCGGAAACAGGCTGCAGTTGACGAAGTTGCCACTGAATTTAAGGAAGACGGCTTTGAGGCGATTGGAATACAATGCCATATTGGCGATTCTGAACAACGTAAAACACTTATCGCCAAGACTATAGAGCATTTTGGAGGCATAGACATCTTAGTGAACAATGCAGCCATAAACCCGTATTATGGGCCACTGGAGGGCTCAGACGAAGCCGTCTTTGACAAGATAATGAATGTGAATGTGAAGGCGCCCTGGATTCTTTCTAATCTGGTCCTGCCTCACATGAAGGAAAAGGGTAGTGGCAGTATCATTAATATTTCATCGGTTGAAGGAATAACCCCAGGATTTGGATTAGGATTGTACAGCGCCACCAAATCTGCTTTGATAATGCTAACGAAGAATCAGGCTAAAGAATGGGGCCGCTATGGGGTTCGGGCAAACGTACTTTGTCCTGGCCTGATCAAGACCAAATTTAGCGAAGGATTATGGACAAATGACAAATTGGTTGCCGGATTAACGAAGGCTTTACCGCTGGGTCGGATAGCTGCTCCCGATGAAATGGCCGGTATGGTCATGTTGCTGGCATCTGATGCAGGATCTTATATGACCGGTGGCGTATATGTAGCAGACGGAGGGTATTTAATTTCCGGTTAAAGTTTGATTACTGATTAAAATTAAAACTATGAATTTTGAATACAGCGAAAAATCCGTTGCTTTCCAGGAAAAACTTAAGCTATTTATAGCTACGCATTTAATACCTGTACAGAAGGAAGTGGAAACTTTTCATAGGGACCCAGCCAATATTTGGAAAAAATGGCCGGGCCTTGAGGCATTGAAAGAAAAAGCCAAAGCTCAGGGACTTTGGAATTTGTTTTTACCCGTGGGTTATAGAGCCTTAAGTCCGGGATTGACAAATTTGGAATATGCCCCATTGGCCGAGATCATGGGAAGGATACTATGGTCTTCAGAAGTATTTAATTGCAGTCCCCCCGATACGGGTAATATGGAGGTCTTGGCGAAATACGGGACTTCTGAACAGAAGGAAACATGGTTGCAGCCTTTAATGCAGGGCGAAATAAGATCTTCATTTTTGATGACAGAACCAGACGTGGCTTCTTCCGATGCCACAAATATTGAGACGTCTATTGTAGCCGATGGAGATGAATATGTAGTAACAGGCAAAAAATGGTGGTCTTCAGGCGCCATGGACCCCAATTGCAGGATCACCATAGTAATGGGTAAGACCAGTTTTGATGCACCCCGCCACCTGCAACACAGTATGATTTTGATTCCGATGGATGCTCCCGGCCTTGAAGTTATAAGACCTCTTAGTGTTTTTGGATACCATGATACTCCGGAAGGACATGCAGAAATTGTATTAAACAAAGTACGTGTACCAAAGAGCAATCTTATTCTAGGTGAAGGCAGAGGATTTGAAATAGCCCAGGGCCGTTTGGGTCCCGGAAGAATACACCATTGCATGCGCTTAATAGGAATGGCGCAACGTTCCCTGGAGTTAATGTCTCAAAGGGCCTCTGAACGAAGTCCGTTTGGCAGAACTTTAGATACCTATAGCAGTATTCGTCAGGAAATTGCACATTCTCGTTGTGAAATAGAACAAACACGTCTGCTGGTTCTCTCAGCAGCAGATAAAATGGATAAGGTTGGAAACAAGGAGGCAAAAGACCTGATCGCCATGATTAAGATAGTAGCTCCAAATATGGCCTTAAAAGTGATTGATAGGGCCATTCAGATAATGGGGGGAAAGGGTGTTTGTGGAGATACCCCATTGGCGCATTTTTATGCCTCTGCCAGGACCTTGAGGCTGGCCGATGGCCCGGATGAGGTTCACTTAAGTCAATTGGGAAAAAACACAATAAAAAAATACACATAAGTCTGGCGATGCGGGAAAAGGAACTGACCAAAACTGTGAGAAAAGGAGAAGAGCTTCATGAGAAGAACTTGAAAAAGTTCCTGTTGGAATGCAATTTGATCAATGATGAAAAAAGTGATTTGATCATCAGACAATTTTATAATGGTTATTCCAATCTCACTTATCTCTTAAAAATAGAGGAAAAGGAATACGTTCTTCGCCGTCCGCCGTTTGCGGCGCCAAAACGCGGTCATAATATGGGTAGGGAATTTAAGGTGCTAAACAATCTTCATAAAGTATTCGATAAAACCCCTGAACCTTATGCGTTTTCAGAAGATGTGGAGATATTAGGAGCCCCTTTTTATATCATGAATAAAGTTGACGGAATAATTCTGACTGCCAATGAGGCCAAAGAGCGCCAACTGGCTCCTGATGCATTTAAAACGATAGCAGATACCTGGTTGGATACCTTTGTTGAACTGCATAATGTAGACTATAAGGCTGCCGGACTTGAATCGCTGGGAAATCCGGAAGGCTATGTTGAGCGACAAGTTAATAACTGGGGCAGGCAGTATCTTGCTGCGGCAACAGAAGAAGTTCCCTCTGCCCAAAAGGTAATGTCATGGATGGAAAAAAATCAACCTGAAAACTATGAGTTCAGCCTTATCCACAATGACTATAAGTACGATAATGTGGTATTTGTTGATGACCAATGGAAAAAAATAGCCGCCATCCTGGATTGGGAAATGTGCACTTTAGGTGATCCATTGATGGATTTGGGGACTTCCCTTGGATATTGGACCACAGCTTCAGATGCTGATTTTTTGCAACAAGGACTTCCGTCTCCAACAACTATGGCAGGCAATCCTTCACGCACAGAAATCGTACAGCAATATGCGCTCAAAAGTGGCAGGGATATAAATAATCTCACCTTCTATTTTGCGTATGGACTTTTTAAAATTGCGGTAATCGCCCAACAGATATATTATAGATTTAAGCACGGACATACGTCAGATCCCCGTTTCGCGAATCTGAATAAAGTTTCCGCCTTATGTTGTAATACGGCGTGGAACGCCATTCAGAAGGACAAGATTGACGGGATATATTAATGGTTATGATTTTTAATAAGTATTGGTGAGGAAAATAAATTTTTTATAGAAGTGAATAAGGAACAATTAAATGCACTTCGGGAAGTGCCGGAAGATCAGGAGGTGGTGATGCTTAACCTTCTAAAATATAAAGACAAGGTGGAAGAAACCGGATTGACGGGTGAGGCTTCCTATAAACAGTATATGAAAGCGGCCAAACCTTTTTTTGAAAAGATAGATGCGGAAATTATCTTTTTTGGCAGACCACATCTAATGCTTATAGGTCCGGAAGATGAAACTTTATGGGATGATATGCTATTGGTAAAATATAAAAACCAGGGTGAATTTTTTAAAATGGTTAGCGCAGAGGACTATCCGGCAAAATTAAGGGAACGCTCCCTACAGGATTCGCGATTGATATATTGTAGATCGCATACCAAATAATGTTTAGGCGTTTTGTTTAATTAATTAAAGCGATATGCAATTAGAAAATAAAATTGTAATCATTACAGGAGCAGGAAGTGGAATAGGAGCCGCATCGGCTTCTTTGTTGGCTAAACATAAGGCATTAGTCATTATATCTGATATCAATATTGATAGCGCCCAAAAGGTGGCTGATCAAATTAAAATATCTGGAGGCAAAGCATTTGCGTTCAAGGCAGATGTCTCTAAGTTTGAAGAAGTAGAGTTGTTAATAGCCCATACCGTTAAGGATCATGGTAAGATAGACGTCCTGGTTAATAATGCCGGTATAGGCGGTGAAAATCAAAAAAGGACCGCTGAGCATACCCTTGCCGATTGGGACAATGTTATTGCCGTGAATCAGACGGGGGTTTTCTATTGCATGAAAGTGGCTTTGCAGCAAATGATGAAGCAGGGACATGGAAACATTGTAAATATCGCTTCACTGGCCGGTTTAAAACCCTCAGGCTACAACCTCTCTTATAGTGCAAGTAAGTATGCGGTTGTAGGTATGACCAAATCGGCTGCTCTGGAATACGGTCGTAAGAATATCAGAATCAATGCGGTATGCCCGGGGTATACGGAGTCAGCGCTTTTAGACAAACTGCTGGCCAGCAGGCCCGATATGCGAGAAACCCTTAAAAGACTGATTCCTATGGATAGGTTTGGCGAGGCAACTGAAATTGCAGAAGCGGTAGCATGGCTTGCATCAGATAACTCAAAATATATGACCGGCCAAACCTTAACATTGGATGGAGGCACATCATTATTATAGCATAATTAAGACAACTTAATAGGTAAACAAATCAAAAAGACTACCCTAATGAATACAATAAAGATTATAAAGAAAGCGGGGTATACCGTTGTTCAGATGAACCGTGGTAAGGTAAATGCCATTAATTACGAGATGGTTCAGGAGCTTAGGGAAGCCTTCCGGGATATTGAAAATGACAAAGAAGTTAAAGGCGCAATACTTACCGGACAGCCACACTATTTTTCCGCAGGCCTGGATTTAATTGAATTATTTCAGTACGACAAAAAACAGATCCAGGACTTTTTTCATGTTTTCGGTGCGCTCTTTATAGAACTCATGCATATCACCAAACCTGTCATATCGGCTATTACAGGTCATTCCCCGGCGGGAGGCTGCGTGCTTGCAGTGGCAAGTGATAACCGAATTATGGCAGATGGGGAACAATATATTATTGGACTGAATGAGGTTGCTGTAAATATTCAAATTTCTCAGAACCTCGTAGAAACCTATGCCTTTTGGATAGGTCAGGGTTTGGCTAGCAGATATATTATGGAAGGGAAGCTGCTTAATGGAAAAGAAGCCCTGTCTGCCGGTTTAGTGGATGAATTGGTTCCTTTGGAGCAGGTATTGCCAAAGGCCGAAGCCAGGATGCAGCAGTATTTGCAAGCAGATCAGGAGATACTTGTTAATACTAAAAGTAAACTTCGCAAAGATTTACTCAGCAAACTTGATTTAAATGCTAAAAATTCCCTCAAAGAAGCGTCAACTTTATGGTGGAAACCTGAAATTCGAACCAAAATGGAAGCATACGTAAAGAGTTTCTCAAATAAAAAGAAAGGATAAAACCGAAATGAAAAATATGAACAAACAATTGAAATTTGTAAAGAGACCCATAGGTGAGGCAGATGCTTCAACCTGGTCATTAGAGACCAATCCTATTCCTGAATTGCAGGAAGGGGAAATTCTGGTGAAACAACATTATGTTTCCCTTGACCCGGCTATGCGGGGGTGGATGAATGATTCCAAATCCTATATAGAACCAATGGCTATTGGATCGGTTATGCGCTCGGGTGCTGTTGGTGAGGTGGTGGCAGTTAATAAAAATCCCAACTTTAAAGTAGGGGACTATGTAGCCGGATTTGGGGGTGTTCAGCAATATGCAATTTCAGATGGAAAGGATTTGCGTATTATAGACCCTAAACTAGCTCCGCTCCCAACATATTTAAGCACCTTGGGAATGACAGGCATGACAGCCTATTTTGGTATTCTTGAGGTAGGGAAAATAAAAGAAGGTGATATTGTGGTTGTTTCAGGAGCAGCAGGAGCGGTGGGAAGCATCGTAGGTCAAATTGCTAAAATTAAAGGATGCCGGGTCGTCGGCATTGCCGGGGGTAAGGAGAAATGTAAATATATTTTAGAGGAGTTGGGTTTTGACGCTGCTATTGATTATAAGAACGAGAATGTTGCAACCAGGTTGAAGGAAGAATGTCCAAAAGGCCTGGATGTTTATTTTGACAACGTAGGTGGTGAAATTCTTGATATTGCCCTGAGTAAACTTAGAATGCATGCCCGAATAGTGATATGTGGAGCCATTTCGCAATACAACAATAAAACGGCCATAAAAGGACCCAGTAATTACCTTTCACTCCTGGTAAACCGTGCTACAATGCAGGGAATGGTGGTATTTGATTATGCCAAAAGGTATGGTGAAGCTGCAAAGGCCATGGGTGCGTGGCTGGCAGAGGGAAAATTGAAAGGCAAAGAAGATATATATGAGGGAATTGAGAACTTTCCGCAAACCTATAAAAGGTTATTTACAGGTGAAAAATTAGGCAAACTGGTGCTAAAAGTAGTAGAAGATGAAGGCCATACGATGTAAAGAATTCGGACCGCCATCTGCTCTGGTTTTAGAAGAAATGCCTGGTTTAAAACCCAAAGCAAAAGAGGTGGTGGTGCAAGTAAAAGCCTGTGGAATAAATTTTCCTGACACATTAATTATCCAGGGTTTATACCAGTTTAAGCCAGAGCTTCCTTTCACTCCGGGCAGCGATATTGCCGGGGTCGTAAAAGAGATTGGCGATAAGGTAAAACACCTGGCGGTTGGTGATGAAGTATTCGGATTTGTCTTTAGCGGAGGTTTTGCAGAGGAAGTAGTGGTGCCATCCAATACGTGTTTCCTGAAATCAAAAAAAATGGATTTCCCAATTGCGGCTTCTTTTATGGTGGCATATGGGACCTCATATCATGCGCTGAAAGACAGGGCGAAGCTGGCAAAAGGCGAGACATTACTTGTGCTTGGCGCCTCAGGAGGTGTTGGTTTGGCAGCGGTGGAATTAGGTAAATTAATGGGGGCCAAGGTTATTGCAGCAGCATCCACAGAAGAAAAATTGCAATTATGCAGGGAATATGGTGCTGATCAAACCATCAACTATTCCAAAGAAGATTTGAAGTCTGAAATAAAAAAATTGACGGAGAACAAAGGGGTAGATGTTATATACGATCCTGTTGGAGGGGAATATTCTGAGGCTGCATTCAGGGGAATTGCATGGGAGGGGAGATATTTGGTAGTAGGATTTGCTACCGGTACTATTCCAAAAATGCCTTTAAACCTGCCTTTGCTTAAGACTGCTTCTATTGTTGGGGTATTTTGGGGCGATTTTGCCATGAGAAACCCAAAAGTAAATATGGAGAACACAAGGACGTTGATGAAATGGTATGATGAGGGCAGGATAAAACCCCATATCCATAAGACTTATGAATTGAAGGAAACCCCCATGGCGTTACAGGAAATAATGGACAGAAAAGTCATGGGTAAATTGGTAATAGAAGTTTAAGGTTATCATCTTCCTGAATATTTTGCTTTAGATTAAAGTTCTGCTTAGTTTAAAGGATCAAATTTCCCAAGGACAGATAGTAAAAGACATAATTAAAGAACGATACGAAATGAGACTAAAAGACAAAATAGCCATAGTTACCGGTGGTTCCCGTGGAATAGGGAAGGCCATATCCGAGCTTTTTGCAAAAGAAGGTGCAACGGTAATAGTTATGGACGTGTTACCCAAAGGGCAGAATGTATCGGATGGCATAAATGAATCCGGCGGAAAAGCGGAGTATCATCAGGTTTCTGTAACCGATAAACCTGCAGTGGAAAGGCTTTTCAAAAAAGTAAATAACAAATATGGTAAAATAGATATCCTTATTAATAATGCAGGAATCACAAGAGACAGAACGCTCGAAAAAATGAGTGAGGAGGAGTGGGACGCTGTTATAGAGGTTAATCTGAAAGGGGTTTTTATCTGTACTCAGGCTGTTGTACCTTATATGAAGGCCAATACGTATGGAAGGATCGTAAGTGCGGCCTCAAATGTAGGTTTAAGGGGTAATTTTGGACAGACAAATTATGCGGCTACCAAAGCAGGTGTTATTGCCATGGCAAAAACCTGGACCATGGAATTTGGCAAGTATGGCATAACGGCCAATGCCATAGCACCCGGTTTCACCATGACCGATATGGTAGACAAGATTCCGGAAGAACATTTTGCTAAAATCAAAGATAGTATTCCACTGCGTACAGTAGCACAGCCCATAGATATCGCCTATGGCTACCTGTATCTGGCTTCAGATGAGGCTCGTTTTGTTTCAGGGATATGCCTTACTATAGATGGTGGAACTTCAAGATAATTAATATGGCCAAATTAGAACTAGAGAATTTTGCGGACTTTCGAGAAATAGAAGGTCAAACTTTGCCTGCGGGAGATTGGCTTACAGTGACCCAGGAAATGATTAATGACTTTGCCAAAGCCACCATGGATTTCCAGTGGATACATATAGATGTTGAAAAGGCGGAAAAATACTCACCTTTTAAAAAGCCGGTGGCGCACGGTTTTATGTCACTTGCACTTTTAGCTAAACTTTTAAAAGATGTTTTGTTAGTTAAATCTGCCAAAATGGGTATAAATTATGGGTTGAATAAAGTACGCTTTCCAAGCCCTGTTTTAGTAGATAGTCAGCTGAGGTTGATCTGTACTATTCAAAAAATTGAAAATTACGGGGATACGGGTCTGAAAATTACCTGGAATTGTGTGGTGGAGCTAGACGGTTCTGATAAACCAGCCTGTGTGGCCGAATTTATTAGTTTGATGTTCGAGTAATTTTTTTAATTTTAAAGTTGACCAGTGATCCACCGGTAAGGGCGGATTTAATAAATAAACCAATACCAAACCTAAAAGACGAAACTAATGACCAGACTTTTTGATCTTCTTTACAGGCAACTAGACACCAATCCGCTTGAAGCTTCTTTAAGTGCCCGTGATGCGGATGGCAATTGGAAATCCTATAGCACAGAGGAAGTAAAAAATTATTCGGAACAAGCTGCTTATGGTTTGTTAAAATCAGGCCTGAAGCCCGGAGATAAGGTAGCTATGGTAATCTATAAAAACAGGCCCGAATGGGTAATTATGGATTTTGCGCTACAAATGGCCGGACTTATAAGTATTCCATTATACCCAACCATTAGTATTTCGGAGTATGAATATATCTTGAATGAAGCGGAAGTAAAGGCAGCATTTTGCGGAGGTCTCGATCTTTACGACAAACTGTCCTTGGCAGGCAAGAATATTCCGAGTTTAGAAAATATCTACACTTTTGACAAAGCTGAAGGAAGGCCCTATTGGGAAGAAATTTTGGACAAGGAAGGACATACAGAAATAGAGGGAATTAAGAAAAAAATTACCGGAGAAGATTTGGTGACTATTATTTATACCTCCGGGACTACCGGTAATCCCAAAGGTGTTATGCTAACCCATAGCAATATCATGCATGTTATTGTAGAGACCTCAAAATTTTTAGAAGTGGATGCAGGTGAAAAGGTTCTGAGTTTTCTGCCGCTTTGCCATATTTATGAAAGAGCGGTTTCCTTCGCATGGTTCCATGAAGGAACTTCCATATATTTTTGTGGTACGGACAACCTGAGTGGACCGGACGGTGATTTGGCATCCGTGAAACCCATTGCTTTTACAACGGTTCCAAGACTACTTGAAAAGATATACGAGGCGATCTATAATAAAGGCCTGGCTTTAACAGGAGTAAAAAAGGCACTATTCTTTTGGGCACTTCGCTTAACAGATAATTTTGAACTGGATCAAAATCTATCTCCTTTCAGTAAGATAAAATGGGGAATTGCAGATAAATTAATTTTTAGCAAATGGCGTTCGGCCTTAGGAGGCAATGTTCGATTGATAGTTACGGGTTCTGCTCCCTGTCCTATAAAAATAATCCGCGTATTTTGCGCTTCAGGAATCAACGTACGCGAGGCCTACGGTTTAACAGAAACCTCCCCAACCTTGACAGTCAATAGCGTTAAGCCTGGAGGATCAGTTATAGGTACTGTTGGTTATGCTATCAATGGTGTAGAATTATTTATAGATAAGACCTCTGGTGATTACAAAGAAGACGAAGGTGAAATACTTGCTATTGGGCCTAATGTTATGTCGGGCTATTATAAAAAACCTGAGATAAATGCTCAGGTATTTAAAGAAATTGATGGCAGAAAATGGTTCTGCACTGGTGATATTGGAAAATTGATTCAAGGTCCGAATGGAAAGGAATTTTTAAAAATAACAGACAGGAAGAAGGAGTTGTTAAAAACTTCAGGTGGAAAGTACGTCGCACCTGCACCTATTGAAAACAGGATAAAGGAAAATTTTGTTATTGATCAGATCATGGTTATTGGGGATAAACAAAAATTTGTTTCCGCCCTCATTGTTCCGTCTGAGGATGGGTTAAAGAACTGGTGTGTGCATAAAAATATTGAGTGGACCAATCTGGAGGACATGCTAAAGCAGGATAGAATTATTGCAAAATTTCAAAAAGTGATTGACAAATACAATCCGGAATTCAGTCATATAGAACAAATAAAAAAGTTTCGGTTGGTCCCGGCCGTTTGGCTGCCTGTTCACGAAGATGATTCTGTGGCCGAGCTAACGCCAACATTAAAGCTGAAAAGACGTGTGATTAGGGAGAAATACAAAAAGGAAATTCAGGAAATATATGCTTAATGCTGTGCTTTGAATTGCTTAAGAATCTATGAGGCCCTTATGGATTTTGGTTCTTTAATGCGTTGAGGCTATCCATTTCCTTCCTGAATCTTAGGATCACCAATGAGTCTAATTGCTGTGAAATGCTATCTTTCATTGCTGCCCAGTTGGCCATATTCATATCTGAATTATATCGCAGTATCCTGTGGAATTTTGCTACATTAAATCTGTTGGCTTCCCAGGCTGCAGCCGTACTTTCCTGATGTTTTAAGTCTTGCAGGTATATTCCCATACCAAACCCCAGGATAACAACAACTAAAACAATGGCTAAAATTTTGGTGGATTTTGGCATTTTTTAGGTTTTAAGATCATGATATTAATAAGAACACCATGACGGATTTGGAGTTTAATCGTAAAGCAAAGATACAAATCAGAATGATCCGACTATAGTAAGGTCTAAATAAATCTGGATATTACCATGAATACCATAAATAGGACAAAAGCACTACCAAAAGTCAGTACAAATTTGATAATTTTAGATTTTATTTTCATGTGCGTGAAATTAGATTTGTCTGCTCTAATTACAAAAGATATCCGTTTTAAGTATAATTTAGTTGGATAAAATGCATTTAGATTCCTATTTATCCAAAGAAATGAAAGCCTATCCATTTGGATTGCCGATCATGGATATTATTAAAGTGACCTTGGAAACAATTTCATTAAATTTAGTGAGATTAACACATATGTGTATGGTGCAATAAAAAAGTTTGTTATTATTGCTTGCAACTCTTCGTTTACGTTAATAAAATTTATAAGATGTATTTATCAAAAAAATCAACCCGACTTTTAGCGTTCATCGTCCTGATGTCCTTTAATTTTAATAGTTTTTCTCAAAAACAGATTCAGAATGTTCAGGACAGAACAACATTAAGCCTGAACGGAGATTGGCAGTTTATCATTGACCCCTACAAAATGGGGTATCTGGATTACAGACAAAAACCATTCGATGAAAGTGCATCAGGTAAAGGAGGTTTTTATGACAACATTACCAATCCGGGTAAAACCAAAAGGGCAGAATACAACTTCGATTACGAGCCATCATTGACTGTGCCCGGGGATTGGAATTCCCAATATGAAAAATTGGAGTTCTATGAAGGGGTACTGTGGTACAGGAGAAATTTTAAGGTATCTTTAAAAGAAGACAAAAGATACTTTATTCATTTTGGTGCGGTAAATTATGAAAGCCATATCTATTTGAACGGCAAAAAATTGGGCGTGAATAAAGGAGGCTTTACGCCTTTTCAATTTGAGGTTGGCGACAAATTGCTTGATGGAGATAATTTTCTTGTTGTAATGGTAGACAATACCCGCAAAAAGGATGAGGTGCCCACCATAAATACAGATTGGTGGAATTACGGGGGGATCACAAGAGATGTGAACCTTGTTGAAACCCCGGAATCCTTCATTAACGACTACAAAGTTCAATTGGCTAAAAATGATGCTACTAAAATAAAAGGCTATATAGAGCTCGACGGATCGGAAGGGGAGGAGTCGGTAGTAGTGCAAATACCGGAATTAAAAATAAACCAGAGTTATACCACGGATGCAAGCGGAAAGGTTTCTTTTGAAATCCCTGTAAAAAAGATACAACTCTGGAATCCGGAATCCCCAAAATTATATGAAGTTAAGATCAGTTCTTCACAAGATGCTGTTACCGATAAGATTGGTTTCAGAACCATTGCCACAGAGGGTAAAAATATACTCCTTAATGGAGAATCTATTTTTATGAAAGGTATTGCAATGCACGAAGAAAACCCACTCCTTGGAGGCCGTCTGCGATCGGACGGAGATATGCGAATGATGCTTAGGTGGGCGAAGGAATTAGGGTGCAATTATGTGAGGTTGGCCCATTATACGCATAATGAGACCATGCTGCGGCTGGCAGATGAAATGGGTTTGTTGGTATGGTCCGAGGTGCCGGTTTATTGGACTATTTCATGGGAAAATGAAGAAACCTACAGGAATGCGGAAAATCAGTTGCGTGTTTCCATTGAACGCGATAAAAACAGAGCAAGTATTATTATATGGTCGGTAGGGAATGAAACCCCGGTGACAGAAGCGAGAAATGTTTTTATGGGCAAGCTGGTAGATAAGACGAGGTCTTTGGATGATACGCGTTTGGTGGCTGCTGCATTGGAAGTCGAACGTGAGGGTTATACCATTACGGTGGATGATACGCTGGGAGAAAAACTAGATTTGGCCAGTTTTAATCAATACGGTGGATGGTATTGGTCAGAGCCCAAGGAACTTCCTAAATACGCGTTTGATATTAAATTTAACAAGCCTGTGGTCATCACCGAATTTGGTGGTGGTGCACTTGCGGGTTTTCATGCGGATGATGATACCATGTGGAGTGAGGAATATCAGGAGTTGATATATATCAACCAGCTAAAAATGATGGATAAGATAGACGGCCTCAGGGGGATAACTCCCTGGATACTGGTCGATTTTAAATCTCCCCGGAGACAAAATCCGGTATATCAGCAATTTTGGAACCGAAAAGGGTTAATTTCCAATACGGGTGTTAAAAAGAAAGCCTATTTTATTGTTCAGGATTATTACAGGAACAAATCGGTAAAGTAACGGAAAGTTATACTGATTATTAAGATGAAAATGTATGGATGTTTTTTGCTCCGGAAGTAGTTTACTTTGTTTGTTTTTTATGATAATTTTCCGGCACTTTTAAGTCCTTCTGCTTCTTATAATGGCACCAGTTCAACTCATTATTCTAATTCCCTGACTAATCCTCTGGATTTCACCGTATCATATATAATTTTGAGCTTACTGATCATGTTTGAGGCATCAAATTCTATAATGTCAACAACATCAAATGCTACTTTTTGCCTATTTTTCAGGGTCCATTTATAATGAAAATAAAGCGCCAGTTTGTTTGAATTAGTTTCCTCAAAAATTCCTTTTAAATGCAGTTCAGAATTTGTGGTATCGCTGCTCAATTCACGATAGAAGGCATCCGCTTTCTTAATTCCGTAAATAGGTGAGTCAACAATTCCTTGGTCATTAAATAAATTTATGATTTGCTCAATATCACCTTTCTCCAGGTAATCCAAATATTTAATTGCGATTTCTTTTTTTGTTGGCATTTAAATTATTCGTTTATGTTTAAGTCGGCATACAGCTGTGATCCAAAAAATCAATTTCAAAGGTATTTTTAATGCTACCCATTTTTAATGGTAACCAAAATGTTTTGCATGATTTGTTCCAAATACCCTTAATTGACAAACACTTACTACATTAAGATAGTTGTTTTCAGGATATTGAATCGCAGCCTGCATGGCTTTAACTTTCGCTACCGGTAACCGGATACTTTAATACAAACTACTTTTTGAGTTGTGAAAAAGCAAAAGCATAAAAAATTAATCCTCGTTTATTTCATTTCTTCAAGAGGGCTGGCCCCTGCCTTTTCTAAAACAGAATTTATCTTGGACAAATCATTTGACATTACTTTATTTAAATCTCCCAGATGCTGTTCGAGTTCAGCGGAGAGTTCTTCATATACCTTGTAGGCCCCATCAGTAGGTTTTGCCTCCCCGTTTTCTATGCTCCTCCTCAAAGAAGCAAGTCTGTTATTTAGTTTTATAGGAAAATTTAAGGGGTCTTGCCCAGATTGGTTTTTAACCTGATAAAGTTTTTGCTCTATAGCTGAGGTTTTATCTAAAAAAGGCATCATAGTTTTTTTGTAATCGGCGCTGGAAACTTTTTCCTTGTTCTCCTCAATCTGATTTCGCATTTTTCGAATATGAATCACAGCCTCATTAGCCATACTGGTTTTTTGCATGATCTTATTAGCCAGTTTAAATTGCTCCATAAGATCGGCCTCAGTTATTCCTTTAAGATTGGGATCCATTAAGATGGCAAAGGGATAGGTCTTTTCATAATCTTTTGTTTTCATTTTAACTTTATAGTTTCCTAAGGGGGCCTTGGGGCCTCTCTGAGGGCGGGCACTCCAGATAATCATCCCTTCAAATTCTGTTGCTCCGGGATATCTTAAATCCCAGCTAAAAGTATTAATGCCTTTGGCAGTAGTGGGCTTAGAGGAACCTCCTTTTAGCCAATAGGGTAAATCGGGATCTTCCTCATATTTAGGCTTGCTCCCGGTAAACGTGTTTATCAATTTATCATTGGCATCCAATATTTCAAAGGTGATGGTATCCATTTGATCTTTTAGGTAGTACTGTATAGAAGCCTTTTGAATACCCCTAATCACATCTGAAGGCTCGTAAAGAATAGCCTCCTGATCCTTCATGTTCTCCTGATACTGTCTCAAGGGTTGTATGTCGTCCAGGATCCAAAATCCGCGTCCGTGGGAACCTATGACCACATCATTGTCTTTAATAACAAGATCTCGAATAGGGGTATCGGGCAGCTTTAATTGTAAACTTTGCCATAATTCCCCATCATTCATGGAGAAATAGACCCCATGTTCGGTAGCTAAAAACAATAGGCCTTGTCTAACAGGGTCTTCTCTTACGGCTCTTGCGAAGTGACCGTCTTTTATTCCCGTTATAATTTTTGTCCACGTTTTTCCAAAGTCATGCGTTTTAAAGACATAAGGTTGTCTGTCGTCTACCTGGTAACGATTTGCCGCCAAATATAAAGTGCCAGGCTTGTGTTTAGACTCATCAATAATACTCACCCGTGAAAATTTAGGGAGATCTTTTGGGGTAATGTCTTCCCAGTTAGCACCCCCATCTCTGGTAATATGAACTTTTCCGTCGTCAGAACCTGCCCAGATGGTATTTATATCGTGATAGGAGGGAGCTAAGGCAAAGACCGTAGCATATATTTCAGGGCCATTCATATCCATGGTAATGACACCGCCTGTTTTGCCAAGAGTACTGGGATCTGCATAGGTAAGATCCGGACTTATTTTCTCCCAGGATTGTCCGTCGTTGGTGGTTTTCCACACATGCTGCGAACAAGTGTACATTACTTTGGAGTCCTGTGGGGCGAACATAATGGGAAAAGTCCATTGCCAGCGCTCCGGAAGGGCATCCGCAGGTTCCCCTGAGAAAAAGCGCGGATAGACCTGAATATCTCTGGTTTGTCCATTACTTCTATCGTATCTGGTTAAGAGGGCCCCCTGACTTCCGGCATAAAAAATGTCCAGATTGTCCGGGTGTTGGGTAATCCATCCACTCTCACCACCCCCAACAGCGTAATACCATCCATGATTAGGACCTCTTGCCTGCATATGCTCCCAGCCATCACTGGGCATTGCCAGGGTGCTGTTGTCCTGTTGTGCTCCAGCCACATGATAGGGCACGTCATTGGTGGCCATTACGTGATAAAATTGTGTGGTAATATAATCTTGTTCTGTCCAGCTTTCTCCCCCGTTGATACTCACATTGCCACCGCCATCATTAGAATTGATCATCCGTTTTGGGTTGTTAGGATCAATCCACAAATCATGATTGTCCCCATGTGGTACTTTAATGGTCACGTCGAAGGTTTTTCCGCCATCGGTGGACTTATAAAAGCCTGTGTTTAGGCAGTAGACCGTTTCCTTATCCCAGGGGTCAGCGTAAATTCTGGAATAGTAAAAGGCACGCTGTCTTAGTTTACGCTCATCATTTGTGCGTTCCCAGGTAAGGCCGGCATCCTCAGATCTAAAAACCCCTCCTTCATTAGCCTCTATAATGGCCCATACTCTGTTGGAATCTACCGGAGAAACGGTAACCCCAATTTTTCCGATAGGTCCTGCAGGCATCCCAGGATTACTACTAAGTTCTGTCCAGGTGTCTCCGCTATCGACGGATTTCCATAGTTTGCTTTCGCCACCGCCACCCCACATTTTCCAGGCTTTGCGATATACCTGCCAGGTGCTGGCATATAATACTTTGGGATTATTTCGATCAATTATTAAGTCTACGGCACCCGCCTTTGGGCCTGCATATAAGACTTTTTCCCAGCTATTTCCGCCATTGGTAGAACGAAATACGCCCCGCTCTTCATTGTCTCCATAAGGATGTCCAAGGGCGGCCACATAAACGATGTCCGGGTTGGTTGGGTGAATTCTGATCCGGGCTACCGCCTGTGTTTCTTTTAAGCCCAGATGTCTCCAGGTTTTACCGCCATCCACGGTTTTATAAACGCCATCCCCTTGAGTAATACTTCCTCGCAATTGTACTTCTCCCATCCCAATATAGACGATATCAGGGTTAGTTTCGGCTATGGCAACCGCTCCCACCGAGGAACTGGTCACTTGTCCGTCGGTAACTGCCTTCCATTCATTTCCCCCGTCTGTAGTTTTCCATAGACCTCCCCCGGTGGCCCCAAAATAGTATTCATTGGGTCTTCCCGGGCTACCCGCACTACCTAGAGACCTACCACCACGATTAGGTCCAATATTTCGCCATTCCAATCCCTCATAGAAAGAAGGGTCCAAGGGTGTGTTTTGTGAAGATGAAGTATTGTTTTGTGCGAAGCTGCTTATTGAAATAGTTAGTAAAGCAAACAGAAAGGTTTTTAGAATGTTTTGATGCATTTGGTCGATTTATGAGATAGTCAATGATTTGTAAGTCAGCAGTTGAATAAGTTGAGGTGCTTTGAGCACCCCATCGGAAAGATAATAAATTCAAATGAAAATCGATTGCTTAAAAGGTTATGGAGTATTTAGAATTAGTAACGGGCTAACCTTATAAACGTTTAATTGGAATAAAGGTTAAAAAATTGTTCGGTATCCTTTATTTCCTTTAGTCCTAAAATCCAACAAACTTCCGAAAGGTCTGAGAAGTCCAATCCGCCTGCGGCAATTGCTTCATTAAGATAGCGCCCCTCTTTTCCATTATATCTGTTTGATAATTCAATAGCCAGATTCCATGTTTCAATCAATTTAGGATTCCTGATTTGCTCTTGCCATTTGGGAACTTTGGATGATCGGAATCCGGGTGTGCCATTCCCAACCTGATTGCCATCGGGTATTTTCTGATAATCAGTATTTTTCTTCACGTAATCCAGACTGGCGGGTGAGGTAACCTCTTCATTCCAATTACTGTGCTGTACTATATGAATGCGCTGCGAGATATTAATAGCTGGTAAATCGGCTTGAATAGCTTTAACCAGTTCGGCGGAAAAATCAGATTGGCCAGCTTCAGCAATCCAAATATCACCCTGATTCTCCAGGGTTACTTTGGCTATCACTTTAACCTGCTCAACAGCGCTTGCTATATTTTCATGTGCATCTGTCCAGTTGTCTCCAAATGCGAGCTGAAATAAATCATTAGGCGGTACATATAGTCCATCCTGAATACCGTAGGTGCCGGCAACTGCATGATACTTAATTTTTGAAAATTTCTTGTCAGACATTAGTGTAACCAATGCCGCTGCAGTCTGCAGGTCATCTACATCGGTTTTACAATCAAAGTGTCCTAATAGCAGATCTTTATCCAGGTTGAAGTCACCTGCCTTTAAAGTACTCATATCCTGAGCAAGGCATTTAAAGGAAATTAACAGGAAAGTAATTACAATGAAAAGTATTGTTTTTGATTTCATGAGTTCTCTGGTTTTAGTATTCTATGCGTTTTGACAAATTTTGATATTGTTGTTTAAAAAGTTGAGGCCGGCTAACGCCCTTAAAAATACCATTTTCAAGATTAAAATGTAGCAACTATGCAAGTGTTTTTAATTTTTTTTCATCGCGTTTTTGCGGGGGGATAGTGTCCTAATTGACCAGGTAATGATAGGTCATCTCAACGCACCCAGGTCTACGATTTTTTTCTGTTTTGACTTTTACCTTGGGATTAAGAAGGACGATTTAAGGCTCTTGCTAAAAAACTCAAAAAGGAGCACATATCCCAAAATATTGCGGGATATTAAGGTATATTAGTCCATATATAACAAGTTAGCGACAATTGGAGAATAAATCAATAATTATGAAAATAAAAACAATACTTGCCGGATTAAGTTTTTTACTGACTACTAGTCTTATTATTGCTCAAAGTGAGCTTCATATTCCAAAAGAAATTCAGAAAGCCTATAAAAACGATACAAGATCGAAAGATGGTAAGCCTGGAGTTAACTATTGGCAAAATAGCGTAGCTTATAATATAGATGTCGTGGTTACCCCCGAAACAAGAAAAATCGATGGAAAAGAAACAATCGTTTTTAAAAACAATAGCCCAGACTTATTACCAGAAATAGTTATCCGTCTGTATTATGATGTTTTCAAAAAGGGAAACCAAAGGGGAATGCAAGTGAACGAAGAAGATATTGGAGAAGGAGTCAATATAAAAGAACTTACTGTTAATGGTGAGAAATATGATCTAACTAACAAAGATAGAGTTAGAAGATCTGGTACGAATCTAACCATAATATTAACAGAGCCTTTAAAACCTAGAGGGGAGGTGACTTTAGGTTTTCAATGGGACCAAAAAGTACCGCTTACGGTAAGACGAACAGGAGCCATAGATAGCACTTCTTTCTTTGTTGCCTATTGGTATCCGCAAGTGGCTGTTTATGATGATGTGTTTGGATGGGATAGAATCAACTATACCTTCGATACGGAGTTTTATAATAACCTGGCGAATTTTGAGGTAAACATAACCGCACCCGATAATTTTCTGGTTTGGGCTACAGGTACTCTAGAGAACAGCTCTGCCGTGCTCCCTTCAAAAATCCACGAGCGATACGCAAGAGCAAAGACTTCAACCGAGCTTGTTAAGGTGGTTACAAAAGAGGATATTTCCAATTTAAAGTTAAAAAGTAATACCTGGAATTATAAGGCTGTCGAAGTTTCAGATTTTGCCTTTGCCATGAGTGACCATTTTCTCTGGGATGCCTTATCTCAAGAAGTATCTGGCAATGATGTGCTTATTAGTACTGCCTATCCTATGGCGAAAGAAGAAGATTATTCCCAAATAACTCTAGTTCAACAAAAGACAATGAAACACTTCTCAGAAGATATTCCTGGTATCCCTTATCCATATCCAACATTCACCACATTTATTGGTCTTAAAGGTGGAGGTATGGAATTTCCAATGATGGCTAATAATGATGGCCCCGGCGAAGGCGTGACTATCCACGAGATGTTCCATACCTATTTCCCTATGTATGTAAGAATTAATGAAAGACGATTCGCCTGGATGGATGAAGGCTGGGCCGATTTTGTTACTGCCTTAGTTACACACAAATATTTTTCAGAAGAGGACAATACTTCTTCACTTTACTCCAATTTTAAGCTTGGCATGCAAAATACAATTGGTACTATTGGTGATTTACCAACGGTAACCTCTTCTCAGTATATGGGTAACAATTATGGATATCACTCTTACACCTTGCCGTCATTTACCTATTCGCTTCTTTATCAGCATCTAGGTGAAGAAATATTTCTAAAAGTATTTAGAGAATATATTCGCCGATGGGCTAAGAAATCACCCACACCCTATGACTTTTTCTACACCTTCGAGGATGTGAGTGGAGAGGATCTTAACTGGCTTTGGGAATCTTGGTATTTTAAAATGGGCTATCCAGATGTAGCTATCGAGTTGTATAAGAATGGTAAACTTGTGGTTAAGAAGATCGGAGAAAGACCTGTACCCCTTAGTGTGAATGTTGAATACCAAACTAATGACCATGGTAAACCAAAAACCTATACTACCATGGTTAGTCCATCTGTATGGCAAGATGACAACAAGAGTTTGAGCCTAAAAATCCCGGATGGAAAACAAGTAGAGTCTATTATCGTGAATGCTGACATGCCCGATTTTAATGAGCTGGACAATTTTTTTCCTCCTCTGGCCGAGCGTTATAAAAAGCTTGATTTAAATAAAGGAGTTTTAGGTGTGTATAAGCTAAATGAATATCCTGTGGATGCTATTATTACTGAAAAAGAAGGGGTTTTCTTTTATGAGGTAACGAACACGTCCTCATCTGGATATTTATTACCGGTCGATAAAAATAATTTTATTACAACAGACGGTACGGTAGAATTAAGTTTTAAGGCGGAAGCGGGAAAAGTAGTTGGGATTGTAATCAAAATAGAGGCCTATGGAATTTCAGCCACTGGGCAGAAAAAATAGTTTTATTGAAAAATTAGCTTTGCAAAAGTCGCTAACAGCGTATATAAAAAATAGCGAGAGATGTTTAAGAGAATTGAAATTCTTACTTTTAATCAACATTAACCAATTCTGAAAAATTCGTAGCAAAAACCCGCTACTTTTCATATACAAAACCGTTAGGAAACATTAAATAAATTTTCATTTCCAAAATAAAATACTTATCTTTAACGTTAGTAACGTGAAGCGTAATGATAGTATCTTTTGGAGCCAAAGAAACCGAATCAATTTGGAATGGTATTCGCATAAAAAAAATGCCTTTGGACGTCCAAAAAATTGGGAGAAGAAAACTTAGAATGTTGAACAACTCCCAAGATATTGCTGATTTAAGAATCCCTCCTTCCAATCGCCTGGAAAAGCTCTCAGGCAATTTGAAAGGTTTCTATAGTATTAGAATCAATAGGCAATGGAGAATCATTTTTAAATGGAGCAAAGGAAATGCAAGTCACGTTGAAATAATAGATTATCATTAATTAATAGATCATGCAAAAGTTAGCAAACATACATCCAGGTGAAGTCCTGCTATATGAATTTCTACAGCCGCTAGAAATTACGGCCTATAGATTATCTAAGGACTTAAGTATACCACAAACCAGGGTTTCACAAATCATCAAAGGCAATAGAAGAATAACTGCCGATACTGCGCTGCGGCTCAGTATTTATTTTGGAAATTCTGCCAAGTTTTGGCTCGGCTTACAAGATGACTACGATATCGAAGAAGAAAAAGAAAATAAAGAAGCAGATCTAAAGGAAATAAAAAAATTTAATCAAAAAAACGTTGCCTAACATCGGCTATAATTCAACGCTACTTTTCATATCATTTTTCTTATCCTATTTATACTGGTTATCGTATTGTTTTCTAAAAAGTTAGCAATTATTGTTGATTTTTCATTTTAATTCACTTACAAAAACCTTTAGTTTTTGACGTTTCTAAAATAAAAAAAGCCATTACTCGCGTAATCGACTTTCTGCTTTCAGTGACCTCGACGAGATTACCTTCGGTTTTCCTTAGAACTCCTTTTTGAAAATAGAAAGACCAGCTGCTGCGTTGGCATCCTGTCGCACAGGATTACGCTCCGCCAGTTGGCGGATCATGATCCTGACAAAGCTCCGCTTTGAAAAGATTGCAGGATTGGCTAACGCCTTTCCTGACAAAGCTCCGCTTTGAAAACCACAAAAGGAACCCCTTCGCTTTATTTCAAAAAAGAAGCGAGCTCCTTTTTGAAACTCGCTTGTATTTCCACCTTTTTGTGGTTTATTCGTGACCTCGACAGGATTCAAACCTGTAATCTCTTGAGCCGTAATCAAGTGCATTATTCAGTTATGCTACGAGGCCAAATATATTATGTTCCCCAACGGGGCTGCAAATATATTTCTTTTTACATTTAGGGCAAAATTACTAGCTATCAAATAAATGGATTTTAAAAATTACATCAGAGATATTCATGATTTCCCCGAAAAGGGGGTGACGTTTAAGGATATTACCCCCCTTTTAAAGGATGCAGATGCCCTGCAGGCTGCAGCAGCCGCCATGCTAAAAATGATTGGTGATGTGAAAGTAGATAAGGTTGTTGGAATGGAAAGCAGGGGATTTTTCTTTGCTCCTATCCTCGCATCGCGATTAAATGCCGGATTCGTTCCGGTGCGAAAAGTGGGTAAATTACCGTCGGATAAGATCAGCAGAACCTATTCACTTGAATATGGGGAAGATACCCTTGAAATTCACGCAGATAGCATTTCACCGGGAGAAATTGTGATCATTCATGATGACGTCTTGGCAACGGGGGGCACTGCAAAAGCAACTTGTCAATTGGTGGAAGCATTAGGGGGAAAAGTAATACAGTGTAATTTTTTACTGGAGTTGCTGAATCTTAATGGCGTAACTAAATTAAATGGTTACCAGATTAAATCCCTGGTAAGTTTTTAATCCAGCGCATTGGTAGTAACAAAGTAACGCCAGCCAATAATAGCCATTTGGTACTTGGAGGCTTTGGAAAGGTCTAATCTCTTTTTAGTAAAGGAAGGAAATATTAGTTTGTTAATCCTGGCAAGAAGCTTAAAGAGTCTTTTTTTCATACTTTGCTTTTTGCAAAGATAGTACCTAAAAAATAAAAAAAATGAACACATAAAGCGCTCATTTTTTTATAAAAGATACCCTCTTAATTCTGTTTAGGATATTATAAGAATCAAGGATACTATGACAAATATTATAATTTTGGCAATTGTAATCATAACTGGTTTTATACGTTTAAAAATTATTTCCTTTTAATTATAGCTCGAAGATATTGCAATCCCATCCACCTCTCCAAGGAAATCAGCAATAATTAATGCAATTGCATGCAGTATTGTAAGTAAAATAATGGAATGTATTATAAAGTGTTTGTTGGTGCCTTGCTCGAAGTTTTAGTTTGTAATAAAATATTATCTTTATTGTGTTTAAATGTAAGATTTGTAGGGAGTATATTCGATGTTTTTTGAAATGCAAGGGGTTTTTATAGGTAAAAAACACTTTTTTTGGCTATTCCGTTGTGAAATAAAAAAATACCGGTCAGAAATGTGATCGGTATTTTAAGAATATAAATATTTAATTTAGGTACTTTCAGAAGCTAGTTCTCCTTTTTGGTTTTAATTTCTATAACGCCGTCTTTTGCTTTTTTTCCATACTGTTCAACAGCCTTATCACCTTTGTAAACCTTTATGGTTTCAATCTTTTCCGGTGATAGCGACTTAACATCTTCTTTGCTGCCTTCTTTGCCATCAATAATATAGAGCTGATCTTTATCATCAGCTGTATCAATAAAGAAGAATCCGTTACCTTTTTTACTTATCACTTCAATATCTTCATCGTCATCCGAATCCTTTATTATAAATACTTTGGTTTGTCCACCAGTTGAAATCTTTTTCTCTATCCTTACATGCTTTCCGTGCATCTTGTCTTCTTCCTCCATTTCGTCAAAGGCTTCGCGAGAAACGTCATTGCCATTTACAATAATTATTTCCTTGCCATCATCCATTTTTATTTCAACATGCTTGTGCTCCTGATCGTCACTAAACACCCAGGTGTTAACATCAGTTTCCTTATGGATAACCTTGTGTTTTGACTTAGGATCACCCATAAAAAAGGAGTTGTTATCTTCATCATAAACTATAGTTACGGGATCAATGGGATTTCCATCATTTTCGAATGAAGAGGAACCCCTGAATTTTTTCCCATCTTTGCTATCAGATCGCATGTCAATTTCTAGTTCTATAATCTCTTTATTCTCATTGTGTACAACTGTGTAGGAGAAATCTATACCCTTGGCGGAAAGCTCTTTTTTAAGATCCTCCAGTTCTTCATCTGTGGTATCCTTATTTATTAAGATCTTAATGGTTTTTTGACTTTCTGCGGATATAAGTACAGAACTGGTATCAGCTTTTGTCTTTGGCACGTAGATCGTATGCGTATTAAAACTTAAGAGAAAAACTGCTAAAGCGGGCAGGATTAATACCATTTTAAGTGCGTTTCTTTTGTGTGATTTTGATTTGTGTAACATGATTATTCGTTTTTTGATTAATGAACTGTAAAAATTATTGGTGATTGGTGTAAAAAATTGATTTCCGGATACTTTAAGCAAAGCGTATTTATATGCCCTGCCCGATGCAACACTTTGTATGGCCGTGTCGTCTGCTAAAAACTCAAGATTTTGTTCAATATTTTTCTTGTATAGCCAACTAAAAGGATTTGCCCACATAACTATGGTAACCATATGGGCCAATAGTAAGTCAAGGGAATGTTGCTGGGAACTATGCGCGCGTTCATGTTTTAAGATTGCTTCAAGTTCCAGGGCATTGAATTTGCCCGGATTGTAAAAAATATATCTGAAAAATGAAAAAGGGGCAATGTCCTTATCGGTTTCTACATAAACGTAGCCCTCCTTTTTAATTATTTTATTTGAAGCTATTACTTTCCTAATGGCAAGGATTTGCAGAATAAACTTAAGTCCAAGTATAAGCATACCTATACCATAAACTGTATAAATTAAATCCAACCAATTAAATAAGGGCTGATTTATTTCAAAAGAGGCATTTACAGCAGAGGAATTAGCTGTAGTAAAAGGTATGGCTGTAATTTCCACATAATTATTAATAACGATAAAAGGGCAAGCAAAGGCAGCAATAACCCCCACCAGTAAAAATTGGCGGTTGACCCGGAAAAATGTCTCCTTTTTTAGAAATACCTGGTAGACTAAATAAAATAGAATGAGTATTCCCGAGGCTTTTAAAAGGTAAATCATTAATGCTTCCATCTAGTTTTCTTTTTCAATCAGTTTTATAATTTCCCTGAGTTCTTCAATGGATATCTTTTGCTCCTTTGCAAAAAAAGACACCATGCTCTTATAGGAATTGTCATAATAATCGGCAAGGGTGTTGGAGATAAAGCGTTTTCTGTAATCTTCTTTGCTGACCAAAGGGTAATAGCGATGTGTATTTCCAAATGCTTCGTGCGAAACGTAATTTTTCTCCTCCAGGTTACGCACTATTGTTGATAAGGTATTGTAATGAGGCTTGTCTCCCTTTAATTCGGCCCTGATCTCCTTTACAAATGCCTTTTCTAATCTCCAGAGAATTTTCATTATTTCCTCTTCCTTATTGGTGAGTTTATGCATGATATAATTAATTTTAATCAAACATATTACTAATAATCTAGTTAAACAACTGCTTTTATAGTTATTTAACTATTTTTTTGGTTTTTATAGGCTCGTAATACAAGTTAAAGTCATCGTTCACAGGTAAAAAATCATCTCGAATTTATCTGAAAAGGGGTGTTAATTTAATGATACGCACGGCCTTGTTCCGGCTTCATTCTGCTATATTTGCTAAAATCTTTCTGATGTTGAATTTTTTGTTTATCGCAGTTGGTTTGATTCTATTAATACTTGGAGGAAACTGGTTATTAAAGTCGGCTGTAGCCTTTTCATTACGACTGAACATACCCAGGATCATTATTGGGATGACCATAGTATCATTTGCAACTTCTGCCCCGGAGCTTATAGTAAGTATAAATGCCGCCTTAGATGGTTTTCCGGATCTTGCACTTGGTAATGTCGTTGGATCAAATATTGCAAACCTTGGATTGGTGTTGGCAATAGTTATTTTATTAGGAAACATTGATGTCCGTAAGGCCTTTTATATAACAGACTGGCCGGTTATGATGGCTGCTTCGCTGTTATTTTTTGGTTTTATATATTTTGACGGTATTCTTCAAGCCTACGAAGGTGCAATTATGGTACTTTTTCTATTTCTGTTTTTGATTTTTTTACTTCGCTTCCAGAAAACAGCCGTTGTAGAGGATGTTCTTGAGGATGATGAACCATTACCGTTGTATAAGGCATTGCTTTTCCTGGGATTAGGAGGGGGAGCCCTTTGGGGAGGAGCTGAATTACTCATAAGGGGTGCTGTAGGAATGGCAACTTTTTATGAAATCAGTGAAAGAATTATAGGAATTACTGTGGTTTCTGTGGGGACTAGTATCCCGGAACTTGCTGCTTCTCTTATAGCTATAATTAAAAAGGAAAAATCCATTTCTTTGGGAAACCTTATTGGATCTAATATTTTTAATTTATTGGCAGTATTGGGCATTACATCAATGATAAAGCCAATTTATTTAATAGATCAGGGCCTCTTAAATAATGATATCTGGTGGATGCTTGGGTTTTCATTTCTTATACTACCTCTGGTGTTCTTTCCAAAAGGTCTCCGGCTTGGATGGCGCGATGGAATTATTTTACTAACAGTCTATATTTTGTTTTTGTATTTTACATTATTCTGAGTTGAAACGCATTTAGGAAATTAATTTTCATGGGGTTAAGAACACTTTTAGTCTTTTTCGTACTAATAGGTCTTAGTATATCCGTTGTTTGGGCACAGCAATCAGAATTTATATATGGAAAGATCATAGATGCTGAAACTAAAGAACCTGTCTCTTTTGCCACGATACGCATTCAGAACAAAGCCATAGGTGTGATCTCAAATGATGATGGTGGGTTTGCAATACCCTTTGAATTTAAAGAAATTGGCGAAATACTAGAGATTACCTCCATGGGCTTCATGGAACAGAAGATTCTGATTTCGGAATTTGCTTCGGATGGAGTAAACATAATAATGCTGTATCCCAGAACTATAGAACTTCAGGAAGTAATAGTCACAAATAGGAAAAAAAAGCAGCTTTCTGCAAAAAGGATTGTTAAGAATGCCATAGAAGCAATTCTTGAGAATTACCCTGTGAATTCTTTTTCAACAGTAGGTTATTATCGTGATTATCAAAAAAAACAAAATCAATATATCAACCTTAATGAAGCTATATTAGGAGTTTTTGATGAAGGTTTTGATGAGTATGATAATGAATCCACTTCCGTACGCATATATGATTACCGGGAAAACATAGATTTTGAAAGGGATACTATAGCCGAAAAGCCCTATAATTATACAAGTGGTGTAAAGGTCATAGATAAAGCATTTTTAAGGAACTATGGGGGTAATGAATTTACTATTTTGCGAATCCATGATGCCTTGCGAAATTATGACATTGATTCGTACTCTTTTGTGCATCGCTTAAAATATGATTTCATTAAAAACCACAGTTTTTCAAAAGGTCCGGATACCTATTTGACCAATGAAAGCCTTTATGTCATTAGATTTAGAAAAGAGGACATGCGCTATTTGGCCTATGGTACATTATACATTTCCCAAAGAGATTTCGCCATTCATAAAATGGAGTATGCTCTTTATGATAAACTAAAAATGACACCTTCTATAAATGGAAATAAAAATGGGACTACAGGCCGTCTGATTTTTGAAGTCAGCACCGAGTATCAAAGAGTTGATTATAAAATGTTTTTAAACTACATATCTTTTAATAATTCTTTCAAATTAAGGGAACCTCCTAAATTTAAAGTGGAGGACATGCTGATGGATTTAAAAAGACTATGTTTTGTAGTGGAGTTTAACAAGGAACCTGAAAAGCAATCAGCCCTCATAAAGAACAATTATTCTTTAATCTATAAGGGTAAAAAGTTGAAGTTAAAGGAGATTATAATGAAAAAAAATCAGGCATACATATACCCTAATTTTAGTAATGTTGATGAAAGGTTGTCTTTCTTTAAAGAATTGAATACTTCACGGAATAAAGACAATATGATAGATGCTGAGTTATTTTCCTTTGATGCCAGGAATATTGTTGATGAAGAGGGTAACGAAATAAATGTACCAACTTACATTTATTTAAATCAGTTTAGGGAATTTTTCGTCCAGCAGGTAAAACCAAATACCACAGGTCCTTTAGACAATCTGTATATGAAAAAAGATAAACCTATTTTTAAAAACCAGCCTATTGTTAAACCAGACGATTTCTCCGAATTATGGATGAATACCCCTTTAAAGACTATAGATAATTAAAAAACCGCCTTTAATTACTCAAAGGCGGCTTTATAAAAATAATTCTGAAAATTAGTTAGCTACGGCTTCTATATTTGCTGATTTTACAGTTTTAATAATTCTGCCTGCAATTTTATAGGGATCTCCGTTAGAAGCTGGTCTTCTGTCTTCCAGCCATCCTTTCCAACCTTTTTCAACGGTTATAATCGGAATTCTGATTGAAGCACCTCTGTCTGATACGCCATAACTGAAATCCTTAATAGATGCTGTTTCGTGCAAGCCCGTAAGTCTTTCGTCATTAAACGCACCATAAACGTCTATATGATCAGAAGTCACTGGCCTGAAAGCCTCACAAATTCTTTCATATATTTCTTTAGAACCACATGTTCTTAAAGTAGTATTGGAAAAGTTTGCGTGCATTCCAGAACCATTCCAATCCCCTTTAACAGGTTTTGGATGTAATTCAATATAATAGCCATATTTTTCAGTGAGACGATTCAATAGATAACGAGCAATCCAGATCTCATCGCCCGCTTTTTTAGCGCCTTTGGCAAAACACTGAAATTCCCATTGTCCCGGAGCAACCTCCTGATTAATACCTTCTATATTAATTCCGGCAGCAATACATATATCCATATGTTCCTCTACAAAATCTCGTCCCCAGGTGTACCTTCCACCTACGGAACAGTAATATTTACCCTGTGGACCTGGAAATCCACCACGTGGAAACCCAAGAGGTAAATCCGTTTCGGTATCCATTAAAAAGTATTCCTGTTCAAATCCGAACCAGAAGTCATCATCATCATCATCAATTTGAGCACGATGATTCGATGTATGCGGTGTTCCGTCAGCATTTAACACTTCTGCCATTACTAAAAATCCATTAGTTCTTTCCGGATCCGGATAAATAGCGACCGGTTTCAACAGACAATCTGAAGAACCGCCTTCAGCCTGTTCTGTGGAACTACCGTCAAAAGACCATAATGGGCAGTCCTCTAATTTACCACTAAAATCTTCTTCAATCTTTGTTTTGCTTCTTAGTTCCTGAGTTGGTTCGTGGCCATCCAACCAAATGTATTCCAGTTTTGTCTTGCTCATAATCTTCGATGTTAATTTTTCAATTTACGATTTCCAAAAATAGAATATTTTAAATACATCTATTAAAAAATAGGGGGTATTTATCAAAAATTTCGACATAATTATTAACACCCCCGAATTTTTGAGGGGATTTTGCAATATTTTTATATTTCAGCGATTATTCTATGAATTGTTTAATTTTGCTTTAATCAATTAATAAAATCCAGTATATGTCCAAACTAAGATTCAATGCAATCAAAGAAAGTTACCAACATAATCCGCTTCCCATTGCAGAAACGGGGAGACGATCAGAATTGTTCGGAACCCATGTTTTTAATGAAGAAAGAATGCTTCAGTATCTTACGAAGGATGCTTATTTAAGTGTAAAAGGGGCTATTTTCTCTGGCTCGAAAATTGATAGAAAAATTGCCGATCAGGTAGCGGAAGCAATGAAAGCCTGGGCTATTTCTATGGGTGCAACGCACTATACCCATTGGTTTCAGCCTTTAACAGGGTCTACAGCGGAGAAGCATGATGCTTTTTTTGATCTGTTAGCAGATGGAAGAGCGGTTGAAAAATTTGGAGGTGCTCAACTTGTACAACAAGAACCAGATGCTTCCAGTTTTCCAAGCGGAGGTATACGAAATACCTTTGAGGCAAGGGGGTACACCGCCTGGGATCCAACATCTCCGGCATTTATTTATGGAACAACACTGTGTATCCCTACAATTTTTGTGTCCTATACCGGAGAGGCGCTGGATAATAAAGCACCACTTTTGAGGGCCTTACATGCCGTAGATTTAGCAGCTACTGCAGTGGCTAAATATTTTGATAAAAATGTATCTAAGGTCCACGCAACACTTGGATGGGAACAGGAGTATTTTCTAATTGATAAAGCATTGGCCAGTTCACGCCCGGATATTGTTCTTACCGGTAGGTCATTAGTTGGACATCTTGCAGCTAAAGGACAACAACTGGATGACCATTATTTTGGGGTAATACCTTTAAGGGCGATTAATTTTATGAGAGAGCTGGAAAAAGAATGTACCCGGCTTGGGATTCCTGTTAAAACCAGACATAATGAAGTAGCACCAAATCAATTTGAGCTGGCTCCGGTTTTTGAAGAAGCCAATCTGGCGGTTGATCATAATTTGCTTCTTATGGATGTTATGGAAAAAGTAGCCGACAGGCATAACTTTAAAGTTCTTTTTCATGAAAAGCCCTTTGCTGGTATTAACGGTTCCGGAAAACACAACAATTGGTCTCTCGCAACAGATACGGGGGTTAATCTTCTAAGCCCGGGTTCTACACCTATGAAAAACCTTCAATTCCTAACCTTTTTTGTGAATACAATTAAAGCCGTTGATACTTATGAGGAACTGCTGAGATCTTCAATTGCCTCTGCCAGTAATGATTACAGGTTGGGTGCAAATGAAGCTCCACCGGCAATTTTTTCAATCTTTGTAGGCACGCAACTAAGTAATGTCCTGGATGAATTGGAAGGGGTTTCCAAAGGAAAGCTTTCCCCGGAAGAGAAAACAGAATTAAAACTCAATGTGGTAGGAAAGATTCCTGAGATTTTACTCGATAATACAGATAGAAATAGAACTTCGCCATTTGCTTTTACCGGTAATAAATTTGAAATGAGAGGAGTTGGCTCAAAAACCAATTGCGCAAAACCAATGACCATACTAAATGCCATAGTTGCACATCAATTAAAGGCGTTTAAAAAGGAAGTAGATCTTTTAATTGATAAAAAGAAATTAAAAAAGGACGAGGCCGTTTTTAATGTTTTAAGAGAATATATCAAGTCTTCAAAAAGAATTCGTTTCGACGGGGATGGTTATAGTGCTGATTGGGAAAAAGAAGCTAAAAAAAGGAAGTTGAGTAATAATAAAACTACGCCTTCTGCAGTTCAGGTAATGACTTCCAAAGAAAGCCTGGAGCTTTTTAACAGTCTGGAAGTAATGAGTACCGTTGAAGTTGAAGCAAGGCAGGAAGTTGAATTAGAGACATATATTCTTCACACCCAAATTGAAGGCAGGGTCTTTAATGATTTGGTTTATAGCCATATTATTCCTTCGGCTATTGAATACCAAAATAAATTAATTAAAAATGTTCTGGGCTTAAAAGAAATTTATGGAGCGGCACATAAAAAATTATCTGAAGGGCATCTCACTCTTATTGAACAGATTGCTGAGCATATGGTGGAACTAAAAAAGAATACCGATGATATGACCAATGCCAGAAAGATTGCCAACAAATTAAATGACCTGAACAAGAAGGCTTTCGCTTACTGCGATAATGTTCGGCCCTATTTTGATAAAATCAGATATCACAGTGATAAGCTGGAGCAACTAATCGATGATAAGTCCTGGCCACTTACCAAGTACCGGGAATTATTGTTTATTAGATAAGCTAATAATTAAAGCTCACATTTTGTGGGCTTTTTTTTATGGTTTATCCTATTTTTGCGGAAACCAAAAGCCATGGATCCGTCTACTAGCAAACGTTATGATCAAAGAGGAGTCTCTGCCTCAAAGGAAGACGTGCATAATGCCATAAAAAATATTGACAAAGGTTTATTTCCAAAGGCATTTTGCAAGATTGTAGAGGATTACCTTACCAAGGATGAGGAATACTGTTTGGTAATGCATGCAGATGGTGCCGGTACAAAATCTTCACTCGCTTATATGTATTGGAAAGAGACAGGAGATATGTCTGTTTGGAAAGGTATTGCCCAGGATGCGCTAATCATGAACCTGGATGATCTTTTATGTGTAGGGGTAACAGATAATATTCTTTTATCCTCTACAATTGGAAGAAATAAAAACCTAATTCCGGGAGAAGTCATTTCGGCGATAATTAATGGTACTCAGGAATTAATTGAGGATTTGGCTAAACACGGGATAGTTATTTATAGTACCGGTGGAGAAACCGCAGACGTTGGAGATCTGGTACGTACTATAATTGTTGATTCTACGGTAACAGCAAGACTAAAAAGGGCTAATGTTATAGATAATGCGAATATCTGTCCGGGGGATGTAATTGTTGGTTTGGCTTCTTATGGAAAAGCAACCTATGAGTCGGAATATAATGGAGGGATGGGTAGTAATGGACTTACATCAGCAAGGCACGATGTTTTTTCAAAATATTTGAGCACGAAGTATCCGGAGAGCTATGACTCCCATGTTCCCGAGGCATTGGTGTATTCAGGAGGGGTAAAACTTACCGATTCTGTCCAGGATTCTCCGCTGGATGCCGGTAAACTTGTATTGTCCCCTACAAGAACCTACGCTCCGATAATTAAAAAAATTCTTCAGAAATACGATTCTAAAGATATTCATGGTATGGTGCATTGCAGTGGCGGGGCTCAGACCAAGATTCTTCACTTCATAGATAACCTCCATATTGTTAAAGATTCTATGTTTGCCGTACCGCCATTGTTTAAATTAATACAGGAACAATCTGGTACTGATTGGAAAGAAATGTATCAGGTCTTTAATTGTGGTCATCGCATGGAACTTTATGTGAATGAAAGCATTGCAAAAGACCTAATAGCAATTTCCCGCGAGTTTGACGTAGATGCCCGGATTGTGGGCTATGTAGAGCCATTTACTTCAAAAAAGCTGACAATTAAAAGCGAATACGGAACGTTTGTCTATTAAGGTATACGAATCCCTCTTTTAAAGCGTTCTTTTTATAGTAGTTTTTAGCCCGATTCCTGGGTTGAAATTGTATGTATACATTAAAAAAAAATAAATGTTATGGAGAGAAAGGAATTTTTAAGAAGCCTCGGAGCGGGGGCGGCCTTTGCGCTTACTTTCCCGTGTATTAATGGTTGTTCAAATGATGATGGAGAACTGGAAACGAAACCAGTACCTACTGGTGTTGACTTTACTATTGATCTTAATTCGCAGGAAGGTTCAGGATTGCAAAATAACGGTGATTTTATTTTAAAGAATGACGTAGTTGTGGTTAAGAACCTTGAAGGTAATTTTATAGCGGCAAGTCAGATATGTAGTCATCAGCAAACAGATCAGGTGAGATTTTTAGATGATAATGGAGGAATTTTTCGTTGCTCCACCCATGGATCAGAATTTGATCAAAACGGGGCTCCTTTAAACACAATTACGAACAATCCGCTTAAAACGTTTAACACAGAACTAAACGGTAATATACTTCGGGTTTTTGAGTAGTTACGGATTAGTCACATTTTTATATTTACGTGAAAAGTTTGGCCCTGAATCTTTTCGTTTTTTCTTGTACTTTTTTTTCTAATGATAAGAATTATACAACTGTACGCCCAATATTTTCACAACTAAAAAAAACATAGTAAGTGAAGAGTTTGGTGGCATTACTTTTTGGTATTCTTACCATGACTTCAGTCTGTGGTCAGGCGAAGAAGTATGTCACTGTTAAGAGAGCTGTTAGATTAATGGGCAGTCCCTTTGAATTAACTGTGGTAGCACAAAATGAAGAAATTGGATATATCAATCTGCAAGAGGCCATTGCGGAAGTCAAACGCGTAGAAAAATTGATTTCTTCCTGGGATCCTGAATCAGAGACTTCAGAAATTAACCGGAATGCCGGCCTAAAGCCTGTTAAGGTAAGCTATGAGCTTTACAAATTAATCGAACGTTCTATTCAGATTTCTGAAATTACCTATGGCGCTTTTGATATTACCGTTGCGGCAATGGAGGGGGTCTGGAAATTTGATGGTTCAATGTCTATGTTTCCTACTCCGGAACAGATCAGTCGGGCAGTTTCCAAAGTAGGTTATAAAAAAATCATTCTGAATAGGGTTGAAAACACTGTATTTCTAAAAGATAAAGGAATGAAGATTGGCTTTGGGGCAATTGGAAAGGGTTATGCTGCAGATAAGGTTAAGGAACTATTAGTATCCAAACAGGTTCCTGCCGGAATGATTAATGCTTCAGGAGATATAGCTACCTGGGGGACAAAGGCTACTGGTGAGAAATGGTTAATAGGTGTGGATCACCCAAGAAGTAATGGGAAAATATTTACCTGGCTGCCACTAATAGAATCATCCGTGTCAATTACAGGTAATCTGGATAGGTATGTTACTTTTAACGGTAAGAAATACGCACATTACATCGATCCAAAATCCGGGTATCCGACCACCGGAATAAGCAAGGTAACCATACTTGCCAAAAGCGCGGAACTATGTGACGCTCTGGCTACTGCGGTCTATGTTTTAGGTAAGGAGAAAGGAATTTCTTTAATAAATCAGTTGGGTGATACCGAAGTAGTAATTGTGGACAGCTATAACCAGATGTTTAAAAGCAATGGGATAATTCTGGACACAGAAGAATAAATTTTCATATTCCATTTTTTATAAAAACTCTTCCTATCTTACTTATGAAGAGGGTAAAATACCTTTAAAAATTTGTAAATTCGCATTCCTAAGAGATGATTGCATGTTAGATAAATTAAATATTGTTAAACAGCGCTTTGATGAGGTATCAGACCTTATAATTCAACCTGATATAATTTCAGATCAAAAACGCTATGTAAAGCTTAATAAAGAATACAAGGATTTACGCTTGCTCATGGATAAAAGAGAGCGTTATATTGAGCTGACCAATAATATGAACGAAGCTGAGGAAATCATTAATGATGGCAGTGACGCAGAGATGGTTGAGATGGCAAAAATGCAATTGGATGAGGCTAAAGAGGCATTCCCCGCATTGGAGGAGGAAATAAAGTTATTATTAATTCCAAAAGATCCTGAAGATGCTAAAGATGTAGTGATGGAAATACGCGCTGGGACAGGAGGAGATGAAGCCAGTATTTTTGCAGGAGACCTTTACCGAATGTATTCCAAGTATTGCGAGTCTAAAGGTTGGAGAACGAATATCATTGATTTGAGTGAAGGTACCAGCGGAGGTTATAAAGAAATTCAATTTGAAGTTAGTGGAGAAGATGTCTACGGGACACTAAAATTTGAAGCCGGGGTCCATCGTGTACAACGGGTGCCTCAGACAGAAACACAAGGCCGTGTTCACACCAGTGCCGCAACAGTGATGGTCTTACCTGAGGCCGAAGATTTTGATGTGCAAATAGATCCTAAGGATGTGCGTATAGATTTCTTCTGTTCATCAGGTCCGGGAGGCCAATCGGTGAACACAACTTACTCTGCCGTTAGGTTAACACATATTCCCACTGGTTTGGTGGCTCAGTGTCAGGATGAAAAATCGCAACATAAGAACAAGGATAAAGCCTTCAAAGTTTTGCGATCCCGACTTTACGACATGGAACTGGCTAAAAGACAAGAGGAGGATGCCGCAAAACGGAATTCACAGGTTAGTAGCGGAGATCGTTCCGCTAAGATTCGCACCTACAATTATCCGCAGGGAAGGGTTACCGATCATAGGATAGGCCTCACGCTTTACGATCTTCAGAATATAATCAACGGAGATATTCAAAAGATTATTGACGAGTTGATGTTGGTTGATAATACCGAAAAACTAAAAGAAGCCTCAGAGATTTTTTAGAATTCAGGATGAAAATTGAACACTTAGTTGAGCAAATCCACAAAAAAGAATCCTTTCTCTGTATAGGTCTGGATACGGATCTGGAAAGAATACCAGCGCATCTCCTGAATGAAGAGTCGCCAATATTTTCATTTAATAAGGCTATTATTGATGCGACCCATCACCTTTGTGTCGCCTATAAACCAAATATTGCTTTTTACGAGGCTTATGGCTCAGTGGGTTGGGAAGCCCTGGGTAAAACTATTGAATACCTCAATGAATATTACCCTGAACTTTTTACCATTGCGGATGCAAAACGAGGCGATATCGGGAATACCTCATATCGATACGCAAAAGCATTTTTTGAAGATTTGAATTTTGACTCTATTACCGTTGCTCCCTATATGGGGAGGGATTCTGTTGAGCCATTTTTATCGTTTGAGAATAAGCATACCATTCTCCTTGCACTGACCTCAAATGAGGGGGCCTTTGATTTTCAAACAAAAAAAATTGGGGAAAAGACGCTGTATGAACAAGTTCTGGAAACATCAAGGTCATACAAAAATGCTCAAAACCTAATGTATGTAGTTGGAGCTACAAAGGCGAGTCATTTAGTTGAAATCCGAAGAATAATTCCGGATAGTTTTCTTTTAGTGCCCGGGGTAGGAGCACAGGGTGGAAGCCTGGAAGAAGTGTGTAAATATGGTTTGAATAAAAATGTTGGGTTATTGGTTAATTCATCAAGAGGTATTATCTACGCATCAACCGAAAAGGATTTTGCAATTGTGGCTGCACAAAAAGCGGCAGAATTACAGAATAAAATGGCAAAGGAACTCAGAAAGAATTAAGTATTACTGCACAAAATTCTCCAATAGTTTTTTAAGCTTTCGTGCCTTTAGTTCAAAAAATGCGGCAAGCTTATCATCCGTAGTTTTAAAGTCTGATGCCTTGCTTAAAAAATTCTGATATTGAAATTCTATTAGGGCTAAGGCCTTTTGTCCGCTTGTTATTGGAGTAATGGCTCCAACTTTACAATATTGATTATCCATGGTCACATTCTTTGTTCTTACAAATATACGACCAAAATGAGGGTTTGGATGTTTGGTAGTGCGTGTATTCACCTAAAAATCAGGTGATTTGTCTAATTTTTAACTAATTTGTTGAATATATACCCAATATGCCTTCAAAAAGATAAGAATAGGCAGGTAATTTGGTTTAGTTATAAATGCAGAAAACGAATCACAAATAAGACCTTATTTAATTTACTATAGCAAACAATCCATACTCAATTTTTTAAGCATGAAATATTCAATATTAATAGTCATTTTTCTTACAGCGGTGTTTGGCAGCTTGGCACAATCTTCAGAGTGTAATTGTTGTTCCGAAAACCATGACGATTTCGATTTTTGGGAAGGCAAGTGGGAAGTTTCCAATAAAGATGGAACCTTTGCCGGTAAGAATACAATAGTAAAAATGCAGGGCGGCTGCGTGCTAACGGAAAATTGGATTGGAGCCAAAGGACAATACACGGGTACCAGTTTAAATTTTTATAACGATAAAATGGGGCAATGGGAGCAACTTTGGGTTGATAATTCCGGAAGTCATTTAAAGCTTACAGGAAATAGAATAGAGAATCAAATGATAATGAAATCTTTACCTTTTGAGCATAAGGATGGCAAGAAATATGTCAATAAAATTACCTGGACCCTAAATAAAGATGGAACAGTAAGACAACTCTGGGAAATCATGAATAATGGTACGGCTGTAAATGTTGCTTTTGACGGATTGTATAAGAAATTAGAGTAATTAATCCAATAAGGTTTTTTTGAAATAAAAAAACCGGTGCTTCCACCGGTTTAAACTAACTAACTCAAAAAATACTAACTCAAAAAATTCGTTCAAGGATATCTGCTTTATAAGTTAACAGAACTACAAAAATTTGGAAATTGTAGTGATTCACCTTCAAAATTTTAACGTTAATATTTTCTGTTTATTGCAAGGATTTTAAGAAAAATTCAACGAATACTCAAAATTAAACCCAATTCATTGTAAAAGCAGCTGATAATTCGATGAATTGGTCCTTGTTAAGGATGCCAGGTAGCACTTCAATAATGATCTGAAATTAATTTGTTGGTTTCTGTCTTGTTTTTAAAAACCTCAAAAGTCTTCCCTTGTGTCCGCAAGGCACCAAGGGTATTTGCATATTGCGCGGCTTTAATAGGGTCCTTGTACAAAGAAAACCCATAAGCCAAACCTCCTGCAAAAGAATCTCCGCATCCTGTAGTATCTATAACATCTTTCATAAAAACAGATTTTATAAATTTTTTCACAGTAGTGTTATCTTCCCGGTAATACACAACACAACCTCTTGAATCCAGCGTAACATAAAAATATGTGACCCCTTTAGACAGTACATGTTCAGCCATTGCATCTAAATGATCGGTTTTGTCCTCTTCATAGCTCGTCATTTCCTCATATTCGTATTCGTTTTTAAACCAACATGCCTGAGATTCTTCAAGATTCATTTTAAGAACATCAATATAGGGAAGCCATTCATCCATATCCACCCAGAACTTTCGGTACCGATCTCCGGTCATACTCATTGTGGTAGTTGGCCCATGAGCATCAAAGATTATCAATCCTTTTTTATGCTTTTTAATATACCTCAGGGTGCTAAGTGAAATCTCAAAGTCTGTAATGGGAACAAAAACATAGGCATCAATATCATCCAAATCTGAGATATCTTCCGGCAAAATGGGTTTCATACAAGCCGTTTGCTTCTCCAATCGATTATTTTGATCCAAAAACCTCAGTTCTATAACAGTTCCTTTATCTTCCTTATTTCCAATATGGGTAGTTTCAATATTTGAATAAGGTTCAAAGACTTCCAAAATAGGATCAAAATCTCTTTGATGAACATGAGAGACTGGAATAACACTTCCTTCCTCACCCAATAGTTTGGATAAAGCAATTACCGGGTGGGTTACACAACCGTATTTCTGTATTACCTCGTCCTGGTGCGTATAAATAGTATCTCTTGGTATTGGCCCTAAAACCGCTATTTTAACCATAAGCCTGAATCTTTGTAAAATATAATTCTGTTAATATACTAAATAATTTGCGGTGTAAAAAGGGCTGCTTCCCAATGATTTTAAGAGAAAATAACAGTTTTATTATTGTATACCATGGTTTTTCTGTTTACATGAAGTTGAACGGCCCTGGAAAGTACAATTTTTTCCAGATCGCGTCCTTTGGCAATAAAATCTTTCACTCGATGTGAGTGAGATACCATGGTGACATCTTGCTCAATTATGGGTCCTGCATCCAGGGCTTCGGTAACATAATGGCTTGTTGCACCAATGATTTTCACACCGCGTTCAAACGCAGCATGATAAGGTTTAGCTCCGGCAAAGGCAGGAAGAAAAGAATGGTGTATGTTGATTATTTTATTTGGAAAATGGTCTATAATTTTACTGCTTAATATTTGCATATATCTGGCCAGTACTATGAAATCTGTCTTATGCGATTTTAAAAGTTCTAATTGTTCCTTCTCGGCCGCAGCTTTGGATTCTTTGGTTACAGGGACAAAGTAGAAAGGAATTTCAAATTGTTCAGCGATATGTTTAGCATCTGCGTGATTGCTTAAGATGAAGGGGATCTCCACGTCTAATTCACCCGATTTATATCTGCTGAGCAGATCATAAAGGCAATGGTTGTATTTCGAGACAAAAATGGCCATTCTTGGTTTCAGGTTTCCAGGATGTATGCTCCATATCATCTCATATGGAAGTGCCAATTTCGTCTCGAACTCCTCTTTGAATTTAGAAAATTCAATCGTTTTGTCGGAAAATTCACTTTCCAAACGCATAAAAAAAACACTGAGCTCCTCATCAACATGCTGGTCCAGATAAACGATATTTCCTCCTTTATTATGGATAAACCCGGTTATTGCACTTATTATTCCCGATTGATCCGGACAGTGGATAAGAATTGTGTTTCTCAAAATGATATATTTAAGCCTATAAAATTATAATATTAGGAACAGAGGCTTGGTGAAACTAATGATTTTTATAAAATTCTGATTACAAGGTAATTTTTTTTGCATTTTCCGTAAATTGCTAACCTAATGAAGCCCAAAAATTATCAATGGAACAAAATAAAGTCTATAAACCAAAAAATAAAATAAGAGTAGTTACTGCGGCTTCGCTGTTTGATGGTCATGATGCAGCGATTAACATCATGCGGCGCATTATTCAATCTACGGGAGTAGAGGTCATTCATTTAGGCCATGACAAAAGTGTTGATGAGGTTGTAAATTGCGCTATACAGGAAGATGTCAATGCCATAGCAATGACTTCTTATCAAGGTGGTCATAATGAGTATTTTAGATATATGCACGACCTTTTAAAAGATCGTGGAGCTGGTCATATTAAGATATTTGGCGGTGGCGGAGGTGTAATTCTGCCAAAGGAAATAGAGACCTTGATGAAATATGGGATTACCAGGATTTATTCACCTGATGATGGTCGGACAATGGGATTACAGGGAATGATAAATGATCTTGTGGAAAAAAGTGATACCCCGGTTCCCGACCTAAAACTGGATAGTGGAACTACGCTGATCAAAGCATTAAAGGAAAAACAACCAAAGACTATTGCACGGCTAATAAGTCTTGCAGAAAACAGACCTTCTGAATTTGAAAAACTCTTTTCAGGAATTCGTAAGGATAACAATAACGTCCCGGTGTTGGGAATTACAGGTACGGGAGGTTCGGGGAAATCTAGTTTAGTTGATGAGCTGGTCAGACGATTTTTAAGAGACTTTCCGGAGAAATCTATTGGTTTGATATCTGTTGATCCTTCTAAAAGAAAAACAGGAGGAGCTCTTCTTGGAGACAGGATCAGAATGAATGCAATTAATGATGATCGGGTGTATATGCGATCCCTGGCAACACGACAATCTAATTTGGCACTATCTAAATATGTGAATGAGGCTGTTGAAGTATTAAAAACAGCTGCCTTTGATCTTATTATTCTTGAAACCTCGGGGATTGGCCAATCCGACACGGAAATAATTGAACATAGTGATGTTTCGCTTTATGTTATGACTCCGGAATTTGGTGCTGCTACTCAGCTTGAGAAAATTGACATGCTCGATTTTGCTGATCTGGTGGCTATAAATAAATTTGATAAAAGGGGAGCGCCGGATGCGTTAAGGGATGTAAAGAAGCAATATGTGCGAAATCATGGTCTATGGGAAGCAGATGAAGAAACATTACCTGTATTTGGAACAATAGCTTCACAATTTAATGACCCCGGCATGAATCGTTTATACAAGGCGATTATGCAACAATTAACCGAAAAGGCAAATGCAGATCTTGTTTCGACCCTGGTAGTCAGCCAGGAAATGGATAAAAAGGTATTTGTTGTACCCCCAGCCAGGACAAGATATCTTTCAGAGATTGTGGAAAGCATTAAATCTTATGATACTAAAGTTTCACATCAGGCAGAAGTTGCCCAGCAACTATATGGAATTTACAAAACGATAGCAGGCCTTTCCAAGACTCCACCAGAGTTGACCAGTGCCGGAATAGAAGTTTCCGGTTTGGATAGTTCCGGGGAAGGTGAAAAAGATAATTTAATTCAACTTTTATTAATTGAATTTGACCGGGTAAAACTCAATTTTGACCCCTATAACTGGGAGATTATACTCAACTGGGATGGTCTGGTAAACAGGTATAAAGACCCTGCCTATGTTTTTAAAGTTAGAGATAAAGAAATACGAATAGATACACATGTGGAGTCACTTTCAGGCCTGGCTATTCCCAAAGTGGTTTTACCAAGGTATAAAGCATGGGGCGACCTGCTTCAATGGCGATTACAGGAGAATGTACCGGGGGAATTTCCATATACTTCCGGACTTTACCCTTTTAAAAGGACAGGTGAAGATCCCACACGAATGTTTGCTGGTGAAGGAGGACCTGAACGCACAAACAGAAGGTTTCATTATGTAAGCCTGGATATGCCTGCCAAGAGATTGTCCACTGCATTTGATTCTGTGACACTCTATGGTAATGATCCTGATCACAGACCCGATATTTATGGAAAGATAGGAAATGCTGGCGTATCTGTTTGCTGTCTGGATGATGCCAAGAAGTTGTATTCCGGTTTTGACCTGAGTGATCCTATGACATCAGTTAGTATGACCATAAATGGACCTGCACCAATGCTATTGGGTTACTTTATTAATGCTGCAATTGATCAAAACTGCGAGAAGTATATCCATCAAAATGGCCTTGAAAAGGAGGTAGAATCAAAAATCAAAACATTTTATAAAGGAGATTCAAAAAACAGGCCAAAATATCAGGGCTCTCTACCGGCGGGAAATAACGGGCTTGGTCTTTTTTTACTGGGTATAACCGGAGATAAGGTACTTGCCCCTGAAGTTTACAAAACCATTAAACAAGAGACTTTAAAAACAATACGGGGAACAGTGCAGGCAGATATCCTGAAAGAGGATCAGGCTCAGAATACCTGTATTTTTTCAACAGAATTTGCACTTAGACTTATGGGTGACGTTCAGGAATATTTTATTCTTAATGACGTAAGGAATTTTTATTCTGTATCGATTTCGGGTTACCACATTGCAGAGGCCGGGGCAAATCCTATTACACAATTAGCTTTTACGCTGTCAAATGGTTTTACCTATGTTGAATACTACCTTAGCCGGGGGATGGATATTGACAAATTTGGGCCCAACTTGTCGTTTTTCTTTTCCAATGGATTAGATCCTGAATATGCAGTAATAGGAAGAGTTGCCAGGCGTATTTGGGCCAAGGCCATGAAAGACAAATATGGCGCAGATTCCAGGGCACAAATGTTAAAATATCATATACAAACATCGGGTCGAAGTTTGCATGCCCAGGAGATTGATTTTAATGACATTAGAACCACTTTGCAGGCCCTATATGCTATATATGACAATTGTAACTCATTGCATACCAATGCATACGATGAGGCTATTACTACCCCAACGGAAGAATCAGTCAGAAGGGCAATGGCGATTCAATTGATTATTAACAAGGAATTAGGTCTTTCCAAAAATGAAAATCCGCTACAAGGATCCTTTATTATTGAAGAACTTACAGATCTTGTAGAGGAGGCTGTTTTGCTTGAATTTGATAGAATTACCGAGCGTGGAGGTGTATTGGGTGCCATGGAAACTATGTATCAAAGATCCAAAATACAGGAAGAAAGTATGCATTACGAGACATTGAAACATACGGGTGAATATCCAATAATTGGTGTAAATACTTTTTTAAGCTCTTCAGGATCTCCTACCATACTCCCTGCTGAGGTTATTAGAGCTACTGACGAGGAAAAACAGCAACAAATCAATACTTTACAGGCTTTGCAAATACGAAATAAATCAATTGCTCAAAAACAGTTGAAAGAGCTACAGGAAGCAGCCATTAGGAACGAAAATATATTTGAAAAACTAATGGAGGTCACTAAAGTTTGTTCGTTAGGACAAATCACACATGCATTGTTTGAAGTAGGAGGACAGTATAGAAGAAATATGTAAAGTTTATTCAGGAATTATTAGGAATTCAAATTCAGTAAACCAATGTATTGCACCTTATGGAAGTTGTTTAGTAGCCCATATAATCATTGAACCCCCAGTTTGAACCGCCACTATTTTTACCAATAGATTTTCTCCATTTCTTAAAAGATCTTCTAAAACTATGGATTTCTTTCCGAAGTAATTCCACATATTCCCTTTCCTTTAAGCCATCATTTTCCAGTCCGTTACAATAGGAAATAATATTCCTAATCATAATATTTATAAATGAAGCACTTTTCATTCGAACGGCATATGATTCAGTGGATTCTGCCTGGGCTATCTGTTGTGGGATCAAAATGGCATCAGTAAGTAAAGAGTCCGCAATATGATCTCTTAGACTGTTAGACTGATACAATTTCAGTAAATCCTTGTTCTGGGAAACAAACGAGGCAATTTCTCTGCTCATACTGCAGAGTTCCATTGCTTTTCTGTAAACCGGTAAGGTTCTTAAGTTTTTGTAGGGCATTTTCTCTTTTAGCAAAAATTCTACAATAAAGTTACGTTCAAATTTTAGATATCATCTTTAAAATACAAAGCAATTTCGTATTTTAGCTTTATAAATTAATTAATTAATCATAATTTACTTTGAATAACAAAATAGATGACTTAAACTGGCACATCCTTAAACTCCTTCAGGAGAATTCAAGGCTGTCCTTGTCAAATATTGGAAGAAAAGTGGGGTTAACTCCACCGGCAGTGGCGGAGCGTGTCAAAAAAATGGAAGACCTTGGAATTCTTGAAGGTTTTAATGCAAAAGTATCCTATACCCTCGCAGGGTATCAGCTAAAAGCCATTATTACCTTAAGAGCTTTTATGGGTAAATTGAAACCTTTTCTGGAGATGGTTCAGAAGCTGGAGGAAGTTATTAATTGTTACCGGATTACAGGTGATGAGAATATAATAATGGAGGTAGTTCTTAAGGATCAGGCTCATTTGGAAAGATTTATCGATGAACTCATTAGATATGGCGAAACACGGACACATATAATACTGTCTGATGTGGTTTCTGATGCGCCAATAAAGCGGCTTAAATAAAGTTAGTTAATTGAGTTTTGAATATTGTAAAAGAGTCATCTCTATTGCTGACTGAATTAGATTTAATAAAGTATTTTAATTAAGAATTTATATCTTTTTTGAGAAATTATATTAAAAATTTTCGATTCAGCAGTATTTTATTACCGGACATCCGGGTGCCGGAAATAAATAGTTTTGAATATTTGTTCTTGAAGGATTTAATTGCTTAATTTAACTATAGGATGTAAATAGGATGTATTATCTATTAGTACTCCGTCATTCACTCTAAGAAAGGTTTATCAGTATAACTTTGAGCATTTGTAGAATTCTCAACTATTTTGGCCGGGTTTTTGATCATTTCAGAAATATGAAGCAAGTTTTATTTCTTCTTTTATTTGTAGGCTTAGCTTATACGGGCAGTTCGCAAACAAGACAAGTAGTATTTACAAAGGGAAGGATTATAGATTCTATCCCCATCAACGATTCAATTTCCGAAACATATAAATTATATCTTCCTAAAAAGTTTGATGGCAAGGGTACATGGCCCATCATATTTGTATTTGACTTGGAAGGCAAAAATAGCCAGGCATTAAACATATTTAAGGTCGCAGCAGAAGAACAAGGATTTCTACTTGCTTCGTCTAATGATATTAGTGATACGCTTTCAATCACCAAAAATGTTCTAATTACCAGCAGGCTTTTTCAGGAGGTTGGAACACTTTTCCCTTTGAACAGCAATCGAGTATATACTGCAGGTTTTTCATCCGGAGCTAAGTTTGCCGCGCTTGTACCTTCTTTTATAAAAGTGGTTGATGGTGTAATTTCTTGTGGATCATTTGTCCCAAGTATTGAATTATTGGATGAGAAAAAACCTTTTTACTTTGTTGGAATTGTAGGGAATGAGGATTTTAATTATCCGCAAATGTTACAGGGCCGGGAATTGTTGAGCAAATTGAAATTTCCCAATGACCTATTGGTGTTTGATGGCGGTGAACAATGGTCAGATTACAGTCTTATCGACAAGGCGTTAAAGATACTTACACTTTCCGCTATGGCTAAAGGGAATGTAGGTAAAGACGATGAATTTGTCATGAATAGTTATCGCCAAAATTTAGAAGAACTTAAACTACTAATTAATTCAGGTCAGTTATTAAAAGCATATAATTTACAAAGTGAAATGATCTCCATTTACAGGCCCCACCTGGAAGTTGATTCCTTGAGGGAGCAACTTAAAATTCTGAAAAAAGAAAATATATACAGAGCTCAAAGACGAAATTTGAATAATGTTCTTCTTCGGGAAACCTTTATAAAGGATGATTATGATTATAATTTATTTGAAGATTTGTCTGCCCTGAATTACAATAATCTGGGATGGTGGAATTATCAGATGGGGGAACTCAAAAAATATGATAATAAGCCGGATCCTTTCGAACAACAAATGGGAAAACGATTATTGGGATATCTCAATGCACTTATTGAAGATAATATAGATATTGAAAAGGAGCAGCCAGTAGTTAATGACGAAGCGCTAAGTTTTCTATGGATGTTGAAAACTATTACCGAACCTATGGCTTATTCTTATTACTTAAAAATTATATCTGATAGTTCTAAATATGAAGATTTTGGCACGGCCTTATTTTATCTGGAAGAATTGTTAAAAAATGGCTATGAGGACAAGAACCGCCTTTATTCATTAGAGCATACAGCCCTATTGAGAATTATGCCCGAGTTCAATGCCATAGTTAATAAATACCTGAAGGGATCTCGTTATGATGCCATTATTGAGGAATAAATTTTTCAATTAAATCAAGGTCCCAATCGATTACTAATCCTTTGGCCAGAGACTTAGTCACTTCTTTCCCATAAAGGTGCTCGCAAAGATATAAAGAGGCCTCGAAGCTTTTCGCTCCACCTGCAGAGGTAATGTATTTACCATCGTGAACAAACAGTACGCTGTCCTTTACTTTTAGAAGAGGAAACATCTGTTTGTATTTTGAAATGTCGCTGGGAAAAGTGGTAGAGGTAACCTTGTCTAACAAACCTGCTTTAGCCAGAATAAACGCACCATCACAATGTGAAGTCATAAATAACGCATTCTTGTCCACCCTTTTTACAAAATTAAGCATGGCGGTATCTTTTAAATCTGAATCCAGATGGTGTTCTGCACTTGGAATTACAAGTATATCTATAGGTGGAAGGGAATCCCTTAAGTAATCAAAATCGGGTAAAATGCGAAGTCCCTCAAAAGTAGTAATTGGGTCTAAAGTATTAGCCACAGTAAAGGTATTCATGGCCTTAATACCTTCTCTGTATTTTGTGTGCTGAAAAATGTCATATGGGGCAGTAAATTCTGTATTATAGGTTCCATCCATAATTAAGAAGGCAACATTATAATTACCGGGATGTAATTTAATTGTTCTTTTAAGTATGTTTCCTGAAGGTTTGGAATCATCCTTTTTTTTGGAGCAACCCGAAACCAAACCTAAAAGTAACAAGAGGGAGAGAAATTTTTTCATAGCTTTTACTTTCGGGAATTTCTTAGAAGTACTTTTTTCAACAACAAAAGTAGCAAAATGCCAATTAAACCTACAAAAGTTGCCAAATACCAGGTGGTTTGATAACCAAGCCTGGCAATAGATATCATCCCGGAATTATGTGCGAAAATGTGAGAGATTGAAAAGGCAATACTGTAAAGGGCCATATACTCTCCTTGCCTGCCCCTTTTTGCCCTATCCATGGCAAACGCATTTGAGAATGGGAACGCTACCATTTCTCCGAGAGTCATCAATAACATCCCTATAACAAGGACACCAATCCACGTGGTAAAATTTAGTATCAGAAGACTCAAAGTAACAAGCATTAAACCAATTATCATATTGGATATTTTGGATAAAGACCTTGTTTCCAAAAACTTTATAAGGGGCATTTCAAAGACAAATATTATGAAGCCATTCATTGCTAAAAGCAAACCTATTTGAGTTTCATTTAATGCGTGTTCATCGTTATAATAAATAGGGATTGTGGAAAAGTACTGCACAAACACGAATCCGAACAGGACCATTGAAATAATAAACACCAAATATGGCACATCTTTATATGCAGACAACGGCATTTTATTTTCGACGCTATCAAGCACTTTTACCTTCTTAGGATTCAGGAGGACTAATAACAATATGCCGGCTGCCATACAGGTAAGGCCATCTACCCAAAATAACCCGCTGTAACCTAAAGTGCCTATAATTAAACCGCCAAGAGCAGGTCCGGCAGAAAATCCAAGATTTATGGCAAGACGAATAAGTGTTACTGATCTTGTTTTGTTTTCAGGTTTACTATATGCGCTAAGGGCCACAAATGTCGCGGGTCTGAATGCATCCGCGATTATCATTAATACAAAGATGCCTCCACAAATTGACCAAAACGAAACAAGATATTGAAGGGTAATAAAAAGTATCCCGGTCAATATAAGACTTACCAGCATAACCTGATATGCACCAAAAAGATCAGTTAATTTTCCTCCCAGCCAGGAGCCAATTAGCGATCCTAACCCAAAGCAACTCATAATAATACCTACATTCTCCAGGGTGAAACCGAGATCCTGGGTAAGATAAAGTGACAAAAAGGGGATGACCATTGTCCCCGCTCTGTTTATAAGGGTTATTAAAGAAAGCCACCAAACCTCTTTGGACAATCCCTTAAATGAATTTATATAGCTGTTATATACTGATCTCATTCTGTATAAATCATAAAAAAGCCTGACATATCTGCCAGGCTACCCACTATTAAATAGCATTGATTCTAAAGCCAGAAGCGCTGATTCCTTCGGTTAGGATAAACTATTACCGCCCTTTGAATCAATGATATGTTCATATTTTAAGTCTTAAAGGATAAAAATATGTAAAAAAAAGAGATGTTGTATTTTTGAACGAAATATGTATCTATGAAAAAAAATCTTTTGCTGGGAATCATGTGTTTATATGTGGGCATTTCGGGATGTGCAGATAAACGCAAATATCACGATACCATAAAGTCCGAAATAGCATCGGATAACTCAGAGATGGTTAAGGAGATTTTATTATTTCAAAAGGAACTCAATGAAGAATTTAAGAACCCGGAAACTTCCCCTTTGCCGGACAGGTATCGAAAGGATTTTGAGGGTTTGGATTTCTTTCAGCCGGATACTTCATTTAGAGTAATAGGTTCTCTGGAGCGGACGGCAGATCCAATTCCTTTTATGATGCCTACTACCACTGATCGCCTTTCTGAAGAGGTAGTATTCGGGGTGGTAAATTTTAGTATAAAGGGGGAAAACTATAGTCTTGAAGTTTATCAAAACCTGGAGTTGAAAGAAACAGAAGGATATGAAGATTACCTCTTTCTGCCTTTTTTAGATAATACAAACGGGGAAGAGACTTACACCGGAGGCCGCTATCTGGATTTGGCTATTCCTGAAGGGAATTCTATTATACTTGATTTTAACAGGGCTTACAATCCTTATTGCGCATATAATAAAAAATATTCCTGCCCTATTGTCCCAAAACGAAATAACCTGGATACCAAAATTAAAGCAGGGGTGAAAAGCTTTAAACCTAAGTCAAATAAATAGGCCCCGATGTATTACCATCAGGGCCGGCATTTATTTAACTAAACAAAACAAACTAAACTAATTTTTCTATCTAGAAAGCAAATACAGCTGCCAATAGGAAAGAGGATAGGCTTTTAGACGTTTCTAAATCCTTATTTAAAAAGGCATCATCTGAAGCGTTGTCTAATCTTATTTCTGGAATTATTTTAAGGTAATTACCTATGGTCACATTTCCAGAAAGGGTGACAGCGAATACGTTAGAATCTTCAACTCCGGTTCCAATGGCTCCAAAATCACCTACTTCTTCAAAATATTCACCTCTTAAACCAAGTGTAAAGACCTCAGAAAAAGTGTATTGTGGATATAATGCAACACCGTAGAACCCAAGATCATCTGGTGTATCTTCATCAAATCCAACATCTCCGGTATCCTGGTATGTGGCATTTATGCCGAGGAAGAAATCTTCACCAATGTTAAATCCTCCAGTGTAATCTATCTGGAAAAGACTGTTAATGTCTGGTTCTTCAATGGTGCCATCATTGACAATTTTGTCGATCCCCTGTTTACCGTACAAGAAGTTAAGGAATTGACCTGCATAACCGAGCTGAGCTCCAAAACTAAAATCGCTTTGCCGGGCAGCAGATGTAAAATCGGTCTGATTCAAAATGGCTACCATAGCCGACCAGTCGTTTCCTAAATCAAAATCTGCTTTCAGACCAGTATGGGAAAAGGGGCCGTAGGAAAACATATAGGAAGTACTATAGTTAAAGTTCGCAACTGGTGAGATTACCTCATATCCCAAAAATGTGTTGAAATTTCCTAAGGTAAGTGTCACCTTATCGCTGACATTCCAATAAACATACAACTGGTTTACGATGCTGGTAGGTCCTGAATCATTAAATACCGCATCTTCACCTCTGGGTCCAAATACCAGATCAGCTACAAAACCAACTTTCTCGCCTTCGTATCCTGCTATTAGATTTACCATACCTATCGCAAAACCGTTATCATTGGCGAATGATGTGCCGGGTGCACTTGGAGATATTTCGCCTATCTCCTCACCACCTTCTACAATTGGCACTACGCTGTTTAATCCGTTGAAATTTGTACGATAATACGCGTCTACCGAACCGCTAAAAGAGATTTTCTTTTTTTCTTCTTCCTCTTCTTCTTCCTGCGCAAATCCAGCTGATCCGAGCAATAACAATGCTAAAAGGAATAAATTTTTTATGTAACTTGTATTTGTAAATAATTTCATAATTCAATGTTTTTGGGATTCCCGTTTAGGGAACGTATTAAATGATTTAAATTGATTTATTTGAAAACTTTACATAACGGAGCGTTCTGCCAAACGCTCCGTTAATTTTTTCATCTTATTACTGCTCACTCATTCTAAAGTCGGCGTAGGCATCCATTCCGTGTTCAGCTAAGTCCAACCCGTCTATTTCTTCTTCTTTAGGGACTCTTATTCCTACTGTTTTCTTAAGTGCAAAAATGATTATGAAAGCCGAGATACAGCAGAATACTCCTACTGAAGCAACTCCGGTTAATTGATATATTAACTGTTGCCCTCCGGCCAAATCTCCAAATATACCTACTGCAAGAGTTCCCCAGATTCCGCATATGAGGTGTACGGTAACTGCTCCAACAGGGTCATCTAATCGAATCCTGTCAATTAGAGCTACGCCAAGTACGATTATCACACCAGCTATAAGACCTATAACGACTGCCTCGTTCGGCGACATTAGGTCAGCACCAGCCGTAATACCTACCAGGCCTCCCAATATGCCGTTTAGGAACATAGTTAGGTCCATATTCTTATACATAATGGTAGACAAAACTGCGGCTCCAACACCACCGGCAGCTGCGGCCAAACAGGTAGTTACAAGTACAAGTGATGTAGTAGCCGGGTCTGCAGATAAAACAGAGCCACCGTTAAAACCAAACCAACCCAACCATAGGATTAAAACACCCGCTGTCGCCATGGGAATGCTATGGCCCGGGATAGCATTCGGTTTCCCATCCTTGCCAAATTTGCCTATTCTGGCTCCCAAAAGGTAAATAGCTATTAAAGCGCCCCATCCACCAACGGAATGTACCAGAGTTGAACCTGCAAAATCATAAAAACCTCCGTCTTCTCCACCTAATGTAGACAGGAATCCGCCACCCCATTGCCATGAACCGGCTATAGGATATATAAGACCTACATAAATGATTGTAAAAATCATAAAAGGACCTATTTTAATACGCTCGGCAACCGCTCCTGAGACAATTGTTGCGGCTGTGGCTGCAAACATTCCCTGGAACAGAAAATCTGTCCACCAGGTATAACCTCCATCGGCGTATTCAGCCGTCATGCCATTTTCAGGGGCGTCAATACCAAAACCTGCAAATTCGAAAATACCCATCGAACCTTCTTCAAATCCGGGGTACATTAAATTAAAGCCACCTATATAGTACAATAGCAGTCCTACTGTAATAATAAAGATGTTTTTAAAAAGTATATTAATTGTGTTTTTTTGTCTGGTGAGGCCAATTTCTAAAAAGGCAAACCCTGTATGCATAAAAAATACAAGGGCGGTACATACCATCATCCAAACATTATTAGCTGTAAATAATCCTGCTTCCATTTCTTTTAAGTATTAGTTAGTTACTTTTTAGTTAATTCCGGCCTGGCCGTTTTCCTTGGTTCTTATTCGAAAAGCTTGCAGGACATCGGAAACAAAGATCTTACCATCACCCACATTTCCTGTGTAAGCGGCTTCCAGTACAGTGTTTACAGTTCTTTCAAGAAATTCGTCAGACACTACTATTTCCAGATACCTTCTTTGGATGTCTGTAGTACTGTATGAAATACCACGATAGACATGACCTTGTTTTTCATTTCCTACTCCAGTTACGTCCCAGTAACTAAAGAAATTTACCTCAATCTCATGAAGTGCATTTTTCACATCATCAAATTTGGATTTTCTAATAATTGCTTCAACTTTTTTCATTTGTTAGTTTTATTGTTGATCGCCGCAAATATATATTAAATAAATTAACACCCTAAAAAAATTGGGGGTAGGGTTGTTATTTTTATAATAATTATAATTTGACCCCATTAATTTTAAGGGTATACTATTAAAAACAATAAAAAATGTTTATTTGATGATTTTGTGAGGCAGTATTAACTAAACTTGTAGGAAAGTAAAAAAGCCTGATCATTTTTAATAAAACGGTGAGGCAATAAGAATGCTATTCTAAGGATAAAAAAGTGTTTGAATTACTGAGACGATTATACTAACCTGGAAAGCCAAAGTCCCAATGCAATCGCCAGAACACCTACTGTTATGCTGGTTATAGTATAAAAAGAAAAATGCAGTAATTGGCCGGATTGTAGCAATCCATGATTCTCAAGCGTAAATGCAGAAAAAGTAGTAAATCCTCCGCAGAATCCTGTAGACAGGATGAGGATTTGATCTTTTGAAAGCAGGTTTCCTTTCATTGAAGTGCCCAGTAGAAAACCAATTATCAGGCAACCAATGATATTAACCAGGAATGTGCCAAGGTAAAAATTTTGAAAATAATCGTTGAAAGTTTTGCCAATAATAAAACGAAGAAAGCTACCAAACCCACCTCCGATAAAAACAAGTAAAAATTGTTTCATACCCTAAAGGTAAAAAACTAAATGGCTTTTTTGTACTTGGTTGGATTTAAATCCAGAGGATAAATTTTAGTCAGGGATTGATCTGAAATACTTTTTCGCAACTTACTTACTCTCTGTCTTGCGTTTGTTACGCTAAAGAATAAAAGTGCCGCATTAAAAAATACTAGAACAAAAAATATAGTTAAAAAAGTGGTCATTTGAAAATAATGATATAATTGGTTAACGCAAAATTACTTCTTTTCTTGTATTTTACGAATGAAAAGCTATAATTGTTGTGATTTACCTAATTTTTGTGGTGTTCTCAGTAATTGCGTTAATTTTTGAGGATGTACTTAATTGCAAATAAGAATATTACGAATATTACAAAGACAATTCCCACCCATTTTACACCACGGTAATTTTTTGCATGTAGTTTTTTGTCTTTTCGATAAGAAAATATCAGGATCAATGTGAATAACAAAATGAAAAATACCGCAAATGCCACTTGTCCTGTGCTAAACATATTTATTATTTTTACGCAAAACTAAAACAAAAAATCCATGAAAAAGAAAATTGCTTCTGTTGAGCTTTTTCATAAATCTTTTGGCCTTGGAGTGTCTCACTCTATGAAAGCAGATCTGGGCGCAGCAAAGAACAAGTTGCGATTCAACCTAATGGATGAGGAAAATAGGGAATATTTTGAGGCAGCCCAAAATAATGATTTGGCTGAGGTAGCCGATGCTTTAGGGGATATGCTTTATATTCTTTGTGGAACTATCCTTGAACACGGTATGCAACATAAAATTGAGGAAGTGTTTGAAGAAATACAGCGCAGCAATATGAGTAAATTGGGAAAAGATGGTAAGCCTATTTACAGGGAAGATGGTAAAGTGCTTAAAGGGCCAAAATATTTTAAACCAAATATTCAGGCTATTCTTGATAAATAAAATGGACACTAATTTTAAGTGCCCATTTCTTTTTGTTTTATTGGATTATTGTACTTTATACCTCCAGCCAAATTTATCCTCAATCTTATTGTATTGTATATCCAATAATTGTTGCTTGAGTATTGATGCGTACGAATTTTCAATTTTTGGTAATTCATAGCGTTCATCTTTATAACCAAAGCCCAGAATTGGATTAATCACCGCCGCTGTTCCACTGCCAAACATTTCTTTTAATGTATTATTCTTTATGCCATTAACCAACTCAGATACTTTTATAGGTCTTACTTCTACTTCAATTCCTCTGTCTTTTGCTAATTCAATGATACTTTTTCTGGTTATACCATCCAAAATTCTATCCCCGGTAGGACAGGTAATGAGTTTGTTATCCAGTCGAATAAAAATATTCATTGTGCCTGCCTCTTCAATATACTCATGCGTGCTGGCATCTGTCCAAACCACTTGTTGAAACCCTTCTTCCTTTGCCAGGTTTGTTGGATAAAATTGTCCTGCATAGTTACCCGCTGCTTTGGTAAAACCAAATCCACCATCCGCGGCCCGGCTAAATTTTTCGGCAATCTTAACTCTTACTTCACCTCCATAGTAGGATTGTGCAGGAGAGCAAATAATAATAAATTTATATTCCTCAGAAGGAGAAGCAATAATGCCCGCTTGTGTAGCTATAACAAAAGGACGGATATACAATGAATTACCTACACCTGGCTTAATCCACTTTTCATCTATTTGTAAAAGCTTTTTAAGACCATCAAAAAAATACTCTTCAGGAAATTCAGGCATTGCAAGTCGGACACTTGACTTATTTATGCGCCTGTAGTTTTCATCCGGTCTGAATAACCAAACACCACCTTCATCATCCCTGTAGGCTTTCATCCCTTCAAAAACTGCCTGACCGTAGTGAAATACCCTGGAGGAAGGTTCCATTTGCAAGGGCTGATAAGGAATTATTTTGGGCGTTTCCCATGCACCATTCTTATAATCACAGACGAACATATGATCTGTGAAATAGGCACCAAAAGGAAGCTGATCAAAATTAACCTTACTAATCTTAGATGTTTCAGCCTTCTGAACAATCAGGTTTTTTGCTACTGTATCCATTGAAATCTCATTTTCTAAGATTAAAATTAAACAATTATCACCTTTCATGTCTTCTTTTTTCTAGGAAAAATCACCAGTTTTGCAGATGGATCATAAATATTATTAATAATGAAAAGTTTTAACATATTACTTGTGTTTTTAGTACTCTTAGTGGGATGTAAGAATAAACACAAGCCATCTGAAGTAAGTGAAAATGCCCAAAGTGAAAGGAATTTTGCTTCATTTGGTAAATTAATTGACTATAAAGGGGCTATTGGCAGCGAAGTAATGCTAGATCAATTCCAGTCGCTTAGGAAAGCAGATACTCTGGAAACAAAATTTTCAGCCATAGTTACTGATGTCTGTAAATCTAAAGGATGCTGGATGAAACTGAATTTGAAAAATGGAGAAGAGGTAATGGTGAAATTTAAAGATTATGGCTTTTTTGTTCCTATGGATATAGAGGGCCGGGAAGTTGTTGTAAATGGAATTGCTTTTGTTGATAACATGAGTGTTGAAGACCAAAGGCATTATGCCAAAGATGCCGGGGAATCACCAGAAGATATCAAGCAGATTAAACTACCTAAAAAAACCTTTGAGTTTGAGGCAGATGGAGTGCTAATAGGGCAATAAGTTGATAAGAAAGATAATTACCACCGGAGATGGTTCTAAAACCATCCAAATAGAGGATTGGAACGAGCAATATCATTCCATACATGGTGCCGTAAATGAGGCATATCACGTTTTTATTGATAAAGGCTTTTCATATTTGGCCAATGAGGCCATAAGTATTTTGGAGATTGGTTTTGGCACAGGTCTTAACGCCCTCATTACATTGATTGAGGCTGAAAAGAGTAACAGACAAGTTGATTATACGGGCATAGAGGCATATCCCATAACTAATGAGGAAATAACACAATTAGATTATATTGAAACTTTAAAAGCATCCCCTTTTAAAGAGGCCTTTTTTGAAATGCATAAAAGTGACTGGGAGAGCAAAATAGAGCTTACTTCATATTTTTCGTTTAACAAACAAAAAAAGAATTTCCAGGAAATTTCAGACCGTAATCTTTACGACCTTATTTATTTCGATGCTTTTGGAGCAAGGGTACAACCGGAACTATGGACCGAAATAATTTTTGATAAGATGTACAATGCGCTAACTGAAAATGGAATTTTAGTAACCTATTCGGCCAAAGGAAGTGTGAGAAGAGCCATGCAAGCCGTTGGTTTTGTCGTTGAAAGGTTACCCGGACCACCTGGTAAAAGGGAAATGCTGAGAGCCCTAAAAGTATCCGGATAAACCAATTTCGGCAATAATTCATACACGATACTGTTAAATCCAAATTAAACCTGATTGTTACAGGTATAAAAACCAATATCTTTAGCCAAAATTATGCGATGAAAGTTTTAATCACTGGGGCCACTGGATTAATAGGGGGTGCGATAACCGATTTATGTCGTGAAAAAGGGTATTCGGTAAATTATCTTACTACTGATAAGTCCAAAATAAAAAACGAACTAAATTATAAGGGATTTTATTGGGAACCAAAGACATACGACATTGATGTAAATTGTTTTGAAGGAGTCACGGCAATCATCAATTTGGCTGGGGCTAATATTGCCAAAAGATGGTCTAAATCTTATAAAAAGGAAATCCTGTCGAGCAGAGTAGATAGCTTAAAGACACTTTATATTGCTCTTAAAAGTCTTAATCTGGAAGAAAGTATTTCACTTATTTCGGCATCTGCCATAGGTATCTACCCAAATTCCTTATCTAATTTTTATACAGAAGAATCAACAAACCGGGATTCTAGTTTTTTAGGGGACGTAACTGAGATTTGGGAAAAAGAAATTGATAAATTTCAGGCACTTAACTGCACTGTCACTAAAATACGAATAGGTCTTGTTCTGTCATCGGAAGGTGGGGCTTTGCCAAATATGGCCAATGCAGTGAGAAGATATATAGGAGCCTCATTTGGTTCAGGTGAACAATGGCAATCTTGGATTCATGTAAACGATCTTGCCCGAATGTTCCTATTTATAGTCGAAAACAGATTGTCTGGTGTTTATAACGGGGTTGCACCAAACCCGGTTACCAATTCAAAAATGGTTAAAGAACTGGCTAAAGTTCTTGAGAGACCCTTGTTTTTGCCTAATATTCCTCAATTTGCAATGAGACTTATTCTGGGTGAGATGTCTTATCTTTTATTTGTTAGTCAGCGTGTAAGCAGTAAAAAAATAGAAAAAAAAGGCTTTATTTTTAAATTTAATAATATTTGCAGAGCGCTGGAAAACATATACTTAGAGGAAGTTAATGAGGATAATACAGATGATGTGTTGGCCAAAGAATATATATAGATTTTAACAAAAATAAAGGCAGTGGCCTTTTGAACATCCTTCAATCAGGATGTTTTTTTTTGTGACATTTTGACATTTTTGAAGAATTGGCAGTACTTTTGCCATCCTTAATTGAGTTTTATAAAGCTATATCCAATGAACACAGAAGATAAGTCAGAAGAGATAAATGAAATGATTCCCGAGGAGCAGGAAGAGCTGGATTTGGAATCAGATGATAATGAGCACCAAGAGGAGATAAAATCCATTGAAGAGCAATTACAGGAAGATCTGAATAAAGAAAAAGATAAGTTTTTAAGACTTTTTGCGGAGTTTGAAAATTATAAAAAACGTACTTCGAAAGAACGTATGGATCTTTTTAAAACTGCGGGTCAGGAGGTCATAGTAGCCCTTTTGCCTATTATGGACGATTTTGACAGGGCTTTAAAGGAAATATCTAAGTCTACGGATAAAGAATTGTTTAAAGGGGTTGATCTTATTAGCAATAAATTTAAAGAAACGCTTAAATCCAAGGGCTTGCAGGAGATAACAACCAAAGAAGGCGATGCTTTTGACGCTGAAGTGCACGATGCAATTACTCAGATTCCTGCCCCTAGCAAAAAGTTAAAAGGTAAAATTATAGATGTTGTTGAGAAGGGATTTAAACTTGGAGATAAAATAATCCGACATCCAAAAGTAGTTGTTGGCAATTAAATTTACAAAAGACTTATGAAGCAGGATTTCTACGAAATATTGGGTATTTCCAAAAATGCCACGGCAGCCGAGATCAAAAAAGCATATCGCAAGAAAGCCATAGAATTTCACCCGGATAAAAACCCCGGAGATGACAAGGCAGAAGAAATGTTTAAAAAGGCAGCTGAGGCTTATGAAGTTTTGAGTGATCCTGATAAGAAAGCCAGGTATGATCAATATGGGCATGCTGCATTTGAAGGAGGCGGTTTTGGCGGTGGAGGTATGAATATGGAGGATATCTTTAGTCAATTTGGTGATATTTTTGGCAGTGCATTTGGGGGTGGATTTGGAGGATTTGGAGGATTTAGTGGCGGTCAGCGAAGGATGAAAGGCAGTAATTTGAGAATTCACGTCAGCTTAACCCTTGAAGAGATTGCTCACGGTGTAGAGAAAAAGGTTAAAGTAAAGCGCAAAAAGCAGGCGGCCGGTGTGACCTATAAAACGTGTGCTACATGCAATGGTGCAGGGCAGGTAACAAAAATAACCAATACAATTCTGGGAAGGATGCAAACGGCAGCTACCTGCAGCAGTTGTGGCGGAAGTGGCCAAATAATAGATAATAGACCAAATGATGCTGACGCTCAGGGCTTGAAAATAGTTGAAGAGACAGTTTCTATAAAAATACCTCCAGGTGTGGAGCAGGGCATGCAGTTAAAGGTATCCGGAAAGGGTAACGAAGCTCCTGGTAATGGAATATCGGGAGATTTGCTGGTTGCAATAGAGACCTTGGAACATGGAACCTTAAAAAGGGAAGGTGATAATTTGCATTATGATTTATACATAAGTATTTCGGATGCCGTTTTGGGTACAACAAAGGAGATTGATACCGTAACCGGTCAGGTTCGTATTAAATTAGAATCCGGGATTCAATCGGGCAAGATTTTAAGATTAAGGGGAAAAGGTATTACCAGTATTAATGGTTATGGAACAGGGGATCTTTTAGTACACGTGAATGTCTGGACCCCAAAGGAACTAAATAAGGAACAACGCGAATTTTTTGAGAAGATGCAGAATAATGAGAACTTTGAACCTAAACCTGAAAAATCGGATAAATCCTTTTTTGAAAAAGTAAAAGATATGTTCTCTTAACGAATTAAAGTTTTCTTTTTAAATAAAAAACGTATATTTGAATCAATATTGGGAAACCAATATTAATTTTCTTTTTCATAGCAATTTTTTTCCCATCCTTAATCCTTTTAAGGGTGGGTTTTGTTATTTATGGGGTTAGACGACATAAAACACAGCTCTTTTATTTAATATAAAATTGATTTTGAGTCGATTAATTCTCCAGATGAAATATTGATGATCTTTGATCTTATCAGAAATTTTAGATCTATTATCATTACTCATGTGCACTATTGGATGGCATAATAGGAATGATTGCTATAAGCTTTTATCCGCTCTTCAATGGCGCTAAAAACAAAATACTATGAATTTCAAAACCATTTTAATGCATTTCTATATCTTTGAATCCTATTAAGAGCCAATAATAGTATATGATAAATTCTAAGCTTAGTAATATCCTATAAGCTGTAATTGTAGTTTGTTCTATTTGATCTTTCTTAATTCAATACTCATTTTGAACAATTTACAGATACAATCAAAATGTAAAAAAAAATTGCTTGAATGAATGATATCCTTGTTGCTAATAATGTTACTAAAAAATTCGGCAACCAAATCGCGCTAAATAATGTTTCTCTGGCAATACCAAAGAATAGTATTTACGGGCTCTTAGGTCCAAATGGCGCTGGTAAGACTACCTTAATAAGGATAATAAATCAAATTACCTTTCCAGATTCCGGTGAAGTTATTTTTGATGGAGAATTACTGCAGCCCCATCATATTGCAAGTATTGGTTATCTTCCGGAAGAGAGGGGTCTTTATAAAAGCATGAAAGTTGGCGAGCAGGCGCTATATCTTGCACAGCTTAAGGGATTGAGCAAATCCGATGCAAAACAGAAGCTCAAGTATTGGTTTGATAAGTTCGAGATAGGTGATTGGTGGAATAGAAAAATTCAGGAACTTTCAAAAGGTATGGCGCAAAAAATTCAGTTTATTGTAACAGTTTTGCATGAGCCTAAACTCCTTATTTTTGATGAGCCTTTTAGCGGTTTCGATCCAATAAATGCCAATATTATAAAGGATGAGATTATTAAGCTAAAAGAAAAAGGGACATCTATTATTTTTTCAACTCACAGAATGGAATCTGTTGAAGAATTATGTGAATATATTGCCCTGTTGCACAATGCGGAAAAGATTTTGGACGGGAGGCTTGTTGATATCAAAAAACAGTACAAAAACAATATGTTTAGGGTTGGGCTGGAATTGGAAAATGGAGAAAATTTTTTAAAACTGATTTCGGATAAATTTGATATTTCCTCTTCACACTATGATGTAAACAGCAAACAATTAGATTTTACGGTTCAATTGCCTACAGATGATACCAGATCTTTTTTGGCATTGCTGTCTTCAAAGTCAAGCATAAATAATTTTGTAGAGACGATCCCTACGGCTAATGATATTTTTATTCAAACAGTACAACGCAAAACTGACCATGAATAAATTATTTCTTATCATTAGGCGCGAATATCTTGCCAAAGTTCGAAACAAATCATTTGTGATCATGACTTTTCTAAGTCCTATTCTGATGGTGGGAATGATTGTACTTATTGCTTATCTCACCAAGATAAACGATAGTCAGAAAAGAATAATTGCGGTATTTAATGAAAGTAATTATTTCTCTACTGACTTCAATACTACTGAAAGAACTTCCTATATTTTTTTTAAAGATATATCATTGCAAGCCGCTAAGGATTCTACATTAAGTCTTGGTTTTTCCGGTCTACTGCATATTCCTAAACGGAGCGACCTCGAAGAGGTAGCCCAAAATTCCTACTTTTATTCAAAAGATGCGCCAAGTAATATCGTTCTGGATCCTTTAGAAGATATATTTGAGGAACGCTTAAGACAAAGAAAACTTATAGATATTGGAGTTTCTACAGAGGAATTTACTACAATAAATGACAGATTCGAAATTAATATAGCCACCTTTACCGGGGAGCAGAATATAAAGGGAATAAATGAAATGAAAGCCTTTATAGGCGGCGGTTTTGGTTATTTGATAATGATGTTCATTATAATTTATGGTGGTTTTGTGATGCGCAGTGTTATTGAAGAGAAAACGAGTCGTATTATTGAAGTAATAATCTCATCCGTAAAACCATTTCAATTAATGTTAGGTAAAATTATCGGGACTTCCCTGGCGGGAATAACACAATTTGCAATCTGGATAATATCTGCATCCTTATTACTGTTTGGGGTATTTTTGGTTTTTGGAATAGATCTGACTGGGCTTAGTGATCCGTCAGCCATAACTACGAATCCTATGAGCAGTATGTCTCCCATGCCAACGACAACAAATGCGATGCAATTGTATGCACTTGAATTTCTGCAGATACCTTGGTTTATGCTTATTTCTCTGTTTTTGGTGTATTTTATTCTCGGTTATTTAATTTATAGCTCTATTTACGCGGCTATAGGGGCTGCAGTGGATAACGAGACTGATACTCAGCAATTTATTTTTCCAATTATACTGCCTTTAATGTTAGCCATATATGTTGGATTCTTTTCTGTATTTAGTAACCCCAATGGTCCTATTGCTGTTGGGTTTTCTCTATTTCCATTAACCTCACCAATTGTTATGCTCATGCGCTTACCCGGGGGGATTGGAGAAGGTGGAGTTCCATTGTGGCAGGTAATTTTATCCATTGTATTTTTAATTGTAACTTTTATTGGTATCGTATGGCTTGCAGCTAAAATCTACCGGGTGGGAATTTTAATGTATGGTAAAAAACCTACCTATAAAGAGCTATATAAATGGCTGAAATACTAAACATGCAAGATCCCTTGCCCGCTCAATATGTTCATTTACTTAAACATTAAACACTTTAAATTAAATGATAAATTTATATAGTAAGTCTGGAATAATAAAATGGTAAAACGTATTGGTTTATTCTGGTGTTTACTTATAGTAAGTGGAATTTGTTTTGCGCAAAGTACAGATATTTTGAGGGTGGAATATACTTCGCTCCCGAGAGAAGAAACGGGTAATACCGCATCACGTTACCGATTTTTACTAAATGTTCCAGTTAAAGTTGGTTTCGATAAGTATCTGGTGCTTGGTGGTGAGTTTAATCTTATTGATTTTGAAATTACTAAGGAATATCCATTCGACTCCAGTGAGTTGAATACCCTTTATGTCATTGATCTCAATGTCGGTTATATTTTTAAGCTGAATGAAGATTGGCGATTTGTGGGTATTGTAACTCCAAGAATAGCATCCAATTTGGTTAATGGCCTTCAGGGAGATGACTTTTTATTAAATCTTACTGCAACTATATGGAAGGAAGAGAAGGATATTGATAAACCTTATAGATTAATTTTGGGGCTTACTTATAATAGTACTACCGGTCTTCCTTTTCCCCTGCCACTTATAAATTATCACAGACGGTTTCACAGGTCCTGGTCGTACTCCCTCGGAATTCCCAGGACAGATTTCAGATATCACTTTAAAGATAGACACACCTTACAAATGGCATTATTTTTGGACGGATACTTTGTAAATGTCCAAAATGACATTCTTTTACCTGACGGTGAATTCGGATCCTCCGTTTCGCTTTCGGCCATAGTTAGTGCCATAGGCTACCAGTATAATATTAATAGACGAATGTCTTTTTATGGGATTGCCGGGGTTACGCTAAACCAGCAAGGGTTGCTGAGAAATGCGAAGAGGAAAAAAGTTTATACTTTAAATGAAAAAAACGCTGGAGGATTTTACTGGAAAGCAGGATTTAAAATTTCAATTTTTTAATAATAAAAACATGTCAAAAATACTGGTTATAGAAGATGAAGCAGCTATCCGTAGGGTTTTAGTTAAGATTTTATCTGAAGAAAGCGAAATGTATGAAGTGGATGAGGCAGAAGATGGTTCAATTGGTCTGGAGATGATTAAAAAAACAGACTATGACCTTGCCCTTTGTGATATAAAAATGCCTAAAATGGATGGTGTTGAAGTCTTGCAGGCAGCCAAAAAAATAAGACCGGAGATACCATTTATTATGATTTCAGGACATGGGGATTTGGATACTGCTGTAAATACAATGAGGTTAGGGGCTTTTGACTACATTTCCAAACCACCTGATTTAAACAGACTTCTAACAACTGTGCGGAATGCGCTGGATAAGAAAGAACTTGTTCAGGAAAACAAGAGCTTAAAGAAAAGAGTTAGTAAAGGTTATGAAATGATTGGGAAAAGTAAGGAGATTACCACGATCAAGGATATGATAGATAAGGTTGCTCCAACAGATGCAAGAGTTTTAATCACCGGATCAAATGGTACCGGTAAGGAACTTGTTGCCCATTGGCTGCATGAAAAAAGTGAGCGCAGTGGAGGGCCATTTATTGAAGTAAATTGTGCGGCAATCCCTTCAGAATTGATTGAAAGTGAATTATTTGGTCACGTAAAAGGGGCCTTTACTTCGGCAGTCAGGGATAGAGCCGGTAAATTTGAGGCCGCTAACAAAGGCACCATCTTTTTGGATGAGATAGGAGATATGAGCCTTTCGGCTCAGGCTAAAGTACTTAGGGCTTTACAAGAGAGTAAAATCTCCAGGGTTGGCACGGACAAAGATATTAAGGTCGATGTTCGTGTAATTGCGGCGACCAACAAGGATCTTCAGCATGAAATTGCCGAAGGAAAATTTAGGGAAGATCTATATCATCGTCTGGCTGTTATACTCATCAATGTACCATCATTGAATGATAGGAGGGAAGATATTCCACTCCTAATAGATCATTTTGCCGCCAAAATTGCCTCTGAACAAGGGGTAGTGACCAAAAAGTTTACCAAAAAAGCGCTTGAGCTTTTAAAAAGTTATGATTGGACTGGTAATATTCGCGAATTAAGAAACGTGGTGGAACGCTTAATCATACTTGGTGGTACAGAAATTACTGAAGAAGACGTTAACCTGTTTGCAAGTAAATAGTTGATTTAGGAATAGGTGAATAAAGTACTCTCAGGAAACCCTTCAGCGCATTATTTATTGCAATCCTTTAATTTATCAAGTGCAAGTGCTGTAATTTGTTTTGTTCTTAAATTGTAATACTTTTTGGCTTCGGTAAGTTTCGGTTTTAGAAGTTCCTGTTCACAATGGGCGTAAATTTTACTGGCAAACTCATAGGCCTCTTTGCATTCTACGCTGTTGACGACTTCGTTAAGAGAATTTTGGTAATTTACAAGCGACAGATCAATTTTTCTTTCCAATTCCTTGCCCACAGGCATAACCATACTTAATTTTTCTTTTTCTGCGGTTTTTGTGTTCATTGCCAGCATATCATTGTCATAAAGACTTTCCCCGTGTTCATCGTGTTCTCTAATGGCCTCAAGGCTTCCTAAAGAGTTATCCAAAGCTCGTGTTAAAAGTATTTTAGCGCTGTTTAAAGAAGAAACTCTTGTAGCTTTCTTTAGGTTATCCAAGCCTTCATAAATACTCTCTTTAGCATAATCGCAACCGCAAGCTTCAATTTGCTCTTTCGATTTTTCAATGGCATTAAGGGCTTTGTAAGCAAAGAAACGCGAAGAATTAAGGTCTTCTGCAGCAAGAGCTCGTTCTGTCTGGGATTTGATGTACCCAATATTTGATCCCGCATATTCACATGCCTTGGTCATATCAAAAGAAGACATGCTGAAAAGCACAAGGAACATCAGAATGGCACACAGTACCTTCATAGTTTAAAGTATTGGTTATGTAAGATTTAGGCATTGTAAAGATAAAGAGAGTCATCCCCGGCACCTTATTTATTCGTTTAATTAACCGGTCTTTCCTGATTAAAGGTCGAATGGCACATTATTGAGGATAAAAGGTTATTTTTAAATTTGGGCCTTTATTAGGACCACAAAATATTATATATTCAACCCATGAAGAAAATCAATATAGCCTCCTATAAAGTAGTTTCTGATATTAAATTGGAAGATCTCAGTACTTCGGAGAATCTTGACAGCACAGACAGGGAACTCAAAAAAAACCTGGAAAAATTACGTGAAGATTTAGGCGATTTTCAAAATACATTATACGCCCATGGCAAATACGCGGTCCTGATTTGTTTTCAGGGGATGGATACTTCTGGTAAGGACAGCCTGATTCGTGAAGTGTTTAAAGATTGCAATGTTAGAGGAGTGGTTGTGCATAGCTTTAAAGTGCCAACAGAACTTGAGCTGGATCATGATTATATTTGGAGACACTATATTGCGCTCCCACCAAAAGGAAAATTTGGGGTATTTAACAGAACCCATTATGAAAATGTGTTGGTAACCAAGGTCCATCCGGAGTATATTTTAAGCGAGAATATTCCAAACATAAATACGGTGGCAGATATTGATGAATCATTCTGGGATAAACGGTATAGGCAGATTAATGATTTTGAACGCCATATCACAGAAAATGGCACCCTTGTTTTTAAATTCTTTTTAAACATTTCTAAAGAAGAACAAAGACAGCGATTATTAAGGAGATTACGTCTGCAAGAAAAAAATTGGAAATTCTCACCTGGTGATCTTAAAGAGCGCAATCTTTGGGATAAATATCAGCAGTGCTATGAGGAAGCGATTAACAGAACGTCCAAAACCAATGCACCGTGGTTTGTGATTCCTGCAGATAATAAGAGTGCCTCGAGATTAATTGTAGCCACTATTTTGCTGGAATCGTTAAAAAAATACAAAGATATTAAGGAACCAGAGCTTGATGATAAAATAAAGGCTAATATTGAAACCTATAAATCCCAATTAGAAAAAGAACAATGAAAAATTTAGGCCTACTACTTCTATTAATGGTTGGACCTATTTGGTCGCAAACGGATGACAAAGAACAGTTAAAAGCACTTTATAATGCATCACTTACTCAAGGAAAGGCCTATGATTGGCTGAATTATTTATCCAATCAGATTGGGGGTCGACTTACAGGTTCGGTGCAGGCAGAACAAGCTGTTGAGTATACCAAACAAAAATTGGATTCCCTTGGACTGGATCGGGTGTGGTTGCAACCCGTAATGGTTCCTAAATGGGTAAGAGGAGTACCAGAATTCGCCTATATTGAAAGTAAACCGGGAATTACGAATAACGTACCTATTTGTGCGTTGGGCGGGTCTGTTGCCACCCCTGCCGGAGGTATCAAGGCAAATGTTATTGAAGTAAGAGGTATTGAAGAATTAGAAGAGCTCGGTCGCAGTAAAATTGAAGGTAAAATTGTCTTTTTCAATCGACCTATGGATCCAACGAATATTGATACACATAAATCCTATTCAGCTGCTGTGGATCAAAGGTCTTCCGGAGCTAAAGAAGCTTCAAAATATGGAGCTGTAGGAGTTATTGTTCGTTCTATGAGCCTTCGCCTGGATGATTATCCGCATACGGGAGCGATGCGTTATGGAGAAATCCCTTTAAATAATAGAATTCCTGCAGCTGCCATAAGTACAAATGGTGCTGAATTGCTAAGCACTACATTGAAACTTAATCCGGATATAAAATTTTATTTTAAACAAAATTGCAGGCAACTTCAGGATGTTCAATCTTACAATGTTATTGGAGAGATAAAGGGTAGTACATATCCTGAAGAAATAATAGTAGTTGGCGGCCACCTGGATTCCTGGGATCTTGGAGATGGTTCCCATGATGATGGCGCAGGCTGTGTTCAGAGTATGGAAGTTCTTCGGTTACTAAGAATAACCGGATATATCCCTAAGCGAACAATCCGTGTTGTACTTTTTATGAATGAAGAAAACGGCTTAAGAGGCGGAAATACCTATGCAGAGATTGCATTAAATAAAAAAGAGAAACATGTATTTGCTTTAGAAAGTGATTCTGGGGGCTTTACCCCTAGAGGTTTTTCTTTTGATTGCCAGGAAACCGATTTTGCCAAAATTTTACAGTGGAAACCTCTTTTTGAGCCATATCTAATTCATTTGTTTGAGAAAGGAGAGAGTGGTGCTGATATTGGTCCTTTAAAAAATGACCAAATTGTACTTGCGGGATTAAGTCCGGATCCGCAGCGGTATTTTGACCTTCACCATACGGAGATTGATACCTTTGAACATATTAATAGACGTGAACTGGAACTTGGTGCAGCCGCAATGGCCAGTTTAGTATATCTATTTGATAAATATGGAACAAGTACATCAAATCTGGAAGGCGGCAAATAATACCTCCCCTCTAATTCTATGTTACTTTAAATTACGGGTTGTAAGAAGGATAAAATACACACCTGTCTATTAAAATTTATTACCTTTGCAGCTTATTAAAAAAATGAGATATGCAAGACGGAATTTACGCAAAATTCAATACTTCAAAAGGAGAAATTACAGTAAAATTAGCCTACGATAAGACCCCTGGTACTGTGGGTAATTTTGTAGCACTGGCGGAAGGAAAACTGGAAAATAGTGCCAAACCAAAAAACACACCTTATTATGACGGACTCAGCTTTCACAGGGTAATCCCGGATTTTATGATTCAAGGTGGATGTCCTCAGGGGACCGGGACAGGAGATCCCGGTTATAAATTTGATGACGAGTTTCACCCGGACCTGAAACATTCAGGACCTGGAGTACTTTCTATGGCAAATGCAGGGCCTGGCACCAATGGAAGTCAGTTCTTTATTACACATGTGGCTACTCCATGGTTAGATAATAAGCACACAGTTTTTGGTAATGTTATTGAGGGACAGAAGATTGTTGATGAAATTGCTCAGGGAGATTCAATTGAAAGCCTTGAGATTGTTCGAATTGGAACTGAAGCAGAATCCTGGAATGCCGTTGAAGCCTTTAAATCCTTTGAAAGTTCACGGGAACTAAGACTTCAGGAAGAAAAGAGTAAAGCAGAGGCTGAATTAGACAAAGTTGCTTCTGGATTTGATAAAACAAACAGTGGACTTCGTTACAAGATTCTTAAAAAGGGAGATGGTAATAAAGCAGCTAAAGGAAATACGGTTTCTGTACATTATGAAGGTTCATTGACTAACGGGCAAGTATTTGATTCATCATACCAGCGAAATCAACCTATTGATTTTCAATTGGGGATAGGACAAGTAATTCCGGGATGGGATGAAGGAATTAGTTTATTAAAAGTAGGTGATAAGGCACGTTTTGTAATCCCATCTGAACTTGGTTACGGAAGTGCTGGTGCTGGTGGTGTGATACCTCCAAACGCTACCCTGGTTTTTGATGTTGAACTTATGGAAGTTAAATAAACGGACATATCCAATAAAATTAATAGAGCAGGGGAGGCATTAAAAGCTACCTGTTAAATACTGTAAACTTCTTTCATTTATTTGAAAGAAGTTTTTTATTTAGACCTATTAATACTAAAAACAATAAGAATTAAATTGATGGCCAACAAAAAGAAGACAATCACAAAAAAAACAGACATAACATCTTAATTAGGTTATTTGGTGGGGGATTTTCTTTTTTATATAACACCTTTGCAGTTGTAAACCCTACTTATTATCTCTTAAAAAGAGTAATTCTTGAAGCTGTTTACAAAAAGGGGGAATATTTCTTTATTCAAGACAATGATAAAGTTAAAGCAGTTTGGTAATAAGATCAAGTTTAAGGCTGTTAAAATATTAAATTTTATTAACCAAGTTCTTTATCTGTCTTTCATGATCCAACACCGGAAAACCTGTTTTTGGTATCAATTAATAGTATAGCCATATACAAGACACAAAAAAAAGTCTCCTGAGATAAGGAGACTTTTATTCATGCTAAAATTCTGTTATACCGTTGAAGGATCGGGAGTCATACGGAGGTAAGGTTTAATTTCTTCTACACCTTTGGTAAAGATATTACGTGCTTCATCAGTGGGTATAGATGGACTTACCACTACATCCTCGCCATGGTTCCAGTTGGCCGGAGTAGCTACCTTGTGATAGGCAGTTAGTTGGAGAGAATCAATAACCCTTAATAATTCGTGAAAATTACGTCCGGTAGAAGCAGGATAGGTAATAATTAGTTTAACTGTCTTATCCGGTGCAATTATGTATACTGAACGAACCGTAAGATTATTATCGGCATTAGGATGTATCATATCGTATAAGGAGGAAACCTTCTTATCCTCATCAGCAATTATCGGAAAGTTGACCGTTGTATGTTGTGTCTCATTAATATCTTTTATCCATTCATGGTGAGAAGCTATACCATCAACACTAAGAGCTAACATCTTTACATTTCGTTTGTCAAATTCTTCCTTAAATTTAGAAGCTGTCCCAAGTTCAGTGGTACATACAGGGGTGAAGTCTGCTGGATGTGAAAAAAGAATACCCCATCCATCACCTAAATAATCATAAAGATTAATCTTTCCTAAAGAGCTTTCAGCGGTAAAATCAGGGGCGATGTCGCCCAATCGAATTGTTGCCATATTTAATTTTTTTAAGTTAGAATTTAAAACTCTATAAAATTAGTAGTTAATGAAATGATTTTGATCAATACCAGGTTAAATCTCTATTAAAGTTTAATAGATTAAACTGTCCTGACTACTGAAAATAAAAAGTACTGCAAGGGTTTTGTTTTGGCTTCAGGATCTCAAAATCACTATTTTTGAATATGGAAAAAACAAAACTAGAAGAGTTGCGGTATCCCATCGGTAAATATGAGGTGCCTTCTACCATTTCAGAAGATCAAGTTTTAGAATGGATTCGTATTTTAGAACATTACCCGAATAAATTGGAGCTGCTGGTAAAAGAATTGTCAACGACTCAATTAGAGACCCCCTATCGACCGGACGGCTGGACTGTACGCCAGGTTATTCATCATGTTGCCGATAGCCATCACCATAGCTATATTCGTTTTAAGTGGGCGTTAACAGAAGAAACTCCTGTAATAAAACCCTATCTTGAAAAGAAATGGGCAGCGCTTTTTGACTCAAGGACCGCCCCTATTGAATTATCACTGAAACATCTCAGTGCAGTACATGCTAAATTAGTGTATTTACTTAAAGGGCTTTCTTCTTCAGATTTGAAACGCAGTTTTGTTCATCCTGAGAGTCAAGAATCAACTACAATTATAGAAAATATAGGTCGATATGTCTGGCATGGCAACCATCATTACAATCATATTAAAAACCTTTTAAAAAGAGAGGGTTGGATTTGACAGGGCAGGTTAAATAAATGTCAACTAAAAAACTAAGGTCAATTTATTTTTTTCAAAAGCACATACATTGGCTTTTGTTTATCCAAAACCAGATCAAATTTCAATTGTTTCTCTTTTAGTATTTGATATCCGTTTTTAAGATAGAAATTCAATGCGGGTCCTTTTTGCATGGTTTCCAACCATAACACCTGTTTGTCAGAGTTCTGGCAGTATGTTTCAACCCAACTAAGCGCAAGGCTCCCTATACCTTTACCGGAGAATTTATTTAGGATGTATATTTTTTCAAGTAAGGTAGCTTCCTTTGAATTATAGGGTCCTATTGGAGCATCTTTGATGAGTTTAAGAATACCAACCGCTGTATCTCCCATATACAATAACCAAAGAGATGATAAATTATCTTTCAATTCATTTACGACAACATCTAAAGTAAAGCTTTCTTCAATGTAAGGGGTGGGATCATTATTTTTCCATAAGTGCAAATAGTGCTCTTTGTAAGCCTTTATTCCGAGTTTACAATAGAGCTCACAGGTTTTACTTGCTACTGCCTCAAATTTTACTTCCATTTTATATTGCAACCAATGCTCGGTTTTTGAACCGGATCTATTGGTTCATTATTTAGCAGCGCCTCAAAAGCATTACGTAAATCCAATCCGGTTGAAGGTATTCCATTTCCTGGCCTGGAATCGTCTATTTGGCCTCTATAAACAAGTCTTAGGTTTTTGTCAAAAAGATAAAAATCCGGAGTACATGCGGCCTCATATGACTTGGCTACGGCCTGCGTTTCATCGAATAAATATGGAAAGCTATATCTTTCCAGCAATGCTGTTTGTTTCATGAGTTCCGGGGCATCCTGAGGATAATTTACCACATCATTACTGGAGATTGCAATAAAAGCTATTCCTTGGGTTTGGTAATTAGTTGCCAGTTGTGTTATGGTAGAATTTACGTGTTTAACAAATGGACAATGATTGCAAATAAACATAATCAGGGTACCATTTACACCTTTAACTTGATCAAGACTGACTATTTTGTCTGTTACGGTATCTGGTAAATTAAAACCAGGGGCAATTGTTCCTAAAGGCAACATATTACTTGGTGTTCTTGACATCTTTTAAAGCTTCATTTTAAACAGGATTAAAGTTAGTAGTTATAAGCTAAAAAAACGAAACTTCATAAACTCTAATTTCACCGCCTATTAACTGCTTAGTCGTAATTTAGATTAAATTTTTGGAATTATAAATTGGAGGTTTTTACATTATTTTTCCAAAGAAAATAGCGTTCATAAGAAATTTATTTGTTCCATACCAAAAGGCCCTGAAGTTAGTGTTATCTGTAAATAAAATAACGCGGCCCTTGCCAAGTCTTTCTACCTTAAATGGAACACTGCCTTTAATCATTTCCAAATTTTCTTCCGAAATATAGCCGCTTTGTAAAGGTTGATTGGTATACCTAATAGGATTGTTATAACTATCCTTATCTGGTTCAATATAAACGTTTGTATTTCTAAACAAGGATACTTTATCGTTTTTGTATCCAAAATTAATGGGGTGAGAGCGATCTTGTTTAGCCTCAAATATTGCACCGCCTGTAACCTGAGCCCCGAGAAAATCAGACTTCTGTTCGAATGATATATCCCTGGCTTCCAGGGTATCCTTTCTGAATTTTAAGTTCATGAACTCATGTTTATTAAACCAATCCGCCATATTTCCATAACCAATAAGCGTTCCACCTTCTTTCACCCAATCATTTAACTTTTTAGCCAGAATTTTATCATTTGCATTTTTACCTGATGACCTGGGTATTATAATATCTGTGTAAGAACTCAAATCAACAGAATTAATATATTCCTTATCAATTTTGGTAATCTCCATATTATAACGGGTGTCAAATAAATGCCAAATTTCTCCCGCATCATAAGATCGTATCCCGCTACCTACCACTATGGCAACTTTTTGTTTTTTAACCGGATCAAATTCGTTACTACCCAGGTCAATTCCCTTTGATAAACCTGTATTTACACCCCTTATCATTATCTTACTGTCTTCAGCTACTTCTTTTAGAAAAATATGCAAATCATTGCTGTTTAATACTTGATTTTGAACCGGAATCATTATTGTTCCGTAATCATATGTGTTATTTTCCAGGGTAAACCGCGACTTTGCTACTTTGGCCCTAAGTCCTTTGGATAAAATTTGATTTAGTGCTCTGGGCGTATAGTATTCATGCCATTCAAATAAATACGCATAACTACTTTGTTGACTCACACTCCCGGTTAACGGTTTAAAGTCGGTTATTTGTGGTCCTGCATTCGTCAGGGATTCCAATTCTGCATAATCAACATTAAAGGCAAGGGGAAATGTCCATGCTGAAATATCATAAAACAAACTATCTGTAAATGTTGTTCGCTTCTCAAACATAGCTTTTATTAACCTATGATTTTTCTGATTCATAGGAACTACATAGCTATGATCTTTTTTAAATGACTTACCGGTCAAAGAAACATCGGCAGCAAGTTCATGGAAGTTTATTTTGTGTCTGCTAAGTATTTCTGCAAGATGCCAGGTTTTGGCGGCATCCTTGCTATCTCCAAAAACTATGGCCTTAGTCCTGCTTTTGGTTGCTTCGTTTCTCATGTTTCGGTAAAATTCCTGCTGATAGGAAAGAATCTTTACACGCATATTTTTAGCAGCTTCTATAGTTGATAATGCGGTTGTAAATTGATTTCTGATTGTAAATGGAAAAGTAAGAATGCCGTTTTCAGTGTCTTGAATATGACCCCTTGAACTGGCTTGTTCAAACAATATTCCAATACCACCGTTGACATCGGGAAAAGTAGATCCCTTGCCATAATAGTAGTCATCATATCTTTCCTCCGAAAAATAAAGAGAACCTATTTTGTCCAATGCTTTGGCATGGTAGCTTCCAATTTGTGCTGTTAATTCCTGGTTCATGGCAGGAGTTAAAGGATGAACTCTTGTTGGTTCGCCGGGTTGAAAAAAGAAAGTGGCATTAGTAACCATTTCGTGATGGTCTGTTAGAATATTTGGCAACCATTTATGGAATGTTTTTATTCTGGCGCGGCTTTCCGGTAGTTGCACTGGAAGCCAATCCCGATTTATGTCAAACCAGTAATGATTAGTCCGGCCACCAGGCCAAACTTCATGATACTCTCTTTCATTATTATCCGAATTTAGGTTGATGCTTCTATTGGTATTAGCCCAATATGCAAAACGCTGAAGCCCATCCGGATTGAAAGACGGATCCATAAGAATTACTAAATTGTCCAGTAAATTCTCAATTTCGGGGCCCTGAGCTGCTGCCAGGTAGTAAGCGTAAGCTAAACCAGCATTTGCTCCACTGGGTTCGTTGCCGTGAACAGAGAATCCCTGGTAAACTATAATGGGCATATTTTCTATGGAAACTGAGGTGTCTCCATTCTCTGTAAGTGCTATATGATCTTCTCGAATTTGTTCGAGGTTTTTATGATTTTCAGGGGAAGTGATAGTAAGTAATAAGATAGGCCTGCCTTCAAAGGTAGATCCGCGGTTTTCAATACTTATGCGATTACTTTTCTCGGCTAATGTTTGCATATAAAACATCAACTTGTCATGCGTAACATGCCATTCACCTACTTCATGACCAATTATATCGGCCGGTCTGGGAATGTTATTATCATAGGTGATATTCTGTGGTAAATAATAGTCAAGATCAACTGAATTCTGAGCAATGCCTGTAAAGGAGAAGAAAAGGAGTAATGTTGTGATTGTTTTTCTCATTTGTTATGCAGATATTGATAAGTTAAGGTATAAAAACAAAAAACGACCTTTGAATACAAAGATCGTTTAGTTATTTAAGTGATATGAGGTTAGATATCATCAAAATCTAAATCTGTAAAATTATCTGTGGATGAAATCTCTCCGTTCTGACTCGGCTCTTCCTTTTTGAAGTCCTTTTGATGTCTTTCTGAGATGACTTCATGTCCTTTCTCGTCAATAATATAGTCCATCATTTCTTCCATGATTTCTCTAAATGATTGAAAGTCTTCTTTATAGAGATATATTTTGTGTTTCTTATAATGAAAAGAGCCATCATCATGCGTAAATTTTTTACTCTCTGTAATGGTCAGATAATAATCTCCTGCCTTTGTACTCCTTACATCAAAAAAATACGTCCTCCTCCCAGCTCTTAAAACTTTTGAGAAAATTTCTTCCTGATCCATTAAATCTTTATCGCTCATTTGTTAAATATATAGTTAGTATTTATACCTAAAATATATTCAAAAATGAAAAAAAAAAGCGTATCCAGCAACATTTTTCTAGATTTCTTTCCCTGATAGTTGATTGATATATAGCTCCTTGTAATAGCCGTTTATTTCTATCAACTCATTGTGAGTACCCTCCTGGAGTACCTTTCCGTCTTCCAGGACTATAATTTTATCTGCATTTTTAGCCGAAGAAACACGATGACTCACTATTAGGGTGGTCCTTAGATGTGAAGCTTGTTTTAGGTTGTGTAAAATTTCTTCTTCAGTCTCTGTGTCCACAGCAGACAGGCAATCATCGAAAAGATATATCCTGGGGTCTTTTAGTAGAGCCCTGGCTATTGAAACCCGCTGTTTTTGACCTCCACTAAGGGTTATGCCCCTTTCGCCCAGAATTGTATCATACTTTTTAGAAAAGCCCATGATGTTTTCATGCACAGCTGCCTTTTTCGCAACTTCCAGGATTTCATTTTCCGTTGCGGACTCCTTACCGAATTTAATGTTATTTTTAATAGTGTCAGAAAATAGAAATGCATCTTGCGGAACGGCACCAATAGATTCTCTCAGGCTGTGTAAATTTAATCTTTGAACAGGGACATTATCAATTAAAATTTCTCCTGAAGAGGTGTCATATAGCCGGGCAATAAGATCCAGAATAGTGGATTTCCCTGAACCGGTTTTTCCTATTATAGCAACCGTTTCTCCTTCATTTATAATAAAAGATATATCATTGAGTGCGGTAATATTAGTGTCGTCATAAGTAAACGTGACATTCCTGAATTCTATGGTTCCCTTAATTGGAGTGTCTTCTAAAACTTCATTTCTTATCTCGGGTTGTTCTTTCAAGAACTCATTTATTCTCTTTTGTGAAGCTTCTGCACGCTGCACAATAGAAGTTAGCCAACCTACAACAGCTACCGGCCATGTTAACATATTCACATAAAGTATGAATTCAGCAATGGTACCAATAGATGAGATTTCACCATTTATATATTGTTTACCCCCTACATAAATAACAAAAATATTGCTGATTCCAATTAACAGAATCATTAATGGAAAAAACCAGGCGTTTACTTTGGCCAGATCCATACTTTTCTCTTTTCCTTCATTGGCCAGTATGATTACCTCATTGTTTATCTGAGGCTCCAGACTATATGCCTTTATAACTGATACTCCGGAAAAGGTTTCCTGGGCAAAGGTTGACAAAGTTGACAGGTATTCCTGGACTTTAGTACTGCGCTTATGAATTATTTTACTTATCTGATATATTAAAACGGATAGTATGGGTAATGGTAATAAAGAATAAAATGCAATGGTTGGAGCCTTAATAAACATTAGGGGTATCAGGCAAACGAATAAGGTGAGTGTCTGAATTCCATACATTATTGCTGGTCCGGTATAAAGCCTTACCTGACCAACATCCTCACTTATCCTGTTCATTAAGTCACCAGTACGGTTCTTTTTATAAAAATTCAGACTTAAAAGCTGGTAATGATCGAAAACTTCGTTTTTTAAATCATATTCAATATATCGTGAAACATTTATAATGGTCTGTCGCATTAAGAAGGTAAAGAATCCCGAAAGTAAAGCTGCCCCAACGATGATCAGGATATATTCCAGAAGTAGATCTCTTGCCTGGGGTTCTGTAATTTGTGAAGCCACGTAATTTTCAACAACTTCTATAGATTTTTTTACAAAAGAAGGCATTACCAATTGAAATATTCTGGCAATAATGGTGATGATAATACCGATGAGTAATTTAAAACCGTATTTTTTGAAGTATTTGTCTAAGTGCCTGAGTTCTTTCATTAAAATGGCTGGTAATGCAAATAGGATTTATCTAATGGACAAATATAGCTGATTGGTCCCAAAGCAAATGTTATAAAACTTATAAGATAAACTGAGAATTAGTTTTGGATTTAAAATAGATTAGTATTTTTGCTGCGTTTTGTATTTCTAATTTAACACAAGGTTCTTTAAAATGCTTACACGAAGGCAAATCAGGGTAAAAGTGATGCAATGCATTTATGCCTTAACCTTATCGCACGATGAATCATTAGAAAAGCAGAAAAAATTTCTCCGAATAAGCATTGACAACACCTATATCCTCTATTTACTTGTTTTAAGTCTTCTCATGGAACTCCATAAAATGGAGGAAAATTTCATCAGATTATCTTTCAAGAAATATATACATGAAAATGACGAAAAATATCCTAATAAAGAAAAATTTCTGAATAATGCAGTGCTTAATCAAATTGTTAACAATTCCCTGTTGCAAAATGAATTGGTTAAACGGAAATTGAATAATTGGGATCTGCACCAGGATTATGTTAAAATAGTATTTAATGAAATAAAAAAGAGTGAACTCTTTGAGCAATATATGCTTTTGGGTGAACAAAGCTATGAAGATGATAAAAATCTAATTGCAAATCTCTTTAAGGAGGTTATAGCTCCAAATGAAAGGATTTATGAATATTTTGAGGATGATAAATTAACCTGGGTAGACGACATTCCCCTGGTAAATACCTTTGTTCTGAAACAATTGAGGAAAGTGAATGAAGAATATAGTCAATCCTTCTTTTTACCAAAGCTTTTAAAAGACTCGGATGATATGGTTTTTGCTGATCAATTATTAACAAAAACCCTATTAAATAATAAAAAATTTGAAGAAGAAATTCAAATAAAAACACCAAACTGGGATAAGGATAGAATTGCAGATATAGATGCAATACTTTTAAAAATGGCCATTTGTGAGCTTACTGGTTTTTCTTCCATACCCGAACGAGTCACTATTAATGAGTATTTAGAAATTGCTAAAGAGTATTCTACACCTAAGAGCAGCATCTTTATAAATGGGATTTTGGATAAATTGGTAAAGGAATATAGAATTAATGGAAAATTGAAAAAAACGGGGAGAGGCTTATTATAAACAAATATTCCTTAATTTTGCATGCAAATCTTAAACTTAAATTACAATGAAAAGATTATTTATTGCCCTCGGTTTAGCCGCTGTGTTAGTACTTAGCTCATGTAAGGAGAATGCTTCCAGCAAGGTAAATACTGAAAACGTTGAAGTAGCAGCCGAAAGAGACTTGCAGGCCAAAAACCTGCCTGTAATGAATTTTGAAAAAACGGAACACGATTTCGGAACCATCACACAAGGTACTCCACAGGAGACTATCTTTAAATTCACAAACGCAGGTAATGCGCCCTTAATAATTACCAATGCAACCAGTAGTTGCGGGTGTACAGTTCCTAATCCTCCTAAAGATCCTATTGCACCAGGTGAAACAGGCGAACTTATTGTGAAGTTTAATGGTTCTGGTCAAAATCAGGTTACCAAGACCATTACCGTAACAGCGAATACGGAAAAAGGAAAGGAAATTTTAAGAATTAAAGCATTTGTTAACCCTAAAGACGCGGGACCCTCAGCAGCATTGGGGCCTGTTAAATAGGTAGGACAAAACTTAACAAAAAACTATGGGTGATATAGGACAATTTCTTCCGATGATACTCATCTTTGCCGTGGCATATTTTTTTATGATACGTCCTCAGATGAAACGTCAAAAAGATGAAAAGAAATTTGCGCAAGCATTAAAGAAAGGTGATAAAATAGTAACTAAAAGTGGCTTGCATGGCAAAGTTGTGGATTTGAACGATAAGGATTTTTCCTGTATAATCGAGACCATGGCCGGAAGACTAAAATTTGACAGATCAGCCATTTCCATGGAAATGAGCTCCAAGTTAAATGTTGTTCCGAAGGAAAAATAGGAATAAAAACAATTTTATTAAAAAACACCGGCCACTGCCGGTGTTTTTTTTTGATCGATTAATTGGTTGAATTTTTTTATATTAAGCTTTTCAATAAAACAATTGTATGTACACGAACAGAAGAAGATTTATTAAGAAAAGCTCATTATATCTTTTAGGATCAGCAACTTCGTTTCTATTTCCTGTTGAACTTTTAGCTTCAATGCGCAAAAAAGTTGGCCCGAACGATCAGATTAATATGGGATTAATTGGGTGTAATGGAATGGGATTTAGTAATCTGCTTTCTCTTTTAAAAATAAACGAAGTCAACGTCATAGCACTTTGTGATGTAGATGAAAACGTACTTTCTCGACGTACTTCTGAGCTTGAAAAAGCCGGTATTAAGAAACCCCAATGGTATAAGGATTATCGGAAAATGTTGGATAATAAGGATATTGATTTTGTGGTTATTGGGACCCCTGATCACTGGCATTGCCTGCAATTGACAGATGCTTTAAATGCTGGAAAAGATGTGTATTGTGAAAAACCAATTGCTAATTCAATGCAGGAATGTGAAATTATGCTGAATACTGTTCAGAATAGTAAAAGAATTGTACAGATTGGGCAATGGCAACGCAGTCAACCTCATTTTGTAGATGCAATTAATTTTGTACATTCTGGAAAACTGGGCGAAATAAGACTGGCAAAAGCCTGGGCATATCAGGGATGGATGAAGCCGGTTCCTATACAGGCAGACGCGAATGCTCCTGCCGGTGTTGATTACAAAATGTGGTTGGGACCTGCACCGGAACGTTTATTTAATCCTAACAGGTTTCATTTTAATTTCAGGTGGTTTTGGGATTATGCAGGTGGACTTATGACAGATTGGGGTGTTCATCTTATTGATTATGCTTTATACGGAATGAAGGCCGGAACGCCTAAATCTGTTATGGCTCTGGGAGGTAAGTTCGCCTATCCGAATGATGCTTCAGAAACACCAGATTCATTACAAGCGGTTTTTGAATATGATGATTTTTCCATACTATGGGAGCATGCTACAGGTATCGACGGCGGAAATTATGGAAGAAATCACGGGATAGCCTTTATTGGGAATAATGGCACCTTGGTTTTAGATAGAAGCGGCTGGGAAGTAATTCCGGAAAAGGAATTTCAGGGCTGGGGCAAAGAAGGCACCCCAAGAATGGAATCACTGCCGCTGCAACAGAATCAGGGAAATGGTCTGGATCTTCATACTAAGAATTTTATAGAGGCGGTAATGAGCAGAGACCCAAAGAACCTTAATGCCCCGATTAAAGTAGGTTACGATGCAGCCATGGTGTCTCATATGGGAAATGTTGCATATAAATCCGGGAATCGAATATATTGGGATACAGATAAAGGCAGATTTACTGATAAAACATCTAATGATATTATGATGGCTTCATATCATAATGGCTGGAAATTGCCTCAATAAAGACAAAAATAAACTTAGCTTATTAGGAATTTACACCCATAAGTTTTAATAGTAAGTTGCTGATTTATTTGTATTTATCATTCAACCCCAGGCCCCTTAAGATCATAGGAATTATCTTTTCTAGTCGTGATTCCTTTGTTTTTTGTTGTTTCGCCCCTTCAATATATTCACTATAATCCTTTTGCTTATAGGGGCTTAGAGCCTTAAATTGTTCGTTAAGCCTAGTGTTTGCTAATAAAGATTCCCTTAAAAGTTCAGGGATGATGATTTCTGTCTTACGCGATGGTTTTAGCTCCAGTCCTTTCTTTTGATTTGCTATTGCTTCTTCTATATAGTTGAGAACATCTACGTTGTCTATATCGCTAACGGCCTTAAATTTCCAATGTCTCATCGATTTTGTTTTGCCTTCCTGAGCATTTTGCAGAACCCCCTTAGGATCACTGAGGAATACCCCATTAAAAAACCAAAGGCCAAAATGATTTTTAAAAGCCATTATTCCCAACACGTTTTTATTTTCGAAAGTATATACGGGAGAACCCCATTTCAGAGTTTCTGCCAATTGGGTTTTCAAGGCAATTTCCCTTAGTTGTGCAATTCCCTCTTTATATTTATGATTTTTGGAATAGTAGGCATCTATTTTTTCTTCAATATCCATAGCCCCATCTATTTGCTGGCTACAATTTCGCAAATTTTCACGATAACCTCAACAGACTTTTGCATACTTTCAACTGGTATGTATTCGTACTTTCCATGAAAATTATGCCCCCCCGCAAAAATATTTGGACAAGGTAGTCCCATATAACTGAGTTGTGAACCATCTGTGCCACCCCTAATAGGTTTTATAATTGGTTCTATGCCCAGTACCTGCATGGCTTCTTTTGCAATTTCAACGACATGAAAAACTGGTTCTATCTTTTCCCGCATATTGAAGTACTGATCTTTTATCTCTACAGTGAAGAAATCTCCGTGTTTTACATTCAGATCATTAACAATATCCTTTAGCAATTTTTTCCTCTTCTCAAATAAAGTCCTGTCGTGATCTCTGATTATAAGTTCCAATTCTGCTTTTTCAATTTCACCTCGGAGGTGATTTATATGAAAAAATCCTTCCCGGCCTTCTGTTTGTTCCGGCACTTCTTTGTTTGGCAATAAATTCATTAACTCATTAATAAGGCCAATGGCATTTACCATTTTTCCTTTTGCATATCCAGGATGTACACTTTTACCTATAACGGTAATTTTTGCTCCGGCAGCATTAAAATTCTCATATTCCAATTCCCCTATCTGGCTCCCGTCTATAGTATATGCCCAATCTGCACTAAATTTTTTAACATCAAATTTATGGGCTCCACGTCCTATCTCTTCATCCGGAGTAAACCCAATACGGATAGGGCCGTGTTTAATTTCCGGGTGCTGAATAAGATACTCCATCGCTGTCATTATTTCAGTAATACCGGCTTTATCGTCTGCTCCCAGGAGTGTAGTGCCATCTGTAACAATGAGGGTTTGTCCTTTGTAAAGCAGTAAATCATCAAAATAATCCGGTGAGAGTACAATGTTGTTTTCTTTATTCAGGACGATATCCCTTCCGTCATAATTATGAATCAAACGGGGTTTTACATTGGTTCCTGTAAAATCCGGGGTTGTATCAAAATGCGAAATAAAGCCAACAGTAGGCACCACTTTTTTAATATTTGAAGGAAGGGTAGCCATGATGTAGCTGTTCTTATCAATAGATACATCTTCCAAACCAATTTGTTTTAGTTCCTCAGTAAGTTTATGGGCCAGGACCCATTGTTTTTCTGTACTCGGGGTACTATTTGAATTTGGATCACTCTGGGTATCTATAGTTACATAGCTAATAAACCGGTCGATAATTTTTTGCATACTACTAAGTTTGTATCAAAATTACAATATTATTTAAAGCCTCAAACAGCGCAATAATAGCATATTGTGCAAGATCCAAATGAAAAAAGAATAATATAACGGACGGTTTAAAATAAGTTTTGTCTACCTTATGAGGATATTAACTCAAATTAGATAACATATGAAACAATATTACTTAGTTATTTTGGTCCTTGTTTTCGGTGCTATTTGCGCTGCAAATGGGCAGATAAGTGGAACGGTTACAGATGATCAGGGGGTTCCGCTTGTTGGAGCTTCAGTTGTAAAAAAGGGTACGACCATTGGTACTACAACAGATTTTGATGGAAATTACAGTATAGATGCTATCCTTGGCGACAGGTTAACGGTTTCTTTTATAGGGTACGAACCTCAAGAAGTTTTAGTAAATAGTACTATTCTAAACATCACACTGGTTTCCGGTTTGGCGTTGAGTGAGGTTATTATTACAGGTTCACGAAACCCTAACAGAGTTGCTACAGAGAGCACGGTTCCTGTAGATGTTATAGATGTTAAGGAACTATCAAGTGTTGGGCCTCAGGTAAATTTAAATCAGATTTTAAATTATGTAGCCCCCTCGTTTACTTCCAATACACAAACCATTTCAGATGGAACGGATCATATAGACCCTGCCTCACTTAGAGGATTAGGACCTGATCAGGTATTGGTTTTGATTAATGGAAAAAGAAGACATACATCTTCGCTGGTAAATGTGAATGGCACATTTGGTAGAGGAAGTGTTGGGACAGATTTAAATTCTATTCCAGCAGCTTCAATAGAACGTGTTGAGGTACTTAGAGATGGAGCTGCGGCACAATATGGGTCGGATGCAATTGCAGGCGTAATCAATATTATTCTAAATAAAGATTCAGGTGAATTAAACCTTACGGTAACTTCAGGTGCGAATTTTTCAAAGAATGCCAATGGGCAAACAGGTGGCTCAGATGGTGAAGCTACTAATATAGCTGGTAGTTATGGAGTTTCTTTGGGCGAAAGAGGAGGCTATATAAACTTTTCCGGAGATTTTGATGTTCGTCAGGACTATAGTCGAATGAAAGAATGGGAAGGCGATGTATTTAATCAATACAATACTGTTGAACGATTTGCAAACGCTGATGGATACGATGTTGCTGCCTTATTAGATGACGATGTAACCGATGTAATTCAATATGCAAATGCAGCAGGGATTGATACAGGGGGAGCAACAACTAAAGCAGAATTGCAGCCTATTCTCTCTGCTGATAATACAGAATCTGAATTAACAGCCAGGGGATTGGTAAGAAGTGATTTTAATATGAGAGTAGGTCAGTCCGCCTTAAGAGGGGGTCGTTTTTTCGCTAATTTTGCACTTCCTTTAGACGACTATGGAACAGAACTGTATTCTTTTGCCGGGATTAGTTCAAGAACGGGTAATTCTGCAGGTTTTTACAGGCTTCCTAATCAGAGTAGAACATATACACCGGCATATCTTAACGGATTTCTGCCAGAAATAAATTCTAATATTAAAGATCAGTCTATAGCAGTAGGTATCAAGGGCAAAATAGGAGATTGGAGTGTCGATTTCAGTAATACGTATGGAAAGAATGCGTTTCTTTATACTATAGGAAATACCTATAATGCTTCCCTGCAAAGTGCATCACCTACAATCTTTGATGCTGGTGGGTTTTCCTTTTCACAAAATACAACCAACCTGGATATTACCCAGTTTTATGATGATATCTTTAGTGGTTTTAATGTCGCTTTCGGTGGGGAATACCGTTTGGAGAACTATGAAATTGTTGCCGGGCAAGAATCCTCTTATGCTCAATATACTGACGCGGGAGAAGTAATCACACTTGCTACTCAGGAACCGTCACAGGATTTCTTTGGAAGTTCAAGACCCGGGGGATCGCAGGTATTTCCTGGATTTAGTCCTAATAATGAATTATCCAGGGGCCGTAGTAGTGTTGCAGGATATGTTGATTTAGAAGCTGATTTTTCTGAAAGTGTTCTTGTGAGTTTTGCAACCCGCTTCGAAAATTACAGTGATTTTGGATCAACCATAAATTTCAAAGTTTCATCACGTGTTAAAATTACCGATAATTTTAATCTTCGGGGAGCATTAAATACTGGATTTAGGGCACCATCCCTGCATCAGATTTATTTTAATTCAACTTCCACGATTTTTGATCAGGATGGGAACCCGCAAGAGGTAGGTACTTTTTCCAACGACAGTAAAGCTGCAAAACTTTTAGGGATACCTGAATTAAAGGAAGAAACATCAAGTAGTGTTAGTTTGGGTTTAACGGGTAAAATACCTGATGCTAATCTTACGGTTACTGTGGACGGTTATTTTGTTAAAATTGATGACAGGGTCGTGTATACAGGACAGTTCGCAGGTCCCGGTACCGGATCGGAATTGGATAATCTTCTTAGACAGGCAAATGCTTCGGCAGCTTCGTTTTTTGCCAACGCAATTGACACAGAATCAAGAGGTATTGATTTAGTTCTTACTCAAAGGGCTAATGTGTGGGACGGATGGATGCTCAATTCAACTTTGGCAGCTACTTTTTCTAAGACCCAGCAGGTAGGAGAGATAAAGGCATCTCAGGTACTTGAAGACGCAGGGCTGGTAGACACGTACTTCCCTGAAGATAGCAGGGTTTACCTCGAAGAAGCAGTGCCAAGAACAAAAGTGAATTTGACTTTTAATCTGTCTTCAGATAAATTAATATTCTTTTTAAGAGGTGTATATTTCGGAAAAGTTACCGAAGCAACTACAAATATTGATAGACAACAGGTTTTTAGTTCCAAGTTTGTAACAGATCTCTCTGTGGGCTATAAGGCAACGCCTTCTCTAACTTTTACAGTTGGGGCAAACAATTTGTTTGACACTTATCCGGACAGAGCGGCAGAGGCTTTGGCCGACGGCGGAAATAACCGAAGTAGCGGTCGTTTTGATTGGTCCCGTAGAGCGCAGCAGTTTGGTATTGGAGGTAGATTCTTATTTGCAAGAGTAAATTTCATTTTAAGATAAACCACAGATTGAAAATTATATAAAAAGCTACCAAATTTGGTAGCTTTTTATATTCATAGCCTTAAATTGGCGGCCTGGATACTTTTTGTCAAAAAACACAGTTTTATGATAAGTTTATTTGATAAATTCTTAAAAAGATTTGAGATTATGAAATTGAAATATATTAATTCTATTCTCCTGTTTTTTATCTTCTTCACAGTCTTGGGTCAAACAGAAGATTGTACCTTAGGTATTGGGGGTAAGGATACTGAAACCATTATAAAAGTATTTCAACTTAATGATGAACAGAGAGTTCAAATGGAATCCTGGATTCAGGAATTGAACAAAGCCAATGAAGTAATTGAGGAACAAATTGATGTTCTTTTGGAAAAACATCCTCAAAGTAACAAAGAGGAATTGCAGGCCATGGCAGAAAAATTTAAACCACTTCGTGCACAGATTATTGCCAATTCTAAAATATACGACCAAAAACTAGTGGGTATACTTAACGAAAATCAATACTTGCGGTATATTAATTTATGTAACGAGGCGTTGCGTGTACCACTCAAGAGATTATCCTCTAAGGAGGATCTGCTGCCGGAGTGATTATTAACACTTCAGGAAAGACGAATTAGTTGGTAATGGTGCGCTAACCTAATGGAAGTTTGTATTTTTGAACAAAGTTTTTTTAGATTATGTACAAGCTCCTGATTAGACCTATTCTGTTTCTTTTGGACCCGGAAAAAGTGCACCACCTGTCATTTACCTTTGTTAAATTGCTATCTAAAATGGGATTTTCAGGTCTCTTTAGGTCTTTGTATCTCGTAAATGATAAACGGTTGGAAAGAGAGGTTTTTGGAATAAAATTTAAAAACCCCGTTGGCCTTGCAGCCGGATTTGATAAGGATGCTAAATTATATAATGAACTCTCTAATTTTGGATTTGGTTTTATTGAAATTGGTACGGTAACACCTAAACCACAAGATGGTAATCCGAAAAAAAGACTTTTCAGATTAAAAGCAGATCACGCAATAATAAACAGAATGGGCTTTAATAACCTTGGTGTTTATGAAGCCGTTGAAAACTTAAAGAAAAATCATAATGTTATAATAGGCGGCAATATTGGTAAGAACAAAATCACACCAAATCATCTTGCGACCAAAGATTATTTAATATGTTTTGATGCCCTTTTTGATCATGTTGATTATTTTGTGGTGAATGTAAGTTCTCCAAACACCCCGGGCCTTAGAGAATTACAGGATAAGGAGCCTCTTACGGCACTCCTGATGGCTTTAAAACGTGAAAACCATAAATACGCACAAAATAAACAAGTAATTGAGAAACCAATTCTTCTAAAAATAGCTCCCGACCTTACGAATGATCAGTTATCAGATATAATTCAAATTGTTGAAGACACCAGAATTTCAGGTATAATTGCTACTAATACTACTATAGCCAGAGAAAATCTAAAATCAGATTATGATCTCGTGGAAGAAAAAGGTGGATTAAGTGGAAAACCCCTTTCGAAAAGAAGTACTGAGGTAATTAGATTCTTGTCTGAAAAAAGTAATAAGGCTTTTCCAATTATTGGGGTTGGGGGAATTCATTCTGCGGAAGATGCCCTTGAAAAACTGGAAGCAGGTGCAGATTTGATTCAGTTATGGACAGGATTTGTCTATGAAGGACCAGCATTGGTAAAAAGGATAAATAAAGCCATTCTAGACCAAACCTAATCGCGACCAATTTATTTCACTGGAGTACTATTTGCATTCTGTTACTTCAAAAATGGCAATATATTCTATTGTTCCGTCCAATAATCAACAACCAATACGTCATCTACGGACGGACCAATAAGACTGACAAACGCCTTATGATCGGGATGCGGCAAATATATGGCACGATCTTCTTCACTTTTAAAACTGACAAAAAAGCAATGTGTAAATCCTTTATCCAGTCCTTCCGGACTATTGTTTAAACCCCATTCGAAAGCAAAGATCTCTGGTATTTTACCCGCTAAAGCGCCAAAGGCCTCTTCATACGAAACTATTTGATCCTCTGATGTTTCTTCTTTAAACTTAAAAAGGACCACATGTCGTAAAACGCTGTCCTTCGAATTTTGTAATTCCGTTTTTGTCTGATTTATTTTATTATCCATTTTTATAGAAGTAAAGCTAAGTGAGACTAGGCCAAGGACCGCCGTGATAAGAAGTATTTTAGTTTTCATAAATAAAATTTTTGTAAGATAAAGAAAAGCAGGAAACTTTTGTATTTTGAGCTATAATTCATATAAATTCTAAGCTTGAATTACGAAATACTTTCCGCCTTTATCCTGGCAACGGCTGCCCTGGCAATAGCACCGGGACCCGATAATATTTATGTCTTAACACAAAGCATATCCAATGGTATAAAATATGGCCTTTCAACCACCGCCGGACTAATTACAGGATGTATTGTCCATACTACTTTCCTGGCATTTGGTGTCTCAGTACTAATTAAGGAAAACGATCAGATATTTTTCGTCGTTAAACTATTTGGAGCGTTTTATTTGTTTTACCTGGCTTATAAGGTATACCGTAATAGGGCGCATATTACTTTAGATAATACAGAGATTCCTAAAAAGTCCTTAAGTCAATTATTCAGACAGGGTTTTATTATGAATGTGCTCAATCCGAAGGTTACTATTTTCTTTCTTGCTTTTTTCCCCGGATTCCTTTTTAGCGAAGATTTGAATACAGTAATTCAATTTTATGTACTTGGTTTGTTATTTATGATTGTTACATTCATCATTTTTTCTTCGATTGCAATACTTTCCGGGGCTATTGCAGAACAAATAAAAAAGCATTCTGGTATTGAATTATTTCTAAGGTGGTTACAAATTGTTGTCTTTTCCGGCATCGGAATCTTCCTGTTGTTTTCGGATAATTAATGCTAATTTTGGTAAATACTAGATTCAGCGTATGCCCGAAAAAGTGAAGATTATTGAATGCCCAAGAGATGCTATGCAAGGCATTAAAAGCTTTATTCCTACAGAAAGGAAAATAGCTTACATTCAGTCACTACTGGGTTGTGGCTTTGACACCATAGATTTTGGTAGTTTTGTATCTCCAAGGGCCATACCCCAAATGGCCGATACTGCTGAGGTGCTTTCAAGATTAGATCTTTCCAAATCAAAGAGCAAGTTATTGGCCATTGTGGCTAATGTTCGCGGTGCAAATGAAGCAAGTATACACCCGGCAATTGATTATTTGGGATATCCTTTTTCTATTTCTGAAAACTTTCAAATGCGGAACACGCATAAAACCATTGCACAATCCATAGATGTTCTGAGTGAGATTCTTGAAATAGCCAATGCAACTAACAAAGAAGTAGTTACTTATCTCTCCATGGGATTCGGGAATCCATATGGTGATCCATGGAGTGTAGAAGTTGTTGGAGAATGGGCAGAAAAATTGGCAACTATGGGAGCTCGGATACTTTCTTTGTCTGATACGGTTGGGACCTCTACCCCTGAGGATATTAACTATTTATTTTCACATTTAATTCCTAAATACCCCAATGTTGAATTTGGAGCCCATTTGCATACAACACCAGGCAGATGGTATGAAAAAGTAAATGCTGCATATAAAGCAGGTTGTCGAAGGTTTGATGGCGCAATACAGGGGTTTGGGGGTTGTCCAATGGCAAAAGATGAATTAACCGGAAATATGCCAACTGAAAAAATGTTGTCTTATTTTACCGAAAACAAAGTAGATACCGGAGTCCAATGGATGGTTTTCGAAGCAGCACATAATAAGGCCTCCGAGCTGTTTTCCAACTATCAATAAAGGTGTGCACAAGAATTGCCTATTGCTAGTATAACTCTCTTTATAAACCCTTATTTAATATCTCAAGAAGATCCCAATAAAAGCTCCAAAAGGATGGCCGGGGCGCAAACCTGCAGGAACGCGGGATACAGCATATGTCTCATCCAATAGATTAATGATTCTTCCATTAATACTGAAATGATCATTAAGATGATACTTTGCTGAAAAATCTACTACAAAACTAGATGGTACTAATTCATTGGCAGGAATACTGCCACTTCCGGCTTTGGTTCTAAAGGCGCCATTGTATCTTCCGCTGAGATTTAATTCATAGGAAGGGTGCTCCAAAGAAATCAAGACATTAAACTGATGTTTGGGGATATAAGGCATTTCATCACCCTTAGTAACTTCTCCCCAGATATCATTGGGACTATCAAAACTGCTTCTGAATTCTGCATTAGTGAGAGTATAAGCAACAGTTATGGGAAGCCTTAGCTTTTTGTGGTTATTTAAGGCATTGTAATTTAATAAGACTTCTAACCCTGTCACATTTACTTCTCCGGCATTGAACTGTTCCAAACTACCAGTACCTCCTGTAGCAGCCAGGTCACTTCCTAAAAGATTGCTATAGTCATTAAAAAACCCTACAAGTTCCCCTGAAAAGTTTCCCAGTGTAAACCGGGATCCTAGTTCATAATTGACACTTTCTTCCGGCTGTTCACCTTCTTTGCTTGTTGGAGGTGAAAACCCTTTGTGAATACCACCAAAAATAGATATCCGGTTGAAATTATAATTCAAACCCATTCCTGGAATCCAGACGTTGACCTGGTTTTCACGGGTAGAGAGGTCAATGCCTTCACGTGAGACATCATTCTTACCATAGTCTTTTCGTCCCAAGGAAATAGACTCATACCTTAATCCTGGGGTAATGGTAAGGTTTCTGTATTTAAGTTTATATAACAAATAACTGGAGAAGGCATTAGCATCGCTAATCCGATTGGCATCAGTACCTGGGGTTCCCGCGGTAGTTAGGTTCATAATACCATTGTTAATCCCATAGCCATCAACCCATTGAAATCTGTCTTCTTGGTCATAATGAAAACGAGCGCCCAATTCCAGATCATGAAAAGTATTATCACCACTCCAATGGTAGTCAAACTTCGTCTGAATACCTTGGGAAACATATTTTCTGTTATTGGCTTTTACTAATAAGGCATCGGCTCCCGCATCCTGATTACCGGAGATAACGTTGTAATATTCCTGATTAGTTATGGGGTTTTCAAGAATATTTGCAATACCCTTGCGGTCTCCATTCAGTGTTACGGCGTCTAGTTTATACCAGTTTCGGCTAAATCCATTGTAATAGGCTGTAGTAGTGATATGGAAATAATCGCTGAAATCCAACGCATAGGTGGTCGACACCTGAATATGATCATTGACCATTTCATCTTCCTGAGACCCGGCATATCTCCTAAATGGCGTATTTTCAAAATCATTATCTGTAAGACCAATATAAGTTTCATTGGACTCCTCATCAGAATATTGGAATTTCATGTCCAGAATATGCTTTACATTGGCTTCGGGGGCAGAATTTAATCTAAATTTTGCAACAAGATCATTTTTATCAAAACCTGTATTTCCGCCATTATCCAGATCTTTGAAACCATCAGAATTAAAGTTTAAATATTCAATGCTATATCCAAAATGCTTTTTGTAATCCCCTAATTTTACATGTAGTTCTCCGCTGTTATAACTACCATAACTGGCCAGCAGTGAGGCTTGAAAAGTATTGGGAATTGTTGAAGAAATCATATTTATGGCCCCACCGGTAGTAAAGGGGCCGTATTGAACCTGGCTACTTCCCTTAAGAATTTCTACGGCCTGCATCCGGGCAACTGATGGGAAATAATAAGCAGCCGGAGCACTGTACGGTGCAGGAGCAATTAGTACACCATCTTCCATCAAAGTTATTTTTGCACTCCTTTCCGGAGAAGTACCCCTTAAACTAATATTTGGACGTAAGCCAAAACCGTCTTCTTCAACAAGGGTTACTCCAGGTACAGATCGCAATACCCGATTAATATCCGTATAGTTATACTTAAGTAATTCAGGTTGTGCGGCATAGTAGGCAGAACCAGTTCTGTTCTTCGCCTGGAATTTGCTTCCCAGGATGACATTGGCAGATAATACTACTTCCTCCAGTTTTATAAGGTTGGAATCCTGGGCTTTAGTAATAAGGCGGGTTGATTGTCCATAGGAAAAATTCAAAGCAAAACCGGTTAAGAGAAAGGCAAGAAAAGACTTCATTTAATTTAGACTAATTATAAATAGTGTTAAATGTAGATGTCAAAATTAGCAACTAAATTTAAAATAAAAAAGCTTATTTAGATTAAATAAAAATAAATTTATTCAATATTTTCATTTTGAGAGGGTTGCATCTTACAAAGAAAAAAGGTCTGCAGCTAAAATGATTTTTTCCAAAAAAATCTTCTGGTAAAAAAGTGTATATTTGCACGCAATTAATCCTTAATTGCCATGGAAGCTCACCTTAAAAAAATTCTCGGAGAAGGCCTCACATACGATGACGTCCTTTTAGTACCTGCTTATTCCGAAATTCTCCCCAGAGAAGTAAGTATTCAGACAAAGTTTACCAAGAACATTACTATAAATATTCCTATTGTTTCGGCGGCTATGGATACAGTTACCGAATCACAAATGGCCATTGCTATGGCCAGGGAAGGAGGTATTGGGGTATTACATAAGAATATGTCAATTGAGCAGCAGGCAATAAAGGTGCGAAAAGTAAAAAGAGCTGAAAGCGGGATGATTTTGGATCCGGTGACATTACATCTTGATGCATTGGTCGGCGACGCCAAAGCAAATATGCGGGAACATAGTATAGGGGGCATACCTATTGTTGATGAAAATCAAAAACTTATCGGTATTGTAACCAATAGAGACCTTAGGTTTGAAAAGGACAATAGCCGTCCTATTTCTGAGGTAATGACAAAATCCAATCTTATCACAGTCGCAGAAGGGACTTCCCTGGAGCAGGCAGAGGGTATCCTTCAGACCAATAAAATTGAAAAACTTCCGGTTGTAGATAGTACAAATAAACTTGTTGGACTTATCACATTCCGAGATATTACAAAACTAACCCAAAAACCAATATCAAATAAAGATCAATATGGAAGGCTAAGAGTGGCAGCGGCTATAGGTGTAACTCCCGATGCCTTGAAAAGGACAGAGGCCTTGGTTGCAGCCGGCGTTGATGCGGTTGTTATAGATACAGCCCACGGCCATACAAAGGGTGTAGTTAATGTACTTAAGGAAGTAAAGAAAAAATTCCCGGAGCTGGATGTTATAGTAGGTAATATTGCCACAGCAGCTGCCGCAAAATATCTGGTAGAGGCCGGAGCTGATGCGGTTAAAGTGGGGATAGGACCTGGGTCAATTTGCACGACAAGAGTAGTGGCTGGTGTCGGATTTCCGCAATTCTCAGCGGTATTGGAGGTTGCTGCAGCTATTAAGGGCAGTGGGATTCCTGTTATTGCCGATGGTGGAATACGTTATACGGGAGATATCCCAAAAGCCATTGCGGCAGGAGCAGATTGCGTTATGCTGGGATCTTTATTAGCTGGAACAAAAGAATCTCCGGGAGAGACAATAATCTACGAAGGTCGAAAATTTAAGTCCTACAGAGGAATGGGATCTGTGGAGGCCATGAAGGAGGGAAGTAAGGACCGTTATTTCCAGGACGTGGAAGATGATATTAATAAATTGGTTCCTGAAGGCATTGTAGGTCGTGTTCCTTATAAAGGAGAGCTATATGAAAGTATACATCAATTTGTTGGCGGTCTCAGGGCTGGTATGGGTTATTGCGGTTCCAAAGATATTGCCACTTTAAAAGAAATAGGAAGATTTATTAAGATTACTGCCAGCGGTATTAATGAAGGCCATCCTCATGATGTAACAATTACCAAGGAATCTCCCAACTACAGCAGGTAATCTATTTCACATTACCACTATAGGTTTTCCAGTCTTTTTCCAGGTAGATATTATCTCCAAAGTATCGGGCAATATTTAAAAAGGGATCTGGTTTTTGATATCCGGGAACAGGAGAGAGCATATTAAGTTGCTCATCCATAAATACAACAGTCGGGTAGCTCAAACGACCTTGCAACAATGCCGCAGCTAACTCGTGGTAGCCTCTTTTACCTGATGGAACATATTTATAAGTCTTGCCTTTAAAATCAATAGGTTCTTTCCCTTCTCCATCCATTTTAACCATATAAAAGTTATTGGTCATATATTCTGCCACTTCCGCATTTTGAAAAGTATCCTTATCCATTTTTTTACACCAGCCGCACCAATCGGTATAGACGTCAATAAATATTTTCTTTGGATTCTTGTCTGTTGCCGCCAGGGCTGTAGCTTCATTCCAGCTAAGCCAATTAACTTCCTGAGCATTTGACGTAAAGGTTAAAAAACCGAGAATGACTACAAGTGTAGTTTTAGAAATTGCCGGGGCCTTAATTTTCATAAGATTTGATTTGAGTTATCAGTCCAATTACTGTACCAAAACTAACGAAAATTTAGCTGCTTTATTTTATCGAGGCTTTTTGATTCTTCGCGGCGAACAAATCTTTTACATCAATTTGGTTTCTGATGAGATCATCAAATGATTCTCTTTCCCGTATAAGTACAGATTTACCCTCGTACCATAGGACTTCGGCCGGCCTGTATCTGGAATTATAATTACTGGCCATAGTAAAGCAATAAGCCCCTGCATTTTTAAAACATAGGATATCACCTTCAGAAATTTCATTGATTCTCCTGTTATTTGCAAAAGTATCGGTTTCACAGATATAACCAACTACGGAATAATAGCGTTCCCTTCCTTCCGGATTAGAGATGTTAAAAATTTGATGATTGGCACCATATAACATGGGCCGAATTAAATGGTTAAAGCCCGAATCTACACTGGCAAAAACAGTAGAAGTAGTTTGTTTTACAACATTTACTTTTGCAAGAAAGTAACCGGCTTCACTTACAAGAAATTTTCCTGGTTCAAATGCCAAAGTCAGGTCTTTTCCATACTCTTCACAAAACTCATTGAACCTGCTACTTAATTTTTCGCCCAATTCCTCAATATTGGTCTCTATATCTCCATCTTTATAGGGAACTTTAAATCCACTTCCGAAATCTATAAACTCCAGTTCTCTAAAATTTTTGGCAGTTTCAAAGAGAATTTCAGAGGCATATAAAAACACATCAATATCCAAAATGTCACTCCCGGTATGCATATGTATGCCATTAATTTTCATTTTGGTTAATTCAACAATCCTCAATAAATGAGGAATTTGATGGATGCTAACGCCAAATTTTGAATCAATGTGGCCTACGGATATATTCGAATTGCCACCAGCCATTACATGTGGGTTTATTCTAATACATACAGGTATATCGGGGTGTGTGCTCCCAAATTGCTCCAGGATAGAAAGATTGTCAATGTTTATTCGCACACCTAAAGCTGCAGCTTCTTCTATTTCTTCTAAAGAGACGCCGTTGGGTGTAAAAATGATTGATTCAGGTTTAAAACCAGCAAGTAGACCTAGTTTTACTTCTTGTATTGATACGGTGTCTAAACCACTTCCAAGGTCATTCATTAACCTCAGAATGGTAAGATTAGAAAGTGCTTTGGCCGCGTAATTTAATTTTAAATTTTTAACCGTTTTAAAGGCGTTGGTCAGCCTGTTGAACTGAGATTTTATCTTTCCAGCGTCGTAAACATATACAGGATTTCCGAATTCTTTTGTAATGTTTAATAGATCGGTATACTTCATCTTTAACCTAACTTTTAAACAAAACTAAAATACTTGGAGATGTTACGCAAAATAAAACGCAGAATAATTATAAATAAAACAAATAGTTACAAATATAACAATCTAAATTAATGTGCCATTTGCGACTATGTAGTTCACTTTGTATTTTTAGAAAAAATATTTACTATGAAACTCCCTTTTTTTCCTTTGCAATCTGTTTTCTTTCCCGGTGAAAAGGTGCCTTTACACATTTTTGAAGAAAGGTATAAACAACTAATCCAGGATTGTCGGAGAGAGGCTATTACTTTTGGCATACCGGTGTATATAAATGACAATATTGCTTATGGAACGGAGGTTCAGTTGATGGAAGTTGTAAATACCTATGAGAGTGGGGCTATGGATGTAGTATGTGTTGCGAGACAGATATTTAGAGTGATTACCTTTGATAACACTCTGGAAAATAGGTTATATGCGGGTGGTGAGGTACAATTCATAGATAATATTAATGATAGTGAATTATCTGCGAAACAAGAAGTATTTCAGAAACTTAAAGAGTTATATCAACTAATGGAAGTTCCTTTTGCACCCATTGAAATAGAAATGTTTAATAGCTATACCCTTGCCCACAAAATGGGCCTTTCATTTGAACAGGAATACCAGCTATTACAGTTAGCAAGTGAAAAGGAACGTTTACAATTTATATTAAATCATTTATTGACAACCATTCAGGTTCTAAATGAAGTTAATAGAACTAAGGTACTTATAGAATTGAATGGTCATTTCAGAAATTTTGATCCATTAGATTTTAAAGCTTTTAAGATTTAGGAATAAATACTGATTGTTCGTCTGTTTGTTTTCCTTTTAAAACAAACCAATTCCAAAGTTTGTGGATTCTTAAAAAGATTAAACCCTATTTATCGTTTTATTAGGGTAAATGCAGTCCGTTTCCTATTTTTGCTTCTTAACGAACACAAATTTTAATATGAATCTTCACGAATACCAGGGAAAAGAAATTTTAGCAAGTTTTGGAGTACGAATCCAACGGGGTCTTGTCGCCCACAATCCGCAGGAAGCCGTAGATGCAGCAAAACAACTTACACAGGAGACCGGAACTAAATGGTTTGTGATAAAAGCACAAGTGCATGCAGGAGGAAGAGGTAAAGGAGGAGGCGTAAAGCTGGCTAAAAATTTAACAGAAGTAGAGGAGATAGCAGGTAATATTATAGGAATGAATTTGATTACTCCTCAAACTTCAGCAGAGGGTAAAAAAGTGCATCAGGTATTGATCGCGGAAGATGTCTATTATCCGGGAGAAAGTGAAACCAGTGAGTTTTATATGTCTGTTTTACTGAATAGGGCTAGTGGAAGAAATATGATAATGTACTCAACAGAAGGGGGTATGGATATTGAAGAAGTAGCGGATAAAACCCCACATCTTATTTTTACAGAGGAAATTGATCCGGCGGTGGGATTATTGCCATTCCAGGCCAGAAAAATTGCTTTCAATCTGGGTTTATCCGGAATTGCTTTTAAAGAAATGACCAAATTTGTAACTGCACTTTACAAGGCCTATGATCAAAGTGATTCGAATTTGTTTGAAATAAATCCGGTATTGAAGACTTCAGATAATTTAATAATGGCTGTTGATGCCAAGGTTTCTATAGATGATAATTCACTTTACAGAAGAAAGCAATATTCTGAAATGAGGGATTTACGTGAAGAAAGCCCTATTGAAGTAGAAGCACGTGCTGTAGGATTGAATTACGTGGATCTTGATGGAAACGTCGGATGTATGGTTAATGGAGCTGGATTGGCAATGGCTACAATGGATCTGATCAAAATGGCTGGTGGTGAACCGGCTAATTTTCTGGATGTTGGTGGTACTGCTGATGCAAAAAGGGTAGAAGAAGCTTTTCGTATTATATTAAAAGATACTGCAGTCAAGGCTATCCTTATAAATATTTTTGGTGGTATCGTAAGATGCGACCGGGTAGCACAGGGGGTAGTAGATGCATATAAAAATATGGGAGATGCTATTAAAATTCCTATTATTGTTAGATTGCAAGGCACTAATGCCGAATTGGCCAAGGAGATAATTGATAATTCCGGATTGGCCGTACATTCAGCTGTTCAATTCCAGGAAGCCGCAGATAAAGTAAAAGAAGTTTTAGCGGATATATAGGTTAACTAAGATTCTATAATTAAGGGCGATGTTATAAACATTGCCCTTTTTTATTTGGGAATAATTCTTTAATTGAAATGAAAATTCTTTATTAAAATAATGTTAAAAAAGTTTAATAACTGTAACATATTTAATCTGGGGCCGTCTATTAATGCATATTCCTCAATTAATCATTAATCATTAAACAAACAAATCATGAGAAAATTCAGTTTAATTTTAGTGGCTGCAACGCTGCTTGTATCAGGAAGTATTTTTGCAAATGACTCGGACACAAAAGATCCTCAAAAAAGTCTGGCGACCCAAATCGGGGAAATTTTAAAAGAAAACCAATTAGTAGTTGACAATTATGAATTGACAGCTGAAGTCCTTTTTACTGTAAATAGTGAAGCGGAAATTGTTGTCATTTCTGTAGATACAGGGGATTCAGATTTGGAATCATTTGTCAAAGGCAAACTTAATTACAAAAAAGTTCAATTGGAAGAAGTAGTAGTAGGAAGAATGTATAGACTGCCTGTGCGCATTAAAGCATAATGAAGTTAAGTGAAAAAAAGTCCTGAAGAAATTCAGGACTTTTTTTTGTTTTTGTATTTGACATAACTAAGATCCGGCTTTTTCTTTGGTTTTTCGTATTTCCTTGCAGGACTACTTACCGGGGATTTAGTTTGCTTTAATACTTCTTTTGGGATTTTTGGATTTTCTTTTGTGCCTCTTAAATGAATGACTAAACCATTGAGGAAATTACGTAATACCTGATCGCCGCATTCGCGGTATTTAGGATGCCCTTCTTTTCGGCAAAAGGCACCGATTTCACTTTTTGAAATTCTAAAATCAACTAATTCAAGAATTTCAACAATTTCATCATCCCGAAGCATTAATGCCACCCGAAGTTTTTTTAATATATCATTATTGGTCATATCAAGCATTTTATGCAAGTTATTATAAATAAACCAAGCTATTGGCGTTTTTAGGTCATTTTGGGCTATTTTTTATACGAAATTAGGCGTTTTGATGTTATACATATGAGTAAATTAAGGGAAGGATTAACAAATATGGCAATGAGTACTTATAAAGAAAAACTTAGCATCTTATCCGAAATGATTGCTTTTGCAAAGGCCGATCATGCTTTAAAAGATACTGAATATAATTTCCTATTCGGTGTTGCCGTTAGTTTAGGTATTAATAAGGAAATATTTGATTCTCTGCTCGACAAACAGGTAAAAATAATAGTACCTAAAACACAGGCCGATCGTATTCTGCAATTCCATAGACTCGTGCTCCTAATGAATATTGACCAGGAACGAAATAAAATTGAAATTAGTAAATTACACAATATTGGATTGGGTATGGGTCTACCTCCATCCGCTATAGAACAGGTTCTTACTGTTATGCACGATTATCCTGATATGATAATACCCCCTGAGGTGCTTATTAATATTTTTAAAGCACATTACAACTAATTTCAAGCATCAATATTCCATTAAACTCTTTCTTCTGAGTAGCTAATCCATGGTTTTCAAAAATCATTATAGCGACTAAAGGATGTTCCTTTATGATTAAGTAATTGCGCCATAATGGCACTAAGAGAGCCTATTAATAAGCCAAAAAGGCAGTTAATTAAGCTTGGTATATGATTTGTCTATTCTTAGGCAGGTATATAAGTTTAATTAAAAATATAACACCATGAGTATAGTTAAAAGAAATAATTTGGTTTTTCCAGCCCTAATGAATGAAATCCTTAAACCAGATTGGTTTGGTGGATTGGAAAATTATAAGGACACATTTCCTACAGTATACAAGGACACATTTCCTCCGGTAAACATTCAGGAGAATGAAACAAGTTTTGAATTGGAGTTATCAGTTCCCGGAAGAAAAAAAGAAGATTTCAATATCGAGATTGATGAGCAGGTTTTGACAATTACCAGTGAAACGAAAAAAGAAGAAGAAGTTAAAGACGCGAGATACACTCGGAAAGAATTTACTTATTCTTCATTTAAAAGATCGTTTACGCTTCCAGAAACAGTTAGTGAGGAGGGTATTAAAGCTTCCTACGAAAACGGGATTTTAAGATTCACCCTACCTAAGAAAGAAGAAGCGCTACCTAAACCCAAAAGATTAATTGAGATTGGGAAATAGGTATAAGAATTACTATGTGGTGCCCTTTTAAGAGCATTCATAATGGTTGGTTTGTTTTAGTTGGTTAGGAAGAGCGTCTTGTTTATTCAGGGCGCTCTTTTTTAGCTCTGGTACTGCAGCATTTTTATTTCATCTCTGAGTTTTGCAGCATGCATAAAATCTAATTCCTTTGCTGCTTTTTCCATTGCTTTTCTCTTGTCGCGGATAAGCTTTTCCCTTTGCTCTTTCGTAATATATTGTAAGTCAGGTTCGGCAGCTCTAATTTCTTCTTTGATAAAGTGGTAGGTGGAAACAGAATTTTTGGCTAGTGCATTGTCCAGACTTTTGTTAAGTGCCTTGGGAATAATATTATTTGAAATATTATACGCTGTTTGTTTTTCCCTTCGGTAATTCGTCTCATCAATTGTTTTTTGCATGCTTGCTGTAATTCTGTCGGCGTACATTATTGCTTTACCGTTTAAATGACGAGCTGCTCTTCCTACAGTTTGAGTTAATGAGCGGTTACTTCTCAGAAATCCTTCTTTGTCTGCGTCCAATATAGCCACAAGAGATACCTCTGGCAAGTCCAACCCTTCTCTTAATAAATTAACTCCAATTAAGACGTCAAATATACCTTTTCGTAAATCCTGCATTATTTCAACCCTTTCCAAAGTGTCCACGTCACTATGTATATATCTACACCGAACATTGATCCTTGTAAGGTATTTAGCGAGCTCCTCCGCCATTCTTTTGGTAAGAGTGGTTACAAGGGTGCGTTCGTCTAATTCTACCCGTTGTTGTATTTCCTCTACCAGATCATCAATTTGATTTAAACTTGGCCGGATATCTATTTCCGGATCTAAAAGACCTGTAGGTCGTATTACTTGTTCCACAAAAACACCCTGACTGTTCTGCAATTCGTAATCTGCGGGGGTAGCACTAGCATAGATTACCTGATTCTGAAGGGCTTCAAATTCTTCAAATTTTAAAGGACGGTTGTCCATTGCAGCCGGTAAGCGAAATCCATACTCCACAAGATTTTCTTTTCTAGACCTGTCACCACCATACATTGCATGCACCTGAGGTATAGTAACATGACTTTCGTCAACAACCATTAAGTAGTCATCCGGGAAGTAGTCCAGCAAACAGAATGGCCTGGTACCGGGTTCACGACCATCCAGATACCTCGAATAATTTTCGATACCTGAGCAGTAACCTAATTCACGAATCATTTCCAAATCAAAATTGGTCCGCTCTTCCAGTCGTTTGGCTTCAAGAGGTTTAGAAATACTTCTAAAGTATTCTACCTGATTTACAAGATCTTCCTGTATCTGATGTATGGCCCCCTGAAGGATGTCTGGAGAGGTAACAAACATATTTGCAGGATATATGTTTAGGTTTTCATAGCGCTCCAATGCCTTATTCTTATAAGGATCAAATGCTTCAATTTCTTCTATCTCATCCCCGAAGAAATGGATTCTGTAGGCGTGATCGGCATAGCTTGGAAATACATCTACGACATCCCCTTTTACTCTGAAATTCCCATTTCGGAAATCTGCTGTCGTTCTTGAATAAAGACTTTGTACAAGTTGATGAAGGAATTTCGTTCGGGAAATAACCTGATCTTTCTGCACTGAGATTACATTTTTTTGAAACTCCACCGGGTTCCCGATACCGTATAAACAGGAAACTGAAGCCACTACAATAACATCTCTTCTTCCGGATAATAGAGACGATGTAGCACTTAGTCGCAGTTTCTCTATGTCCTCATTTATCGAAAGATCTTTTTCAATATATAATCCCGAGGTAGGAATATAAGCTTCAGGTTGATAGTAATCATAATAGGAGACAAAATATTCTACGGCATTTTCAGGAAAAAACTGTTTGAATTCAGAATAAAGTTGGGCTGCTAATGTTTTATTATGTGCCAAAACCAGTGTTGGCCGCTGTACTTCTTCAATTACCTTGGCCACAGTAAACGTTTTACCGGATCCGGTAACTCCCAATAATGTTTGATAACGTTCACCAGATTCTATACCTTCTGTCAGCTGTTTAATTGCTTCAGGCTGGTCTCCTGTTGGATCAAATTCCGATACTACCTTAAATTTCATTTAACAAAGTTACAAAAGGGTGAATATTATTATTGGAAGAATATTTGTTATCTGTGTTTTACCTTTTTAAGGCAAAAAATCCCATGATTTCGTTATTTAAGTTATCCCTTGCCTTAAACCAATAACTGGACGCCGGTAGTGGCTGTCCGTTAAATGTGCCATCCCATCCCTTTGAAGTAGGCAAAATCTGGGTTAATAACATCCCGTACCTATCAAAAACCTGAATATAGGAAAGCTGAATTTCATTGCTTTCACGAGGGGCAATATATTGCCAAAAGTCGTTTATGCCATCCCCGTTGGGAGTGAAAAACTTTGGAAAATCATCAGGGCGCAATTCCCTTTCAATGATCCGCTCTGCAATTCCGCAACCATTCTTATCGTTGACATAAATAGTATGGGTGCCTTCAGTAATCCCGTTAAAGATGGCTCTATCCTGAAATGGACCCTCAATATTGTCCAGTGCGTACTCATAATCTCCAAGTCCGCTGACTTCAATCTGAATTTGTCTTCCATCTACTTCCTGCGAGGTGCTAACCGAAGTAATCTGCGCTATTTCAGATAATACTACATTAAAATCCTTAAATGTACTGCACTCAAATGTTTCCCCTCCCTGAACAACTAAATTATATGCCTCGTAGCGATAAGGCCCTACCTCAGAAAGTGAGACTTCTGAGGATGAAGAAAGTAAAGACTCAGTACCGTCTTCATTGATTTTAAACCATCTAAAACCATCCGCGGTATCATCGCTTTTAATCAGAGTCGGGATTTCATTTTTACAGATTCCGATCTGACCTGGAAAATTGGTTTCTGGTTTTCTTGGGACAATTTCGCCACTTACAGAATCAAAATAGGCATTACAATCAACAACAGTATTCCCTGTTGTAAAACTTTCTTCTGTGCAAGATCCGGCATCCCCATTTTCATTATATGGGGTAATGGTTACAAAAACAGTACTCTCTTGTGGAAAATCATCCAAAGGATTAAAGGTTAATACATTCCCCACATCTAAATTATTCAGTAAATCGGTAGCTCCGGCCGAAGTGCCAATAGATAATCTATAGCCTGTTGCAGTCGGAGCATAGGCCCATCGGATTTCGGTCTTAACGGATACATTTCCCTCGTTATTTAAAGGTTCCTCTAATGAGGTACAGGGTGGTGGGGTGGTTACCTCTTCAGTTGTAAATGATTCACTACCACAAATTACAAGTTGTTGATTAGGGAAAAATATGCTTATAGTTACATAAATTAGAGTGTTTTCGGGGAGCCCAACTTCCGGGGTATAGCTATTAGTCTGGCCAGCTGAACGACCATTCAGAATATTCACGCGTTCAGGTAAGTCAGGGCCGGTTCCCAGTGATATCAAATATCCTACTGAGCCCGGGACAGAAGGCCATGTTATAGTCGTATTTACGGGTACTGACAAAGAGCCATTGGAAGGACTGGTTATATTGGGGCAAACCTGTCCCATGGCCAATGCTGCATGACCTATGAATAATATACTTAGTACTAACTTTTTCATTTGATAAAAACTATCAATCGGAACATTTTTCATTACCATTATCTTTTTAATGCAAAATGTCCTTGAATTTGACCGCTGCTGTCAGAAATTGCCCGGAACCAATAATCATTAGAAGGCAAGGGTCTGCCATTAAAATTTCCATCCCAGCCGTTAGAGTTTGGTTCTATTTGCGCCAGAAGTCTTCCATACCGATCAAAAATATGTATTATGTCTATATTTATTTCACCTGTCATAAGCGTTGGAATAAACTGCCAGAAGTCATTAACCCCGTCACCGTTGGGTGTAAAGAATTTAGGAAATCCTTCCAGCGTTAAATCCTGTTCTACTCGTTCCTGAGCAATTCCGCAACCGTTTTTATCCTTCACATATACGGTATATGAACCAACGGAAACAGTATTAAAAACATTACTATCCTGATATGGTCCGTTTATATCGTTTAGTGCATATTCGTAGTCGCCAATACCACTTGCATCTATCGTAATTCTTATCTCCTCTCCTTGGTCGGTTATATTTACAGAATTAATCGTTGCTATTTCCGAAGATACCACATTAAAAAATTTAGATGTGGGACATTCAAAGGTGCCACTTGCCTGCAAAACAGTATTATAGGCTTCATAACGGTACTCACCTGCCTCCATGAGGGCTACTTCAGAAGTATCTGAGATCAGGGTTTCATTCCCAAATTGATCTATCTGAAACCACCTGAAGCCATCTGCTGTATCTGTTGAGGATACTAAAAATGGCAGTTCGTCCTGACAAAAGGAAATAGTGTCGGGAAAAGATATTTCAGGATTTATGGTGATAAGTTCTCCTGTAACTGAATCAAAATAGGGACCGCAACCGATTATCGTGGAGAAAGATTCTTGAGTGCAACCAATAGCATCCCCAGCTGCATTAAATGGGATAATGGTTACAAAGAAAGTACGATTTGGTGCAAAATCTATCACAAAGGTTGAATTCGATGTAAATACAGTATTGTCCAGTACTTCCGCTGAAAAAGGGGAACTTCCTATGGTCACTCTATATCCGGCAGCTCCTGCCACGGCTGTCCATTCTATCAAAGGGGTAAGCGGTACATTAATTTCGCCATTCAAAGGGTTAACTAGTGATGTGCATCCCGGAAGGCTTGCTACAGCACCGGTAGTAAAACTTTGTTCCGGACAGGGTGAAAGATCCCCATTTTCATTAAAAGGGGTAATTTGAACAAATATCAGTGTACTTGGTGGCAGGTCGAGAATTGGACTATAAGACAAAACATTACCGACGATCTCATTATTTACAATATTACCCGTGCCAGAGACGGTACTCACAGAGATTCGATAGCTAGTTGCTGTAGGCGAATAATTCCATGAAATATTTGAGGCAACATTTACATTTATAGCTCCATTAACAGGGTTTGACATTATGGTACAGGCTGGAGGATTAGTAACATTCTCAGTCCGAAAAGTTGAGCTTGGGCATACCACATCGGCAATCGCGGGGTCAAAAAAGAAAAGTGATATGGTCACATATATCTGAGTATTCTCAGGGAAACCTAAAGGTGGTGTGTAAGAATCGGTATTTCCAACATTCCTTCGATTTACAATATCCACTCCACCCGGAGTTGTTCCTATAGATATAATATAACCAGGAACGCCTACTACAGTATTCCAGGTAATGGTGGAATTGACAGGAATATTAGTGGCGTTGTTCAAGGGATATGTCAACACAGGAGAATTACATACCTGTGCCGATAAATAAAATGACCAGCATAGTAATAAATAAAAGACGGTATATTTCTTGTCTATTCCCAATTTGTATTTTCTATATCCAAGTTCACAACAATTTTTAATTACTTTCTATTTACCTTTTTAGGGTAAAGTGACCCTTAATTTCTCTGCCATCCTGCAATCTTAGCTTAAACCAATAATCAGAGGCAGGCAGTATGTTAGAACTTGATGTGCCGTTCCAACCTTGTTCTTCGGGATTGATTTGTGTAACAAATTTTCCATAACGATCAAAAATAGCGATCAAGGCATTAGGTTGAAACTGTTCATTTATTCCTGTAATTTGCCAGTAGTCATTTACTCCATCTCCGTTTGGAGTGAAAAATTTGGGATAGCCCATAACAGATATATCTTTTGCCACTTCTCCACAACCATTAGTATCCCTTATTGTCAGGGTTAAAAAACCCGGCTCAATATTGTTAAAAATATTCTCTGTTTGATAGGTAATTCCGTCAAGTGAATATTCATAAATACCTTCTCCTTCCACCTCAATCTCCACGGAATTATTATTCGAAAAATCAGTAATATTGATATTCTGAATTATGGGTTTGCCCGAAGAAATTACGGTGAATTTCGTACTATTTTCACAGCGTACTTCCGAACCTCCTATCTCATAAATGAAAGTTGTTTCAAGAATATAATCCCCAGCTTCTGTTATGTTAACCCCCGGCTTTTCGGATATAAGTTCTTCCCGGTTGTTTATTTGCTGTGACCATCGGTAAGTACTAAAACCTTCCGGGCCATTTATAAAAAGCTCCTTGCCCTCACATATTGTATATTTCTCTGTTAAGAATAATTTGGGAGATTCAGTAACCACTAATTCTATAACATCCACGCCCAAACACTGTCCGGAACTTTCCCGTAAACCGTAGATAGTCGATGTTTCGGAAATGTAGAGATTGTTTACTTCGTTCTTTTCTAATGCCACGTCCTCAATCGTTTCATAAAATCTAATTTCTTCATTTGTATATTTTTCGGCAATAGCTTCAAGGTCAAAGCTGCTTAATAGAATATCGTCTTTCGAAATTTCATCGCAACTGTAAAATGGACCATATGGACTTGCCCCAATACTGACCGGGGATATTTCAAGCAGTAATTCCCCTAAGTATGTGCATCCCAGAATATTGACAGCTTTGTAATACAGCATTTGGTTAAATGCGGAAGTGTTTTGGTACCCGGTAGTATTGGGAATTCTGATGTCATTATCTCTGTTTGATATACTTTCATAGAAATAAAAAAGGATATCCGGATCAGTATTGATTTTTTCCAAATTAATAGTGGTTATACCATCCATTGAATTGGCAACATCAAGATCACACTTGGTTCGCGAAATTATGGGGTCCGGAACAGTATGTATTTTCACCAGGGCCTCACCAAGAATAGGACATTCAGAAGGATTAGAGGGCATAATGTCCACACTGTAACGCCCGGAATCATCACTATCTGAATTTATTATTTCCAAATAATAACCAGTTGGGACAACAATTGGCAATCCATTTTTAAACCAGGAATAAGTTGCCCCCGGAATTTCTTCGGCTTCCAGTCTAAAAGCTTCCCCTGAACATCTTGACAGGGTACTGCTTCTGGTTCCATCATTGTTTAGGACCAATTGCATTTTACCAAAAAACGACTGAATAAAAGGGGGTAACCCCTGGGTAGCATTCCTTTCCAAAAAAACAGCATTATGTTCATAATTGGCAGCTGCTCCCTTTTCATCCGGATTATTGATTACACCTAAATATGGCGTACCCTGATTATAGCTCTTTGCTATCGTTCGGTATATTTTTCCATTATTTGCTAATTGCAACGCCCCGCGAAAGATTGCCCTTGAATCTAGTATTACCTCCGAAGCAGCAATATCAGGGGCATTCAAGTCAAATTGCAGTAAGTTGGATTTATGCCCTGAGTCTTGAAGATTATCATTTGAAGTATGCACATAAAGATAATCTCCTTCTGGGGAAAACTCCACCCCATAGGGAAATTGGTTTTGTTCAGATATGGTTATTTGTTGTTGATTGGTGAGTATTCCAGTTGATGCATCAAAATTATATAGATAAAGCCCATCTCTAACATTTGCACTTGCTATTTTCGTGCCGTCTGAAGAAAATTTTAAATAACCTCTTGGATCAGTAATGGCTAAATTATCAAATGCTGTTTTGACGGGGTCATTCAGCACACCTGCAGCATTTATTTCGTAGGAGTAATAGGTGTTTAATGTGCCTGAACCTCCTCTGGTCGAGCCAAGTGTTAGTACCCATACTGAATTATCTGAGCAATCCTTTAGTACGGCTGTTATTTTTTCTGAACTGTCTTTGAGTAATTTAACATTTTTCTGAATTACGGATCCACTGCCGTTGTTCAGAGAAATATCAACTACGGTATAATTAAATCCAAAATCGGGATCAATTTCCGCTATTGATGTGTCTACAGTAAATATGTAGAATTGATTTGGGTCCTCAGGTTTAGGAACGATAAGTGCGGATTGGGTGCTGGTAGGGTCCCCGAGCAGGCCTTCGCCATTTTCCATTATTTCATCCGTGCGGTCGTAAACGGTAATCCCATCCGTATAGAAAAGTAGATTACCGAAAGTATCAGAAATGGCTGCACAACCTTCAAAGGTATTTAGTTTACCATTTTTAAGTGCGGTGACACTGCCGTCATTATTAAACCTTAACCCGGCTTCATTCCCAAAATACCAATTAGACGCTTCGCCCTGGCCAGAGACAAAAACGGGGCAAAGAATCAGAAAGAGCAATAATGTCCCAATCTTTTTCATAGTGTTCTTCCAAACACCACAAGATACTATAAATCCCTCTTTTTTAGTAATGCATACGATAAATAGACAAAAATGGCAGTCCAACCAATGACAATAAGTATTTCATAGAGTTGAACATGGTAGTCCAGTGCAAGTTCCTCACCAATTTGATCTGCTACTGTTTGTACTGCGCTCAATCTTGAAAAAGGCTCTTTAATCAGATTAAACATGGAGTTTAATGGAAAAAAGCCCATGATAGCATCAGTAGTTTCACCATCAAATAATTTCCATCGGATCATACCCCGTACAAATCCTTCTAAAACCTGCCATAAAATTAGAAAACCTAATGCAAATGCGGAGCGCTTAACAAGAATTCCAAGAAACAGGCAAAATGAAAAGAATCCAACGAGTTTTATAAAAAATGCCAAGAGGAATTCCATATCTGAAAAAATAATGGAAATTTCATTATAATCTGAATAGATAAGCCCAAGTATCATTGACACCACAAATACAAATACTGTCGAAATTAATGCAAATGAAATGACCGTAAGGAATTTTGAAAGAATGAATTCCTTTTTGGAAAGTCCATCAATCAGGTTCTGTTTTATTGTTTTGTTGCTGTATTCATTCGCCATCATAGAAACTATGACTATGGCCAAGAAAAGTTTAAAAAAAGCAGTAATAAATGTGTTGAAATGCCAGATATAAGGGAAATTAAATATTCCCTGTTCTGCTAAATGAAATTTCACCGGTCCAATATCAAACTTTATGGCTGCAACAAGCGCAATGGAAGTAAGAAGCACAAAATAGGATAAGATAAGTGCTCTACTTGCCTTATTATTCCAAAGCTTTATAAATTCTATCTGCAATAACCTTTTCATTAGTATTTAGTTTTGGAGATTTTATATTTGTGAATTTTCTGTAAGTGTCAGGAATTGTTCTTCCAGGCTTTCTCTTCTTTTGACCAAATGTGAGAGGACAATACCTTCTTTAAACAGCATATAATTTAATTCACGGGCATTCATCTCCTTTTTTAGAAAGGCGGTAGTAAGTCCGTTCTCTGTTTTGATTTCGCCAAAATTTGGATGCTCCTTCAGAAAATTTATCAATAATTCGTTATTATCTGATTTTAATTCAAAGAATCCAAAACTCGCTAACATACCGTCCACACTACCAGAATAAAGTTTTTTACCCTTTCTGAGAATGACTACATGACTGCATACTTTTTCAACCTCGTCTAATAAATGCGATGCTAAAAGAATAGTCGTGCCTTGTGAAGCAATTTTTTTTATGATTTCCCGAATTTGATGAATGCCCTGAGGATCCAAACCATTGGTTGGTTCATCTAAAATGAGAATTTCCGGATCATTTAACAAAGCAGAAGCAATTGCAAGACGTTGTTTCATCCCGAGGGAATATGTCCTGAACTTACTGTCTTTCCTTTCCCATAATCCGACGAGTTGCAATTTGTCTTTTATTTTCTCTTCGGGGACTTCTTTAATTTTACAGACCAATTTTAAATTTTGAATTGCGGTCATATAAGGGTAGAAGTTGGGCCGCTCTATTATTGCTCCCACCTTTTTTAAGGCTTCATGGGTTGAAGTATTTCCATCAAACCAGGAAAAACTTCCGTTTGTACTATTGACCACATTCAAAACAATTCCAAGGGTGGTTGATTTTCCACTTCCATTGGGTCCCAGAATACCATAAACGTTGCCTTTTTCAATAGAAAAAGACAGATCCTGAACAGCCGTAAGGTATCCGAATTTCTTTGTAAGATTGTTAACCGTTAGAATTGTTTCCAAATTAAAAGGAGTTTTTAGGTGGTGTCTAGTATACTTGACGAAGAAATCGTTATTTTGTTACAGAAGCAATTAAAAAATAATTTTACTTATGTCAGGAGAGCGATTAATGTCGAAGAAAAAACCTGCTTATCCAGTAAGCCCTAAGTTGGATGCTTATTTGGACCAGTATAACCGAAAAATTGATTTACCAATTTTTTATGAGGACTTATTGCGTTTCGCTGGTTCAGTTGTGGTGTATGATGATGATGGTAATGATACTTTATGGGTTAGAGCTTATTATTCGGATTCTGAAAGACTTGAGATTGATCAAAGCCTGAAACAGGTATACTCTATTTTACATTCTGATGGCAGTGATAGGATATTTCAATATTTGAATATTGATGCTGTTGATTATTGCACTTTTGGTAATTCCAAACCCTTTCGTATCAAGGTCAGGAATATTCTTAACGATAACTTTTTGTATTTCTACGTAAAAAAAACGGATGCATCCCGTATTTACGGCTTGGAATTAGAGCATCTGTTATCCCCTTATCACATAAATTTTCTGGTACATGAGGATACCCTGATAGAGGAGCATATTGCCGGAATTCCCGGGGATGTATTTATTAAAAATATGTTACCTAATTGTTCAGAATCTGAAAAAGCTCAGCTTGCAAAGGAGTTTGTGAAATTTAATGAACGATGTATGATCAGGCTTTTGGGGGATATGAGATCTTATAATTATGTAATTGTACCCATGCACGATTTTGATCATGTGGTATATAAAATAAGGGCTATTGATTTTGATCAGCAGAGTTTTGAGGGTAAACTCAAAGTTTACCGACCCCAGTTTTTTAAAGAGAACTACATAATGGTTCAAATGGTTCAGAACAAATTACAACGTGATTCTGTTGATCAATATAAGATTGAAGAGCGCTCCATTGTCGCCAAAAGAATTATCAGTTCCGGAGATCGAATTAACAGATTAGTAAATATTTGTAAAGCTGATAATATATCGCTACCAGAAAATATTGAAGCGTTAAGCAAGCAGATTTATGAACTTACATTAGATGTTAACTTTAAGAAGTGCAAAACCATGGGACAATTATTGGACCTGGCCCTTGATTTTGTAAAGCGCAATTACGAGGACGTGAGTATGAAGCAAATTATTGAGAAGAAAATCAAAATTCAATAAGCATTATGATTTTTGTTCTTTATTAAAATATAACAGGTAGTAATACATTTGCTTTTCCTCATCCCAACCCTTTTCCACAAATTTTTCTGCTGATTCAGGATTTATAAAATCCATTTTTATTTGAATATTGGTGTCGAGCTGAATGATATTTTTTATTTTTTTACGGGTGTCGGACACAGCTTTATTCGCAATATCAAAACTGGAAACATCTTCAATGCTGTATTTTGGTCCTTTTTCTGTTTTATAGTGCTTAAATTCAGGGATCAAATCAGGGTTCTCCATGACCTCATTCAGGAAATTATTTTCTTCAAAAGCATCATTTTTTGCAAAATGGTTTACAGCCCTGTTCATGAACATAACTTCCTGTTTTTTGTCCTCTGCAGGCAGTACGACGTCTTTAGCAAAATTTTGACAGAATTTCAAATAGTTTTTGGTGTAAAAATTATCATCTGCCAGGGCATCTACTCCAAGAAAACTCTCCAACCAGTATTTAGTATCATATCTATTGCTGTCAACAGACAATACTTTGTAACCATCGGACTTATTTACGTTAAATATCAGGCAGCCTTTATCCAGTTTATTAAGATTAATTCCTTGTTGGACAAGTAAATCCAGATTGGTTCCATTTTCCGAGAATTGCAGAAAATCCTGTTTTATTTCACTTTTAAAGATTCCGATCGCATCTGTTTTCTCATTGTCGAGAAGTATATCTGTGAGATAAGTAATATAAACCTCTCCACTTTTAATATGTGGGTGGTTGGATTGCTCATACAAATGTTTGGTCAGATTTAGCGATATTTCGTGAGACCGCTCTGGCTTTTCAAAAATTTCAGAAACAAGCTTGTACACTTCGTTAAATTCAACATCAATCTCATGGGTAAGATGATAATAATTCTCCTCTTTTTCTCGAAAGGGTTTTAAGAAGAATTCCTTTAATAAACCATTAGTTTCATCATCCGGCATAAATGGTTTTTTAGAGAGAAATAGTGGTTCTGCTTTACTTTTATTTCCTATACGGTGCACTGATACACCTTCAATTTGGGTAGCATAGAGATTGATCATAGTCTTTATCGGGGATTAGTCTTTTAGTTTGTTTAATGTTTTTTGTGGGGTACGGATTTGGTAGTGATGATATAAGGATCTGCCTGTTTTTGATTAAAGTCCAGGTAGCTTAATTCCAATTTTCATCAAAATCCATATCATCATAGTTTTCCAGAGGTTCATCAAAATCAAAGGATGGGTCCGATTCAAATTTCTTTTCCGGAGGAGCTTCCGGCAATTCACCAAAGCTGAATAGGACATTTGGATATGGCCTTCCATCTTCTTTTTCAACTACATCTGCCAATTCAACAAAGAATGTCCACATACTTAAAAAATCATATACATAAATGAGCTTAGGAGTTTGTTCGGTCAGAATATTCTCCAATGAAATCTCATTCATTAAGCGAACATTGGAACCATTTTCACTGGTGTCAAAAAGAGGAATTTCTTCATCCTGGTTCCACAATTCATCACAGGTGTAAAAAGAGGCCATCTCATTACCTAAAAAACCAAAGGCCTGAGTAATGGTATTGTGAAAGTCCTCCAATGTCACATGGTGTTCTATTTCAATATCCCTAAAGATGTCTTCTTGAGTATCCAGGATTATCCTGATTTTATAGATCATTAACTCTAATTTATGAGTAGGGGCAAAGTTACAAAGTTTTCTGACTTATTATTCCTTTAGTGGCTTCCAAAACTAAATAGAATTGTATCCCAAATAGAAATGCTGCCAATATCAAATGCAGTGGTTGACTTGCAAACGGGAAATCGAAATAATACATTACAATCCCGGTAATTACTTCAATTAGTAGAAGACCTAGAACCCATTGGATTTTTGAATATCCCAAGCTTTTTTGAGATATAGCATATGCTAGGTAGAGATTAATTAATACTACCAAAATTGAAAAAGAACGATGGATGTAAAATTGTAATGAGGGATTAACGAGCCAAATATCTTTGGCGTTTTCTCCAAATAAATCTATTTGATGGTCTATGAACTGTCTTACTTGTGTGCCTAAAATAATTTGTATTAGGGTAAGACCTAATGCGACCCATAAGATTAATGCTACCTTTTTATCATATTTCCTATTTTGGGAAATAGAATCTGTTTTATAAATGAGATAGACCAGTAAAGCTACAATGACAAGGGCCATAACCATATGCATTGTTATTTTAACAGGTTCAAGGACGGAATAAACAACCGTTGCCCCCAACCATGCCTGAAAGCCCATTCCAAATACAATAAGCCAGGAAATCAAGGTAACTTTTTTATCCTTTCGCCAAAAAGAAGTTGATGCCAGGGCTAAAAAAAGTGTTGCAATTCCGGCCAGTGCTCCAAAAAGACGGTTTATAAATTCGACCCATGTATGAAAGGCATTAAAAACGGCATAGTCATGTCTTTGATATGGCTCCCAATTAACTTTATTGTATTTACTCCCTGTTGTAAAATCTGCTTTGGCCACCCATAGGGACTCTTCCCGAATAATCACCTGTCCGTCATTATAAGTAAACTCTGGTTGCCATTGTAACTGAGAAATATCTGTGGGGGGTATATAATAACCAAAACACTTTGGCCAATCCGGACAACCCATTCCGCTCCCTGTCATACGAACGACAGCTCCTGCTATGATTACCATATAAACCAGTACCAATGAAGTTTTGGCAATTTTTCTAAAATTCTTTTGCATAGGAGCTTAAAATTCGAATCAAAATTACTATTCTTTTATTCAAATACTTGCATAATTCTTTTTATGAGAAATAATAAAGAGCAGTAATAAAACTAATTCGATTAAAACTAAAGTGCTTATCTGCGCTTCCATCAACTTTCCCAAAAATTTGCCCAGTTACTTTTCATGTAGCCCCAATTCTTTGCCCTTTTTGATCATAAATTTGTAAGCCGGCTCATATTCATTTAGAATCTCACCTTCAAGAATTGCCTCTTTAATTGAATCTTTGATGATGCCGATTTCTTTCGAGGGTTTGAGATTAAACGTTTTCATAATTTCTTCACCACTTATTGGGGGTTGAAAGTTTCTTAAATGATCACGTTCTTCTACTTCAAGGATTTTTTGTCTTACAACTTTAAAATTGTTCTTATACTTATTCTGTTTTTTAGGATTTTTTGTGGTAATATCTGCTTCGCAAAGGGTCATAAGATCGTCTACATTCTCCCCCGCATCAAATACTAACCTTCTAACTGCTGCATCCGTTACATTATCCTGTGAAAGAATTATAGGTCTTGAACTCATTCGTACCATTTTCTGAACAAATTTCATTTTTTCGTTTAATGGCATATGCAATCTCTTAAATAATTTATAGACCATTTTAGAACCCACAAATTCATGTGCGTGAAAGGTCCAACCTATCTTATTATCATACCTTTTGGTCGGGGCCTTACCTATATCGTGTAATAATGCTGCCCACCGTAACCATAAATTGTCGGTTGTCTTAGCAATATTATCAACAACTTCAAGAGTGTGCCAAAAATTGTCTTTATGGCGTTGCCCCTCAATTTCTTCAATACCTTCCAAAGCAGTTAATTCGGGCAGTAAAAATGGCAATAACTCGGTGCTATGTAAAAGTTTTAGACCTATAGATGGCTGATCACATGCCAGAATTTTGTTTAGTTCATCAACAATTCGTTCTTGCGATATTATTTCTATTCGCTCCTTATTTTCTAAAATAGCTTGAAGCGATTTTAATTCGATGTTAAAACGCAGCTGAGTAGCAAAACGAATAGCTCTCATCATTCTCAACGGATCATCAGAATAGGTTATGGAAGGAGCTAATGGGGTTCGAATTAGTTTATTTTTCAGGTCTTTAACCCCGTCAAATGGATCCAGTAGTTGGCCGAAATCTGATTCATTAAGTGATATGGCCATGGTATTTATTGTAAAGTCGCGTCTTTTCTGGTCATCTAAAAGTGTTCCATCCTCGACAACGGGCTTTCGGCTATCTCTTGTATAACTTTCTGTTCTGGCACCCACAAATTCTATTTCCCAGTTATGATGTTTAATCATGGCGGTCCCAAAATTTTTGAAGACTGAAACTTTGGGTTTGCCATCAAGTTTTGAAGCTACTATTTTGGCGAGTTTTATTCCACTACCAACGGCAACAACATCTATATCTTTAGATTTACCCCGTTCCAATAGAAGATCCCTAACATAGCCGCCTATAACATAACTGTTAATCGAAAGTTCCTTTGCAGCGGCTGCAATAATTTGGAAAATGGGGTCCTGTAAGCTTTTTTTATAATTTGTCAGCGTCATAATTTAGATCACTTCTGAATTGAGTTGCCAGGGTGGGTAGAAATCCGGAATAATAAAACTAGAATTTTTTATTGTTCTACTTGCGGATAATTTTCACAGTTCCATCATTACCCAATTTAATAATGGAAGAAGGTAAACTATTGGTTGTTTTAGACTCCAAATTTACCACATAGTCCACACCTTTTAAAATCAAATCACTTATTTCTGAAAAATTTCCCGGAGTAGGTTCACCACCGATATTTGCAGATGTAGAAACAATGGGTTTTTTAAAATTTTGAATTAACCGTTGGCAGAACTGATCAGATGCTACCCGTATGGCAAGTGTGTTATCTTCGGCAATAAGATTCTGAGCCACACCTTTTGGGTTGTCGTAAATAATGGTAACCGGTCTTTCAGATAAATCCATGATATCATAAGCCGGTTCAGGAACTTTTTCTACATATTGTTCCAGCATTAACTGATTAGATACCAGACAAATCATTGTCTTTTTATCGGACCTTCTTTTGAGTTGGTATATCTTATCTACTGCACTCTTATTTGTTGCATCACAGCCAATACCCCATACCGTATCGGTCGGATAAAGTATAATTCCTCCCTTTTTTAAAATTTCTATTGCTGCCGCTATTTCTTCTTTGACCATTATTGTTTAAAATAAGATAAGGTTGTATTACGACTTAGTTCAGGTCTAACCTATGGCAAAATAGGCTGTTCTTGTTTTAACGATTTTCCAATGGGAAGTCCAATTAATATACCATAGAATAATTTAAAATATTTTGGTTTTATAATAGAAACCAGACCATAACGCAAAATAAAAAATATTCTTAGAATTTGATAATGCAAATACCCGTAATTCTTTCTAATAACATAAAACATGGACGTTTTAAGCTCAATTTTTGTTCGAATATTCCATGTGGTCTTTTGTACACTTATTCCTTGATAATGAAGATAAGATGCAGTGGGAATAAAATATGTTTTTCTGTTTTTCTTTTTTAGCCTATAGCAGATATCACTCTCCTCAAAGTACAAGAAAATTGTTGTATCAAATCCCCCCACGGAATCAAAATCCTTAGCCCTAAAGAACATAAAGCTACCATTTACATAATCAACTGTTAATGGCATTGTATACTCCTTTCGCCTATTAGGCTTCGTTCTTGGATAAACAATTTCAAGCATTTTTTTACCAAAAATTTCCCTTCCAATAGAAGTGAAATGATCAAAACTTACCTCTTTTTTTTGGTGTTCATTAAAAATTTGAGGCCCGCATACTGCTGCATCCTCCGTTTTTTCCATAAAATCAAAGCATATTTTTATTGGATCTTTTATAAGTAAAGTGTCGTTGTTTAAGAACAGGTAATAGTTTGCATTGGCAAACTGAATCCCATACATATTACCACCACCAAAACCAGTATTTATCCTGCTTCTGTAAAGACTTATATTGGTTTTTTTTAGCCCGGAAATATGGTTTTTCAAAGCTTCATAATCTTTACTGTTGGAGGCATTGTCTACAATAATAATTTCGTAGGAAATTGTACTTGTCGTATTGTCCAAAACACTTTGAATACACTGCTTGGTGTACTTGGCAGAATTATAATTTATTATGATTATGGCTAAATCCAATCTAATATCTTTCATTCAAAGAATTATCTATGATTGCTCTATTATTGCAATACTTATTTAGAAAAAGAAGTAATTGTTCTTCAAAAAGAATGGGTTTAAAATAATCGTAAAGGGATTGTATTTCTTTTTTAATTTTCTTTTTGTTCATATTTACAAATAATTCCGGGTGATAGTCATTTAAATGGATGCCAGTATTCGATGCAGATGAACTATCATGCCATGCCTCCTTAACGATAAAAGGGCTAAATAGACAAAATGTGGGTATCCCTAAGGCTTTGGCCATATTAGCTGCCCCTCCTTCATTCCCAATTAGGGCATCACACTGTGAAAGTATCAGAATAAACTCCCTTAAAGAATTTGCGTAAAAGTCAAAATTTATCAATGATTTAGAGGCTTCGTTACACTTGTCATATATGGCCCTGGCCTCATCTCTTTGATTTGGTAAATAATTAAAAAGTATCATGCCATCAGTATTTGAACAAATTATGTCAACAACCTTGGACATATATTCAGAGGGGTAAGTTTTTAAGGCACTACTTCCCAAAATACTTATCATGATCAGTTTCTGATCAGAATTGCTTTTTAATTCCCCAACTTTGTGTTTGGCCAGAGCAATTTCTTCCTCGCTAAGATATAATTTAGGAGAGATAGAATAATCATCAAATTCAGATGCAACAGGATTAAGTAGTTGCAATCTGATTTTATTGGCAAGTGAATTCTTGTTATCCGCTATTTGGCTTTCTATTACGGTATCAGTATATATCCAGGAAGTGTACCACCTGTGGTGAGCAATTTTGCGTTGTGATCGGGCAAAAATAGAAATCAGGTTACTTTCCAATTTCCCATAAGCATCTATGACTACGTCGTAAGATTGCGTTCGAATCGATTTTAAAAATGAATAAAGGGCCTTTTTATTTTCGCTATATTCTTGTTTAAAAACGATGATATGATCAATATGTGGATTATTATTCAATACTGCTAAGGTATTTTCATTTGCGACATAATGGATGGTACATTCAGGGTACAAATGTTTTAAAGTACGGCATATAATCGTACTTGCTAATACATCCCCAATCATTTTTTGTTGGATAACAAGAAATTTCTTTTTGACCTCATTCTTATTAAAAACAACAGGCGACTTGGAAACGCTTTTACGATCTAAATGTACACAGACGGCGCTATATCGAAGTTGCTTAAACTTAATCCCATAATTATGTAAACGTTCTCTAAATTCCCTTTCCTCACCTTCATATGGCATACCTGTATCAAAACCAATAACTTTAAGAATATCTTTTTTCCATCCCGAAGAATTGTACCTGTTCCAACTGTATTTTGTGGGTCTTAAAGTATTGCGGACTTTTGAAACAAATCCTCTTGAAGCAGTCCTTGCATTTTTAAATGATTTTTTTATTCCTTTCTCTTCAAGCCATTTGATTTTGAAGCAATTTTGCTCTTCAATGTCCTTTAGCGATAATGCCCTTGAAATATTGAAAGGCAACAAATAAGAAACTCCTGAAATAAATGTTGCAGGTTCCTTATTTAAATAGTGAACCTGTACAAAATCCTCTCTGGGAATACAGTCGCCTTCTGTTATAATTATGTAATCCGTATTGGATGATAAAATGGCCCTGGTTAATATTTTACTTTTCTGAAAGCCATCATTCTCTTCCCAAATATGACTTATGGGAAAGGATACCCGGGTCTTTATTTTATTGATCAATTCTTTAGTTTGGGAACCCGACCCATCCTCGGCAATGATCAATTCGAAATCCATGTAAGTTTGGCAATTGAATCCCCATAGAACCTTTTCCAACATTTCAGGTTGGTTGCAAGTACTAACTACTACACTTACCGAACTCATTTAAAAGTATTTATTTTCACAATTATTACAAATGTAGTTTTTTGCATAGCATATGCAATATGCTTATCAAATTAATACAGGATTAACAAGCTTAACAGGTCCATTAAATTCAATGAATCATGCATATTTGCAGAGTAATTAAAATGCAAATATGATATTATAAATGTAAAGGAGTTTTAATGTGTATTTGGGATAAAATAAGTGAGCATAACACCTGAAATTGGCAAAAAAAAACAAAGCTGTTTGCCTGGTTCAGAATTAACCTTTTCCGGTACTAAGTAATGAAGTATGAATAAATCAGATTATCCAGAGTTATTCTGGCATAACCAAATAATAGGCCAGGTCATTCCTGTTTTCCAATCTCTTTAATTCCCGATAACGCTCTAGAACTCCAAGTGCATCAAGATAACAGATAATAATTCCTTTTTGGCCATCAAGTATACCTAATCGAAGGAAATAACGATGTAAAAATTTCCAAGCTGGCTTGACGACCAGGGAAACGTAATTGAATTTATTCTCTTTAAAAAATGATTCTTTAGCCTTTAATCGACCATAACTTATCATTTTCTCCTTATACTCATTGAAATTTTTGTAGCAATAATGAACTAGTTTTTCATTTAAGATTCCTGAAGACCCATTAACTATCAAGGTTTCATGTACCAATTTTTCTTCGGAAAATTTAGCTCTACTTTTTCTAAACAGCCGATAGTTCTTATCTGTTTGCCATCCGCTAAATAGTAAGGATTTATTCTGGAACATAAACTTCCGGTAAAACCAATAAGCCGAATGTTCCGGATTGGAACTAATTGTCTCTATGATTTCAGATTTCAGATTTTCAGAAACAACCTCATCTGCATCTAAAAAAAGAACCCAATCATTTGAAGCCTGCTTTAAGGCAAATGATTTTTGTAAGGTAAAGTTATCAAAAGGATGTTGAATTACCTTTACCTTATCAAGATTGGCTAAATATTCATAAGTTCCATCTGTGCTAAAAGAATCAACTACGATTATTTCATCTGCAAAATTTATAGATTGGATGCACTTTTCTATGTAGCCAATTTCATTATAAGTAATAATTAAAGCTGATATTTTCTCCCTGGAACTATTCATTTGATAAATGGTAAGTAGGCATTATTCCTAAACAATTAACAAAGTTATAACTTTAAATAAGAGAAAATATTATACCGCACAATTTTATTAAAAAAATTATACGGCTACATTATACTCCCGGAGAGCTTCATTTAAGGATGTTTTTTTGTTTGTGCTGGCTTTGCGAACACCTATAATAAGAGCACAGGGAACCTGAAATTCTCCTGCTGGAAATTTCTTAGTATAACTGCCGGGGATTACTACAGATCTTGCAGGCACCAAACCTTTTCGCTCTACGGGAGTGTCACCAGTGACATCAATAATTTTTGTAGAAGCAGTCAACACAACGTTTGCTCCTAAAACAGCCTCCTGCTCAACTCTTACACCTTCAACGACAATACATCTGCTACCAATAAAGGCATTGTCTTCAATTATAACCGGGGCAGCCTGTAAGGGCTCTAAAACCCCTCCTATACCAACACCACCGCTTAGATGTACGTTTTTACCAATTTGCGCACAGCTCCCAACGGTAGCCCAGGTATCAACCATGGTACCCTCATCCACGTAGGCGCCTATATTTACATAACTAGGCATTAGTATTGTACCTTTTGAAATGTAGGCACCATGTCTGGCTACAGCATGAGGGACAACACGAATCCCCTTTTCCTTATAGCCTCTCTTAAGCGGAATCTTATCGTGGTATTCAAAAATCCCAGCTTCCAGAGTTTCCATTTTTTGAATTGGGAAGTAAAGTACAACGGCCTTTTTCACCCATTCATTTATTTGCCAATCTCCCTTCACAGGTTCTGCACATCGTAATTTTCCATCATCTATTAATTGAATTACCTCTCTTATAGCATCTTGTGTTTTGGTTTCTTTCAGGAGTTCTCGATTTTCCCAGGCATTTTCAATTATATTTCGTAGTACATTCATAATGTCAGAATAATTTGCGCAAAGATAGGCCCTAACTATTAATAAATCTTTAATTTTTATAGGCGTAACAAATTATCCCTTATTTTTGCAAAAAAATTGATTTGGCGAGAATTATTGCACTGGATTTTGGTAAACAACGAACAGGAATAGCAGTTACAGACGAGCTGCAGCTTATTGCATCTGGCTTGGTTACCGTAAATACCAAAGAACTTTTAAAGTATTTGCAAGATTATATTGCAAAGGAAAATATTGCAAGGATAGTTGTGGGTGAGCCTAAGCAATGGGACAATACACCATCTGAATCAGAAGCATTAATTCAGCCATTTTTAAAAAAATTAAAAGAAACTTTTCCATCAATTCCAATAGATCGGCAGGATGAACGATTTACATCAAAAGTGGCTTTTCAGACCATGGTCGAAGCAGGACTTAAAAAAAAGCAACGCAGGAATAAAGAATTGATAGATGAAATAAGTGCAACCCTTATTTTACAGTCTTATTTAAACAGAAAATAGCAGAATGACTTTATCTATTTTAGCATACGGGGATCCTGTTTTAAGAAAAACAGGGCAATCTATAAACAAAGACTACCCCCAATTAAATGAACTAATTGCCAATATGTGGGAAACTATGTATAAAGCAAATGGCGTAGGATTAGCTGCTCCACAAATAGGACTGCCAATTAGACTATTTTTGGTAGATACAGGACCTTTTGCAGATGATGAAGAATTGGCTCCGGAAGAACAGGAGGCTCTTAAAAATTTTAAAAAAGTATTTATTAATGCCAAAATTGAGGAGGAATCCGGCACTAATTGGGCTTTTAATGAAGGTTGTCTTAGTATTCCTGATATCCGCGAGGATGTTACCCGAAAAGATACTATTGAAATTAGCTATTTGGATGAGAATTTCAAGCCACATAAGGAGACTTATGATGGAATTTTAGCCAGAGTTATACAACATGAATACGACCATATTGAAGGAATTCTTTTTACAGATAAACTCTCCAGCCTTAAAAAAAGGTTGCTGAAAGGCAAACTTGTTAATATTTCAAAAGGTAAAATAGACGTGGAGTATAAAATGCGTTTTCCTGACTTAAAAAAAGTACGCTAAAACAGCGGATTAATTATATAGAGTTTAATATTTATTTTTTTAAAAATATTTATGAGTTTAGACAAAATACTATCAATTGGAGGGAGGCCCGGACTTTATAGATTGCTTACCCAAACAAGAACAGGGCTCGTCGCGGAATCCCTGTTAGATAATAAAAAAGTTACTGTGGGTATGAGCAGTAATGTAAGCGTACTATCTGAAATTGCGATTTATACTTTGGAAGAAGAACTTCCACTAAGAGCAGTATTTCAAAAAATCCAAACCAAGGAAAAAGGGGGTAAAACCTCCGTTAAGCATAAAGAGGACAAATTAAGTCTTGAGGAATATTTTTTTGAAGTATTGCCTAATTACGATGAAGACAAGGTCTATGTAAGTGATATCAAAAAAGTCATACAATGGTATAATATTTTACACGATCATGGAATTACAGATTTTACTGAAACTTCTGCAGATACCGATAAGGCAGACGAAGAAGAATAGGTTACTGTAAGAATTAGTCTTTTTGAATGGTTTTATATGTAAATCTACTTTCCTTCCAATCGATTAATTTGGAAGGGTAAAATTTCACATTCATTCGGTCCAAATATGGTGCCTGGTTTGCTAGGCGTACCTTGAAGTTTTCCCAATTTCGGTTTTCTTCCGTACTCCAGCTCAGTTCAGAATATCCTATAACTCTTGGAAAGGCCAGATATTCTAATTCATCAATATTGCTAATAGTTTCTGACCAAAGAGGAGCCTCAACACCTAAAATGTTTTCTTTTGGAATTCCTGCATAACTCTCCGGAGACCATACATATGCCGTATCAACAGGAATATATGCTGCCCAATGGAGTCCATGTTTGGAAAGGGTATCATATTGCATATCCAAATACGCTTTTTTTGCAGGTGAAATAATTACCTTCATTCCTTTACGAGACGCTTCTATTGCATTTTTCTCGCTGTCCCAGAACTGTGCAATCGACGAATTATCAATATCTGCCTGGGCAACTTCATCCCATCCAATCATTCGTTTACCATACTTTTGTACAATTTTTTCTACTTTATTGACAAAGAAGATATAGTCATTTTTTTTGGTCACATGACTTTCATCTCCGCCAATATGGAAATAAGGACCGGGTGTCATAGCAGAGATCTCACGTACCACATCATCAATAAAGGCATAAACCGTATCCTTTCTGGTGTCAAATGTGCTAAATCCCACCGAAGTTCCCTCATACAATTTCGGAGTTTTGCCATTTCCATTTAGAATGGGATAGGAGACCGAAGCCGCATTGGTATGTCCGGGCATATCAATTTCAGGAATTATAATCATATATCTTTGCTGTGCATAGGCCACAATATCTTTATAATCTTCCTGTGTAAAGAAACCGCCTGCTTCGCCACCAACTTCTGTACTACCACCAACCTCGGTTAGCTTCGGCCAAGATTTGATTTCTATCCGCCAGCCCTGGTCATCCGTAAGATGCAGGTGCAGCACATTTATCTTATAATAAGCGAGGAGATCAATATATTTTTTTACATCATCAACACTAAAGAAATGACGTGCAACATCTAACATGGAACCCCTGTATTCAAAATTAGGTTTATCTAAAATTTTTCCTGTGGCGATTGGCCATAATGGCATTTCGGCAAGTGTATCATTGCTGGTTTCAGGGATGAGCTGTCGTAGGGTCTGTACTCCGCGAAACGCCCCTTCAGATGTTTTTGCATTGAGTATAATTGAATCTTTAGAAATATATAATTGGTAAGCTTCCGGGCCTTCAAGTTCTTCACTGTCAGATTGATTTATAAAGATCATTCGATTAACCTGTCCGGCGTCTGTTTTGTTTACGGCAAGCCTTAAATTCGTTTTCGATTTTATTTTATCGGCTAGAAAAGAACCTACTTCTTCAAAACTTTTGTCGGTTTGTGATGTGTAGATCGCGGTGGTATGATCTAATCCAAAGGCGTTATGGGTAGGAATTATCCTTAACGGTTTTGGAATAAGATTTTCTGAACTCAGGTCTGTTGAAGGAAATATTATTTCTTTCATTTTACCCTTTTGACATGCATAGAATAAAGTTATACCAAAAAGTAAAACAAGCGATTTTGAAAGTATTGATTTTATCATGATTAAATTTTTATTGAACATAATTACTAATTATCTGATACCATAACTGATACCCCTTTGAATTCATATGCAGGCCGTCTTCAATGAAAATGTCTCTTTTCAATTTCTTTCCATTAAGCATAATATCCCATATATGAGCATAATCCAGGTTCTCTTCTTCTTTGCATAAATTTTTAAACTTACGATTGAGTCTTTTATATTTTCCTTTTAAATGCCATCGCGCCAAACTGGGTTTGGCAGATATAATAACAATTCGGATATCTGGAATAGTACTCTTAATTTTCGTAATGATTTCTTTAGTAACGGAAATAATCTCCCGGGGTTTTTTACGATCATTTAAATCATTATCTCCCTCATAAATAAACACTTTCTTCGGATTGTATTGCAATATCAATTCATTCGTATACGAAAGTAAATCAATTGTCTGGGAGCCTCCGAAACCTGAATTGACAATTTGGTAATCGGGAAAAAGTTCCTGCAGGTTTTTCCATGTTCGTATACTGGAACTACCTGTAAACACTATAGTTTCTTTGGAATTATCCCATAACGTATCGTATTTTTTCTGAATGGCAAGAACTTCTTTCTGAAAACGAAAGGTATCCTGAGCAACAGCTTTCAGGCTAATAAAAATGATTAATAGAACTAAGCGAATTTGCATACGGTAAAAAAGAAAACAAGATACTTTTTATTTTAATTAGTTTTTATCTAACAAAGCTTGATAGACAAATTGTGGAAGTTTGGCACCATAATAGTTGCTATATGGCTGAACCTGGGTCATTAAGATGGCTATTAAATCTTCCTTTGGATCTATAAAGAAGTAGGTGCTATAGGCACCGCTCCAATAAAATGACCCTTCTGAACCAAGAGCTTTGCTTTTAGCTACATCTGTCGTAATTCCAAAACCAAGGCCAAACCCTTGTCCATTATATAAGTCTCCCACCTGATTCATAGTCATTAATTCAACGGTCTTAGGGCTTAAAAATCGTTTTCCATTTCCCGTACCGCCATTGAGCATCATTTGACAAAATTTCATATAATCGTCTGCTGTAGAAAAAAGTCCATGAGTTCCTCCGTACACCATATTCCCTTCAATAGGGAGTTGTTGTTCTGAGTTTACTAATTTACCTTCCTTGTTTATATTATGAACAGGAACCCATCTATCCTGGTCATTAGTTGGAATATTATAACCCGTGTCTTTCATTTCCAAAGGATCAAAAATCCTAATTTGCAGAAATTCAGCGGTAGTCATTCCGGAAAAATGTTCAATTAATAGCGATAGTACGTCTGGGGAGGCGCTATAATGCCATTGCTCCCCAGGATGACCTATAAGGGGTAAACCTATAAGAGTGTTTACCCTGCTTTCGATGGAAGATTGCGGTTCAAAATATATGGCCTGAGCAATTTCATTGTCCAACGTTGTGCCTCCAATGCCATGGGTAAAGCCGGCCGTATGTGTTAACAGTTGATGAATAGTTATTTCAGATTTTGCAGGTTCGGTAGCACCATCTATTCCTTTATTTACATCAAGAGATACCTTAAAGTCTTTAAACTGTGGGAGATATTTGGAAACAGGGTCTGTAAGAAAAAAATACCCTTCCTCATACAACATTAAAAAGGCAGCGGAGATTATTGGTTTGGTCATAGACATAATATGAAAAATATTGTCTTGTTGCATTGGTTTCTTTGCTTCCCAACTGCTATATCCATAAGCTGCTTTGTGCACTATCTGTCCATTCCGATAAATATAGGAAACGGCACCGGGTATTCGTCCTTCAGTTATTTCAGTATTCAAAAATTTTGAATACCTATCAAGGCGTGTTTCTGAGAATCCAGAGATTACTTCATTAGAGGCCGTTGAGGATTGCCCGTAAGTGAAAACGAGTGAAAATAAAAGAAATAGAAATGGAAACAGAGGGTAAAATTGTTTTTTCATGATTAATGTAATACGTGTCCATAAATATAAAGATTTTAAACTGGTTTACTTTTTTAATACAGTGTTTTTGTCTGCTTTAATAAAAATATATTAATGACGAATAATACTTAAAATAGGACTCATTTATTTGCTAAAATATGGTTACTTTTAATACACTTGACTAAATACCAGCTAATGCGGGTAGCCTACGTTTTATTTGTTATTTTATGTGTTTTCTGCAATACAACCTACCTATATTGTCAGGTTGCCGAGTCTACCTATGACACTGCAGATCGTCCTGTTGCCAGAGCGATACCTGTTAAAAAGGGACCAGTAATAGATGGTGAAGTAATGGATGATGAAATTTGGAAGGAAATAACTCCCTTTGGCAACCTATATCAAGTTCAACCTAATTTTGGAAATCCTGCATCTGAGAAAACTGAAATTCGAATAGCCTATACCGATGAAATATTTTATCTCTCTGTTATTTGCTATGATGCACAGCCCGACAAGCTGGTAGTCTCTGATCCGCGAAGAGATGCAAATTTAGATAACACCGATGCCTTTATATTTATTTTAGACACTTATAAAGATGGACAGAATGGTTTTGTTTTTGGAACAAACTCACTCGGAATTGAATATGACGCGCAGGTAGATAATGAAGGACAAGGCAATAGAAATGTAAACAGACAACAATCAGGTACTATAGGAGGTTTTAACCTTAATTGGGATGCCTCTTATACCGTAAAGGCACAGGTCAAAGAATATGGATGGAGTGCTGAGTTTGCCATTCCCTTGCGAACAATTCGATTTCAAGCTGGTAAAGACTGGGGAATAAACTTTCGAAGAAATATTCGCAAGACGAATGAAATTGTTTATTGGGCACCGATGCCTATCGGATTTACATTGTATCGTCTTTCGCTTGCCGGGACCTTAACCGGCTTGGAACTTAGAAGCCCCGGTAACCTTAAAATAATCCCTTATGTTTTAGGTAGGCTAGACAAGGACTACACTTCCAGTGAACCAAAAAATGAATTTACACCCGAAATTGGCGGGGATATAAAATACAGCATTACACCAAGTCTCACCCTTGATCTCACTTATAATACGGATTTTGCTCAGGTTGAGGTCGATGATCAGCAGGTGAACCTTGATAGGTTTAACTTGTTTTTTCCTGAAAAACGACCTTTCTTTTTGGAAAATGCCGGGTTATTTACCGTAGGTAGCCCGGGGGAGGTAGATCTGTTTTTTAGTCGGCGAATAGGCATAGGAGACGACGGAAATATAGTCCCAATCATTGGTGGTGCAAGAGTATCCGGTAAATTAAACAGAACTAATGTTGGTTTACTTACCATGTTTACAGATGACGTGGAACAGGAAGGTATAGAAAAAAATAATTTTACGGTAGCCAGAGTTAATTATGAATTTAAAGGAAGAACTGCTTTAGGCGCTATTTTTGTAAATCGTTCCGGCCTGGAATCCTCAGATGATTATAACCGGACTTATTCTATTGACGGGAAATTTGGCTTGGGTAAAAAGGCAAGATTATCCGGTTTTTACTCTCAAACTTCAGGTTCGTACGACACCATCAATGAACATGCCTTTAAATTGCAGGCAGACTATAATTGGGATAATTGGGAAATGCGTGCAGCATATACAGAAGTTGGCCAGGGTTTTAATCCGGAAGTAGGGTTTCTTTTGCGTTCAGCATTCAGAAAGCCAGAGGGCCTGGTGCTCTATCATCTCAGGCCTAAAAATGAAAATTCAAAGATTTTGGAATTAAGGCCACATGTATCCTACAGAGGATATTGGGATTTTGATGGATTTCAGGAAACCGGTTTTTTACATATAGATAATCACTGGGCGTTTAAAAGTGGTACGGAAATACATACTGGAATTAATTTAACTACAGAGGGTCTCCTTGAACCATTTGAAATTTATGAAGGAGTTATTGTAGAGCCCGGAACATATAAACATGCGGAAGGACAACTGGTTTTTTTTACGAATGGTTCTAAACCAGTATCCGTTAATATCCGGTCTGTATTTGGAGGTTCTTTTGGTGGTACGCGATACCTCAATACGGCGGATATGCAATTTAGAGCAGGTGAAAAATTTAATGCAAATCTTTCTTATCAATACAATAAATTTGAACTTCCCGGTGGGGATTTTACAGCAAATGTTTTTCAAACCCGATTGACCTATGCTTTTAAGTCAAACATATTAATTCAGGGTCTTGTACAAAACAATACAGTGAACAAACTTTGGGCGTTCAATTTTAGATTTAGCTGGCTACAACGAGCAAATACGGGACTATTTGTTGTGTATAATCATAATTTAGAGAATAACGATCCATTAAACAACAGCATAATTGTAAAATATACCCGAATGTTTGATTTGGTCAAATAGAAATTCTTATGTTTATTTCATTGAGTCACTATTTAATCCTTGAAATGATATTTATAGTCTCGACTTTCTCATACAAGATCAAACTTCTTTAATTTGTAATATTAATTTCAATTTTATATAATTAGATCAACTTAATACTGTTAGTTATGATTAAAAGTTTGACAAGTTTTTGGTTATTTGGATTAGTCCTCTTATTTAATTCCTGCGGCCTAAGTAACGATGCTGAGAAGGTTATTTTCGTTAAGGATTCAAATGAATGGTTTCAGGAAGGAAGGGCGTCCTGGAAATTTGATGGCGATCTGTTGGTAGGAACCTCATTAGGTGGATCGGGATTTGCTATGACGAATAAAAAATATCAAAATTTTACACTTTCACTTGAGTTTTATCCGGATACAGGGATAAATTCGGGAATATTTGTGAGATGTAAAAACAAAGATATCTCAAACACTGATTGTTATGAGATGAATATTTGGGATTTCCATCCAGACCAGGAATCAAGAACCGGATCTATTGTTACCAGGTCAAAACCACTGGTAAATGTAGAAACTGTAGGAAAGTGGAATAGCTATAAAATTACTTGTAAAAGCAATCATATCCGTACCTGGATCAATGGTGAACTCACAGCGGATATTTACGACGATGATTTATCTGAGGGTTATATAGCACTCCAGGCTGCAGAACCTGGCATAATCAAATTTAGAAATGTAAAAATAAAAGAGTTTTAAATTATTTGCCCTCGAAGTTAAATAATGAACTTTGTTAATCTTTATTTTTTTCGCAATTAATAAAGAGAAATTATAAGAAGGAAATTTTAAACAATTGTTTTATTCCTCTTCTGAACTATCGGAATCCTCACTTTCCTGAATTTCTTCTTTGTTAAGATTATGTTGCATAATGTTCAGATTTTTCAACTTGGCCTTCCACGTTGCCAGGGTTTCTTTCTGACGGTTAATGTTCTTTACAACATCTTTTACAAGAGGATTGTCACCTGAAGTATCTGAGAAGAATAGTAAATTGTTTTCTAATTGGCGAATTTCATTTAAGCTTTCATCTATCTTTCTTCGAATAAATGTTCGCTCATTGAGTAAGGCTCTTTCATTATCTGCGTTTGCAAGTTTTTTAAGCTTATCCCCATATTTCATTAGCTCCGATTCTTGTTTGCTAACATCCAGTTTTTTGAAAATAGCATCCAGAATAGTGTTAAACTTGACGTTTATATTCTTTTTATTAAATGGAACCCTGCCATAAGACTTCCATTCATCTATAAAAGACTTCACTGTGGCCAAATCTTTTTCTTTATCTCCGCACAGTTCAAAGGCTTTCAGTTTTTCCAGGCAGGCGAATTTCTTATCAAAATTTGCAGACTCTTCAGTATGAGCTTTATTTTTTGTAGCGTGCAGTCTGTCAAAATAATGATTGCAAGCATTTTTAAAATCATTCCAAATCTTATCGGAGTATTTTCGGGGCACATGCCCAATAGTTTTCCATTCCCTCTGAATTCTTTTCATTTCGGAGGTTGTGGTATCCCAGTCTTCACTATCTTTTAAAGATTGTGCTAAGCTGAGAAGATCTCTTTTCTTGTCGAGATTATCCTGCTGATCTTTTTTAAGTTTTTTGTAATAGGCGTTTTTATTTCTGTTAAATCCTCTAACAGCTTCTTTAAAATCTGCCCAGGTTTTTTCATTTACATTCTGTGGCACTTTACCCGCCTTAAAGAAAGCTTCTCTTTGCTCTTCTATATCTCTTATTTGTTGTTGCAAGTCTTTATGGTGGCTGGCAACATGAGACCCTATTTCGATAATCTTTTGAATAATGCTTTTTTTCTTTTCTAAATTTTGCTCATACACTTTGTCCAGATCCTTAAAATAATCCTGTCTCCTTTGGTGCATGGCTTTGGTGGCATTGCTAAATCGCTCCCAAATTTCTTCTCGATGTTCCTTATCAACTGGTCCTATATCTTCTTTCCAAACCTTATGAAGTGTTTGCAATTCCCTAAATGCTTTATTAAGGTCTTCTTCTTCTGCTAAGGCTTCAGCCCTTTCAACCAGTTTAATCTTTTCCTCTAAATTATGCTTAAAATCCAGGTCCCTTAATTCCCTGTTAAGATGCAGAAAGTCGTAAAAGATCTCAACATGGTGATGGTATGTTCTCCATACATCATTGTAGTTATTTCTCGGGATTGGTCCCGCATGTCGCCATCTTTCCAGAATGTCTTTAAAACTTTTGTAAGTAGTGTTTATGTCTTCTTCAACATTAACGAGTCCCTTAAGCTGAGCAATAATTTCCAGTCTGGTTGCAAGGTTTTCGTTAAGATTTTGCTCGAGACTTTTATAATACGCATTTCTTTTATCACGGTATTCAGAATAGACCTCGTTGAATTGCCGTTTGGTGACAGAATTATATCTGAAGTCAATTTCGTTACCGCCCTTGGCTATGAAATCTTCTTTCTTATGTTCTAAAAAATCAAGGAATTTTAAATCAAACTCGTGTTTTATGCCATCAACATGTTTTTTAATGGCCTGCACTTTCTCATTTTTAACCAATCTCTGTAATTCCCCAACCAGGTTTTCCATAGACATGGCGTGATAGTCAAGGATTGGAATATGATGCCTCCGATGATTGTCTTTGTCTTCTGCGTCTTCCGCATTAGAGTCATTTATTTCTTCATGGACGTCATCTTTAACAGTTTCCGTTTTATCGGCTGTTATTACTTCATGGGATTTATCTTCTGGTTCAGTGCTTTTCTCTGATTCCTGTTTAGATTCAGTAGTTTCTGAATTTTCTTCTCCCTCTACAATTTCCTGTAGTTTATGGTCTTTATTTTCCAACATTTTATTTAATGTTTCTGTGGATTTGCTAAATCCTGCATTGCAGGATACATACAGCATATATAACTGCAAAGGTAATCAAACTACTTTTATGCATCAATTAATACCTTAAGTGTTATGAGGTTTGCCTTATTACAAAACTTCAGGAATAGAATATTAGGAATTCCATATTCGCCAGGCTTTTTCGGCTTGCAGCTCCAGCATCTTTGCGCCATTACAAATAATTGCCCCTTTGCGTTCTCCTGATAAGAGAAATGCAGTTTTTACGGGGTTATAGATAAGATCAAAAAGTAAATGGTTTGAAGTAAGAAATTCATATGGAATATTTGGTTTGGCTTCAGTATCAGGGAAAGTACCCAAAGGTGTGCAATTAATAATCACATTGTGCGATCTAATAATTTTCTTATTTAATTCGGTATAACCAATCTGATCTCCTGTTGGGTTTCTTGAAACGTATTTGAACGAAATACCTAATTCTTTTAAAACAAATGCAACAGCTTTAGAGGCCCCGCCCGTACCGAGAATCAAGGCTTTGTTATGCCACTTTTTTAAAAATGGCTGGAAAGATTTTTTGAAACCATAAACATCTGTGTTATATCCTTTAAGACCGTCCTTTGTAAATTTTATGGTGTTAACAGCTCCGATGCGCTCCGCCTTTTTATTTAAACTATCCAAATAGGGAATTATGGCTTCTTTATATGGGATTGTGACATTTAGGCCTTTCAGTGTATTATGCCTTTTTATAAGAGCAGGAAATTCTTCTATTTTGGAGAGATCAAAATTTACATAGCTATAGTTCACGAGGTTCATTGAAGTGAACTTATTGTTAAAATACGCTTTAGAGAAAGAGTACGATATATTCTTTCCAATTAGTCCAAAACTAGCTATTTCCTGCTCTGTTTTTGCCATACCTTTCCAATCCTATTAACAATGCAATTCCCAATATTACGAACATGATTGCCCACCAAGTTTCACTATTATTAAAATCCGGAATATATCTTTCATAGTTCATTACTACTTTATCTCCATTTGAATCAATAGCGATGTTTCCGGCTTCATCCTTTATGTAAATTGGATTTTTCCAGGGCCATACTACACCCAGAGAACCGGTGATAAAGCCAATTATAACAGCGGAAGTAATATATTTATAGTGTTTTAATACATATCCAAGCAGATGGGACAAGGTAACCAGTCCAGTGGCAGATCCAGCCGTAAACACAGCAAGAATTTTCAATGTTCTTAGACGTGCCTGATTTTCTATGAAACTAAAATCGCCTATTACCAATTCGGAAATCGTATCGTACAGGGAGTTTACAGAATCTACCAATAACAAGACGTAATTACCCAAAAGTATAAGTATAAATGATCCTGATAAGCCCGGTAGGGTCATGCCCGAAACGCTTATAATACCGCAGAGAAAGATAAAGAACAAATTGTCATTTTCCTTTGCCGGGCTTAAAAAACTGATCGAAATTCCAACAATAAGCCCAATTAAACCCGATGTGATGGTTCCTTTATTCCAATGTTTAAAATCATTGGCAATGTAATAAATGGAACCAATTATCATCCCAAAGAAAGTAGCCCAAACAAACAACTCTTGTCGGTCAAGAAAATAATCAAGTATTTTGGAAACGCTAAAATAGCTAACCAACATTCCAAATATTAGTAGCGATAAAAATTGTCCGTTTACGTATCGGTAAAAACTTTTAAATCTGCCATTCAAAAGCAACTTAAGGGCTTTTAGATTTATTTTTTGAAGTGAATAAATAAACTCTACATAAAAGCCGGCGACAAATGCTACAATACCTCCTGAGACACCGGGAACTTTATTCGCGGCACCCATTCCTAAACCCTTTATGATCAGAAATAGTTTATCAAGAAAAGTTCTTGGCTTCTGCATTGGATTTATTTTTTACTTTTTGTTGCTAGTTTTTCAAGTATAAAAATAACGCAAAATCCAAGCAATGCTAAAAGAACGGCGTAGAGTAATTGGTTATCACCCTCATATTGAAAGGGGGATATGTTTACTTCACTGACAGGAATAACTTTCTTACCAAATATTTTTGTTTCCAGGACTTTTTTCCAGGGCCATATTTTGTTAAGTGAACCTAAAATAAATCCGGTTAAAAGAGCCAAGGTACTGTTCCTATAATTTTCGAACATCCATTTTAAAAGTCTGGCAAAGCTTAAAAGGCCAAACACCGCACCCATAGCAACCGTCGCAACAGTGTATAGTTCCTGCTCGTGAACAGCATCCAAAATGGTTTTATATGATCCGAGAAGCACCAAAATGAATGCTCCCGATATTCCCGGTAAGATCATAGCACACACTGCAAGAGCTCCTGAAAGGAATAGGAAAGGTAAACTTCCAGTATTTTCTGAAGGTGGCAGGGTTGTTATATAATACGCTAGTAGAGCTCCTAAAACAAATGCCGAAATAGTGCCTAAATTCCATTTTTCAATAACCCGGGCGATAAAAAAAATACTGGCAAATACCAGTCCAAAAAAGAAGGACCATAGCAATATAGGTTGGTTAACCAAGAGCCAGCTTATCATCTTGGCCAAAGAAAAAACACTTATGAAAATTCCTGAAAAAAGAGCAAGTAAAAAATTCCCATTGATAGCCTTCCAGAAACTTTTAAATCCCTCTTTTTTTAAGACTTTGAATTTGGAAAAATTTATACTATTTATGGAGGTTATAAGTTCCTCATAAATTCCCGAAATAAATGCTATGGTACCACCAGAAACTCCCGGCACTACGTCTGCAGCTCCCATGGCGAATCCTTTCAGAGAAATAATGATGTAACTTAATAAATTGCGACGACCCATTAAAAAAATAAAAAAACAAAAATAGTTCTTTTATTCGGAAGCCTTTTTAATATTACTAATTATGTTTTGGGTCCATATGGAGTTGTAATACTCAGGGAATGCATCTTCAAAAATAGTAAGTTTAGAGATATCTAATTTTAGTGCATTAATAAATCTAAATCTTGCTTGTTCAGAATCACTTAACATAAGATATAACCCGGTCATTCTATATTCTATTTCAGCTTCTTCCGGGTAAAATTGGAGTCCCTGTATCAGAATTTCAACAGCAGAATCAATATCACTGTTTTTTGTAACGACTTCTGCCCAATTTAACCAGGTATCTAACTCATAGTTTCCAAGATCTACGGCTTGTTTATATGAAAAATCTGCTTCATCCAGGTTTTCAAGGACGTAATGAATTTTAGCACATTTTTTCCAGTATAAGGCATTCTCACCATCAATATTAATGGCCTTATTTACATAATACAAGGCTCTTTCATAATTTTCCTTACGAAAGTAGAAATCGGTAATTGCTAGCCAACCTTTGTCCAGCAGTGGATCCTCATGTACGGTCTGGTAGAAATAGAATTTTGCAAGCTCGTCGTTGTTTAGTTTTTCATGACATTTTCCAATTCTCAAGTAAGCATGCGAGGTAGGATCTTCTATTTTTATAGTTGTTTCGTAATTTTCAATTGCCTCGTTGTGTTTTCCCATTTTTTCCAGAACCTTTCCCTTTTCAAAATAAGCTCCTATAAAAGAATCGTCGGCAATTATGGCAAAATCAAATGCAGCTAAAGCCTCGGGAAGCATCTCTTTAGTATAATATTGTTTTCCCAATTGATGCCAGGCCACCTGGCAATATGGATTTCGTTCTAGAAAATCGTTTAAAAAAGTTATGGCACCTTCATAATCCTCCATAAATTCAAAACAGTAGACCACATTGTAAAGGGAAGAATAATCCTGTTCATCAAAAGAGACACATTTTATAAAATTATCTTTTGCTTTCTCAAAATTATCCATGAACAAGTATTCCATGCCTAATAATGAATAAATGTCAAAACTTTCATCGGATAGAGCCAAAGCTTTTTTTAGCATGTCTACTGCCGCCTCATGATTGTCTTTTTTTGAATAGATATTGGCGCGCTGAATATAAATTTCCTCATTGGCGCTATCCATCAATTGAAGTTCATCTAAAAGCTTTTCAGCAACTTCCAGATTATTTTCAAATACAAGAACTTCTATATCCAAAAGCCTTAAATCCATGGCTCCCGGATGTTGTTTAAGTCCAATTTTAATAGCCTTTTTTGCTAAGGATATTTTGCCATTGTTCAAGTAGTGGTGAATTATGTCTTCAAAATCTTCCGCGTCAAAAAAATAAATGTCATCCGTCTTCAACATGGATTCAAACTTCGCGATTGGTTGATTTTGACTTTCGTTAGGATCTAACGCCATAAGAACGAGCTTGGTTAATCTATGGATTTAAAAATAGTCTTTTTGGTACTACCCTTAATTCCACTTTAGGGCTATATTATTAACAAAATAGTTAACAAATTATTGCTCCAACTCATTTAAAGTTTGCAATATTATGTCGCAGCCTAGGTCAATTTCCTCAGTGTTTATCGTCAGTGGAGGGGAAATACGAACAGCTTTTGATTCAAAAAGCAGCCAAAAAAGAATTAGATTTTTTTTTGCACAAGAAAGTATTAGATTATTGGCAATCTCTTCATTTTTCATAATAAGAGACAGCATTAGCCCTTTACCTCTTATCTCTTTTATGTATGGGTGCTTTAACCTTGACCTGAAATGTTTTTCCTTTTCAAGAGTTTCCGGAATGAGATTACTATTGGTTAATTCCTTTAGTGTTGCCATAGCGGCCGCCGCTATAACCGGGTTACCTCCAAAGGTCGTTATATGGCCTAATTTGGGAGAATCACTTAAAGAATTCATCATTTCACGCGAAGCCGTAAACCCGCCAACAGGTAGCCCTGAAGCCATACCCTTGCCCATTACGAGTATGTCTGGTATGCATTGATAGTGCTCAAAGGCAAATAAATTACCGGTACGCCCAAATCCAGGTTGTATTTCATCAAGGATTAATAAGGCACCCACTTCTGCGCAACGATCCTTCACCTTTTTAAGATACCCTTCTTTTGGCATAATAAATCCGGCACCTCCTTGAATTGTTTCTAGTATGACCGCTGCTGTGTCTTTAGAGATTTTACAAAGATCTTGCTCGGAATTAAATTCCAAGAAAGAGATATCCGGAATTAATGGCCTGAAAGGAGCTTTTCGTTCTTCAAAATTCATTAAACTAAGACTACCTAAAGTATTTCCGTGATAAGCATTCTTGGCGGCTATGAGTTTGGAACGACCTGTATAGCGCCTTGCCAGTTTTATCGCTCCTTCAATTGCCTCGGTCCCCGAATTTACCAGATATGTTGTTTCGAGATTACCCGGTAAAAGCGAGGCTAAATATTTGCTAAATTCCACGGCTGGTTGCTGTATGAATTCACCATATACCATAACATGCATGTATTTCCTGGTTTGCTCAATTACCGCCCCTACTACTTTTGGATGGCAATGACCTAAACTACATACAGATACCCCAGCAACAAAATCCAAGTGACCATTTCCCTGCATATCGTAAATATAGCTTCCCTTAGCATGTGAGATTTCTAATGCAAGAGGATGGGGAGTGGTTTGAGCCTGATATGTAAAAAAATCTTTTTTCATAGCTGCTTCATTCGTCCCTTACCCGAAAAATCCATGTTTCATCCGTGTATTGACCATTAAGCTGGTTATCTATGGCCTTTTTAGCTTCTTCTAATGTGTCAAAACGCTCCAGGTACACATATGTATACTGGTTCAGCTTTCTAAAGAAAGATTTAGGCTGTAGACCGTGATCAGATAAAATGCCCATGAACCTGTCAAAGTTAAGCTGGTCTTCAAATACATTGGCAATAAGATAATAGCCGGGAATAAGATCTTCTTCCCCTTGGCTTTCTTCAAATCGTTGTTTGGGTTCGGGATCCCCGGTCTTTTCCAATGACTTATCCAAGGGTGCTTTTTTATATTGTGTTTTCTCTCCTGTACCATTGGAAGAATTAACAAAATCCCGTGCTTTTTTTTCTACCAATGAAGTAGCCAAGTCAATATCCGTATCAATAGGATTATCAACTCCTCTTATTTTTACTAATTCAATATTGTTGTCATCTTCATCAAAAAGATCATCCTTACTGCGGATGCGTTCATCACCTCGCCAGATAAATCCCTTTAACTTTCTACTGCTTATTGGAAGATCCTTTTCCGGAAAAATGTCCCCATCCGGATTGGTGAAAAAAGTAATATCCTCAATATCATTTTCAGCTAAGGTCAACCGAATTTCACTGCAAATTGTTTTATTAATGCCAATGAGTTCATTATCATCATTATACATATAGTAAATTACTTCAGTGTTTTTAACCAGGTCTACAATCTTTAATGAATTATCAATAAACTTTCCGAAGAGGTCTTTGCCTTTGGCCTGGTTATAACCTTCCATACTTATGCTATCCAGAGAGATAATAAAGGCGTTGTTTATTACTTTTAATGAATCCAATTTTTCGGTTTCCATATCAGAAATCAGATGTATGCTATCACCGGTCATTTGGTTTTCTACATTCCATAAAACAGGTTCTTTTATAAGCTGAGTTATTCCCGTTGATTGATCAAAGTGAATAGAATCACATTTACCACTTAAATCAGTTTTATAGAATTTGGCATTTCTGAAAGCCCTTAAAATTCGTTTTTCCGGTTTTCCCGTGAGTAATAGGGTATCCCCGTGCATATAGAGTGAGTCCTGTTCTACCAAACTTATGGAAACAGCCCTTTTAGTAGCAAATACAGAATCTTTGGCCTTATATACTTCTGCGTAGTGAGCTCTAATTACTCCTTTATTGATGGTATCTGTGACCGTAATATTATTGGTAGCTGAAGCAAATTCCGAAGCTTTGTCGAAATAAACACTATCCCCTTCAATAATTCGATTATTGTAATCAATCCTTGTATTTTTTATCCCGTAACCACTTTCTATCCTGGTGTCGTAGTATCCACGTTCACAGTATATTTTATAGGTCTCACCTGTTATAGTGGAAGGGCCGTACATATAGGCATTTTTAGAAGTAGTATAATAATCTAATTGTGCTGATTCTAAAGTGTAATCCGGATTACGAATGAATACATTTTTTACAAACTGATATTTTTTGGGGACCATAAAGTATCTCCCAATTTCACTCGTAAGGGTATTGGCAGAATCCACTATGGTACCAAAACTTGTGTAATAAGATTCCTGTTTTTCACGGTCAAAGTACAGAGTGTCCGTACGCAGGGTCATATCGGTGTTTTTTAGGACTACCTTATCCCAGGCCTTGGCAATTTTGGTATTTCCATCATAATTAATTTTTCCACCGGTCATTTCAATGGAATCACCCTGTTTTAGGCTTATGTTACCAATGGCCCTTAATTTATTTTCTTTTTGATAGAATATGGCTATATCGCACCACAGATCTGCCCCCTGGTGTTCAAACTGAACTTGCCTCTCATCTTTACTAAATATAGATGCACCCGGAAATTGAGCTTCGTCTTTTGTAAAATTTGCACCATATACGATATTAATCTGTTTAACTTCTTCTTCAGGCTGGTCCTGAGCAGAAGCTAAGCAAAATGAAAAAAGAAATATATTAAGCAGTACAAATCTGATCAAGACCCAAATTTTTGTTCAAAAATAGGATAAATTAAAAGACAAGCGCAAGTATTGGCACGGTTTTAGGATTTCATTTAAACGAAACTCCAATTTCTACTTCGAGGTCCGGATTACCTTCCTGCAAGGCTCTGGCTCTATCAAAACTTACCTTGGAATTCCACAAGTAAACCCTCTTTAATTCGGGGAAATCTCTAATTACAGATAGGCAAGAATCCGTAACATTGGTTCCATATAAATTTAAAGATTCCAGATGTTCCAACTCTCTGAGGAATTGTACAGAATCATCTGATACTGATGTTTTTTGAAGTTCTAGTCTGGTCAAATTAGGAAATTCAGAAATTACAGAAACCCATTCATCCTCTACATTGGTTCCGGCAAGGGAAAGCCAGGTTATGTACTCCTTTACATCTACTAGTTTCGAAAGTTTTTCTATGTTTAAGGAATTACCGGTAAATGCTATATCTAAAAATGAATTTTCGGATCCTAGACTTTTTATTATAAACCCTTCATCTCGCAGATTATTTAACAGCAGAGAATCTACCTGTTTTAAACTAACTGTTTCATACCACGGTTTCGGTTCTAAATCGAGTTTATATACCCGTTTTACTACCGGTTTTATTTTTTCAGTTACCGTTAAATCAGAAATCAATTTATTTATTTCAGCCCCTTGATCAATCCACCATTCTATCACTTGAATTTCATCATAGGTCAATGGCTCGCCTCTGGGTGGCATAAACTTGCTGTTTTTACTAGGAAGTGTCACCCTTTTGAATAACTCACTTTCCAAGGGAATGCCTGAATTGATTATAGGGCCGTTTTCTCCGCCGTCAAATAAAAGAGTTATGTCTTCCATATTTAGGCCTCCTCTTTGAGTTTCATCATTATGACAGGCAAAACATTTGGACTCCAAAATGGGAAGGACCATATTTTCAAATACCAGGACAGAGTCCTTTTGACTCAAGTCTGGCGCTGAATTATGCTGAGTGGAAGTGAAAAATAGCTGATTTAACGGCTTTGGAGCGTATTCAGCTAGGTAACCTGCTCCATGAGTTATATTTCCCCCTAAATGTCCTTCAAGAAGGAGCAGTGTCATCACCAGAAAAGAGATCGAATTTCGAATTGATTTTTTGTATTTACTGGGTTCCTTTTTTATAAACCAGCCCAAACTTGCAATAATTGCTAAACTAATTCCCAGCCATCTGTGCCAGAAAAGTTCATTTTCCGGGTAAATACCCGTATTTGCTAGTAACCAACCACATAAGGCTGCGATTATGGCGCTTATGGCACCTAACATCCAGGTCAAACTAATAATATGCTTCCAAGTACCTGCCTGTTTTTTATTTTGAATCCATTCCATTAAGAGTGCTAATATCAGAAATCCAATAGGGAGATGAACAAGCAGGGGATGGAATCGGCCAAGAAATACGGAGAAGTCTAATGCAATCATTAAATATTTCGGTTATTTTGGGAATTATACTTAAACCCTATGGAGTTTCACCGGTAATGTTTTCCCGGAATACCATTGAGGTACATAAAGGTTTTCATCATTATCCACCAACACATCATGTGGATTTAGAAATGTCCTTTCATCATATATTGGTTCCACTAATTTTCCATTCTGATATTTTGGTTCACTGCCTCCTGGAAAGGATATTACTCTGTTAGATTTATCTAATATGGCCAACATACCGTCATAAGCCCCCCAACTTTTGGTTACAATAACTGCAAAAAACAAATTATCCCCATGCAACACTGGCCTGCAAATGGAACAGCCAGGTAATTGAATAGTCTCAAGGTGTTTACCATCTAATGTAAATCGTTTGAATTCCTGTTTGGCTCGAGAAGTAATAAGCAATGTCTGGTTTTTAGGGTTCCGGGTATCTAAGGTTATTCCATGACAACAGTCAAATTCTGTTTCCTCCGTTCCTTTACCGCCAAAATGTCGGACGTACTCTCCTTTTTCTGTGTATTGAATGATGTAATTTTCTCCATAGCCATCTGCAATATAGATATCTCCATTAGGGCCTATAGCCGTTTCTGTTGGTTTAAACAGATCGTCGCTTGTATATCCTTTAATTTCTTTCGGAGTATTGAATGTCATAAGAATATCCCCGTTCAAGGTAGTTTTGAAAACCTTGTGGGTTTCAGGATCTGTAATCAAAAGAAATTGCTCTTCAGCTCCATTACTTATGGTTAATCCATGAGCCCCCGGAAAGTTCTTACCCCATGAATCCAAGACTTTTCCACTCCGATCATAAATAATTATATTATTATTTTGAACACCTGTTGTCGTCATAAATATTCTCCCCGTTTTGTCCAAAACCATCTCATGGCAGTGATGGACCGGAATTCTTGACGGGTCTTGATTTGCCCAATTTTTATCTACCTTATATTTGTAGTCCCCATGCCCAACAACAGCCCCTGATTTAATCCGAGAATTGTTATTTTTTGCTAAAGACAATCCCGGTGTAATAACACCTGCCCCTGCAAATAGCATTGATTTTTTTATAAATTCCCGGCGCTTACTGTTCTTATATTTCATATCTGAATCACCCTAATTACTAAGCTAATATTTCTTTAATGACTTCCCCGTGTACATCGGTAAGTCGGAACCTTCTTCCCTGAAATTTAAAGGTAAGTTTTTCATGATTTACTCCTAACAAATGCATTAAAGTAGCTTGAAAATCATGTACATGAACTGGTCTTTGTACCACATTGTAACCAAAATCATCTGTGGCGCCCAAAGTAATTCCTTTTTTTATTCCTGCTCCAGCCATAAAAATTGTAAAACATTTGGGATGATGGTCTCTTCCAAAATTATCTGGGGTTAGTTGCCCCTGTGAATAATTGGTGCGCCCAAATTCTCCACCCCATATTACCAGGGTATCCTCTAACATACCCCTTTGTTTAAGGTCCGTAATTAGGGCCGCTGTAGCCTGGTCAGTATCCTTACATTGAACTTTTATTGCGTTAGGTAAATTTCCGTGCTGGTCCCAACCCTGATGGTACAACTGAATAAACTTAACATCCTTTTCAGCCATTCTTCTCGCCAGGAGACAATTGGCGGCAAAGGTGCCTGGTTTTTTGCTGTCTTCTCCGTACATGTCGTAAATGTATTCCGGTTCCTTTGAAGTATCCATGATTTCCGGTACTGATGTTTGCATCCGATAGGCCATTTCGTACTGAGCCATCCGGGCTAATATTTCCGGATCACCTATGTCCTGATGATTCAATTTTTCAAGTTGTTGTAAATGATCTAATTGATCTCTTCTCAATATTCCATCAACTCCAGGAGGATTGGTTAAATACAGTACCGGGTCCTTGCCCGATCTAAATTGCACACCCTGATGTTGAGAAGGAAGAAATCCATTACCCCATAGCCTGGCATATAATGGCTGTCCACCGGTTTTACCTTTAGTAACCAATACCACAAATTCTGGCAAATTCTTGTTGTCGGTACCAAGGCCATAACTTACCCAGGAACCAATTGAGGGTCTTCCAGGAATTTGCGAACCTGTTTGAAGAAAAGTAATAGCAGGATCATGATTAATAGCTTCTGTATACATGGACTTAATGAAGCACAGTTCGTCAACTACTTTAGAGGTATAAGGCATTAGGTCACTCATCCAGGCACCACTATCGCCATGCTGTTTAAAATTAAAAAGTGTACCAGCTAATGGAAAACTAGCCTGTCCAGACGTCATTCCTGTAAGACGTTGTCCGCCACGTATGCTTTCAGGTAAATCCTGACCATTCATTTTATTTAAAAGGGGCTTATAGTCAAAAAGGTCTAATTGCGAAGGTGCTCCGCTCTGAAATAGATAAATTACACGTTTGACTCTTGGCGGGAAATGAGGAATTCCCTTTATACCTCCATTTAAGAGCGGGGCAGGTTGTAATTTGTTTTCTTTGGCAAACAATCCCATAGGATCTAACATTGAGGCCATAGAAAGGGCTCCCATCCCTAAAGACGTCTTGGTTAAAAAGTCGCGTCGTGTATAATTTTTATTATGATGGTGAGTACACATAGTTATGTCTTATCTCTTCATATAAGTTTCATCATGGTTTAAAAGTGTATTTGCAACCATGACTAATGCTGCAGTTTTGCTATTAAGATATTCTTTTTCCAATTGTTTATTGCCGACCTTCAAAAATTTCAATGCTTCACTTTTATTGGAAGTAAACCACTGAGATTGTGAATTATATAAATCTTTTAAGATTTTGGTTTCTTCCTCTTTTGGATATCTACTAGTTGTTAGTCTAAAACCGTATTTAATTTGTTGATCTAAAGAATCTCCACCTTCTTTTTGCATTCTTACGGCAAGCATTTTTGAAGCTTCTACAAATTGTATATCATTCATTAATACTAAGGCTTGTAGCGGAGTATTGGTGTTTTCGCGCTTAATAATACACACTTCTCTATTAGGAGCATCAAAGGCAATCATTGCCGGATGTGGCGATGTCCTTCTTATAAATGTGTATAATCCTCGTCTATACAGACTGTCACCGCCCGATTCCTTATAATTCATTAATTTATAAGAAAAGCTTGATTTTTCTATCCATAAGCCTTCCGGCTGATATGGTTTTACACTTTTACCGCCCACATCCCGTACTAATAAACCGCTGGATTCCAATGCATTATCACGAATCATTTCTGCCGGAAGCCTGTAGCTGTTACTTCTTGCTAAATAATAATTATAAGGATCTTTCTCTAGCATGTCTTTAGTAAATTGGGAAGACTGTTTGTATGTGTGGGAAAGAACTATTGTCTTAAGTAATTTCTTTGTATCCCATCCACTTTCTACAAAAACAATTGCTAGCCAATCTAATAATTGCGGATGGGAGGGAAGTGAGCCTTGTACGCCAAAATCCTGGGGTGTATTTACCAAACCTTTTCCAAAAAGCATCTGCCAAAGTCTGTTAACTGTAACCCTTGCCGTTAGGGGGTTTTCCGACGCGAAAATCCATTGTGCAAGACCTAAACGATTTTTGGGAAATTTTTCAGAAAACACTGGTAATATATCAGGAGTATTGGCATCCACCTTATATATAGGTTGTTCATAGTCACCCCTGTTATAAGCATATGCTTGTCTTGCTTGTGGCATTTCTTCCATGACCATTACTTCCATAACTGGAATCATCCTTTTAAGCCATTCGTTTCTTAGTTCCTTTAATTCCTTATCTAATGATTTAACCACCGATGCCTGCGTAACCCAATATTCGGGAGCAATTATCTCATCCTGATTTTCATCATAAAGCTTTGCTATTTCATTTGAAGTTAGAGCTCTTGAAAATAGGCTAATATCATCGATTCTTCCTAAAAATATACCATTTTCTCCAGTGAAAGCCCTGTAGCTTTTGGCTACCATAACTGGTCTATTTACTGTTTTCTGTGCGCCACCAGTAATGGTCTTAATAGATTTGTACAGATTATCAAAACTTACACTTTGCTCTGTTTTCTTACCATTGACAAAAAGTATAAGATCTTTAGCTTTTCCGGAACCGCTATAAGTAAATGCAACATTGTACCATGTTTTGGTTTGTAATGAATCTTTAGACCTGACATGTATGTAATTATGAGGAAGGGAATGAATTAATCTTGCGTTAAGATAATTAAGACTGTCCAGATAAAATTCCCAACCTCGCCAATAGTTGTTTTTGTCGCCAGCGGTTCCTAATAAAGTTTGTGTTCTTCCTGCTTCTCTTTTGGTAGTTTTCATCCAGAGGCTCGCAGAAAATGCATTTGTCCATTCAAAGTTTGGAATATTCTTTAGATAAACTTCATCGTATTCTCCGGTAAATTCCAGGGCATTTCCTTTTATACCCTGAGTAACGGTTGGTGCCTCTGTTGAGGTAACCATCTTATTCCCATCTATTATATGTTCTCGTTGTTTATCACTATTTTTTTGAACTGAATTCATTGGATAATATCCCAAAAGCCCTCTTTTATTGTAATCGCTTGGTAATTGTCGCATATAGGTTTCCAAAGCCATTAATTCTGCTTTGGTTAATTCTAATTGCCTTTCTTTTTCCTGAATTTGATTATCGAGAGACTTTAATTCATCTTCTGTTACCTTTTGGGGTAATGCCAGCATGGGACCATAATTGCCATCATCACCTGTCATGCCTAATTCTTTCACATTGTTAAAAAAGGCCGTTAACTCATAATAATCTTTCTGAGTAATCGGGTCAAATTTATGATCATGACAGCGAGCACAATTAATAGTAAGGCCGAGTAAAGCCGTACTTACAGTTTCAGTTCTATCCCAGACGTAGTTTAGTCGAAACTCTTCTTCAATAGCACCGCCCTCCGCGGTCATCGGATGATTGCGATTAAAAGCAGTTGCTAATTTTTGGTCCTTGGTTGCATTTGGTAAAAGGTCACCGGCCAGTTGCCAAGTGATGAACTGGTCATACGGCATATTTACTTTGAATGCGTTTATGACCCAATCACGCCATGGCCACATCAAACGCCATCCATCAGCATGAAGCCCATGTGAATCTGCATATCTTGAGACATCCATCCAATCTACGGCCATACGTTCTGCATAGGCATCGGTATCCAATAATCTGTCTACTACTTTTTCGTAGGCATTAATACTGGTATCGGAAAGAAAGGTATCTATTTCCGGAATAGTTGGTGGGAGTCCAGTAAGATCCATAGTTACTCTTCTTATTAGCCTTTCTTTGTTTGCTTCAGGAGCAGGTTCAAATCCTTTTATGGCCAACTGCTTTTGAACAAATTTATCTACGGCATTATTTGAAGGCCATGTTTTGTTGTTTAAGAGAGGGATGTCTGGTTTTTCAGGACTTATAAATGCCCAGTGTTCTTTCCAATTGGCTCCTTGTAGTATCCATTTGATTATGATGGCTTTTTCTTCTGCATTTAAAGATAAATGAGAATCCGGCGGGGGCATTTGGATTTCAGGATCTGAATTTAATATGCGGTATACACTTTGACTTTGTCTAGCATTTCCTGATACAAAAGCATAATTACCGCTGCTTAATTTGGCAAATGCATTTTCCTCAATATCCAATCGCAAACCTGCCTTCCTGGTATTCTCGTCAGGACCATGGCAAGAATAACACCTATCCGATAAAATTGGTTTAACATGAAAATTAAAATCAATAGTTTCCGGAAGATTATTAAAGGCAATTTCTACCTCTTTTGGCATATCTACAGAACATGAGGATAAAAGCGTTATTATAAGGATTAAACCGAAAGAATATCTAAGCATTTTATACAAATAATATTCTTAAAGATAGGATTTTTTACCTTAGCCTATAGCTGTCTGAACCGATTGACAATATTCTATCAGTCTTTGATAATAAGCTGTATTTATTTGAAGTCAATAACAAAATAGTAGCAACCCGGTTCTTATAAGACTGATATTACCTTAGATATATAAAGCGTTGGAAACTTATTTATATTGAAATGTAATTATCTGTGAATAGTTTGCTTTCGATCCGGGCCTACGGATACAATCTTAATCGGAATTTCTAACTCCGCTTCAAGGTAATCAATGTAGTCGTTTAATGTTTCCGGAAGCTGCTCCGCATTAGTCATTTTGGTAAGATCCTTCTCCCATCCTTTCATTTCTTTATAGATAGGAATAACATTTTCCGCTTCAATATTATAGGGAAGGTGAGTTACTTTTTCCCCTTTGTATTTGTAAGCTATGCAGATTTTTACCGTTTTAAATCCACTAAGTACATCTGCTTTCATCATCATTAATTCCGAAACCCCATTAATCCTAACGGCATATTTTAAGGCTACCAGATCTAACCATCCACATCGTCTTGGTCTGCCTGTAGTAGCTCCAAATTCATTGCCAACTCTTCCCATAGTAGCGCCAATTTCATCAAAGAGTTCTGTTGGAAAAGGTCCGCTTCCCACACGGGTTGCATATGCTTTAAAAATACCAAAAACCCCTCCAATGTTCCCAGGAGGAACCCCAAGACCTGTACAAGCGCCTGCAGCGGTTGTATTTGAAGAAGTGACATAGGGATAGGTTCCAAAATCGATATCCAGCAGGGAACCTTGTGCTCCTTCAGCCAGGATTTTTTTTCCGCTTTTCTGGGCCTGGTAAAGGTACTCTTCACTATCTATGAAGGTTAGTTGTTTTAATTCCTTTATAGCATTAAAGAATTCTGTTTCCAATTCCTGAAGATTGTATTGTATATCTACATTATGAAAGTCTATCATGGTTTCATGCTTATCAGCCAAAGCACGATATTTCTCCTTCCAGTTATCCAGTTCAAGATCGCCTACCCTCATTCCATTTCGTCCTGTCTTGTCCATATAGGTAGGTCCTATGCCCTTAAGGGTTGAACCTATTTTCGCCTTACCTTTTGAGGCTTCTGAGGCCGCATCCAACAATCTGTGGGTAGGTAAAATCAGATGAGCTTTTCGGGAAATCAGGAGTTTGGATTTTATATCCAGATTAAACTTGATTAGGTTATCAAGTTCTTTCTTAAAAATAACGGGATCAATAACTACTCCGTTACCCACAACATTAATTGCATTATCATGAAATATCCCGGAGGGAATAGTGTGTAAAACGTGTTTTATGCCATCAAATTCCAAGGTGTGTCCCGCATTGGGGCCTCCCTGAAATCTGGCTATAATATCATAGTCTTTGGTAAGTACATCAACGATTTTTCCTTTTCCTTCGTCTCCCCATTGAAGACCTAGTAGCAAATCTACGGCCATGCAGTAAGTTATTGGTTAGTTATTAGCTTTTTCTTTTTGGTTTCTTGTACCGTAGAAGTACAATGAATGATTATTTATTTTAATGTCGAATACCTCTTCAATAGTTTGTTTGATTGATTGTATTCGCGGGTCACAGAATTCAACTACTTCTCCGGTATCAGTCAGAATTACATGATCATGCTGCCTGTCAAAATAAGATTTCTCATACTGCGCCTGATTCTTACCAAATTGGTGCTTGCGGACTAATTTACAATCCAATAAAAGTTCTATTGTATTGTAGAGGGTTGCTCTGCTTACCCGATAGTTTTTATTCTTCATGTTGATATAGAGTGACTCTATATCAAAATGTTCATCACTTTCATAGATCTCCTGGAGAATTGCATAACGCTCGGGAGTTTTTCTATGCCCGTTTTCCTCCAAAAAGGCAGTAAATACTTTTTTAACAATTTCTTGGTCCTTATTGGTCCCCATAATTACGTCATCATCTTAAAGGCAAATGTACATCTAAAAATACGAATATTAATGTTTTATGATAGCAAGATTGCGCCATAACCATTACAGAAAATCTCTATACTCTGGTCACCTTTTCAATGCCGTTTATCCGCTTCAAATTATTGATTAGTTTTTTGAGAATGGCATTGTTTTTTACTACAACCGTTATTTTACCGGTAAATGTGCCTCCATCTGTACTAAAATTGAGATTACGCATATTAACGTGCATATTATCTGAAATAATTTCTGTAATCTCATTCATCAGGCCTAAATTATCAATCCCTGTAAGTTTAATTTCTGAAGTGAATTCTTCCTGGCTTGAATCAATCCATTTTGCACTGATAATCCGGTAGGCATAGTTGGATTGTAACGAAATAGCATTCGGACAGTTTTTCTTATGAACTTTTATTCCTTCCGCCACGCTTACAAAACCAAAGACTTCATCACCGGGAATTGGGTTGCAACATTTGGATAGGGTATAATTTAATTTTTCTTCCTCTTTACCAAATACGAGCATATCATATTTGGAAGTTATTTCGGCCTTATCAATATCTTCCTGGACAGGTTTACGCCGTATCTTATTCTTGAAAAAACTGATAAATGCATTGTTATAAGATGATGCAAAATCTTTGATCATCTGATTATCTATTGCTCCGATACCTATGCGGTAGAAGAGATCCAAACTGGTCTTCAGCTTAAAGTGAACCACCATCTTATTGATGGAATCCTCGTTCATATTAATTTTTTGAGACTTGAGTTTCCGTCTTAGCGTTTCCTTACCGTCATTAGCAATTTGTTTTTGTTCTTCTCGCAAAGACGAACGTATTTTTGCTCTGGCTCTGGCTGTAGTCGCATAATCCAGCCAGTTCTGATTGGGTTTCGCTTTATCTGATGTAATGATCTCAACCTGGTCACCGCTATTTAATGTAGTGCTCAGGGGTACCAATTTTCCATTTACTTTCGCCCCCCGGGTTCTCATTCCTACTTCCGTATGGATATTAAAAGCAAAATCCAAAGGAGTGGCGTCTTTTGGTAACGACTTTAATTCACCTTTTGGTGTAAAAACAAAGATCTCTTTTGAATAAAGATTTAATTTAAATTCCTCCACAAAGTCTACAGCATTTCCATTAGAGGTTTCCAGGGCTTCCTGTAAACGGTTGAGCCACATCTCTATTCCCTGTTCTTTTTGTGTTCCGTGTTTGTATTTAAAGTGAGCCGCATATCCTTTCTCCGCTATTTCATGCATTCTCTCACTGCGTATCTGTACCTCAACCCATTTGCCTTCCGGACCCATTACAGTGATATGAAGAGCTTCATAACCCGTTGATTTGGGAGAAGATATCCAATCGCGAAGCCGTATTGGATTAGGCGTAAAATGATCTGTTACTATAGAGTATATTTTCCATGCGATAAATTTCTCATTCTGTTTATCAGATCTATAAATGATGCGAATGGCAAACTTGTCATATATTTCATCAAAAGTAACATTCTGGGATACCATTTTCTTTCTGATGGAATAGATAGACTTCATCCTTCCTTTTATATAATATTCAAGACCTTCTTTATCCAGAGAATCTCGAATAATATTGGAGAATTCGTCAATATAACTCTGCTGTTCTTCTTTGGTTTGCTCAATTTTTACCTGAATGTCATTGTATACTTCCGGCTCCGTGTATTTCAGACTTAGATTCTCTAGTTCTGTTTTTATATTATAGAGTCCAATTCTATGGGCCAGGGGAGCATAGATGTAAAGGGTTTCAGAAGCCATTTGTACCTGCTTGTGCTCTGGCATGGCGTCCATGGTTAGCATATTGTGATATCTATCTGCTATCTTAATGATAATTACCCGAACATCATCGTGCAGGGTTAGTAACATTTTCCGAAAATTCTCTGCTTGTTGGGATATGTTCATATCCTTTTTGAGATGCGCAATTTTCGTAAGACCGTCCACAATGCGAGCAATTGTTTCACCAAACATTCGCTCAATATCATCTAATGTATATTCGGTATCTTCAACAACGTCATGAAGTAATGCTGCTGCAATAGAGACAGCATCGAGACCAATTTCTGAAGCTACTATCTTGGCCACTGCTATAGGGTGAAAAATATAAGCTTCTCCGGATTTTCTTCGTTGATTCTTATGGGCATCAACGGCTATGTCAAAAGCAGAGCGAACAAGTTTCTTGTCTTCAGTAGTTAATGCTTGATAACTAATTCGAAGTAATTCCTTGTATTGCTTTGCAATTTGCTTGTTCTCCTGCTCTATGGCCGTTTCCACACTCATAAAATAAATTTACCACAATCTTTTCTACTAACCAACAAAAATCATGCCTTAAGATTACGTATTCTTTGAATCAAGGGTGGGTGAGAATAATGCATAAATACGTAGGCTGAATGCGGGGTTAGATTGCTGAGGTTATTTTTTGAGAGCTTTTTTAATGAGTTGATTAAAGGCAAGGCTTTATACGTATTTTTGGCATAATCATCTGCTTCAAATTCAAATTTTCTCGACAAAATGTTCATGACCAAACCTGTTATTTCGGAGATTGGACTATACAGGATTCCAAAGCAAATTAAAGCTGCATGAAAACTAGGTTCTGAGACACCTATAGCATATGAAAATTCAGGGTTATTGATAAAAAATGATAGAATGAAAAGTGTAACTCCTGTAAGAAGTATAGAAATAATCAGGTTTATAATAATGTGGTGGCGTTTATAATGACCAACTTCATGGGCCAGTACGGCTACAATTTCTTCCTCCTCCAAGTCCTTAATTAACGTATCATAAAGTGTTACCCTTTTTTCTTTTCCAAAACCAGCAAAATATGCATTGGCCTTAGTGCTTCTCTTGGAACCGTCTATAACAAATATGTTTTGAAGTTTAAAACCCACCTTGCCTGCGTAATTTTCAATTTTACTCTTAAGAGATCCTTCCTCAAGGGGAATTTGTTTATTAAATAAGGGTACTATTAACCGGCTGTAGAAAAGGTTCATAAAAACCGTGAATATGGCAATCAGGCCAAGGGCATATATCCAAAAATTATTACCGGCTAATTGAAAAAACCAAATGACCATTGAGAGCATACCTCCTCCTAATATAGCCATCATCAACCAGCCTTTAATTTTATCCAAAAAAAACAACTTTCTGGTAGACTTGTTGAACCCATATTTTTCTTCTATCACAAATGTCTGATAATACGAAAAAGGTGTAGTAATAATATCACTGCCAATCATAATGATACCAAAAAATAACAGAGCCATTAAAATTGGGTTTTCAGTAATATTTCTGGCTAATAAGTCTATCCATTCAAATCCACCAAATATTAGGAATCCTAAAGTAAGGACAATTGAAAAGGTGGAAGATAGAATTCCAAAATGGTAATTATCTTTCTTATAGGCCTGAGATTTTAAATATTCTTTGTTATCAAAGACATCCTGCAATTCTTCTGGAATAGGATCCTGAAATTTTCGTGAATTGAGATAATCCAGGACCGTTTCCATAAGGAATTGAAGAACTATGATTGCAATTATTGTATAAAATAGGAATGAACTATTCATAAAAGACTTTTATCATTTAATAAAAACGTGACAAATTTTAATAAGCTAGGACTGATAGAGGGTTGAATATTTTTTTTGGTGAACTGAGCAATCGAGGTTATAATCTTAAAGAAATTCTCTTTGTCGCTTTGCCTCAAAGATAAGAATTGCAGCCGATACAGAAACATTCATGGAATCTATTTCGCCTTGCATGGGTATTACAACATTCTGATCGGATTTCTCCAACCACTCTGATGAAAGTCCGGTGGCCTCTGTACCTACAACTATCGCGCAGGCCTTCTTATAATCTACTTCGGTATAGTTGCATGAAGCTGACAAGGCGGCTGAATAAATGGCTAATTTATTCTTTTGTAAAAAATTGATGACTTCCTGAGTATTTCCAGTTGCAATATTTACCGTAAAAAGGCATCCGACACTTGCTCTGATTATATTTGGATTATACAGATCACCGTTGCTATTTACAATAATTACAGCATCTAATTTTGCAGCATCCGCAGTTCTTAATAAGGCACCGACATTTCCGGGTTTTTCCGGTGCTTCCGCAATCAGTATCAAAGGATTTTTATTACTAAAAGAAATATCATTCAGGTTGTGATTTTTTGAAAAGGCAATGGCAACAATTCCCTCCGTACTTTCCCGATAGGCTATTTTTTGGTATATCTCTTGAGATACTTCAATTAATTCCGGAAATTTCTCAAGCCGGTCAATAATTTGCCTCACTTTTTGCTCAGAAATAATATTGGGGCAAAAAAATACAATCTGAATAGTATAACCGCCTTTGCATGCCAATTCAAATTCTCTCTGTCCTTCTAATACAAATAAGCCAGAATTTCTACGTTCGCGTGATTTTTCCTTTAATAATAAAACTTTTTTAACCAAAGGATTTTGTAAACTACTAATCTGCTTAACCTTGCTCATAGGACAAAAATAGAAGAATTGGTAAACTTTCTACTGTTGTTCTAAAAACACTGTGTATTTTGAGAATGCTACCCTTTCTGAAAACTTAGAACCAGCTCCTTGTTATGATATACCCGATGGAAGTAAAATAGTTGAAAGGAAACAACGGTAAAAGTGGATAAAAAAAGAAGCATACGCTAATTACCTAAAAATCGAAGAACAGGCTCATTCAATCGGATATTTTATATCATATGTCACTAAAAGTGTAACTATTAAGCTATAACTTTTAATCCCCTCTTCCTGGTTGTTCGCTTTCAGGAATGTATTAAAAACAGACTTAAACACAGGTTCAAAAGGGTTTTCATAGGCCAGCCAAAATTTATTCAGTTCTTCATAGTTTTTTTGAACACCCCTGTTTAATCTGGCATATAATTCACGAAATTTCGTTTCATCTCTTGATTTTATTTCACTTAATGAATAACTGAGCGCATAGGCTGCGGCAGAATACTTAAAGTAAAGATCTTTATTATTGGCTGTTACCAGGTAGCCAATAAAATTAACCTCATTTTCTGCAGAATAACCAACTTGATGCCCTATTTCATGTCCGGTAACTACGGGAAATCTGAAATTAGGGATTTTACTATTTACCTGAGCCTCATTTGTAAAGGGATTTAGATAGCCGCCATATCCCATATAAGTAAGTGCAGTACTAAAAATAGATTTCTTTAAACTTCGATTCTTGTAACTAAAAAATGGATAGCTGATTTCGAGCTCTGAATACCCCTCCAAGGTCTTTTGAAAAATTTCCTTCTGATTATAAGGGATATTTACTATTAACGAAGTATCTGAAGTGACTTCATACTGCAGCTTATTGGTCCTTTCAATAAGCTTTTCAGTGAACATTATCAATTCAGTGGTCGTATAAGTATCTTTTAGGTCAAGTGTTTGCGAAAGAGGTACCCGGTAATAGTTGAAACCCCACATGAGATGAAATGTGAAATAGGCTACGGAAAGAATTAGCACGATATCTCTAAAGAAAAGTTTCAGGTTTTTTCTTATTTGATTTCTTTTGACAACAATATAACGGATGGCAAGTATTATGAGGATAGCATAAATTAGATCGCCAATGGACAATGGGAACCATCCAAATACAATACGAAAAGACTGCGAAATAAAGGGATATAGGCCTTTGCTGTAATAATTTTCAACAAGCTCTGGGTAACTGCCGAGGCTCTTGACTATTATTATTTGCGGGATAATTGATAACGCAATCCCATTCTTCAACCTATTATTCATGAATTCAAAAATACCAATTATCTCGCTAGGTTAATTTTCAATATGTATTTTTGATCTTTTAATTTAAAATATGAGCCAAGAAATAGAACAATTAGAACCAAGGAGAATCTGGAATAATTTCTCGAAACTGAATGCTGTACCACGTCCTTCCAAGAAAGAAGAAAGAGTAATTGATTTCATGCTCAATTTTGGCAGGTCGTTACAGTTAGAGACGTTTAAAGATGAAGTAGGCAATGTTATTATCAGAAAAGAGGCATCCGTTGGAATGGAAGATCGTAAACCAATTACGCTTCAATCTCATTTAGACATGGTACATCAAAAAAATTCCGCTACAGATTTTAATTTTGATACTCAGGGGATTGAGATGTATGTAGATGGTGATTGGGTTAGAGCAAAGGGAACAACACTTGGCGCAGATAACGGAATGGGTGTAGCGGCAATTATGAGTTTATTGGAAAGCAGGGATATTCCACATCCCCCTCTTGAAGCCTTGTTTACTATTGATGAAGAAACAGGTATGACCGGGGCAATGGGACTAAAAGGAGGAATCCTCAGGGGTCAGATTTTGTTAAATTTAGATACGGAAGAAGATGACGAGATAGACATTGGATGCGCCGGAGGGATAGATATTACGGCTACAAGAGACTATGAAGAAGAAACTGTTCCAGAAGGGTCTATTGCATACGCCATAAGCGTAAAAGGATTACACGGGGGACATAGTGGTATGGACATACACCTTGGTTTTGGGAATGCAAATAAAATTATGAACCGCCTTTTGTTTAAAAGTACTGAAGAATTCGGTATTGGAGTGTCTCAAATTGATGGGGGCAGCCTGAGGAATGCCATTCCTCGCGAGAGTTTTGCGACTGTTGTTTTAAGAGCAGACCGAAAAGAAGATTTTGAAGTAAAAATTTCTGAGTGGATAACGGAAATAAAAAACGAGAATTCTTTAATCGAAACCAATCTGGAAATTAGCCTGAATAAAGTTGAAATACCTGCAAAAATGATGGGGAAAACCGCTCAGGATAAAATTTTAAGAGCTGTATACGGAGCCCATAACGGGGTTTATGGAATGAGTGCGGCAATTCCCGATTTGGTGGAAACTTCAAATAATATTGCCAAAATTGAAGTCAAATCCGGGAAAATTAGTATTGGTTGCCTTACCAGATCTTCTGTAAATTCCGCTAAAACTGACTTAGCAAATTCTCTAAAAAGTGTTTTTGAGCTTGCAGATTGCAAGGTTACTTTAACCGGGGAATATCCGGGTTGGAGTCCAAATCCGAATTCTGAGATATTGGAAGTACTTAAAGATCAGTATGAAATCCTTTTTGATGAACAACCACAAATAGTAGCCTGTCATGCCGGATTGGAATGTGGTATTCTAGGAAAAAACTACCCGGATATGGATATGATAAGTTTTGGACCTACCATAAAAGGCGCTCATTCTCCGGATGAGAGAGTAAGTATCTCTTCTGTAAAGAAATTTTGGACCTTTCTATTACAGATATTAAAAAATACTCCTTAAAAAAAAGGCCCGAAAATTTTCGGGCCCTTTTTTATTACTCGACTATACCTAGAATCTCCAGGTCAAAAATGAGATCAGCATTTGGCGGAATTGGACCGCCACCTTGTGTGCCATAACCCAAATGTGGTGGAATAAATACTCTGATTTTGTCTCCAATTTTCATACCTAATAACCCCTCTTTAAAACCAGCTACCAGCCTTGAATCGGGACTATAATCCATTGGAAAGGCCTCATAACCTCCCCCTTGTTTTCTATTTTCATCGAATTTGTCAAACTTGATGGCTACATCTTCGTAATTACTATCGAAGAGAGTTCCATCCGTAAGCCAACCAGCATAATAAACCAATACTTTATCGCCAATATTTGGTTTAGCACCCGTACCTTCTACGAGAGTATGAATTTTTAAACCAGAAGGGAGCTCTTTAGCAAGTTCCTGTTGTTGTTGAATTTCTGTCATAAAATCGGTTTTAACCTTAGCCATAGCTGCGATAACAGCTTCTTCTTCTGCAAAATAATCGGTCATCACTTGTACGGCATCAAAATTCTTGGCTTCTTTCCCATTTCTAACGATGGTCATTGAATTCATTACTACATCAACCACAGGTTTGTCCTTTCTGTTGGGTTCTGCATAGGTCTTAACATTGGCAATAGAATCTACCACAGCCAATCCCACTACAACTTCTCCAAAAACCGTATGTTTGCCATTTAGAAAAGGGGTCTCTTTATGAGTTATGAAAAATTGGCTTCCATTGGTTTTTGGTCCCGAATTTGCCATAGAAAGAATGCCGGCCTTATCGTGTACCAGGGAGTCGTTGAATTCATCTTTAAACCTGTACCCTGGATTGCCACGACCTGTGCCGGTAGGATCACCCCCTTGAATCATAAAATCTTTAATGACTCTGTGAAAAATTATACCGTCATAATACTTTCGGTTTTTATACTCTTCACTTACAAAGGGATTGTTGCCTTCTGCAAGGGAAACAAAATTGGCCACCGTTACCGGTGTTTTTTCCATTTCTAGCTTTATAATGATGTCTCCCTGACTGGTATTTATATCTGCAAATAACCCATCTCCCAGATCTCGGTACTTACTTGATGTACAGCTTGTTAATGCTGATATGCTGATTAAAACAATTACAATTATTTTCTTCATTTTTAAGGGTTTAATTATCAATATTTTCTTTTTGTTTATCAATTTTTAGAATGCGAATGGTGGACTTTAGTGCTACGTTAGGTCCAATTTTATTATTATCACCATGATAACCGTATGCCATGGCAGAGGGAAAAAAGAAAGTGGCCGTTTCATTTTCTTTAAGTAGCTTAACGCTAGAACGAAGGCCTGGAAATAATTCTTGTTTATCTACTTTATACTTTATAATCCCGATTTCCTCCATAGAATATATAGTATCATTTTCAAGACTGATTAAATTGTAACTAAGAGTCACCAAATCATCGGTAAGGGGAGTGTAATCGCTTTCCTCATTCATAGCACTATAAAAGTACCAGGACCCTGTGGCCGATGCCAGATAGTGATGAAGAGTATCATTGGCAATGATTTGTTGAATAATCTGCTCCTCCTGGTTTAAAAGTTCTATATTCCGCTGAACAGAGGCATTAATAAGGCTACCGGACTTTGTTTTAACGGGTCGCCTGGGTTCAGTTTCACCACAGGCTATAAGGAATACGATGGGTAAGACATAGAGGAAGTTCTTCATTTGCTAAGCTGGTCTTTATAATTCTCCAATAAGGCTGTAAAATACTTTACTGTGTCTTCCATATTGCTTTCACTTCTTCCCCCGGCCGCATTAGTATGCCCGCCTCCATGAAAGTGATTTCTCGCAAACTCATTAACGGAAAAACTTCCCTCCGAACGAAATGAAATCTTTATAATTCCTTCTTCTTTATTTTCAATAAAAATAACGGCAAATCGTATATTTTGAAGAGTGAGGCTATAATTTACAAAACCTTCAGTGTCTCCTTTTTTATAATTGTGGGCATTCAGTTCTTCCTGACTCAATGTCGTGTAAGCCGTATTATAATCCTTTAGAATCACCATATTATTCAGGGCGCAACCGAGAAGTTGCAACCTGTCGGGTGTATTTGTGTCAAATATTACATTTTGAACTTTAAAACTGTTTGCCCCTCTGTCTATGAGCTCAGCCACCACCCTGTGCGTTTTGCTTGTCGTTGACGAATACTTAAAGGAACCTGTGTCAGTCACGATTCCTGCATACAAGCAATCTGCAATTTCACTGGATATCTTTTCGACATCCCCCATGTAACTTATAAAATTAAACACCATTTCAGAAGTAGAACTCATTTTGGCATCTGAATATGTTATTTGTGCATAACTATCCGGAGCCTGATGATGGTCTATCATTATAAAAGTGGCTTTCAACCCTTCCAGAATGGGTGTCATTTGACCTACTCTTCCCAGATGATTAAAATCCAGGGTAAAACAAATGTCAGCGTTTTTAAGGTATTCAACGGCGGCAGCGTTATCTCTTTCAAAATTAAGGACTTCATTGGTGCCAGGCATCCATTTTAGGAATCTTGGATAATCGTTGGGGACAATTACTGTTGCTTCCTGTCCCTTTGCCTTAAGATAATGCCATAAACCCAGCGAAGAGCCAATAGCATCGCCATCCGGGTTTTTATGGGGTACAATAGCTATTTTTTGTGGCTTTGAGAGCAGTGCTTCTATGGCCTTTACATCCTCAGAATTCATGCGCGCAAAGATACAATTAAATTAGATATTCCCTAAACCGGTAATTTCAAAAAATAGAGCTTGTTGAATACTTCATTTATTCAGCTTTTAAACAGACTGAAAAGTATTCTGGTGACTAACTAATATTCCTTTTTTTATAAAAGGTTATTTTTGTTATCTAAAACATCTGATTCATGTACAAATCATTCGTTGTTATTCTCGTGTTTGGTTTTTTAGCAGGTTGCGCCAATAAAAAAAAATCAGTTATAACAGCTGTTCCGGATGCGGAAATTACAATTGCTTTTGGTTCTTGTAATAAACATGACATGGAAAATCTTTTGTGGGATGACATAAAGGAAGCTAATCCATTGTTATGGATATGGGGTGGGGATATAATTTACGCAGACACAGACGATGTAACACAAATAAGAGAATTATATAACGCCCAAAATAAGGTTTCGGGTTATAAAAAATTAAAAAAAAGCACACAGGTAATAGGAACTTGGGATGATCATGACTATGGTTTAAATGATGGAGGCACAGAATTTGTTTCTAAAAAGCAGAGCCAACAGGCTTTTTTAGATTTTATGGACGTACCTGCAGATCATCCGAGACGAACTCAGGAGGGCGTTTATTTTGCCTATAACTATAACGGTAGTCTGGGTAAAATAAAGATTATAGTCCTAGATACACGATATTTTAGAACAGCTTTAACCCCGGACACAGAAACTGAGAAACGTATTAAGCCAAACCAATATGGTGAAGGCGCACTTCTTGGAGAAACACAATGGACTTGGCTTGCCAACGAGCTGACTAAATCAGATGCCGATTTTAATCTGATTGTAAGCAGCATTCAGTTCTTGTCCAATGAGCACGGTTTTGAATGTTGGGGAAATTTCCCCCATGAAGTGGATAGATTTAAACAACTGCTTGTTGATTCGCAGGCAAAGGGGGTAATTATCCTTTCAGGGGATCGCCATATTTCCGAGTTTTCTAAAATTGATATTCCCGGACTTTCTTACCCGCTAATAGATTTTACGAGTAGCGGACTTACGCATGCCTATTCAGATTTTTCGGGAGAACCCAATCCATACCGACTGGGTAATGTTATTGCCAAAGAAAGTTTTGGACTGGTTAAGCTGAATTTGATTACAAAGGAAGTTCATTTACAAATCGTTGAAAATAATGGGATTGTTCCTCTTGAGATTAGACAGAATTATTAATGTTGTGGTTTGCTGCAAGAAAATGTATTTTTGCCCAAAAATTTATAAATGACAGCTAACAGAACTTTTACAATGATTAAACCAGATGCAGTTGAAAATGGACATATTGGAGCCATTTTAGAAAAAATTACATCTGCAGGTTTCAAGATCATAGCTATGAAATATACTCAGTTGAGCAGACGTGATGCCCAGCAGTTTTATGCCATTCACCGTGACCGACCATTTTTTGGTGAATTGGTTCAGTTTATGACAAGAGGACCTATTGTTTCTGCTATTTTAGAGAAAGATAATGCAGTAGATGACTTTAGAGCTTTAATAGGGGCTACAAATCCTATGGAAGCTGCTGAGGGAACTATTCGAAAATTATTTGCCAAAGATATAGGTGAAAATGCAATACATGGTTCGGATAGTGATGAAAACGCTGCTATAGAAGGAAGTTTCCATTTTTCAGGGAGGGAAATTTACTAAAACGAGTAAGACTAAAAAATCGTAAATAAAACTTACCAATTACCTCAATACAATATTTTTGACTAAATCCTTGTTCAATTCTTCATTGATCATATCAATGATCTTGGATTTACCATGACTCAGTTCTTCCCGTAATACAGAAGATGAAAGTGAGACATAAAGTGTTTCGTTGCGCAGCTCTACTGCTGTAGTATAGTTATTCACTCCGTTGTCCATGATCTTCTCCCAGGCTTTCCTGACCATGACCTTATCTATACCTTTCTGCAATTTATTTTCTTTAATAAATGCATTCAAAGCTTCACTCAGGGAATGTATATTTTTTTCTTTAGCCATTACTCTTTAGCATTGATGGGCTGAAATCGTCTATAATGATAGGACAGGCCTTCTTTATTTTTCACAACCATATTGGTTTTAGTAATCCTAATTATTTGCTCTTCCCAGGAACTTAAGTTATTCCGGTAACTCATCCAATATAAACCATCTCTAATATTTATTTGGAATGACTCTGCATCACTGGAAGTATTAAAAGTTCCATCAAATGTGGGTTGCACTTTCTTGCGAAAACCTTTCATATCATTATATTCAAAATAATCAATAGTCATATTTACGTCATATTCTTTGCTTTCTCCATCGGGAAATTTAACCTCTTCAATCTCCCAATACCCATTGATATGATTTAAATCTGAAACGGATATTTTTTCAGAACAGGCTAGAAAGCAAAAAAACAGCATTAAAGAAATCAGCTTACGCATACTACAATTTAAAAATTTTATAGGATTGATGAATAGATTTCACCACATTTTCTGTCCGTTCCGGATGTGTGTCACTAATAAATATTTGCCCAAAATTCTCATCATCAACTAAGGTAATAATATGTTTTACCCTGCTCTCATCCAATTTGTCAAAGATATCATCCAAAAGCATTATTGGTGTTGTTTTCGCATGTGCTTTAAGAAATTGAAACTGTGCAAACTTTAAAGCTATTAAAAATGATTTTTGCTGCCCTTGACTACCAAATTTCTTTATGGGATAATCTTCTATTTCAAAACGAAGATCATCCTTATGAATTCCTGTGGAGGTGTATTGCAATGCCCTGTCTTTTTCAATATTGCTCTCAAGGAGTGATAATAGATCTTGTGAAAACAATTTGCTTTCATAATTTATGCTAACCAATTCCTGTCCTCCGGAAATTGATAAGTATTGTTCTTTAAAAATTGGAATAAAATCTTCGATAAAAGCCGCCCGTTTTTGGAAAATACTTGTTCCATAGCCGTTTAACTGCTCGTTATAAACAGAAATTGTTGCCTGATCAAAAGAGTGGTTGACCGCAAAATATTTTAGCAGGGTATTACGCTGTTGTAGTATTTTATTGTATTTAAGAAGTGTTTGCAGATATTCTTTATCTGACTGCGATATGACACTGTCTACAAATTTTCTTCTAATATCACTTCCCTCAAGAATTAAATCTCTGTCGGCTGGTGAAATAATAACTAAAGGTAATAGTCCAATATGATCAGATAAACGATCATATACTTTATTATTTCGTTTTATGATTTTTTTCATGCCTTTTTTGAGGCTGCAAACAATCTTTTCGTTCCTGTCTTTGAGTTTAAAAGTACCTTCTATGATAAAAAATTCCTCTCCGTGCCTTATATTCTGTCCGGCAAGGGGATTAAAGTAACTTTTACCGAAAGCAAGGTGGTAAATAGCATCAAGTACATTGGTCTTTCCTTTTCCGTTATCACCAACAAAACAATTCGTTTTGGAATCGAATTCAAATTGTTGCGCTTCAAAATTTTTGTAGTTAACCAGTGATAAATTCTTCAGAAACATTGGGAAAGTAATTTGGCAATAAACATGGAATGTGCAAATTATCGAAAAATAACGAATAATTTGGCTTTTGGTTTTGGATAAAAACTTTATTTTTGCGCGACCAATAAATTTAAAGATGGCAACATATAAGAAAAGGGGTTACAAACCTAAAAATAAAGCCGAAGAAAGAGAACTTGATGCTCAGAAAAGTGCGACGGCGGAGGTTTTTAGCAGCCTGGACGAGAGTGCTTCCAGATCAGAACAATGGGTGGCCAAAAATCAAAATTATATCCTTGGCCTGATAGGTGTGATTGCCATAGCTGTGTTAGGATATCTTTCTTATAATCAGTTCATTCAAAAACCAAAAGAGGCAAATGCCGCCAATGAACTTTTTTATCCCCAGCAATATTTTGATCAGGCTTTAAACAATACAGCGGACAAGGATTCACTGTTTACTTTAGCATTAAATGGAGCCGAAGGTAAATATGGTTTTCTGGATATAATTGACGAATACAAAGGGACAAAAGCATCCAATCTGGCAAATTATTCCGCTGGCATGGCTTATTTGAACATGAAGCAATACGAAGATGCCATCAGGCATTTGGAGAATTTTTCTTCAGACGATGCCATCCTTGGCGCTCTTGCCAAAGGGGGAATTGGAGATGCATTTATGCAATTAGGGCAAGCCACGGATGCTTTAGGGTATTATGAATTGGCATTTGCCCACAATATAAATGATTATACTACCCCAAGATTTCTTTATAAGGCCGGAGTTACGGCTATGGAACTTAATCAGAATGATAAGGCGCTTCAGTATTTCCAGAGAATAAAAGATGAATTTTCAAATTCAGAAGAAGCCCAAACTATAGACGCCTTTATAGGAATGGCTAAAAACAAAAAATAGATGGCTACGTCCAACAAAAATCTGTCAGTTTATGACAGGAAAACAATCCCAAACGCAAAGACTCTTCGCTTTGGGATTGTTGTTTCAGAATGGAATCCAGAGATTACTGAAAACTTATATAAAGGGGCTGAAGCCGCACTATTGGATTGTGGTGCAATTCACGGGAACATTTTAAGGTTGAATGTTCCGGGTAGTTTTGAGTTAACATTTGGGTGTAAAAAAATGATACAAAAAAATAATCCGGATGCTGTCATTGCAATAGGCAGTGTAATACGGGGAGAAACCAAACACTTTGATTTTGTTTGCAGCGCTACTGCCCAGGGAATAAAAGACCTGAATGTAGATACCGATACCCCGGTGATTTTTTGTGTGTTAACCGATGATAACCTTCAACAGGCAAAGGACAGAAGTGGCGGTAAACATGGAAATAAAGGAACGGAAGCTGCAATTGCCGCGATTAAAATGGCTTTACTTTAGTAGAATACTTTGGCTATTATTCACATTTAGGAACAATTGGATTATATTGTGACATATGATCTGAAAAAAGAAAATACGGCCAACTGTTAACAATTTTTAGGAAGGATATCTCTTCATATTTTTTGAATTTGAGTAACTTTGGACCATAGATATATGGGAAAATTTTCAAAACTACGTAAGAATAGAAAATACAATTATACACCGCGTTATTATGACGACAAGGGTGAGGGTAGCCCGTTTAAAATGCAGCCAAAACTTGATAAATATCGCACTACCATAAATGCACCACGAGGTTTAAAGGGAAAGTTTAGTAATGCAATGGCTGATATCAGGAGCGCTGGCGACCGAAACTTAAAATTAAGGATGCTAATTATAATCGCTATCCTAATCCTTTTATTCCTTTATATTATCGATTTTGATTTGTCAATCTTCTATTCGAAATAATGGGAGATATCATACAACTTTTGCCAGACCATGTGGCTAATCAGATTGCCGCGGGTGAAGTAGTTCAACGCCCTGCTTCTGTGGTGAAAGAGTTGTTGGAGAATGCCATTGACGCAGGAGCTACTACCATAAAATTAATTGTAAAAGACGGAGGAAAGACCCTGATACAGATTGTTGATGACGGTTTGGGCATGAGTGTAACGGATGCCAGATTGAGTTTTGAAAGGCACGCTACCTCCAAAATTAATTGTGCTGAGGATTTATTTCATTTGAACACAAAAGGATTTCGCGGAGAAGCTCTGGCTTCTATTGCGGCTATAGCGCATGTTGAAATGAATACCCGTCCAGAGGGAGATGAAGTGGGTACACTTCTTAAAATTGAAGGGAGTAAGGTATTGTCTCAAGAAGTAACTGTAACCCCTAAAGGAACATCTGTATCCGTAAAGAATCTCTTTTTTAATATCCCGGCAAGGAGAAAATTCTTAAAGTCCAACCAGGTAGAATTACGTCATATAACTGATGAATTTCACCGGGTTGCTCTAGCACATCCTTCGGTACACTTTTACTTTTATAACAACAACAGTGAGCTATTCAACTTGCCTTCAACCAATTTAAAAAAACGGGTTGTTCATATATTCGGGATTAAAACAAAAGAAAAATTAGTGCCTGTAGAGGAAGAAACCCAGGTGGTAAAGATATCAGGTTTTATTTGCAAACCGGAATATGCAAAAAAAAGTAGGGGAGAACAGTTTTTCTTTGTGAATAATCGGTTTATAAAAAGTCCGTATCTCCATCACGCCGTTATGGCTTCTTTTGAGGGACTGTTGAGACCTGATACAAGTCCGGGCTACTTTTTATATCTCGAGGTAGAACCAACAACAATAGATATTAATATACACCCTACAAAGACAGAAATTAAGTTTGATGATGAACATACTTTATACGCTATACTAAAATCAACAATAAAGCACAGCCTAGGTCAGTTTAATGTAAGTCCGGTTTTAGATTTTGAGAAAGATCAGAATTTAGACACTCCTTATGTTTTATTAAACAAACAGGCACAACAGCCTGGTATTACTATTAATCCTGGATATAATCCTTTCAAGGAAAGCGGATTTGAAAAAAGTAATAAAAGCTCCTTTAGAAGCCAGCCATCCGGAGATTGGGAAAGTATGTACGTAGGTTTGGAGTCAAAAGTTGGCAGAGGAGAGGGATTTAGTACAGTACATTTTGAATCTGAGACCATTACGGGTTCTATTTTTGAGGAACAGGGGGAATTAGATGTAATAGGGGCAACCACATTTCAGCTTAGAAGAAAATATATAGTTACGACCATAAAATCTGGCATGCTTATTATTGACCAGGGACGTGCACATCAACGCGTGTTATATGAAAAATTTCTTAAGAGTATTACAGTAAAGGAAACTTTAAGCCAGCAATTACTTTTTCCTATATCTTTCATTTTTTCAAAATCAGAATTAGCGATACTTGAGGAAATTAAAGCCAGTTTAACATCTCTTGGTTTTGCGTTCGGTCCTTTTACACAGGATGAAATCCAAATAACCGGAATTCCTCAGCTTATTAATGAGAGTGAAATAGGGATTATCCTGGATCAATTAATTTCTGATTATCAAATGGAGATAAACGGGAACGGATTTACTCAGTCTGAGGTATTATCAAAAGCACTTTGTAAGTCCTTGGCTGTAAAAACAGGTGAAATTTTGGATAATGAGTCACAGCAGGCTTTGGTAAATGCATTGTTTGCATGTAAGGAAACTAATCGAAGTCCGTTTAACAAATTAATTTACGTTACAATAACCGAGCGTGATATTGATAATAAATTTATTTAGATGGGAAGACTAACTGATGCCATTAAGCATCTGCTAATAGTTAATGTGTTGTTCTTTGTGGCGACCAATTTATATGGAGATCAGATGTATCAATGGTTTTCATTGTGGTTTCCGGAAAATGAGAATTTTGGAATTTGGCAGATATTGTCCCATATGTTTATGCACGGCGGATTTATGCATATTTTATTTAATATGTATGCGCTTTGGGCCTTTGGTACGCCATTGGAGCGTATGTGGGGTCGTAATAAGTTTTTGTTCTTTTATTTTTCAGCGGGAATTGGTGCAGCACTGATACATTCTGGTGTAAATTATTATTATTTCAATCAGGGTATTGAGGCCCTTGTGAATTCGGGAATAGAGAAAAGTCAGATAATCGAAATTATTTCTGGCGGACAATATAGTCCGGACTGGTATAATTACGCGCCGCGTAGTGTTATAGATAATTTTTTAAGTGCATATAATACACCGGCTGTAGGTGCTTCGGGAGCTATTTATGGAATATTGGTCGCTTTTGGAATGTCTTATCCAAATAGTGAATTATTCCTTATCTTCCTGCCTGTTCCTATTAAAGCAAAATATTTCATTCCTGTATTAATAGGCCTGGACTTATTTTCAGGTGTTACCGGCTATTCCATATTTGGGGATGGAATTGCCCATTTTGCCCATGTAGGCGGAGCCCTTTTTGGATTTCTAATGATGTGGTACTGGAAAAAAAATCAGTATAATAAAAATCGATGGGACTAGAATGAATTCTGGAAATTTAAAATATCAATATGCACGGCTTAGTATAGCAGAAAAATTAATTGCAGTAAATGTATTTGTTTTTATAATAAACGGATTATTTACTTTCTTAATGGGGATGCCTTCCAATTCATTGCTCCAATGGTTTGAACTGCCTAAAGATTTTATCGACTTTATTTCTCAACCCTGGTCTCTGGTAACCTATTCCTTTTTCCATGGAGGTATTTGGCACTTATTTTGGAACATGGTAATGCTTTATTTTTCAGGAAGAATTTTCCTTAATCTTTTTGGTCCTAAAAAATTTACAAGTGTTTATTTTTTGGGAGTCATATTGGGTGGTTTGGTCTTTTTGCTAAGTTACAATGTATTCCCTGCTCTTTTAAGTACCAATACAGCACTTATAGGTGCCTCCGCAGGTGTAACTGCCGTATTAATATTTGTATGTACCTATATTCCTAACCAGGAGGTAAGGCTCTTTATTTTCAATGTAAAGTTATGGTATATTGGAGTTTTCTTTGTGTTGGTAGATTTAGTTCAAATTCCATCCGGTGGAAATGCTGGAGGACATCTTGCCCATTTGGGGGGTGCTTTATTGGGATATGTTTATGCCAGACAGCTTTTAAGGGGCAGAGATATAGGAGAAGGATTTATCAAAATCCTGGAAAGTATTGAAGATCTTTTTAAGAAGAAAGAAAAAAAAGCACCTCTAAAAACGGTGTATCGTCGCGCAAAAGGAAATAGCGCTTCCAGTGTTAATTACGACAGGGAAAGTAAGCAACGAAAGATAGATACCATCCTGGATAAGATCAGTAAATCTGGCTATGAAAGTCTATCCAAATCAGAAAAGGATTTCTTATTTAAGGCTGGCAAAGAGGACTAATGGTGAGAGAATTATCATTTTTTGATAAAGTAGCCTTTTTTTTAAACTTGATAATAGGCGTACTTCTTTTATTGTCATGTCTGGCACCCTATATTTCTGTAAAGACATTTCTTCCTTTATCTTTTTTGAGTCTGTTAGTGCCCTTTTTATTTATTATAAACCTACCTTTTATTATCTATTGGTTCTTTAAAAAGAAACGAATTTTGTTCCTGTCACTTTCAGCGGTTCTACTCACTTATTTCACTTTTGGGTCTTTTTATAGATTTGGTTCTTCCAATCAAACGCCTGAGCATGAAGACCTCCGCGTTATGACCTATAATTGCCGAAACTTTCAATTTACCGGCCGGATAAAAGGTGAATTAACAGGGCATAAAATAATCGATTTTGTCAATGAAAAAGACCCCGATATAGTCTGTTTCCAGGAATTTAATAGACAGGCAACAAAATTATTACCAGGTTATGCCTTTCACTATATAACCCCATATTGGTCTGGTAAAGTGGTACAAGCAATTCTCTCCAAATACCCAATCATCGCAAGTGGATCTGTCGATTTCCCGGAGACGGGAAATAATGCCATTTATGCGGATATTGAATACAAAGGTGATACCATAAGGGTGTATAACCTTCATCTTCAGTCTTTTAATGTAGCTCCAGCCAGAGTAAAGAGTTTAAGTCGCGCGTTTAGGGCTTATGGCAAAATGAAGAAAACCTTTTTAAAACAGGAGGAACAGGCAGATATTTTTGATCAGCACAGGAATAACTCACCTTATAGGTTTTTGATTGGCGGGGATTTAAACAACACTGCTTTTTCCAATGTTTATCATATAACCAAAGGGGAAATGCAGGATACATTTGAAGAGAGAGGACTGGGTTTTGGTAAAACCTTTGATATAAATGTAATTCCATTTCGAATCGACTATATTTTAGTAGATCAGTCCATGGATGTCCTAACACATGAATACTTTGACCTTAAATTATCTGATCACTACCCGGTACTGACTTCAATTCGCCTCCAATAATAAGAAGTAACAATCTACTACATCCGCCAATATATGAATGAGTAAGGCAAGCCCAATAATCCTGGTCTTGTTATATACAAAAAGTACGAGATAGGCAGCGATTGCCCAATAGGAATGAAGTGGATGGAAATTAATGCTGCATCTGGAGGAGTCAAATATCGGGGTAGCTATTAGGTGATCTATATCAATTAAAATTCCAGACAGAAGAATAAGGATTATCCATATTCTTTTATTTTTAAAAAATATAAGGCCTACTGCTATTGGTACTATTATATGAATGCCGTAATGAAGCAGGAATCTAAGCATTCAGAAAATCCAAGTTTTGAGTCATTAAATAATCAAGACTGGCAGTACCTTCGTTGAATAATAAATCCAGGACACTGCAATTTTCAATAAAACCATGCCTGTCATTAAAAACCTGCATATAGCTTTTTTGCTTCATATTAATTGTCTTTTTAGCATGTACCAAAAACCTGGCATCGAAAACCGCTTTGGGTTTTAGCTCATAGACATCAGTTTGACTTGTGTCAATTTTGAATTGCAGGCAACTGCCAATAATATCAATCGCATTAAGATTAAAATCTAATAAATAGGAGTAACTTTTCATATAAATAGGAGCGAGATCATCTTCGTAATATTCAAAAAAAGGAGATGTCCTGTATGCTGTTTGAAGCGTCCTCCAATGTTGACGCTGCCATCTGTAATTATTATCCAGCTTTACATCTTTATACTTTTGTCTACCCTCTTTACCACCTACATGTTTGATTGGAATATTCAACATAAACTTACCCTGATCTGTACAAATGAAGGCCCGGTTTCGATAGGTTTGTTTTTGATAATTGTCACAGACTTCCCAGATTACTTTATTTTGCACAAGAGTGGCATAAGTAGCAATATCGGGCAAATAGGCAGGATGGAGTAGCAAGTTCATCAATTTGTATTTTTATTCCACCCAAAAAAATAAATAATTACTTTTTAAGCTTTTTTCTACGTTTCCAAAAGTAATCAAATATAAACCAGGCTGCCAGTGCAATAAGGAAATGCCTAAAATAGGACTGGGGCTCGCCATCACCTCCGACAGTGGTGAAAATCCTATCCCATCTAGGTTTCCACTGCGTAATTCCTTTATTAAAATTATCAAAGCTGAGCCATATAAAAATAGGTTTACCTACAATATGATTGGCGGGGACATACCCCCAACTCCGGCTATCTTCTGAGTGATCTCTATTATCTCCCATCATCCAGTAGTAATCCTGTTTAAAGGTATAAGAGTCAGTAACCTGCCCGTTTATGCTTATCTGATTTCCTGAAACTCCTACCGTATTTCCCTCATAGTCGCGAATTATCTTTTTATAAAGAGGAAGAACTTTTGGAGTCAGCGCAATGGTTACCCCTTTTTGAGGTATGTAAATAGGCCCAAAGTTGTCGTTATTCCATGGATAGTCAGGAGCATGCGGGAAAATGTTATAGCCTTTTAGTCCTTTGGGTTCTACTATTTTTACAACTGAATCTATATCCGGATTACTTCTTAAACCCTCAAACATTTCATCAGTAAGTGTAACAGTACGCTCGCGTCCTGTTTCTTCCCGTAATGAAAGTCCTGCCTGTCTTATGACTTTTGGGGGAATTCCACTTGCATCGGTAATCAACTCTATTTCACCCTTCGAATTTTGACCTCCGGCTATAAGGTATTTGTTCACAGCATCAAACTGACTTTGGTTTAAAGGAGCCGACAGATATTTTCTTGTAAATTCATCTATCCCTAAACTTATAAGCAATCTTGATGACACTCCTTTTTGCGAGTAAACATTATAATCATATTGTGGTTTGGCTCTGTCTGATAGTTGCAGTTCTTTCCCGTTAATATATACTACACCATCAATTACGGATAGTGAATCGCCAGGAGTTCCAACGCAACGCTTTACATAGTTGGATTTTTTATCAATAGGTTTTTTTACTCCTTTTTCCTTCTTAAAAAAGACGCGGACAGTATCTGCCGGCCAGCTAAAAACAACAATATCATTTTTTTTAACTTCTTCAAATCCGGGTAATCTAAAATAGGGTAATTGAGGCTTCTTTAGATACGATCTAATGCCTAACCCCGGTATAGTATCATGCACCATTGGAGCTGCTATGGTGGTCATTGGGGCACGCGCTCCATAGTGAAATTTACTTACAAAAAGCAGATCACCGATCCTTAGTGTGCGTTCCAGTGAACCAGTGGGGATTACGTACGGCTGTATGAAATAAGTATGAACCAGAGTAGCAGCAACAATCGCGAATACAATAGAGCTTACCCATTCACCTAATCCACTTTTAGGATGCAGACTTCTGTCCTCAATATAGGTTACATCTAAGGTATAATTAACATAGTAAATATAAAACCCAAGTGTTAGTATTACCAACCATGTTTCAAGAAGGCTGTTTCTTCCAAAACTTCGTATAGTTTCAACCCAAATAACGGGAAACATTAGAAGATTAATAATGGGTATGAAAAGAAGAATTACCCACCATTTAGGTCTTCTTATAATTTGCATCAAAACAATGGCATTATATACTGGAATAGCAGCTTCCCAGGGTTTTCTACCCGCTTTAATATAAAGCTTCCAAGTCCCTAAAAAATGAATGACTTGTATAACTAAAATAAAGATGATCCAATTTGTACCGTTCATACTCTTATATATATTTTTTCAGACGTTATTTAGCCCGATTTGTTACCAAAATTAACCCAGGTTTAAAACATCCTTCATGGTGAAGACACCTTTTTTTCCAATTAGCCATTCTGCGGCCACAATAGCACCTAATGCAAATCCTTCCCTATTGTGAGCTTTGTGTTTTATAACGATCTCGTCTACTAAATTTTCATAAGAAACAATATGGGTGCCGTATTCATCCGCAATCCTTTTGGAAATTATTGGGATATATTGGTCTCGAGATTTTTCCATTTGCCAGCCTTCATAATCGGAATTTTCAATAATACCTTCAGCAAGTGAAATTGCCGTTCCACTGGGGGCATCAAGTTTTTGCAAATGATGGATTTCTTCTATTGAAACCTTATATTGCGGTAAACTGTTCATCATTTTTGCTAAATAACAGTTTAATTCAAAAAACAGGTTTACACCTAAACTGAAATTTGAAGCATAAATAAAGGCTCCATTTTTTTCTTTACTTAAAGAAATCACTTTGTCATAGTCTTTTAGCCAACCTGTCGTTCCTGATATAACTGGAATATTGTGTTCAAGACAACTCTTAATATTATTAAAAGCAGCCTCCGGACTACTAAAATCTATTGCTATATCAATCGTCGTATAATCAACCTCCTTTGTATCCACATCTACTTTAGCGACAATAGAATGATTTCGTTGGATACCGATCTTTTCAATCATTTTCCCCATTTTCCCATATCCAAATAATCCTATATTCATATTTTAGAATTTAATGGTTAAAGCCAATCCATAGTTAGGATCTCCAACTATTGGATTATATTCGAGATACGGTTTAATATCCAAACTAAGATCGTCATCTATATTAAACTGTTTTAAATGTGCGTCAACATTGGCATCAATAATATTCAAAGCATATAGTGCCAGTGTGATAAACAATGCCAGATCTCGATCTCTTTGATAACGTTCCTGCCCATCCTGCAGAGCGCTATCTGATAAGTCCGGGTTGCCAGGAACTATTCCAGACCCGTTTACATCGTAAAATTCATCATCCGTAAAACCAGCTCTTCTTCTTTTAAAGGCAGTTCGGAAACGATCATAAAGATCATCATTATACTGATAAGCATAGATTCCGACGCCTATTGCACCAATAACAATAGGAACTTTCCAATAACGCTTGTTATAGGCCTGACCCAATCCGGGCAGAATGGCAGAATAAAATGCTGCCCTACTTGGAGCTAAGGGATTTATTCGCTTCTTTTCTACTTTACCTTCTACTATAATCTCTTGTTTTTTTGAATTTTTCAGGACAGAATCCTTAGGCCTTTCTTTTTGACCTTCCTGGGCCAAAGAAAAAAGTAAAGGGAACAATAATAAACACAAGAAAACAAGGTTCTTACTCACCTGTAATTAGTTTTTTCAATCGCTGAAAATCTTCCTCTGAACTGAAGGGAATACTTATCTTACCCTTGCCGCCATCTGTAGATTTGACTGTTATATTGGCAGAAAGATAGCGTTTAAGATGTTTCACGCCATTATTTATCAATTCTGGTGTCCCCGATGACTTGTTTGAAGACTTCTTTTGAATAGGTCCTTCGTGATATTGCTTCACAAGATGCTCGGTTTCCCTAACAGATAAACTGTTTTTTACAATTTTTTCATAAAGGCTAATTTGATCTTCTTTTAGGTCAACATTTACCAAAGTCCTTCCATGCCCCATTGAAATAAAGCCATCTCGCATTCCGGTTTGTATAATTGGATCCAGACGTAATAAGCGAAGATAATTAGCGATCGTTGATCTTTTTTTTCCTACCCGGTCACTTAATTTTTCCTGAGTCAAACCTATTTCATTGATTAATCGATCATAGGAAAGGGCAATTTCAATCGGATCCAGATCCTGACGTTGAATATTTTCAACGAGTGCCATCTCAAGAGACTCCTGATCATTGGCAATTCTAATATATGCCGGTATTGTTTTAAGTCCAATTAATTTAGAAGCTCTATACCGTCTCTCTCCTGAAACTAACTGAAATTTATTAAAGTCAGATTTTCTTACTGTAATTGGCTGAATAACTCCTAATTCGTTAATAGAGGAAGCCAGTTCCTGAAGGGTATCATCATTAAAATGAGAACGTGGCTGAAAAGGGTTTACCTCAATAGTGTCAATATCCAGTTCTACTATATTGCCCACAACTTTATCGGCATTTCTATCCGATACCGAATTAATATCATTTTCAGGATCTTTGAGCAGAGCAGAAAGTCCTCTTCCCAAAGCTTGTTTTCTGGTTGCTTTCGCCATTATACCTTCTCTCTATTTTTTTTCAATAGCTCGTTGGCCATATTTAGGTAGTTTGTTGCACCTTTACTACTGGCATCATATTTTATGATACTTTCCCCATAACTGGGGGCCTCTCCCAAACGAACATTGCGTTGAATTATAGTATCAAAAACCATATCAGAGAAATGTTTCTTAACCTCTTCCACAACCTGATTAGAAAGCCGCAACCTGGAATCGTACATGGTTAGCAGCATACCTTCAATATCCAATTCAGGATTGTGTATCCTTTGTACACTTTTTATGGTGTTTAATAATTTTCCCAGTCCTTCCAGAGCAAAATATTCGCATTGTATTGGAATAATTACTGAGTCAGCTGCTGTTAAAGCATTTAAAGTAAGAAGGCCTAAAGAAGGTGCACAGTCAATTAGAATATAGTCGTATAATGCTCTTAAATCGCCAATGGCTTTCTTCATCATATATTCCCTTTCATCCTTGTCCACTAATTCTATTTCAATGGCTACGAGGTCTATATGCGCAGGAATTAAGTCAACATTAGGTGAGGAGGTCGTAATGATTGTTTCTCCAGCTGTCTTTGTATGCTCCATTAACTGGTATGTGCCAATTTGAATCTCATCTACATTAATACCTAATCCGGAAGTTGCATTGGCCTGGGGGTCGGCATCAATTAATAATACCTTTTTTTCAAGTACACCCAGTGAGGCAGCCAGGTTTACTGTGGTGGTGGTTTTACCAACCCCACCTTTTTGGTTTGCAATAGCAATAATCTTGCCCATAATTGAAGTAAGTTAGGGGTTAAAAATACGATTATTTACAATGCCCAAAAAAGTATTTTGTTAACACAAAGTGAATAACTCTGACAAAAGCGTTAAAGTTGGTTAAAGTATTGCGATTAGCGAACTGGGCCTGGTATCCCAGCCAATTAATCTATTAAAATATCAAGTATTTGGATAGCTGCATCACTTATTTTGGTGCCTGGTCCAAATACAGCTGCGGTTCCGGCATCAAATAAATATTTATAATCCTGTTTAGGAATAACACCTCCTACAATTACCATGATATCTTCTCTGCCATATTTTTTCAGCTCCTCCAAAACCTGTGGTACCAGGGTTTTGTGTCCTGCAGCCAATGAAGAAACGCCCAGAATATGGACATCATTTTCCACAGCTTGTTTTGCTGCTTCAGCAGGTGTTTGGAATAAGGGTCCTATATCAACATCAAATCCGAGATCTGCATATCCGGTAGCGACAACTTTGGCCCCTCGATCATGCCCATCCTGACCCATTTTCGCAATCATAATCCGAGGTCTTCGACCTTCCTGCGCTGCAAATTTATTCGCCAATTCCCTGGCCTTTTTAAAACTTTGGTCGTCCTTAATTTCTTTTGCGTACACTCCCGTAAACGATTGAATTTTTGCTTTATACCTTCCAAAAGCTACTTCCAGAGCATCACTAATCTCTCCCAAAGTAGCCTTAGCTCTGGCGGCTTCTATCGCTAAAGCTAATAAATTGTTTTCATCCTGACCTGATTTTGAAGTTGATTTATCTTTAGCAGCTTGAGTTAATTTTTTCAGGATTCGTTTTACTTTATCGTTGTCTCTTTCCCGTTTTAATATTTCTAATCGTTCTATTTGTTGTCTTCGTACCTCTGCATTATCTACCTCCAAAATCTGCAATTCATCTTCTTCTTCCAACTGATATTTGTTGACGCCAACAATGATATCTTGTCCACTGTCTATACGAGCCTGTTTTTTAGCCGCAGCTTGTTCAATCCGCATTTTGGGTATACCTGCTTCGATTGCTTTGGTCATACCGCCATGCTCTTCAACTTCCTGAATAAGATCCCAGGCCTTTTTCGCCAATTCATTTGTCAAATATTCTACATAATAGCTCCCGGCCCAGGGGTCGACTGTTTTTGTGATTTTTGTTTCTTCCTTCAGATAGATCTGTGTATTTCTGGCAATACGCGCGGAAAAGTCAGTGGGTAGGGCAATAGCCTCATCCAATGCATTAGTATGGAGACTTTGAGTGCCTCCCAGGACAGCCGCCAACGCCTCGATGGTAGTTCTTGCAACATTGTTGAAGGGATCTTGTTCGGTAAGACTCCAACCACTGGTCTGACAATGAGTCCTAAGTGCTAATGATTTTTGATTTTTAGGATTAAACTGTTTTACAAGTTTAGCCCAAAGCATTCTTCCCGCCCTCATTTTGGCAATTTCCATAAAATGATTCATCCCGATAGCCCAGAAAAAAGAAAGTCTGGGGGCAAAATGATCAATATCCAGTCCTGCTTTTAAACCAGTTCTTATATATTCTAGTCCATCAGCCAAAGTGTAGGCAAGTTCAATATCGGCAGTAGCGCCAGCTTCCTGCATGTGATAACCGGAAATACTTATACTGTTAAATCTTGGCATATATTTACTGGTAAATTCAAAAATATCTGCAATTATCTGCATAGAAGGAGTAGGCGGATAGATGTAAGTATTTCTAACCATAAATTCTTTTAATATGTCATTTTGAATGGTCCCTGCGAGTTGTTCGGGAGACACTCCTTGTTCCTCTGCGGCAACTATATAAAAAGCCATAATTGGCAGTACCGCACCATTCATTGTCATTGATACAGACATCTTATCCAAGGGAATACCTTCGAATAATATTTTCATATCCTCAATAGAATCAATAGCTACCCCTGCCTTACCTACATCTCCAACCACACGTTCGTGGTCACTGTCATATCCTCTGTGGGTAGGCAAATCAAAAGCAACAGAAAGACCTTTTTGACCGGCTGCCAGATTGCGCCTGTAAAAGGCATTACTTTCATGTGCCGTAGAGAAACCAGCATACTGCCTTATGGTCCATGGTCTTCGTACATACATCGTAGAATATGGGCCTCGTAAATTTGGGGCAATGCCGGCTGCAAAATTTAGATGCTCCAAATCTCCTATGTCATTTTTTGAAAAAATGGATTTTACCGGGATATCTTCAGCAGTTAGAAAGTCTGGTTTTTCTGATTCGTTTTCCCCATTAGAATCAAGAGGTTTTAAACTTAAGTGTTGCAGTTGTTTTCTACTCATGATCCAATCTTATTTTTTCTGATGATTCTGATAATCTAATCTCCAATATGGGTTCAATAATGGTCTTCCTGGGATCATTTTTGGTGAAAGGATTTCTTTGTAATTCCTGCTTCATTTTATCCATTTCGCTGAGGTATTTATTGCTGCCTACCAATACTTCATTTCCGGCGTCAAAACGAATTTGTTGTTTAAGTGCACTTTCCTTGATTTTCCTTTGAATATTATGTGCTTTTAATTGTTTTAAAAAGCCATCACCTTGCTCAATTTGTTTAAAAATATCCAATGCTTTATCTGCAAGTTGTTGCGTAAGCACCTCTATGTAATAAGAGCCGTCTGAGGGATTCGCGATTTTGTCGAAATAGCTCTCACTCTTTAAAATCAGCAATTGATTTCTGGATATTCTGTCCGCAAATTCATTGTTTTCATGATATATAGCGTCATATGATAAATTATAAACTGTATCAGCCCCACCAAGAATTGCAGACATACATTCTGTAGTAGTCCTGAGTAGATTTACATTGTAGTCATAGATAGTCTTGTTTCGCTTTGAGGGGCAAGCCAAAATATGACAATCTGTTTGAATTCCGAATTCAACTGCAAGGGTTTTCCAGAGCAGGCGTAGGGCCCTTAATTTAGCAATCTCAAAAAAGTAATTTCCATCTACAGCCATTTTAAAGCAAACCTTCAGATCAGAGCGTAATAGTTTTTTCTTATTCAAGAAGTTAAGGTATTCAGTTGCGTGTCCAATAGCATAAGCTAGTTGCTGCGTCCGGTTGGCTCCTGCATTTTGATAGAGTGAAACATCAATGCTTAAGGTTGGTGTGTTTTCAGCTTTATTTAGAATTTCTACTAAGGCAGAATGGTCTGATTCAAAATCAGTAAACCAATTTCCAGTTCTACAAAAATTACCCAGAATGTCAATATGAAAATAAATATTCCCTTTGGAGTTATCTGTATATGAAAGAAGATCCTTGATATACGCAACAGATAGAAATTGAAATTGAAAGTGTACAGGGATTGTATTAATATCAATACCTTTTAAGATCTCATTTGGTTTCAAATCTGGATGGGCCAGGGTGAAAATCAAACTCTCAACACCGCCTTTTATGGCCTTTTTAGCCCTTAGATTGGCCTCGGCGCCATCTGTAACGATAATGTGCTGTCCAATTAGCCAGTCAGAACCTGTAGTAGGAGAACTTATCGGGCTTCCGTCCAGATCATCGGCCATGTAAAAGGGTTTCACTTTAATGCCTTCCGGTGATTCCCATATCAGCGTTTCATTGTAATCTTCTCCTTTTAGATCTGCCTGTATTTTTTGCTTCCAGGCTTGCCTGGAAACAGACGGGAAATCAGTAAACAGTTTTTCTTTATTCATTTCCTTTTTGTTTTGTACTATCCTCGTACTCAATCAAATAAATTTCCTCGTTCTTTTTTTTAAGATAATAGTTTTCCCGAGCAAATTTTTCCAATTCTTTGGGATCCGAGAGTTGTTCAATAATTTTTTTATCCTTGGCTATTTCTTCTTTCAGGAATTCCTGTGTCTTTTCCAATTTTTTGATTTCCTTTCTCAATTCCATATGAATAAGTAAGGAGTTTGTGTCAAAAAAAGCCATCCATATCACAAAGGCGGTTAACACCAGTACATAGATATTTGTAAGTATACCAAACCATTTTTTATCTCTGATAGCTTTTAAACCCATTAGCTTAATTTTTCATTAATGATAGTGCGCACAATATCTACGGCTACCGTATTGTATTTATTATTAGGAATAATTATGTCTGCGTATTCCTTGGTAGGTTCTATGAATTGATCATGCATAGGTTTCAAAGTGGTCTGATACCTGTTTAAAACTTCCGACAAATCTCTTCCTCTTTCATTTATATCCCGTTTGAGTCTCCTTATGAGTCGTTCATCAGAATCGGCATGAACAAAAATCTTGATATCAAACATTTCCCTGATAAGTGGGTTTGTCATGATCAAAATTCCCTCAATGATCATTACTTTTCTCGGGTGCGTTCTTATCGTATCTTTAGTTCTATTGTGTTTTGGGAAGGAGTATACTGGTTGATCAATGGGTTCTCCACGACGTAATTGGTTAAGATGTTCTGCCAAAAGCTCAAAGTCAATTGCCCTGGGATGGTCAAAATTAATTTTTGAACGCTCATCAAAACTCAGGTTCGACAGGTCATTATAATAGGAATCCTGTGATATTAAACCAACTTCTTCATTTGGAAGTTCGTTAATAATTTGATTAACAACTGTGGTTTTACCGCATCCTGTTCCTCCCGCAATTCCTATTATTAACATATTGGTTCAATTTGTATCAAAAATACAGATTTGGGATGATATTTATCCAGACAATCGTCTTCCATTTCTAACAGCATAATTAAAGCAACAAATTTGTTCATTACATGATAATTTTCATGTGCAGCTTAATAATTTAGGGATAATTTTGTGAAAATGAAATGATAAGTTGATCAGAATTGAGATAATTAAGACATTTATTATGGAAAAAAGTATTGAGCTTTGGCAATTCACATTTATTACCAAAATTCACCTAAAATAATTGCCATTTAATTCTGATAGGAATCATAAAATTTTATATAACTTAAAGGTCTTTCTAAAAAATTATTTTAACCAGATTTAATTAAAACATCTATGAAAAATTGGTTTAAGGTTGTCGTAGACGGTAATCATGAGTTTAAGATAACCAGTGATGACATCCTGGAAATAGATGCCTTACAAACTTCACCCAATTCGTATCATATCTTAAAGCAAAATAAATCCTTTGCAGCCGAGATTACCAAAAAGGATTTTTATCGTAAAAATTATGGGGTTAATATTAACAACAGTTCTTATGCAGTTGTTATTTCTGATGGTCTGGACCTTTTGATTAGCGAAATGGGTTTTGCACTTTCTTCTGCTAAAGATATTGATTCTATTTCAGCTCCGATGCCAGGTCTTATATTAGAGATACATGTTCAAACAGGACAGGAGGTTAATGAAGATGATCCTTTATTGATACTTGAGGCAATGAAAATGGAAAATGTAATTACCTCCCCAAGGGATGGGATTATTAAAAGTATTACTGTAAAGAAAGGTGAAACAGTTGATAAAAATCAATTATTGATTGAATTTGAATAAGAAATCATTTATGAAAAAAATATTAATTGCAAACAGAGGGGAAATTGCTATCAGGGTAATGCAAACTGCTCAAAAGATGGGGATTAAAACCGTGGCTGTCTATTCCAAGGCAGACAGGAATGCACCCCATGTAAAGTTTGCCGATGAGGCGGTCTGCATAGGCGAAGCCCCTTCAAATCAGTCATATTTGTTGGGATCAAAGATTATTGAAGTAGCCAAAAAACTTAATGTAGACGGGATTCATCCCGGATATGGGTTTTTAAGTGAAAATGCTGATTTTGCGGAAGAAGTAGAAAGAAATAATATCATATTTATAGGTCCAAAATCAAAAGCTATTCGCGTAATGGGTAGTAAACTGGCCGCCAAGGAAGCTGTTAAGAATTACGATATTCCCATGGTTCCCGGGATCGATGAGGCTATTACTGATATAAAGAAAGCTAAGGAAATTGCTAAAGAAATTGGTTTCCCTATTTTAATAAAAGCTTCCGCTGGCGGAGGTGGAAAAGGAATGAGGGTGGTTGAGGAAGAAAAGGAATTAGAATCGCAGATGAACAGGGCAATTAGCGAAGCCACATCGGCATTTGGTGATGGTTCAGTGTTTATTGAAAAATATGTGACCTCTCCAAGACATATAGAGATTCAGGTCATGGCAGACAGCCATGGGAATATCCTTTATTTTTTTGAACGTGAATGCAGCATTCAAAGAAGGCACCAAAAAGTAGTTGAAGAGGCACCTTCTTCTGTTCTTACACCGGAGTTAAGAAAAGAAATGGGTATTGCAGCAACCAAGGTTGCAAAAGCATGTGATTATCTGGGTGCGGGGACAGTGGAATTCCTGATGGATGCTGAGCATAAATTTTATTTCCTGGAAATGAATACCAGGCTTCAGGTTGAACACCCGGTTACAGAATTGATCACCGGGGTGGATCTTGTAGAGCTTCAGATTAAAATCGCAAGGGGAGAAGCAATGAACATTAAACAGGAGGATCTCCATATCAATGGCCACGCTTTAGAACTAAGGGTTTATGCCGAAGACCCGCTTAATGATTTCTTGCCAAGCGTGGGTACTTTAGAAACCTATAAATTACCCACAGGAAAAGGTGTACGTGTGGATAATGGTTTTGAAGAAGGAATGGATGTTCCAATCTATTATGATCCAATGTTATCAAAATTAATCTCATATGGCAAGGACAGAGATGAAGCTATTCAAATCATGCTTAAGGCCATAGAGGATTATCAAATAGAAGGAGTCCAGACCACGCTGCCTTTTGGTAAATTCGTTTTTGAACATGAGGCTTTCAGATCTGGGAATTTTGACACTCATTTTGTTAAAAACTATTATTCTCCGGATGTGCTAAATAAGAAAGCGAAAGAAGAAGCCAGAATTGCTGCAGTACTAGCAGTTAAACAATATTTGAAAGATCAGAAAATCTTAAGAATACCAACAAACTAATATATGGACCTTAATTTAGAAAAATTAAAAGAAAGAATATCCCTTGCGCATATGGGTGGGGGACAAAAACGAATAGATAAACAGCACCAGAAGCAAAAACTAACTGCGCGTGAAAGGGTAAATTATTTATTGGACGAAGGTTCATTTGAAGAGATGGGTATTTTGGTAACCCACCGTGCGACCGACTTTGGGATGGATAAAGAAATTTACTTTGGTGATGGGGTGGTAACCGGATATGGAACCATTAATGGTCGTTTGGTCTATGTATATGCCCAGGATTTTACTGTATTTGGAGGTGCCTTATCTGAAACTCATGCAGAGAAAATTTGTAAAGTAATGGATCTGGCCATGAAGGTTGGCGCTCCTGTTATTGGTTTAAACGATTCGGGAGGTGCCCGGATACAGGAAGGGGTGAAATCTTTAGGGGGATATGCCGATATTTTTTATAGAAATGTTCAGGCTTCCGGAGTTATACCACAGATCTCAGCCATTATGGGTCCTTGTGCCGGAGGCGCAGTTTATTCACCGGCTATGACAGATTTTACCATAATGGTGGAGCAAACCAGTTATATGTTCGTAACAGGACCAAACGTGGTAAAGACCGTTACTAATGAAGAAGTTACTTCAGAGGAACTGGGTGGTGCAAGTACGCACTCCACTAAATCCGGGGTTGCACATAAAACCTCTGCTAATGACGTGATTTGTCTGGAAGATGTTAAAAAATTGCTGAGTTATCTGCCCCAGAGCAACAGGGAGAAACCAGCTTCTTTACCTTATGAGTTGGGTGATGAGGTACGCGATGAACTTTCGGATATTATTCCTGATAATACGAATAAGCCATATGATATGCATAATGTCATTAATGGTATTATTGACGAAGAATCCTTTTATGAGATTCATAAAGATTATGCCGAAAACATTATTGTAGGCTTTGCCAGGCTGGCTGGCAGAAGTATAGGTATAATTGCCAATCAGCCAATGTTTCTTGCCGGGGTTTTGGACGTAAATAGTTCAGTGAAAGCAGCCAGATTTGTGAGATTTTGTGATAGTTTCAATATTCCTTTATTGGTATTGGAAGATGTACCAGGATTTTTACCAGGTACGGATCAGGAATGGAATGGTATTATTGTGCATGGTGCTAAACTGCTTTATGCCTTTAGTGAAGCCACTGTTCCCAGGGTAACCGTTATTACCAGGAAGGCTTATGGCGGAGCTTATGACGTAATGAATTCCAAACATATTGGTGCAGATTTTAACTTTGCCTGGCCTTCAGCAGAAATCGCTGTGATGGGTGCAAAAGGGGCGAGTGAGATTATTTTCAGGAAAGAAATCATGATTGCAAAGGACCCGGCAAAGAAGCTGGCAGAGAAAGAAACAGAGTATGCCGAAAAATTCGCAAATCCATTCAGGGCAGCCAGAAGAGGTTTTATTGATGAAGTGATCTTACCAAAAAGTACCAGGAGAAAACTAATCAAGGCTTTTAGCATGCTTGAGAATAAGGAAGTATCTGCCCCAAAACGAAAACATGGAAATATTCCGTTATAATATTTAAAAAGAGTTCTAATTATAAGTTAAGCAGGTAAATATATTACTCCGCTTGACGAATCCTTAGAAGCTCCTGTAACTGTTTTAAGCACATTAATTTCCTGCTCAACGCGCAGTATCCCCATTAATGCAAAGATCAATGCTTCCTTGTATTCTATTAATTTCTTTGATGGAATAACAAGACTTACCGCTGGCGCCAATTTTAACTGTAGTAGTTCCATCATAAACTGGTTTAGAGCACCGCCTCCTGTGACAAAAAGAGTACTTTGATCTTTGTTTGCATACATTTTTATTTGCATAGCAACCTGCTCACAGATATGATGCACTGCTGTATGTAATAAGTTTTCTGTGGTATCCTCCGCAGCATTTATTACAGGCAAAACCTTTTCTACGAACCATTCGTATCCGGTAGATTTTGGAAAAGGCAACTTGTAATATGATAGCTCATTTAATTGTTCCAGCATAGTATTGTTAATACTACCCTTGCTGGCCAGCATACCATTATTATCATAAGAAAGTCCAATTTTTTGTGTTATGTGGTTTAATATCATGTTTGCCAATCCAATATCATAGGCTATGCGCTTCCCCTCGTATTCAAACGATACATTGGCGATTCCACCCAGATTCAGGCAAAAATCATAATTGCCAAAAAAAAGCAGATCTCCAATAGGTACCAGAGGAGCCCCTTCTCCACCTAGCGAAACATCATTGGATCTAAAATCGCAGACAACTTTATGCCTGCTGACGTTTGCAAGATGTTGTCCGGATCCAATCTGAAATGTTAACCCCTGTTCCGGTTGGTGGTGTGTTGTATGGCCATGACTGGATATAATGTCTACTTCAAGATCTTTTTCTTCAATAAACTCTCTGGCCTGCTGCCCTAACCAGCTTCCGTAAGTGTTATGTAATATTAATAATTCATCTGCCGGCAGATCTATTGAATTTTGCAAACTACTGCGCATATCGGCATCATAGCTGATGGCTCGCGTTTCCTTAATTTCAAATTTCCATCGATCAAGTTTCTTCCAGATATGACAATAAGCCAGATCGAGTCCGTCCAGAGAGGTGCCTGACATCAGGCCCAAAACTTTGTGAATTTTCATGATATTATTTCATCAAGAGTTATCGGTAAGCTACCATTAGCTATTACCTTTCCTAAAAAGTGTTGTGCCGCATTCTGCTGAAAAACTTCAAAATTTTGATATGCCAGCACTACGGCCATTGCTTTTTTTATTTGAAGAAGGTTTAAAACATAAGGATTTCCAAATAGATATAAAATAACGTTTTTTGTTTCAATTATTTCTTTTAGGAACCTTAAATGCTCTTCAGAAATACCAAAATTGTTTTGGGGTTTTACCATTGGAGGATACAACGCAATCAAGACATTTTGAATATCGGACACTTTTTTCCTGATAAATTCTGTTTTATACTCAGTGGTGGAAAAACAATCAAATTCAATATCCTTTTTTATAAATTGAAAAAAAGAATTATTGTTCTCATAAGCTATTTCAATGCCAGTAAACTTATTAATCGCAAATGAGTTTATATCCTTTGGCGAACCCTTAAGCAGGGTAAGACTGTGTTGAGCAAGCCTTAGATTTAGTGCAACCGGGTCTGATAATCCCAGCTCTGAATTTTTCGTTGCTTTGTTGATCGCCTTTTCCTTTAGTTTCCAAATTCTTTCAAAGCTCAATTCAATTTGTTCTTCTGCTGCATTTTGTAAAATGGTCTCTATACCCTCAGCAACATGCTCAGCGAAACATAAAACATCATTACCGGCATCAAACGCTACCCATTCTAACTCGCCTTTTGTTGGGAACATTTTGGAAACAGCATGCATATTCAATGCATCGGATACCACTAACCCCTGAAATCCCATTTCCTCTCGTAAGACCCCTTTAATTATTTTCTTTGAAATGGAAGAAGGTTCCATTGAGCCATCAGCGAGGCTGGGTACAGCAAGATGCCCGACCATAATAGATTCGATCCCGTTTTGTATTAGGTGATTAAAAGTAAACAGCTCGTTCTCAAAAAGCTCCTCTTTGGATTTGTTGATCACGGGCAGGCCCAGATGAGAATCTGTAGCTGTATCCCCATGCCCCGGAAAGTGTTTAGCGCTGGTAAGGATACCTTCACTTTGCAGCCCTTTAGCTAAAGCGAGAGATTTTCGGGCAACATTAAATTTATCATTTCCAAATGATCTATACCCTATCACTGGATTTTCGGGATTACTATTAATGTCGGCTACAGGGGTAAAATTCCAATGTATTCCTGCCTGCTTGCAGTCAATGGCGATATTTCTGCCAACTTCTGTAATATCTTCGTCATTGTCATTTATTGCACCCAGAGTTATGGCATATGGGTATTGGGGCGTGTTTTCGACTCGCATCGCCAATCCCCATTCAGCATCAATACTAATTAATAAGGGGTATTTGGCAACTTCCTGGTAACGTCTAATAAGGTTTTTCAGAACGTCATAACTATTCTTATTGTAAACTACCTTTTTCTTCCCTTCATAATTAGTTGCGGCACTAGCCCTGGAATGAAAAAAACAAAGCCCTCCAATATGGTGTTTTGCTATTAAATCTTGTAGCTTTACTATTTCTTCTTCGCTGTCATTGATAAATGCGGCAGGCATAAAAAGCTGACCAACTTTTTCCTTTAGCGTGAGTGTTTTTTTAGCTGTTGGATAGTCCATATTATCATGCCTCCGGACTTGCTCCTTTTTTTCCATAATCTGCTGGATATTTTAAGTATTTTAAAATGAATATTGCCGGAAGTGCACCTATCACCACCCATATAAAGAATCCATCATAGCCCAGCCATTCCTGAACATACCCACTAACCAGACCGGGGAGCATCATACCAAGAGCCATAAACCCTGTAGCAATTGCATAGTGTGAGGTTTTAGAGGCTCCTTCAGCGATATAAATCAGATAGACCATAAAACCAGCTATCCCAAAACCATAACCAAACTGTTCCAAAACCACAGTGGTTATAACGGCGAACTTATTTGTAGTATTTGTTATTGCCAGGAAAGCATAAAATGCGTTGGGAATATTTATGGAAAGTACCATGGGTAACATCCATTTTTTTAGGCCGTCCTTTGAAATCAATACCCCGCCTAAAATTCCCCCAATGGTAAGCATAATAACACCTATAGTGCCATAGATGTAACCAACCTCGGAAGTGGTATATCCCAAGCCACCTTTAGCTGTGGAATCCAGGAAAAAAGGGGCAGACATTTTCACCAATTGTGATTCTCCTAAGCGAAAGAAAAGAACAAACGCCAATGCGATACCCATGCCTTTTTTATTGAAAAATGTAGAGAACACTTCAAAAAAACCGGCAGGTTTCTGCTTCTCAATAGCTTCAGAAGATTCAAATTTTGGGGTCACAAAAAAATTGGTAAGCGTTAAACCAAACATTAATAGTGCAGCACATATCATAGTAACGGACCATGCCTTGGTATTATCTCCATAATAATTTTCTAAAAACCCGGCCAGAATAACCAAAAGCCCTTGTCCGGTAACATTGGCCAGCTTGTAGAAAGTGCTCCGAATACCAACAAAAAAAGATTGTCTATCCTGAGTTAAACCTATCATATAATAACCGTCGGAGGCAACATCATTTGTGGCGGAGGCAAAGGCTGCCATCCAGAAACAGGCCAAAGTGGTAATAAAAAATATGTTGGTCGGAAGAAATAATCCCACTCCGAGGAGGGCCAAGGCAACCAGAAGTTGTGTAAATAAAAACCAATTTCTCTTAGTGCTTATAATGTCTATATAAGGACTCCACAGGGGTTTTATGACCCACGGAAGATATAGCCAACTGGTATACAGACCAATATCCGCATTACTTATGCCAAGTTTTTTGTACATAATAACGGATACAGTAACAACTAAAACAAAAGGGAGGCCTTGGGTAAAATAGAGCACAGGTATCCAGATCCAGGCACGTTTATTTTTTTGTATCATGTTGGTTATTTAGTCTAAATGTATGACAATTGGCTTACTTTCTTTTCTAAACTTATCGGTAAAAGTGACTGCAATATTTTTTCTTTGGTCGATTAGCCCTTTTCCAAGGTTGAAGGAGTTGCTGTTATCCATGAATATTTGGCCGATAATATTTTCAGGCTTACAGAGTGGTGGTTTATTAGGATTTTTTATATTATAAATAGTGGCAAATCGGATAATTTCTTTGCTCGCGAATTTGAAAGTAAATTTTAGATAATTGTCTTTATCAAGTATAATATCCAATTCCGGTAAAGGTTGGTCTTCATAGATAATTAATGGTGAAACAGGCGTAAAGGAGCGATAGGAGTACAATTTATTTTTGATATATTTTACGACATCCTCGTTGCCGGACATAAGTGATCTGGCACTAAAAAAGACATTACCCTGAACAGCTTCTGTTTTTCTTGCCAGCTGCAATTGTTTTGGTAATTCTTTCATCTTATTCCAGGCTTTGTCGCTGTTATTTCTTACTTTATAAGCACCATTACCTACGTAAAGATTTGAGTTTTTATGATTTTCTGCCCACCAGTCAATGAGTATCCGATGAGAGGCTACCGGTAACTTTAAGCTCCAGTATATCTGGGGGACCAAATAATCTATCCACCCTTTTTCCATCCATAAAATCGGATCTGCATAAAGATCTTCATAAGTGGTTTGGCCGGCTTTCGTGTTTGAACCTTTTGGATCGGTAGCTATGTTCTTCCAAACCCCAAACGGACTTATACCGAATTGCACCCAGGGTTTTTGTTCTTTTATCACCTGATGGACCTGCTTCACTAGTGTATCAATATTACTTCTACGCCAATCTTCCAGAGATAGTTGCGCTTGGTTATTGGAAAAATAGGCTAATGAATCATTAAATACCTCATTATTAATCGTATAGGGATAGAAGTAATCATCAAAATGAATGGCGTCTATATCGTATTGGTTAACCACTTCTTCAATAATGGAAACCATATGTTTCTGCACCTCAGGTAATCCCGGGTTATAATAATATTTTTTACCATACCTAATCATCCAATCCGGGTGCTTAAAGTAATCATGAGATTCCGAAAGCACCTCAGTATTCATGTCGAAGGTGGCTCTGTATGGGTTAAGCCAGGCATGAAATTCAAAACCCCTAATATGGGCCTCTCTTATGAGCCACTTCAAGGGGTTTTGATCTGTTTCCGGGGCAATGCCTTCTTCTCCGCTTAAAAAACGCGACCATGGCGAAAGATTTGATTCGTAGAAAGCATCACCAGCGGTGCGTATTTGTACGACAACGGCATTAAAATTAAGATCTTTATAAAAATCCAGAATACGCAGGTATTCTTCTTTTTGCTTTTCCCAGGGATCACCTCCTCTTTGAGGCCAGTCGATATTGGCCACTGTGGCGATCCAAACTGCCCTGAATTCCGTTTTAGGGATTGTATTTTTGTGTTTAATCAGGCTGCAAGATGACAGTGAGATTAAAATAAAGATCCCTAATTTTTTTAGCATCAATTGCGTTTAATTCCCCGCCTCTTCTATTTTTCGTTGGAAGAGGCAGGTTTATTTAGCCTAAGATTATTAATTGAATTTATAACGAACAAATCCCTCCATGGCCTCGTATTCAGCCATTCCCAATGCGTTGTACTTTTCAGCGGTTTCTGTATTGCGTTGTTCCGCTCTTTGCCAGAATTCCCTTTGATCGTTTCCTGGGAACATAGCACTGTCTTTTTGGGATTGATGCTTAAAAATAGCACTCTTTTTGCGTTCCATATCTTTTGGGCCAATAGGTATGGTCATCTCCATGTCTGCAATATCCCATTCCTGCCATGCGCCTCTGTAAAGCCAAACATAGCAATCATTTATCCATTCTGCTTTTTCCTCCACCAACCGGTCAATAGCGCTGTAAATAATCTGGAGACATACACGGTGAGTGCCATGTGGATCAGAAAGATCTCCCGCCGCAAATATTTGGTGAGGTTTTACTTTGTTAAGCAGATCATAAGTTATCTGAATATCTTCTTCAGAATAAGGTTTCTTTTTAACTGTTCCTGTTTCGTAAAAAGGAAGGTTCTGAAAGTGGGCATTATTTTCTTTAACACCGCAGTATCTGCAGGCAGCCAGGGCTTCACCTTTTCTAATTAGGCCTTTAAAATTTTGAATTTCCGGACTGTCCACCTGTCCTGGTTTTTTGTTATCAATGAATTCCCTTACTTTCTTAAATTGTTCCAGTAAAGCACTGTTATCTTTTTGAACGTCCTTTGCGAAATCCAGAAAGCGGATTACTTCATCATCAAAAACCGCTATATTACCAGAAGTCTGATAAGCCACGTGAACTTCATGTCCCTGGTCCACTAGCCTTAAAAGTGTACCTCCCATGGAAATCACATCATCATCCGGATGGGGACTAAAAATTAAAGAAGTTTTTGGGTAAGGGTCTTTTCTTTCGGGTCTTTGACTATCATCGGCATTTGGTTTGCCACCAGGCCAGCCGGTAATAGTCCGCTGTAATTGATTGAAAACAATTAGATTGATATGTTCTGCAGATCCTATTTCGGCAACTAAATTCCCCATTCCATGCTCATTATAGTCTTCATTGGTTATTTTTAGGATTGCCTTATTGAGTTTTTCAGAAAGCCAGATGGTTGCTTTCTTAATTAGTTTGTCGTCCCAATCACATTCACTTACCAGCCATGGCGTGCTTATCCTTGTAAGGGAGGAAGCTGCTGAATGGTCAATTATGAAATCACATGCGTCATGGTGCTGAAGAAAAGTTGCCGGTACAGATTCTCTTATTGGTCCTTCAACAGCTTGTCTAATTACATTTGCTTTTCCTTCTCCCCAGGCCATCAAAATAATTCGCTTTGCTGCCATAATTGAGCCAACACCCATGGTAATTGCTTTTGTAGGAACATTTTCCAAACCAAAAAAATCACTTGCCGCATCTAGTCGCGTAACTCTGTCAAGTCTGACGATTCTGGTTTTACTATTTAGGGAAGAACCAGGTTCGTTAAATCCTATGTGTCCTGTGCGGCCAATCCCAAGAATTTGGATGTCAATACCACCAGCATCCATAATTTTTTTCTCGTAGTTAACACAGAAATCCCGAACATCTTCCTTGTCTAAGGTCCCATCCGGGATGTTGATATTACTTTTTTTGATATCAATATGATCAAATAAATGTTCATTCATAAAGCGCACATAACTATGAATAGAATCGGATTCCATCGGGAAGTATTCATCCAGGTTGAATGTGATTACATTTTTAAAACTCAGACCCTCTTCTTTATGAAATTTTACCAGGAATTCATACATTTTGGTAGGAGTGGAACCCGTTGCTAATCCCAAAACTACATTTTTCCCCAGCTTTTGACGCTGTCTAATCAGTTCTGCAATCTCGTTGGCAACAAAAAAGGATGCCTGTTCAGAACTTTGGTGAATGAAGGTGTTAATTTTTTCAAATTTCCGGGACTCTTCGTCGGTTGGAAAGTTCATTGCGCTTGGTTTTGTGAGTGTTCGTGCCATCTTAGCTACTTGTATTTTTGATTCTTTGACGCAAAGATAAAGAAATAAATCAAAAAGTGCGATATAATGCAATATATTTTGCATTAAAACGCAATTATATCTATTTAGATAGAAATAAACTGCAAAAAACAGCAAGTAAATTTATTTGTCTATCTTTGTAAGCAGTAATTAATAGGATTCAATTTATGTTAAAGGAGGAGCGTCAGCTGGCCATATTAAATGAAGTAGAGCTTCACAATCGAATATTGTTGACAGATATAGCAGAAAAACTGAATGTATCGATAGATACTGCAAGGAGGGATGTCAAAGAACTGGATGCCGTGAACAAATTGCGGAAAGTACATGGAGGTGCCATATCTCTGGGCTTTACCGGCTTGGCGAGTAGTAATGCAAACATTTATGCACTTGAGGAAAAGATAACTATTGCTCAAAAGGCAATTGGTCTTATCCGCGAAGGAAGTGTCATATTCATTGACGGGGGTACGACATGTCTCGAACTTGTTCGTTTAATTCCGCCACAGCTTAAGCTTACATGTTTTACATTAAGTCTCCCTGTGGCATGGCAATTGCTTTCCAACCCGAATATTAAGGTAATTTTTATAGGAGGAGAGATTTCCAGAGATGCCCAAATATCTATCGGGGCCTATACAGTCCATCAATTATCTGAGATCAGATTTGATTACAGTTTTATAGGAACCGGTTATGTTGATGCAATACACGGTTTAACCGAGTTTGATTGGGAGATTGTTCAGATGAAGAAGGCAGTTATCAATGCATCCAAAAAAACGGTACTTTTGTGCATATCTGAAAAGCTGAATTCACAGCATCAATATAAGACCTGTGATATTAACTCCATTAACACAATGATTACCGAATTGGCACCAGATAATAATCTTCTTAATCTCTACAGAAACCAGGATATTCATCTTCTATAATATGTCGGATTATATTAAAATTACGGAAACCCCTTCAGATTATACAGATTTGGAACTTATGAACACCCAATCTATACTGGAGAATATCAACAATGAAGACCGGAAAGTGGCAGAGGCAGTACAAAAGGTAATTCCTCAGCTTACAATACTTGTCGATGCTCTGGAAACGCGTTTTTACGAGGGAGGTCGTTTGTTCTATATAGGAGCAGGAACAAGCGGACGTTTAGGTATTTTAGATGCTTCAGAAATCCCTCCAACTTATGGGATGCCTCATGATAGGGTCATAGGCCTGATTGCCGGTGGAGATTCTGCCATTAGAAAAGCAGTAGAATTTGCCGAAGACGATACTAAACAGGCCTGGGTAGACCTTAAATCTTATGGTATTTCGAAAAAAGACGTTCTTGTAGGTATAGCAGCATCAGGTACAACACCTTATGTGCTTGGGGGTATTTCCGAAGCAAAAAAACATGGTGTATTAACCGCGGGGATTACCAATAATCCTGGTTCACCTTTGGCAACTATATCTGATATCCCTATAGAAATCAATGTAGGACCTGAATTTGTTACAGGGAGTACTCGGATGAAAAGTGGTACTTCACAGAAACTTGTGCTTAACATGATTAGCACTGCATTAATGATCAGGGTAGGCAGGGTGAAGGGAAATAAAATGGTAAATATGCAGCTGAGCAACAACAAATTAGTGGACAGGGGAACACGATATCTAATGGAAGGTTTACATCTGAGTTATGAAGAGGCAGAAAAGGCCCTCAACCAATACGGATCGGTTAAAAAGGCACTAGATGCACTTAAAAAATAAGTTTATTTTACAATAGAATTTACCTCTTGAACAGTGACCATTTTGGCACCTGAATTCCCCCAGGAATTAAGCACATAATTCATAACATCGGCTATTTCTTCATCTTCCAGGCCTAAAGGCATCATGGTATTGTTATAGGTAACACCATTAACAGTAAGTTCACCCATACGACCATATTTTACGCCCTGGATACTTGCTTCCCGGTTGTTCATTAAATAATCAGAATTAGCAAGAGGCGGATAGGTGTACGCTACACCTTCTCCGTTTGCTAAGTGGCAGGTAACACAGAAATCACTATAGATATCTTTACCCCTTTGAATGCTGTCGTGCAACTCCTTATCCTGAAACAGGAAATAAGCCAAGAACGAGACTGTGATAAGATAGCTACTGATAAAAAACTTCACAGAATAAATACTTTATAGAGACTGCAATTTTTTGTATTCAGCCATTTAGAGTGGTTGTTATTGTATAGGAACTAATTTGTAAATCCCTTTTCCTTCAACAGCAACATAAATAAAGCCATCGGGGCCCTGGCGTACATTTCTGACCCGGCCAATATCTTCCATAAGTTTTTCCCGATAAGTAACCTCATTACCATTTAGTTCAAGGCGTTCCAGGTACTGAAAAGAAAGTGATCCTACCAGCAAATTACCTTTCCAGGCGGGATATTTATCTGAAGTTACAAACGTCATTCCACTTGGTGCAATCGAAGGAACCCAATAGTGAATGGGTTGTTCCATGCCCTCCATCTCAGTTATATCTGTTATTGGAGTACCACTATAATTAATGCCATAGGTAATTACCGGCCAGCCATAGTTGGCTCCTTTTTTTACAATATTTATTTCGTCCCCACCCTGAGGCCCGTGTTCATGGATCCATATGGCTCCTGTTTCCGGATGTTTAACCATACCTTGAGGGTTTCTGTTTCCATAAGTATAAATAGCTTTTTTGGCATTGGATTCATTAAAAAATGGATTATCCTCAGGGATTCTTCCATCATCATAAATTCGGTAGATCTTACCACAATCCCGAGTGATATCTTGAGGATTTATATCGCGTTCCCCGCGTTCCCCTATGGAAAAATACAAATAACCTTGATCGTCAAATTCTAATCTGGATCCAAAGTGTTGTCCTTTTGTAGTATTAGGTGAAGCTTTATATAGTATCTCCTTGTTTGTTAATGAGTTGCCATTTAATTTAGCACGCATAATTGCAGTATTGCCACCTTTGTCCTCTCCTTCTTCTGAGGCGAAGGAAAAGTAAATCCAACCAGTATTTTCATAATCCGGATGGAGTTCTATGTCCAATAAACCGCCTTGTCCTCTATTATAGACTGCAGGGCCATTTGTTATCGTTGATTTTTGGCCATCTTTAAAGAGAATAAGTTCACCTGATTTTTCGGAAATTAATATACTGCCATCAGGCAAAAACACCATTCCCCATGGAATTTGAAGGCCATCAATTATTAATTCAGCAGTAAAAGTGGTTTCACTGGGTGTATTTACGTCATTATTTGCTTTTTGTCCACAAGACAAGTTGGTCATTACAACGAATAAATACAGGGCTTTGATACTATTTTTCATATTAGAGCGTTAAAAATAAATAACTAAGTAGGTGATTTTAAAGCCTAAAGATAAAGAGAAATTATAAGTTTAAATAATTACGCTGTAGAATATACTGATCCCAAATCACGCATATTCTTGCCATAACACGAATTAACCTATGCTCCCAAAAAACTCAAGGCAACTTGTGTATGTCGTGCTATTACTTGCGCTTTCAATTGTGGGCACTTCGGCTATAGCGAATACCAAGGTTTATGAGCTTATATGGGAAATAGCAACTGCAGAAGATGAAATTAATTCTTTATCTGAATCTACTGCCTCCACAGTTGAACCCATTTTACAAAGTCCGGAATTAACTGAATCCTATTTGAACGCCCCTATGTTCATTACTATTATTCAGGGAGCCAATGAAGAAGTAGTTTGCCCTAATGATGGTAGTACCCTTGCAAAATTCTTTTTATGCGGTACCAGTGATATCCGAACAATAACCCTAAGTCAGAGTGGTAGCAGTTATGAATGGCAAAAACTAGACCCTAACAGATGTGCCTTGTCGGTTATTGCTGATTGCGCAAACACTAATAATACCTGTTACGATACTGTAGGAACCGGATCAACCTATAACTTAAGTTCTTCCGGAGAATTTCGGGTACGTGTAGATGGTGGTCAATATTACTATTTTAAGTCCTCTTTGAACCCATTAGACCCTCAGCTTATACATGAGGATATTATCTGCGGAAACCCGGGTAGGGTGGAGGTAACCAATGTCCCTGCCGGATATGAGTACAGCCTAAATAACTCAGGAGGCCCCTATCAGGATGATCCATATTTTGATATCACTACGGCCGGAAATTACACCGTTTGGGTACGTTTAAAAAATGTTTCTGGCAGTGCCTGTCTGTTTCCCTCGAATGTGCAAACAGTGCAGGACCTTGATATTACTGTAGATGTTACTGCAAATGATATTTTGTGTAGCGGTGAGTTAGGAAGTATAGATGTACAGGTAACCGGTGTTCCCGGCTTTTATACCTACCGCCTTTTAAAAGCGGGTGTCACAGTCGATACTTTTGGACCGGACTCGGCCAGTAGTTATTCTTTTGCCAACGTGAGTCCGGGGGTTTATAGCGTAAGGGTGGAAACAAATAAATGTAATGAACTCATTACATTAGATATAAATAATGATCCTATTGATATAGGAAGTGGAATTAGCCCCTTGGCGGTTTCTGCAACAGCATCGGATAGTTTTGGTTGCGGAGCGGCTTCTGTAGATGTTAACATAGACACCTCAGGAGGTACCTCGCCTTATAGATTTAGTTTAGATGGAGGCGCCAGTTTTAGTGCTCCCTACGCAAGTACGGCAATGTTTACGGTAACTTCTGCCGGAACATACAACATTCTTGTTGAAGATGCTAATGGTTGTACAAAGACGGCAAATATAGACGTTGAAGATTTACCACCTCCCATTTTTACTGTAACAACAGAGGATGCGAATTGTGGTGGGGTCAATGACGGTCGAATTACGGTAAATGTGACCAATGGATTTGGATATAATCTTGAATTCAGCAATGACAATGGATCTAATTACCAGGGCAGTAATGTATTTAATAATTTAACACCGGGCAGTTACGATGTTATCATCCGATATCAGCAGGGTTCTTTTGTATGTACAACTCCGTCATCCACAGAAACAGTTGGGACACCATCAAATATTACAGGTACTGCCACACCCAATTCCATTCCTACTTGTTTAAATGAGAACGGTGGACAAATTACAATTTCAGGAGTAGCCGGCGGGACAGCCCCATATGACTACAGTATTGGTGCCGGTTTTAGTCCTACCACGGTTTATTCTAATCTCGGAGTGGGAACATATACGCCACAAATCAGGGATGCAAATGGCTGTGTAGAAAGTCTGCCCCCAATAGTCTTTAATGCCTTAGACAAGCCAACGGATATGGACTTTACCATTTCCAGTATTGATTGTTTAACGAGTAGTGCTTCAGTTACTGTTGCTGTTACAGACGGTGCAGCACCCTATACCTATGAAATTATTGCCCCTGCGATCAGTGCAATTAACAATGGGAATAACCCTGTTTTTACCGGTCTGGGACTGGGAACTTATACTTTTAGGGTAACTGACAATGCAGGGTGTAGTTATGACGAAGTTTTTGCAATTACTGATATTAGTTCCATCGCAGTCCAGGCCCAGGCTACCAAGGTAGTAACCTGCGTGGGAGACAGTGATGGTGAAGGTCGCTTCCTGATAGACGGATTTGATAACACTTACAGCTATCAGATTGGTGCAGGTCCGGTATTTAACGGAGAATCAGGAGGTATAATAAATGTAACTGGGTTAACCGCAGGAAGTTATACGATAACAGTTACGGATGAAGACACCAACTGTGCAGATACAGCTACTCTGGTTATTCAGGAACCTGTCGTAGCCTTTGCTATAAGCAGTCTCAATGTTACTCCAATGAGTTGTCAGAATGGGAATATAGGGAGAGTTACCATAAATACAGTAGGTGGTTGGGGAGGTAATCGATATACCTTAATACAACCAAATGGCACTCCCAGAGGACCAAAAAATGGAAATACCTTTTCAAACCTGTCTCAGGATGGTTTGTATCAGGTAAGTGTAACCGATGCCAATGGTTGTACAATAACAGATAGTTTTACATTAACAATTTTAAATTCGCCTACACTGACCTTAGACGCAGCTGCGTCCGATTTCTGTTATGACAATGTGGATGCTGCTACGCTTGCCGTAAATGCAGCAGGAGGTCTACCCCCATATCAATTCAGAGTAAACGGAGGTCTTTTAGGTGGTGCAAGTACTTTTAATAATCTGACGCCCGGCACCTACAATATTGAAGTAATAGATGCCAATGATTGCCGGGATAATATTACTTTAACCATAGAGCCGGAAATAACAGCCAGCGGTACTATAATAAGGGAACTTACCTGTGGGGGTATTTCCGCCCAGATTCAGGTAAATATTTCTAATGGGTACCCATCAGGTGGTGACTATGACATATATGAAGTAAGTATTAACGGAGCCCCGTATACTTCAAATTCGAATAATATTACTGGAAATTCCTTTATTTATGACATTCCTAATGGATCTATTTTAGTGCCTACAACCTATCAGTTTTTGGTTACTGACAGTCAGGGATGTACAACAGAAACAAATATAATAACCATTGATCCGCCTGAAAGTATCGTAGGATCTGCAAATCCAACAGATACTACCTGCGGTGATACTAATGGTATTATAACGTTGGTTCCCGATACTAATTTCGGGGTTCCACCATATGAATATAGTGATAACAACGGAGCTACATTTAGTTCTCAAAATATATTTTCAGGCTTTGCGCCGGGAATCTACAGTACTTTTCTTATCAGGGATAGTCGTGGGTGTATAACTCCAGTATTATCTGCTACTATTAACGCCAGTACCGCTGTTGATGCAACTGTTGTCGCCAATAATGCTATCTGTGCGGCGGGTACTGTTGAAGGTTCAATAGATGTAACGGCGGTTGCCAATGGCACACCTAATTATACGTACATTGTACAAGATATTACAGGAACTACAGTGGCTACAGTAGGCCCAACAGCTAGTACGACAGTAAATATCCCAAATCTTATTCCAGGTTCCTATACTATTGTAACTCAGGATGCTTCCGGATGTGAAGACAGGGATACCGTGACCATTACACAAAATCAGATAGACCTGGTACCTGTGGCGACCACCACACCACCCGATTGTACAACAGCTTTCACCTATATTGTAGATATTGTCGGAGGTACACCCCCATATCAAATAGGCTTGGTAGGAACTGCTTTGGGACCACCAAATGTGGATATTGATACGCACGATTTTACAGGTCAAATTGCTTATGGAGTAACTTATTTTGTAGAGGTTGTTGATGCTCTTGGATGTAGGTATATTGAGCAAATAGATCCAATATTAGGGCCATCACCTATTGCGGTAACAGCAACATCGACGACAGCGTCCTGTGCGCCGGGAGGTAATGGGCAGATTGATTATCAGATAGCAGGAATTCCATCACCTGCAGACCTGACCATTGAATTGCAGGATACCAATACAGGAGCTATTGTTAGTGGTCCAACAATATTAAATAATATACCTATTCCTTATAATGGTTCATTTACGGCGCTTCCTCCGGGAAATTATCAGATACTGGTAAATGACAATAACACAAGTTGTGATGCCAGTGCACTGGTTGATATTATAACAGATATACCATCATTGGTTGTAGATAATAATGAACCGGCCAATTGTAATGTAGGTGCATTAGTTACAGTGCGGGGCACAGGTGGCACTCCTGGTTATAACTTTGCATATGTTCCAAACGGGGATCCTGCGCCCGGCATATTTACTGCGCAGACCACCTATGAAATTGCGGGACCATACCCGGCAGATTACGATTTTTATGTTCAGGACAGCAATGGCTGTATCAGTTTTACAACGGTAACCGTGACAGAAAACGCTGGTGTTCCTAACCCTACGGTGGATGTTGTGAACCAGTGTACCGCAGTTGCCAATTATACGGTTAACATACTCTCTCCTTTGAGCACAGGTACAGGCCTGCCCGATGAGACCTTTGAATATGATATAGGGGGCGGATTTCAGACAAGTCCTAATTTTATTGTACCAAACCCTGGTGATTATACTATAATTGTAAGGGATGGAAATGGCTGTACCAACAGTATTGTTGCCAGAGTATTTGATTTCTTTGCAATTACTGCAAGTGCAACTACGGAACCTACCTGTAACGCAGGAGATGGGGTGATTACGGTGAATACGACAGGCGGTAGTGGTAATTTCAGATTCGATCTGGATGATGGTGTGAATCCCACAATTACCCAACTTAACAACCCGGTATTTATTAATCTACTACCTGCTAATTACTCAATTTTAGTTACCGATTTAGATTCCAATACAATCCCTTTATGTACAGACTTAGTTACCGTAGATGTATCCATTGTTAATTCTCCGGTTATATCGGCAACACCCAAGGGAGACATCACCTGTAATGGAGCGAATGACGGGTATATTTCTGTTGAATTAGCTCCGGGAACAGATACAGACAGCCCGTTTAGTTATATCCTCTATGATGGAGGAACTGCAACGGTAGTAGCTGGCCCTCAATCAACAGCTATTTTTGATAACTTATCTCAAGGCACATACCAGGTTGAAGTTATATCAGACAGAGGTTGTACAGATAGGTCGGGAGATGTTGTAATTTTTGAACCTACCCCATTACAAATCGCTACAACGAATACGGAATTTACTTGCGATCCAAGTAGCAACCGATTCAATACGGCTACAATAACAATATATACGGATACCAATGGAGATGGTACAGGTGCCAATACCGGTACCCCTGCCTATACCTATAGTATGAATGATGGGACGCCGGCCTTTGATGGTACTAATTTTCAGACTAGTAATGTCTTTGAAGTAATTGACAATGGTACGGATCAAACCATAATTCTGACGGCTAAGGATCAAAATGGCTGCGAAATTACAGATACAGTTACTATTAATGCACCAGTTGGACTCACTTTTACGTTTAATGTGAATTCTATTAGTTGTGACGCTTCAGGTACAGGTGTAAGTCCGGGTTCAATAGATATCATAATAGATCAGGGCCCAGGAAACTATGATGTGGAAATATTGCCATTAGGATCAGAACCAATTCAGAATTCGGGTGGTAGTAATACAGTGAGTTGGGCCATTAGTACCCCTGGGGACTATATATTTGCAGTTACAGATGTTGGAAATGCAGGTTGTACCTATCTTACCCCTGTAGTTAACGTTCCCGACTACAATACCATTGAGGCTCTTATTGCCGAGACCAAACCGGTTACCTGTTTTAATGGATCTGACGGTGAAATGAGTATTCAAATAAACAATTACAGCGGAACCTATAATTATGAAGTGTTCTCACGAGATAATGCAGGTGTTGAAACAACTACAGGCGTTACCGGTACATTTGATACCAACATTCCAGCTCAGAATCCGGGAATAATTACAGGTCTGCCTGCAGGAAATCTCCTAGTTTATGTGGAGGCACTGGACATTCCGTATTGTGATGCGGTTAGTAATATAGCTACGGTAAGACAGCCAGACAGGGCCTTAACAGTTGGGCTTACACAAACAGCAGAAGTAACCTGCGCCGTACCAGGATTAGGTGAGGTATTCGCAGTAGGTGATGGTGGCTGGGGCAGTTTTGAATACCAACTAATAGCACCCGATGGCATTACTATCATACAAGATTTTCCGAGTACTAATGACAGCTTTTCAGGTTTATCTGATGGCACATATACAGTGAATGTAAGAGATCTGGAAGGATGTATTGCTACCAACACAATTAATTTAGCACTACCGGCACCAATTTATGCAGATATTCAGGTTGTCACACCTTTACAATGTAACAATGATAATAATGGTGAAATAGAAGCCTATAATGTAAGTGGTGGTCAGGGCCCCGGTAATTATTTGTATCAACTTAATCGATTAATTGATGGTTCCAGCAGTGGTATACAGACCACTACCAGTTTCGGTAATTTATCCGCGGGTGATTATACGATTACCGTTTTTGACGGGTGGGACTGTAGTTATACAACTGTTCCTATTACTATTGTAGATCCTGAAGTAGTTCTGGCGGAACTTGTGGAGTTGCAACCACCCGGTTGTGGTGATGTGGGAATCATGGGACTAACCGTAACGAATCCTGAACCTGGGGTAAGTTATTTCTACAGGCGTTCAGGTACTACAGATCCGTTTTTACCTTTAGATGCGCTTGATCCTACGGCGACTTCAGTACAGATTTCAGAGGATATTACAATTGACCCGGGACCATTCCAATATGATGTGCAAAACTCAAATGGATGTCCATTTGAAAAATCGAATCAAATATCTCTGGATCCTGCGGCACCCCTGGTAATTGCATTAGATTTAGCCAACGCTACCATTAATTGTGCCGGTGAGGCAACAGGTATTATCCGTTCTGAAGCTTTCGGTGGTATTGGTAATTACATTTATTCCTTACTTAATTCAGATGTTCCTCCTTTCCCATCAGGTGGTAATGTAGAAAGAAGTGCCCAGGCATCAGGAATATTCAGAGACCTTGGACCAGGAACCTATTGGGTCTATGCAGAGAGTGGTGGATGTACTGCTATCTCTACCCCAATTACTATTGTAGATCCACCACCATTGGTACTGGATTACATAGAAGCAGTACCTGTTAGTTGTAATGGAGACATGGATGGTCAGCTGATAATTGAAGCGAGCGGTGGTACCGGTATTATCCGTTATTCTATTGCCGACCAGTTAAGTGAATTCTTTGAGGCCGATGATCCTTTATTCCCCAATAGAAAGACATTTACCGATTTAGGTCCCAGAAGTTATGAAGTTATTATTCAGGATGATTTGGGTTGTACCATAACGCAGACTATAACGATAACCGAGCCAATGGAATTAGTGGCAGGGATCGTAGATTCTACCCCTGAAACTTGTCTGGGTGATCAGGACGGTACGGTAAGTTTAGAAGTATTGGGAGGAACCGCCCCTTATGAATTTGCTTTAAATTCATCTGCTGATGTAGACTTTGCACCTAACCCATCTATGATCTGGGATAATCTTGTTGGCGGGGATACTTATGTGATTTTCGTGCGTGATTCAAGAGGTTGTGAAACAAATGTTATTGTACCTATAGGAATAGGAGTGGAACTAATTGCGACACCAATTATTCAATATGGTTGTGATGGCATATTCCCAAACAGCACTGTTACAGTGGAAATGCAGGATCCCAACCAGTATTCAGATTTGCTTTTTGCACTGAATCCTGCAGATCCGACAGATGCAATTACCGCTCAGGCAACAACCGATAGGATCTGGGGTGATTTACCCGCGGGCGACCATACTGTATATATTTATCATTCCAATGGATGTACAACCTTCGTGGACTTTACGACGGATGCTTACGAGCCGCTAACTTTATCTGCCGTAAAAAGCGGGCCCAATGAAATTACAGCTACTGCTATGGGCGGATATGGAGGTTATGAGTATTTCTTCCAGGGTGAATCTTATGCTGATGTAAATGTTTATGAGACTAATGAGGACGCCATTGTTAATATTATGGTGAGGGATCAGGGTGGATGTGAAGCCGTAATTGCGATACCTTTTGATTTTACAGGTATGCTGGAAATACCAAATTTCTTTACCCCTGACGGAGATAACAATAATGAATTATGGTTTCCGAGAAACAGGGACTACTTCCCAAATATTGAAGTCAAAATTTATGACCGTTACGGTAGAGTAGTGGCAGTATTGGATCAGGTTTCCGGATGGGACGGTAAATACGACGGAAATGAACTTCCTTCCGGGGATTACTGGTATGTTGTAAATGCTAATGATAAAGAAAGACAGCAGTATGTAGGTCATTTCACGCTTTATCGCTAAGGAATTGACCACCAGGAAAACAACAATACCCCATTTTATTTATTGAATATAAATTTAAAAAGTGTTAATTAATAAGTATACCATTTTCCAATATCAAATCAAAGGAATATCCACTTCCAAAATCCTTGTTTAAAATAACTTCACCCCTGAGGGTTATTCTAGAATCTTTTTGGACAATTTCTTCGGAAGTAATTACGAGGTCAAAATTATCTTGACTCCCATCTTTGAGATGTATCCAGTTCTTTCCCATAATATTAGGGTTAATTTTAACGCATTTCCCGGTGAGTTCAACTATTTTGCCTCCAAACTTTTCAGGATTATTTATGAGTTCGGCAATTTTTACGGAACCTACAAATTGACCCTTTGATTCCTGAGAAGAAGCTATTGATTTTTTAACTGTATTAGCCTTTTTTGAATTTGCTTTAGGTTTATTAATAAAAGTTGTTTTTACTCCATGATCCTTGGGTATCAAAGCAGTCACTAAATAAACCGTATCAAATACACGTTGGTACTCTTTGCTTTCAAATTGTGTCTTTAAAAGAGCCTCATTATATAAATAGACATTTCCTTCTTTTACTTCCTGTTTTGGGGCAGCTATCCAAAATTCTTTATCTCCTTCCTTGACGTTGAGGTATACATATTTTGATGTAGGTAGTATTTCACCTACGGTTACTTCATGTATATCGCTATTTACTTCATTTGTGGTATGCTCCTTATTCATTTTTGCTAATGAAAAGGGCTCGATGGTTTTCGGACCGTTGTTACAGCCAGCAATTAGAAATAAAAAAAATATTGGAAGTAGTTTATTTTTGTTTTTGATCATCGTGGTAAATAATTTTAATTTATGAAGCTATCCTACTTTTTATATTCACTATAAATTGGCATATGCTGCGATGATTTCATTCATCTCCTCGGCAGGAATAGACAAGTTTGATTCTTTTAATAGATTCCTCATAACGCGGTCTGTTATTACTTTAATTTGTTTCTCGCTCATGGGATCTAAATTTTCTTCAACGTAAACGGCAACTTTTTGATTTAGTTCTATTTTATAATTAGCAAGCGTTGCTCTTAAAGGCGCTTCCTGATACCATTTGTTATATTCATTGAGTTCCTCTTGCTTAATCATGGCAACCTTTTGAATAGCTGCTAACCTTGTTGCTTTGGTATCTTCTAATTCCAAAGAAATAGTATCTAAATCGTAGAATAGTATTTCAGGCATTTCAGCCAGCATTGGATTAATATTTCCGGGTAATGCCAGATCTATCAATACCCTTTTCTTTGAGCTTTTATTAAGGTTAGTAATGAGGTGGTGGCGATTACTAACACCGCTAATGATCACATCAAAATCCCCAAAATCATTTGCTAAGACCTTTTCCCACTCGTATAATTTACATTCGTACATTTTAGCAATTGAAATAGCTTTGCTATTTGTTCTATTACTAATGTAGAGCTGCTTAAAATTAAATTTGGAGTTGTACTTAAAAAGTTGTCTTACGATTTCACCAGCACCCACAAATAAAATTTTCTTTTCTTTGGAATCTGCGCTCTCATAGGTGCTTCTAATCATTTTTAGGGCTTTGTATGCTACTGAAGTAGTTCCATCCCTGAAATGGGTTTCATTTGAGATTCTTTTATGACATTTAAAGACGCTTTGCATAGCGCGTTCCAAAAGTGAACCCTGGAGCTTGTGGGTTATTGATAACTGGTACGCTTTTTTAATCTGGCAAATTATCTCAGCATCCCCTAAAACCTTTGAATCCAATCCGGAAGATACTTTTAAAAGATGCATTACAGAGGATTCTGTAGTGTCATTTTGCGAGAACCAAGCCTTAATTTCTGGGATTCTTTTCCTAAGTATCAGAGATATAAATTCATCCCGAAGCATATTGGTTGTTGTTATTTCGGATTCAAAATACACCTCAGTCCTGTTGCAGGTAACGAGTAAAAGTAATCCTGTAACATCCGGAAATACTGTACAAAGATGTTTTACTACAGTATGCTTCTCCGGATCAGCAATATAAAATTGCTCCCTTTGTGTAACAGTAGCCGTATTGTGGGAGATACTTATATATCGTAATGTGCTCTTCATAATCTAATGGTAAATGAATTTTATTTTTTATTTAATTACTTCTAATAACTATAAATTTTTGATATAGTTAATAACCAACCATTTATCTTCCTCAGCAGTAATTTTTTTATCAAAACTTGGCATATCATCTCTTCCAAAATATGTTTTGTAGTAAAGAGCGCCATCTGTTTGATTTTTGAAAGAATCATCCGTAAAATCCCCCATGGGCGTATCAATCGATTTTGCCTTCGTCCCATCTCCCTTACCTTTAGAGCCATGACATGATTTACAATGTTTCGCGTATACGATGCGTCCGATATTTTCATCATCTGCAGCATCGGCATAAGGATTTACCATTTTCTGGTATTTAGCTGGAACATCCCATTTTTCCTGATCGTTCGATGTAAAGGTAGTCATGGATAACAGTATAAAACCACCAAAAAATGCGCCAGCAATCCATATAGCTTGTTTTTTCATAATAATGGAATTTAAGTTATTCTCTGCTCAAAAATTTTCTAATATATCTTTAAAATATTTTTCTTCATTAAAATGTGAATGTTTATCGACTTTGATTTTACCGATTTTATACAAGATAAAAATAATGTAACCAATTATAAACCAAATTACAAGAATCATACTACTTACGCCTAAGACTAAAGTTATTGGCGCATTTGCTGCTGCGGCCCACAGAGATCTTTTTTCTTCAAATTGATCTACTCGAGTAGGTATGCCCCAATTTTTGATTACTTCAAGGGTAAGATCGTTATACATATCCGATTCCAATATTTTCACGACGATTTTAACATGCCCTTCCGAATTGCCAGGTAAATCTTCCGGAAATGGAATTTCTACTATACCGTTCTCATCAGTGGTATTAAAGAAATCGCCTATGGGTAATAGACTAAAGGTTCTTTGAACATAAAAATATAATTCGAGGTCTTCAATAGGGCTTCCATCTTGGTCGGTCGCTTTTGCCTGGATTATTTTAGCTTCACCATCAGCTATGAAGGAAAGCGTTACAATGGCATCTTGTAATTCATCTTGTCCGTAACTAGTTATATTAGCCACGAAAATAAAGGTCACGGCCATTATGACTTCCAAAAAATAACGAAAAAGTTTCTTTTCAGATTTCATTTTAGAAAATATTTTGTTTAAAGATAATTTCAGAATCTTGTCTATATTTTTTGATAGGGATTACCGGAAACAATTTAATAAGCACTGTAATAATCAGTAATAACCAAGCAAAAGATGAAATGGTAATTGTCCATTCTTCCCATGTTGGATTATAGTGTAAATAGGAGTCATCAACTCCCTGAATGGGTAAATATGGATGTTGCAGTGAAGGGATTACAATTAAAAAGCGTTTAAACCAGGCTCCTAGAACCACAAATATTGATATAATTAACAATGGCAGTGGTTTACGAAACCTGTTGAACATCAAAAAGACAATAGGTAAAACAAGTCCGCCTAATTGAACAAACCAATACATGGGGGCGTATTTTCCTACGAATAATTCTATTATATGCTCCCCTTCTACCCCAACCATTTTAAAAGCGGGGCCCAGATACTCATTAATATTAAAATATAGGTAAACGAGCGATAAAAGAACCAAAAGTTTACCCATCTTATCGAAATGAAGATTCGTTATGTACTTACTCAGTTTTAAATGTTTCCTAACAAAATATATGGCAATAATAATGACCGCAGCACCCGCCATAAAAGCTCCGGAAACAAAATAAGGTCCTAAGTTGGTACTGTCCCATCCAGGACGCCAGGTCGTGGCAAATAACCAAGAGGTTACCGTATGGATGGCAAAGGCAACAGGAAGTACAGAAATTGCCAATATTTTGTTTACTTTTTGTAGCAGTGCTATTTGCTTGGGATGATTATGCCAATTGATGGCCATAATTCTATACAACGTTTTTTTCCATTTAGGAATCTCCTTTAAACGGTCACGACAAAGAGCGATGTCTGGAAGTAAAGAAATATATAATAATAGGATGCTGATAACTAAATAAGTAGAAATTATAATAACGTCCCAAATAATGGGGGATTGGATTCTTAAATGCGTAATTACATAAAAAATTCGATCCGGGCGACCCATGTCAACAATAATGATTACCGCGGCACAAATAATGGCAGCGACCGCAATGATTTCGGAAATTCTGGTAAGCGGTCTGGCCCACAAATTTTTATTGAGTTTTAAAATGGAACTAAACAATGATCCTACCAGGCTAATGGCAACAAAAAAAACAAAATTAGAGATGTAAATTCCCCAGGAAGTATAATCTCTCATAGCAGTGACTACAAGTCCGTATCTTAATTGGCGATAATAACCAATGAATCCTAACACAATAAGTAGGAGCAAGAATGCAATCCACAATTTATATTGTAAGGATGTTGAAATCAGATGACTTAAAAGGCGTTTTCCCCTTTTGGTTCTAAACTTTTGAAGTTCAATATTCGGTTTACTCATGATTCGCTATTTTCTTGAGTGGTCTCTTCAAAAGGGAACAACCTGTCAACCGGTGGTAGATAATAAACACGTGGTTTGGTTCCTAATTCTTCCATGTACCGATACCCCGCTTTTTCCTTTAGTAAAGTGGACAATCGAACGGTTTCTTCCCCATTGGTAACCGTATCATCAATCTCATCCCCAAAATATATTACGCCATTAGGACATGATGTAACGCAGTGTGGAAGTTTATTTTGCCGAAGCATTTCAGGACAAAAATCACATTTTGCCACAGTACCAATTTTACTGGGAAGACTTGTTTCAGGGGAATAAGGTAAATCCAATTGTCCTTCTGGAGGAGCTCCCCAGTTAAAAACCCTTGCAGAATATGGACAGGCGGCCATACAGAATCTACATCCAATACAGCGTTCATTATCAACAAGAACTATACCGTCTGTACGCTTATATGTGGCTCCAACCGGGCAAACTTTTACACATGGTGGATTATCGCATTGAAAACATTTTTTAGGCATCCAGTAGGGAGCAGATTTTTCATTGTCCTGCATTTCTAAAACCTTTATGTAAGGTCTGTCAGGAGTTAAATTATGATGTTTGTCACAAGCTTCAATACATTTCTTTGCATTTTTGCATTTAGCCAGGTCCACTACCATCACAAATTTTTTACCGGGAATACCTTTACGTGCCTCTTCGGGAGACGCACCTTGATGAAGATGTTCCATTTCTTCGATTTCGGAATTTGCAACCTTCACCAGTTTACCATCTGTGGTTAACAAAGTAGTTTTTTCCTCAGAAGGTTGTTTGCAGGAAGAAAGGGAATAATATGCAAGACCAGATACAGCCAACACACTTCCGTTTGAAATGTTTCTTAAGAATTCTCTTCGAGAAGCGGCCTGCGTTTTTTTATTTCCCATGATTTGTTATTTAGCACAAAATCAGATTATTAACAAAAATTCGAAAAGAAAATTTCCAATAATTGAAAATCACTTTTAAGGGTTCCAATAAATACTTTAATATGTTTAAAAGTAAGATTCAATCAGCAGATATTTAATGACATATATCATATTTTATAACCTTTATTATAAAATAAAAATGGCCAAAAATCCTTAAGATTTCCGGCCACAATTAAACCTGATAAATTTTTACCAGGTTTAATTTATTATGTCTTAACTGTTATTCAGCCAAGGTTCTCATAAAATTTACAATTAGCCATCTGTCTTCATCATCAGGCATCTTTTTTGTGTATTCGGGCATATCGTCCCGACCAAAACTTGTTTTGTAAAATAATTCCCCATCTGTTTGTGCCTGGAAATCGGAAGACGAAAAGTCTCCTAAATCACCTTTCTGATCTTTTGCTTTAGGCCCGTCGCCATAACCCTCTTTGCCATGACAGGATTTACAATGCTGACTGTATAGCGATTTTCCTATTGCCGTATCCGTAGAAGGGTCTATCGGATTTTTCATGTTTACATATTCTGCCGGTACCACCCATTTGTCCTGCACTATGGTAGTGAAGGAATAGAACGCAAAGGAAACAATCCCCACTATTAATAGCATTTTAAGTGTTTTCATTTTTAATTAAGTTTAATTTTTAGAAATTCTGAATAAATTGGAAATGAGCAATATAAATAATCCATATATTACTGCAATAGTTAAATTTATAAATATTAATAGAAATATAGGTGTTTTATTTCTTGCAGACCACATTTTTCTTTGGTCAAAAGTTGATTCGTCAACAATAGGGGTACCTACCGGTGCATTAACTATAGCTTTTACGGTACCGTAGGAATCACTATCGTTCAGCACGACTTCAATAATTAAATTTCCATCAATACCGGGAATTCCTTTATCAATTGTTACAAGAATTGTGCCGTTTTCGTCTGTAAAATTAAATTCTTCACCAATTTTTAGAGGTCTAAATAATCGCTGTACCTGTACATCCAGTGCTTCACCAACAAGCAGGCTGTCCGTAACAGTTTCCTTAAGTGTGGCCGTTAAATAATTTATGCTGTCTTTTGAAATAAGATTTGCTTCAATATGGGCATCTTTAAAACTGGTACTTTTTGAAGCTTTCTTGAACGAATCGTTTCCATTAAATGAGATTCCCAGATTAAAAGTATTTGTTGAGTCGGCTTTTAAATCAGATTTATTCAATACAAATCTACTTTCACCTTTCATATTGGTTTTGGTATTCCCCAATATAATTTCTTCACCTTCCACCTCATTATAAACTGCGATTTCAAGATTGGGAACCGGTAGAGTTTCGTCTTCTATCTTGGCAGTTGCTTTGATATTTAAGTACGCATCGCCCTCCATTATCTTTACATAATCGGCTCTTAATCTTACCCTGTATTTTTCATCATTTTGCGCATATATATTTGATAAACCCAGGCAAAATAAGAACCCAGTAGTCCAGACTAAAAAAGCACTCCTAGATGTTGATCTATTTTTCATGTTTCTGCTTTTTTATCTGTATTCAACAATCCTTTTTCTTCAGCTGTGCGTTGAATAGGAATCACGGGTAGAAACCTTACAAATAAAGTAATTATCAATAAAGCCATTGCCAGAGTTGCTCCCGTAATTAACCATTCATGCATACTCGGAAAATAATGATGCCATGACTCTGGAACTCCTTCTATTGGCAAAAATGGATGCAATAAGGTAGGTGTCACAATAATATATCGTTTCCACCAGGAACCTAAAACCACCATAATACCTACTATAAACATGGGCAGCGGTTTTCTGCCCTTTTTGAATAATAAAATGAGGATTGGTAAAATCAATCCTACTATCTGAGAGAACCAAAATATTCCCGCATAATCTCCGTAGACTAATGCATTCAAATGAATCTCTTCTTCTGCAGGAGCATTAAATATGGGAATCAAATATTCGTTTATATTAAAGTAAACGTAAGCCAGGCAGGTCACAAGTAAATATTGGGCTAGTTTATCAAAGTGATAATCCGTAATATAATGTTCAAGTCCTCTTACTTTTCTTATAATATAAACAACGGTAATAAGTGCACCAAGACCTGCTACAAAGGCTCCAGAAGTAAAATATGCACCCATGTTGGTGCTATCCCACCCAATTCTGTAGGTTGTGGAAAATAGCCAGGCATCTATGGTTTGCAATAATATCCCCACAGGTATGACCATTATGGCAATGATTTTGATGGATTTTGACTGAATGGCTTTTTGGGCTTTACTCCCTGTCCAATTCAAAGATAATTTACCGTACCATTTACTAAAGGTCGGTTTTGTTTTTAAGTGGTGTTTCTTAAGGATTGCTAAATCAGGCAACAAAGGAAAATACAGTAATAAAAAACTTAAGATAATTGAAGTTGGAATAATGATCACATCCCAGGTAATAGGTGACTGCAATCTGGCATAAATAAACAAATTTAACAGCCTGTCTGGTCTTCCCATATCAATCATAATGGTAAAACCTGCCATAACAATGGAAGCCAATGAAATTATTTCCGCAATTCTAACAACCGGCGTTCTCCATGAATTATTGGTCAATCTTAAAACTGCAACAGTAGCAGACCCCACAAAGCTGGTAGCTACAAAAAACACAAAATTGGAGATATAAATTCCCCAAAGCGCATAATCCCGCATATTGGTAACCACCTGTCCTTGTCTAATCTGGTCTATGTATGCGATAAGACCAATAATAATAATTACTACTAAAATGAAGGTCCAAATGGTACCGCGTTTGCCGAACTTTCTCGGTGCTAAATCGTTGATTAGAGACTCATATTTTGTCATCGCTATTCAGGTTTTTCAACAGATTGGAACTCATTGTAATCTTCCAGACCTTTTTCGAAATCCACAAGCCTGTCAACCGGAGGCAAATAATATACACTTGGCGCGGTCCCTAATTCTTCTAACAATCGATACCCTGCCTTATCTGTTAATAATTTACTTAAACGTAAAGTTTCCTCTCCATTGGTAACGGTATCTTCATATTTGTCTCCGAAATAGAAAACACCATTAGGACAAGCCGTAACGCAATGAGGGAGTTCATTGTTTTTTATAGTATGAGGACAAAAATCACATTTGTCAACTGTACCTATTCTACTAGGCATCCCTGCATAGTCAGGAGAAGGGGTTTCACCTCCCAGATGCATAGTAATTTCACTCATTTCGCCTTGCTTAGGTTCTTCCCAGTTAAAAACCCGTATAGAATAAGGGCAGGCAGCCATACAAAAACGGCAGCCTATGCATCGTTCATTATCAATTAATACCAGGCCATCCCTTCTTTTAAAAGTGGCATCTACCGGGCAAACAGTAACGCAGGCCGGTTGATCACAATGCATACACGTTCTTGGCATCCAGTAGGGTGCAGTATCTTTGGATTCCTGCATCCTGTGAACTTTTATCCACGCATTCTCACCGGTAATATAATGGTGTTTATTACAGGCACTAACACATTTTAAAGCATTTTTACATTTGGCCAGGTCTATGACCATCACAAACTTTCGGTTGGGAATGCCCTCCCTGACATTGTATTTTTCATCATCGTGTTCAGCGTGTTGTACCTCTAAAACCTCTGATGAATCTACCTCTATAAGCGTGCCATCTACGGTCATTAATTCCATTTTATCCGTGGAATTATGATTGGTTTTTGCATTTAACTTAGAAGTGATTTTTGAAATTCCCAAACCACCAATGGCCGCGGCAATGCCAAGTTTTAATCCCTTATCAAGAAATTTCCGTCGTTCTTTTTTAGTATTATCGCTCATTATCAGAATTACTTAAATGACATTACATTTTTTTGCCCAACCAACTGAGTAGGGATGTATTTGAAATATTCTTCTTTACAACCTTTGATTTTTTAAGTGCACTAACTTTAACCTTAACGGTAGTTCCATCCGGTTTTAAGAGAGTTTCATATTCTTCTTTAGAAATATCCACTTCTTCAGAGGATGCTTGGGTAAACCCAAAAAGCGGTAATAATAAAGTACCTCCCAATATGGGCAGGATTCGTCTTCTTGATATTTGATTCCGGTTTTTGGATTTATCTTTCATATTTCTTAGGTCTAAATAATACTGTCTTTACGATTTATTCTTGTTAGAAATTATAGAGTCTGGTAATATTAAACCCTATTAAGAAATCTCCATAAAAAAAATCATATGTATTATACATATAATTTGTTTGTGGTACAATGCCTTGATAGTTGCTGAATGTTAACTGGAAAGCATGGCTTGAGGTTCTGAATTCCAACCCTAAACCATATCCGGGTTCGGGATCAAAACCACTAATTGGACGATCTGCATCATCCGGAAATAAATGATGGGTAAATGGTAGACTAATATCTACCAGTATGGCAGTTTGAGGGCTTACCTTGTAACGTCCGCTTAGGGCAAGGCCAAACATGTCGTTCCTGACTCTGGGTTCCACTGCATTGTAATGTGAAATACTGGGCGCAATCTGCATAGAAAAATTAGGCGAAAATCGCTTGGCAATAATCAGCTGATGAAAATAGGAATAGCGATCCTGCTTTCTGGCAAATCTCTTATTGCTGGCATCAATTGCAAAATTACCATAGTAAGAGACACTTACAGGCATTTCATTACCTCGAGTTTGTCTTAAGAGTGCTACTTTCCAGTTAAAATCCTGTAATACGTTAAATTTAGAAGTACCAAATCCCAGAGTTAATCTGTCATGAATGGCATAGGAAACTCCGATTCTAATATTTGAACGTGCCCAAATCCCGGCCAAATCAGCGGTTCCTCCATTGATTAATCCAAACCTGTGAGCCATTTGTATTTCCATGGTATTTTTGCTGTAGAGTACATTGGTTGGGTTATCAATGATCCATGCACTTTCAAATGCTGCTCTTTCCAGTTTTACCGCCGTAGTATCTTGTGCTTTTTCCTGTGAGAAGATTAAGAAGGGCCCAAATAAAAATATACAAAGAATTTTTTTAAAGTTTTTCATTTTTAATGTCTTTTATTAATTGTTCTGGGCTCCCTGGCTTATCCAGCCTTTTATTTGGGAAAGTTGCTCAACATCCAATTCAAAATTTGTATCAATTGGATGACCGATACCTGGCAGATTTTGATAGAATTTGCTGTTTTCGGCATCTTCAATATCATTGTCGTTAACATAGTCAGGAACAATGGCATTATAAGCGCTACCCGTTCTTAAATCAGGGTTTAAACCAGTACCATTATGGCATTGTGTACAGTCGTTACTATCTTCAGAAAATATGGGCTCTACGTCAGTCCTGAATGAAATTTCTACGCCCTCAGGTGGATCCGGAACCTCTACTATAATCTCTTGTAATTCATCATAATAACAGCTAGATAAAGAAAGCATTAGAGTTATTACGGCTGCTTTGCTTATTAATTTTAATATTTTTTTCATAATTGGAAATTTAGGATGAAAAAAAAGGCAATAACCAAAATTAAATTTTGAAATAAATGTTCGTCATTGCCCATTTGATCTATATCTTATTAAGGTGTTTTATGCTTACTCATCGCTTTCAGAAACTTGGTGTATAATTACAGGCATGTTTTCTTAAAGCTCAGAAATAGCCATATATACCTCATAAAATATCCCAACAACTATTCTTGCATTGCTGCCAAGGAGTTCTTGATTATAGATTTTGCATATTTAGGGTTATGAACACCATCACTTTTATCTTCATAAAAATATAGGAAATTCCATGCAGCTTCAGCATCTTTTAAGTCAAAAAGACCCACTTGAGGCTCCCATTCGTCCCCTTCTTTAATTACTATTCCTACAACGGGAACAGGAGTAATTCCATCAGCTTCGAAAAGTGGTATATACCCACCAACGGCAGTGGAATCTTCAATCACTGCTTGTCCGACAACAGTTTCCAAAATACCTCCTAAAGTTTCCCAATCAGCGATTAAGTCATCCATTACTTTAAGTTCTTCAAAAGGAACCCCGGGATGGCATGTTGCACAATTATTTCCTGCAGGTGTCCAGGTATGCCCTGATGAACCATCAGTTGTTTCACGCATATGGCAGTCAATGCAAGAAGCTCCTTGTCTGTGTGGGTGTTCTTGTGTCGCTGGTATGTCTTCAACCAAAGTAAAAGTGCTATAAGCACCCAATAGACCTTCTAATAATGCAGTTTGCGGGCCATGATGCGGTCCCCAATGCGTACTTGTCTGTAAAAACTTGCCTTCTAAATTTGCAAGCGGCGCATCTCTCCTGGGTTGATGGCAGTTTGCACAGGTATTACTGGCATTCCCGTAATCTATGGTGTAATCTATATTATCTAAAAATCTTAACGGAACTGCCTCAAGAGTTCTTACTGCGTAATCGTTTCCGTCCGTTTCAAAGTCGAAAGATCTGTGCGAGTCATGACAACCATTACAGTTTAATGGATTAGAAACAGTATATCCGTTCTCGTTGACTGCTCCGGTTTCTATAAAATCTATAAAACCTTCATTGTTGTGGCATTCTGCACAACGTGAGCTAGTACCTCTTGCCCATGATCCACCAATAGCGTGTTTGGCACCGGACCAGGCCTCAATAATTGGATCTCTTTTTTCATTTGCGTGACAAGCAATACATGAAGCCGCAGAGCCGTCAACCCCGTCAACCCCATCAATTCCGTTTATTCCATCTATTCCATCTGCTCCGGCAGGTCCGGGAACAGGGTCACTGGTACATTGAACACACAGTAAAGCTGATGCAATAACCATCAGATAACCAAATAATTTTAAATTTTTCATAAGACTGTCTATTTTACCGGTTTATTAATCTTCTGTTAAAATTATGACAGGAACTAAACTTAATATATGACATATGTCATATTTTTTTTTATCTATATATTTGTAAATCAATGAATTAATAAAAACACCTAAATTTTCTCACATACATAAGTGTCATATATGTTACTAACTAAGAGTATTTCTAAATTGAAATTAGGGTTAGAAAGCAGAAGGCATTTAAAATAAACTTTGCTATTTTTGCGATCTTAAATTCGGGATGTGGCGCAGTCCACGCCTATGGCGTGGCAGGCCGGTTAGCGTATCCCGCTTGCAGCGGGATGGTCGCAACGGTTCGAGAATATAAAAATAGAATAAAGGCAGAGTAAAAGTAGAAGAAAAATAAATTCGGGATGTGGCGCAGTCTGGTAGCGTACACGGCTGGGGGCCGTGTGGTCGCAGGTTCAAATCCTGTCATCCCGACCAAGCAGAAAAGTGATTTGCAATTCCAAATCACTTTTTTTATTCCCCAAAGCAATTCAAACCCAGTTTGAAAAAGCGGTGGGTAATAAAAAATATAATGGCGTAAGCCATTACTTTTCTATTTTCAGTGAGGGTTCATTAGGATTATCCAAATCCTGATTTTGTTCTTACACCTAATTCCTTGAAAAGAATAATACAAAAGGCCACAGCCTTCACTTTTCAATTTGCACTGAGGGTTCATTAGGATTATTTAAATCCTGATTTTGTTCTTACACCTAATTCCTTGAAAAGAATAATACAGAAGGCCAAAGCCTTCACTTTTTCATTTACGAGGAGGGTTGTATTAGGATTCTGTAAATCCTGCTTTATGGTTTTACTAAGTTTGGGGCTTGCAGCACGAAACTTCTTTTCGCTCGCTTTCTTAAATAGTATAATTTAATATCAGAAGTTCAATATTATTTTCTTCGGAGATTACGGGTTTTACTTTAAGGAAACCTGTTCCATTAAAGGTGAATTAACGAAACTATTAAAAGAGACTACATATGGCACATTCTCAATAAAAGTTTTGTGCTTCAGGAAAAGAGTCCGATAAAACGGCGTTTTAATATGTATTTTTAATCTTGTACAGGAATCGAACCTAGGTTTTAAGTGGGGGTAAATATCTATAAATAAGTATTTGAAACTGACTTTTTTTCTCCAGAACCTATCATACTATGTCTATGAAAATTTGAAAATAATTGGTTTTGAATTGTAAACTGATGCTTACTCCTGGCTAGATTTTACGCTTAAATAAATATAGTAATCTTTCTTTTTAATTTTCCCGAAACCAGATAAATTGGAATTAAAGAGAGTTGAGGAATTAATGATTTTTAGGGCTTTAAAAAATATTTTCATTAACCATTTAAATAATAGAGAGATTTAAAAGGGAAACCTTATTTTTATATTGCCTTATCGGTAATTAAACTAAAAAATACAGGAAATGAATCAAGAAGATAGTGTCAGATTATTTTAACACACTATTTGGTTTTTACTTGTAATTTGTTCAATTTTTTGGGTTAGCGCAAATGTTTCAATAAAAGAAGCACAAAACTAGGTGGAGCAATAAAAGATAAGGTGAAGTCATAACTCAAATTCAATAATCTGAAACGAGGTATTGGCTAAATTAAAAGCAGGTAGTTTAATGGTTGTTCTAAAAAAGCTTGGTTCTGCAATTACTGATTTGATTCCCATAATTTTGGTGGTTGTTTTTTTTCAACTAGTGGTTATCCAACAACCATTTCCGAATATTGGTGAGGTAGTTTTCGGTAGTTTTTTTGTGATAATCGGGTTAATGTTGTTCATTGAAGGTCTGGAAATAGGGTTATTTCCCATAGGAGAAGCCATGGCATACGCCTTGGCCAAAAAGGGAAGCCTTTTTTGGTTAATGGTGTTTTCATTTGCGCTTGGTTTTTCCACTACGATTGCTGAGCCGGCATTGATAGCAGTGTCGAAGGAGGCTGGGAGAATAGCTGCACAGGCCGAATTAATAGACAAGGCACAGGGTACGATTGATACTTATGCAATGGGATTGCGATTATCGGTCGCTTTTTCAGTAGGCTTGGCTATTGTAATCGGTGTATTGCGAATACTAAAAGGTTGGCCTTTATATTATTTGATCATTGGCGGTTACGTTGTTGTAATGCTAATGACGGTAGTAGCGCCCAAGGAAATTATAGGTTTGGCCTATGATGCAGGGGGAGTTACTACTTCAACCATTACGGTTCCGCTTGTAACGGCTTTGGGGGTTGGACTTTCAAATACAATCAAGGGGAGGAGCCCCTTGGTAGATGGATTTGGGCTTATTGCTTTCGCATCCCTTTTACCCATGATATTTGTCATGGGCTATGGTTTATTTTGGTTTTAAAGCATGATGTACGTGATTTCTTTTTTAAAGGATTTTTTTCAAATACTGTTATACACAGTACGTGATGTGACGCCGATTCTTATATTGATTCTTTTTTTTCAACTGGTAATCTTAAAACAACCCATACCACATCTGAAACGTGTAGTTCTGGGCGGGGTTTATGTGGTATTGGGCCTTGCATTTTTTCTTTTGGGATTGGAGAAAGCTTTGTTCCCTATAGGTGAGATTATGGCCACCCAGTTATCCGACCCCTTCTTTTTAGGAGCCGCTGCTGGTGAAGAACTGGATTGGAAATCCTATTATTGGATTTATATTTTTGCGGCCCTGATCGGTTTTTCCACTACCATTGCCGAACCTTCCCTTATTGCCGTTGCAATGAAAGCGACCGAGGTATCGACAGGCACGATCAGCCAATGGGGGCTAAGGATTACGGTGGCATTGGGGGTTGCCTTTGCGCTCGCTCTGGGTACCTTTCGGATCGTCACGGGAACACCATTGCATTTATACATTATGGGAGGATACATTGTGGTGGTCATACAGTCAATTTTTGCACCAAAACAACTTATTGCCCTGGCCTATGATTCGGGAGGAGTTACCACCTCTACGGTCACCGTACCCTTGGTAGCTGCGCTCGGATTAGGCCTATCCACGGCAGTGCCCGGCAGAAACGCAGCAATTGATGGCTTCGGATTGATTGCATTTGCAAGCCTGTTCCCGATTATTTCAGTATTGGGGTACGCCCAATTCATGCATTTAAAAGTAAAATTGTCTAACAAAATAAAGAAACCATGAAATTCAAATTGATTATGGCCTTTGTAAAACCGAACATTACTGACAAGGTAGTGGACGCAATGAAAAGGAAAGGCGCAACAGGTGCCACTATTATACCGGCCAGAGGAACTGGAGTACATGAGGCCAAGTCCTTTTTTGGACTAAGCATTGAGGACCAGACAGATATTCTCGTATTTTTGGTCGAGGAACATGTAGTGGAAAAACTGCTGGGAGTTATCGAAACTGCCGGTGATTTTGACAAGCCCAGTACCGGTATCGCTTTTGTCCTGCCCTTAGAACATGCCGTGGGATTGGGCAGCCAAATGAAGATTTTCAAAGATCAAGCCCGAGATGATTATTTTTGAAATAAAAACAATACTATAATTATATCATGAGAGATAAAAGAGAATATCAAAGTGCCAAGGATGCCATGGTAAAAAACATTATTTTTATAGATGGTATGGCAACCGCCAAGGAAGCGGTAGACCTTATGCGCGAAAAAAATATAGAGGCCCTTATTGTTGAAAAGCGCAACGAACATGATGCCTATGGAATCGTTGTAGTACAGGATTTTATCAAGGGAGTAATCATTCAGGAAAGGACCTCGGAAGAGGTGAATGTTTTTGAGATCATGACCAAGCCCGTTGTTAGTGTACCCGGCAAAATGGATGTTCGGTATGTTGCCAGATTGCTTGTTCGGACAGGGTTGCGCATGGCTCCGGTAGAGGAGGATGGAAAATATATTGGTATGATTTCTCTTTCTTCTATCATATTGGACAATTTATCATTCTGATTCTAATTATACTTCTATCCGTGGAAAGAATCGAAGTTCAAGCCTAAGGCATTCATCATAATGAATAGCATAACAGATACCAAAGGCGGAATGATAAAAAAAAGACCATTGAAATGAAAATCCAAGGATGAACTATAAATTACAAAGGATGAAAAAAATAACAACATATTTTGCGCTCGTAGTATTTTTATACTCATGCACTAGTACAGATCCTAACTTAAAAAAGGAAAGTGAAAATATTCTTGATGTCAACCAATTAAGGAAAGGGAGTGTTGAGCTGCCCTATAGAGATACAATCTACATTCCGACGTACACGGAGATTTATATGAAACATGACACTTGGAAACTCCAGTTGACCCCCACTATAAGTGTCCGTAACACAAGTTTAAAAGACACTGTCTATATTGAAGAAATAGACCACTACAATTCTCAAGGAGAACTTGTTCATCAATATCACGATAATATTTTGTTTTTAGGTCCTTTGCAATCTATGGAATATGTAGTAGCAGAGAGAGAGAGCGAATCCGAAGCGATGATCGGTGGCAGTTTCATTATCATATGGGGTGCGAACAGTTCAAAATTAAAGCCAATTTTCCAAGGTATCATGATTTCATCTCATGGACCACAAGGGATTTCGTTTTTAACTGAAGGGGTTTCAATCAGTGGCGAGACGTTAAGGAAATAAAAGATGGTAATACAATAATGTAGTGCCCAATCATCTAATAAAGAGATGAACAAGATTAAAGAAAGAGTCAATAGGAATATAAAAGGGTAAAGCCGAAAAAATCATAATTTTTGCCTTAAGCGAAAAACGGTGGTAGTAATATAAAACGAACGATTATAAGAATGGAATGTATAAAAAGCCCAACGTCCATAAAAACGTTCGTTTTTTGGAACTAATCGAGTTCAGTGATAGCTATTTGCACAGAGGGTTTTATAGGATAATCTAAATCCTGCTTAGTTAATCATGTAAATGACTACTAGGATAAAAAAACAAGAACGCCATGGCGTTCACTTTCCCATTTTTCCAGCGGTATTGGATCTAAGGTGTAAATCCATTTGAGGGAAGGGTATGGTAATTTTATTTTCGGCAAATTTTTTATTAATTATTCTTCTGATATCACTTTTTGCTTTTCCTATTCTAAATATATTTTTACTAAAAAACAAAAGTTGAAAATCTAAGGATGAATTTCCAAAATTCATCAATCGGGCCTCAACCAATTCCCTGTTTGAGACTTCGGGATGCTCAAAGGCGCTTTCTTCCAAAATTTTTATAACCTTGTCAACATCACTTCCATAAGCTACCCCAACATCTATCTTAAAACGTGTTTTTTTAGATTGATGACTCCAATTGATTACTTTACTGGTAGTAATTAATGAATTTGGAATGATAATGGAAATATCATCCCTGTTTAAGGCTTTAGAAGTTCGCAAGCCAATACCTTCAATTTTTACCACATCGCCATCTATTTCCAAAACATCATTTATTTTAATGGATCTCTCTGAAAGCAGAATGATACCTGATATCACATCATTAAATGTTTGCTGTAATCCTAAGCCAATACCAACTAATAAGGCCGCTGAACCGGCTAATAACAAAGTAACTTTGACTCCGATAGTCTCCAGTAACAATCCAATGGCCATAACCCAAATTACATATTTTATGATCTGGTATAAAGCATAGGTAGTGCCCGGATCGGTTTTGCGGAATTTATACTTGCGAAACAAGGCTTTCTTTATGAGCCATAGTGATAGTCTGGTAATCACAATGATGATCAGGATAGTCACCAGGTCAGAAACCCTTATGGTATAATTACTTAAACTAAAGATTTCAAATTCCAGAATTGTTTTTAAAGTTTCCATATACTTATTTATTACTATATATCGAATTTTATTTATTTTTTCACATAAACCGTCTTGCGATTTACAAACTCCATCATCCCATCTTTTGCCAGTTCACGTCCATAGCCGGAATTTTTGGTGCCGCCAAATGGCAGCCTTGGGTCTGATTTTACCAGTTCATTGATAAAATAGGCCCCATCGCTAACTCTATCTGCAAATTTTACCGCCTTATCTATATTTGTACTACAAACAGTTACCCCAAGCCCATACTTCGATTGTTCCGAGAGGGCAAAGGCCTGATCTATATCTTTTGCTTTTATCATAGCCGCCAGAGGGCCAAATGTTTCTTCTTCGAAAGCGGCCAGTCCGGGCGTTACATCACCCAAAATGGTAGGTTCATGATAACAACCGATCTGTTTGCCTCCAAGCAATAGCTTTGCACCTTGTTTCACCGACTCTGTGACTTGTCGATTAAGCTCGTCTGCCAGATCTTTACGAGCCATCGGCCCAACTTGGGTAGCATCTTCCAATGGATCCCCCGATTTCAAATCCTTTACGGCTTTTGTAAATTTTGAAACAAACTCATCATAAATTCCTTCCAATAAAATAAAGCGCTTGGCAGCAATACAACTTTGTCCGCAATTAAGCATTCGGGCAGTAAGGGCCGTTTTTACGGCCATATCAATATCCGCATCTTCCCAAACAATAAAGGCATTGTTCCCGCCAAGTTCCAAAACTGTTTTTTTAATATGCCTGCCGGCTATTTCTGCCACGGCCGAACCCGCTCTTTCGCTTCCTGTGAGTGTTACTGCTTTTACAGCCACATGTTCAATGATCTGTTCTGTATGGTCGTGGTGTACAATCAGGTTTTGAAAGACAGCCCTTGGAAAACCGGCTCTAATAAACACTTCTTCTATTTGTTTGGCACATCCAAATACATTAGGAGCGTGTTTCAACAATCCGGTGTTGCCTGCTGTTAAAGTTGGCGCAGCAAACCTAAAAACCTGCCAAAATGGAAAGTTCCACGGCATAATTGCCAGGACACTTCCAATAGGGTCATGTCTTACAAAACTTTGTGATGCATCGGTAGCTATTGTTTCATCTGTCAGGAATTCTGCTGCATTCTCCGCATAGTAATCGCAGACCCATGCACATTTATTCACTTCGGATCTGGATTCCATGATGGGTTTTCCCATTTCCAAGGTAATCATTTGGGCGTACTCTTCGACATTCTCCCTCAATACCTGGCCGGCTTTTTTTATAAGTGCACTGCGTTCGGAAAGGGGAACTTTTCGCCAGGACTCAAAGGCATCCTGGCTTTTATTAAGCTTTACTACCAGTTCTTTTTCCGTAAGGGATGTATAAAGACCCACCTGTTGGTCATTGTACGGATTTATACTTTTAAATTCCATTTTATTTTAGTTGTCCGTCTGAAAATGCTGTTGATTGAAAACCCTGTACTCCCTTAAGTTCATCTACCCAATTCCAGGAAGTATATATGGTAAAAGTGTTGGAATTATCTTCAGGGTCAAAGCCAGATTCCTCAAATTTCCAGATGATATGTTCTGATTCCGGAAACTTGTCCGACTTTATATTCTCGTCAAATAGCCTATAGATAATGTTGTGTTCATCCATTCCGTCATTTAGCAAACGGGTCAGAAAAGAGGAAACGGGCTTTACTAAATTTAAAACTGATTCCTTGTTCAAGGCAATCACCTTCAAAGTAATCCGCACAATATCCGGTGTTGGAAACTGCTTTGCAAATGTCCAGTATAGCATGCATCCAACATTGAATAATGCTTCGTGTAATTTGATGTCGGAGTATTCCTCCCAAAGACGATCGTCCTGTAATTCTAATGCAAGATTTTGTCGCTGACCTTTATTGAGTTGTTCTTTAAGCCGTAACTCTAAAATATGGACCGCCGCATCTTCGACCGTTAGGTCGGATAATGCTAAAGTTGCCATTTCCTTAAGTTCTTCGAACGGAACAGTATCGGCATCATCATACTCCAGATGATGCAATACCTCCAAAAAATCTTCATTTGTCCATGCTCCGGGTATTTCATGGATTTCTTTCAATTCCAGTACCCGGACATCGTATTTAAAGTTGGGCATGCCAAATTTTACTTTGTTAAACTGCCACTTAGCGCAATCTTTGGACGCTTATCCTCAACTACTTGAGAAATGTATTTTTCGCGGATGGCTTTTATCCAATCTTTTGCTCTTTTATTCAGCTTAAAATCATCGGTCATCATGCGTCCTCTTGAAACCAAAATTCCCATATCAGCCCCTTCGTACAAATAATCTCCTTGTTTGGATATGTTTAAGAAAAATGCTTCTGCTTCAGATTCTACTGCCCTCCTGTGTGTATCCATCCTGTCGAACAGAATATGGCCATTGTCGAACATTTTATAAATCCCGGATTTGGGTGCTTCAGATACATACTCAATCGTGTCTTCAGTATGTTTGATGATAAGTTGACTCCATCCATCAATATTTTCCTGTCTGGCCCATCGGTCATTGATCGCCTTGACACTCAACTTGTATTCCACGTCCATCCATTCTAAAATATGGAAAACAAAAAGAGGCGCATCTGCCAATGCAAAAACAGCATGGTTAGTAATAGAACTTGCTCCGGTCACTCTGGGGTTTAATTCCCCCAAATAAATTTCTCCATTATCCTGATCAATGAGAAAATCTAATTCAAAATATCCTTTATATCCTTCTTTGCGCAACTGATCGCCAAAAAGTTGTGTATATTTTGTGGCCTTTTTTCGCAATTCCGGAGTAAAGGCATTTGGATAAATTTCGTTGCCACACCAGCCACCTTTGTAAGGGGTCAATTCTTTAAAGCCAACCAGTTCGGTCATCAGAGGTGCAACGATGGTGCCGTGCCTTGTAACGCATGCCTCGATAGCCGAGCCTTTACAGTTGATGCGCTTCATTATTTTGACTTCCTTCTCTTTTACAATCTCTTCCTCGTATTTTTTGAACTCCGCTTCATTGGATATAAAAAAAGTAGTATGCCCGGAATCACCAAATGGTGTTTGTATTACAAGATCGTTTCCAAGTGCCTTTGACACTTTGTTTAGTTGCGCATAATCCGTAACAGGAGATAGGACATAGGGTACACAGGGCACTCCGGCCTTTTCTGCAATACGGTTGGTATTCACTTTATTGTCCATGAATGTCCGCATTTTAGCCGTAGGGAACATAATTTGCAATCCTAATTTCTTTGCAAGTTTCTCCGTCTTCTCATCAAACATGAGAAACATAGCCTTACCCGTGGTTTTTCCTTTCTTTCTTGTCTTCAAATAGTCCTGTACTTCAGGATGTTGTAACAAATAATTGTTGATGTCTTCAATACCTGTGAAATCGTCATGGGGAATTTCTTCCTTAGGTGAAAAAACATTGGGATGCTGGCCATCAAAGCATTCGATGTGACAGATAAATTTAAAGCCCTTTATCCATTCATCGGCGCCAAGCATATTGAAATTTGTGGCGCTGATAAAATACAGCGGAATCTCGTTTTTATAAAAAAACCGTCTTATATCCGGCACTCCATTTAGTTGCGGTGTTGTTGTTACTTTCTTTACAGGGATTGTTTTTTTAGCACTCATATTTTTTATTTACAAATTTTAAATTGATTGTTTTTTCTTCATTCCTCTTGCCATAGCACCCATCGAGGTGGTAATTTTCTGCCTGTTCAATACATTTTCTTTAAATACCCTAAGGCCAAGATCGGATCGATACCCGTGTATTTCGCTCACATCGAGCACGGTAAGAAAATTAATTATTTCCTTACTGACCACCTGACCCGGGACCAGCACAGGAAAACCAGGAGGATAAGGAATTACAAAGGTAGAAGCAACCAGCTTTCTTCCTTTACCCATGATTGATAAACATTCGCTCAAGGGAACATATTCATAATTTTCTTCATCGTACGCTAAGAAATAGGCTTCTCGCAAATTACCTCCGGGGACACCGGGAACGGCCTGAAATGAATGATGGAAATAACTGAAATCAGGTAATGGGGGTACTTCTTTGGTCAAGGAATGAATCCTGTTTTGAAGAATTTCCTTTTCTTTATTGTTTAACGCTTTGAACTCTTCATCCAATTCATCGGCAATTTTTAATAGTGCATTGGTGAGGTATGTAATGCTACCTCTGGTCGTCCCGATATTCGTCATGAACAAGACGGTATTCCGGGAAGTCTTATTAATCTGGATGTTAAATTTATCCATTAAGTATTTATTTTTGAAGGTGTCACCGTCAACACCGGTTTTACCTATGTATAAGGTTATTTTGGTAGGATCAAGTACAAATTCGTCTTTCTCCCACGCCTCATCCATTCGGTTCCAGCCTTCGTTCCTTGTATAATACTCTTTAAGGCCGGTTTGACGATATTTATTTGGTATAAAATCATGAACCGTCAGGACATCAAAATACTTGCTTAATTGAGGATTGTCATTCACCTTAGCCCGAAGTACCATAGCCATCTCAATACTTTTTTCAACCAATTCAAAACCTTCAAGCTGAACTTGTCGCCTGCCTACGTCTAAAGAGGCCAGCATCTGGTAATTGGGTGACGTGGAAGTATGCGTCATATAAGCTTCTAAAAAAGTATTCTCGCTTTTTCGACGAAAGTCTTCATCCCAGATATGGATCATTGAGCCTTGTCTAAAACTACTCAGGGTCTTATGTGTGCTCTGAGTGGCATATACCCGTATCCTTACCTTATCCGGATCCGGCATTGTGGAAAGATCACCGTTATTCAATCCTTTTATATGCGCATTATACCGCTTCCTGTAGGTACTGCTTCTATATTTTTCATACAGCTTTTTTGCTGTAAGCATACCTGTTCGTTGCTTGTAGCTATTAGCAAATCCAGCAAAGGCAAACCAGGCTTCGTCCCATAAAAATATCATATCCGGCTTTATGGCCAGGACCTCTTCCATGACGCGCTCCACGTTATAAACGAGGCCATCAAAGGTACAATTCGTAAGCAGCAACATTTTCACCCTATCCAGTCTGCCAGCATCTTTCAATTGTAGCAATTTATTTTTGATCTGTTCGAGGGGTACCGCGCCATACATGGAGTATTCTTCGATGGGATAGGAATCCAGATAAACGGGATATGCTCCCGCCAGAACCAATCCATAATGGTGTGATTTATGGCAATCCCTATCAATTAGAACTACATCTTTCGGTTTAACCAGGGCCTGCATCACAATTTTATTGGCTGTGGATGTTCCGTTGGTCACAAAATAGGTGTATTGGGAGCCATATGCATCCCGTGCCATTTGCTGAGCTTTTTTTAAGGGCCCTGTGGGCTGCAGTAAGGAATCGAGGCCACCAGTTGTGGCAGATGTTTCGGCCAAAAACATATTTCGCCCGTAAAACTCGCCAAAATCATTGATCCATCTTGATTTAAAAACCGAATTACCACGGGATATGGGCATGGCATGAAAGACCCCGGTGGGTTTTTGGCTGTATTCTACCAGGGCAGAGAAGAAAGGCGTAGTATACCGTTCTGCAATACCGCGCATAATTGTAAGGTGAAGCTCCTGAATATCCTCTGTTTGATAAAAGATACGTCTGAAACCCTTTATGGTACTGTCCTTTAGGTGACCCAAGGAGGTGTCTGTAACATAATAGGTATCCAATTCGGGCCTGAATTGTTTTATTAACTCCCCGATTATTGGCCCGAGATCGGTCTCGGATTTCGATGAAAAGTCGAGCTTTGTCACCTGTTGGATATATGGTTTTATAAGCGATGTAATCCCCTTGGAGTGGTAAGGTGGTGCATAGCGGACTACCACTGCCTGAATATTGTGATTAAATAGCAAGGCAATCATGGCATCCTGAAAAGATCGTTGTACAACAACACCATAGGTAAATTTGTCATGAGGTGTTCTTAAGGCCCTTATGCTGTGCTGCAGATTGATCTCTTCCTGTTCGGAAATATCGTCAACGAACATTACCTCGAAATAGTTCTTACTAACGCCGTTATATTGTTCATGTTCCTCAACTGATACTATGCTATGTTCATCATGATCCAGAAAGTCCGGATTACTTCTGTAACTATCACCAACCAATTGTTTTGTAGTTTCTGCCGCCATATGTGATAAGGAGGCATGTTCATGAACGGAAAAGGCCTTTTCTAGCCTCTGTATGCGCGCTATACCTGGAGAAGCAAAAAAACACTCAACACCTTTCAGGTCTTTTATTAACTCTTTAGTAGCCTGTTTATGTCTTTTTTCATTGGCAGACCCTTTGTGGCATCGGGCTAATTCGGCAGTTTCAATTTTTAGTTTGTTCCAGTAGTCGACCCTTAGTTGTCCGATGTTATAATAAGGTGCACTTTTAGTTTTATTTTTAATCACGAATCAATTTTTTGAATGTAAAGCGAGTTTGTTTCCCTGAGAATCAATAAAAATGGCAAAGTAACCCGCTTCTTCGCTGATCAGGGTTTTGGGCATTACAATTCGCCCACCAGCATCTTCTATTTTATCGAGGACATTACTCAAGTCTTTTCCCCCATTTAAATAAATTAGTGGTCCAATATCACTGGGAACAGATCCCGGCCCCGAAATAACCGCTCCCCCAATGCCTTTTGTCACAGGAAAAAAGGCCATGGCATTTTCCTCTGTGACGTTTTGAATCATTTCAATGCCGAATATGTGGTTGTAAAAATTAACTGCTTGCTGAAAGTCGATAGCCGGTATTTCAAACCAACTCACATAATCTTTAAACTCTGTATTATTTTTCTTTTTGTTTGAGGATACGCCGCCCATTATCTTTACTATTTATAGTGATCCATCTCCTTTATAATGTGTTGGAGCTATCGGATGTTCAAGAGAATTTCCCTTTATAATTAATTTGGTTAATTTGTCCAGTCGATTAGGTTTTATGAGGGGTCCAAGAGAATCGAGATAGGGGTGTGGGGTATCAGGTTGATATATGCTGAATTGACCTAAATGATCTCTAAAACTTTTCAAAGGTTGACCCAGACGCAATATACCCAATTCACGGCTTCTTTTCACTCTTGCGATGTTTAATTCAAGTGGAATAATTTCTTCCGTGCCTTCAGACTGGTGAATAACAAGACCGTCCGGCCCACATACAATAGAGCGTCCTGTGCCCCCGGTATCTAATCCGTTGACATCAAAGAAGTAACATTGATTCACGGAAGCCATCGCTCTTACTATAGATAATTCAATATCGCGATCTATGGTACCAGACATCGTAGGATGAAGTATCACTTCAGCGCCCATTGATACCAAAGTCCTAATGGTTTCCGGGAACCACATGTCATAACAAATCGACACCCCAAATCTTCCGACATCGGGCACATCGAACACACAAAATTCTGTTCCCGGTGTTACGCCCACTTCATAAGGATAGAACGGAAACATTTTGCGATAGCGCGTCACTATTTCCCCTTCGGGATTGATAACGGTCGCCGTATTGTATATTTTACCATTACTCTTTTCGAAAATAGATCCCGGAAGTAGCCAGATTCCATATTTTTTCGCCATGGCCTGCATTTCGGCTTCAAACGAACAAGGAATTTCCTGGGCAGTATGTATCAGTGGGCCGTACGCACATAATTCACTAAATAATACCATTTCTATCCACGGATAGAGGGTCATTGTAATATCGAGTTTCAGCTTCATCATTTCCACATTGGAAGCGACCGCTGAAACCTTCATCTGTATTCCTGCAATTGCAAATGGTCTCATAGTTAGTTGTCTATAGCTTTTTTAATTTCATTTTCCAAAATGGACAAACCTTTTTCTAATTCTTCCTGGGTAATTATTAATGGTGAGAGGATGCGAATAATATTTTTATGGGTGCCGGCACTAAGTATAATCAACCCGTTTTCCGAACAACCTTTTACAATTTTGCCACAAACTTCAGAATTAGGCTGCCTCGGATCACTATTTTTAACAAACTCGATCCCAATCATTGCACCAATGCCTCTCACATCGCCTATTTCAGAATATTCCTTCATCAATTTTTTCAAACGGCCCATGATGGTCGCACCGACCTCTTTGGCCCTTTCGTTAAGATCAATGTCTTTCATATATTGAATGGTAGCTGAAGCTGCAACACAACAAACCGGACTTCCTATATAGGTGCCACCTATAGAGCCTGAGGCCGCTGCGTCCATTATTTCTCCCCGCCCGACAACTGCTGCAATGGGAAGTCCCGATCCCATCGATTTTGCGTAGGTACTTATATCTGGCTGTACCCCGTAGTGCTGCCAACTTGCCCAATGTCCGGTACGGCAGAATCCGCTCTGCACTTCATCCATAATTAGTAAGATGCCATGCTCATCGCAAAATTCTCTTAACCCCTCTAAATATGCCTGCGGTATGGGATTAAAACCGCCTTCACCCTGGATAGGCTCTAAAATAATTGCCGCAACACTTTCTATATCAACCAAATTGAGGGCACTTTCGTGAAGTCGTTTGAGTTCATCCTTGACAAAAGTGGCTTCATCCCTGTTACCCCTGTAGCGATAAAAGTTAGGAAATGGCAGCCTGTATACTTCAGGGGCAAAAGGGCCGCAATCATACTTATAACTTACTTTACTTGTTAGCGTCATGGCCATCATAGTTCGGCCGTGATAGGCTCCGGTATAGCATAGAATTGCAGGTCTTTTGGTGGCCTGTCTTGCAATTTTAATGGCATTCTCCACAGCTTCTGCTCCCGTACTGACGAGCATTGCCTTGGTATTTTTACCATGGGGCAATATCTCTGCCAATTCCTCACATAATGCTATATAAGGCTCATAGGTCACAACATTAAAACTGGTATGTAAATATTTGCCTGCTTGTTCGCGTATGGCCTGCACAACAGGTTCCGGACAGTGGCCAGCATTCACAACACCAATGCCTCCAGCAAAATCTATAAGTTCCCGCCCATCAACATCAATAATAATTGCACCTTTGGCTTCTTTGACAGTGGCGGTATTGAACACCCCCACGCCATTGGCTACTGCATTTTTCCTTCTTTCGAAAAGTTCCTGTGATTTTGTTAATTCTTTGATCATACTAAGTATTTTCTTTTTTATAAGATAAGCTTAAATAAAATAATTTTTATATTAATTTCTATATTTTTCTTGGACAATTTTTTTGAGCTACGGGAGTAGATTTATGAAATCATTTTACTCATTATTTTTCCTGATGAGTTGTATAAGAGTTTCAGAACATAAATACCACTATTCCAGCTTATTTCGTAAAGATTTTGCTTAGGGGTTTCTACATGGTAAATTTGCTGAAGTCCATCATTGTTATAGTTTCCTGTAAAATTTTGTTGCACTTGTTTTGGAGTAATGTCTAATGATACCGGAGTAATTGTTTCAAGCCATTTGCCCTCACTACTGAATAATGCGAAGTGTTCTTCTTTTTTGAAGTGAAAGGTTACTTGCCATCTAAAAACATCAATCTGTTTCCATTGTATAAATGAAGCTTTGGGATATTTGGATTTGAATGCAAGGCATACGGTTTTACCGGGTATTACATGATTGCTTTTGAAAACGTTCAATAATGCTAAGTTTAACAGGTAATTAAATTTTTTATAAAAAGTCATAGCGCAGGTTGTATATTATCCAACCATGTTTTTTTTCTAAGAAAGAGAGCAAATATTGGAAATAGTTTAAATAGATTTTTTTGAAACCATTTTTATTCAGTAAAAGTTTTATCTAGTTACAAATGAAGAATTACTTATACTTTGCTCACAATAATCTTACCCCATAATTAAAAGTATAAAGTTATTTGATTTCATAAGCCAATACAGCTACCTAAGTAGCACTTGGGTGAAATTTGTGATACCTGGTAATTAATAACTTTAGAATGACAGATGACGTGGTTCTCCAAAAAAGTTAATTAAGGAATATATTTTTCTTCAGCAATTGATAATAGCAGTTCCAGATTCTTAACATTAATTTGTTTGCGACTTACCGAAATTGCTCCACAACGTTTTAATTCCTGGATATGCCTGCTCACAACTGCCCGAGTTGTGCCAATGAGTCCGGCAATCTCATCATTTGGTAAATTATTGATTAATTCTAATTTTCGGGTTTCTCCATTTATATTTTTAAGGAGCAATGCAGAAAGGCGTACCAAAGTGCTGTGAAGGGTAACATCAGTGGCAACATCCATGAGTTGTCGCATACGGTCCCCCAGATAATATAAAATGGCTTTGTGCATTACCGGATATTTATTAATCCAATGACGCATTTGTTCCATAGGGATTTTTAAGACCACTAATGAATCCAAAGCTTCCCAATAAACATCATGAGGCTTAGTGTCCAACAAAGATAAAACATCAAAAACATCACCCTTAGACAGCACAAAAACCGTATGTTCCCTGCCTGTATCCGGATTAGACTTATAGACTTTTAACCTGCCGGATACGATGAAGTGGAAGGTGGATACTACATCTGTACTGCTTTTAAAACTTTTCGCCCTCCAATGTTCCTCCGACATTGAATGTAATAGTTCTTTAATAGAGTCAGTACTGGAATCCTTAAAAAAAGGCGATGAGGTAAGTGTCTGTAAATATTTAAGAAAATGATTATTCTCTGATTTCATGAATTGAATAAAATTAAAGTTACTAAAATTTTATAATACTTGAGATCAACCTATAAATCTGCGACATTTAAGCAATTAAATACATGGGAAATTCAGAATTCGTTTAACCATTCATTAGAAGAGTTATAAACAACTAACAATTAATGTATTAAGACAATATCATTTGGACTGAGGACATTATAGATTTTTGATTATCCTACTAAGACTTAGCGAGTACCTTCAAAAGCGAGTCACAACCACCATTTCTAATAAAATTGGTGTGATCATCGAGCGTATTGAAATTCATTCCTGTAATATCATCACATCGTATTTTAGATCCGGTAGTCTCATAAAATGTTACTAATGTTTTTTTTATACTTGGATTTTTCAACGACGATTTTTTGGATTCTTCCCGGTGCCAGGCGAGCGATTTCATCCATATGGCGGCACTCAACGCACCACAAGCAGCTCCGCTTAATCCCGTAACACCTGCAAAAACTGATTTAGTACTTACAAAAGTTCCTTAAAAAATAATACCGATAGGGGCTAAGACCTTCGCAGTTCTAATTACTAAACCCCTTTTAATAAAATCTTTTTACTGGATTTTAGAGACTTGGTCATAAACTTTGTATTCAATCTAAAAGCATCAATTGAAAAGAAACTTTATGGTAGCATTGGGTGTAATGCCCAGTGAGGTTTGAATTACTTGTTGTGCGTTACCTAAATTGTCCAATCTGAAAAAAGTATTGATAATATTTTCCCTGTTTAACAGGTTCCATATGGATATCCCGGCCTGCAAATCAGTTTTGTTGCTTAGCCGGGTTGTATAAATTGTTGAGACATCCAATCGCAAATAATCGTTCAATTGATCGGAATTTACTGCAGCATAATTAATATTTCCATCAACAATTTCATCGCCCGTTGTGAGTGGAGTAAAGGGTCTTCCGGTACGCCAATTGACCCCTGCAGCTACTTGTAATTTATTGGTAGAAAAAGTAACGCCTGATGAAATAGCATGCGTAATGTCAAAATTACTACGAAATTCAGGTTCAGGTAATTCTTCAAAACGGTATTTGCTATTCAAATAGCCGTAACTCAACCAAATGTTCCAGTCCCGGATTTGTTTTCTGAGCAAGAAGTCCACCCCGTAAGCATCGTATTGTCCTGAAGTTCTTACAAACTCATATTGATCCAGGAAACCCTGACTTTGGGTAGTAATACCATTAACCTCTTTAACAAAACCAACGGCATGGACCAGCCAGTTTAATCTTTCATAACTCAAACCCAATGAACCTTGTTTACTTTGGATTATAGGAACGTCAGCATCATTTGAAAGCTGCCAACGCCGTTTTTCCAGCCCTAAAAAGTCACTTTGAAAGTTAATGACCTGTGATGTATTTTGATGCTTGAACTCGCCTAGCACCTCAAGATTGAACCATTGGAGAAACTTTTGGTTAAGACTCAGTCGTGGCTCCCATAGCTGTTTTTGGAATTTATCCAGATAATTGAAACGTAAGCCAGCGTTAACAGATGTACTACTATTGGGTGTTGACCAATCAATTTCTGTAAATATTCCGTGTGTCCTCAATACCTCACTTTCCAATCTACGAAAGATTGGATCGTCTACATCATCCAAATTCGTGATTTTAGTCTCCACAAAATGATATCCGTTGCGCCATTCGAAATTTTGATATATTTTATTCTTTACCAGAGCACGCACTCCGGTTTCGGAAACTACATTTTCCTGCAAAAAACGCTGCTCTTGTAAGACATTAGAATTAATAGCCCTTAGTTTATAATCTGTTTCATAAATGGAGAACTCGGTGGTCATATTTGGGTTCCATTTCCTGAGATAATAAAAGCTTCCGGCAATACTGTTTTGGTCAAGACTACTTTCGCGAATCTCCTCATTAGCATTGACCAGGGCACTTTCATTAAAAACAACCTCGTTGGCCGTATATATAAAGTTGAATCGCAAAAAATCTTTGTCCGTAGGTCTAAACAGTAATCTAAGCGAGGTATCATAGAAATCGAATTTAATATCCGAATTGGTAATGGTATCCACATTCGCAGAAATCTCAGTGTCCTGGGTTATACGATCAAAATATTCAGAGTAGGTGGGAGTCTCAAAGAAATCGCTTATGGACTTTCTTGCTGCCACTTGAACCGAAGCATTTTCACCCAATGGCAAGTCAATATAACCGTTGGCATCTATAAGATTGATGCTGATACTTCCGTTCGTATCCGGATTGATATTCTTGTCCGTACTCATGGCTATAGTACCTGAAACCCCATCGGTATAGGCGGCAGAACTACCATTTTTTTGTAAAGTAACCTTCTGGGTGATATTAGGGTTATACATGGAAATGAGACCGAAAAAATGTCCGGACTGATACATTTTAATATCATCCCATAAAATCAGGTTCTGGTCATTACTTCCGCCACGAATATTGATGTTCGATACGGTTTCATCAACACTTTGAATGCCTGGAAGTGCTTGTATAGACCTTAGTACATCGTCTTCAACAAGCCCCGGTAATATTGTAAACTGGTCAAAATTCAATCGAAAGGAACCATTATCCAACTTGTCTATTCCCCTTATAAGATAATCGGTCAACACAATTTCAGGTAATTGTTCCTGCTCAGACACCAGGTGTATATTAACGCATTCCTGTGTATTGAAAAAACGTAACTCCCGCCGAATGGTCTTGTGCCCAATATGTCTGATGAGGACAACATCTGAAATCTTTGTTAAGGGCAGTTCAAAATAACCCAGATCATTGGTAACCGTACCCCGACCATTACTTTGCACCGTGGTGTATGGCAAGGGCTCTTGTGTATCCTTATCACGTATGTACCCGCAAAGTTTGATGGGTCTGGACTTTATAGAAATTACGGATTCTGAAACAAAAACAAAATCCAACATTGTCTGTGCATTTAAATAATCGACGACTTCTTTCAATTCCAGATTCGTTTTGGGCTGTCTGAGCTGTATATCTTCAATTAGTTCTGAAGCATAGTTGAACTGCACCTTATGTCGTTCCTGCAGCTCTGTCAATATGGAAATGAGTGGCTTGTACACATCCGTTTGTTGCCCAAAAATAGATGCGTTGTAAAGCAAAGTAATTAGGTAAAAAAATAAAATGAGCTTATTTCTCACGTGGTTTCACCCTGACTTTGTTGGTTGCTAAAATTGTATACTCCAAATCCAGAGGTTCGGTAATGGATCTCAGGGCATTGTCCAAACTATCATGCACAAAACCTCCGGTGAAAAGCTGCTCAATATTTACATTTTCATATATAATGCTTACGCCATATTGTCGTTCGAGTTCGGCAAAGACCTCTGATACCGCAACTCTTTGAAAATCGCTGATATTCTTGGTCCACTGGGGAACATTATACATATTTTTTCCAATAGTCACAATTCCTTCTAGAATTCGAAAACTACCTCCTTGCTCCAATATCTCCTCATGGCCTTCTGCGTTTACTTTTACCCTACCTTCAAAACATCTCACCTCAAAAAAACTTCCTCTTTGCAGGACATTGAATTCGGTACCAAGAACGCTGACGGTGCCCTTAGGGGTAACAACATCAAACTTCGCTCCTTTAGCCACATCAAAAAAGGCTTCCCCTTTTAGTTTAATCTCCCTTTTTTGGTTCCATTTTTTTGCATTATATGCAATTTCAGATAAGGCGTTTACTTTAACCGAAGAATTATCAGGTAGAATAACAGACACTTTTTCACCTACCTGTGTATGTATTTTGGTTAAGTTTTCATTGAAAAAGAAATAATATAGTGCAAATCCTAAGACAAAAACACTTGCTATACGCATCAATGGTCTTATCCAGATTATTTTTTTGACTTCTGAATCAGAACCTTTAAGCCGTACATTTAGTTTTTTGTAATCTGTGACTGCAGAGAATTGGGAAGCCTTAAAGGAAGAAGCGCTATCGATCACATCTTTATAAAAAGGGGCATCTTCCAGGGCTTCAAAAGCCTTAGCTTCCTCAGGACTTAACTCATCAGCCAGCCATTTTCTTATCAAGTAATCCTTGTCCATAAGCACACCTGTTTAATTATATAACAACTTAGTTTGGATTTTTCCTGATTATTTTAGTTTAAATCCATCCAATTCATTTTTTAGTACATTAAATGCGGTGTAAATTCTATATTCCACCACCTTTCTTGTAACCCCTAACATTTTAGCTATTTCATCGTGCTTTTTGCCCTCTGCTTTGTTTAACAAAAAGGCTGTTCTCTGTTCATCTGTCAAGTTTGAAAGTACCTTTTGATATTTTTTAAAGTATTCTTCTTTCTCCATAAGAAATTCAGGAGATTCGTTGGTATGGTCCTTTGGGCTCACAGCCTGGTATTTTAAGACTACCTTTTGGTGTTTGATTTCATTCAGCATTAAATTATTGGCCACGGTATATAAAAAGGATTTGGCCTTATTAACCGTTACTTTTTTGCAGTTTTCCCATAGTTTAATGAATGCCTCCTGCACCTTATCGTTAGGATTAAGCTTTTCACCATACTTATAATAAAGGTAATTATGGAGGTCGCTGGCCAATTTGCTGTACAGTAGTTCAAAAACAGAATCTTCGCAAATATCCTTATGTAGATCTTTCTTCAAGTTGCAATGGTTAATCAGCCTCAAATCTATGAAAATAATTTTCTTTAAAATTTTTCAGGAATTTTATAGTTAGAGTTGTTCTATATATAAACACCGGAAAATATTTTGATATGAAATCCCCTTTTATTAATCTAAGCCTGCTTATTTTAGGATTATCCTTGTTGCTTACCTCGTGCCGGGAAGAAGAATCTGTTTTAATTGAAGGACCGCAGGAAGAAACCCTTAAAGCCAACTCCAACGTTGCAAACCTGTTGCAGAATACTACTTCAAATGATGGATCTGATGACAATATCATTGACAACGCAAGTTGTATCAGCATTGAACTACCTGTGACGGTACAAATTGACGGGTTGGAAATCGTGGTGGATGACCCCAATGATTTTCAGACCATTGAGGACATTTTTGACGAATTTGATGATGACGATGATGTTCTTGATATAATCTTCCCAATAACCATTGTCTTGAACGACTTTACCGAAGTAGTAATAACAGGTATGGATAGTCTTGAAGTTTTTACTGATGATTGTAATGGTGAAAATGAGTATGATGATGACATTGAATGTGCCGATATAAAGTACCCGGTTACAGCATCTTTATTCAATTCTAATAATGAGGTTATTGACACCATTACATTTTCCAATGACCAGGAACTTTATGAGTTTATTGATGATTTGGATGAAAATGATATTGTTAATATAAACTTTCCAATAGCCATAATTCTATTTGATGGCACAGAGGCGCAGGCTTCCAACCTTCAAATGCTTGAAACTATTTTAGAGGATGCCAGAGATGATTGTGATGAGGATGATGATAATGATTATAATGATGATGATTGCGACAATTGTACCACAGACCAGCTATCTGATGTACTGGTAGCTTGTTCGGACTGGGGCGTTGATAAATTGGAGCGTAATGATCAGGACCTTGAAGATTTATACTTGGCCTATCAATTTAATTTTGCGAATGATGGTACATTAACCGCCGAATCTGATACCGATATGTTTTCAGGGACCTGGGAAACGGATGGTTCAGGTAACAATATTTCCGTTATAATCAACATACCGAATCTATCCGACTTCAATGCCACATGGAACCTTCATGAAATTGATCAGAATGCCAGTGAAAGTGATGTGGACCTTAGAATGGGTGATGACCGTTTACGCTTTAGAACTACTTGTAATAACAATGGCGGCAATGATAATACCGGCATTGATGATAGTGCCCTTGTCCAAGAGTTGACCACAGGAGACTGGTACATAACCAATTATTTTGACGATGTTGATGAAACAGCATCTTTTAGCTCTCTGGTTTTCAATTTTGCCACAGATGGTACGGCGACGGCTAACGGGGTAGGAATGACCACGAACGGTACATGGTCTACTTCTGCAGGTGATGAAACCCTTTTGGAATTGAACTTGAATTTTGGACTTACCCCGCCTTTTGACGTGTTGGAGGAAGACTGGGATGTACTGGAAGTAACAAATGAAATCATTCGGCTAAAAGATATTAGTGGGGGAGATGGTACCACAGACTTCCTGACCTTTGAGAGAAATCCGGCGAGCAATGGCAACGGTGGATCAGATTTAAGCTCCGTGCTGGTTGACGGAAGCTGGACGGTCTCATCCTACCTGGAGGACGGCAACGATCAAACCAATGATTATGAAGGTTTTACAATTGTTTTTGATGCCGATGGCAGTGTTACTGCAACCAACGGAAGTATAACAAATGGTACTTGGTCTGCACAAAACGGAGACAATAAATTGGTGTTGGATTTCGGCGTTACCATCCCACTTGATGAGTTCAATGATGACTGGGATGTCATAGCAGTGTCTGACACGCAGATAGAACTACGTGATGTTAGTGGTGGTAATGGCACTACAGATACATTAATCTTTACAAAACAATAATCCAAATACAAATACTATGAAAAAGAATATTTTAAATTCCGGAATTTTTATTGCCTTATTACTCATAGTGGCCTGTTCCAGCGACAATGATAATGATGAAATTGCCAATCTGGCCCAATTACAGGCAGACGTTGAAGAAATTACAAATACCGCAATGACCGGTCCATGGGTAATTACCAACTTTGTGGATTCCGATAAGAATGAAACAACAAACTTTAATGGGTATGGCTTTAATTTTAACAGCGATGGAAGCCTCGTGGCCGATAATGGCAACACTACCATAACGGGTACCTGGTCTGTTACTATAGATGATGATTCTAATGACGATATGGATGACGATTCCGGCGAAAGTAGCTCGGATGATGATTGCAATAGTTGTACAGTAGATCAACTTACAGATGTGCTGACGGCCTGTGATGATTGGTTTGTAGACAAATTGGAAAGAAACGACAATTCACTAGAAGATAACTTCACAAGTTACAAGTTTAACTTCTCGGCAGACGGGATGGTAACCGTAGCCACTGGTTCAGAAGATTATACCGGTAACTGGGAGGCTTCGGGTAGTGGCAACAGTATTGAGGTTATAATTACGATAACGGATTTACCTGATCTTGAAGATACATGGACCTTACATGAAATTGAGCTCTACAACGGAGAAACTGATGTAGATTTGAGAATTAATGGAGAAGACAGGCTTCGTTTCAGAAATCAGTGTACCCTGGGCAATTTTAATGGTGGTACATCTACAGGTGAGATTGATTTTAACATATTCTTCGCCTCCCCGGCAGACTTCAATGAACTTTCAGAAGATTGGAACATTGTCTCCTATTCAGGAAATAAAATTGAGTTAATCCATGAGAGTGGAGGTAATGGCGGAACAGACTTATTGACCTTTGAAAAGCAGTAGACCCCGAACTTAGATACCTACCATACCTTCTATTGCCCCGCTATGATAAAGAAGGTTTTCTTAACCGTCCCTGACTTCTGTTCAGGGGCGGTTTTAGTATATTTATCCTAAATAATCTTTATTTATCAAGATTTCCCTATGGATACTGACAACTTAAATTCGTCGTCATACAACTCGGTTTTGAAAAAAATAGCTGAAGCTGGAGAGTTGATAAGCATTGAAAAGGATACTGAGATACTGCGGGTGGGACAATTTGTAAAGGTCATACCACTTGTTCAAAAAGGGCTGATCAAAGTCTACACCAGATATGAAGACCGGGAGCTTTTGCTGTACTATATACAGCCCAGCCAAAGTTGCATCATGTCTTTTTCTGCCAGTATCAATAACGAACCTAGTCAGGTATTTGCTGTTACCGAGGAAGATACAGAAGCAATACTTATTCCAGTATCTAAATTGGATACCCTAACCAGGGAGAACCCCCGCTTAAATGACTTCTTTTTTCAACAGTACAAAGGCAGATACGCAGAACTTTTGGATACCATACACTATGTATTGTTCGACAAAATAGATAAACGTTTGCATCGTCATCTTAAGGATAAAATTGCTCTTAAAGGAGAAAATCCGGTTCAAATATCCCATCAGCAGTTGGCAAATGAGCTAGGAACTGTTCGGGAGGTGGTTAGTAGGGTTTTGAAAAAATTGGAGGGCGAAGGTATGGTCAGACAACAGGGCAATACCATTCAGGTATTCAACCTGTGACTAAAGTCACTGCATACCATGATTCTCTTACTTAATTTTGTGTATAAGAATTACGTGCAAGAAAATTATAAAGCTGTTCTTGGTTTGTATTATATACAAGCGATAGTCTGGCTCGTATAAAATTTGTCTAACTAACATATATTATCATGAAAAAAAATATGGGCTCTGCGGATAGAATCATTCGTTTTATTGTAGCTGCAATTATTGCAGTGCTTTATTTTACAGAAATAATAGGGGGTACATTAGGAATTGTTCTACTGGTATTGGCAGGTGTTTTTGTGCTGACCAGTTTTGTGAGCTTCTGTCCGCTGTACGCACCTTTTGGAATAAGTACTTGTGCCGTAAAAGAGGCAGAGCAAAAGTAGCTGTATACCTCTTATTTTGTTTAAAGAGAGCGATTTATCGCTCTTTTTTTTAGTCGGACCCTATCTAACTCAATAACCGATCGGACGATTTTTAATTTTTTTTCAGGAATTTTTTGGATTCGGTTGTTATATATATGAATCCCAAAAGAAAAGCGTTTTAAATCTTACTTATTAACCAAATTTTATTGTAATGAAAAATTCATTAATTATTTTAATTGCTTCGGCCTTGTTTAGTACAGGTTGTTCTAAGGATGACAATGACGATAGCAGAATTCGTCTTAGCCTAAATGCCTTGAATGCCAGTGTTACTAATGCGAAGTCTAACTTTTTTACAGGTAAAAACAACGAAAATGTAGTTTTTACCGATTTCCGCATTTCAATCCGTGATGTAGTTTTCAAGAACGATGACGACCCTAATAGTAATCTAGATACTGACGAAATTCAATTTAGGGGCCCTTACCAAATAGATTTGTTGAGTGATGGTAATGCATTGTCGCAAACTATTGGTGATGTAGTGGTCCCGGATGGCATGTATAAAGAACTTCGTTTCAAATTTCACAAGGATGAAGATTTGCCAGCAACTGATAAATTATTCGACAAATCAATTTATATAGAAGGAACAATAGACGGTCAGCCATTTGTCTTCTGGCATGATACCAGTGAAAACCTGGATGTAGGCAGAAGCACTGGTGTTAAAGTTGCAGGAACGGTGATAAACTTCGCTGTAGAGTTTGATATGTCACAATTCTTAAGTTCGTTAAAACAAATAGATTTAAACCAGGCCTTAGACGGTAATAAAAATGGTATTATTGAAATTTTTCCAAATGATGAAGATGGCAATCGGGATATTGCCGATGACCTAAAGGACAATATCAAAGAAACTGCTGATTTAATCAATGAGTAACGGCAAATTTTTGCATTCAAAAAACATCCTTGAGAATTATCTCAAGGATGTTTTTATTTTATAAACCATATTATTTTCTGATAATCGAAAAAGAAGTCTTTTTGCATTAGCAAATATCAATTTGAATAAAGTCCATTATTATTCAAATTATGATGGCAAATTTGGAAACCTAAGAGTTGATTATTGGTTTATTCTCCGTTGTGAGGTATGTACCATACATCCTTTTCCAGATCCACGCCTCCACCCATTTCTTCCTGAACTACCCTATCAATGATATAAATGCCTTTTTTAGCCATTTCATCAAAAGTATCTAAACCATCATTTGGAAAGTTAACCCGGGTTCTATGGATATTGAATTTATCAGAAAATTTACGTCCGAAAGCCTCCTCTACACCTTCTTTCCCAAGCATAAAGCCCAAAAGCCCACCCCAGGTGGCGGTGGGGTTATCAGAATCCCATCCGGCCAGTGCTCCAATCTTAATTGTCTCTTTAATGTCCCCTTCTCCGTAAAAAAGACTCACTATGCTTGCCCCAAAATTAATGCCTGCAGCGAAACAACCATTACAGAAAATATTTTTTGAGGTTATGGTATACCCATCTTCCTGGTTTACCTGATAGCGCTCATATAAATCATCACGGGCTTTCTCCCATGGGATGTTTGCATCGTATTTGCCTTTTACAAAGTCGTACATTTTCGCGGCATATGAATCATTGGGAAGGTGCTCTCTGGCTTGCACGGCCATCCACGCTATTTGTTCTTTTTGGCTCAGGCTTTTATCAACCTCTGAGGCCAATGAATACATGATGACATAGAATTCAGAAATCCATTGAGCGTTTTCACGAGCAGTTGTTTGTATGGGTAAATTTGCCATTTTTAGAGCAATATCGGGCCGGGCAGGCGCAAAAAGGCCAAATATCTCAGTAGTCAGCTGGGCATCAATCATCTCATGGTAATTGTCATAGATACTGTCTTTAGTAATTTGTGGGTCACTTGTTTCAGGGGGTACCGCACCATTGAGCATCATATCAAGTGCTTTTTGATTCGAGACCCATAAGAAGTTTTCCTCTTCATGTTTTATATGCTTCAGCCATCCTTCCTTAATTTGCTTTCCGCTTAACATGCTGGTCTTATTCGTATACAACAAATGCTGATACATATATTCAATATCTGTATCATCATCTGCACCCCAAATCTCATCTTCATCTCTAAAGACAAAGTCTATGTTATCTGATAATTCACTTGGCAGACCCTCACCCCAAATACTTGGCTGGTCTGGCTTTCCCCAATCTTCCCTGGTGTAGAAGGGTCCTGTTTTTATTTCACCAATATTTCCAATTTTATCCATTTCGGTTACCAAACCGGTCCAATTGGCAATGCACTGACCCAACCAAAAGCCATATAGTTTGTTTGAATAGTCTGCACGAGAAATAACCATGTCCGTTACTTCTGGAGCATAGGCACTATATTCAAGTCCAGGATCGGTCAAGGCATTTTTAACCTGTTTTACCTCTTCCTTATGGGCATCCTTACAGGACAAAACCATTAAAACAAATACAAGGGTAGTTCCCGTTAAACATAGAGTTTTAAGTGCGTTCTTCATTTTAAACTGTTTTTCATCTGTTAACAAATCTAAGTAGATAAATTTTAATCAAAATCTTCAACTTTTAACTGTTTTTCAAGCCAGTATCTATCATCTCTGAATTCATAGGCTGTGGGGTTAAAATCCCCAACAAGTTCTACATCTGCCTTTTCAGGAACAGGCATATTCAAACTCCAGAATACGCTATTAACTAATAACCTTCGTGTGCCTTCGTTCAACATATCACTTGCTGAACCTATAGTCGATGTAAATACTTTCCCTTTTTTTCCATCTGGAATTTGATAGCTTTTGGTCCACGCTATGGGCATCAGAATATCATTAACCTTAACCCCTTTGTCATTCTCTGTAGCGGCTTTACTATCCGTGGGCCTCATTCCATAAAAAAGATCTTCTTCATTAAAGGCTCCTTCACGTTCTATGACTTCTCCGAGAATAATGGGTTGTGAATCGCCCGGAAGCGGCAACCTAACTCCATAAACATCTGTGGGCCCCCAGATATCACCATCTTTAATCCCGTGAGTGATAGGGTGGTTTTTGCCAGTTTCAGCTACAATTCCCCTGGTACTTTGATGCTTGTGGTGTCCGTGATGAGAAATCCATTTCTCACCTAAAACCAGGCGCCCAAAACCGTCTGCCCATTCTTTTTTATCACCGGCATACCCGTTGCTGTAATGTTTGAAATTAGACTTGGATTCCGAATCAAAATTAAAGGCGTGGGTAGCTGTTCGGATACCAATGACCGGCCTGCCACTTTTCAAATAATTATCTATGAGTTGCATTTGTTCGTCCGGTAGTGCCCTAAATCTGGTGAAGATCACCATCAAATCTGCTGTATTCAAGGCATCCAGCCCGGGAATGTTTTTGACATAATTTGAATTTATAATTCCTGGTTTGGAAGGATCCTGCGCAAATAACACTGTGCACTTAAAACCGTGTTTGGCCGATAAAATTTTGGCCAGCTGTGGTAAAGCCTCCTCAGATCGGTATTCCTCATCTCCCGAAATTAAAACGACATGCTTTGCCTTGTTGGCTTCGGCGTTAAATGTGAGCCATTCTTTAGGACCTGGTTCTGACTCTTCTGAAGTTTTTTTATCTGTTTTTTGCCCGCAAGCCGTTATCAAGAGACAACCAATAAATAGGACTAATGCTTTTTTCATGAGTAAGGTTTAATTGCGGGCTAATTATCAGATTTCCATGCCTTTTTTTATAAAAGCATATCCCCGGGTGTACACTTCCTCCATTGGTGAATAATCGCGCCAGACATTAATTGCATTGGCAAATTCAGGAATAATTGTACTAAAAGCCTCAATAGTAAGCCAGCCCTTATAATCGATTTCCTTTAAGGTACTGAACACTTCATCCCAGTTCACTTGTCCGCTTCCGGGGGTGCCCCGGTCATTCTCACTAATATGTACATGCTTTAAATAGGGAGCTATGGTCTTAATTGCTTCGGCCTGACTTTTCTCTTCAATGTTTCCGTGGTGTGTATCGTACATGGCACCAAGACTCGGATGATTTACTTGCTCGGCTAAAGTCTTTAAATCGGTCATCGTGTTGTAGAGGTAACATTCAAACCTGTTTAATGCCTCAGGTGCAAGAATAATATTGGCCTCACTGGCAAGTTCAGCCGCTTTTTGCAGCATCTCAATACTCCATTGCCTTTCTTCCTCCTTAGGGGGCTGACGTGTGAAATACGCAAAGCTGGAATGGAATGGGCCACAAATTACCTCTGCATTTAGAGCTGCTCCCATATCAATAGACCATTTTAGCTTCTCTAAGCCAGCCAGGCGGGTATTTTTATCAGGACTGGCAATATTTTCTTCCGGTGCCAGAGAGGCAACGCAAGTAATTCCCATTGCTATATCGGAGAAATACCTGCCAAGCCTGGAATAGTGTTGTTCATTACCTTCACCCAAAAATAATTCAATCCCGTCGTATCCGGTTTGTTTTAAGGTATCTACAATGCCATAGTGTTGCTCCGTAACATGATTGGTCCAGAGCAACATATTCATTCCAATTTTCATTTCAAAATTTTATAAGTGTGAAATAGAAAGAAAACCGCTGTCAAGCTATATGACAGCAGTTCTATTTATATTGTATCAACAAATTATTAAAGACTAGGCTGCCACAGGTTCCGCCTTACGATTTTTAATCCAGAACCAGAGAATAATAAACAGTACAATTAAGATGCCGGGGAATAAGACCATAGTTCCAAGGGTTTCCTGTCCGGCCACCAATTCCAGTTCATCTCCTGTAAGCCCCATGGCAGCTGCTTCGGCTTTATCAGAATCAATCCATTTACCTATAATAGGTTGAAATATGGAAGTTGAAAACATGCCAACAGCGCCAATAACAGACATTCCCAGTGCTCCACTTTTCGGAATTTTATCCGCAGTAAAACCTATCATATTCGGCCAGAAATAAGCGATTCCCAGGGCAAATATTACGGCTGCTACATAAGCCATTCCACCGGTTTGTGTGCTAAAAAGATAGATGCCGATAGTTGCCAAAATTGATGACCCCAGCAATACACCGGTCTGGTCAAATTTTTTCACCACAACGCCTCCAAAATATCTTGCTACGGCCATTAAACCTGTTACCAGTGCTAAAATTAGCATAGGCTGTGCACCACTTTTGGACAAGATAAGCCCAACCCATTGTTGCGGACCAAATTCAGTTATTGCCGTTAAAGCCATACAAACCATCATAAATATAAATAATGGAGAGAACATCGATTTAAAGTTGCTTCCAATTGAAGCCGCCTCCTCAATTTTTGCTTTGGGCCAGGGTTGTCCAAAAAACATATAAGCATATATCAAAGTGGGCACCAAAATAACCCAAATTTGAGATTCCCATCCAAACCCGGCATCTGTCATAAATTTAGAAACCAGACTTCCAATAACTATTCCTCCTGGAAACCACATATGGAATCTGTTCAACATTTTGCTCATCCTGTTGCCCTGATAGGCATCGGCAATCATCGGGTTACATGCGGCCTCTGTACAGCCGTTGCCCAGGCCTATGAGCAAAGTTGAAATCAGTAACCCTACATAACTGCCCGAATAAATGGTCATTATAATACCAACGGCATGAGCGAAAAAAGCGAATTGCATAATTCTTTTACCACCAACTGTGTGATATATCAATCCACCTATGACCATAGATATAGGAAATCCTAAGAACCACATCGAATTAATAAAACCTAATTGTTCTGCAGATAGACTTAGTTCTTCTCCCAGCTGAGGAAGAATACCGGCCCGTATACTAAAAGATAAAGCGGTAGTGATTAAGGCAAAACAACTACCGTAAAAAAGTCGTTGAGAATTAATTTTGGGGGCGTTTGTTGTGTTTTCCATTTGTTTAGTTTTGGTTGATTTACAAACTCATATCAGTGAAAAAGAGTTATTTTGAAAATATAAGTTTAATGTCTTTTTTGCTAAAATCATAATTAATTTTCAATTGTCTTATCTCATATTTGAAAAATACCTTAAATTTTTGTCTAACTGATAAATTTTATTGATAATTGATTTTTAGCTAATTTAGAACAAAATACGGTCGACCGCAGTTAAGAATGCGGAAATTACACACAGCACAAATAAGCAGAAGTATGCAACAAAACAACTATCCAAAATTACATAACGCATCCTGGCCAGGAGTAGTAGGCAAAGGCCCGGATTCTGAACCCCCTATCTCTATCGATACAATGATAGACCTTACTGCGAATGCAGAGGTAGATGGAATTAAATTTGACGGATTTGACCTTTTTCTCTTTGATCCTCATATGAATATTGACGCATCTGATGATGAAATTAAAGTAATGGCCGATAAAGCCAGGGCCAAAAATCTGCAAATAGGGAGTTTGGTTGCGCCCGTCTGGACTCCCACAGGTGGAGGTTCAGCAATGGGCACTAAAGACGAAAGGGCTCAATTCGTGACTCAAGTGCGAAAGTCATGTGTCATTGGCCAAAAACTAAGAGAGATTGGAGTTAGACCTAATGGTATTATTAGAATAGATTCATCTGTTGATCCCGAGACCTGGGCTACAGATCCTGTGGGCAATACCAAGCTAATTGCAGAGACATTTCGTGAGGCCTGTGATGTGGCAGCAGACTATGGGGAATCTCTTGCCGCAGAAGGTGAGATTTGCTGGGGTGGAATGCATGGCTGGAAATCTATGTTAAATACGCTGGAGGCCGTTAACAGGCCTAATATTGGATTTCAGGCAGATATGGCGCATACCCTATTGTATCTTTTAGGGTATAATAAGCCCGACGAAAGAATATTGCCCAAGGACTTTAAATGGGAAGACAGAGATACTTTAACTCAAGGGCTTAAAACACTTACGGCTGCCCTCAGACCCTGGACCATAGATTTTCATGTTGCCCAAAATGATGGTACTGTTTTTGGTGCAGGCTCTCATGATAAAACCGGAAGGCACTGTCAGGCTTCTGATCCAAATGGGAAATTAAATATTCCTGTTGATGCAGGACACTGGCTTAGAAATGAAGATGGAAGTCTAACTAAAAAAATTAGACATATATGTTGGGATGGTTGCATGTTTCCTAATGATGTGATGATACAGCCTAAAACATGGAATGATGTTTTGGGTGCTATGATTAAGGTTCGCGAACAGCATGGCTGGTATGAATCAGTTTAATTGCTAATCTAATACTACATTACTACAAATGGGAACTAAGAAACAAATAAGAATTGGATTAATCGGTTACGGATTTATGGGAAGAACCCATTCCAATGCCTATAAAAGAATGGGGGATTTCTTTCCTGAATTAGAATATCGTCCTGTTCTCAAAGCGGTCTGTGCCCGCAACAAGGAGCGCGTAAAAGCATTTGCTGAACAATGGGGTTACGAATCTTTCGAAACAGATTGGAAAACTTTAATTGCAAGGGATGATATTGATGCTGTGGATATCTGCACGCCAAACAATATGCATGCCCAAATAGCTATAGCCGCTGCAGAGGCAGGAAAGATGGTGCTATGTGAAAAGCCGCTGGCGAGAACAGTAGCAGAGGCACAACCCATGGTGGACGCAGTTGAAAAAGCAGGGGTCAACAGTACAGTTTGGTATAATTACCGTCGGATTCCGGCTGTAACCCTGGCCAAGCAACTTATTGATGCAGGTAAGCTGGGCAAAATATTTCATTATCGGGCTAATTTCTTGCAGGATTGGACCATCAGTCCGGAACTACCCCAAGGAGGAGAAGGCTTATGGCGATTAGACAATGATGCTGCGGGCTCCGGAGTAACTGGTGACCTTTTGGCTCATTGTATAGATACGGCTATGTGGCTTAATGGGGGAATAAAAGATGTATCCGCGGTAACTGAAACTTTTATAAAGGAAAGGGTACATACCGCTTCAGGAGAGGTTCAAAAAGTGGATATTGACGATGCATGTATTTTTCATTGTCATTTTGATAATGGTTCCCTCGGCCTTTTTGAATCTACCCGTTACGCCAGGGGCCATAAAGCGCTTTACACCTTCGAGATTAATGGGGAACATGCTTCTATAAAATGGAATCTTCATGATCTGAACCGTCTGGAGTACTTTGATCACCGGGATGAATCAATAGAACGTGGTTGGCGTTCTATCCATGTTACGGATGGAGATCAGCCTTATATGGATAAATGGTGGGTACCCGGTTTGTCTATAGGCTATGAACATAGCTTTGTACACCAGGTAGCTGACTTCTTTAAAAGTATTGAAACGGGGACGCCCTGTTCGCCAACTTTCAGGGAAGCGCAGGAAACACAAAAGGTATGTGAAGCCGTCCTTGAATCCGCCAAATCCAGAAGCTGGAAAGATACGGGTGTCTCCTGGTAATCAATCAGTAAAACTCAAATAAGCTAAAATAATGAGTGAATCAATTAAAGGTTTTTGCCTTCATGGAAGAGAAAAAATTTTACCTGACTCAGGGGTTAAGGTAACAAGTAATACCTCTGTTGTAGCCATGGAAATGCCAGAATTGAAAGAAGGGGAAATCCGTGCCAGGACATTATATACCGGTATTTGTGGTTCTGATAATAGTGCCAGTCTGGGTAAACCAAACTTTGATTGGGTGGAACGCCCCAGGATTATTGGACATGAATTTAGTGCGGAGGTATTAGAGTTGGGCCCGGGGGATCATGGCGATCTCATGGTAGGAGATGTATTTACACCATTGGCAATGTTGGGTTGCCAGGATGAGGATTGTCCGGCGTGCAGTGTGGCTAAATGGAATTTATGTCCGTCAAAACAAATCATCGGATTTCATAGAAATGGAGGCTTTGGACAACAGGTGGTTTTGGAATCAGATCGGGTGGTACCCTTAATGAAAGGTTTGACGCCGGAACAAGGTGCCTTGGTTGAACCATTATCTGTTATAGTCAATGCGTTGCACAATAAGTGTAATATCAAACCCGGACAGGATGTAGTGGTTACCGGCTGCGGAATAATAGGATTAATGTCTGCCGAGTTGGCCAGGGCCGCAGGTGCCAGGGTTGCAGTTACGGGGATAGAACATGATGTGAATATGCGTTTAAAGAAGGCCGCTGAAAGGGGATTTATTACTATAGTTGTTTCTCCGGAGAATTCATTAAATGCTCAATTAACCAAGGGACTAACAGATAATAATGGTATTCCTTTTGGAGCTAATGGGAAAGTAGATTTACTCATTGAGTGCTCAGGGGTACCACAAGTACTTACAGAAGCGATTTCTGTGGTCAGGCCGGAAGGTGATATCTGTGTAATTGCGACATACCCCAGAGATGTGGAAATAAATGCTACACATCTCACTCGTACCTCATTGAATATGCGCGGCTCCATGGGGTCATGCCGCGACGATTATATGGTGGCACAAAAGCTGATGGTAACGGGGATATTTCCTTCAGAACATTATATTAACCGCTATGAGTTTAATGATATCAGTCAAGCTTTTGAAGATTCCATCCTGGCGAATAATGTGAAAGCGGTAATAAAAATGAATTGATTTAAACAGTAATAAAGTATTAGTTCAACAAATTGGAAAATAATATATGCATACAATTTTCATAACCGGGGGTACAGGTTGCATTGGTTCCGTAACTATTTATAAACTGTTACAATCGGAGGAAGTTGGGAAAATTGTGGTTGCAGCCCGAACTGGCAATCTGGAGACTTTGAAATTATGGCTGGGTGATGAACTCGATGCCCGTTTGGAGTTTGTTACCCTGGATGTAGCCGATTACAAAGCAATATCTGAAATACTAACTAAGGTTAACCCAACACATATTATACATTTGGGTGCTTATCAGAGCCCGGACTGTTCCAAAGCTCATATTCGTGGAATGGAAATAAATACAGGAGGCACCATGGCCCTTTTTGACGCCGCAGAAAAGTTGCCTAACCTCAAAAAATTTGTATTTGCAAGTTCCGCTGCCGTTTACGGGATGAGAGCCAAGTATCCGGAAGCCACTATTAATGAAGAAGCACCATTGGCACCGCCAAATCATTACGGGATCTGGAAACTGGCCGGGGAACATCTGGCTCGTTTGTTTTATGACAATACACAGGTGCCCACCGTATGCCTGAGAATTAATACAACCTATGGTAAAGGACGGGATAAAGGAAAAACTTCGGCACCTACAAATGCATTAAAGGCTATTGCCATGGGATCAGTTACGGGGGAATTAGTGCCTTTTAAAATGCCTTATGACGGAAGGGAAAATTACCATTTTGTAGAAGATGTTGGAGCCCATTTTTCAGAAAGTACCTTACAGGATTTTGACGGTTTCGGGGCATTCAATATAAAAGGAAAAACTATTGAGGTTGAAGAGTTTTTAGACATTGTTACGGAACAGGCAAATAATATGGGAATAGGGCAGTATGCCGAACTTTCCGTGGCTGATGGAGCAACGCCTAATTTGTTTGTTTCCGATTTGAGTCATGAGAAAATTGAAAAGACATTTAATAATTTGCCTTTGACCTCAATTGCCAAAGGGGTTCGGATTTCTCTTGAGGAATTCCAGAAGATGGCGCGTAAAGGAGTTTTGAAATATTCAGTAGAAAGCACATGAACACAATAAGAATTGGATTAATTGGAGCAGGAGATATTGCCGATCTGCATGCTGAGGCCATAAACGGCCTTCAGGGGGCGGAGTTAGCCGGACTATGGAACAGAACTTCGAAAAAAGGCAAAATGAAGGCTGCACAATACGGATGCATGGCCTATGAAAGTGTTGATGAATTGCTCAATGACCCTAAAATAGATGCGGTTTTTATCCTTACCAACATGGAAACGCATTGTGAATATACCGTAAAGGCAGCCATGGCAGGGAAACATGTATTGGTTGAAAAACCGGCCGCATCAAGTATAGCGGAGTTGGAAAAAATGCAAAAAGCTGTACTGGAGGCTGGGGTAAAATGTATGCCGGTACATAATTACATATATGAATCGGGGATCTTAAGAACCAAATCCATGATTGAGAATGGCAGCCTTGGAGATATCACCCAATTTTATATGATGTATAATATTCACCATTCAGATGATATCAGGGCACGTTATCCGGGGGTAATCAGGCAGATATTAACACATCATTGTTATACCATGTTATATCTGGCAGGAAAACCCAAAACCATATCTTGTATGAAGCATACCGTAGACAGCACAATTGCCCCGCAGGAAAATGTGGCCATGGCGAATATTCAAATGGAGAATGGCACACTAAGCCATTTATCGGCAAGTTTTGCAAATGACGACCATGCCGGGGATCCTTGGACATGCATAATCAAGGTAATTGGAACAAAAGGAAGCACCAGATACAGCTATCGCGATTGGGTTATTAATGAACGAAAAGGGGCGCATTCTCAGACGTATTACAGCTATCCTGAATCCATTAAAAATACAGCTACACATTTTATAAATAAGGTATTGCGATTCGGAGAGGAACCTCTTTCAACATTGGAAGATGCCATTAGTTGTCAGCGAATTATAGAAGCTTGTGAGCGCTCTGAAAAAGAAGGGATTCATGTAAAGTATTAATAAAAGAACATTTGAATTTTTGATATGAAGTTATTATGAGTACTAAGAAATTAATTGATATAAGAAGAATATACTTAATGCTCATCATAGCACTTATTATCACATCCTGTAGTGAAAAAGGCAATTTCCTGGCACTGAATAAGGGGAATCATATTGTCCTTATCGGTAATAATCTGGGTTCCCGGATGTTGAATTTTGGTCACTTTGAAACAGAGATGCAGTTGCGCTACCCGGATAGTTTACTATTCATTCGCAATATGTGTGATGGAGGTAACACTCCCGGATTCAGGCCCCACTCGGCACGAAATTCACCCTGGGCATTTCCTGGAGCTGAAAAATTTCAGACAGAATATGCCCAGAAATCAGGAAGTATCGGGCATTATGAAACACCCGATGAATGGTTAAGCAGGCTTAATGCAGATATTATCATAGCATTTTTTGGATATAACGAATCCTTTCAGGGTAAGGAAGGTTTGGAGAATTACAAAGCCGAGTTACATGCTTTTATTCAGCATACCAAGGCACAAAAATACAATGGTACGAAACCGCCTCAGCTGGCACTGGTTTCCCCCATCGCATTTGCAAACTTATCTACCAAAAAAGACTTGCCGGACGGTGTTAACGAGAATCAAAATTTGTCGCTATATACCGAAGCTATGAGGGAAATAGCCAAAGCAGATAGTATTCTATTTGTAGATGCATTTAACCCAAGTTCGGAATGGTTCAGCAAGGAGGCTGAGAAACTTACTTCAGACGGATTTCAATTAAATGATTTGGGCTATCAAAAGTTTGGAAAGTTACTGGCTGACCAAATATTTGGGAAAAACAAAAGCAAGGCTGAGGAGAATCGGAATTTGGTACATGAAGCTGTAATGGATAAAAACTGGTACTGGCACAACGATTATAAAATGCCCAATGGTGTGCATGCCTTTGGCAGGCGTTATGATCCTTTTGGACCCGCTAACTACCCCTTTGAAATAGAAAAAATACGTGAAATGACAGCCATTCGCGATTCCGCAATTTGGGCTGCAGCAAAGGGTAAAAAGACAGATGTAGCAGCGGCCGACGCCAAAACTAAAAAACTTCCGCCTGTAGAAACTAATTATGACCCAGGTCAGGGAGATGTTGAGGCAGGTTATTTGTATGGAAAAGATGCGTTAGACAAGATCAAAGTAGCTAAGGGTTATAAATTGGAATTATTTGCTTCTGAAAAAGAATTTGGCGACCTCGCTAACCCTGTACAGCTATCCTTTGATAACCGGGGAAGACTTTGGGTGGGAGTAATGCCCAGCTATCCGCATTACAGACCTGGTGACAGTAAACCTAATGATAAGCTATTAATTTTAGAAGATACAGATAATGATGGCAAAGCCGATAAGCAAACTACCTTTGCGGATGGACTGCACCTGACAATTGGTTTTGAATTTGCCCCCGAAGGAGTTTACATATCCCAGGGCACCAACCTGGTGTTGTTAAAAGATACGGATGGCGACGACAAGGCAGATGTGAAAGAAATTATTTTAAGCGGATTTGATGACCATGATACGCACCATACAACCAGTGCGTTCACAGCAGATCCATCAGGAGCTATCTATATGGGAGAAGGTGTATTCTTGCATACTAATGTAGAAACCGCGTATGGTCCGGTTCGGGCTACCAATGGTGGGTTTTATCGCTACAGTCCACAAAGGCACCACCTGGAACGGACTGCACAATTGCCAATTCCTAACCCCTGGGGTATTGCTTTTGATGAATGGGGACAAAATTTCTTTGCGCATACTTCCGGCCCGGATGTTACCTGGATGATGCCCGGAACTATTAGACCAAGATATGGTCAGGCTTCCCCATTACCTGCAAACCTGATTCAGGAGGAACACCGGGTTCGGCCTACTTCGGGATTGGAATTTATTTCGAGCAGGCATTTTCCTGATGAGGTTCAGGGTGATTTGATTATCAATAACACTATCGGATTCCTGGGTACCAAACAGCACACCATGAAAGACGATCCTGAATCAGCCGGATATATCAGCAAACATAGGCTGGATTTGGTAACATCGGACGATACTAATTTCCGGCCGGTGGATATGGAGTTTGCCCCTGATGGGTCATTGTATTTAATAGATTGGCACAACGTATTGGTTGGGCATATGCAGCACAATGCCCGTGATCCATTACGTGATCATGTTCATGGCAGAATATATAGGATAACTTATCCATCCAGGCCCCTGGTAGCGCCGGCAAAGGTTTTTGATGCAAGAATTGATGAACTGCTGGATAATTTGAAACTTCCCGAATACCGTTCAAGATATCGCACAAAAAGAGAGTTACGTTCAAGGGATAAATCTGAGGTGATAAATAAGTTGCGGGAATGGGTCAATAAATTGGATAGGAATGATGAAAGATATGAACACCATGTATTGGAAGCCTTATGGGTAAGTTGGGGGTTAAACCAAATTGATGATGCTCTTTTAAGGCAACTTTTAAACGCAGAGGATTACAGAGCGAGGGCTGCTGCAGTGAGGGTTTTGAGGTATTCCGGCCATCAAATACCTGACCAGGCGGAACTTTTAATGACTGCGGCTGTTGATGATAATCCACGTGTACGACTGGAGGCCTTTGTGGCGGCTTCATGGTTAGAAAAGGAATCCGGACTGGCTGTACTTGAAGCTGCGGGCCAAAAACCTCTGGATGATTGGATGAAGCTTCCCCATGAGGCCGCGATGGCACATTTAAATGGCCATAATATGGGACAGGACCCGGAAACAAAAGGTATAAAAACAGATCTTGAAGGAAAAGAGCGCGAACTGTTTGTTAAAGGGGAAGAGATCTACAAAAGGGAAGGATTTTGCATTACCTGCCATCAACCGGATGGAAGAGGTTTAAGTGCGTCTCAATTTCCACCATTGGCCGGGGTTGAATGGGTTACCGGAAGTGAGGAGCGTCTTATTAAATTAACACTCAAAGGAATTATGGGCCCGATTGATGTAAAAGGGAAAACATATCCCGGGCAGGTTCCTATGACTCCATTTGGTGGTATGCTAAACGATGAAGAGATAGCCTCGGTACTTACATTTGTTAGAAATGCTTTCGGTAATAAGGCACCTGCCATTTCAGCTGAAAAAGTGAAGGCAGTAAGAGATGATATTAAAGATAAAGAAGGCTTTTACTCTGCGGAAGAGCTTTTAAAGGAACATCCAATGAATTAAATAGGGGGTCCAAATTCAAAGATTTTATTCATTGGCAACCACTTTTCACCAGGTTTAGCGAAGGGTAGAGCCTGTTGATAATTCCACATTAAAACCTCCCAATCCTGTACTCTGTCGTTATCGGCATCCATCTTGGCCTTTTTGTCGAATGAAAAATGATCCTCTACTTCAATAATCATAAATAAACGGTTTCCAACACGATAGATTTCCATGTGGTTAATGCCGGAATTTGAAAGACTTTCCAAAACCTCGGGCCATACATTATTATGATACTCCTCATACTTGGCAATCAGTGCATCGTCATCTTTAAGATCCAATGCCAGACAATGTTTTTTCATATCTTAATTTTGATTAATTCCTTTCAAATTCAGAGCTCTGAATCAAATACCAGTGTATCTAATTCAGTTGCCTGCCAAGGCGTAATTTTCCCTTGTGTACGAAATCTTATTCTGCCAACAGTACCATTGGAGATAGCCTCCGAAGAATTCCCCCAGCTATTTCTTATATAGGTAGAAATGGCTGCAATGTCTTCATTCTGCAGTGTTGAAAATGAAGGCATATTAGGTAATATATCCGGAATCCCATATTCCTTGCCATTAACTACAACGGGCCCTTCCATACCATGCAATAAAATCATAGCAAGTTTTTCTTTATCACCGGTAACCCATTCAGAACTTTTTAATGGTGGCGCAAATCTGGCCATACCCTCTCCCTGAGTACCATGGCAATTGGCGCAAAGGTTTAAAAATTTTTGTCTTCCGGTAGCCATAACCAACGGATCAACTTCAATCGAATTCTGTTTGCTATCAGGTACTTCAATTGGTTTACCTGGCCAGACGAATAATTTTTCTAAGTTGGCCAACATATTTTCATCTGTCTTTTCAAAGGATTTTAGGTTTTGGAAAACAGGAGGTGCATGTGTAAGTTCAATTTTGGCATTGTCTTGCGAGGCTGAACTGTTGAGGATTCCATTTATAATTGCATTGGTCACCCATTGTGTTTTTTGGGTTTGAGGGGAATTCAATTTATTCAAAATAGGTAGAATTTCTTCTTCCGCTCCCTTTGTTGCAACTGCTGCAACCAGCATTTCAATAAATATTTCGCGATTCTGATCATAGGTATACCATTCCTCGTCCGACATCAGGTTGTTGAAAAATGCAGCTTCCCTATTTTCCATACTACTCATAACAACATCACGCGCTACAGGATTCTGATTGTATTCATTAAGGAATTTCTTTGCAATACTAAAGGCATATTCCGGTTCCAATAAATCAGTTGTCAATACCATTTGCATCTGAAAAATGGGGTCTGCATGATCATAAGCATCTGAAATAAATTGTTGTATTTCTTCAAGAACCTGTGGTTGTTTATCTAATATCCCAACAGAAAGGCGCAAGGCGGCCTGGGCTACTTTTGGATCTGCAGCATGCAGGGCAGAGAGATAAGGCTTGGAATCTGTATTTCCTAATCCCTCAAGGGTCCATAAGGCATGAAGTTGTCCTAAGGGGTTTTCTGAAGCAAGCATGTTTTCTAATTCAGGAACAATTGTCAGGTCACTACTTTCCACCAGTAGGCGTTGGGCCATATCCCTGGTCCAACCATTCGGATGCTTTAATAATTTAACTAATTCTACTGGTTCTAATTTGGAAAGATCCTCTGCTTTTTCTGTTGTATTTTTCTTTGAAGTAATGCGCCATATGCGACCCATATTAATAGGTTTGTCGAGTTTCCGATTTAAGGTCACTTCCCGCAGATAGTCTGTCATATAAGGTCCATGCTGAATTATACCTTTGTACATATCTACCACATAGAGTGCTCCATCTGGTCCTGAAGCCAGAGAAATGGGTCGAAATCGCTCATCTGTTGAAGCAAGAAATTCACGATTCTCATAAACCCCTGAAGCGCTTAACATAAATCCATCTTCAAGTACTGAATTTCTTTTGATCAGGTTACCGGTAGGTTCACAAACAAAGGCATTTCCCATATATGAATCAGGAAGGACATCCCCACGGTAGATTAAAGGGCCACAAGCTGATGCGAATTCCAGTAATTTTCCCTCTTCATCCAGGGTTCCAGGAACATAACCGCGGTTAACAGCCGTATTACTTCTTATAGGATAAATTTTGCGATCGAGTGTCAATCCATGATCTATACCACTGCTGCTTTTATGATGTTTATTTCTTTGGAGCGCATTTGGCGGGACAAGATCTGCATGTAATTGTGACCAGTTATAGTTGTAAAACAATCGGCCCGCATTATCATGACAAATGCCCCATTGCCCCCTGAATTCGGTTTCTTCTTTAATCCATTTAGAATTTATTTTCCGGTAACGGCTTTTAGATTTGGCATTGTAATACCAATTGTCCATTCCTCTCCAAAGCGCATTGGCAGAATGTTCCGGCATTCCTTGGCCGCCGTAGGTAGGATCAATCAATGTTTTTGTATCTGCTTTAAAATCCCCATCCGTGTCTTCTGCAAACCAAAGAGGAATATTTTCGGCAACGAGGACTCCGCCATTGACCACCGCAATGGCTCGTGGAAGTACAAGGCTATCCAAAAATATGATGCTCTTGTCCATTTGCCCGTCCCCATCATTATCAAATAATACGCTAACTCTTCCTACAGGATCTTTTTCCCCGGTTCCATCAATATCGCGCATAAAACCGATCATTTCTACAACCCACAACCTGCCAGCCTCGTCAAAAGAAATTGCCACAGGGTCTTGCACAAGAGGCTCAGCAGCTACCAGTTGAATTTCAAGATCCGGGTCTGCCAGTTCAAAAGACTCAAGGGCCTGTGAAGGTGATAAAGGAGGGGAAGGCTCTTTTTTACAAGCCTGAAGAAATATCAGTACCGCAAGGAAGATAAATAGCGGGCGTATACGAAAGATTAATTCATTTTCTCTAGACATAGCCCTCTAAAATACGAATTTTATACTTTTATAAGTACTGACAAACATTTGAGAAGCTCTTGAATTATACAATAAATGTGGCTACATATACCAGTAAAGCTGCAAATGATCCAACGATCAATGTACCCAGAGTATATACTCTATAACCGGTTTTCACATCTATCCCTGAAAATTGTGTAAGAATCCAAAATCCGCTGTCGTTTGCATGTGAAACTACCATAGCACCTGCGCCTATAGCCGAAACAACCAAAGCCTTGTCTATCTCAGTTTCAAATCCCATAGAAAGCAATAATGGAGCAATGATTGACGCTGTGGTAATTAACGCAACTGTAGAGGATCCTTGAGCGGTTTTAATCGCCGCACATAACATAAATGGTAACCAAATTCCGAGATTGGCTGTGGCGAGGGTATCTGCCAAAGTAGTGGCAATGCCGCTATTCTGCAAGATCGTACCAAAAATTCCACCGGCACCAGTAATAAGAATTATGTTTGAGGCATCGGTAAGGGCATTCCCAACCCAACCTGTAGTAGATAAAATAGTCTTATCCCACTTTCTGGGAAGCAGAAAAGCGAATAACATACCAATTATCAATGCAATAACGGGAGAACCAATAAAGGAAATTAATTTCATCCACGCGGTCTCTGCCTGGCCTTCAACTAAATTAAATTCGACAAGAGATTTCCCTACAATAAGTAAAATGGGAATTAATATGGGTAAGAACGACTTAAAAGCACTAGGGGCTTGTTTTATTTTTTCCTGAATTTCTTCTTCAGTAATATCCGGATTAGGATCTATATAGTTCCTGGCTCCCATTTTTTTGCAATAAATAACTGCGACCACCAGCGAAAGAAGGCCAATAACTAAACCTACCAACATTACCAGACCCACATCTGCGCCAATTATTCCCGCAGCCGCAATAGGCCCCGGGGTAGGAGGTACCAATACATGCGTGATCATAAGCCCCAGAATTAAAGCCGTGGCGGTTCCAACAATCGATAAACCGGCCCTTTTTGAAAGACTTTTATTTAATGGGTTGAGAATAATGAATCCGCTATCCGCAAATACCGGGATAGAGACCACAAAACCAACTAATCCCATAGCCTCATGAACGCGGTTTTTACCAATAATTTTAAGGATTATTTCAGCGAGTTTATAGGCACCTCCTGAATGCTCAAGAAAGGCGCCAATTATTACACCCAGAACAATGACCACGCCTATTTTACCCAGAGTAATCCCGAATCCGTCGTTGATAGATTGTACAATCATATTCAGATCCATACCTGAAAGCAGTCCAAAGAAAAGAGCGGCACCCAGTAGTGCTAAAAATGGATGGACATTTAATTTTGCCGTGAGTAATACAATAATTACCACGCTTAAAAGGAGTAATAAAATAGTTGTCATAAAGTGATTGGTTTAGTGTGCATCCCGTTTTACTACAGAACTCGATTTTCCTACTAAAAAATCAAAATCTGCCCCCAGATGGGCCTGTTGCACGGTTCTAGTATATAGGTTGGTATATCCTCTGTCTGCAGCTGGTTCAGGGGGCGTCCAGGCAGCTTTTCGCTTTTCAAGTTCAGACTGTTCCACCTCCAAATGCAACTTCCTGTTAGGAACGTCCAGGACAATATAGTCTCCTGTTTGCACCAATCCCAAAACCCCACCAATAGATGATTCAGGTGAAACATGTAACACCACCGTGCCAAAGGCAGTACCACTCATTCTTCCGTCTGAGATGCGCACCATATCTTTTATCCCTTTTTTTAATAGCTTTTCAGGCAAATCCACATTACCTACCTCAGGCATACCGGGATAACCAACAGGTCCGGCCCCCTTAAGGACAATTACACTATTTTCATCAATATCCAAATCCGGCCTGTCTATATTGGCATGGCAATCCTCAATATTCTCAAATACCACGGCCTTGCCTCTATGTGACATAAGTTCCGGGGTGGCAGCAGAAGGTTTAATGACAGCCCCATCTTCGCATAAATTACCATATAATACGGCAATCCCTGCTTCTTCAATAAAAGGCTGATCAATTGCTGCAATTACTTCAGAATTATAACATTCCGCTTTTTTATTATTCTCTCCTATTGGCTTTCCATTAACTGTTAAGGCATCGTTGTGGAGGTGATCTTTCATTTGATTGATAACTACGGGTAAACCACCGGCATCAAAAAAGTCCTCCATCAGGAATTTACCTGAAGGCATTAGATTTACCAGCAATGGTATTTTACTACCAAGGGTGTCAAATTCCTTTAAGTGAAGAGGAACCCCAATTCTTCCCGCAATAGCTTGCAGGTGAATTATAAAATTAGTGGAACCTCCTACGGCAGCATTTAATTTTATGGCATTTTCAAAGGCCTCACGAGTGAGGATTTTAGACAACTTCAGGTCTTCTTTTACCATTTCAACTATCCGCCTTCCAGATAGTTGTGCCATCACCTTTTTACGGGAGTCTACAGCAGGTATAGCAGCAGCACCCGGTAAGGTAAGTCCAAGAGATTCAACCATGCAAGCCATGGTGGAGGCTGTTCCCATAGTCATACAATGCCCAGCGCTTCGTGCAGAGCATATCTCTGCTTCAATCTGATCTTCCGCTGTAAACCCCTCATTTTTGATCTTGTCTTTTAAAGTCCATACAAATGTGCCGGATCCTATGCGTTCTCCTTTGTACTTTCCATTTAGCATGGGCCCTCCGGGGACAACTATTGTTGGAAGGTCAACACTGCAGGCTCCCATTACGGTAGATGGTGTGGTCTTGTCGCACCCTGTTAGAAGAACAACTCCATCAAGAGGGTTTGCGCGTATACATTCCTCAGTATCCATACTTGCCAGGTTTCTGAAAAGCATTGCTGTGGGTCGCATTAAAATCTCCCCCATACTGGTGACCGGGAATTCAAAAGGGACACCACCGGCTTCAAGAACCCCCTTTTTTACAAATTCCGCAAAGTCTCTTAAATGGCCATTGCATGGGGTTAATTCGGACCAGGTATTACAAATACCAATTACAGGTCTTTTATTAAAGTAGTCATTTGGATAACCCTGATTTCGGAGCCATGACCTGTGAATAAATGCGGATTTTGGATCTCCGGGATTAAACCAATCCTCACTTCTCAATCTATCTTGCTTATCTTTTTCCATTAACTGATACTTCTTATGTGGAAACAACTAATATTTTAGATGAACCTTAATCATCCATACGGAAATCAAGGTATCATCTTTAACGCAGTTAACAAAATGGATTGCGCATTTATTTCTGTTCTAAGGTCTTTTTTAGTAAATATTTGCAGGGACTGAAAATCTTTTGTTACTTTTAATTAAATGGTTTTATGTTGTCATTGGAGACCGTTCGAGTATGCCTGACGAATTAGTTTTTGTAATGGTATCAGTTATTTTTTAGCAAATAGTGGGGTTTCTTTCTGAAGGGATTTTAGATTCTATTGCCAGGACACGAGATAATTTAAACTTATGAAACGAAGGAATTTTATTAAAAAAAGTGGTTCTGCGGGATTATTGGCTATGGCCATGCCGGTAATTCCTGCCTTTTCGCCATTAGTTGCCGAAATGCGTTTTGGGATTGCGGAAGCTTCCTATGTTCAGCGCAGGTATGCGAAGCTAGAGAGCAAAATCTATCCTCCTTTCACAGACTCCCTACAAATGATCGAACACTGCAGTTCTGCTGGATTTGGAGGGGTTCAGTTCAGCGTAAGTGGCTGGGATACGGCCTATGCCAAAAAGGTAAAAACAAGAGTTGAAGAATTGGAGCTCTTTCTGGAAGGTCAGATTAGGCTACCAAAAGACGATTCGGATCTTCAAAGGTTCACTGCTGAGGTATCAGCTGCAAAAGAAGCAGGGGTAGATATTCTTCGGACAGCTTGCTTATCCGGTCGCAGATACGAGACATTTGATACCATGAGTGCTTTTAAGGATTTCAGGGCAAAATCAATTGATTCCTTAAAACTGGCAGAACCCGTAGTTCGTAAATTGGGCGTTAAGCTTGCAGTTGAGAATCATAAGGATTGGCGGATTTCGGAAATGATAGAGATACTAAATATGATTGAAAGTGAGTGGGTAGGGGTCACCCTGGATACCGGCAATAACATCTCTTTGCTGGAGGATCCTATGGAAGTTGTTGAAGCTCTCGCTCCTTATGCATTTACTGTACATTTAAAGGATATGGCTGTTGAGGAATATGAAGATGGATTTTTATTAGCTGAAATTAATTTAGGGGAAGGGTTTTTGGATGTGGAAAGAATGATCACGGTAATTAAAAGCCATAATCCGGATATCCGGTTTAACCTGGAAATGATCACCAGAGATCCCTTGAAAATCCCATGTTTAACTGAGGGTTATTGGGCAACGTTTGATGAGGTTTCTGCCAGTGAATTGGCCGGGTTTCTCCATAAGATTAAAAAGGGAAAAAGTGCATCCCCCTTAACCGTGATATCCAAAAACTCAGCCGATGACAGACTGGCTCTGGAAATAGAGAACAATAAAGCCTCACTTAAATACGCCAGGCAACGTTTGGGCTTTATTTAAAAATAAAAATATAAGTATATGAAAGATAATCGCTTACCTGGAATAAAACAATTTGATATGAAAGGGCGAACAGCCATGATTACAGGAGGTTCCAAAGGTCTTGGGCTGGCAATGGCCGCCGGTCTTGCATCCGCAGGTTGTTCAACAGCATTAGTGAATAGAAATTTTGAAGAAGGAATAAGTGCAGCGGAAGAACTACATAAGGATTTTGGGGTAATGGCTAAGGCTTACTCTGCTGATGTTACGAATTTAAAACAGGTAGAGTCTGTTGTAAAGGAGATTGAAAATGATTTTGGTAAAATAGATATATTAATTAACAGTGCGGGGATTAATATCAGAGGGGCTATAGATGAATTAAGTCCCGAAGATTTTAACCAGGTGATGAAGGTTAATGTAGAAGGTACCTGGAACACCTCCCGTGCCGTTACGCCTCAGATGAAAAAAAACAACTACGGAAGAATTATAAATATGGCAAGTACTCTGGGACTGGTAGGGTTGGCTAATCGTACCCCCTATGCCACAAGTAAAGGGGCTGTTGTGCAAATGACCAGGGCACTGGGGTTAGAGCTGGCACCTTTTAACATTACTGTAAATGCTATTTGTCCCGGTCCTTTTTTAACGGAAATGAATATCCCGATTGCCAATACAGAAGAGGCAAAGAATTTCATAGTTGGAGCTACAGCGGTCGCTCGCTGGGGGGAATTAAGAGAAATACAGGGCGCTGCGATTTTTTTAGCCAGTGATGCAGGCAGCTACATGGTAGGTTCTATGCTTACCGTAGATGGTGGCTGGACAGCAAAATAAACAAATCTAAATATTCAGCACGCTAATACAGAGGTAAGTGGAGTTAAAACTTGCTTTCTTTCACAGTTAAGTAACTGTTGTTACACAAGGCGTATTTATGACTTATGTCATATTTTACAGTACATCCTATAATTAATTTTACATCATTAAAATACAGGTCAAAAAATCCCTGTAATTCATACTAAATAAGGTAAATAATGATGAAAAATTTAGTGATATTAGGTGCAGGAACTTCCGGAACTATGATGGCCAATCATCTGGTATCCAGTCTGCCTAAAAAAGAGTGGAAGATTTCCATAGTAGATCAATACAAAACCCATTATTACCAGCCCGGGTTCTTATTTCTTCCTTTTGATATTTATACTACAAAACAGGTTAAGAAAAAAGGATCCAAGTTTTTACCTAAAGATGTTAACTATATCCAGGAAAAAATAGATCTTATTGAACCTGAAAATAATAAGGTATGCCTTGCAAATGGCAAGGAGCTATCTTATGATGTTTTAATTGTAGCCACGGGGACAAAAACCGTACCGGAAGAAATTGAAGGTATGAAAGGACCAAAATGGTATAAAAACATCTTTGATTTCTATACCTATGAAGGTGCCAAAGCATTAAGAGATAAATTTAGAACCTGGGAAGGCGGAAAACTGGTAGTTCATATAACGGAAATGCCTATAAAATGTCCGGTAGCCCCTTTGGAATTTGCATTTTTGGCAGATTCCTATTTCAAAAACAAGGGGATGAGGGATAAAGTAGATATTACCTTTGTAACACCGCTGGACGGCGCTTTTACTAAGCCAAGAGCTACGGAAGCCCTTCATTATTTGTTAGAAGAAAAAAATATTAAAGAAGTTACAAGTTTTAATATAGAGCGGGTTGATTACGAGAATAATAAAATTATAGATTACGGGGATACTGAGGTGGAATACGACCTTTTGGTCACCGTTCCAACGAATATGGGCGATCCATTGCTAGAACGCTCCGGCCTTGGAGATGATCTTAATTACATTCCAACAAATAAAGCAACGTTGCAATCCATAGACCATGAGAATATATTTGCTATTGGTGATGCTACTAATATACCCGCTTCAAAAGCAGGTTCTGTGGCTCATTTTGAAGCTGAAATTCTGACGGAAAATATATTGCGATATATCAATAATGAAGAATTAAAAGAGGACTTTGATGGTCATGCCAATTGTTTTATAGAAACCGGAGGCGGCAAGGCATTGTTGATTGATTTTAACTACACCACAGAACCGGTTGAAGGAACATTTCCCTTTCCTGGTGTAGGTCCATTAAGGCTTTTAAAAGAGAGCAGGATGAATCATATGGGCAAACTAGCTTTTCGCTGGATATATTGGAATATGCTATTAAAGGGTGTTCCTATTCCATTTGTTGATGCTAAAATGTCTGAAAAGGGAAAACAATTAGAAAAAACTCAATAATATAACTTTAAATTAAATAACATGAAAAAAATTATAGCAGATCGGGAAATTGATGTAAACGAAGAAGGGTATCTAGTCGATTTTAATCAGTGGGATAAGGACGTTTGCGCTTATTTGGCAGAGGAACAGGGTATTTCCATGACAGAAAAGCATTGGGAAGTTGTAGAATACTTACAGGATAAGTTTCAAAAAGAAGAACCTTTATCAATCCGTGGTATTAAGAAGAGCGGTGTCATAAACATTAAAGAGTTCTACAGTTTATTTCCCGGAGGACCTCTTAAAAAGTCTACTTTGATAGCAGGGATTCCTAAACCAAAGAGTTGTATCTAACGAATTAAAAGGTAATCTAAGATTTTAATAAAATCATAAAAAAGATAGAGATGAGCGAAACTAGCGTAAAAGAGAAGAGCGAAACTAAAGTAAAAGAAATGAGCAAAACCAAAGTAAAAAAGATGCTTTTTATTCTTTCCAAAGGCACCATTGAAAATGCATATGCAGCTTTTGTTATGGCGAACGGGGCACGGATGGAAGGTATTGAATCGGAAATATTTTTTACATTTTTTGGACTGGAAGCAATTCAAAAGAAAAAATTGGAACACTTACGTGTTGCAACCGTAGGTAATCCGGCTTTACATATGCCAACAATGCTTGGTGGACTGCCAGGTGTTGAAGCACTGGCCACGAAGATGATGAAGAAGGAAATGGAAAAATTAGATATGCCTCCCATTGGAGAGTTCCTTGAAATTTTGTCAGACTCTGGTTGTAAACTATGGGGTTGTAAACTGGCCATAGACATGTTCCACCTGGAAAGAGAAGATTTAATTGATGAATTGGATGGGATATTAACTATTGGTGATTTTTACGGCAGAGCTAATGAAGAAGGCACCCATTTATTATTTATATAAATAAGCTGAGCTAGTCAAATAATATAAGTTCCATTGATAGATTGTTTTAAACCCTGCTGAACTTATTTGGCAGGGTTTTCTTTTGTGAAATACTTAATTTAGTGTTTGATATTAAATTCAGACATGATTAACTTCATGTAATAGCCCGGGTAAAGTGATACAAAAAAAGGCACCAATTATGGTGCCTTTTATAAATTCAATTCCTTCTAATTTGGTGTATACCAAATCGGACTGGTATAAGCACGCTCCTGCTGGCTTGTTGGAGCACCTTCAGGTATTTCTAACCCAAAACGGAAGGCATCATATAAATACCATGGTGGTGTTGGTATTTCCATTACTCTTACATAATAGAAGGCCCTCTCAGAGGGGTCAAAATCCGGGTCTGTCCAAACTGTAGCCAGTTCAGATGCCCCTATGGTATTGGTCCAGCTCGCCGTGGCAATGTCTACAGTATTACCCACTGCCGGCACCTTACCATCACGGCCTGGTTTTCGATCTCCGGACCAGACCACGTCATAGACTTTTTCATGGGTTTCACCATCAGCGTCAAGCCATCCTTTAATGATTTGTATACGATCCAGATTGGCCCCAATGGCATCTCGTATAGCATAGACCATAAAATTCGGCGATTTGCCAGAAGGAGCATTTACCAGATCACCTCCCATAGGTACACCTTTGGCATAACCCGCGAAGGCTGGTTCCCGACTTTGTATGTCTTCTTCTGTATATTCCCATCCACCAAAGAAACGCACCATCATGCGTGGCCCGGTAGTGGCATAAACTTCTTTACGATGCATGGCATCCCAGATAGACTCCCTCGTATTTTCTTTTGCCCAAACTCCTGTAATCCCTGCCGCAAGTTGTGACCAGCCCAATATTTCCCCATTTTCATTTTTCATAAAGGGGTGTGTCATTCTTTCCGGTGAAGGTTCGTAACCGGTGTGTTTTCCAAAAAAATTATTTTCCTCGGATGTTGTCAATGAGGTATGGCTATCTGTAGCACCCTGCAATCCAAATTTATAAGGGTTTGTGCCAAATTTTTCCTCCAGGACCAGTCCATTTTTAAGAGCTTCACGGGTATACTCATACTGGAGCATATCATCTGTTTTTGCCTCGGAGAGATCCAAATTACCTATATCCCATTTATAGTAGTCCGCAAATTCATCATTTACCGAAAGGAAAGGATGCGTTTCGCCATCTCCTTTTATCTGGGTTACTTCATAAGTACGTTCCCATTTGGCACGCTGCTCTACATAAAATTTGTCGAGTTTTTTACCCGTATACTGTGCATCAATAGGAAACATAATACCATTGGAGAGGTTTCCATTATGAGCTAATGTCTGCACCTGTCCCCCGGTTTTTGCCACATAGTCTTCCAGATACTTATATAGATCAAGAGGATCAGTACTTCCAATTGGGGCCTGAGTAGTAAAAGGCACTACTTGGCCTGCCTTTTCCGCCCCATCACGAAAAATCACGTTTCGATGCATGTTTCCACCTCTTACCAAAGAAGTCCATTCAAAACCAATAAATGCTGTAAAATGCCCTGGATCATTAAATTCCTCTGCCGCGGCAATTACATCTTCCCATATAGTTTCGTACCTTTTTGCACCGGGTGAATAATTCCCTAGAAGTTCAGGATCTACTTCTCCCTGTGAAAAGGTAGTTATCAGGTTCAAAGTTGCCTCAACAGCCTCCTGACCTCCTGCATTAAAACCTTTAGACCAGCGTTCGCCCTGTTCATATTTCATCACAAATGGCTCTGCCGCTAAAAGATCTGTAATGAATCCCAAACCATCTGAATGATCTGCTATAACCAGCCAATCTAATGGCCTGGCCAATCTGGCCTGCTGGCCAGAAGAAGCAGTTACTTCTTCACCTCTGGCAAATCGATAGGCATCACGTACACCCAACCGGTTTCCAAATCCACCGGCATCCATGGATAGTCCTGTATGCAAATGGGTTTCTCCAAATAAGGGTAAGGTTGCAAATTCGCGTTTAGCATATGGTGAGTATGTTTCACCGGTATATTTGGTAGAAAGTATTCGGCGCAAATCTTCATCAGAATTGGTAGTTTCACCCACCTTTAAAGGTTCCTGTGAGCCAATCACGGTCTGAGATTCTGTCTTGGATTCATCTGTTTTATTTTCGGTACAGGAAAAAGTAAGTGCAAACGAAAGTATCAGGATCAATAATACGGATAGAGATTTCATAAATTATATTTTAGTTAAAGATAATCAATTTACAAAATTTTTAAGTCTCAGTAATCTGATCTTTTTGTTAAGTCAAGATACCTATAGATCTACCATGGAAATCGCCCTTTAATTCTTCACCTAAAAACCTCTTTTTTATGGGTATTCATATCAAGAAATTAAAAGTTGTTCCTGATTGATAATCTATGTGTCAATTAAATGAAATACCTATATTTAAATATTATTTAAAATATGTTTGGCCTTAAGGTTTATCTAAAACATATGACTTAAGCAGGTATTGACTTAACTGCGCTGAGTTTTATAAAGAGTGATTTGTATTGTGCATTTTATCATTAATCTTATAGGAAGAAAATAAACTAAAGTATTATGAAATCGTTTATTAAGCAGCCCTTGGTTCATTTCCTTTTAATCGGACTTGGATTTTTTATAATCTTTAATTTTTTTGGCTCTGGAGATGAATTGGATTCCAAAACCATTGTTGTTGATAAGGAATCTTTGATGACTTATTTTCAATACCGTTCCAAAGCATTTAACACCCAGGTCTTTGAGGATAAACTGGCTTCAATGACAAAAGAAGAACAAAAAAATCTTATTAAAGAATACGTAAGGGAGGAAGTCCTATATCGGGAAGCCATGGCTATGGGACTCGACAGGGAAGATTATATTATTAAAAGGAGAATGATCCAAAAAGTAGAATTTATTTCACAGGGAATAGCAGAGGCAGTTACCGATATGACTGATGAGCATATTAAAACATATTATGAAGAAAACAAGGAAGACTATTATATTGAGCCTATAGTTACTTTCACCCATGTTTTCTTTGATTCTCAGAAATGGTCACCAATGGAAGCCAAGAAAAAGGCCGAGGCCGAGGTACAGTATTTAAACAGTCATAATATTACATTCAGCGAGGCACCCGGCAGAGGAGACCGGTTTTTTTATCATACCAACTATGTAGAACGAAACCTGGAATATGTGGAAAACCATTTTGGGTCAACAATGGCTAAGAGCATTTTCGAATCTACTTCTTCCGATAAAAAATGGCTCGGCCCATTTCAATCTCAATACGGCTTTCATATAGTGATGCTTACAAAAAATGAACCGGGCAGATACCCTGACCTGGATGATGTAACAGACAGGGTAATAGATGATGCCAGAAGGGAATATACGCGTAAGAGAAGCGATGAAAACATTCAAGGAATTATTGATGAATATGAAGTAAAACTTGCATATGATCTCCATTCAAAGGCTGAAACAAAGCTTAATGATAAAGATTAATTCTAATCTGGTGAACTAAATTTAAGACCTAAAATTCTTTAGATTGAAGATGGCTCCATTAATAAAAAAAATCATTACCGTTAGCATTTTTCTTATCCTTACCACGGTTAGTTGGGCTCACGAATCACGTCCTTTATTCGTAGAAGTTTACGAAAAGGAGCCAGGTGTTTATGAACTGCAATATAAAATTCCCCCTACCATACCTGAGTTTAATCTACCTGAGATATCCCTTTCCGATTCTTACAAAGCATTAGATCGATTAGCTGTGTATCAAACAGAAGGCGGATTCATTAAAAAGCAGACTTTTAAATCAACTATAGCACTCAACGGTGCTCTGATAAGTATTAAGTACCCGGTAATGAATCCTTCGGTGGCTTCTATTATTAAAGTCAGCTTGTTGAATGGACAGAAATTCACTAAACTTTTGGGACCTGACGAATTGATATGGCGAGTACCTCAAGAGGAAAGCTTTGCCGCTGTGGCCCGGCAATACAGCATTCTAGGCATCAAACACATACTTGAAGGCTGGGATCATCTGTTATTTTTAATTTGCCTTATGCTGGTGGCAGGAATAGGTAAAAAACTGTGGATCACCATTACCGGATTTACCATTGCACATTCCATAACCCTTGCCTTGTCTGCATTAGATGTAGTGCGTTTACCTATCCCTCCTGTAGAGGCTGTAATTGCGCTTAGTGTAGTTTATCTTGCAGTGGAGATTGCACTACAGAAAAAGGATTCCCTTACTTATAGATATCCTATAGCGGTATCTTCATCTTTTGGGCTCCTGCATGGTTTTGGTTTTGCCGCTGTTCTGTCTGATATAGGGCTTCCTCAAATAGAGGTAGTTACCAGTCTGTTGTTCTTTAATGTGGGGGTAGAATTGGGACAGATCATTTTTGTTCTTGGTATTTTGTTATTATGGCTGTTCATCCGTAAAATATCTTTTGATAAAAATTTGAATTCCAAATTTAAATTCAAAAGGGTTACTTTGGAAAAGTCAGTAGCGTATTTCTGCGGTTGCCTCGCTAGTTTCTGGATGATTGAACGATTGTATGGTTTTTTGCTTTGATGTATAATTTCATAAATTCCATCCCAAAATAGTTCTCTGACATTGCAGAATAAAGGTAATCATGATAATATTTTAATAAATCATTTCTCTAAAAGCCAAATCATATTCATAAAAAACGGCGCCAAATATGGCGCCGTTTTCATTTAAGACTATTCTTCGTTATTGAACTAGTTTTTAAGGAATTTATAACTCGCTCCAACCATTATCATGGAAGTTGTCATATCATAAGAAACTTCACTGCCAGGAATTGCTCCATAAGGAGGGAAGCTAGATATAAACTGAGGGTTTAACAATGGCCCAGAAGTGGCTTTTCCACTAAAGCCCATATGGTAAACACCGTCGATAGCCCAACGGTCGCTTATTTCATAACTCAAACCTAATTGGAATGCGTTTTTGATGATGGCTGTTGCGGGTACGTTAAAGAACGCTACATCACTGCCAATTGGATTGGAACTATAGGTATACCCAAGTCTTAAGGGTAATCTGTCAACACCTTTGTATTGAATACCAGCTGAAACAATACTAATGTTATCCCAGCCAAAACCTGCAACAGAGGCGGTTGGTGTCCAGCCTACAGATGAAAAACCTGCTGTCTTATCATATTGAACATACCTGTAATCTAAAGCCAGATCAAATTGGCCAGGAGAAAAACCGAGGCCTAAGGACCAGATAGCCGGGTAATCCATTTTGAATTCATTTTCACCGGTACTTGAATCCAGATAGGTGTTATCAAATTTAAAATCTCCAAATGATTGCTTGGTTTTATAAGAAGCTCCTGCAGAGAATCCTGCCCCGGAATCATAATATACTCCCAATTGTCCTCCGAAACCTAGTGCTGTTGCCTTGTCGGCTGAAGGATAACCAGCTAGTGTAGGATTTGCGGTAGGGTTGGGCATTAATTCAAGAGTTGCATAATTAAAAGTGGGTTGAAGTCCTATTGAGAATTTATCTGATAATTGATAGGCATAAGTAAAACCTAATTGCAGTAAACTATAATCAGATTCTATTCGGCCAAATCCTCCCATGCTTTGAGGCATATTAATAGGGTTGGTAGTACTTTCAGGAAATGTAACCCCAAATCCGCTGATACCAAAAGCGGAAGCACCAAAAGTGTGCTTGCTACCTTCTTTTCCCCAAACCATTGCTAAAGCTGGTAAAGGTGAAACCCCCCTGTCGTCTTCAGTTGTGCCGCTAAAAAAGTTCCCCGTTGGATTACCACCGCTGTCAAATTCTGGGACAGTAGAACTCAGTTCAGGTGAGGAGAAGAATAGACCAAGGTCAAACTTTATGATCTTCTCATCAAATGTGGAAATAGAAGCAGGGTTCCATTGTATTGCACCTGAAATATCCAAAGGCTGACCAGTTGAGGCACCACCCATTGACATATTTACAGCGCCCACACCCTGCATGATATGGCCTGCTTGTGAATATGCAGCAGTTGCAAATAATAGAAAACAAAGTTTTAAAAAATATGCTTTCATGTTTAAGTAATTTGTGCAACTAAAAACAAATCCTAACCGCTTCAATTCAGGGTTAATTATTATTGATAATTGCTGGTTAATAACTGAATTATAGTGCGAAGTTAAATTCAAGATATTCAATTAATTATGACAATTATCATAGTTTGAATTCATGCATAAAACGGCCATTTTAAGCATAAAGTAAGTGACGGTTTTGCAAGGATAAAAACCGGGAAAAGGCCCGTATTAGCCTTGGTTTAGGACTTTAAACTCTTTGGTTTATTCTAAGAAGATAGTTGTGTAACTCATGTTACATTCACCCAAAATTTACAGAGACAATGTTAATTCATCTAAAATAGCATTGTTGGACAAATGGAGCTTTTTTGGCTATTACAGTGCACAATGATAAAAGTCATTCTTTTTTAGTTCGTAAAAAGTGAGCTTTGTAACCTAAGTTACTGTAAAAGTGCCGATTGCTTAATACTTTTATTACATAAAATCTAAAATTAAAAAATGAATATAGAACAGATTTATACGGGATGTTTAGCCCATGCAGCTTATTATTTGGAGAGTAAAGGTGAAGCCGCAATATTTGATCCATTAAGGGAAGTTGAGCCCTATATTGCAAGGGCCAAGAAAGATAATGCAACAATAAAGTATGTTTTTGAAACACATTTTCATGCAGATTTTGTTAGTGGTCATTTAGATCTAAAGAAAAAAACCGGTGCGGAAATTGTATTTGGTCCAACCGCTAAACCTGGATACGAAGCTACTGTTGCAAAGGATAATCAGATTTTTAAAGTTGGGGATTATCAGGTTAAAGTAATTCACACTCCAGGTCATACAATGGAGAGTACTACTTATTTGTTACTAGACGAGAATGGAAAGGAACATGGTCTAATAACCGGTGATACATTATTTATTGGAGATGTGGGCAGACCAGATCTTGCCCAACATGTAATTTCTGAACTTACTGAGGAAAAATTGGCCGGATATTTATTTGATTCACTTCGTAATAAAATCATGCCGTTAGATGATAATTTGATTGTTTACCCCAATCATGGTGCAGGTTCCGCTTGCGGAAAAATGATGAGTAAGGAAACGACAGACACTCTGGGGCATCAGAAAAAAGTAAATTATGCGCTAAGGCCGAATATGACCAAAGACGAATTTATAAAAGAACTGCTTACTGGTTTAACAGCACCTCCGGGATATTTCCCGCAGAATGTCTTGATGAATATTAAGGGGTATGAGAGTCTGGACACCATCAAAGAAAGGGGGGAAAGGCCTTTATCACCGGCTGCTTTTGAAGTAGCTGCGAATGAAACGAATGCGCTAATGTTGGACACGCGCAAGCCTGAAGATTTTGCAAAAGGGCATATTCCCAATAGTATAAATATTGGTCTTGATGGCAATTTCGCCCAATGGGTTGGAGAAATGATACCAGACGTAAAACAGGATATTTTGCTAATAACCTATCCGAATAAAGAAGAAGAAGCTATTACCAGACTTTCAAGAGTAGGTTATGACCATGCAATTGGTTTCTTAGATGGTGGATTTGATGCCTGGCAAAAGGAGAAGAGGCAAGTTGAAAGAATTAATAGAATTACGGCAAGTCAGTTTGAAAAGGCATATTTTGGGGAAGGACCACTTGTTTTTGATATAAGGAAAAAAAGTGAATTTGATTCTGAACATGTTATTGGAGCGATTAATATTCCTTTAAATGAATTAAATCAGCATCTTTCACAATTTCCAAAAGATAAACCCTTTGTGCTGTACTGTGAAGGAGGTTACAGAAGTATGATCGCTGCATCTATCTTAATGCAGAGAGGTTGGGAAGATTTCGTTGATGTCTCGGATGGTTTTGATGAAATCAAAAAAACAAAGGTTGAAAAATCGGATTATATATGTCCGACTACCATGTTGTAGAAATTTGTTTTGGTTGATTGTTACGGGAATGGCCAGATTAATTTTTGGTTGTTCCCTTTCCTGCCGAAATTTTATTAATTATTTATAGAGAAATAGCAATGTCATTATTTAAAACATTATTCGGGTTAAATACCTTACAATCAGATAAATTTGAGATTTTAGAAGTTTCAAAATATAAAGAGGCTATTAAAGACCCGAAAGTTCAGTTGGTCGATGTTAGGACAGCCAAAGAATATAAACGGGGGCACATTGGGAAAGCCATTAATATTGATTTATTTAATTCAGTTGACTTTCAAAAATCATTTGAAAAATTGCAAAAGGACAAGCCTGTTTATCTCTATTGCCAGTCCGGAAACAGAAGTCAAAAGGCAGCAAGAAGACTTATCCAGATGGGATTTGAAAAGATTTATGATCTAAAAGGAGGAATAATAAGATGGGAATAGTGATCTAGATATTCATACAAACAAAATAATATAAATTATGAAGGCCTCAGTAATAGTTCAAAACCTCAAATGTGGTGGTTGTGCAAAAACCATCACTAGTAAATTATCAGAAATGGACCGTCTTTCAGACATTGATGTGGATACAGAAACGGCCACAGTTCATTTTACCTATGAAAATATTGATGATGCCATTTTAGTCAAGGATAAACTAAAAGAACTTGGATATCCTTCCATTGAGTATAGAAATAGTACATCCGCTAAAGCACGCTCATTTTTGAGTTGTGCAAGTGGGAAAATGTCGAAATAATGAAGTTCCAATTATTCTTTTTGGCACTGATATTCTTGGTGTCTTGTAGGGAATCACCCAAAACCAGCCTTCAGGTCATTAATGAGAATTCTCCAAGTATCCCGTCGGCTGATAACACTCATCCGGGAAAAATTTTATTGGAAAAACAATGCTACACCTGTCATAATCCTGAGACTGCGCAGAACGAAATGATAGCACCCCCAATGATCGCAGTTAAGAAACACTATCTCAAAGCAACAACTTCAAGAGACCAATTTGTTAAGGACATCATGTCCTGGGTGAAAGATCCCAGTGAGAAAAATTCGAGAATGCCAGGGGCCTTAAGAAAATTTGGAATAATGCCATATCAATCCTTTCCGGAAGAGACAATTACACAAATTGCGGAATATCTATATGATAATGAGATAGATACACCGGATTGGTTCCAATCCCATACAGGTAAAGGTCAGGGTAAAGGAAAGGGAATGGGGAAAAGAAAGGTAATGGGTGAATGCTCCGGAAATTGTATGGGCAAAGATCAGGGGCAGTGTAAACATATGGGAAAAGCATCCATAGACACCCTTAATAAATATAAGAAGTTAGGTCAGAAGTACGCGGCTGAAGCAAAGGGTGCATTAGGTAAGAAATTAGTGCAGGCTATTACTGAAAAAGGTCCGGATGGCGCAGTTGAATTTTGTAATATAAATGCACTTCCACTAACAGACAGTATATCTTTAGCGAAAGGGGCTACAATAAGGCGTGTTACTGATAAGCCCAGAAACCCTTTAAACAGAGCCAATGAAAAGGAGTTAACTTTTATAGCGGACTTTAAAGAAAAGCTGGTGTCAGGTAAGGCTGTAGATCCAATTTTGGACATAAGGGATGGTCAGATAGACTTTTATTATCCAATTACAACAAACGCCATGTGCCTTCAGTGCCATGGAGTGTCAGAAGAGCAGATCGCAACATCTACTTTAGCCATCCTGGATAAACTCTATCCAAAAGATATGGCCCGGGATTATCATGACAACGAGGTCAGAGGAATCTGGGCCATAAGTTTTAAAGAAAATAATTAAATGAAATTTTCCTTATTGGTCATCCTTAGGTTTCCCAAAGCCATATAATTCCTGATGCACAAAATCATGTGGAAATTTTTCATCTCCGGGGAAACCAAGTTCTATCGTTCCGCTGTCTTCTGGAACATAATTGGTTTTAAAAATATAATCCCAGAGACTTAAACTGATTCCAAAATTAATACCATATCTCCCTTCAGGTAAAGCCTTTACATGATGGTAAAGATGCATAACCGGATTATTTAAAATATACTTCAATGGGCCATAGGTAATTTTAATATTGGAGTGATTTAAATGACCAATGGCAATAGCAAGAAAATGAACCACATATGCCTGCTCTGGTTCAAATCCGCCCAGAATCATTACCCCGAAAACTTTTAGGGGCTTGTATAAGATATTCTCCATCCAATGATAGCGCAGATGGGCGGCAAAGCCCATTTCCTTCACAGAATGATGCACTTTATGAAAATTCCATAAGAAATGATACTTGTGAAGCAGGATATGAGTAAACCATTGAACAAAATCTAAAACAATAAAAAACAAAAGTAATTGTAGCCACATGGGATATAGGGAAATATCTACTATAGCAAGACTTTTAGATGTAATTCCAAGATCGCTGAATAATGCTTCTAATAAATTATAGAATCCGCTAATCGCAATAGCGAACATGAAAAAATTAAAGAACATATAAAAAGCATCCAACCAAAAGTCTTTTCTAAAAATAGATTGGTCCTTCCGCCATGGAAAAAGAATTTCCAGAATCCAAACTGCTAATGAAATTACCACCAGTCCCCAAAAATAGTTCGTATACCAGGGAACATCAAAAATAATAGACTTCCAGGTCCAATTTACACTCCCCGAAAAAGCCGAAACAAATGCATCAATATATTTTTCCATAATTATTTAGTTTTATAATATTATACTATCTTTTTCATAAGGTAATTCGTCAAAATAACTCCATTCCACCCAGGATCCATCATAGTTCCAGACATTTTCAAATCCCATCAATTCTCTTAATACAAAGGTAGTCAAAGATGATCTGTAACCAGTATGACAATAAACAATAATCGTATCTTTTAAACCCATTTCCAAACCCTTGTAAATCTTTTGCAATTCCTCAATGGACCTGAACTTTTTACTGCCCTCGAGATCAACCGAATCTGCCCAATCTATGTGGATACTTTTTGGAATTCTTCCTCCTTTTGAGGCTCCTTTTTTTATATGGATTCCTTTGTATTCTTCAGAACTACGGGTATCAATAAGAATAACATTTTTACTATCATCGCTTATTAAATCCATTAGTTCGTCTTTATCAATCCACAAATTTTTACTACTTTTTTCAGGAAGATAAAATTGGGTAGGGTTATATGAGAAGGGATCTGTTGTAAGTTTTCCACCCACACTTTCCCAGCTCTTTAATCCACCATTTAATATCTTCACCGAATCAAAATCATAGTTTTTTAATAAACACCATAAACGCATAGCATCAGGTGAGCCCTTATCATCATAGACCACAATAAGATCATTATTATCAATTCCTAATTCGCCGAAAAGAAGTTCAATATTTTTCTTACCGGCTCGCATTCCTATATATGGAAATGAACTATCAGAAACATCTGTTCGCCATATATTTAAAGAACCATAAATATGTCCTGTCTTATAATCCTCAGGATTTCTGAAATCAACTATTTTTATATTTTCGTCGTTCAAAATTTTTATTAATTCTTTTGCTTCAATAAGATGTTCCGTGGAAGCATAATTTGTAATGACAAGGTTTTGTTTTTCATTGATTCCCTTGCAGGATAGTAGCAAAATAAACAAAACCGCATATATACTAATCTTTGAGCTCATACCATTCAATATCTGACAATACTTCACGTCTTCCTTTTTTCTGAGGCGGGTAATTAGTCACCAGATAGTTTACAATTATTGCTTCATTATTTCCCAAATCCCATAAATTTTGTGTTTCCTGCATCCACCTGATGGTCGCAATCCAGCGTTCCTCATTCATTCTATTTTGGGTGACTAGTTTTGCAGAATGGCAATTTGTACAATTATTCACCACTGTCATTAAGCCATCAGCTTCTATAAGACCGGTTCTGACATGTATGCCATTTTCAATCTTGTCAAAATCATCTGATTCCTGGATAGAAACATATTCCGGCTCAACTTCTGTTGCCTTTTTCCTGGTCCAATCAGGGTTAGATAACAAAAACAGGATTCCGATTGCAGCTACAATGAATAAGCCGAATAAGCCCGCCATAAGTCTATAGATGGCTTTTACTTGTTGTTTGAACTTAGAGTGCTCCTGCATTTATGTAACCTTTACTGCAATTCTATGGCATGCGTTATTAAGGTAACCCTTTGGATTCCAGCCTGGTAATAGCATGGGTTGACTTATACCGTTGGAATCCGTGGCCCGAGCCCAAACTTCATAATAACCTTCTTTTGGAAAGTCTATTGAAGCATTAAAATGTTGCCACGCCAATCTGTTTGCCGGTTTTTCTATTGGACAGGGCTGCCAGGTGGAACCAAAATCTATGGAATATTCCATTTTTACTACTTCAAGCTCTCCGGCCCAGGCATGTCCCCGGATGTCCAGTTTTTTACCTTTATTAATCATAGCCCCCGATTTCGGATAGGTTATTAATGATTTTACAGGCATAGATTCAATAATGCACATATCCTCTTCTTTAACCTTTTCGCCCGGAGCTACAGGATTACAAGGCACCCTATACGCATCGCCGGTCATTTTGGTGCCATCATGTACCTTATTTCGAATACTTATTCTATTTACCCATTTCCCGGAAACTGAAGCCGGCCAGCCCCCGGCAATCAGCCTTAAAGGGTAACCATGGGCTAAAGGAATGTCCTCGTTGTTCATTTTAAAAGCCAGTAAGGTTTCCTCCTGCAGAGCCTTTATCATCGGGGCGCCACGGGAAATTGGCTCTTTCCCCGGATCCCTGCTTAAATGTAAATCCGCAGCGTGATATCCAATGTAAACTGCGTCATCTTTTATTCCAACATCTTCCAAAACATCTTTTAGCCTTATTCCGGTCCAGGTAGCACAGGAAACCGCCCCAATTGTCCATTGATTTCCTTTTGCGGGCGGGTCAAATTCACTTCGGCCATTACCGCCACATTCCAGGGTTAATTGGTAGGTATACTGCGGAAATTTTGATTTTAACTCTGCCAGGGTATAGGTTTTCTCTTGCCTTACGGACTCTCCATCGAATGTTAAGGTCCAACTGTTAGCATCTATGTTTTCCGGGATTAATCCATTGTTTCGAATAAACATAAACTTGTTAGGCGTTATTTTATCATCCAAAAGGTGAGCCTTTGCTTCAATATTCCAGGGTTTGTCGTTTAGCACGACCATCCCTTTATCCTTGTCAAACATTTTGAAGGGGTCGGGGTCCTGGAAGGCTAGTGGTTTGTAGCCTTCGGGCATAACCGAACCAAATACAATATCCGCTCCTATTACAGAGGCCATGGTGCCTATAGTCGCCTTTTTAACAAAGTTTCGTCTTTTCATTATTCAGTTTATTTCTAAAGATTCTAAATTAAGAATTTATTTAATAACGTAAGTGTAACAAATGTTACTATACTTCAAATATTAGTAAAATATATTTAAGGAATCATGTAATTTTTGAGGAAAATAGGAGCATGGTTAATGCACATAAAGAACTCGAATCTTTTTAAAATAAGATATATGGAATCCGTAAATATCCGAAATTTGATACTTCCTAAATTTTATAGAAAAATTTTTCTGAATGTAACATATGTTGCACAAAACCCCTGTATTTATTAAGGTTGCATGACTATGGTCATTGCCCTGGTTGTTTTAGTCTTATAAGTTTGTAACATTATTTATTAATATTAAATCTCAATACCATGAAAAGAAATTTAGTTTTATTGGCGCTTATAGTTTTAGGATCTATGGCGCTCACGGCCCAGGAAAGAGATCAGGATAGAATTCAGGATCAAGACCGTACCAAATTGGTTATGGTTAATGGCGAAATGTTAGAATTAAGAGATAGGGCAGAAATGCGCCTTAAAGATAGACAGACCTTAGCAGACGGATCTGTGGTGTCTCCAGACGGCACCTATGAAACCGCGGATGGTGACCGCCTGAAACTGAAAAATGGGGAATGTTTAGATGGTGATGGTATCAAATATCGGAATGAATATCAATACCGCTATAAAGTAGGTCAGGAGAATAAAGGTTTAACCCAGGATCAAATTCGGGAACGAAATCAAAATAGAGTCCAATATACTTTGGTTGACGGAGATATGTATGTGGTAAGAAATCAGACGCAGCAACGTTTACAAGAAAGTCTGGACCTTGGAAATGGAGTTGTAGTGAACCCTGATGGAAGTTTTCAAACAAGAGATCAAAAAAGATTACAACTGAAGGATGGAGAATGCCTGAATGCTGATGGTCAAATGTTTAGTAATATGTATCAGTATCGAAAAATGATCATCCAAAAAAATATGGCCCCTCAAAAAAAGATGATAAAAAAAGGTGTAAATAAGCCTACTGCGAAAAAGAAAAAAATAAGCAAAAAATAAACATTATAGAGGGCTCCTGTTCAATTCGGGGGCCCTTTATTTAAAGTAATCCAAAATGAAGATTCGACTTATTTTGAATTTTTTTTTATTTTCAATTATCCCTATAGTTCTTATAGGGCAAGACCCTGTTAAAACCACTAATGATATTGTTAATGAGGATTTTTCCTATTTTTTGGCAGATGTTAGTTATGTTAATGATTATGTTTTTATGGGCAGGCGCGATTCTATTGCCGCCCCTTATCTGTTCCCTTCTCTGGGGTATTATAATAAATCAGGCTTTTTCGCTGATGCGTCCTTATCCTTCCTTACAGGATCTCAAGCCAGTGGGGTTGACCTTATTTTATTCAGTGCGGGTTACATCTTCAATTCAAACAACTTTAGCGGCGGTATTTCAGGGACGGCTTACTTTTTCAATGCGGAAAGTAACAATGTGATGTCATCAGTAACCGGCAGTCTGACAGGTATTGTAGGCTATGATTTCGGGATGCTGGAAACCACACTCTCTTTAAGTAGTTATTTCAATGATGGCAGTTCCACAGATTTTATTACCGGGTTGATGATCAACCGTATTTTTTACACTAAGAATAAAAATCTAATGATTAACCCCAGTATTTCTTTGTATGCCGGAACACAATATTTTTATCAGCAGTACTATAATAGCAGTCGCCTGGGAAACAGAAAAGGCAAAGGCATGGCTAATACAGGTTCCGGAACGGTAGATTCCAATATGATTAATATTGAACAAGTTCAAAAATTTAATGTTCTGAATATGGAGATAGAGATTCCATTACATTACAATTTCAAACATTTTATCTTTTCATTCTACCCCATGATGGCATTCCCTCAAAGCAGCGCTACTATAATCAATGAAGATACTATAGTGACAGAAGATCTTAAGCCGGTTTTCTATTGGTCAGCCGGGATAAGTTACTGGTTTAAATCCTAAAAAATGTATCTTTAAGGTAAATCATAAAATGAATGATCATTCATAATTTTGGAGCTGAAAACTCCTTGCTAAATCAATTCGTCGCAGAACTTAGGGATATAAAAATTCAAAAGGATTCCATGCGTTTTCGAAGGAATATTGAACGGATTGGTGAAATCCTTTGTTATGAATTAAGCAAAACTCTAAATTATAAGGTAAGTACAGTTCAAACACCCTTTGGCCATAAAGCCATGGCATTGCCATTAGACAACCTGGTTTTGTGTTCTGTTTTAAGGGCGGGTTTGCCCTTACATCGTGGACTTTTGAATTATTTTGACAAAGCTGAGAACGCTTTTATTTCTGCCTACAGGCATCATCCGGCAGGAGGCAACGAATTTGATGTAATCGTTAAATATTTTGCTGCTCCGGCTTTGGGGGGTAAAACACTCATATTAACAGACCCTATGCTGGCAACCGGTAAGACTCTAGAGAATGTATTAAATGCCTTAAAAAACCATGGTCAACCTAAACAGATACATATTATTTCTGTTATTGGTTCTAAAGTAGGGATAGAATATGTGAAAAGTGTTTTCCCGGATAATACGCACTTGTGGATTGCTACTATTGATGATGAATTGACCGCCAAAGGATATATCATTCCCGGATTGGGCGATGCCGGGGATCTTGCTTACGGAACCAAACTTTAATTTCTTTTTAATCATCTCAGGATAATCTGCTTGCATACTCTGTAACATAAGTTACCATATTTCAGTAACATAGGTTACCGTTTGCACTTTCTTCTAAGCTTAATTTTGCTTCAAAATAATTAGTTGATGAAGAATACACTACAAATACTGATCATGTTGAGCGTTTTTTTTATAAATGCTCAAAAAGACGTACTTATTACCAAGGGGGAGGTAATGAACAGGGTGATGGAGTACAATTCAACCTTAAAAATCACAGAAAAAGATATTATGGCTGCTGAGGGTGATTTTAGGCAAACCAATGCCGTACTATTGCCCAATATTAGTCTTTCACATACAGGCATAGCCACTAACAATCCGTTGATGGCTTTTGGTGTTAAATTAAATCAGCAAATTGTAACACAAGCCGATTTTAATCCGGACCGCCTGAATAACCCAAGTCAAATTGAAGATTATGCAACCCGGTTTGAGATTCAACAACCCCTGTTGAATTTTGATGGTTTCTACCAGCGCAAAGCAGCAAAAGCCAAATTGACAGCCTCGGAATACCAATCGGGGCGCACGCGGGATTACATGATGCTAGAGGTTGAAAAAGCATACATGCAGTTACAGCTGGCATACAAAACAGTAGAAGTTTTGGAACAAACAAAAGTGGCTGCTATGGAAAACAAAAGGCTTGCAGACAACAGTTTCAAACAGGGATACCTTCAACGATCTGATGTACTGGCGGTGGAAGTGCGAGTTACAGAAATTGATAATCAACTGCAATATGCAAAGAGTAATATTCAAAATGCCTCCAATTACTTGTCGGTTATGATGAATGACTCCACCTACCAGATAATGGTCCCAGCCGATTCACTCAAGGTTTTTGCAAACCAATTTTCTTTGGAAAATGTATCGGAGAATAGAAAGGATATTTTGGCAATGGAATCAGCTAAAGAGGCCTATTACCAAACATATAGGTCGGATAAAATGAGTTTTTTACCAAAATTGAATGCCTTTGGGACCTACGAATTACATGATGAACAGGTGTTTCGCGGAAGTGCCAGCGGCTATCTTTTTGGGGCGGAATTGAGATGGGACATCCTGAACGGGACTAAACGGTTTGGTAAAGCCCATAAAAGTAAAGCAGAGTTTGAAAAAGCCACATTGGAATTAGAGCAATACAAATCAGAAAGTCAGCTAGAACTCAACAAAGCGAGACGGATGCTTCAGGATACCAAAAATAATCTGGAGCTTACCACCCTGGCTTTAAATCAATCCAAAGAAGCACTCAGAATTCGCAGCAATCGTTTTGCACAAGGTTTGGAAAAAACGACGGATCTGCTCTTAGCTGAAACGCAATATGCTCAGAAACAACTGGAATATTATTTTACCATTTTTCAGCATAATTCTGCTGTGGCCTACATGGAATTTTTAACAAAGGAATAATTAAATAATGAAGAATAAAAACCGAAATATGCAAAAATTATACGTGATACTTCTGATACTTCTTGTCTGGAGTTGCAGTACTAAAGAGAAGAAAGAGCAACAGGCAAATGAGCTTGTTATTCCTGTAACCGTAAGAATGGTTGGTGAGATTGATGGCCCGAATATGATTTCCACCAGTGGAACGATAGAAGCCGTCAAAAGTGCCAACTTAAGCACCCGTATCATGGGCCATGTAGACAAGATTCATGTCAGGATAGGGGATAAGGTTACTAAAGGACAACTTTTGTTGAGCATCAACAACACGGAACTGTCTGCGAAGCTTGCCCAGGTAAATGCCGGAATTGCTGAAGCTACAGCAGCCTATAACAATTCAGAAAAAGACCTGAAAAGGTTTACCGCTTTGTTTAACGAAAATAGCGCTTCACAAAAGGAGCTGGATGATATAACTGCTAATTTCAATATGGCCAAAGCGAGACTGGAGGGCGCAAGGCAAATGAAAAATGAAGTAAATGCACAATTTTCTTATGCAGATATTCGCGCTCCTTTTAACGGAGTAGTAACCAATAAGTTCATAAACCCCGGTGATATGGCAAATCCTGGAAAGCCTCTTCTTGAAGTAGAAGCTCCCGGGAAATATCAGGTACTCACTTTAGTTCCCGAATCTGAAATAACAAAAATCAAACAGGGCATGGAAGTGCAGGTAAGTTTAAATACTTTGAATGAGAATGTCCCGGGTGAAGTTATTGAGGTAAGTAGCTCATCTAAAAACACAGGTGGTCAGTATCATGTTAAAGTGTCCTTATCGGAAACAAGCGCGCCTATCCTATCCGGGATGTATGCCACAGTCAAATTTCCTATAGCAGGCGAAAATCAATCAGGAGCAACTTTAATACCACTTGAGGCAGTTGTTCAAAAAGGTCAATTATCCGGAGTATATACCGTAAGCGAGAGTAACACCGCCCTTCTCAGATGGCTTCGTTTAGGACGGACCTATGGTGATAAGGTTGAGGTTTTATCCGGCTTAACAGCAGATGAAAGTTTTATTGTTTCAGCAAATGGAAAATTATATAACGGGGCTAAAATATCTATACAATAGATCCGGGTTAGGTTTATTTACCACCCACCAAGAAAAGAAGTTCATAAAGCAATAATAAAAATATGAAAGAAGGATTAGCAGGGAAAATTGCAAAGTCATTTATAGGATCAAAGTTAACAGTGCTCCTAATGATAGTTTTTATGATCATTGGAGTATACAGCTCCTTTTTAATTCCAAGGGAGGAAGAACCTCAGATTGATGTTCCCATTGCTGATATTTTTGTGGGATACCCGGGAGCCAGCCCTACCGAAGTTGAGTCAAGGGTGGTAAAGCCTCTGGAAAAACTTATCTCCAATATCAAAGGGGTTGAATATGTTTATTCTACTTCCATGAATGAACAGGCCATGGTTATTGTGCAGTTTTATGTGGGGGAGGATATTGAGCGGTCTTTTGTTAAACTCTATAATGAGATTAATAAGCATATGGATATCATGCCACAGGGCGTGACTTTTCCTTTGGTGAAAACCAGGGCCATTGATGACGTGCCAATGCTGGGGTTAACCTTGTGGAGTGAGAGTTACGATGATTACCAATTGAAGCAGATTGCACAGGAGGTTACTGACGAAATTGAAAAGATAAATGATGTTTCAGCTATCCAAAAAATTGGTGGCAGGAACAGGCAATTAAGGGTAGTACTCGACAAAAACAAGATGGCAGAAAGCGGCCTTGATTTTCTTTCTGTTGCCCAGATGATAAAGGCCAACAATAGCCAGCTAAACAGTGGTAGTTTTGATAAATATGATACAGAGTTCACCGTAACCACCGGAAGATTTTTGGAGACTACAGAGGATGTTGAAAATTTGGTAGTAGGCGTTCAACAAAATAAACCAATATACCTTAAACAAATTGCGGCAATACATGATGGAGCTGAATTGCCCAAAAATTATGTCTCTCTTGGTTTTGGCCAGGCAAGCGAAAATGCCCGACTGTATAATTCTGAATATCCGGCTGTTACCATTTCCATAGCCAAACGAAAGGGAGCAGATGCAATGAAGATTTCGGATGTTATCCTGAAAAAAGTAGATCATCTGAAACAAAATCTGATTCCGTCAGATGTACATGTGGAAGTTACCCGAAATTATGGAGAAACTGCTTCTCAAAAAGTATCAGAATTACTTATGCACCTTATAGGCGCAATCATTGCGGTCACATTTGTGGTTATGTTAGCCATGGGTTGGCGAGGTGGTTTGGTGGTGTTTTTATCAGTCCCAATTACATTTGCCCTTACATTACTCAGCTATTATATGCTGGACTATACGCTTAATAGAATAACTCTTTTCGCTCTGGTGTTTGTAACAGGAATAGTGGTTGATGATTCCATAATTATTGCAGAGAACATGCACCGGCATTTTAAAATGAAGCGTTTGCCGTTCAAACAAGCTGCACTTTACGCCATAAATGAAGTTGGAAACCCAACAATTCTGGCAACTTTTACGGTAATTGCATCGGTTTTACCAATGGCTTTTGTTTCAGGATTAATGGGCCCATATATGTCCCCAATGCCAATTGGAGCATCGATAGCAATGATATTGTCCTTGTTTGTGGCACTTACAATTACTCCTTACCTCGGTTTTATTTTTCTGCGTGAAAAGGAAAAAAAGGGAAAGAAAAAAGAAGAGAAACAACTAGAGGAAACTTTTATATATAGGATCTACGAGAGATTTGAAAAACCTTTGTTGGAAAATAAAAAAATACGCTGGATATTTCTGGGAATAACTTTCATTTTGTTATTGGCTTCGGTAGCCATGTTCTTTACCAAAACGGTTGCTGTAAAAATGCTGCCTTTCGATAATAAAAACGAATTTCAGGTGGTCATAGACATGCCTGAAGGTACAACACTTGAAAGGACTGCTGTTGTTGCAAAAGAAATTTCCCAGTATTTATCTACCCGTCCTGAGGTTATTAATTATCAAAGTTATGTAGGAACTTCAGCCCCTATCACCTTTAATGGACTGGTAAGACACTATGATCTCAGGAGCGGTAGCAATGTTGCTGATATCCAGGTAAACTTAGTAGATAAACACGAAAGAAGTGCTCAAAGTCATCAGATTGCAAGCCTTCTGCGCCCTGAAATTAGAAAAATCGGACTAAAATATAATGCGAACGTAAAAGTGGTGGAAGTACCACCGGGACCACCTGTTTTATCAACCATCGTAGGAGAAATTTATGGACCGGATTATGAAGAGCAGATTGCTGTCGCCAATCAGGTACGGAGCCTGTTAAACAATACCAAAGATGTGGTGGATGTGGATTGGATGGTAGAAGCAGACCAAACCGAGTATGAATTCATCATAGATAAGCAAAAGGCTATGCTTTATGGTGTGACACCACAGCAAATTACGCAAACATTAAATTTGGCCCTTTCTGAAAGAGCCATAACCAACTTGTATGATGAAGATGCATCCAACCAGGTAGACCTGATACTTGCCCTGGACGAAAAAGAGAAATCCACCATCAATGATATTTCTCAACTCAAGGTTAAATCAAAAATGGCAACTATGAATACCATAGGGGATTTAACGGATATTAATAAAACCTTTACTGCCAAAAGCATTTATAGAAAAAATCAAAAACGGGTGGTTTATGTGGTTGCTGATATGGCTGGGGAATTGGAGAGCCCGGTTTATGCTATCCTGGGAATGAGTGATAAATTAAAGGAAATAGATATTCCGGAAGGATATAAGCTTGAAGAACTATACATTAAACAACCAGATTTTGAAGATGATTACACTATAAAATGGGATGGAGAGTGGCAAGTTACATTGGAGGTATTCAGGGATTTGGGAATTGCATTTCTTGGGGTTATTGTCATTATCTATATTTTAATAGTAGGGTGGTTTCAAAATTTTAAGGCACCCATAGTGATGATGGTGGCAATTCCACTTTCTTTGGTGGGAATTGTTCTGGGCCATTGGTTGTTAGATGCATTTTTTACAGCTACTTCTTTTATTGGAATGATAGCATTGGCGGGAATAATGGTAAGAAATTCCGTACTGCTTATAGACTTTATAAACCTTCGTGTGGCAGAAGGTATTCCTTTAAAACAAGCGGTTATTGACGCAGGCGCAGTTCGTACAACTCCCATACTCTTAACCGCCGGTACTGTCGTAATTGGTGCCTTTGTCATTCTTTTTGACCCTATTTTTCAGGGCTTGGCAATTTCATTAATGGGAGGAACTATTGCTTCAACAGTACTTACGCTGCTGGTTGTACCACTCGTATATTATTTGATAGAACGTAAAAATCACAAAATATGAAATTACTAATCGTTACCGTTGTAGATCAGTTTGATGAAGACATTCTGCGGCTTTTTAAAAAAGCCAAAATAGAGAGTTTTAGCGGTTCGGAAATAGATGGATATAAACAACAGGCATCCCTGTTAATGAGCTCAAAATGGTTTCCGACAGTTAAGGGGGGGGTAGAGTCCAGTCTTTTTTTCTCTTTTACAGAAGATGATAAAATAGATGTTATCTTTAGTTTGATTGAAGAGTTTAATAAAAATCTGGTAACCAACAATCCCATAAAAGCGATTGTAGTTCCCATAGAAAGATCAATATAAAATATAATAAGTATGAAAAACAGAATTGTTAGGGCTGTAGCCGGAACCTTTGTTCTAATTAGCTTAATGCTGGCCATTTACGTAAACATTAATTGGTTATGGTTTACTGCCTTCGTTGGTGTAAACCTCTTACAGTCATCATTCACAAAATGGTGTTTAATGGAAGATATTTTATCCAAATTTGGTATAAAGGATTAGGTAAATACTTTGATTATTATTCAAAAGTTGATTTGAATTATATGAGAAAGACAGCAATGATAAACTTTAATAATTATAATAACTTTTTATAACTTTTAAAGTAAGGTTTATCTTGAAAATCCTACTTTTATGGCATAATAATTATAGTTTAATATTTAATCATGTCAGAAAAAATTGAACGTGTAAAAACACTTATACTTGGTTCAGGTCCTGCAGGTTATACGGCTGCTATTTATGCAGCCAGAGCAGATCTGAAACCAATTATGTATACCGGGATGGAGCCCGGAGGGCAATTAACAACCACCACGGAAGTGGATAATTTCCCCGGTTACCCTGAAGGGATAGACGGACCTACAATGATGGTGCAGTTGCAGCAACAGGCAGAACGCTTTGGAACAGAAGTCCGAATAGGAATGGCTACTGCGGTTGATTTCAGTAATGAAGTTGGCGGGATTCACAAAGTAACCATAGATGATTCTAAAGTAATTGAGGCAGAAACCGTTATTATTTCTACAGGTGCAACTGCAAAATATTTAAATATTCCCAGTGAGCAGCGTTTGCGCGGAGGCGGTGTATCGGCCTGTGCGGTTTGCGATGGATTTTTTTACAAAGGACAAGATGTAGCAATAGTAGGAGGTGGTGATACAGCCGCTGAGGAGGCTTCATATCTTGCAAACATTTGTAATAAAGTTACCATGTTGGTTCGAAAGGATTTTATGAGAGCCTCTAAGGCTATGCAACATAGAGTAAACAGTTTGCCAAACATTGATCTGCGATATAATTCGGAAGTGGATGAAGTATTGGGCGAGCAGGTTGTTGAAGGTTTACGTATCGTGAATAATAAAACAGGTGAAAAAGAAGAAATTCCTATTACAGGATTCTTTGTTGCCATAGGTCATAAACCCAATACAGAAATTTTCAAGGGTCAGTTAGAGATGGATGAAACAGGCTATCTAATAACACATGGTAAATCTACTAAAACCAGCAGGCCAGGAGTCTTTGCCAGTGGTGATGTTCAGGATAAGGAATACAGACAAGCGGTGACAGCAGCAGGAACGGGTTGTATGGCAGCATTGGATGCGGAACGTTATTTGGCAACCATTGAAACTCCTCAGGAAGTATCCTGATTTAACAGGCAATCCATTTGCTTTTAAAATAAAAAGACCGCTAAAACATAGCGGTCTTTTTATTTTCCGGAGAAACCAGATCCTAATTTATTCTTTTGTAATTTTCGGAGAAAGTCCTGTTGCCATCGGCATCAATTGATATCTGACTATAGGTGTTATCCTTCAAAACTAATTCAAATGTGAATTCGCGTAAAGTATCTAAGGCCTTCATCATGTGATAATCCCCGTATTCAATCGTTTCTATTAAATCGGTGTCAGTTATCCTATAGGAACCGTAACCAAACCTGCCAATGGTATCGTTCGGATCTGTGCGTGACCACATTACTTTCCCATCATAATACATTTTTACCTGTCTGTAACCTTCTTGTATTTTGGCAGTATCTGTTACTTCCTGTCCATCATAGTTATAAAAGCTTTGCAGTTCCCAGGTTCCTTCCATGGTATGCATAGTGTTAGGTTTTAAAGATGTGGTTGAAGTAGCCGTGACCAAAATCATCATCAATAAAACTAATCCAAGAAATTTTTTCATGGTTTTGTGTTTTAAATAGTTATTCTTAAAGATATCTTAAAAGTTACAAATTTTTTTGTAAAACCAACAGAATATCAGGGATTAAATTATGAATTGTAAATGGCCGGCCTTTAGTCTAAATATTAATCGTAAAAAGAATTAATAAGTGAGGTAATTTTTATTATGTCTTTCTCAGTATGTAAGGCAGTTAATACTATCCTGCTTTTTAAGCTGGCTTCTTCTGAGGGATAATTGAAATCGGTCACAATAATTCCGTTATTGTACAGAAATTTGGTTAATTCAGGATCGGAATAACCAAATACCGGGAATCCTTGTATAAAGGTAAATTTCTTTCGATCATTTATAAGATTTAAGAAAAAAACCGTAGTACCATCCAATGTCCTTTTTTTAGATTTATATATCTCTTCAGCCTGTATTAGAGTGGCCATACTTGCAGGTGATGGGGGTGAAGCTCCGGCGTAAAAATCCGTTTTAATTACTTCTTTTAATCTGTGCCTGCAGCCAAAGATTGCGCCTGCATCTATACCTAAGGCTTTACCCAAAGAACAACAAATTAATAGCTCTTTGGGTTTGAAATTCGAGAGAATTTGGAAAACACCACTATTGCCGGGGCCTATTTGTCCAATGCCGTGTGAATCATCTGCCACTAGTATACATTTATTTAGCGGCAACGATGTTAACCCTTGAAATTGCGGATAGTTGTAGCCTGAGAAATCTATGGTATCTAATAGAATAACTGGTGTTGCCTCTTTGTTTGATGACAGATGGTCCTTTAAAGCAATATTCAAAGCCGAATAAGTGATATAGGGTTTAATTTTGGATTGGTAAAGGGCAGAATGACTGTTTGGTGTATAAAACAACTGATATTGCTTTCCACTGAATAAGCTGCAAATTAATTGCCCCGCAAGATATCCTGATGATAGGACTGCACAGTCTTCACTGCCCACCCATTTAGAAAGATGAGTTTCCGCTTCTCTATAAATCGATAGCTGAACATTGGACTTTCTGGAAGCACCGTAGCTGATACCATATTTTTTGATGTTTGCGATAAAAATACTCTGGAATTCCCTATCAGTTTGCAACCCAAAATAGCTGGTTCCACCGAAGTAAAGAAATTTCTTCTGCTCAATTACAATTTCGCGGCCCGGAAAAGAATGTATATAAGAGGTCATTTGAATAATTCTATTCCGCTGCCATTTATTTCAGGAAAAATAACACGGCCTTTTTCTTTAATTTGAACCCCCGCTGCAATATCCTCGGCTAATAGCATTGCCCCATCCATATCTACATAATCTAATTTCGGCAATAGCTGGGCAATGGCAGAAATCCCAACGGTAGATTCCGTCATGCACCCTACCATGACTTTCAAACCTAGTTCCCTGGCTTTATCTATCATTCGCAAAGCCGGCGTCAGTCCCCCGCATTTAGTCAATTTAATATTTATACCATTAAAATGGAGCCAGCATTTCCCTACGTCGCCCTCTTCTATGCAACTTTCGTCAGCAATTACCGGAAGAACACTTTGGTGAATTACTTTTTCCATCCCTTCCCAATCATCGGCCTTTAGAGGCTGTTCTAAAAACTCTACACCCAGGTCTTTTAACAAGGGCGCATTGTGAATAGTCTCGTTCGCGGTCCAGGCACAATTGGCATCAATCCTGAAAATAGCATTTGTATGTTTGCGTAACTCTTTAATAATGGCCACATCATTATCCGTTCCTAACTTAATTTTGTAAATGGGCCAGGGCTTTTCTTTTATTTTTGCGACCATTTTATCTACAGTATCCAGACCAATCGTATAATTGGTAACAGGATAATTTTCAATAGAAGTACCCCAAATCTCATACAGTGGTTTTCCAATGATTTTACCATAGAGGTCATGCGCCGCGAGATCTAAAGCACATAAGGCAAAATTGCTCAATCCCCTAGAAGCAATAAATGAATAAAAATCTTCAGCATCATGAAAATTGTAGGACTCTATTTCCCGGCGAATTCCCTCTATTTCAGAGATCATACTTTCACAGCTAATACCGTAATACGGATTAGAAGTTGCTTCACCGTAGCCGGTACAATTTTCAGACGAGAGAGAAACTATTAAAGTATCTTGTGAATCATGAGATTCCCTTGAAATACTAAAGGTATGTTTTAAGGTTAAAGTGTACTTTTTTAGATTGAGATTCATTAATCAATTGTTTAATACGAATATAAATAAATCCCATATATGACGAAATAAAACCCCGGTAAGAATACCGGGGTTAAAATAATAATGCTTAAGAAAATGTATGGTGTTTAATACTGACTAACTCGTCCTAGTTTTTATGAACGTTTCCGGAAACAGATTTCTTCATTTGAACTTTTGCTTCTCCGGTATAGGAAATATCAGCACCGCTGCTGGCGTCAGCAGTTAGAGATTCAGATACATTAACAGAAATATCTGCTCCGCTGCTTGCATCGGCACGGCAGGTTTGTACATTAAAATCTCTGGCTTTAATATCTGAACCACTGCTGGCATTGGCATATAACATATTGGCTTCACCGGATAATCTAATATCCGCCCCACTACTTGTATTGGCATCAACTTCATCGGCACTTAATTCTACGCGCAGATCCGAGCCACTACTGGCATTCAATGATATTTTATCAGATTTAATAACACTCTTCCCAACTAAATCAGCACCGCTTGAAGATTCCAGTCCGGTAATGTCGGGCAAAGAGACATATATTTTTTTTGTTGCTCTGCCAATATTTTCAATGGCATGGATTTTTAATTTACCATCCCGGATATCTGTTCCAATAAGGTCAATAATATTTTCGTCGGCTTCTACTGAAATTTCAAATTCCTTAGCCTGAGTAACATATACGTCCAGGCCTTCTGAGGCAGATACAACGGTAAATTCTTCAGTAACCTCTCTTCGGTCTTTGGCTATAACTCCATTTCCTTTTTTACCGTCTCCAAAATTTATGTCAAAGGCACAAGAGGAAAGAAATAGCGCCAGGATAAATGCGATTGTAATTCTTGCTAATGTTGTCATGATTGTCGTTTTTAAGAACCCAAATTTTACGGGTTTTGATTAATTGTTTACTGATTTAATTTGATTGATAAAATTCTATGTTTCTATTAGAAATAACGAAAATGAATTACTCAATTGTTGAATTCAAATGATGAATTGTAAGCTTCTAGTTATTCTCATTCGTTTTGATCTTTACTCCGTCCTCATCAATTTTCATTTTAAAGGAATCCCCATCGTCTTTAATGTCAATATCTACTCCATTCCCATTGATAATTATGCGGCCATTTTCATCATCGTCTTCGTTATCTATATCTTCAGGACAATCCAGGCATTTTAATACACCGTTCTCCTGCATAAGCCACTGATAATCTATGATATCACTTCTATAAATATCTTTGTCGTAGCGGGTTATTCTTCCAATATGGCGTTTAGCGGATTCATCCAATTGGATTACACTATTTGCGGGAACAAAAACAGTTAACCTGACTTCCTGGTCCCTAACTTTATTTTTAACATCTGTTGTAAGAAAATTATCGAGTAACAGGGTATTAGCCTCAACAGAATAATTGTAATCAATCTTGCTTGCCCGATCTTTCGCGCTTGTAAAAGAACTTCCGTCTGCGTCCTTCCTAATACGGATGTGTGCAAGTGAATCTTCAGATTTTTTGATATCAAATCTTACATCGTCAGAAAATAAAATTTTATCTCCGTTTTCGTTATAGGTAACCGTCATTCCATTTATTCCTACGTTTTCCTGATTTTCGTATAGGTCACTGGATTGTAGACTAATACGCAAAGTATCAATGGCTTGAGGAAAATACAAATCCTCTGTAACTGTGCTTGTTCCATTAAAAGCATGAGCCGATACCTGTTGAATTCCAAGGACACTCAATCCAATAATAGAGAGCAGCCATAATCCCAATAAAGAGAACTTAGCAATGTTTCCGATAGATTTAAGGTTGTTCACAAGAATTTTTAACCCCAGGTACAGCAGAAAGAAAAATGGTATTCCTATTGCGAAAAAGGAGAGTAGTGAAACCAACCAAACCGGTGCAACTGTGGAATTCACCATATCGTAAAAATCAACACCTGGGATATGTACGATGTCCAGAATTCCTACCGTGAATAATCCGATAAAGAGACCAATTAAAGTTGCGGCACCTATTATGATTAATAATATCCCTATAAATTTTCCGAAAACTTTGAAAAAGAACATGATAATGTCTCCAAGAGCATCAAAAAAAGTCCTGCCACTACTTTTTACTCTATTTCCTACTTTTTCATAATCTACACTCTTTACCCTATCTGCGACCTCGTCAAAACCTTCTTTTACTTTTTTTTCAATATTACTTATGTTAACCGGTTCACCTCTCATATCCAATTTCTGAGAAGTGGTTGCAGCTTCCGGCACTAAGATCCAGAGTAAGATATAGGCAATAAAACCAAAACCTGTGAAAATACCAAGTACGATGAAAATTAGACGTATCCATAAGACATCGAACCCTAGATAATGTTCAAGCCCGGCACACACACCACCAATATATTTGTTGTCAACATCTCTATAGAGTTTTTTAACTCTTGGCCGTGATTCACTACTTTTTCTTGGTTCATCTTCAAAAATGTCTTCATCTACCATATAGTCTTCAGGCTGTCCCATGATGTTGATGACTTCATCTACTTCTTTGAGGGTAATAACCTGCCTGTCGTTTTCCATTTTTTCCTGGAAAAGTTCAGCTACCCTGGCTTCAATATCAGCAATGATTTCATCACTTCCTGCCGTACCGGAAAATGAACGCTTAATTGATTCCAGGTACCGCTGTAATTTGTTGAATGCTTTTTCATCTATGTGAAAAAGTATATTTGCGAGATTTATATTTACTGTTTTATTCATTGTTAGTTGTTTTTAGTATTGGTAACCAAATTAACTGCTCCTCTGAGTTCATCCCAGGTAATGTTCAATTCCTTCAGGAACACTTTACCTGTTTCCGTAAGTGCATAATATTTTCTGGGTGGGCCAGAGGTTGATTCCTCCCAGCGATAATTGAGCAACCCGGCATTCTTTAACCTGGTTAGCAAGGGATAAATTGTACCTTCAACTACCAGCATTTTTGCATCCTTGAGGGTTCCAAGAATTTCGGAAGCATACTTATCTTCTCCTCGAAGAATGGAGAGTATGCAATATTCCAAAACTCCTTTTCGCATCTGTGCTTTTGTGTTTTCTATGTTCATAATTTCATAATTCTGTTTTGTGCTGTTCCTCTTGTCGCGGATTAATTCAGCATCTGGTTAACTGTTCGTTTTTTTGTTTTTCATTTGATGATGATTGATAAATAAACTCTTTTTTTATTGATGAATAACTCCTGTTATACAGCTTGATTACTGCTGTTTATTATTTTATGAAATTGATCGTTATTGGATATTTAAAATACTGTCCTTCATTTGTTCTTAGGGTTGCCAGAATTGTGTAAACTATATTGACAATAAAGAGTGCAACTTGTAACAGACCTGTAATTCCAATAGGCCAAAGCCACCATCCTAAATGCAAGTTTTCTCCTATAAAATGAAAATTGATATTATTGAACTCATTGTAATCTCGAATATCCAATAGCCCTCCTTCAAAAATGCTGGGTAAAAATCCCAGTACGAAAGGAACCGATATAATTCCCAGAATAATGGAATACAATAAAAGGCTAATTTGGAAATTTAAAGCCTGCTTTCCATTGTAGTCCACGAAGTTGTGTTCCTTCTTATTTCCAATCCATAAAACCAATGGCAAAAGAAAGTTACCAAAGGGAATAAAGTACTTGCTAAGCGTGGATGCATGAATAACTGCGGATAAATTTCTTTCGTGTTTTGTCAATGTCTCTGTCATGGCCTATTAGTTTCTTATGCAAATATATGGCTAAAAGAAGGTATTATGCAAAACATAGTACTAATATTTAACAAATAATTAACATTTATAAGTTAAAATAGAATACTTACTTTTACCATATATTTCTATTTTTATGAGCCTGAGTCCCAGTAAATTCAATGTCTTTGCTTTTTTTAAATTACCATCGGCCTGGTGGTCCGGTGTTCGGCTTAGATCTTTCGATGAAGAGAAAGCCGTGGTTACCGTAAGACATAAATGGTTTAATCAGAACCCATTTAAATCTATGTTCTGGGCTGTTCAGGGGATGGCAGCCGAACTTAGTACCGGGATTATGGTTAGTTCACAGATTAGAGAACGCAGTGAAAGCATTTCCATGCTTGTTGCCGGTAATAATGCTAATTTCTCTAAAAAAGCGACCGGTAAAATTACATTCACCTGCGAGGACGGGCATAAGATAAAAGAAGCATTAGACCAAACGATTGCTACCGGAGAGGGGCAAACCTTTTGGATGAAATCTGTTGGGATAAATAAAGACGGAATAGTAGTTTCTACCTTTAATTTTGAATGGACCGTAAAATTGAGAAACTGATATTGTTTTTTTATTATGTTGCTGTAACATTTTGTATTCTGATCCAACTAACTAGTGATAACCTAAAATAATAAAAATGAACGCACACGAAATAGACTACAAGATTTACGGCGAAGAAATGCAATACGTTGAAATAGAGCTGGATCCACAGGAGGCTGTGGTGGCTGAAGCCGGCAGTTTCATGATGATGGACACCGACATAAAGATGGATACCATATTTGGCGATGGCTCCAACCAGGATAACAGTGTACTTGGCAAATTATTTTCGGCAGGAAAACGAATTCTAACCGGTGAGAGCTTGTTTATGACCGCTTTTTTAAATATGGGTCAGGGCAAAAAGGAAGTTAGTTTTGCTTCTCCTTATCCCGGCAAGATTTTGCCCATTGATTTATCTGAAAAACATGGAAAATTTATTTGTCAGAAAGATGCCTTTCTCTGCGCGGCTAAAGGAGTTTCTATAGGGATAGAATTCTCTAAACGACTTGGCAGAGGCCTGTTTGGGGGTGAAGGTTTTATCATGCAGAAACTTGAAGGTGACGGCATGGCCTTTGTTCACGCCGGCGGTACCCTGGCCAAGAAAGAGCTGGGGCCTGGTGAAATTTTAAAAGTTGATACAGGTTGTATTGTGGGGTTTACAAAGGATATAGACTACGATATTGAGTTTGTTGGAGGAATCAGAAATACTGTATTTGGTGGTGAAGGTTTGTTCTTTGCGTCTTTGAGAGGACCTGGAACCGTCTATGTACAATCCCTTCCTTTTAGCAGGCTCGCAGGCAGAGTTTGGGCTGCAGCGCCAAAAGGGGGAGGAAAGGACAAAGGAGAGGGAAGTATTTTAGGAGGAATAGGAGATCTTCTGGATGGTGATAACCGTTTCTAAATTATTCCCTACAAACTTTGAAACCAGATTAATTTCTTTATGAATTTTAATAAACTATTTGACTTTTTAAGTGAATTGGAGAAGAACAATTCCAAGGTCTGGATGGATAGTAACCGAAAACGGTACAAGGAAATTCGCACAGAATTTATTAACTGGTTAGATGATCTGGATAATACCCTGGCAGATATTGATCAGGATTATTACCCCACTCCGGGAAAAAAGGGCATAAACAGGATTAACAATAATCTTATGTTTCACCCGCATAAACCTATTTATAAAGATCACTTTGGCGCAGGTTTGGATAAGGCACCAGGGGCAGGAGATTTTTATATTCAGATTGGAATAAATGAATCTTTACTTGCCGGTGGAGTTTGGCGACCGGACCCAAAATCACTGCGAAGTATAAGAGATGCTATAGATTATAACGGGTAAGAACTAATAAAAATAATCAATAAAGATTCATTTAAAAAAACTTTTGGCTCGCTATATATAGACGAAAAGTTGAAAAGCGCCCCCAAAGGTTTTACAAAGGAGCATCCTCATATTGATTTGTTGAGAAATAAATCCTTTGCGGTAGTCCACCAGCTTTCAAAAGATCAGGTAATAAGTGATGATTTTAAAGAAATTGTTATCAAAGTATACCGAGAAATGCTTCCTTTTAGGAGGTATTTAAATAATGCACTTACCGTGTAAACCAATTATATTTAATACTTCAAATAACATAAGCCGCGATGAACGTGACAGAAAGCAGGATTAAAAATATTAGAAAAGAAGTTTTATCAGATAATTGGTACACCTTATGCAAGTACACTTATGAATATCAAAAAGAGGATGGAAAGTGGGAAACTCAGATTCGCGAGTCGTATGACCGTGGAAATGGAGCTGCAATCTTGTTGTATAACAAACAGAAAGGAACAGTTATTCTTACCAAACAATTCAGGATGCCTACCTACGTAAACGGAAACTCCACCGGGATGATGATAGAGGTATGCGCAGGCTTGTTGGATGGGGCTCATCCGGAAGAATGTATCAAAAAAGAAGTGGAGGAAGAAACCGGGTATCAAATACATCATGTAAAAAAGGTATTTGAATCTTATATGTCACCAGGCGCTGTTACTGAAATACTTCACTTTTTTATTGGCGAATACGAAGAGCAAATGAAAGTTGGAGATGGTGGGGGTGCCGAGGATGAGAGTGAAAATATTGAAGTACTGGAAGTTTTATTTGATACGGCTTTAGACATGATTTCAAACGGGGAAATAAAAGATGCAAAAACTATTATGCTCGTACAATACGCAAGCATAAATAACATAATTTAATAATTGTCCCGTATCCATTCGAACACATACTGCATCTGTTTTTTTATCTCCGAAGCAGGATTCGTAAAATGATTATTCATAAAACTGAATATTAGCGTTTTCCCGGATTTAGTTATTAAATACCCACTAATATTATGATTGTTACCCAGTGTGCCAGTTTTAGCATAGATATATGGTTGTGGATTTCCCGGATACCAATCAGATATTGTCCCTGATTCGCCTCCCTCCGCAAAAAGATGGAATAGTCGTTCTTTTGGAACCTCCCTATGAATTGCACTTAAAACATATACTATAGCTTCAGGGCTAAAAAGATTATATCTGGAAAGTCCGGAGCCATCTACCCACCTTGGCAATTGTTTTAAATCTTTCAGGTGATTTTTAAGCATGTACTCTATAGCCGTTCCTGTGTTTAATGTGTCTGATAGGGTAGAGGAGGCCAGTAAGAGTAATTGCTCAGCCAAAAAATTATCACTTTCCTGCATCATTCTTTTATTTATACTATCGGTAAGAATTCCAGAGAGTATTATTTTTTCTTCACAGGGCATTTTTTGAACCACTGATATTTCTCTACCGAGGGCTTTTTCCAAAAGTGTCTTAATTACAGTGCTATCTGTTTTAAATGGAATTTCAAGGGTGTCTTTTCTTGTCGGATCGAAATAAAAAGTATTCGTTTCGTTCTCACGATTAATTGTATTTTTTACCAGTGCTACATTCGGCATAAAATAGTTTGGAATCACGTGTAAGCTATCCGAATTAAAGATAGTTACTACATTGCCATATATTGGCAAGGCACTGCGTTCGGCAGAATAATACCCGTCATAGTCTTCCCATGCCCAGCCAGGTCCGAATTTGCTATCAGTAAAGTTGTTCTGATGGAGAGAGATATTTTTAAAGCCCTTTAAAAACCGGGCAACGGAACTATCCTTTAAATATGGATGCAAGAGCGAGGGATTACCAGTACCTTCTATAAACAGGGTGTCGTTTACATTGCAATATTTCAATGCAGGAATCTGTTTGGGCAGTAGTAATAATGATGTATAAAGGGTGAAAATTTTTGTATTACTTGCCGGTGTAAAATACTTATCACTGTTGAGGCGGTACAATGTATCACCAGACATTGGATCGTAAATCATAATTCCTGTAAAATGATTTCTGAAAGTTTTAAGTTTCAATGCCGTGGTGACAGTTTTGTCTAACTTTTTACCGGACGCGCAGGCCCCAATAATAACTGAGAATAGGATTATACCGCAACTATTTAGGATTTTTTTCAATTTAATATCATGTACTTGGTTAGGGAAAAATAGATTTTAACATGAAATTATCCAATTTTTAACGGAATGGATACAATAATCTAAAGCTTTTTTTGGTTATTTTTGAATAACAATCTAATTAAAACAAACTCTCAATATGGCAAAAGCTATGCTGGAGTATTATAAAACCGTACTCCAAAAAGTAAGTTTTGATGTAAAACTCTTTAGTAAAGAACTCAAAAAAGCAATAACTAAACTATTGCCTGAAGAAATTGAAGAATTGAAAGCCTGGTTACAAGTTTTTATAACCGATAAACCAGAGTTACAACCTACATTGATTTATCTAAAAGTATAACCCATAAGCCACCCAACAAGGTGGCTTTTATTTTTTATGGATTGGACTAATTATTTTTACATCCTGAAAAGCGATTGCTCCGCGTACAATCCCTGAAATAACTTCTTTCAATGCCTGTGTAATCTGAATTTTAAGTTCGCTTTTGTGATAAATTAGACTTACTTCCCTGGCTGGTGAGGGATTATTGAAATATTTTAAATTTTTCTGTTTTTCCTCATCCAATTCCAGGGTGTTTAGGTAGGGTAATAAGGTCATTCCCATATCCTGATCAGCCAGATTTACCAAAGTCTCAAAACTGCCGCTTTGCAACTGAAAATGCTCGTTTTCAAATTTTTTTGGTGTTTTACAAAGATTTATTACTCCATCCCTGAAACAATGCCCGTCCTTTAACAGCAATATATCACTAATATCCAGATCACTGGGATTTAGTTTATCTGCTGCTCTAAGTCTATGATTTTTTGGCACATACCCAACAAAGGGCTCATAGTATAATGGCCTTTCTATGATATACTCAATTTCCAGTGGAGTGGCGGCAATAGCCCCATCTATATGACCTTCTTGTATATTTTTGATGAGGGTTTCTGTGCTTTGTTCTTTTATAATAAGATGTACTTTGGGGTATTTGTTAATAAAGGTTTTAAGAAACATAGGCAGGAGAGTGGGCATAATTGTTGGGATAATACCCAATGTATATTCACCACCAATAAACCCTTTTTCCTGATCAACAATGTCCTTAATTCGTTCCGCTTCGTTTACAATATTTTTGGCCTGTGCAACTATTTTTTGACCCGCTTCTGTAATACGGATGGGTTTCTTGCTTCTGTCAAAAATAAGTACGTCCAGTTCGTCCTCAAGTTTTTGCACCTGCATGCTTAATGTAGGTTGCGTAACAAAACTTTTTTCTGCGGCCAGAGTGAAATTCTGGTATTCTGCAACCGCCAAGACATATTGCAATTGGGTAATGGTCATCTATCATAATTTTGAGTAATACAAATATAAAAACTATCAATAAAACTTATACTATAAGAGATAGATATTTAATAACTTTATGCTAAATCAAAAAATATGATGAAATTAAATAGTATTGGCCTGAATACGGAGAAATCCAAGGCACTAAGTAAGGATTTGAATAAATTATTAGCAAATTTTCAAACGTACTATCAAAACCTTAGAGGCATTCACTGGAATATTAAAGGAAAAAGTTTTTTTGATCTACATGTCAAATTTGAAGAATTATACAACGATGCAAACTTAAAAGTAGATGAAATAGCCGAACGAATACTAACCTTAGGGGAAGTTCCACTTCATACTTTTGAGGATTATTTGAAAAATTCAAATGTTCCGATCGGTAAAAATGTAACTAAGGATGAGGAAGCAATTAAATTGATCGTTGATTCTTTAAAAGAGCTTCTGCTCATTGAACGCAAAATTCTGGCTGATTCGGATGCGGCTAATGATGAGGGTACCAATTCTATGATGAGTGGTTTTATTACGGAACAGGAAAAAACGGTTTGGATGATGAAAGCCTGGCTGGCAGAGGAAATATAATACTTTATGCTACAGAATGATAGCTTTGTCATTCAGGATATAGTTTTTATTTCTTTTAAAAAATACCTATAAATAAAAATGCCCGCTTTTTACGGGCATTTTTATGTTTTATACTGATTTAAAAGCGAAGCTTCAATTCAAAATCTTCGTCGTTTACTTCAAACTTTACATCCTTAAAGTTAGGGGGTCCCATGGCCATTTCATTACCGCTCATAGCATATTTTTCTTTTGGCATACCGCTATCGTGAAAGTCCATTCTTTGATTTTCATTTTCATCGTGTAAGGATGAAATTGCATAGGTGCCCGGCTTTACATTTAGAAAAACAAAGGAAATACTCCCGGTCTTTGCTTCAAGCTTAAAATTTTGGATTCCCTGACCTCGCATAAATGTGTCCTGTGTATGTAGTGCTGCCAGGATTTGACCTTCATCACTTAGAACATTTTCAATAGTGACCTTAAGGGTGATGCCTTTTGTATCCTGCGCATTGGCAATAATCCCCGAAATAAATAAACTTAAAATAAGTGCTAACGTTTTCATTTTATTGTTTTTTTAGTTGTTTATGATGGTCCAAAACTCCGAAAACATAAAAACAATAAAAATCATTGTTTACTCAACTGTAGGAAATAAGGAATGAATTGTAAACTACATTAAGCTACAATCAAATTTTTGAAAAAGCAGTAAAATAATATACTGATAAGAAACCTAAAACCTGAGATTAACTCCTATGTGATTTGTTTGTTTTCTAAATCAACGGTAACTTCATTGTCCTGGACAAAAACACATAATAAACCAGCTATGATCATTGAAATACCACCAATTATCAAAGCATAAATAGAAATATTTCCAAAAAAAGATTTTAATAGAAAGCCCAGGATACCTGCCGCTACAATTTGCGGGATAACTATAAAGAAGTTAAAAACTCCCATATAATAGCCCATTTTATTAGCCGGTAAAATACTGGATAGCATGGCATAGGGCATTGACAAAATGCTTGCCCAGGCAATACCAACTCCTATCATGGATACCAGCAATAAATTTGGATCGGAAATAAAGTAGATAGAAATTAATCCTATTCCTCCTATAACGAGGGCAATTAAATGCGTCATTTTTCTACTTATATGTTTAGCTATTACAGGCAATAAAAAGGCCACCAGGGCGGCAATACCGTTATATACAGCAAAACAAATTCCAACCCAATCTGCTCCCTCATTGTATAGCACTGATGTAGTATCTGAAGTGTCATAAATATGGCTGGTCACGGCTGAAGTAGTATAGATCCACATAGCAAATAATGCAAACCAGGAAAAAAATTGAACAAATGCCAGCTGAACCATGGTTTTGGGCATTTTAAAAATTCCCATAAAGGATTCTTTGAGTCCGGTGAATACTCCTTTTTCTGCATTTTCACTTTTAAGCTTTTCAATATCATCGGGTGGATATTCTTCGGTGTTAAAAACAGTCCACATTACAGCGGCGAAATAGGCTATTCCCCCCAGGTAAAAAGACCATTTTACCGAATCGGGGATCCCGCCACCGGCCGCTATATTCTCTACGCCAAACCAGTTAGTCATAATATAGGGCAGGGCAGAGGCAATAATAGCTCCTAAACCAATAAAAAAACTCTGCATTGCAAATCCGCTCGTCCGCTGTTCATTAGGCAACATGTCACCCACAAACGCCCTGAACGGTTCCATACTTATGTTAATTGATGCGTCCATCAGCCACAGCATAATTACTGCCATCCAAAGTGCTGTTGAGTTTGGCATTGCAAATAAGGCGATAGTGGCAAGAATTGCTCCAATCGCGAAAAAAGGCCTGCGCCTTCCCCATTTACGGTGCCAGGTTCTATCGCTGTAGTAACCAATAATGGGCTGTACCAAAAGGCCTGTCACCGGTGCTGCCAGCCATAGAATTGGTAATTCATCCTTAGACGCCCCCAGGGTTTCAAAAATCCTGCTTACGTTGGCATTTTGCAGCGCGAACCCAAATTGAATTCCCAGGAAACCGAAACTCATATTCCAGATTTGCCAGAAAGTTAATCTTGGTTTGACTGAGCTTATAGAAATTTGAGACATATTAATTGGTTTGGTTTGGATCTGTTTAGTTAGGTATTAAAAATAGAATATTTTTGTGAACCTACCGGATTTCAATCTTTATTGATAAATATGTCTTCGATGAACGATAAAAGGGTGAAATAAACAGCACTACTGTTTTTTGGACTAATGGAGGGCCATGGCATGATTTAATCCAAATTTTTGAATACTTTTTCAATCAGGGCTTTGGTGGCTTTTATACCTTCTGGTTCACTTAGTTTTTCACCCTCGTATTCTATGCCTATATAACCGACAAATCCAGAATCTTTTACCGTTTTAAGCAATCTTCCGTAATCCAGAAAAGTTTCATTGCCATTCGCGTCAAAATTGTAAGATTTTGCACTTACGCCTTTTGCATATGGTAAAAAATCGGCTAGACCCTGATAGGGATCATACATATCTGTGCATTTGTCATTTTGCGTGCTTCCCCATTTGACATTTAGGCACCAGTTACCAAAGTCTGGTAAAGTTCCCAAATGCTTATTGTTAACTTCTTTTATTATTGAAGTCATAAACTTACCATCTGAAGTATGCAAGCCATGATTTTCAATCAATACATTAATATTTTCTTTAGCACCGTAATCACTTAGCCTTCCCAAACCATCCACTAAGGAATTCTTTAATTCAATCCTATTTCCCTGTCCGAAAGCATTAACCCGGATGGAGTGACACCCTAATAGTTTTGCCGCGTTGATCCATTTGTAATGATTTTCAATAGCCTGGCTGCGTTCTTTATTATTGGGGTTTCCCAGTTCTCCTTCATCATCTACCATAATCAGTAGATTTTTAACCCCTGCCGCATTCGCTTTACCTTTGAGTTGATTCCAATACTTTTCACTTTTTACGTATTCCTTATAAAATGCATTTACATATTCAACTGCATTAAGGCCAAATGAGTTTTTTGCAATATCCGGAAAGTCAATTGCGTTTAATTCACCTTTGAAAAAAGCCCTGTTTAATGACCACTGTGCAAGTGATAGTTTTGGTGCTGTAGAGTTCAGTGCTAATTTTGAAGCAAATACATCAATATAAGGTGCCGAAAGCGCTACACCACCGAGGACGGTTTTTTTAATAAAGGATCTTCTGGGTTCCATTGGATAGACTATTCTAATTGATCGTTTTCGCTTCTCTTCGATACAATTTCAACCAGCCAATAAATCAATTCTCCCAATCCGCCCACAAAAATGAACAATAAGATCCATAATAGCAGCATATTCCCCTGCTTGAGGTTTGGATTCTGAACGGCATGTACGATAAAGAATACCAAACTTGCAACAGAAAGCAAAATCACTAAAAAAATCACAATAAAGAAAGAGCCTATCCATTGCACAAAAAGCTCCGGGGGTTCATTACGGGCTTGCTCCAATTCGGGGATGTTGCTAAGAACAGAAAAAAGAAAAACAAAATACCCAAGCATCATAATAAATAAAATAATTATGGGCGATAGGGCGAAAAAGGCCTGCCAATATTTATTGTGTATCATGAGTATGTCTTTTAGTTCTATAAGTTAGTTATAATTTCATACAATTTGGTGAAATGAAGAACAGAATATCTGTGACATTAGTCTTTTTTATATTTTTCAAACCAGGCCAGTACACTAGCTATCTTTGCAATCAGGTTACTGGGTTTGTTGGCAATACCATGTGATGCTCCCGGAATTCGAACCATTGCGGTTTCTACTTTTTCCAGTTTAAGCGCGGCGTAAAACTGCTCAGATTCAGCTATCGGAGTTCGGTAATCTTCTTCTCCGGTTAACAGCATTGTAGGTGTTGAAATATTCCCTACATATGAAAGTGGTGATCTCTTTAGATAGCTGCTTGGATCTTCCCAGGGCTTATTGGGAAACCAGTATTTATAGAAAAATCCGACCCCATCTGCATAAAGCACAAAACTATACCAGTTAATGACGGGTTTGGCGACAACAGCCGCGGCAAATCTATCGGTTTTACCGACAATCCAAGCCGAGAGTACTCCTCCGCCACTACCCCCTGTAACAAACATGTTTTCTTCATCAACGTTACCTTTTTTTATTACTTCATCAACACCGGACATTAGGTCATCATAGTCATGGTTCGGGTAGTCATGATGAATTAGATTCCCAAACTCTTCACCATAACTGGTACTTCCTCTGGGATTTGTATATAATACCATATAGCCTTGAGCTGCGTATAACTGGATTTCGGCAGAAAATACTGAGCCATAACTGGTAAAAGGTCCGCCATGAATTTCCAGTATTAGCGGGTATTTTTTGGAAGGATCAAAATTAGGGGGTTTTACCAGCCAACCTTGTATCTTTCTTTGATCAAAAGAAGATTCCCACCAAAGTTCTTCAACCCCGGCAATATTTCTAAAGGAGAACAGGTCGTCATTAAGTTTCGTAACTCTTTGATTATTACCTTTATAATACGCGCCTAGATCGGCAGGATGATCTGTGCCTCCCAAAGTATATGCGAATTTGTTGTTTTTTGAGACGGTGAAAGAAGCAGCATTATAGGGTCTTCCTAAGGAGAGACCTCCCAGATTTTCTAAGATTGGAGTTACTTTACCCGCGTTAGAAATAAAACCAACTTTCGTATCTCCTTTGTCATCATATTGAAAGTACAATCCCTTACCATCTCCGGCCCAACTTATATTTTGAATATCTCTGTCAAAGTTCGCAGATAGTAGTCTGGAATTTGTTCCGTCTGCATTCATAAGGTACAATTGAGTGATCTGATATCCCTGATATTTGTCATCAAATCCGGTATAGGCAAGATACTTCCCATCTGGTGATAATGCAGGCCCATTATCTGGTCCAAGACGATCTGTAAGGGCTTTTATAGAATAATCGGCTAAATTAAGTTCCTGAATTTCACTATTTCGGGGTTCAAATTCATGATTTTCATGAAGGTTTGCCGTGAAATACAGCCTCCGGTTGTCCTTTGACCAGATTGGAGCACCATGATCATATTCTGAAAAAGTGAGTTGCCGAGGTGTACCTCCATCAGCAGATAATACAAAAAGTTGTTCATTACCACTTTTATAATATCCTTTACCATCACCACGGTAGTTTAGTTCATCTATATATACAGGAGGTTTATTCCATTTGGCACCCTCTGGTTTAGTTGGTAATTTAATGATAGACTCAGATTTTTTTGGTACAAACATCGTAAATGCCACATGTGAATCATCATGAGACCAGCTGACACCTCCCGGGGCTGAGATTGTGTTTGTAAGGGCAACATATTCTTTTGTGTCCATCCACATCATAAAAAGTTTCATTTTATCATCCTGCATGTTTGATTTAAACACAATTTTATTACTATCATGCGACCAGCGTGGAGCAAGATCATTTTGGTTTCCATTCGTTAGGGGTCGGTTTTGGGAGCCGTCAAAATTTACTATCCACAAATTTGACAGATTCTTGTCGGTCATGATATCCTTAAAATTCCTTACATAAATTATTTTGGTTCCATCCGGCGATATTTGCGGATCGGAAACAAATTCCATGTTAAAAATATCTGCGAGTTCAAGATTGGTTTTTTGCTGTCCGAAAGCAGTGGCGCCTATAAGGAATACAATGAATAGAAATGAATTAATTTTTTGCATGATTTGTATTTTGGATTTGAGGGTAAATTAATAAAGATTGTTGTAATGCACTAATTATGGTTTTAAACAATTTTTTTCTTACCCGGAAAGGCAAATATTAATGATAAAAAAATGCTATTTCATTACAGATTAAGGGCAAAAACAAAACCCGGTATTTACCGGGTTTTGAATGGTTGGTACGTTTAAAATCTATATCATTTTAAACTACAGTATTGGTTTTTATTTAGACTAACGGTTATTCCTGTCTGTTTTGAGCATTGACAGTACCGCTCAGTCCGCTTAGGTCTTCTCTAAATGTCCATAATTCTGAACGCTCTCCATTCGTAGCTGCTTCTACGTCTTTAAGAAATTTCATAAAACTTCCTTCTCCATGTACTTCGTCAAACTTTTTTGGAAAAGTATCTTCACGACCCATCCATCCTGAATTACTAAAGAAATTTACAAAAGCCATATCTCGCCCATCCTGGCTATCGGGCATTTCATTGGTATAAACACCATAGGCCTCATCAGGATTTTTTTCCGCATTTACTTTTTTTACTCTTTCCAGAATACTTATCATTTCAGGGTATTTAAACCGTTTAAAATCTACCATAAACACTGACAAATACTTCAAGTTAAAATCGGCAGAAAAATTGGAGAATTGTGGATGAAACCTCCAGTAAGTGACGTCGCTCTCGGCTGTTGTATAAGGAACTACATTTTTGCTCCAATCTTCATCATGACCTTCAGCTGCGGGCCTGCTATCCATTGCACTCCAGGGCAAAGGTCCCATTGCCCATATATATTTCCCGGCATTTTTCCCATTCGAAATCCAATAAACACGAGCACCATGTGTGCCTTCTGCATGGTATTTTTTATTGTGTGCCGCTAAACCTGCTTCTAATTCCATGGTTTTTGCAGGAATAGCGGTAAGCATGACATTTTCCATGACCATGTATTCTTGTTCGCCTTGAGATATTACTAAAAAGGGTAAAAGTAACATCAGATAAAGAAATTTTCTCATTTTGATTATAATTAAAGGTTAGAAATTTATTTTACATTTTCACTATTAGTTAGCCTTCGGTGGTGTAACTGTGTATCCTAATTGACTCAACATGTCCATATTGTCAAAAAAGGCATCCTCCTGGACTGCTAGTCCGTTACTATCAAATGCCCAAACACTGTATCCATGGATCTCCATTTTTTTACCGGTTGGAGGATTGTCCATAAATGGCCCCGTATTAGTTCCAGTACAGGTCCAGTTTATATAGGACTTTCCGTCTTTTAGAAAATAACTATCCAGGCTTACTTTGAAATCGGGGAATCCGGTATGGAATTGATTCATCATTTCTGTATATTCAGACTGATTGTTGGTTTGTCGTGTACCATTCGAATTTCTAATAATGCTAACCGAAGAAAGCGCTTTAAAGGCTTCAGCATCATTATTGTTCCAGGCTTCAATCATTTTATCATGATTGGCCATAATGGTTTTTTCGATTTCAGGTGCATTTTTCATCTCTTCAATTTCTTCAAGAGCGTTTTGCATAATGGAGTTATCCCAAAAACCATTCTCTTGTACTATTTTCCCATTTAAAACATGGACGGAAAGATGCACAGGTAATACAACTACTTTATTATTTTCTTTAAGTGTGCCTTCCCATCTTCCCCATAAATTAACCCATGTATTCCCTTTATCGCTTAATATTTTTTCATAAATCACATTGTCACCAAATCCGTATGAACTTAATAGCGCAATAGTACTTTTATGCCCTTCCATAGATTGGGCTACTGTTATACTGTCATCCCATTGGTTGTAGTAGACTTTTGCGGTATCTGCATATTTTTCCTTCCAGCTGTCCCAATCCCCATTTTGGTAATCGGCCAGCAAGCCTTTTACTAAATCCACTTCAGGTCCGGAGGTGCTATACCTTTCCGCTTTTTGTTCACAAGCCATAAAAAAGATAACGGCAAGTCCTATCAAAAGTATTTTTTTCATTTATTTTAAATTTTAGTTTATGATTATTATTCCATCACATCTTCTTCCTCTGCCATTTCTGATTCAATTTTTTGCATTACTGCCATGTATTCCGATAAATCATAGTAGCCATGTTCTTCCACTATTTTACCATTGACAAACTGTAAGGTAAGATGAACCGGTATTATGAGTTTTTGATTATTGGCTGCGATAGTTCCTTCCCAGGTTCCCCAAAAATTTACCCACTTCTCTCCTTTATCATCAATCACCATTTCATAGAATATATCCTTGTCTGTAAATCCATAACTAGATGCACCTGCGAGTAATCCTTTGAGACCTTCTAATAATTCAGCAGGTGTAGAATCTTCGAGCGTGTTATGATGAACTTTGGCGGTATCTGCGTAATGAGTCATCCAGGCGTTCCAGTCTCCTGCGTTATAATCCTTTACCAGAGCCTTAACTTCATCTATTTCCGGAGATGAGGAGAAATATTTTTGTTCCGCATTTTTACAGCTTATAAAAAAGACTGTTGCAACACATAATAAGAGAATTTTTTTCATATTTTAATTTTTGTGGTTAGTGAAGAGTAAACCCCCAATAATCAAAAATTATTGGGGGTTATAGTTTTTATTTTGACGGACTGTAGGCCATGTCCGGTCTCATTCTTCCTGAAAATACTTCATATTTTAACAAATTACTTCTTAGTTCGTTGTATAATTTAGGCCACTCATCACCCAAGAGTTCATTGTTTGAATCTACTTTTGCACTATAGTCTGCTGCGTTTTTTGCAGCTACCGCTACCATATAAAATTCACCTCTGTTACCGAAACCACTTTTGTAAACCCTGTAATATAATTTTGAGCCTTTACTCGCAAATAAATTTGTTATCGCTTCCATATTCTTTTTTACCATAACCCGATTTCCAGGAGTAATATGAAAATAGAAGAATTTACGATAATCTTCGCCTTCAGGTGTTTGAGTTATACCCTCTGGCATATAAGACAATGCCTTGTCTAAATGTATTATGTAATCCTGTTCAATATCATAACATTCATCCATTCTGTTAAACAAATTGGAAAAGGCCTCTGAACCCATTTTTTCCATCAGGGTTTTGAATATCGGCTTATCAATATCTGCCATATTTGCAATAGGGGATATCCATAGATACCGGTCATCTTCTGTATTGGTTACAATGGCATTAAGTTCCTGAATGTTGTGTTTTTTTAGGTTATCCGTTAATTCTTTGCAAATAGACTCGTAATCGGCCACCTTAGAAGGTTTTACTACATCCTCATGTATCCAATATGACTGGGAATTACTATCTTCCTGGGCCAGACCTATCGCTCCGGTAAGTAATAGTAAAAATAAACTTGTTAATCCTGTCTTTAATGTTCTCATTGTTAATTCAATTTTAGTTAAACTTATTAAAATATAGTGTTCAAATTATTCAAGTACCGGCGATGTAAGGGTATAGCCCAGTTGTTGCAGCAGATCCAGTTCGTTATAATAGACGTCTTCCTTATATAATTTTCCTTCTTCATTGAAATAAAGGTGCGAAAGTCCCTGAATCTTAATTTTTTTACCCGTGGCCCGCATCTCGCCAAACTCTCCGGTATTACTTCCGGTACATTCCCAATTCATAAATATGTTGTTACCTTCAATATACGCATCACTATATTGAATTTTTAGATCGGGAAAACCTGTAAAATAAACATTCATGTGAGCCGCCATTTCATTTTCATTCCCTGCGACATAAATGCCATTAAGAATTCTGGTAAAATTCTTATCTACCAATTCATTTAATTTAGAGACATTTTGATCATTCCAGCAAGAATCAATAAACACATTTAAATTATTGGCAAGTTGATCGTTTATAGACAATTCCGAATTTTTGTTCACTGGTTTACATGCTGCAATTACAACAAATAAAATTAAAATTTGAATGATAGATTTGGACATGGTTTTCCACACAAATTAACCGATAAGCGTTCATTATACCTATGCGGTATGCTAAAGAAGCAAAATATTGGTAAAAATAAAAGTATGTATGGACGAATAGCCCTATTTACTGTCCGAATGTCTATTTTCACTTAACAAAGCAATTATTATGTTAAAATTTGTATATTTAAAGAATTACATGCCCCCTCGATTATTTCTAAATTAATATGGTGAACCGATTTTTAACGGTTTTGGTTTTCTTCATATGTTCATTTTTGAGCCCTAAAATTCTGCAGTCCCAGATTGTAGACTTTCAAAGTGAAAATTCCTACAAAAGAGTATTTGTTGATACGGACAATTTTGGCAGCTCCTATCTCGACATCCTGGAAAAAAGCTACCCATTAATTAAAATTGATACTATCCAATTCAGTATTCTCAATGACCTTGCTTATTACTGGCATACAAGGAATTTAACAAAAGCCTTAAGTTTTGCAAAGGAAGGCTTACAAATAACCCGCGAAAAGAATGATAGCCTATGGGAAGGCAGGTTTCAAATTACGGAGGGTGCTATTCTTTTAAGGATGGAAAAACTAGATAGCGCAAGATTTACCTTAGAATCTGCAATGAAAAAAGTTTTGAAGAAAGACCTGCCACTGATCTATACTCAGTTGGGATATGTATATGAAAGACAGGGAAAACTGGATAAGGCCGCCGATATTGCTATGGAAACCCTGCTTTTAGGGGATGAATTAAAGGATAAAAGAGCAATGGCCGTTGCTTTTAGTGATTTGAGTAATTTATTTTGGAAACAAGCACGCTATGAAAAGGCTTTGGAATATGGATTAAAGTCCTTAGTTCTTTTTGAAGAAAGAGGAATTAACGACCTGGATTATGATTTTACCCTATATGTGGTTGGGAATTGCTATCTGGCACTGGATAAACATGAAGAAGCTCTTAATTATTACGAACATTCTACAGCCATTGGTGAGCGATATGGATTTTTTAATAATCTATGCGACGTATATATTTCTATGGTATATCTAAAGGCTTACCTGAACGATTTTGATGCAGCAGATCTGGCAGGTGAAAATGCCGTAAAATATGGACAATTATTGGATAATAACTTTATGTTAATGCGCTCATGGTTGTCCATAGGTAAGCTACAAAACCTACAGGGAAAATACATTTCCGCAATTGAGAGTCTTGAGAGAAGTATTGACATAGCCACAGATAATTTTGGAGATGATTTTTATCTTAGCCAGGCTTATGAGGCATTGGGTAAAGCCTATGCAGGCAATCACAATTACCGGGAAGCATATCAGGCGTATGCAGAGTACGATAAACTAAAAAAGGAGATATTTACTGCCGAGGCAGATAAGCATATTTCATTATTACTTACAGAGTTTGATGTAGCTCAAAAAGAGAGTACCATAATGGTCCAGGAAAATCAAATTAAAAAGCAAAGATCAAGACAGACGCTAATGATTCTTATTGGAGCGCTATTGCTAATGATTTTATTACTCCTGTACAATACCGTACAAACCAATAAGAAGAAAAACAGATTGCTTAAAAAGCAAAATGACGAAAAAGAATTTTTGCTAAAAGAAATACACCATCGTGTAAAAAATAATTTGGAAATTGTATCAAGTTTATTATCCCTGCAATCCGAACAGATAGGGGATTCAAAGGTTGCCGACGCTATGCAGAAAAGTCAATATCGAGTTCATAGCATGAGCATGATTCACCAAAAACTATATCAGGGTAAAAGTTTTTCATCTATTGAAATGAAAGAATATTTCATGAACCTGGGGAATTATATCATAGATATTTTTGGGGCTTCAGACAGAGTGCGTATTGTATGTGAGATGGCGGAATTGGAATTGGATGTGGATACTGCTATTCCAATAGGGCTAATAGTAAATGAGTTGCTTACGAATTCTTTAAAATATGCTTTTCCAGAAAATCGTAATGGGCTCATAAAAATTAGTCTAATAGAATTAGGGAATCATTTGCAGCTTGAGGTGTCAGATGACGGCATAGGAAAAAACTATCACGAAAAAATTGAAGGTACGGGCTTTGGTACACAATTAATAGAATTACTAACCAGACAATTAGAAGGTAAAATGTCTTTAAGTATTAAAAAAGGCACAGCAGTTTCTTTTGAATTTCAAAACCATAAAGCAGCTTAAATATGGATAAGTTAATTAGAATATTAATAGTCGAAGATGATATGATTATTGCGGCTAATCTTTCATTACAATTAACAAAGTTAGGTTATGAAGTTATTGGTATAGTGTCCAGGGGTGAAGACGCAATTAGTAATGCAAACCAAAATAAACCTGATATTATTTTGATGGATATAAACCTTAAGGGTCCTATAGATGGAATAGATGCAGCTATTGCTATTCATTTGCAAAATGAAATACCCATAATTTATTTAACTGCTAACAATGATGATGGTACTTTTTCCAGGGCAAAGGAAACCCAACCTTATGCTTTTATTTCCAAACCGTTTAACAAATTAAATCTTCAGCGAACTATAGCATTAGTTGTTGAGCAATTAAAGGATAACGGAAGTTTAAAACAAAATCAGGTCCAAAGTAATTTACAGGTTTTACCAGATCGAATTTTTGTTAGACATAATGGGAGAATGGTTAAAATATTATTAGATCATATTCTTTATATTGAGGCAGAACGTAACTATTGCAATATCACAACAGCATTAGGTAAGTATTTGGTTGTAAGCACTTTAAAAACAATTGAAAATGAATTAAAAGATAGTTGTTTTATACGCGTACACAGGTCATTTATAGTTAACATATGTAAGTTGGATGTTGTAGCCGATAGTCATCTCGAGATAGACAGAAAGGTTATTCCTATAAGCAAGTCCTATAAGGAATTTTTACTGGGAAGACTGCACACTATTTAGCGTTTAATAGAAGGACTTTCCTTAACCATAAATTTACTTATTTAATTTTTTTTGCTTTTGCTTTTTTTCATGGCTTCTGCAATGCCGTGCCCACCGCCGGTATTTCGTTTTTCTAGCTCCTTGATTATTTTGGGATGATCGTGTTCCCGTCCTTGCGACAGCTTATAAGCCGCCTGTATTTCCTTGATATGAATCTCAAAACCTATTACACCTTTCACTTGCCTGAGTGTGTTTTTTGATAAATTGTTTAGGGAGATTGGTTTTTCGGATTGACGCTCGTATTTGTCAACCAGTTTATGAAGAGAAGCCATCAGCGCCTGCTCGTCCTGTATTTTTAATTTTCCGTAAATATGCACTGCAATATAATTCCAGGTAGGAACTTCTTCTTCTGCGTACCATGATGAAGAAACATAAGTGTGTGGCCCGTTAAATATACAAAGTACTTCGGTGTCTTCAACAAAATATTTCCATTGCGGATTTGCTTTTGCGATATGACCTACCAGGATATCATTGCCATTACGATCCTTATCTAATTCCAATGGGATATGAGTGGCCCAAGGTTTACCACCTACATAATTAATTAAAATACCAAAGGAATTATTAATAATGAACTCCTTAACTTCTTTAAGGTTTTCATTTATATAGTGCTGCGGGATATACATACGTTTACCATTACTTATTCTCCGCCAAAGGAGGGTCTAAATTACAACTAGTCATGGAAAAACAACAATTGGGAAGATCTTTTTTATATGCGAAGATATTTATAGACATATTTGAACATATTCAATCGTATAAAGCCGGAAAGATGAAAAACATATTCTTAATTATACCCTTTCTTAGTGTCGTTTCAGTAATGACCTATAATTTTCCAAGGAACTTTTTGCTAACTTTAATCCAAGAGGAGTAATTTATCTTAAGAATAGAATAGAAGGCATTCCAGAGATTTTAAATACCGGCGATACAATTGAATTTAAATGAATAGAAATTTCATTATTACTTTTTAAATATGAGATATTTGGTTAAGGTTTTTAGAATAGGCCTTTTGGTGGGTTTTGTTTTGTCCGTCATTTTTATCAGCATTGAATTCTTTGCAAACGGGACCGTTGAATTTGATAAGAATTTATGGGTAGGAGTTGGTTACAATTTTCTCTATTCAATAGTTCTAACGCTAATCAATACTTCTTTTTTTGAGTATTTAAATAAGCGGGTTATTTGGAAAAAATACGGCAAATATAGATTGGCAATAGGAGCTGCAGGCAGTGTTGTTTTAACTATGATCGGAATTCTGTGGATACGCATAGTAATTCGAATGGGTTTTGAGGGAGCGGATTGGGAGGGGTTTCTCTCGGGTGAAAGGGCCATCAATTACTTTATTGCCCTAATAATCACCCTGGTTATAACCATTCTTTTCCACGCCATTTATTTTTACAGGTCTTTACAAGACAGGAAAGTAAAGGAACAAAAGATTATTGCAGGAACCGCCTCGGCAAAATTCGATGCTTTAAAGAATCAATTGGATCCTCATTTTTTGTTTAATAGCCTTAATGTACTTACAAGTTTAATTGAAGAAGATCCTGATCAGGCTCAAAAATTTACAACATCACTATCCAAAGTTTACAGGTATGTTCTGGAGCAAAAAAATAAGGACCTGGTGACTGTAGACGAGGAACTTCAGTTTGCAAGAACATATATACGGTTACTCAAAATGCGTTTTGAAGACAGTATTCTGTTTGATATCCCGGACAAATGCAGTAATCCTGAAGCTAAAATAGTCCCCCTTTCTTTGCAATTATTGCTTGAGAATGCAGTAAAACACAATGTAGTTAGCAGTTCAAGGCCTTTAAACATTAAAGTCTATGAAGAAAATGACGTTTTGGTTATTCAGAATAATTTTCAGGAAAAACAGGTGGTTAAGAAAAGCAGTGGCGTGGGATTGAGAAATATTCAGCAACGATATTCTATTTTGTCAAATAGGGAAGTCCATATAGATAAAACTGCTGCTTATTTTAAGGTCTCTTTACCTATGCTTTCCAAAAAGGTGAGCCTAACCGCCTCACAAGAAACTTATATAAGCGATAAAAGATATCAGAAGGCCAAAGAACGCGTAGAAGCTATTAAGGGCTTCTATGGGAATTTAACAGCTTACTGTATTGTAATTCCTTTATTGATATGGTTGAATTTAAGGTCGAGCAGTTTTCCATGGGCCATCTTTCCTGCACTGGGATGGGGTTTTGGTCTCACGATACACGGGATGGAGGCTTTTGGCTATAATCCTTTATGGGGAAAAAGTTGGGAAGAAAAAAAGATAAAGGAGCTCATGGATGATGATAAATTTTAATCAATGATGCCTCCAAGATTTTAAACAACAATTCGTCATCAAAATATTACAGTTGAGACTAATAATTTTAGAATTTTTGCCAACATTTCGGAATTTTAAACTGTATTTAATATAACGACATGTATAAAATTGAAATCATGAATAATAGTAGTAAAGAAGCAAGTTTTTTAAGAGCAAAACAACAGGTAACGGCAATAAAACATTTCTATTTAAGCCTGGTTTTATACTGTATTGTAATCCCAATACTAATTTGGATAAATTATCAGACGACCAGTTTTCCCTGGGCCGTATTTCCTGCCCTAGGTTGGGGTTTTGGACTGGTGGCAAAAGGTTTAGCTGTCCATGGAATTAATCCTTTGTGGGGTAAGGTGTGGGAACAGAGGAAAATACAGGAATTAATGAGGAAAGAGGATTTTTAGCCTTTTTCCATTGATAAGTTTATGATTTATATAAATTAAATAATATGGAAAGGATAATTACTAACCAAAAATATAAGTGTCATGGAAAATTTTAATAAAGAAACAAAATATCTGAGAGCCAAAGAACGCGTGGAAAAACTTAAAAAATTCTACGGAAATCTCTTATCATATGTACTCGTAATAGCTCTTTTGGCTGGGATTAATTATTGGACTAATGAATGGCGGTATATGTGGTTTTTATGGGCTGCCTTTGGATGGGGAATCGGAATTGTTTTTCAGGCCATTCAGATTTTTAATATAAATCCTTTTTTTGGGAGGGATTGGGAAGAGCGCAAGATAAAGGAGATAATGCGCGATGAAGAACAGCAAAACAGATGGGAGTAAAAATTAGTAGAATATTAAATAATAAAAGAAATGGAGAATGACAACAAGTTAAACAGAGCTAAAAAGAAAGTAGAAGAGATGAAAGGGTTTTACATTCATCTTGCAGTTTATATTGTGATTAATGCTTTTATTCTCGCTAATGTTTATATGAGGACTCTTGGAGATGGGGAGAGTTTTTGGAAATTTTCCACTTTTTTCACCCCCATATTCTGGGGAATTGGAGTAGTGTTTCATGCAGCTCATGTATTTAATTATAATCCTTTCTTTGGCAAAAGTTGGGAAGAACGGCAGATTCAAAAATACATTGACAAAGACAAACGTGAAGCAGAAAAGTTTAAATAATAATCAGCTCTAATTATATATGCGAGTTAAAATGAATAGAAATCATAGCTTAATTAAATTTGCGGTATGAACGTATTAATTATTGAGGATGAAAAACCTGCGGCAAGACGTTTAGCCCGATTGTTAAATGAACTGGATGTTCAGGTAGCTACCATGCTTCATTCAGTTGAAGAATCTGTTGAATGGTTTCAGAACAATGATCATCCTGATTTGATTTTCCTCGATATTCAGCTTTCCGATGGTTTGTCTTTTGAAATTTTTGATTTGGTTGAGGTAAAAAGCGCTATCATTTTTACCACAGCTTATGATGAATATGCTCTTCAGGCTTTTAAACTTAACAGTATTGATTATCTTCTAAAACCCATTGACGATGAAGAGTTAGAAAGTGCGGTTATAAAATATCAAAATCTGAAACCGGACCATAATCAATTAAGCCTGGATTTTGAGGATATTAAAAAATTACTTGTCAACCCACTTGAAAGAGAATACAAAAAAAGATTCACTATTCGACTTGGACAGCATTTGAAAATTATCAATGCCGATGAAATTGAATGTTTCTATAGCGAAAATAAAGGTACGTATGCATCAACTACAGAAGGAAGAAACTATCTTTTGGATACTACATTAGAAAACCTTGAGAATGAATTATCACCTCAAATATTCTTTAGAGTGAGCAGAAAATTCTATATCAATATCAATCACATAAAAGACATTGTTTCTTACACCAATTCTCGCCTGATAATCAAGTTGAATCGCTATAATGAGCAGGAAATAATAGTAAGTAGGGAAAGGGTAAAAGATTTTAAGTTATGGTTAGAATAACTATGATTAAGTATCTGATATAAAAATACTTAGAATTAACTATAGATATTTCTTATAGTAGCTTTTTAACAATATTTCAGGACTTTTCATCTACTCTGTTGTCATCAAAAGCAGAAGGCAGTAATTTAGGAATTAATTTTATAAAAATTGGCAATAAAACTGCTCCTCCGGGTAATAAAAATATAGCCAGGGATGGTATGCTTTTAAAAATATCTATAAGGTGATTTTGGACTTTTTTCTTTTCCTCTGAACTGAGGTCCTTAACCGTGGACTTAGAAAGTAGCTGCATCAATTCTTTGCTCTCTGATAATTCTTTTTGAAGTCTTTTATTATTTCTTAGAATTAGTTTATTGACCACTTTGGACATGCTATCGTAAAATTGAATTGCCATGTTGGGGTCCTTCAGAAAAGGAATATTCGCAGAATTTTTCTCAAAGAAAGAAGTAATTTCTTCCAGTGATCGGGAAATCTCTTTTCTCTCAAAACCAAGATTCTTACCTATACCAAAAATAAATTCAGATTCCTGATATTCCAGTGTTTTATCTTCCCAAACAGTAAGACATGCCACATCCAGAAAATAATGATTTTCCCAGATAACTGAGTTATTCAATAGTTGGGCTCTGTATGAACCGTCAAATTCTTGTTTTTCACCATCAATAAAGGTCATGGAAGAAGCAAAAAGTTGGGCTAAACGTTCATCCGTTTTGTTTTTCTCTTTAGAGTTTAGTGCATGTGCGGTAACATTTATGGTAAGGTATTCTAAGGTTTGAGCGTGTTCCCTAATATTTTTGCCTCCGTTCAAGTAGTATTTGAATGTAAGAACATCAATAAATAATAATGAGTTTGTGATAATTCTGTTAAAGGTTTTACTAAATACATTATCACCTAGATAAACCCTGGAATCAATAAGTTTTTCAAGTTGCTTAGAGGTTTTACTACCGGCAAGGATTTTATTAAGAAAGGAAATGTTACTAACATTCAGTTCCTGATAAAATTGAAAAATTGTGTGAACAAAATCATCAAAATTAGAATTGTTATGTTCTAATTTAAAGGTAAAGAATAAGGCCGTAAGCAGGTTAATTTTTGCCTTTTCATCCTCTGACAAAGTGTGTTCAGGTTTAATAAAACCCGGAATCTTGATATTTAATCCATAGACAAAACCAGATGTTTTAAGCCCTCCGTAAAGATTCCTGAAATCGTTAAAAACTTCAAGATTATCTTTTACATCGTGCCCGAATTTGTCAATCCAACCGGATGCGGATGGGTTCATTGGCTTGATCTTTTAAAAAGTCAAAGTAAAACAAAATATGGGACATTCCCTTTGTTGTCTCTCTTATTAAAATGGAAAATTGGTATGTTGTAACTGTTATCAACTTAATTTTATTTTTATATCAACCGTAATTTGGAATTGAAAAATTTAAAATTAATCAGTGTTCAATTCATTTGATATTTTGTTTTTTTTAACTTTTTCTTAGGAAATTATGGATGAAATGCTTATGTTTAACGTTCAAATGCTATCAGAGCATTTCTGCAATGCCCCAAGTATTACAGAAATCTGAATTTATTTATTAGTACGTTTTCGAGAATATTAACCCAAATCAACCTCGTTATGGAATATTATATTTTCTCTGTTTGGTTTATAGTTATGTCGTTTCTTCTATTTAAAGTTTTTAAAGCCCATTATTCCTTGAGAAAAAAATAGGGCAAAAAAAATATTTACATATTGATCGACTTTTACTGAAAAGACCATAAACAAATAGGCCTCTTAAAACTTAAAATGGCCGCTAATTTAGCAGCCATATTTTAATAAAATTATAGGTTTTCTATTGAATAATACCGGTGCAACTTACTCTGGCACCTGCGGCACCACTGGGTTGCGATGTAAAATCATCAACTCCCTGATGTACAATTACAGCTTTGCCTAAAATGTTCATATTTTCATCTTCGCAGCCTATACACCACTGATCGGTACTAAATTCAACAACGGCATTACCCTCTGCATCTGCCGTAAAATTACCGATATCTCCTTTATGGTAACCCTCGGCCATACCCCATTTTCCATGTGGCTCATGGGTAGGGTTCCAATGCCCTCCGGAGGACGTGCCATCATCAGAAGAACAATCTGCCTTTTCGTGAATATGAATTGCATGTTCTCCGGGGCTAAGTCCACTTAAGGTGGCTTTCATCATTACCATTCCGTTTTCTTCTGTAAAGACCACTTCACCCTGCACATTGCTATCACTTTTGGGTTCCATAGAAAATTTTATAACTTCTACTTTAGCTTCCTCCGCTGTTTTTTCCACAGCTTCGTCCGTAGCCGCATTACTTTCTTTTTCAGTCTTTTTACCATCTTTACAATTATATGCCAGTACAAGAATCATACTTAGTACGATGATGTGTATTTTCTTCATTTGTTTTTCGTTTTATGTTACTGACGAAAGTTACGCAATATTCGCTGGTAAGTCAACACAATATTTACAATCATTTGAATAAAACCCTCGGATAGCAGTCTTAATTTAAGGCGATTACGCGGTTAAACGGATTCTTCATAGTATAGTTCAGACTTTTAATTTCTCCTTAACTTATAAATTATACTTCTTTTATAACATCGGTAAATATTTCAAAAAGGATTGTTTAGAATTAGTCAATGATTTTTGTGATGACCTGTATCTCGCTGTGCAAAGTTTTATGAACCGGACATTTATTTGCTATATCCAGGATGCGTTGAGTCTGTTTCTCATCAACACTACCAGTTAGTTTTAGTTCCCTGTGAAATGTATCTATTTTTGCCCCGGGGGACTCACAATCCTGGCAATCCTCAGCATGTGATTTACTAAATGAGGAGTGTACTTCAACGTTTTTCAGGTCCCATCCTTTGCGTTTTACGTACATCTGAATAGTCATGGCCGTACAAGCCGCCAAACCTGCAGAGACCAACTCATATGGAGAAGGTCCAAAATCATTACCGCCAAATTCTTCCGGTTCATCCGCTATCATATAATGATTTCCTACTTTCATTGAAGTTGAAAACCCTTCATCCGCATCCAGGCTTGCCACCGCCTGGTGTTCGGAGTTAATACTTTTATCCTGAGGAATATCGAGGTAACGTTGCGCCCAACCCGAAATAACATTACCTGCATAGGTTGAATCTTTTTTATCTGAAAGGAGATGATCTGCCCCATCTAAAGAAATAAAGCTCTTTGGGTGATGTGCAGCGATATAAATTTCTTCTGCATTTTTAATAGCCACCGTTTGATCTTGTGGAGAATGCAATATCAAAATTGGTTTGCGTAATTCTTTGACTGTTTGTGAAATCGTTCTATTTTCCAAATCCTCAAGAAATTGTTTTTTAATGGTAAAATCGCGTCCGCCTATATTAACCAGGGCCTTCCCATTTAAGTTTATTTCCTCGATATTACTCTTAAGTAAACGTTTTACATGCACAGGATTAGAGGGAGCAGCAATCGTCGCTATAGCTTTTATCGATGCTATTTCTGCTGCTGCCAGGAGTACTGCCGCGCCCCCAAGAGAATGTCCTATTAAAAGGGTTGGTGCTTTGTGAGTGTTACTCAGATGTTCTGCTGCAGCTATCAAATCTTCAACGTTCCCCGAAAAATTGGTGTCTGCAAAATCTCCCTCGCTCTCACCCAGACCAGTGAAATCAAAACGTAAAACACCAAAACCACTGGAAGTAAGTGATTTACTAATATTTTTAATGGATAACAGATTTTTATTACAAGTAAAACAATGTGCAAATAACACGTAGTTATGCGGTAGTTGATTTGCAGGTAGCTCTAACCTACCCACCAGTTTCTGCCCCGACTTGTTTTGAAATAGTACTTTTTGAAGACTCATATTGCTTTTTAATTAATTGGTAGTCGAATGAAAGGTACTAAACTTTCTTACAGATCGAAATTGACACTAATGGACAGATTTATAAAAAAATATGGAAATAACTCTATGAGGCTGAGTGATTTGGATATACTTAAGTTTAGGTCTTAAACGGGTATTAACAGTAATCCCTACCTCTAAGTTTTTTATATTTTTGGTAGGTAACTATACCATTTTAGCATTGGTAGGAATAGGTTATTTTACTTCATTCTTTTTTCGGCGTAAATCCGGGTTGTAGAAAACGGCTAATTGCAATCGATCGTAATTAGCTGTATTAAAATGGTTTTTCAAATACCCTAACTGCAAACTTAAATTTTCAACAATATTTATCCCCAGAGCAGCATACAGTCTGTTCTGCCCAAAAATTTCATCCTGAAGATTCAAAAATATCTCATCATAGAAGTTGAGGAAAAAGGTATTGGTAAGTGGAAGTGTGATTTGTAATCTATACCGTGCTCTATGTTGGGTGTCAGAAAACGTTCCTGAATTCAAAAAACGCTGTTCAAAGCGAAAACGATGTTCAAATAATAATTCCCAAACCTTGTTTTTGAGGATAAATTGTTCAAAAATTCTGTTTTCCAGCAGCTTATTTTCGTTAGGGATATCTTCAAAACTTGTATCGGTATCAATATAGCCATAACCTATAGTAGCAATGGCTTCAGAACTAATATGGTAATTCAGTCCGGTTCTGAGCAGTAATTGATTAAAATTACTTGTGGTTTCATAATATCTAAATTGAGCTTCTGTATGAATACTAAATCGCTCAGAGACTTTATTGGTACCAAAGTACATGTACCATGCGCCTAATTTGTCTTCTCCTGTTTCCTGAGCTTGATTATTTGTTGCAATAAGTAATGTAAGAATGGCTAGTAATTTTCTCATAAGGTAACATCTTTTATAAAAGTGCAAAATTACAAGCTCGCTTGAATTAACTTTTGACAAACAAGCGAGCTTCTATATTTAATTTAACTATCTAAAATCAATAAATTTAGATTTTGTTAAACTTAATCAGAATTCATTTCAATAGTTTCACCATCCTTAATTGGAGTACCTTTGTCCTGCTTTAGATATACATCCAAAAATTCGAGGACTTTACTATAAGCTTCAATTTGATTTTCCTTTTTAACAAAACCATGACCTTCATCTTCAAATAAAACATATTCCACTGGAACCCCATTTTTTCTAACCCCGGCAACAATCTCATCAGATTCTACCTGTAAAACCCTGGGATCCTGAGAGCCTTGAAGGACAATCAATGGTTTAGTTACTTTATCAGTATGGAATAATGGGGATATTTTTTTAAGACGAACGGAGTCTGCGCTATTTGGGTCTCCTAATTCTTTATAAAGCGCATCTTTAAACGATTCCCACCATGGTGGAATACTTCTAAGGGTTCTTATCCAGTTGGTAACCCCAAATAAATTTACGCCTACAGCAAATTCTTCAGGGGTATAAGTAAGGGCAGCCATGGTCATATAGCCTCCATATGAGCCCCCTATAATACCAATCTTTTCTGCATCAATTTCGCCTTGTTGCGTGAGCCAATTTTTTCCTTCTACACAATCTTTTAGATCTTTATCCCCATGATTTAAGTCATCCATCTGATAAAAAGTCTTGCCATATCCGCTACTTCCTCTGTTGTTTACCGCCAGGATAGCATAGCCATGGTTTACCAAATATTGTATTATGGAACTAAAATTTTGTCTCGATTGTCCTCCGGGACCACCATGTACCCAAACCAGAGCAGGCACCTTATTTTCAGCACTGGCCTGATGGGGTTTGTAATAAATAGCTGGTATTTCAAGACCATCAAAAGAATTAAAACGTACAACTTCTGCAGTGACCAGATGCTCACCTTTTATTTCCCGGTTTAAAACGTTTGTAATTTGATTCTGCTGCTTGGTTTCCAAATCATATACAAATAAATTAGATGGAGTATTTGAACCACCGGCATAAAACCTCATGGTCTTTTCATCATCTGAAAAACCGACATTAGTAATACTCGTATTTTCAAATTTGGGAAGTTCAATATTTTCACCCGAAGCCATGTCTTTTACTTCAATAACATTTTTTGCATCTTCATTTATATAAGTCACCTGATATGTTCCATTTTCAGTAAAATAACTACCAACAATATCCCAATCGCGTTCCATAACTTTTTCACGTGTGCCATCGGCAATATTATATTTCATGAGGTAAGCAAATTCAGCACCATCGTCTGTAGTATAATATAGCGATGAACCGTCTATGGCAAAGTCTTCACTGCTATTGGCGCTTTGATTTAGATTTATTTTTGTTGTAGACTTATCTTTAAAACTATAAAGGAATAAATCACTGTCATTGGTGTTAATAGATTTGCTTAATGGCAGGTATTGCTTATCATGTGAGATTCCGCCAACGTTATATCCTTCATCATTTTGGTAGAGCAGGGTAGGTGTAAAATTCTCTAAATCCATCTCATACAGATCCATATACCTCTTATCTCTTTTGTTGGAAGTAAAGTAAAAGCTTTTGTCATCCTTGGCCCACCCGTAGAAAACCGTTCTGGCACCTTCAAAAGGAGTAATATCTTTTTGTTTTCCCTCTTCGTCCCTTAAAAAGATATGATAAATTTCATCCCCATTGTTATCCATCCGGAATAACATACGCTCGTCTTGAGGAAAATAGGAAATTGAGAAAACGGAGGAACTATCGGAAGCTGTTACGGGAATAAAATCGCCTCCTGACGAAGGAACCGTATACATGTTATAAATACCCGAGCGGTTACTGGACACTAATAATTTTGATTTATCCGGAGAAAAACTTCCCCCAAATACGCTCTCATTGTCCATCATTTGCTCTATGGTGTAAGTCTCCAGAGTTTCTGCAATGCTTGGTTTTACTTCCGTTTTTTCTTGCTTGCAACTCCATATCATTGTGATTGCCAGCATTAAGATCAGTTTTCTCATGTTTACTATGGTTTTAAGATTGATGTTTAAGTAGTTATTACCCTAATAAATAAAGAAGTATGAGCATTAATTCCGGCTGGAAAGAATGGCCATTTTTACATTAAACAAGGGTGCTTTTATTTAATTGTTAAATATACCAAAAAGTTGAACTATAAATCTTAAAGGCTTGTTAATGGCAGATTCTCATTTATTATACGAAATGTTTAAAAGAGGAAAATTCGAATTTTAGTTTTCGATACTTATTTAAATTGTAAAATTTGCATCAATTTTTCAGCCTTACTTGTCTCCTAGGTAGACTTCTCCATCTTTCATTACAAATTTTACCGATTTTATAGCCGAAATATTCTTAGTAGGGTCACCTTGGACGGCTATAATATCTGCCAATAACCCCTTCCTGATACGGCCTAGTCTGTCAAGGTGAAATACCCGGGCATTTACAGAAGTTGCAGATTGCAATACAGCTAATGGGGTCATCCCGTATTCTACCATTAATTCCATTTTCCGATAATTTTCTCCATGGCTAAAAACACCTACATCTCCACCAAATACGATCTCAACCCCCGATTTTAGTGCTTCTTCAAATGAAGCTTTTTTTAGAATAATTCTCATTGGTACAGGGTCCTTGCCTTTTATCCATCCGCCATATTGCTCAACGGCTTCTCCTGCGGCAAGGGTAGGACAAAAGGCAACATCGTTTTCTTTCATTAAAGTAAACTCCTTTATCGTTCCCAAATCCCCGTGCTCTATGGTTTCTACACCTGCAAGTACTGCCCTGCGTATTCCCTCCGGAGTGCTGGCATGAGCTACTACGTATCTTCCTGTACTTTCAGCTGTAGCCACCATAGCTTCAATTTCATTCTGCAAAAAAGTGGGTTGTGCTGGCTCACCCGGATTCCATCTGTAGTCTGCATATACTTTAATAAAGTCGGATCCATTGCCAATCTGCCTGCGCACTGTTTTAATGGCTTCATCAATTCCACTTACAGTTTCAGCTCCCAGTGGGACTACTACCCCGTCATGAAACCCTTTTGGGCCATAAGCCCCGGTAGCTACAATTGCCGGGCCGGCAACCAATAGACGGGGTCCTGGAATAATACCTTCATCAATAGTCTTTTTTAGATAAACATCGGTATATCCGGCTCCTTCAGCACCCAAATCCCGCATTGTTGTAATTCCTGCCAAAAGTGACCTTCTTGCATAAACAGTGCCTCGGATTGCCCTTTCTGCAGGAGATTCTTGAAGTACCTGATCATTCCAACTGGTTTCATTATACGGATGGAGCAGCAGATGTGAATGGCCTTCTATAATTCCTGGTAAAAGTGTCATCCCTTTTAGCAAAACGGTGTCTTTTATAATTTTTATCGGACATTTATCAAGAGGACCACTGTATTCAATTTGATTGCCATCCACAATAACGATCCAATTAGTAAATAAAGTTTCTCCATCAAATACTCTATCAGGAATCAATAGTGATTGACTTTGCATTCCGGCACTTAATAGTAAAAAGAATAGGATAAAAAGCTTTTTCATTTCCGGTTAAATTTATGAAGATTGAATGTTGAAAATAAAGATAATTACCGATTTAGTATCCTTCGAATTGCAATAAATAAAAAAATAAACAGTGAATAACCAATAAAAAAGGGAATTATATAGGATTCCAGATTACACATAAGCATTATACCTATTATTAAAAGTTGAAACCCTAGTCCAAAAGTAGAAACAGCAGTCATAAACCAATTGGGAAGATTTTGACTTGCTACAGCCTTTCTGTCCAAGACATAAATTATCCTGTCAAATAGTCCATATAAGATACTGTAAAGTCCAAAAAGGAAATTAACCGTACTCTGTTTCTCTCCGCTCATGGCTTTTGGTGCTTTGCGTTCAAAGACCCGGCTGGTAGTATCACCATTGTATTTATTCCTCAGAATTACATAATAGTAATTATAAAGGGTTCCCTGCAACTGAAGTCCAATAAAAGCCAGGATGGTATACCCTATTGATCCGTCAGTAACATACCATATCGTAATCAGGATCATTAGATTGAGAATAATGTCTGAAACAGAATCTAAATACCTTCCCGTATAAGAGGGCTGATTTTTAATACGGGCTAATTCTCCATCTGCTGCATCCAAAATTGATTTTAATATTAGGAAGAACGCAGAGGCCCAATAATAATGATTAAAAATACACAGGATAGCAATAAGACCCGAAATTACAAACCCGATAGTTAGATGGACCGGCGTAAAAGCCGTATTTTTTAAAGAATTTGCGATGATTCGTGCAATGGGCCTGCCATAGTCTGAAAGGTCTATAAATTGATGTTCTTTGGGCAATTTGGACATTATATCTATGCCTGCTACCTCTGTAGATATTAATAACGATTGCACGCTGGCTTAATATGAAGTAAAGGCTTGCGGCAAAAATAACATTAAATCTACTATTACGTCCTCTAAATATTAGTATTACTAGTTAGCGGAAGCATTTTTTGCTATTTGTTGAAGTTTTTGATCAATATCGGCCTTGCTTATCCATTTCCCTTTGACCATTACCCCGGACAAGTCTTTTAATGCACTAATGTCTTCAACGGGATTAGAATTAACAAGCAGAATATCTGCGGCCATTCCTTCCTTTAATTGGCCGAAAACAGATTCCATATTAAAAAAGAGAGCTGGGTTAATTGTTCCGGTTTGTAGTATTTCAAGTGGAGATAAGCCCGACTTTAACATTCCCTCAATTTCGTGATGGATGGAAAATCCTGGAACATTGAATAATTGTGGGGCATCTGACCCCAATAGCAGGCCATGCCCTGTTTTATTTAGTGCATAGATTAGTTTTCTTCTTAAGTCTATAAAGGTTTCCCATTGTGTTTTATCAAAATTTGTGCCCGGGCCTGTTGATGCCTCCTTACGTTTTCTCCATTCTAACAGGGTTGATGCAGGCATGTATTTCATCTCGGGCTGCTGAAGAAGTATTTCTCCATCTACCGGTGCAAACCATCGTTCAAAAAGGCTTTGTGTAGGTACTATCCAGACTTTGTTGTTTTTTGAAAGTTCAACTAGTTCATCAATCATCGTAGTATCAGCCAGTTTTGTGAAATTGTAGCCAAAAAATCCGTTTTCATTTGGATCAACTTTTTCTGAATTAGGCACTAAACCTTCTAAAAACCCATCTACATGGTCTATGGAGGCATATTTACTCTCTAAGGCGTGTTCAATACCAACATCAACAGGCACATGTCCGGAAAATGAAATCCCCGATTCATTGGCGGTTTTGACTAATTCGTCAAACACATCGCGCTTAATTCCGGGGTGGATTTTTAAAAAATCATAACCGTCGTTTTTGTAAGCTATTACCTTCTCCCTGGCTTCTTCAGTTGACGTAACCGAATTTCCATTTAAGGAAGGACTGGAAGTAAAAATTCTTGGGCTAAGGAGTTCCCCTCGTTCTGCCGCTATTCGCAACTCTAAATGTGACGGATGACCTAACATTCCTCTTATGGTTGTGATACCATTGGATAGATAGAGAAAAAGGATTTCTTCCGTTTGTTCTTTAGACGTAGGTGGCGAAGGAATATGAGCGTGCATTTCGGCCAGGCCGGGTAAGGCATATTTTCCCTGCCCATCTATGATGTTTTTATAAACCTCTTCATTTTCTATACTGACTGCTATTTTCTTGATTTTCCCAGAGTCTATAACCATTTGCCGGTCCGAGAGAAGCTCTCCAGTAATTACATCAATGACCGTAACATTGGAGATTAAAATGGCCGTATCACTTACTTTTTCCTGTGCCTGATTACATGAAATAAAGATTAAGATAGCACCTGCAATAAATAGTTTTTTCATGGGTTTATATTTTTTTCAATTTCAGCTTCTTTCATTAATTCTCGCAACTCTTTGGAGTAAAAAACCTTGTCTCCTTTTATTACGAAATCAATTTTTTGTGTATTTGAGATATTCTCCAGCGGATTTTCAGCCAATAAGACCAGGTCGGAAATTTTGCCTTTAGTTACCGATCCAAAGTCATTATTTTTATTTAAGAAAACAGAACCGTTATATGCCGAAGTTCGCAGTGCTTCGATGGGCGGAATACCTACCCTCACCATAGCTTCCAGCTCTTTATGCAAAGAAATCCCCGGATAGACATATGAATTATATGCCCCACAATCTGAACCTGCAAGAAGACCAACACCGGCCTTATTTAGATCATGGGTTAATTTACCAAAAAAGGCATTTAATTCTTTCCTGTCTCTTCGGCGTTCGGCACTGGCCTTAAGAGCTCCGTTAATTCTCCCTTCATAGCTTTTAATAAAGGCATCTTGCAAATATTTTAAATAGGAATCCTCGCTGTGGTTTACTTCATCTAAATAGCTTAAAACTTCTCCAATATGAAGTGTTGGTACTACAAATATGTTGTTGGTTTTTAATGATGCAAATGTCTTTTCTGCAGTACCTTCTTCATAGCTCTCCTGTAACAAAGGCATGGCCTCCCAAAATCCAATGGTTTTATCCTGAAGTTGTTTTGTAAGGGTATTTTCAAGGTAAGAACATCCCTTCATTACGTAATACAAATGCTCAATGGCATCTATACCGGCCTCTACTGTTTCATTTAAATTTACGGTAAAAGGCATGTGACCCGAGGTAATTAAACCCCGGTTTTCCGCCTCTATAATAGTTTTCAGATATAATTCGCCGCTAATCTTACTATCATATAATTTAACAAAATCCGTTTTCAAATTTGTCAGGGAATCAAGTGCTTTTTTAATATCCAGTTCATTTTCAACTTCAAGTGAACCGGCCCAGGTTGCTCCGGGGCCATCAATTTTAGGACCTGAGGTATATATATCCGGACCTGTTAAAGTTCCTTCGGAAATACCTTTTCTCCATTGCATTACATTTGGAGTGAGATCGCCACCAGCGTCTCGGACTGTAGTTATTCCGTTGGCTAAAAACACTTTTAAAAAGTTTTTGTTATTCGAAATCAGGTCTTTGCCACCTCTGAAATGTACGTGATTGTCCCAAAACCCCGGCAGGATATATTTGCCTTTTGCGTTTATAAGTTTATTTCCTTTATATAGGGGGATTTCATCAGAATTACCCAGTTCTTTGATTCGGCCATTGGAAATATAAATATCCTTTTGTTCAATTTTGCCGGTTTCCAAATTAATGATATTCCCGTTCTGAATGATAAGATCAACCATTTCCTTCGAGTTCTCATTACAGCCTGTAAGAATAAAAAGGGATAGAACTATAATTGATAGGGTTTTTAAGAAAATGGACATATAGAAAGTAGAAGTTTAACTCTAAAAGTAAAAATAATTAAGTAGACACCTTTAGAAATGGTGTAATTTTTGGAAATCCAGAGTCACTATTCTTTGGTATTCTTAAAACAGATTTCTGGTGATGTCTTATTTTTTTTCACAAATTAATACGAATTAGTTGATTATGAATATCATATTTTGAAAAATTAACAACTACTATTCTTATATTTGCTGCTTGCAAAAAATCTACAATAATTTATTACTCACTAAATAATGAAAAATATTTCCCCTTTGGCAATATTCTTTTGCTGCCTTTTACTTATTGGATGTAGTTCTAAAAAAAGAGAAGGAAACCCAAAAGTATTGGTATTCTCAAAAACCATGGGATTCAAACATGCATCTATTCCTGATGGGATAGCAGCTATTCAAAAACTGGGAGCTCAGAATAATTTTGAAGTAGATACCACTAAAAATGCAGCCATCTTTGAAGAAGACTCATTACGCCAATACTCAGCGATTATATTTATGAGTACTACTGGTAATATTTTGGATCACAAGCAGGAAGCCGGGTTTGAGCGTTACATTCAGGCCGGTGGTGGTTTTGTTGGTGTGCATGCAGCCACTGATACGGAGTATGATTGGAACTGGTATGGGAAATTAGTTGGTGCCTATTTCCATAGCCACCCTGCAGGTACCCCGGAAGCAGATTTTATAATAAAAGATCAAAGTTTTGCAGCAACCAGTTTCTTTACAGATACGATCTGGCACAGAACGGACGAGATGTACAACTTCAAGAAGATAAACCCGGATATAAATGTCCTTATGACCGTTAATGAAAAAACCTACGATGGAGGCATTAACGGGGATAACCACCCTATGAGTTGGTACCATCAATACGATGGAGGAAGGGCATTTTATACGGCACTAGGTCATACGTCAGAATCCTTTACAGAAGAACTGTATTTGAAACACTTATTAGGTGGTATACAATATGCAATTGGGGATAATTTAAAACTAGATTATTCTAAAGTGAGTTCGCAAATTCCTCCAGAGGTGGATAGATTTTCCAAAGTTTCTCTGGTAGGGGGAGGTGAATTTTTTGAACCTACGGAGATGACGATTTTACCAAATAATGATGTCCTTATTGGACAGCGGAGAGGAGAAGTTATGCACTACAATGCAACTACCAAAGAGCTAAATCAAGTGGCTTTACTGGATGTTTACCACAAATCATTGTTGAACCCGGATGTCAATGCCGAAGAAGGACTTATGGGATTGCAAAAAGATCCTAATTATGCACAGAACAACTGGATATACATTTATTATGCACCAACGGGGGATGAGTCTGTAAACCGATTGTCAAGATTTAAGTTTAAAGACGGAATTTTTGACATGGATTCCGAACAAAAAATTCTGGACGTGGACAGTCAGCGTGAGATCTGTTGCCATACAGGAGGGTCTATTGCATTTGGACCCGGCGGACTCTTACATTTATCCACTGGTGACAATTCCACTCCATTTAATGAAAAAGGGGTAAAATATGTAAATAGTGGCTACGCTCCCTTAAATGATACTCCCGGAAAACAGCAATATGATGCCCGAAGGTCATCTGGTAATACTAATGACTTAAGAGGAAAAATTTTGCGGATAAAAGTAAATGAAGATGGTTCTTATGATATTCCGGAGGGAAATTTATTCCCGATAGGGACAGAAAAGACACGCCCGGAGATTTATACCATGGGTCACCGAAACCCATATAGAATCTCCGTGGACCCTAAAAAAGGATATGTCTATTGGGGCGATGTTGGCCCTGATGCGAGAGAAGACAGCCTTTTAACAAGAGGTCCCAGGGGTTATGATGAAATGAATCAGGCCAGGGAAGCCGGGAATTTTGGCTGGCCACTATTTGTTGCAGATAATAAACCCTACTTCGAATATAACTACGAAACAGGGGTTAGCGGGGAAATATTTGATCCCGAAAGGCCTTTAAATAATTCTAGAAACAATACGGGTTTAAAAGAACTTCCAAAGGCTATGCCCGCTTATGTTTTTTATCCCTATGTTGAGTCTACAGATTTTCCTCAGGTAAGTACAGGAGGAAGAAATGCAATGGCTGGTCCGGCGTATTATTCAGATTTGTATAATGGCCCTAACGCCTTGCCTGAATACTATAATGGGAAGGTGATAATTTTTGATTGGATGAGGGGCTGGATGAAGGCGGTAAGCCTTTTTGAAGACGGCACATTCAATAAAATGGAACCTTTTGCTTCAGATATTGAGGTTAATAACCTGATCGATATGGAAGTTGGCGCAGATGGCAGAGTGTATCTTCTTGAATACGGTAGCGGGTGGTTCCAAAAAAATGATAATTCCGGATTGAGCTATATTGAGTATAATGGCGGAAACAGGCCCCCGTTAATAGACCACCTGATAGTGGATAAGACTTCCGGAATTTTGCCTTTGAGTATTACTGCCGAAGTCGTTGCAACAGATAGAGAGAAAGATCAGATAAGTTATTTATGGAATCTTGGAGATGGAACAACCATGGAGTCAACAGAACCTTCAATTAATTATGTTTATGATAAGGCTGGAGAATATATGGTTTCTGTTGAGGTAAAGGATGATAAAAATGCTATTGCCACCAGTGAGGTGGTAACTGTTGTAGCTGGAAATTCCAGGCCAATAGTAACCATAGACCTTAGTGGAGGCAACTCATCATTTTTTATGCCTGGCGTACCTTTAAATTACAAGGTTTCCGTAAATGATCCGGATGGCAATGGGGATATTGATGAAGAAAATATATTTGTGTCATTAGATTATATGGAAGGAATGGATGAGGTAAATCTTTCTTTGGGACATAAGGAAGTATCTGCCGCCGTTGCTGGTAAAGCCCTTACCTTATCTATGGATTGTAGAGCCTGTCATAAGGAAAGTCAAGCCTCAATTGGGCCAATGTATTCCCAGATTGCTGAAAAATATAAAGATGATGAAAATGTAGTAAGTTATTTACAGGAAAAAATAAAATCGGGCGGTAATGGCGTCTGGGGAGAAGTAACTATGCCAGCCCACCCGAACATTAAGAACGAGGAATCCAGGCAAATTGTAATGTATATCCAATCCTTAAGGGTAGGAAATACTGCAAAAAAATCACTTCCTTCCAAAGGTGCAATAATACCAAAACCAACACCTGGAACTAACGTCTTAGTACTAACAGCCAGCTATACTGATGCCGGAGGAGGTGCAGCCATACCACTTACCGGAATAGAAAAGGTTTACCTAAAAGGGAGTACTGTTCCGTTTTCCGGTAAAACTAAAGTAGACGGATTTAATCCCGTTTCGTTTGGTGGAATGGATTTACTCATATTACCTGCTAAAAAGGGTTGGTTTGTCTTGGAAGACATAGATTTAACCGGGGTAAAAGTGGCACATATTAACACAAGTTGGAGGGAGTTGCCTACTGCTGGTCTCGATTTTGAGATGCGATTAAATGCACCTGATGGCAAATTATTAGGAAAAGGAAGCATGCCTAAGCCGTTAACAGGAGAAACCAGTAGTGTGGTATCCATTCAGCTTGATTCGGAGACCAATGTCAAAGCAGATGAAATCTATTTTGTATATATACCCAAAGAAGGTGAAGACAGAGGTCCTGGTGCCGTTGTCGCAAGAAATGTAAGGTTTGACAGTAATTAATTATTTTTAGAATAATATATCAGGTCAGAGTTAAGTTGTACTAAAATTATATTCTTAACTCCGATTTTTTTTGTACAAGTTTGCCAAAAGAGTTATTGAGATAGGTTTTTAACCAAAATATAAAAATTCTCATCTACCAGAACCTGGGTTGTGTCCTTCGCATTTAAGTTCTCTGTTTTCCATTCAGCCTTGGGGAATAACCATTGCTCCTGATCGTTAACTTTAATTCTTACAGGCATATCAAAATCCTTGACAATATTTGTGTACCTGTATCTCATTTTATTATCCATAATGCTAAATTCCAAAACCGGAATTTTCGTTGTACGCAGATATTGATTGAAAAATGCAGTGAGATCTATATTGGTTTGTTCACTTAGATAGTTTTCAATTTGGTTGGTGGTAACCGTCTGATGATAAAATTCTTTATTTAAGCCACGAAGAATTTGCCTCCATTTCTCATCATCTTCCAGGAGTTGTCGAAGGGTATGTAGCATATTTGAGCCTTTATAATACATATCCCCGGATCCTTCATAATTAACGCCATATACAGCAATAATAGGGCGGTCATTGCGAATTCTGCTTCGGGTACCAATAACATATTCTGCTGAAGCTTCAGGGCCAAAATAATAATCCAAATAGAGGTTTTCGGAATAGGCCGTAAAACTTTCATGAATCCACATATCCGCAATATCTTTGTTGGTAATATTATTGGCGAACCATTCATGACCTGATTCATGAATAATTATAAAATCGAATTTTAAACCCCAGCCACTGCCCGAAAGGTCCGTACCCAGATAGCCATTTTGATATTTATTCCCATAAGTTACTGAACTCTGATGTTCCATTCCCAGATATGGAACTTCTACCAATTTATATCCGTCTTCATAAAAAGGGTAGGGGCCAAACCAATGTTCAAAAGCTTCCATCATCAGGCCGGCTTGTTTGAACTGTTTTTCTGCTAATTCGAGATTATCTCTTAATACGTAATAGTCCATGCTTAACGATCCATTTTCTCCATCATAGGTTTCTCCGAAATAGACATAGTCACCTATGTTTACGTTTACACCGTAATTATTAATAGGATTAGCCACAAACCAATGGTAAGTTTTAGAATTCGCACTTTCTTTAATTTCTCTTAAACGGCCATTGGAAACATTCATAAGATTTTTTGGTACAGTGACGTTTATGGCCATACTATCCACTTCATCATACATATGGTCCTTGTTAGGCCACCAGACACTCGCTCCAAGACCCTGACAGGAACTTGCGACAAATGGATTGCCATTTTGATCCGAACTCCAGGAGAAACCCCCATCCCAAGGAGCATTAGCAGCTTCTTTTGGGTGCCCGGAATAGGATACGACAAGTTCATTGTATTCGCCAATTTTTTGCGGCTTTAAAAGAGTAACCCAGTGCGCATTCCCTATGGAGTTATAAACAAGATCATTACCGTCCTGAGTAATTTTTGTTATAGTCAGCGGGGATTGCAGGTCTATTTGAATAACCTGATTTTCACTTAATACTTTGTATCTGATAGTATTGCTTCCCGAAATATATTTCTCATCCGGATTAACTTCAATGTCCAGATTGTAATAATTCAAATCCCACCATGCCCTTTCAGGAGTAATGCTTCCTCGAAGGGTGTCTTGAGCTGTAAAAAGTGGAGCCTGGCCGTAAGAAGGTAAAACTATGAGAAGTACGACGGTATGAAGTAAAAATCTGATCATTGTATACTATTTATTGGCAACCATTTTCAATAGCTATTTTATAAAAGCCCTTTCCGTGGAAGCGGTTTTAAATCTATTTTCTTCATTTAACTTTTATGAAGTTATAAATTAAAAGGAGCATGACACTTAAATGATATTTTTTATAAGATAAGAACTAATAAATTAAAGGTCCTTCTCCAGCAGAAAAGCATAATCACTTGCTTTAAGTATAGATAAAAAGTCATTTGTATTTAAAAGTTCAAATACAGCCTTCTGCTTATTTAAGGCAAGTTCGTAATATGATTTGGAAATCAGGTATCCCACGGTATATCCCAGATCATGAGGCCTGTCATTAATTCCACCTCCATTATAAAGCCATTTGGAATTGTCATCAGAAAATAAATCGTTTTTTAGGTCATTCATTATTCTCTGCTCATTTTCTACATCACTAAGATACATAAGATTGGAATTCTGTAATTCTTTCCCCGAACACAATTCCACCAGAAAATCACATACCCCTTCACTAATCACTTGAGCAAGCAAGGTTTCGTTATTTTCAATATCCTGATAATTTTGTTGAAAGTGCATTAATTCATGTATAGTAAGTCCCGGTAGGTCTGAAACCTTCATAATCGCTTCTTTTTGCCAGTTAGTTAATCCTGCAGTAGGCATTGAGTCAGATCTGCCATACATATCACCTCCAACAAACATTCCCATTTCAGTTGCTGTTCCACCAGAGTTTAAAATACCGGGTACCACATACACTTTTGGAAAAACGGCTTTAGGGTAAATATTTTTAAAATTACGCATCCATCCGGCAGTTTTCGATTTTAAAGCGTTAATGCTATCCGGATTAAACTGATTTTTTAAGTAATGGAAGTAATCGGGCGAGGCATTAATCATTTGTCCATACATATTGTTCAAATTTATGTAGCGCACCACATAAAAATCACGCAACTCTCTTGGTCCTTTAAAAATAAATTCTTTAAAGATATGTTTGGCATTCGCAGTATCTTTCGCAGCTTGTTCAAAATAGTCCCAAAAAAGGGTCATTGAACCCATTTCCATACTGTAATTAGAAACATCCTGGAGCTGGAGTTGTATGGAGTCTAATCTCATTTGAAGATTCCGCCATAGAGGCGTATCCATATTATTTTTTATACCATGTAGTTTAGAGATTATTTTTGGGTTGGCCATGCCATTGTCTATAGCCTTATGCAATAAAATAGCTACAGAATCTGATTGCCCGGCCTGAGCATATAGCGAGGCCGCTTCTACATATAATTCCGAAGATTTCAGATCTCGATTGGCATTTACCAACTTATAGGCAAAAGTATTGTAAGCCCCAGTACTATCCAGTTGCTCATAATCTTCGTAAAGCAGGTTTAAATCGGGCAAATAAAGCTTTTTTATGGCTTCTTTGTCTGTTTCGTTTCCAGCTTCGCACGAATTCAAAAAAGGGGTGAGCAAAATGATGAAGATAAAGACTGGGGGAAGGTTTCTTCTATTCATGATTTTTGTTATTCTCTAAAAACTCGATTTGGAAATACAATTATACTTTCATGTCCATTTGCTCCTACAGCCGCAACACCAAAAAAGGAATTATCAATGACTATTCCATCTAATGTAAAGGAATTAATATCTCCAACATAACGACTGTGATCCCATGTAGGTGATGTGGTATCCCGCCAGTAAATTTTGTAGCCAGTGGCTCCTTCAGACTTACTCCATTTTAATTTTACCGAAGCTTGTACTATACCTCCAATTTGTACTTCCTCCGGAGCAGGGGGAGCAGAGGCAATTGATGCTAAATTTATGGCGTTAACTGCCGTAAGTTTTTTCGCATACTCAAAATTTACATGTTCCAATACGTCGCCGTAGGCTATTCCATTTTCCATTCTGATATCCTGATGTTGCTGGGTATAATTTTCATGTGCTTCCATTATCCGGATACCGGCAAAACCAGCATCATTAAATGGTCTGTGATGTCCTCCTCTTCCAAAACGATCCAGTCTGTAAATTAGTATCGGATTCATTTCAGGCATGTACTTTTTAGTGGTTTTATAAACATATCTTGCTAATTGCCGTGAAATTCCATCTACTTCTCCACCATAGAATCTTCTTGCTTTACGCTGTTGTTCAGTTTCGGTGGGCGGAACAGGTTCTGAAAAAATTCTGAAATCGCGATTACTCACTACCCCGTCTACACCACTTATATTTCCAATCATATCATTGTTTAATATTCCCAAAATTTCCCATCCTTTTTCTTTGGCATAAGCCGTAAGACCTTTTCCGCCAAATAGTCCTTGCTCTTCACCCGATAGTCCTACATAAATAATACTGCTCTCAAAATTGTATTTGCTTAATACCCTGGCGGCTTCTATAGTACCAGCCATACCACTGGCATTGTCATTGGCTCCCGGGGCATCTGAAGTAAAATTAGTTGGATCACTTACCCTGGAATCAATGTCACCGCTCATTATAATAAACTTATTGGGGTATTTAGTACCGCGCTGAATAGCTACAACATTAACGACCCAAACGTCGTGAACAATACGTTCGTTTTCACCTTTTTTAACCAAATCTTTTTGGTAAAACACTTCCAGGCAGCTATTACAATTGCTCGAAATTTTTTCAAATTCACTTTTTATCCAGCGTCTGGCTGCGCCTATTCCCCTAGTCGCTGATGTTGTATCACTTAGGGTGTGCCTGGTTCCGAATTTCGTCAGGGTTGTCACATCTTTACCTATACGCTCCGACGAAACATCATTAATGATATCGTACAAGCGGGAATCATTTTGGGAATACGTAAAAGTGGATAATAGTAATAGAAATAGCGTAACATATTTTACCATAGCTTATAAAATTTTAAAGGGAATAGTTTTAAATAATTCAACAAAAATACGACTAGGATCGAGAACTTAGAACAATTCGCTGTCCTATTAAAGCTAAATCTAAAATTGATTCATAAAAGACTTTTGCGTTTTTGTATGAAAATTACCATTAGGATTCGAATAAAGATAGAAATTGGTTTTATCAAATTATTTAGATATTTGAACGTAAATAGTTAAATGACTGAACGTTAAGTAATCAAAACCGGAAAAAGGAAATTACCGCTAAACAAATTTTTGAAGTATACCGCGTACACCGGAAACATTTTCAATATAATATTTAGCCTGGGTATTTTGCATCCCTACTTTAACGGTCACTGCCTCTTCAGGAAGTTCCTGAAACATAAATTCATCTGTCCAGTCATCCCCAATTGCAAAAATAAAGTCATAATCCTCCTTCGCTAACACTCGCATTGCCGCCCTACCTTTATTAACATTACTACTCTTTATTTCCATTACTTTGTTGCCATTGAGTACGCTAATATCATCATTGCCAATAAGACTCGTAAGTACTGTATTCAATTCAGTGGCCCTGTTGGCTCCAAAGTCGGGATCTGTATTTCTATAATGCCAGGCCAGGGAATAATTCTTTTCTTCTATAAAGGAACCAGGAGTTCTGTCTACAAAAGATTCTAATACCGGATATATTTTTTCCATCCAGTCTTTTTTAACATTTTCCAGCATTTTAAATTCTTCGCCTCGTTCTGAAATCCAAACCCCGTGCTCCACAATCATATTGTATTTTTTGGGCAAAAACCAACGCGCAAAAGTTTCTTTATCACGTCCACTTATCAAATAGATATCGTTGCCTTCCTTTTCGCTTAGTTGGTCTAATAAATCATACAATTCACTATCCGGACTTGCTTTTTGCGGATCAATTTTAAAACCGGTTAATGTCCCATCATAGTCAATAAAAAAAAGCCTCTTTTTAGCTTTCTGATAATCTTGAAGCACTCCTTTTAAAAGGGTTTCAGTAAGACGTTTTGAAACATTGGCCGTATCCCGGTCTTTTTGGCCCTGTAATGAGGTCATAAAATCATTGGCCCATTTCTCAACATTATAACGTTCAAGGCGGGTTTGAAGTATTGCATTTCTTCTTTTTTGCTCTTCCAAAGGCATATTGATAGCTTTAAATAATGTATCTGCAATCTGTTCAAAATTATTGGGATTAATAAGCAGAGATTCATTCATCTCATTAGCAGAACCAGCCATTTCACTCAAAATAAGAACCCCGGTTTTATCTGTTCTTGTCGCAATATATTCTTTGGCAACAAGGTTCATTCCGTCCCTGATAGGGGTCAGCCAGGCAATATCACTCGAAGTGTATAGATCAATTAAATTCTCAAAAGGAAGCGATCTGTAAAAATACCAGATGGGTGTCCAGCTAACCGTTGATAATTCACCATTAATTCGCCCTACAAGCTCATCAATCTCCTTTTTTAGAAGTTGATATTGGGGGACATTGGATCGGGAAGGCACTGCTAAAATTATAAGCCTGATCTTTTCTTTGTATTCGGGATATTTATCCAGAAAATATTTGAAAGCATGTAATCGCTTGGCGATACCTTTGCTATAATCCAGACGATCTATTGACAAAATTAATTTAGCATCCGGACTTGATTTTTTATGAAGATCGAGCCTGCGTTGTAAATCAGATTGCTGGTCTTCCGTATTCTGCTGATGAGTTTTAGCTGCCTCACTAAATTTTTCATAGTCAATTCCCATGGGAAAAGAATCGACCTTAACAATCCGGTTGTCCACATAAATATCATTAAAACTTACTTCTGCACCCAACAACCTTCTTACGGAACTCAAAAAGTGTCGTTCATAATCATAGGTATGAAAACCTATTAAATCTGAACCTAGTAAGCCTTCCAGAACCTCTTCACGCCATGGTAATGTCCGGAAGATCTCATATGAAGGAAATGGAATATGCAGAAAGAAGCCTATGGACAAATTGGGTCGCATTTCCCTTACCATTTTTGGCACCAACATTAATTGATAATCGTGTATCCAGATTGTATCCTCTTCGCCAGCTTTTTCTATAATGGAGTCGGCAAATTTTTGATTAACCGACTTATATGTCAGCCAGCTATCTAGTTCAAATTCAGCATACTCTAAAAAATAATGGAATAAAGGCCAGATTGTTCGATTGCTGAATCCAAAATAAAATCCGTTTACCTCCTCTTCTGTCAGATTAACTTTGGAAGAACCATGTTCTGCAAGTGCTTTATCTATTTTAGGTGCCAGTTCCTTTGGAATTTCCTCATCGGTAAGGCCACTCCACCCAATCCAAAGACTGTCTCCCCCCGAATGAACAGATTTCATGCCAGTGGCCAAACCTCCAACACTTGGTATTGCATGAATGTTCCCATTGCTAATTTGCAATTGAACGGGTAGTCTATTTGAGATTATGATAGTTTTGCTCATGTATTGAATAAAATTACGGGGATTTGATTTTTATTTTTCTAAATTTCGTCAAATTGAAGTGCAATAACAATTATTAAGGAACTTTTAGCGGATAATTCAATTATGGACAATTTAGATTATGGTATTATCGGAAATTGCAGGAGTGCAGCATTAATTTCCAAAACGGGTTCCCTAGAATGGTGTTGTTTACCTGAATTTGATTCCTCATCAGTTTTTGCGAAGATACTGGATGATAAAATTGGTGGCAGCTTTGAAATTCATGTTTCTGAAGAGTATTCAATAAGCCAGCGATATAAAAAAAACACAGCTATATTGATTACCAGGTATTCAGATGGAGACAATACGTTTGAACTGCACGATTTTATGCCAAGGTATTATGCAGAAAATGGAAAATATCATGCACCCCCCGAGTTAGCTCGGTATGTGAGACACATCAAGGGGAAACCAAGATTTAAAGTACTTTATGACCCAAAACTGGAGTATGCAATAGGGGAGACCCGGTCTTATGTAAAAAAGAATTTTATTGTAAGCCTTACGGACAATGAAAAATTTGATACAGTCTTTTTATATACCTCATTTAATAAAAATGCCGTACTGGAGGGAAGGGAGCTTGAGGTCACAAAAAATGGGTACTTTTTATTAACGTATAATGAGAAGATATTACAGCCCGATTCAAGGAAGATTTATTTAGATCTCGAAAACACCAAAGTATATTGGCTCAACTGGACCAACAGAACTCCGACGTATAATCAGTATAATAAGGAAATTACAAGAAGCGCAATAACACTTAAACTATTGAGCTACGATAAATCAGGGGCAGTACTCGCTGCTGCCACCACATCATTACCAGAAACCATAGGTGAGGTAAGAAATTGGGACTATCGTTTTTGCTGGATAAGGGATGCGTCAATGGTTATTAAGGTAATGGCCCAATTAGGTCATAAGAACGTGGCACGGAGATACCTTCAGTTTATTATTGATCTTATTCCTGATAAAGATGAGAAACTTCAGATAATGTACGGCATAAACAAGGAAAAAAACCTTACTGAAGAGACTCTGGATCACTTAAGTGGATATAAAGGCTCTAAACCCGTGCGCGTTGGGAATGCTGCCTATAAGCAAAAGCAAAATGACATCTATGGTATTCTTATGGATGTAATTCACGCTCAGTTGGTAAAATTTAGTACCAATATAGAAAACGGGGAGGAATTATGGGGCATTACCAAAGGTATTGTCTGGATCGTATCGAGACACTGGAAAGAGGCCGATAAAGGAATTTGGGAATTGAGAACGGAAGAAAGACATTTTACTTTTTCTAAAGTGCTATGCTGGGTGGCTATTGACCGGGCTATTAAAGTTGCCAGGATACTTAAAAAAACCCGGAAACTTGAAAAATGGATAAAATTAGAACAGGAAATAAAAGAAGATATTTATTCCAATTCCTGGAACAGTGAGGTTAATGCATTTACCCAGTCTTATGGATCCACCCACTTAGATGCCTCTGTTTTATTGATGGAATCTTATGGATTTATTCATGCTAAGGACCCTAAATATGTAAGCACGGTATTAGCAATAGAAAAAGAGTTAAGTAATGATGGATTATTGTATAGATATAAGAATGAGGACGACTTTGGATTACCTTCATCCTCATTTACTATTTGTACGTTCTGGTTTATTAACAGCCTTTTTAAGATAGGAGAAGAAGAAAGAGCACAAAAGCTTTTCGATAAGATATTGAGCTATAGCAATCATTTAGGGCTTTTTAGTGAAGATATTGATTTCAAAACAAAAAGGTTACTAGGTAATTTCCCCCAGGCATACTCACATTTGGCCTTAATAGAATGCGCTGTTAATTTTGCCAACAAGGCCAGTGAGGAAAAAGTATTAGAGTCCATGCGCTAACAATTGGCCGGTAATTCAAGTACTATTTTCTTTTTGAGTTAGATGATTTATTTATGAAATAAAGGAATAGCTTTACTTTTTATTTTTTCCATCAATTCTTTAATGTGCTCTGCATTGGTAAATGGATTCATAATTATAGCCCTTAAGTAAATAATTCCTTTGATTTTTGTTTGCACAAGATAGAAGTTACCTTCTTCAAGTAAGTCTTGCCGAATTGTTGCATTGATTTTATTAAGACTTGGGAGATCTCTTATTGATAATTCTGAAACAAATGATATTAGGCATTGAAGTTGTCTCTAACAAGCATAACAAATCGGTAATGTTTCTCTAAATTTGTAGGATCAAATTAAAAGGTAAAAATCATGAAATGGAAACATGTTTTTAGTAGTTTTCTTGTAGTATTGCTATTGTGGTCTTGTAAGCAAAAAGTAATGCCTGAAGAGACTGCTTTAGTCACGGAAAAGGAATTTGAATATGTAGTAGATCAGTTTGCAGACCTGAGAATACTCCGTTATCAGGTTCCTGGCTTTGAGGATCTCACATTAAAAGAAAAACAATTAGTTTATTATTTAACCCAAGCTGGTTTAGCTGGCAGGGATATTATATGGGATCAGAATTACAGGCATAATCTAGAAATCAGGACAGCTTTGGAAAACATTTACACCACTTTTGAAGGGGATAAATCGACCTTTGACTGGAATTCATTTGATGTGTATTTAAAACGAGTATGGTTCTCTAACGGAATTCATCATCATTATTCCAATGATAAAATAAACCCTGGTTTTTCTAAAGAATATTTAAACTATTTACTTGCAGAAACCAATACGAAACTGGAAGGAGAGGCTTTTGACGTTATTTTTAATGAAGTGGATAGTAAAAAAGTGAACAAAAAGAAGGGGGTTGATAATGTGGCCTCCTCAGCAGTTAATTTTTATTCTCCTGACATCACCGATGCGGATGTGGATACCTTTTATAAAACCGCATATAAAGGCCCGAAGGGCCGCCCAATAGAAACTGGTTTGAATTCTACGCTAGTGAAAGAGAATGGCAAATTGGTAGAGAAGGTATGGAAATCGGGAGGTTTGTATGGTACAGCTATTGACGAGGTAATTAAATGGTTAGAAAAAGCAGTGACTGTAGCTGAAAACGAAAAACAAGCCAAGACTTTGGGGTTACTAATCGAGTATTACAAAACAGGAAGTCTTGACAAGTGGGATGCATACGCTATAGAATGGGCGACCTCAACTCAGGGTAATATAGATTGGATAAATGGCTTTATAGAAGTTTATAACGACCCCAAGGGTTACAGGGGATCTTACGAGAGCATAATTGAAATTAACGATTTTGATATGTCAAAAAAAATGGCTGTACTATCGGAAAATGCGCAATGGTTTGAAGATAATTCTACCTTAATGGAAGAACATAAAAAGGACAATGTAGTTGGTGTTTCTTATAAGACCGTTAATGTTGCCGGTGAGGCGGGGGATGCCTCTCCAAGTACGCCTATTGGCGTAAATCTCCCCAATAATAATTGGATACGCCAAAAACATGGAAGTAAGTCTGTGTCATTAGGAAATATAGTTGATGCGTATAGTAATGCCGGAGGTAGTGGCAGATTAAAAGAGTTTGCTAATGATGAAGAGGAGATCAGGCTTGAAGAAAAATACGGTAAACTGGCAGATAAATTACATACCGCATTGCACGAAGTAATAGGCCATGCTTCGGGACAAATAAACCCGGGGGTAGGACAACCCAAGGAGACCTTAAAAAATTATAGATCAACTATTGAAGAGGGTAGAGCAGACCTGGTTGGTCTGTATTTTGTTATGGATCCTAAGCTAGAGGAATTAGGTTTGGTAGAAAACTGGGAAGAAACTGCTATGGCCTCATATGATGAGTATATAAGAAATGGTTTGATTACGCAATTGATAAGAATTGAATTAGGAGATGATGTGGAAGAGGATCACATGGTGAACAGACAGTGGGTATCAGCCTGGGTATTTGAAAAAGGCAAACCCAACAATGTCATAGAAAAAGTGACAAGAGACGGGAAGACCTATTATAACATCAATGACTACAAAAAACTACGTGAATTATTTGGAGAATTATTGCGTGAAACTCAAAGGATAAAGTCTGAAGGTGATTTTAAAGCTGCTCAGGAATTGGTAGAAGGTTATGGAGTAAAAGTTGATCAGGCATTACATGCAGAAGTGCTGGATAGGAATGCGCAATTTAAGTCTGCACCCTATAGCGGATTTGTTAACCCTGTACTGGTTCCAACGGCTAATGAAGAAGGTGAGATTATTGAAGTTGAATTAGTACAGCCTGCAAGTTTCGAGGAACAGATGTTAAACTATTCTGCAAGCTTTGGGTTTTTAATTTCTAAGAATTAAAATAATAGTAATTTTAGGAGTCTCTAATAAAAAAAACCGCTCAATTGAGCGGTTTTTCTATTCCAAATTAAATTGATTGCTACTGATCAAAAGTATAGGCATTATCCGAAGCCACCTTTTCCGCTATTTGCATTCGGAGTGCCGCAACATTAGGTTGATTGGTGTACTTTGTAAAACGCTTTAATCCCATAAGCATCATTCGTTGTTCATCACCCTCTGTAAATGAGACTATTGCTTCCTTGCCCTTTTGAATTACTGTATCCACTGCATTGTATAAATACAGCCTGGACATTGCAATTTGTGTAGCTTGGCTCTCTTCCCCGAATCTTAGGGCATTTTTCTCCGTTCTAAGAATAGTAGATTCGGCCATATATATTTCTATTAATATGTCTGATGCAGCCAATAAGACCTGTTGGTGTTTTTCCAGATCAGTACCAAACTTTTGTACGGCACTTCCGGCTACCATCAGAAATACCTTCTTAAGTCGGGCGATGATATCGTTTTCTTCCGAAAAGAGTTTAGAATAATCAGGGGTGTCAAAAGAAGATATGCCCATAAGTTCTTCGGCCACCTTAGTTGCCGGGCCCAATAAATCTACATGGCCTTTCATTGCTTTTTTTACCAGCATACCAACCGCTAACATCCTGTTTATTTCGTTGGTTCCTTCATAAATACGTGCTATACGGGCATCTCTCCAGGCTGATTCCATTGGGGTATCTGCGCTAAAACCCATGCCACCAAAGATCTGAATACCTTCGTCTGTCGTCTGTTGAACATCTTCAGATACGGCCACTTTTAGTATAGAACATTCTATGGCATATTCTTCAACGCCTTTTAGTTCGGCTTCCTGGTGTGAATTACCTTCAGCAACACGTATGGCTATCCTATCCTCAATATTCTTAGCTGCTCTATAGCTGGCAGATTCTCCAGCATAGGCATTCGTTGCCATTTGCGCAATTTTTGCTTTAATAGCTCCGAAATTTATGATTGGGGTTTTAAATTGTATCCTTTCGTTGGCATAATTAACCGCTTCACCAAGCACTCTCCTTTGAGCTTCCAGGCATGCTGCAGCCAACTTAATTCTTCCAATATTCAAGGCATTCATTGCAATCTTAAATCCATTCCCTCGCTCCGATAGCATATTTTCAACGGGCACTTTAGTGTCGCTAAAAAACACCTGTCGGGTGGAGGAGGAGTGAATACCTAATTTTTTTTCTTCATCTCCCATCGTGATTCCATTTGAAGGATCATTTTCAACAATAAACCCTGTAATGTTTTTATCATCTCCTATCCTGGCAAAAACAATAAATAATTTACAGAAACCCGCATTGGAAATCCACATTTTTTGACCGCTAATTTGATAATGTTTTCCGTCTTTGGATAATACAGCCTTGGTTTTTCCGGAATTTGCATCTGATCCTGCACCTGGTTCAGTAAGACAGTAAGCTCCGAACCATTCACCTGATGCCAGTTTGGGTACATATTTCTTTTTTTGCTCTTCTGTGCCGTAAAGGGTGATTGGCATGGTGCCTATGCCCGTATGCGCTCCAAAGGCCGTACTAAATGAACCTGTAGCGCCGGAAATATAATCACATACCAACATTGTAGAAACGAATCCCATACCCAGACCGCCATATGCCTCGGGGACAGCAACACTTAAAAGACCCAGTTCACCGGCCTTACGCATACACTCTTCGGTAAAGGCATAATCCTTTTTTTCAAATCTTTCCCAATGTGCCCACAATTCACGATCTACAAAATCCTTGGTGCTTTCACGCATCATTTTTTGCTCTTCGGTCAGATCTTCAAGCGTAAAAATATCTTCGCATTTTGTTTCTTTAACCAAAAACTGACCGCCACGTAAGATGTCTTTGTTAATTGTATCCGTACTCATTTTATTTTTCTTTTTTGATATTAATTTAAAAATTCATAGATACCAGCTGCACCCTGGCCTGTTCCTACACACATGGTTACCATTCCGTATTTACCTTTCATATCGCGTTTGCGCATTTCATCAAATAATTGGACAGAAAGTTTGGCTCCGGTGCAACCCAGCGGATGACCCAGTGCAATGGCACCACCATTTACATTAACCAGATCCTTATTAAGGTTTAATTCTCTTATAACTGCAAGGGATTGAGAGGCAAAAGCCTCATTGAGCTCTATTAATGAAATAGCATCCTGCTTTAAGCCTGCTTGTTTTAATGCCTTAGGAATTGCTTTTACAGGACCAATTCCCATGATTCTCGGTTCTACACCGGCCGCCGCATAATTTACCAGACGGGCAATTGGTTCTAACTTTAACTCCTTGACCATTTCCTCACTCATCACCATTACAAAAGCTGCACCATCACTCATTTGTGAAGAATTACCTGCAGTAACACTGCCGCCTGCTGCAAAAACAGGTCTTAATTTGGCAAGAACTTCTTTGGAAGTATCTGCTCTTGGGCCTTCATCTTTATTCACGATGTAGGAAGTTGTTTCTTTCTTACCCGCAGAATTAACAAAGGTGTGTTCTACTTCAATAGGAACAATTTGTTCGTGGAATTTATTTTCCTTTTGTGCTTTTAAGGCTTTCATGTGAGAGTTGTATGCAAAATCATCCTGATCTTCCCTCGATACCTTAAATTGTTTTGCAACAGCCTCTGCTGTTAACCCCATACCCCAGTAATAATCTTCATGTCCTTCTTTGGCAATTTCGTAATCGGGAGTTGGCTTGTATCCCCCCATTGGAATATAACTCATGCTTTCGGCTCCCCCGGCTATGATACAATCAGCCATGCCCGACTGTATCTTCGCGGTGGCGATACCTATGGTTTCCAGTCCAGAGGCACAATATCGGTTTACCGTAACGCCGGGAACATCATCTATTTCTAATCCCATTAAGGATATCAGGCGAGCCATATTAAGTCCTTGCTCAGCTTCGGGCATTGCATTACCTACAATAACGTCATCGATTCTTTTTTTATCCAGTTGTGGCAACTCCTTCATCATATATGCGATGGTCTCTGCCGCCAATTCATCAGGTCTTTTAAAACGAAATAATCCTCTTGGTGCTTTGCCAACTGCTGTTCTGTAAGCCTTAACGATATATGCTGTTTTCATTTTTTTAATTTCTAAGTGGTTTACCTGTTTTTAACATATGCTGAATTCGTTCCAATGTCTTTCTCTCGGTACAGAGCGATAAAAAGGCCTCTCTTTCCAAATCCAATAAGTATTGCTCACTGACAAGAGACGCTTCAGATAAATCTCCTCCGGCCATAACATAAGCTAATTTATCAGCAATTTTTTTATCGTGTTCACTAATATAGTGACCTGCTTCCATAGAATCCGTTCCTACAAGGAACATGCCTAAAGCCTGTTTCCCCAATACCTTTACATCTTTTCTTTTAATAGGTTGGGTATAACCTCCTTCAGCCAAAAGTTTTGCCTGCGCTTTAGCTGTTGCTATTTGCCGGTCTTTATTTACGACAATGATGTCTTTTCCTTTTTGCAGTATACCTAAGTCATATGCTTCATATGCTGAAGTAGAGACTTTGGCCATTCCAATAGTCAGAAAATATTCCTGCAGCACATTTAATTCTACATCATTCTTCTTGAAAGTGTCGGATGCCCTTAATGCCATTTCTTTAGAACCACCCCCACCCGGTATGACGCCAACTCCAAATTCGACCAATCCAATGTAGGTTTCAGCTGCTGCCACAACTTTGTCGGCATGCAGTGATAGCTCACATCCCCCGCCCAGGCACATTCCATGAGGCGCTGAGACTGTTGGGATAGCAGAATAGCGCATGCGCATCATTGTATCCTGAAAGTATTTAATAGCCATGTTCAATTCATCGTACTCCTGTTCTACAGCCATCATGAATATCATTCCTAAATTGGCTCCAACAGAAAAGTTAGCTGCCTGGTTGCCTATAACAAGTCCTTGAAAATCCTTCTCGGCAAGGTCTACTGCTTTGTTTAAACCAGACAATACATCTCCGCCAATAGTATTCATTTTAGACTGGAATTCTACATTGAGTATTCCATCACCAAGGTCTTCTATAACAACGCCGCTATTTTTAAATACTTCATTAGATTTTCTTATATTATCTAAAATAATAAAGGCATCCTGGCCGGGTACCTTAGCCATGGTCTTCTGAGGAATATCATAAAAATAGGTGGCTCCGTCCTTAACACTGTAGAATGAAGAAGCACCTGAGTCCTTGAGCTCCTTAATCCATTTGGCCGGACTATGTCCCTCTTCTGCAATCATTTTCAAGCCATTTTCCAAACCAATGGCATCCCATATCTGGAAAGGCCCGTGCTCCCAGCCAAAACCGGCTTTCATAGCATCATCAATTTTGTATAATTCATCCGTTATTTCAGGGATGCGGTGAGAAACATAGGCAAAAAGTGCTGCAAAGCTTTTGCGGTAAAAGACGCCGGCTTTATCCTTGCCATTTGCCAAAACTTTGAAACGATCAATAACTTTATCTATGGGCTTGGTAAGTTCCAGTGTGGCGAAATTCGCTCTCTTTTTTGGTCTGTAATCCATAGTATCCAGATCCAGGCCAAGAATGTCACTTTTACCGTCCTTGGTCTTTACCTTTTTATAGAAGCCCTGACCTGTTTTACTACCCAGCCATTTGTTATCCGACATGGTCTGGATAAATTCCGGTAATTTAAATAATTCATGTTGTTCATCATCTGTACAATTTGCATAGATACCATTGGCCACATGTACTAAAGTGTCGAGCCCTACAACATCCACTGTTCTGAAAGTTGCAGATTTTGGTCTGCCAATTACAGGCCCGGTTAGCTTATCTACTTCTTCTACGGTTAGCCCTAATTCTTTGACCATATGAAATAAGCTCTGAATGCTAAAAATCCCAATTCTGTTACCTATAAAGGCAGGGGTATCCTTGGCTATTACAGATGTTTTTCCAAGAAATTTTTCACCATAAACATTTAAAAAGTCCAGCACCGATTGTCTGGTTTTCGGCCCAGGAATAATTTCAAAAAGCTTTAAATAACGAGCAGGATTAAAGAAATGAGTACCACAAAAATGTTCCTGGAAATCATCACTTCTTCCTTCGCTCATGAATTTAATGGGAATACCAGAGGTGTTAGAGGTTATCAATGTTCCCGGACTTCTGTGTTTTTCGAGCTTCTCAAATACCGTTTTCTTAATATCCAGGCGTTCCACAACCACTTCGATAATCCAATCTACCTGTCCTACTTGTGCTATGTCATCTTCAAGATTTCCGGTGGTAATTCTACCGGCGAAATCTGAATGATAGATAGGAGATGGCTTTGATTTTAATGCCGCGGTTAAGGAATCATTGACAATTCTATTTCTTACGGCTTTATCTTTAAGTGTAAGTCCTTTTGATTTTTCCTTTTCATTAAGTTCCCTGGGAACAATATCTAATAATAGGACTTCAACTCCAATATTGGCAAAGTGACAGGCAATTCCGCTACCCATTATACCGGAACCTATAACAGCTACCTTTTTAATATGCTTATTCATTGATGATGATTATTTAATTTGGTATTCCGACTATATATTTTTTTTTCAGTAATAAGACTGTTTATGGTTTCCATAACTTCAAAAAAGTTGTCCAGCTGTCCTTCACTAACATTTTCCTTAACTACGTCGTTAAACCGTAAAACAACATCTTTGGAATCTTTACGCTTTTCAAGACCAAAAGGGGTAAGATGTATTAAAACGCCACGTCCATCATCCGGATTAGGTTTACGGATAATCAGCCCTTTTTCTTCCATGCTTTTTAGTATTCGGGACAAGCTGGTGGCCTCCATTCCCATTTTAGGACCCAGGGATGTGGATGGTGTACCGGTTTTAGGATCTATGCTTAGCAGCGTAAAGCCAACGGCCATAGTTGTGCCAAAATGTTTGGCTTCTTCATTATACATTTTAGCAACGGATTGCCAGGTAGCGCGCAGGGCATAATCTATTGTTATATCCTTCATGAAATCTTCAATTGTACCTCAAAGATATAAAAATTTATTATGCATGCATAATAAATTTAAAAGAATAGCCTGTTGATTTTAAAAGAAATTTAGGTCAAATTAAGTAGTTCAGATTCCCTTAAGAGAGAGCATCTACTCTTAATGTCCATATATTTGATTGTAGAGAGCCATATACTTTTCTTTAATAATCTTTCTTCGAAGTTTCATGGTAGGAGTGAGGTGGCCTCCGTCAACACTCCATACATCGGGGGTAAGTCTAAACTCCTTAATTTTTTCCCATTTGGCGAATTTTTCATTGGCGTGATCAACTTCCTCCTGAAATCTGGCCAGGACTTTCGGATTTATAACACTTTCTGCATTGGTTCCCAGATTAATATTATGTCTTACAGCCCATTCCCCCAAGAATTCAAAATTGGGTTGGATCAGCGCAGCGGGCATTTTCTCACCTTCTCCAACAACCATAATTTGTTCGATAAATCTGGATTGTTTAAACCGGTTTTCCATTACCTGAGGTGCTATATATTTGCCTCCGGAAGTTTTAAACATTTCCTTTTTGCGGTCTGTAATTCTGAGGAAACCATCGGCATCAATTTCACCAATATCACCTGTATGAAAAAACCCATCCTTTAATACTTCAGCGCTTTTTACCGCATCTCTGTAATAGCCCATCATAACCTGAGGCCCCTTAATGCAAATTTCTCCATCAGCTTCAATTTTTACTTCAGTGCGCCCTATTGGTTTACCTACGGTTCCTATCTTAAAACCATTATTGCGCATGTCATTTACGGAGATAACCGGAGAGGTTTCTGTTAGTCCGTAACCTTCCATAAGACCCATTTCAGCAGCATTAAAAATTCTGGCTAATCTGGGTTGCAAGGCCGCACTACCAGATGCAATAAGACCAAGATTACCCCCAAGTCCGGCTTTCCATTTGCTGAAAATTAATTTACGTGCCAGTTTGAGTTGTTGCTCATACCACCATCCGTTTTGGCCATATGGTTCATATCTAAGCCCTACTTTTACTGCCCAAAAAAACAAGAATTTCTTTATGCCTTTTAAGTCAGCGCCCTTTGCTATTATTTTATCATAGACTTTTTCTATAAGTCTGGGAACAGCAGTCATGACATGGGGCTCAACCTCTTTTAAATTTTCACTAATCGTTTCCAGTGATTCAGCGAAATATATAGAAACACTTCTATACTGATACAAATACATTAGCATCCGTTCATAAATGTGGCAAACTGGCAAGAAACTAAGCGCTTTAACTGTACCGTCAGCAATGGGTAATCTGGACGAACTTTCCAAGGTATTACTCACTATGTTATCATGGGATAGCATAACCCCTTTTGGCCTTCCCGTGGTGCCGGAAGTATAAATTAATGTGGCCAGGTCTTCGGGTTTTACAGAGGCTTTAAGTTTTTCTACTTCAGTCTGGTTTGACTCGTCTTTTCCAAGTTGTAACAGTTCCTTCCAGTTCTTACATTCGTCGAGTTCATCAAAAGAGTATATTTCCTTTAAGGAAGGAACTTTATCCTTAACCGTCTTGACTTTCTCATAAACCTCACTGCAGGATACAAAACAATAAACACATTCTGCATGGTTAAGGACATAGGCATAATCCTCTTCAGAAATCGTGGGATAGATAGGTACATTTTGGGCCCCTAACTGTAAAATACCGATATCCATTATATTCCATTCTGTTCGGTTGGTCATGGATATCAGCGCAATCTTGTCATTGGGTTTTACACCTAATTTTAGTAAAGCCCTGCTCACTGTATTTGCCTTATTTATATAATCCCTGGTAGAAGTGGCAATCCACTCCCCATTATATTTTGTAACCAGGGAATTCTTTAGATCAAATTTTTCTAATTGGTAATAAGGAAAATCAAAAAGACGTGTTATATCTTGCATACTCAATTTCTGAATTGTAATTGCAAAATAAGAAAAGGTAACGGTATTTAATACGGAATTACTAAAAAAAGACCTTAATTTCTTATAATTTGTTAATAGAATACGATCTGATAATAAATAGGATCTTAAAAGGTCAATTCATTATTTAGTGCAAATGAAGTTTCATTCCTTCATGGGATGCAATGAACCCTAGTTTTTCATAAAATTGCACGGCCGCATTCCTTTTTTTATCCGTAGTAAGCTGCACTACATGTGCTTCTTTTTGTTTAGCGCGATCTATGGCCCATTGTATAAGCTTCTTTCCAATTCCTTTATTCCTGTAATTCTCATGCACCCTCACGGCTTCTATTTGTGCTCTTATGCCTCCCTGATAAGTTAGATATTGAATAAAGCTTAGCTGTAAAGTGCCAATTATATCTCCGGAGTCGTTTAACATGACCATCAATTCCTGATGTTGATCCGAATTAATTCTGTCAAATGCATTCAAGTACTGCTCAGGTAAAGGTGTTTTGAAGTTTTCTCTTAACCTGCCTAATTCATCGTTAGCGATGAGTTCTACGATAGCTGATAAGTCCTTTTGTTGGGCCCTGCGAATAATCAAGATACTTCGTTTTGTTTTTCTATCCATTTTCTGGCGTTGATAAACGCCTCTAACCAGGGTGATATTTTATCGTTTCTATCCTTGGGATAATATGCCCAGTTCCAAGGAAAAATAGAACGCTCAATATGTGGCATGGTCACCAAATGCCTTCCTGTTTTATCGCACATCATAGCAGTATTAAAATCACTTCCATTGGGATTAGCGGGATAGTCACTATAACCATATTTGGCAACGATATCGTAATTTTCTTCACTCAATGGAAGACTAAATTTCCCTTCACCATGGGATATCCATACTCCAAGAGTTGTTCCCGAAAGAGAAGCAAGCATTACCGAATGATTGTCTATAACCTTCACGGAGGTAAAACTACTCTCATGCTTGTGCGAATTATTAAAAGTCATTTTACCATGAACTTCATGTTCAGGATTTACTAATTCTAATTCCATAAAAAGCTGGCATCCGTTACATATTCCTACTGATAAAGTATTCGTTCTGTCAAAAAAGTTTAGAAGTGACTGCCTTGCCTTTTCATTATATTTAAAAGCACCTGCCCAGCCCTTTGCACTTCCTAAAACATCGGAATTGGAGAATCCGCCTACTGCACCTATAAACTGAATGTCTTCCAGAGTTTCCCTGCCGGCAATAAGATCGGTCATGTGGACGTCCTTGACATCAAATCCGGCAAGGTACATTGCATTGGCCATTTCACGCTCAGAATTACTTCCCTTTTCTCTTAATATTGCTGCCTTTGGCCGCTTTATATTTTCTGTACTTCTTTCAGGATGATGATTTAGAAAATTTTCAGGGAAGATAAAATTCAGAGGTTGTTTTTTATAATTTCCATACCTTGATTTAGCAAGATTATTGGAGGTTTGCCTTTCATCCAAGAGATAAGACGTTTTATACCAGATATCACGCAAACTGTTAATGTTTAAACCTATTTCAGTTTCCTGATTTTTTATGTTCAATTCCGGTTGTTGGATAACTTCCCCTATTTTCTTATAATCTATTCCTGCCTCCTGCATTTTTAATTCCACTGAATCATCTTTGGCTTGAAAAACCAATCCGGAATTTTCGGCAAAAAGTAATTTGATCGTGTCTTTTTCGGCCAGATTTGTAAGATCTAAAGATGCTCCCAGATTAATATCTGCAAAACACATTTCCAAAAGTGTGGTTATCAATCCGCCTGAAGAGACATCATGGCCAGCTACAATTAGTCCATCTTTTATCAATTCCTGAAGTGCATTAAATACATTAATGACATAATCTGATTCCTTTATTGTAGGGGCTTTATCACCAATTCTATTTAGGATTTGCGCAAAAGAAGATCCGCCTAACTCATATGTATCCTGTGAGATGTTGATATAATAAATACTTCCCGCAATACTTTGAAATACGGGTTCTATTACACTAGTAATATCGGTGCAATTTGCTGCGGCAGAAATTATTACGGTCCCCGGAGATATAACTTCTACATCCTTGTATTTTTGTTTCATGGATAATGAGTCCTTTCCGGTGGGGACATTGATCCCAAGTTCAATGGCAAAGTCCGATATAGCTTTAACTGCTTCATACAACCTGGCGTCTTCTCCTTCGTTTCTGCAGGGCCACATCCAATTAGCCGAGAGGGCAACCGATTTTAAGCCGTCTTTTAAAGGTGCCCAGACTATATTTGAAAGGGCTTCTGCAATACTGTTCCTGCTACCTGCGACCGGATCGATTAACCCGCTTATTGGGGAATGACCAATAGAAGTCGCAATACCTTCTCTGCCCTTAAAATCCAACGCCATGACACCACAATTATTCAGAGGTAATTGCAAAGGTCCGGCACACTGTTGTTTGGCAACCTTGCCACCAACACATCGGTCTACTTTATTAGTTAACCAGTCCTTACATGCAACAGCTTCCAGTTGAAGGACTTGTTCGAGGTAGTCGTGAAAAAATTCTATTTTATAATCTGTTACCTGATATTTCCTGTCGACCGTAATATCATCCATGATGGTTTTTGGAGAGCTGCCAAACATGTCGGAAAGTTCAAGGTCCATTGGCTTAGTTCCTTTTGTTTTGGATTCAAAGGTAAATCTATTGTCTCCGGTAACATCCCCTACATCATAGATCGGAGAGCGTTCCCTATCGGCAATTCTATGTAATAAACCCATATTTTCGGCACCCATTACGAGCCCCATGCGTTCCTGAGATTCATTCCCGATAATTTCCTTGGCAGAAAGTGTAGGATCTCCAATCGGGAGCATATCCAGATCAATTTTACCTCCTGTCTCTTCCACTAATTCTGATAAACAGTTTAAATGTCCGCCTGCACCGTGATCATGAATAGAAACTATGGGATTCTCTTTGCTTTCCACAAGGCCCCGTATTGCATTGGCCGCGCGTTTTTGCATTTCCGGGTTAGACCGTTGTACGGCATTTAATTCTATGGATGAACTAAATTCACCGGTATCAGCACTTGAAACGGCAGCGCCACCCATTCCTATGCGGTAATTGTCGCCCCCAAGAATAACTATTTTATCTCCTTTTTTTGGAATTCCTTTTAGGGCCTGCTCTGCTTTGCCATAACCAATTCCTCCGGCAAGCATTATAACCTTATCATATCCCAGTTTTCTGGAATGTTCTTCGTGCTCAAAGGTCAACAAAGATCCTGAAATTAAAGGTTGACCAAATTTGTTACCAAAATCAGAAGCACCATTGGAAGCTTTTATAAGAATATCCATTGGAGTTTGGTATAACCATGGTCTTTCCTCCATACCATTCTCCCATGACCTGTTTTTTTCCAGGCGTGAATATGAGGTCATATACACGGCGGTTCCTGCGATGGGTAATGAACCTTTACCTCCTGCTAATCGATCCCGTATTTCACCTCCAGAACCGGTAGCTGCCCCATTAAAAGGCTCTACCGTAGTTGGAAAGTTGTGGGTCTCGGCTTTTAGTGAAATAACAGATTCAAACTCGCTTTCCTGATAGTAGTCTGGCTTATCTGAAGTTTTTGGAGCGAATTGAACCACCTTAGGACCTTTTACAAAAGCCACATTGTCTTTATATGCGGATACAATTTCATTTGGATTTTCATTAGCTGTTTTTTTTATTAGCTTGAAAAGTGAGGCAGGCATTTCTTTGCCATCAATAACAAAAGTTCCGTTAAAAATTTTGTGCCTGCAATGTTCAGAATTCACCTGACTGAATCCAAAGACCTCAGAATCTGTTAATTTCCGACCTATTTTTTTTGATAACCCTTTAAGATATTCTACTTCATCCGGGCTCAGTGCCAAGCCCTCTTCTTTATTATATTTGGTAATATCATCAATTTCCAAAATGGGGTGAGGTGCCACCTCAATACTATAAATCTCCTGATTTAACCCTTGGTACTTTTGCGAGAGCATTGGATCAAAATCTATAAATTTTTCATCCACCGGTGTAAACTCTTCAATTCTAAGAATTCCAGAAACACCCATATTCTGTGTTATTTCGGTAGCATTAGTACTCCATGGGGTAATCATGGCAGCCCTGGGTCCAACAAAAAAGGCGTCTATAGACGCCACATTTATTCTGGATTGATTTCCAAATAACCAACTAAGTTTCTCAATGTCTGTTTCTGTAAGTTCTTGTTTAGTTTGTACTGCAAAAACTTTAGTGCTGAGGTCTCCAAAGAAATGAATCATGGAACTTATTAAAAATTAGGATTACGAAAGCACAAATTTACATTATTAATATGGGTTTTTTTAAGAGAAAAGTTAACAGTTTTCAAATGCAATTGTTCATTACTTCCTAATCATTCTAGCCATATAGAAACCGTCAAATCCGCTTTCTGAGGCATAAATGTTCACTTCTTTTTCCATAGAGAATAGTTTTCCTTCATCTGAATCTAAGAATTGTTTCACCTGCTCCGTATTCTCCTGAGGCAGAATAGAACAAGTAACATATATAAGTTTACCACCTTCTTTTACCATTTTGCTGTAATTTTTCAGTATTTCCTGCTGTACTTTCATAATCTTGGTCAGAAATTCAGGCTGTAATTTCCACTTGGCATCCGGGTTGCGTCTTAGTACGCCCAGGCCCGTGCAGGGGGCATCAATAAGCACTCTATCTGCACTTGCATATAATTTTTTGTATACCTTGCTGCTGCTTATTACCCTGGTTTCGATATTATGGGCCCCGTCTCTTTTCGCTCTTCTTTTAAGTTCTTTTAATTTATTCTCATATATATCAAGTGCAATAAGTTGTCCTTTGTTTTTCATAAGAGCGGCTAAATGCAAAGTTTTACCGCCGGCTCCGGCGCAGGTATCAATTACCCGTAATCCTGGTTCAACCTGTGTAAAATATCCAACCTGTTGTGATGAGGCGTCCTGAACTTCAAAAAAGCCGTCAGTGAATGCCTTCGTTTTAAAAACATTCGTACGCTCTTTTAATTTCAAGGCATCAGGATGACCCTCAATAGTTTCGGTCTCAATACCCTCTTCTAACAGAAGGTTTTTTAAGTTACTTTTAGTGGTTTTAAGCGTATTCGTCCTGAGAATTACCTGTGCCTGCTTGTTTAATGCTGCAATTTCCCTGGTCCATAAGTCTTCTCCCAATGAATCTGCACCCAACTCATCTATCCAGTCCGGAATAGATTCTCTGTATTTTCTTATTTTGGAAAGCTCATCGAATTTTCCTTTAATTCGTCTGGTCGGGGTCATTTCTATTTGTTTCCAGTCTGGCAATTGAATGCCCCTGAGTACTGCCCAAACGGCAAATAACCGAAATAAGTTAGGTCTGGAATAGGGAGCACCAACTTCAGCAATTTCTGAATAAAGTCGTTTCCAGCGGACTATATCATAGGTGGTTTCAGCAATAAAACCTCTGTCCCTGGAGCCCCATCGTTTGTCGTGCTTCAAAGTTTTTTCCACTACCTTATCGGCATATTCTCCTTCGTTAAATATATGGTTGAGTGCATCTACCACTGCAAACACCAAATTTCTATGTAACCGCATCTGCAAAATTTAGGAGGCAAAGGTATTGCTTTTAATTTTTAACCAATCAATTACACCTCAGCAACTAAACACAGTTTTTTGTTTTTTTTAAATCTGTAAATGCCGTCTCTATTTTTTAGATAGTGACATATAACGGCAGAATAATCGTTTTTTGCTATCGGCCCAAAATCCGGTTTTATTCCTACATTTACATATGCGCTATATTATCTTATTCATCACATTGTTTGTAATTCATTCCTGCAAGAAGCCTGTTAACAGGCCTTATTTTACAAAGGTTAAGGTTGAAGTACTTTATGAGGATTCATTAAGTATAAGAGCAATTGAATTAATGGGAGGTAGTTTAGGTTTTGCCGCTAATGAGGGTATTTTTGGTACAATTGATCTGCAGACCAAAACAGTTAGGACCAATAGACAAAAATTCGATAGCATTTTCCCCGAATTTAGGGCAATAGCGCATACTTCTACCGATTTTTTTATGCTCTCCGTAGCAAATCCTGCCTTGTTATATAAAACTGGCGATAAAGGTAGCATGGAATTGGTTTACACAGAAGAAGGGGAGAACGTTTTTTATGATTCTATGGCTTTTTGGAATGATAAGGAGGGTATCGCTATAGGGGATAATGTTGGAGGTTGTCTGTCTATTATTATAACCCGAGACGGTGGATATAGCTGGACCAAACTCTCTTGCGCCCAATTGCCTGAGGCGCTTGATGGGGAAGGAGCTTTTGCGGCCAGTAATACGAATATTGTTGTTCAGGGAAATAAAGGCTGGATAGGAACAACTAAAGGACGTGTGTTTTATACTGATGACAAGGGATTATCATGGAGCGCTGTACAAACCCCGATCCTTAGAGATAAACCTACTCAAGGTATTTATTCGATTGATTTTTACGATAGCTTACTGGGAATTGCGATTGGAGGAGATTATACAGAGCCTGATAAACGAAAAGCCAATAAGGCGATCAGCCATGATGGAGGTAAAAGTTGGCAGCTACTTGCCAATAATCAAGAACCCGGCTATAAGAGTTGTATCCGATTTGTTCCTGATTCTGAAGGTAATGAGATTGTGGCCATAGGATTTACGGGAATATCATATTCCCATGATATGGGGATGAATTGGAAGGCTATTTCAAACGAAGGGTTCTACACCATACGATTCCAGAATGATTCGGTGGCCTATGCTGCAGGAAAAAATCGCATTGCCAGACTTACTTTCAAATAAATAGGGAAGCTTAAGAACTTCCCTATTTAATCACCAACAACTTAACCACTTGACGTGGTAACCAAATCAAAACCATCCTAACTATACATTCACTACGATATAGTTACGACCCTTTTTCTTATAAAAAACTCCATTGTACGTATAATACTCCTTACCACTATATACAACTACCTTATTTCCAACCGGAAGTTTTCTCACCTTAATTCCAACAGGAGCCGCACACACAACATATTTTCTCCCCCTTGCTTTGTACCAGATACCTTTGGAAAAATGAAAATTTACTCTTTTGTGAACCACAAGTCGTGGTTGGTATAATGTTGTAACAACCGTACCATGTTTAGGATATACTTTTATGTTGCGCTGAGCAGTAATAGTTGAAGTTGTACCAACTAATAAAATAATGATTACTAATAGTTTTAAACTTTTCATAACTTCTTTTTTATTGATTATTTAACTAAGACTATAAATTAAAGTAAAGGTTTAATTAAAGCTTAAATTTTATTGATATTAAAGTAGTTGAATATTATAATTAAAGAGTTTAATTCCTGATTTAACCAACAAAAAAGGAAACCAAAAGGTTTCCTAAATTATCCTATATGATCCTATAATTTATCCACCTCCTTGACGCCTTTGCTGAATTTGTCGCAACAGACGTTTCCTAAAATCTTCTTCGGCCTTAATTAAAAGAAAGGTTTTCTTAGGAGAAATAACGTCACGAATATTTGACAAGAATACTATATTAAGCTCTTGTTTCTCCCGTTCAAGCTCAATAAACTGATCTAAGAGTTTACTGGCCTCATTCTCGCTTAAGTTCTCAAAATCGGCCATTTTACTTCTTATTTCGACGCGTTCCTTTCTGCGAATTTGAGATAGTGCTTCCTCATGCTCATTGTAAACAGGCCAAAACATTGTAGCCTCTTTACTTGTAAGACCTACCTGTTCTGTTATAAATGCAACCTTCAGGGATTTAATTTTGTCCATTCCGGGCCTGCCTTGCCCCGATACTATAGCAACTGTTAAAAATAGCACAGTAAACACCCATATTTTGCCGAAATTATTCATCGATCTCTAAATTTAATTCATCAATATTATCCTCAAGGTAATCTATGATGTTTTCATCATCCAGTTCAATATTCAGAATATCATTTACTTCCATTTCTTCCGTTAGTAATACCTCCGCAAGTTCGTAACTGCTCAATCCCAGGTCATTTTCTTCGAGGTAAATTTCAATATCTGTTCTGGCTAGATCATCAAAGGTAAAACTACTTTTATCCTTCCATTGCATACTTAGTACTAATAACACAATTGCCGCTACTGAGGCTGCCGCATAAAAGTATTTCTTATAGGCTTGAAGACGTATTACTTTTATTTCCTTTTCAGTTACCTTCTCTAGAACTTTTTTATTTAGAGAATCAAAATAACCTTCAGGAACTTTAAATCCATCCTTATTAGGAAGACTTGAAGCCTCTTTTGACATTTTGTTCAAAAGATCATCCGTAAAGCCTTCAAAGTAACCCTCCGGGGTCTTAAATCCACTATTTTTTCTTTTTTTGCCCATCCTTATGGTTTGACTCTCAATGTCCTAAAAGGTTTAATATTCACAGGTTTTATATCATTTTACTTATATATTCTCCATGTACTTTAAACCTAAATATATTAAATAAGCATTACTTCAATTATTCTTCCTTTAAACTTGCTTCAATTTTTTTTACAGCTAAATGATAGGAAGCTTTCAGACCGCCTACTGAGGTTTCTAATATCTCCGATATTTCCTCGTACTTTAGTTCTTCAAAATACTTCATATTAAAAACCAATTTCTGTTTTTCCGGTAATAAAGCAATTGCCTTTTGTAACTTTAATTGTATTTCATCACCTTCAAAGTATACATCTGCCTGTAAATTATTAGCCAATCTTTCCTGTAGCTCGTCATTGCTGACCCCTAATTTTTTGGACTTTACTTTAAGGAATGAAAGTGCCTCATTAGTAGCAATTCTGTACATCCAGGAATATAACTTACTATCTCCTTTAAAGTTATTAATATTTCTAAAGACTTTAATAAATGTATTCTGCAATACATCATCCGTGTCGTCATGATCTATCACAATTCTACGAATATGCCAGTACAAGCGTTCTTTGTAAGTATTAATGAGTACCTCAAAGGCTTTGGCCTGGGTATCTTTCTGCTTTAAATTTTCTATTAAGGTTTCTTCGGCGATCAAAGCAAATACTTATTTATTTAAGACTGCATTGAATTTAAAAGGTTTAATTACATTTTAAATTTATATTACGCCCAGTGTTTGCATATCTACCAAGTTTTTATACATACCACTTGATTTTAGCAGTTCTTTATGAGACCCTTGTTCTACAATCTTTCCTTTCTGTAAAACAACAATGGTATCCGCATTTTGTATGGTGGATAATCTGTGAGCTATAACAATAGACGTACGGTTACGCATCATTTTTTCGAGTGCATCTTGCACTAGGCGTTCGCTTTCTGTATCTAGTGCAGAGGTGGCCTCATCCATAATCATAACCGGAGGGTTCTTTAAAACGGCTCTTGCAATAGAAAGACGTTGTTTCTGCCCACCACTTAGCTTATTACCGCTATCCCCAATATTTGTGTCATAGCCGTGAGGCAATTCCATTATAAACTCATGAGCGTTCGCAATCTTCGCGGCAGCCGTAATTTCTTCAATACTGGCATTCTCCTTTCCCAGACCTATATTATTCTTTACAGAATCATTAAAGAGAATTGAGTCTTGTGTAACCAGCCCTATAAGATTTCTTAGCGATTTTTTAGTGAGGTCCTTAATATTCGTATTATCAATTTTTATTGCGCCTTCATTGATATCATAAAATCTGGTAACCAGGTTAGCAATTGTACTTTTACCACTACCGGACTGTCCCACCAAAGCTACAGTATTACCCTTTGGGACATAAAGATTGAAATTATCCAAAACGTATTCATCCTCGTATCTGAAAGCAATGTTTTCCAGTGTTATCCCGGTATTAAAATCGGTTTTGACAATAGCATCTTTCTTTTCAGCGATTGGGTTTTTTGTTTCCAGAATTTCTAAAACTCGTTCGGCTGCGGAATTGCCCTTTTTAACTCCATATAATGCTTTGCTAATTTGTTTAGCCGGAGTAAGTATGTTGTAGGCCAATCCCATATATGCTATAAATTCGGATGCGCCCAGAGTTTTATCTATAAGCACCATTTTTCCTCCAAACCATAGCAGCACACCAATTACAAGTATGCCCAAAAATTCTCCGGTAGGGGATGCGAGATTTTGCCTGTTAAGTAATTTGTTGGAAAATTTAAAAAAACGTTCTGTAGAATTTTTAAACGTTCCATAAAATTTAGATTCTGCGTTAAATGCTTTAATAACCCTTAGTCCTCCCAAAGTTTCTTCAACTATAGAAAGGAATTCGCCCTGTTCTTTTTGCACCCTGTCTGAATTCTTTTTAAGGGATTTTCCTATTCTGGAAATTATCATTCCTGCAATTGGAATAAAAATAAATACAAAGAGGGTGAGCTTTACGCTTATTAAAAACATAATGCTTATTGTAAAAAGTATGGTGAGTGGTTCTCTGATAATCAACTCTAGGATGGAAAGAAATGAGTATTGAATTTCAAGAACATCGGATGAAATTCTCGCTATAACATCACCTTTTCTTTTCTCAGAATAATAGGCGAGGGGAAGGTCCACAATTTTTTGATACATCTTGTTTCTGACATCTTTAAGGACTCCATTCCTTAAAAATGTAATAAAATACATGGCCAAATAATTAAATAAATTCTTAAGAAGAAAGAGTATCAGTACCAATCCAATGACCAATACCAAACCGCTCATTTCATCATCACCTGAATAATCAGTGACTTTATAATTTACATACTCCTGGAGATAGTCTTTTAAGTTTACAGAACTGTTATAAACAGGTGCCTGATACACTTTTTTGGTTTTGTCGAAAAGCACATCCAGCATGGGAATAAGGGCGGCAAACGAAAGTGCACTAAAAAGTGCATAAAGAATATTAAAAAAAATATTTAAGAATCCGTACCTGCGATACGGGATGGCAAAACGCAGGATTTTTTTAAAATATTCCATTAATGAAGCTTCAGTTCTGTAAGAATCCTTTCAATGCGTGCATCCAATTCCTTATCTACTTTTTTAAAGTTTTCTGCAGAATCGAGTCTGGTATTTATGCTAAAGTAAAATTTAATTTTTGGTTCTGTACCACTGGGCCTGGCTGCCATTCTGGTTCCATCTTCTGCGGTATAGATTAAAACGTTAGATTTTGGGATATCTATTTGTTTAACCTCACCGGTTAACAGGTTTTTAGAAGTAGACATGTTATAGTCATCAACAATAACCACATTTGCGCCTCCAATAGATTTTACCGGATTCTCTTTAAAGTCAATCATCATTTGGCTTATCTCTTCTGCACCGCTCATTCCTTTTTTGGTTATTGATATCAACTTTTCTTTATAGAAACCATAATTGACATAACAATCAATAAGCTGTTTATAAAAAGAGCTGCCATTAGCTTTAGCGTCCGAAGCTATTTCACAGGCCAGTAAGGTAGCTGTAACCGCGTCCTTATCTCTTACGAAATCACCAACCATATAGCCAAAGCTCTCTTCACCGCCTCCTATAAAATACTGTTCGGGAAAATCTTTGATCATCTTCGCAATCCATTTAAATCCGGTCAAGGATGTTTTGCATTCCACCCCATAGCTTTTGGCCATTTCATCCATCATAGGGGTTGATACTATGGTTGTGGCTATAAACTCATTTCCGGTAAATCCTTGTTTTGCTCTCTGGTCCAATAAAAATTTAGTCATCAGGAGCATGGTTTGATTTCCATTCAACAATTCCATTTTCCCCTCAAGATTTCGGACTGCTATGCCTAATCTATCGCTATCCGGATCCGTTCCAACAACCATATCGGCCCCTATTTCTTCGGCCTTTTTCATCGCCAGGGTAAGTGCCTCAGGCTCTTCCGGATTCGGGGATTTCACTGTGGGAAAATCGCCATCTGGTACAGCCTGTTCTTTTATAATAGTCACATTATTGTAGCCGGCTCGCTTAAGAACTTCTGGGATAACTGTAATTGAAGTTCCATGCAGAGATGTAAAGACAATTTTAAAATTGTCCTTCTCTTTTGTGCCAAAGCTTCCATTTTCCACAGATGCCTGTATAAAAGCTTCATCAACTTCGCTATCTATTAATTCAATCAGGCTCGAATTGGCATTAAAATTAATTTCTTCGTAGTTCAGCCGATTAATTTCTTCAATGATTTCATTATCCTGAGGAGGGACGATTTGTCCGCCATCTGTCCAATAAACTTTATATCCGTTATATTCGGGAGGATTATGTGATGCTGTCAAAACTATTCCGGCATTGCAGCCTAAATATCTAACCGCAAAGGAAAGTTCCGGGGTTGTCCGCAATTCGGAGAAAAGAAATACTTTTATTCCGTTCGCTGAAAAAACGTCGGCCACTGTCTTTGCCAGAGTATCACTGTTATGTCTGCAGTCATAGGCAATCACTACTTTTAAATCTTCACCAGGACAAACTCTTTTCAGATAGTTGCTCAGTCCCTGAGTACTTTTGCCTAAAGTATATTTATTTATTCTATTGGTACCAACTCCCATGATACCCCTCATACCTCCGGTACCAAATTCCATGTTTTTATAAAATCTATCCTTCAGTTCTTCCGGATCATTGGCCATAAGATTCTGAATTTCTTTTTTGACCGAGGGATCAAAAAAGTCGGTTTGCCATGCTTTGGCATTGGAAAGAATGTCGTCCATTTGTATGGAATTTTCGATTGAAAATTTAAAATTACAAAGAATATCTGTTTTAAGGCCTTGAAAGATTTAATTCTTCAGAAATCATATAGCGTTGCACATTTACCCTTGATCTAACCATTATTTCTCCGAGAAACCCAGCAAGAAAAAATTGTGTTCCAATGATCATTGATGTAAGTGAAACGTAAAATTGTGGCCGTTCAGATAACAATCGCCCGAAAGGATTAATAAAAAGTTTGTCAATTCCAAGATAAAGGGCAAAACCAAAACCTATAAAAAACATCAGAACACCTAATGCACCGAATAAATGCATTGGGCGTTTACCGAACTTGGAAACAAACCAGATAGTAATTAAATCTAATAATCCGTTTATGAAACGTTCCGCCCCGAACTTTGTCTTACCGTATTTACGAGCCTGATGTTTTACAACTTTTTCACCTATATGGGAATAGCCTGCATTTTTAGCCAGAACAGGTATATATCGATGCATTTCTCCAGAGACTTCAATATTTTTAACAACATCATTTCTGAAAGCTTTCAGCCCACAATTAAAATCATGTAATTTTACATTGGATGTAATTCTTGCAGCCCAATTAAAAAGTTTTGAAGGAATGTTCTTGGAGAACAGGGAATCATATCTTATTTTCTTCCAGCCCGAAACCAGATCAAACCCTTCCTTTGTAATTAGGTTATAAAGTTGTGGTATTTCCTCCGGATTATCCTGTAAATCTGCATCCATGGTGATAATTACATCACCTTGCGCCACTTTGAACCCTGCATGAAGTGCCTGAGATTTTCCGAAATTCCTCTGAAAGCGTATGCCCTTTACGTTTTCATTCTTTTTTACTAACTTTTCGATAACCTTCCATGAATTATCTGTACTGCCGTCGTCAATAAAGAGGATCTCGTATAAAAAATGATTGGATTGCATAACACCGGCAATCCAATCATGGAGTTCTTCTAAAGACTCTTCTTCGTTAAGTAAAGGAATAACTATGGATAGATTCATTGAGTTCTAAGGAAATTCCTGCCAAAAGTACAATTTTTAATAATTAATAATCCGGTTTTGCTTTTTTCAGAATTAAACCTCCTATAAGTCCGATAATTAAACCAGCCATGATATTAAATATTAAAATGAAAGGATAAGTAATCCAGAAATAATTAATTGTACCTTCATATTGCTGTTGTATTTGTGCATCTGTCATCTGACCAGCCGCTTCGCTAGCTGCTTTTGTGGTTTCTGCAATTTTTACTGCAAACTCTGTGTCCAGTACATTAGATAAAAACAAGGTATATATAACTGTTATAATTCCGGCAACCAAAGCTATTCCAGCTCCTAGTTTTAAGGCCTCGCTTAAGGTTAAAAATCCTCCATTGGCCTTTCTAAAGTTAAAAATACCCCAAATAATGACGCCAACCATAATTAAGATACTTATCACTGTATTACTGGGGTCCTGTGAATAATGGGCATCCATGCTATATAACATAATACCAAATATTACTCCGATTGCTCCTAGGATTAATCCGTAATTCAATGAAAACTTTCCGGTTTTAGGTTGATTTTCTTCCATTTTTATATGAATTTGATGTTTTAGATAGTTAGTTGTTTTTGTTACATTTAAAGATACAATTTTTAAGTTTTCTTTTTTGGGAAATTAAAATTGTTGTTTCTCAGAAAATTAATTAAATTTGCACGCTTAAAATTCAGAAGTTTAAAAAGATTATAAAATGAGAAAAGGTATACATCCGGATAATTACAGATTGGTAGCATTCAAGGATATGTCTAATGAAGATGTGTTTATAACCAAATCTACAGCAGCTACAAAAGAGACTTTGGAAGTTGACGGTGTCGAATACCCGTTGGTTAAATTGGAAATCTCAAGAACCTCTCATCCTTTCTATACTGGTAAGGCTAAATTAGTAGATACTGCTGGTAGAATAGATAAATTTAAGAGCAAATATAAAAAGTTCGAAAAGGAGGCAAAACCTTCCGCTCCAGAGGCTAAGGACACGAAGTCAGGTGCTGAGGAAAATTAGACCTTTTATAATTCCTTATAAAGATGCGCCTCCGATTATTATCGGGGGCGTTATTTTTTTATTTTTATTTAAAATTTAAATAGATGAATTATATTCTCTTTGATGGTGAAGTCAGGAATTCGTTATTACCTTTTACTTTTACCAGGCCCGTTGCCGATATTAGAATAGGCATTCTTACAATTAGAGAAAAATGGGAGAAGCTACTTTCGGCAACGACCAGCACAAAGACAGAACAATATCTTTCTAAAAAATATCCGTTAGTTAATGGCCCCGCTAATGTTTTAATTAACGCTTCTTTCTGTCCAACAGAAGAAATTGTCTCTATTATACTTAAGTTAAAAAAGAACGAAGCCGTTTTTAAAGAAGATCTTGTAATTGCTTATTTCGCAGAAGATGCCGAACAAAAGGTTAATTTATCTGATTTTAAAAAAATAAATTTTGAAGGAAATTTACTTAGTGTTGTAAACACCTGGGATATTTTTTCTAAAAATGGGATTGCTTTACAGCAGGACTTTGATATGATTACTAAGGGAAGGAAAAGCGCTCCAATATCTTCTACCAATCATTTAATCAATGCCGAGCATATTTTTCTTGAGGAAGGCGCCATTGTGGAATACAGTATTTTGAATGCCAGTAACGGACCGATATACTTAGGAAAGGACTCCGAAATAATGGAAGGAAACCTGATTCGTGGGGCATTTGCTTTATGTGAAAAGGCCGTTGTAAAAATGGGAGCTAAGATTTATGGACCTACGACAATTGGCCCATATGGTAAAGTATGTGGAGAAATTAATAATTCGGTGATTTTTGGATATTCGAGTAAAGGTCATGATGGTTATTTGGGGAACTCTGTTTTAGGGGAGTGGTGTAATATTGGAGCGGATTCCAATAATTCCAATTTGAAAAATAATTATGCTAAAGTGCGTTTGTGGAATTACGCCACAGAGCGATTTGAGCATACAGGGCTTCAATTTTGCGGCCTTATGATGGGTGATCACAGCAAGACAGCAATTAATACCATGTTTAATACGGGAACCGTAATTGGAGTGAACGCAAATATCTACGTACCTGGTTTTCCAAGAAATTTTATACCCAGCTTTAGTTGGGGTGGCGCTTCCGGGTTTACTACATATCTGCCGAAGAAAGCTTTTGAAGCTGCAGAAGTAATGATGGCAAGAAGAGGAGTTGTTTTTGATGAACAAGAGGCGGCTATCCTTAACCATGTATTTGAATTAACCAAGAAGTTCCGGAACTACTAAACGAAAAATACCAACAATAATCAAGGAGACCCGTTCAAAGCTTTGACAAAGGGTTTAAGTATTTCCCAAACTGCTATAGCTTAGATGGTTTGCCTTAAATTTTGATATCTTTACGGTCTTTAATTTTGTATAACAGCAGTAATGAAGAAGAGAGTGGCATTTTATACGCTGGGTTGTAAGCTAAACTTTTCTGAAACTTCGACCATTGCAAGGAGTTTTGAGAATAAAGGATACGATCGTGTAGATTTCACGGATCGCGCAGATATGTATGTCATAAATACCTGTTCGGTAACAGAGAATGCGGATAAACGCTTTAAAACGCTTGTAAGACAAGCACAAAAAACAAATCCCGAAGCTTTTGTTGCAGCCATTGGTTGTTATGCACAATTAAAACCGCAAGACCTTGCCGATATTCATGGTGTGGATCTGGTTTTAGGTGCTTCAGAAAAGTTTAAGATATTGGACTATATCAATGATCTTTCTAAGAATGACTTTGGTGTAGTACATTCCTGTGAAATTGATGAGGTGGATTTCTATGTTGGCAGTTATGCGGTTGGCGATAGAACCCGTGCTTTTTTAAAGGTTCAGGATGGCTGCGATTATAAATGTACCTATTGCACTATCCCCCTGGCAAGGGGTATTTCAAGAAGCGACACTCTTGTAAATGTATTGAAAAATGCAAAGGAGATATCAGAACAAGGCATAAAGGAGATTGTACTTACTGGTGTAAATATTGGGGATTATGGTAAAGGAGAATTCGGTAATAAAAAGCACGAGCATACTTTTTTTGACCTTGTAAAAGCTTTGGATAGCGTTGAAGGTGTTCACAGATTTCGAATATCTTCTATAGAACCTAACCTGTTGAAAAATGAAACTATCGATTTTGTAGCGGGTAGTAACACTTTCGTGCCGCATTTTCACATCCCTTTGCAGAGTGGGAGCGATGAACTTCTTAAACAAATGAAAAGGCGTTATCTCACGGATCTCTATGTGGATAGGATTAAGAGAATCAGAAAAGTGATGCCTCATGCGTGCATTGGAGTAGATGTTATAGTGGGATTTCCAGGTGAAACGGATAAACACTTTTTGGAAACGTATAATTTTTTAAATGAGTTGGATATCTCCTACCTGCATGTTTTTACCTATTCAGAACGAGATGGTACTCCAGCAGCAAGTATGTCCCAGGTAGTGCCAAAAAATGTCAGGAGTAAGCGAAGTAAAATGTTACGGGGCCTGTCCGTTAAAAAAAGAAGGTCATTTTATGAGAGCCAACTAGGAAAGAATAGAGCTGTATTGTTTGAAAGTGAAAATAAGGAAGGCTATATCCATGGGTTCACAGATAACTACGTAAAAGTAAAAACGCCATGGAATCCTGAATTAGTAAATACATTACACAAAGTAACCCTTTCTGAAATATATGAAGACGGATTGGTGCAGATAAATTTTGTGCAGAATGAAGTCTGGGCATAAAAAAACCTCCGGAAAGGAGGTTCGTAAATTTTTAAATCCGGATGCCTACCGGGAGCATTTCCTTATATTGTCTGTTCTTTCGTAAAAAACCTGCAATTTGAGGACTTGTAGGAACCACTCTGAGCTTTTGTTCCTGTATGAGATTCAAAACCGCTTTAATAAATTCTTCTTTAAACCCTTCTTGAGATATTTCATCAGGAATAACCAATTTGGTTAGAAAAACTTTTCTTTCCTGCGAAGAGTATTCAATCTTGGCAAGATGACCATCAACATTAGTTTCAAATTGACGTAAGAAACTATTATCCTTAATTGCTACTTCATTCATATAGTATGATTTAAAATGGTTTCAGATGAAAAATTTACGATCTTGCGTTAATCGTAATTGTATATATTGCCAGCTAATGTTTAATTCTCCAACTGGCAGCGGTAATTTAACAAACAGCGTACAAAATTAAGAAAAAAATTGCTATTTTCCTAGTAAAATCGATAGTTTAGATTTAATGAGCAACACGATAATTCCAGTTTATTTCATGCCCGGCATGGCTGCGAGCTCTGCTATTTTTAAAAACATTGAATTACCAAAAGACAGATTTGAAATACATTTATTAGAATGGTTTATTCCGGAATACGGAATTACTTTTGAAGCCTATGCAACGGCAATGTGCAGGCAAATCAGGCATAAAAGACCGGTGCTTGTAGGTGTGTCATTGGGAGGACTGCTTGTACAGGAAATGGCAAAGCTATTGGATGTAAAAAAAGTAATTATCATTTCGAGCATTAAACAAAAATCAGAATTACCTAAACGCCTGCTATTTGCGAAATACACCAAAATACATAAATTACTGCCAACCGGTTTAGTAAATAATGTTGAACTTTTAATTAAATACGCTTTTGGTGAGATGGTTACCAAACGTCTCAAATTATATGAAGAATACCTGTCTGTGCGTGATAAATACTATATAGATTGGTGTATAGACAAACTGGTTCATTGGGACCAAAGTAGTTGCGATCCAAATTTAATTCATATCCATGGAGATAGTGATGCGGTTTTTCCTATTCAATATATCAAAAATTGTCATGTCGTTGAGAAGGGCACCCATACCATGATCATTCATAGATATAAATGGTTTAATGAACGATTGCCCACAATTATTTTGGAATAACGGAGTTGTATTTTATACCTTTGATAGGTCACTAAATAATATATTATGAGGATAATTAAGAATATGCTGATGATTTTAGGGGTTGTTTTTGTAATAAGCACCTTAATCTTTGCGGTGCAACAAGGGGATAATTTTGGCACTGAATATCAGGGGAAAGACATACAATTAAAAGACAAAAATGTCTCGAGTGAATATCGAATTTCAGCCATTGAAATTCCAGCTGATTTAAATTTTGCCAACGAAAAAGTACCTCAGGAAGATCCAGAAATAATGGAGCGTGTAGACAGGGAATTTTTGGTAAATACTTATTGGCAATCAAATGCCCTTCTGCTAATGAAACGCGCTCATAAATATTTTCCTGTAATTGAGCCTATACTTTCTAAAAATGGTATTCCTGATGATTTCAAATATTTAGCAGTAGCTGAGAGTGGCCTGCAAAATGTGGTATCACATGCCGGAGCTACAGGGTTTTGGCAAATAATGAAGGGGACTGGACGTGAATATGGCCTGGAAATAAATGACAATGTTGATGAGCGATATCATCTGGAGAAGTCTACGGAGGTGGCATGTAAATATTTGCAGAAATACAAAGAAAAATATGGTAGCTGGACCCTTGCTGCGGCTGCTTATAATGCCGGTCCAGGCTCTATAAATAAATATATGGGTATTCAGAAGGCTAATGATTATTATGATTTACTATTAGGAGAAGAAACAGGGCGCTATGTTTTTCGGATACTTGCTATAAAGGAAATACTCAGTAATCCGGAAAAATACGGATTTGACATTGAAAATGATGACCTTTATAATGCAGTACCAACATTTAATGTGGTGGTAGAAGAACCGGTACAAAATTTTGCGGATTTCGCTCAGCAGTATGAAATCAACTACAAAATTCTTAAACGGCATAACCCCTGGTTAAGGGAACCGCATCTTAATAATGCTTCCGGTAAAACCTACACTTTAGAAATTCCCAATAAGGGGTATTATAAAGTATCAAAATAAGCCTTTAGATCTTCTTCATTTGCTGCTGCATCATTTTTATCTGATCAGTAAGCATGTTGTTCTTATCAAGTTTTTTGGCTTCCTGAAGGAGTGTTGTGGCCTCTCTTTTTCTCCTTTTCTGCATAGCTATTCCAGCCAGGCTAAGTTTGGCCATGGCAACGTCATAGTCCATGTTTAAGCCCAATTTTAGAGCTTTCCTAAAATATTTTTCAGCTTGGGTAAGATTCTTTTGTGAAAAGATAATACCGAACAGGTAATTGTAATAACCTTGCTGTTTTGTAGTAAGAGACGATTCAGGATTCTTTATTTTTTGTAACCATTTTTCTGTTCCAGGCATATCCTGCTTACGCATCCTAAGGAAGGCCAGAAGAATAAATTCATTCCTGAAATAAAGAAATACAAAAATTGAAGAAAGCAAAATCAGAAAAATACCGTTTCCAATATTGCCCTCTATGAATTGGTATACAGCATATGCAATAATAAGCGCAGCAATTACCAGTTTAATATTCTTGTTGAACATATTTAGTTTTCTATTAATTCGTAAATAATTGTAGATTCTATAATTGTTGGGATTTCCTGATCACCCATCTGAGTCATAGTTGTATATCCTTCAGCTAAAGCATGGACCGTCATTTTTTTGACAAAACCAGTCGTGATATCGGCTATTACAGATGAGTTCTGGGTACCATTCAGTTTCATTGTTGAAGAAGGCTCAACAACATCCATTAACACCAGGGCCTTCCCCTCTATATTTACACCAGCCTCGGAAATCGCATTCAGGGTCCAGGTGTTTTGTGCATGTAGTTTACCTGCATATTCATTTTTCCAGCTATCACCTATCTCAATTGGTGAGACAGGGTATAGGAAAGTTAATTGTTTATAACTATTAGATAGTGCTTCTGAACCAAATTCTTTTTCCAGAGATTTTTTCATCATGTTCAACGAAAAATCATCTTCTAAACCAGATACCTTAGCCATTATTGATACCAGGCTATCACCACCATTTACTTCTAAAATATCACCTGTTCTGGCTAAAATGATTTGTATAGGAACATCTAATAGACTATTAAAGATTTTAGATTGCGCATCATTTTCTTCAAAATCTTTAGCCTTTACGTTCATCAATTCTCCTTGAATACTCGATGTCATTTTTAAGTTCAGGTCTTTAAACATGACGTCTATATCATAGGTATTGTTATCATCACCCTTAACTCTAAATTCCAATATCCCATGAAGAGTGTTGGTGATTTCATGGGTAGCTCCGTCTATTTCCTGAGTAATTATCTGATTTGCATCCTGCTTAATTGTAAAAACATCACCCAGGGATAGGTTATACTGCATCGTGGCTTGCCCAAATACTGCGGTATTAATGAGCAGATAAATCAGTAAATATGATAATTTTTTCAACTTTTAATGCAAGAATTTTTAAGTTCCCGCAAAAGTACTAAAACTATCCGAAATATTTTTTTAATTCCATTTGCCAAAGCAAAAACTCTTCGTATATTTGCGCGCAGATTTTGGGATTCCAAAGTAAAAAAAGCGGTAATGAAAAGAACATATCAACCATCCAAGCGTAAGAGAAGAAATAAACATGGTTTTAGGGAGCGCATGGCGTCAGTAAGCGGACGTAAAGTTCTTTCGCGAAGAAGAGCTAAAGGAAGAAAAAAACTTAGTGTATCTTCAGAGCCGAGACATAAAAAATAATGATTGAATTTTTTAAAATAATTGGGTGTTACTTTTTAAAAGTAGCACCTTTTTTTTTATCTAATAAATAATAAAAAAGCTAAAAAATAAAGAAATGCCAAAACGTAAAGATTTAAAATCAATACTAATAATAGGATCCGGACCAATAATAATAGGACAGGCATGTGAATTTGATTATGCTGGTTCACAGGCTCTGCGTTCATTAAAAGAGGACGGTATTGAAACTGTCTTGATAAACAGTAATCCTGCTACTATTATGACAGATCCTTCTATGGCAGATCATATTTATCTTCTCCCGCTTACCACCAAGTCAATTGTTCATATATTAAAACAACATCCAAATATTGATGCGGTCTTGCCAACTATGGGTGGACAAACTGCCCTGAATTTGTGCATTGAGGCTGGAGAAAGAGGTATTTGGGATGACTTTGGAATTGAAATTATTGGTGTTGATATAGATGCCATAAATATAACGGAAGATCGTGAGAAATTCCGCGAGTTAATGCTTAAAATAGGTGTTGGAATGGCACCCCAATCTACTGCTACGTCTTTTCTTGAGGGAAAAGAGATTGCCCAGGAATTTGGTTTTCCCCTGGTAATTAGGGCGTCATATACCCTTGGCGGTGCCGGGGCTTCAATTGTATATAAACCGGAGGATTTTGATGAACTTTTAAGTCGCGGGCTTGAAATATCACCTATTCATGAGGTGATGATAGACAAGGCGCTCATGGGATGGAAAGAGTATGAACTTGAATTACTCCGCGATAATAATGATAATGTAGTCATAATTTGTACCATTGAAAATATGGACCCAATGGGTATCCATACAGGAGACTCTATTACAGTGGCACCCGCCATGACCTTATCTGACAGCACTTTTCAAAGGATGCGCGATATGGCAATACACATGATGAGAAGTATTGGAGATTTTTCCGGAGGATGTAACGTCCAGTTTGCCGTTAGCCCTGATGAAAAAGAAGATATTATAGCCATTGAAATCAACCCAAGGGTATCCAGATCCTCTGCCCTGGCTTCAAAAGCTACAGGATATCCTATTGCCAAGATTGCGGCAAAATTAGCTATCGGCTACTCTTTAGATGAACTGGAAAATCAGATAACCAAATCTACCTCGGCATTATTTGAGCCAACGCTTGATTATGTAATCGTTAAAATACCACGTTGGAATTTTGATAAGTTTGAAGGGTCAGACAGAACGCTGGGTCTTCAGATGAAATCGGTTGGAGAAGTTATGGGAATAGGACGTTCTTTTCAGGAAGCCCTGCACAAAGCTACGCAGTCTCTAGAGATTAAGCGAAATGGCCTGGGAGCAGATGGGAAAGGATATAAAAATTATGATCAGATTATAAGTAAACTTACAATTCCCAGCTGGGACAGGGTTTTTGTAATTTATGATGCCATACAATTGGGGATTCCTCTAAGCAGAATACACGAAATCACAAAAATTGATATGTGGTTCTTAAAACAATATGAAGAATTGCATCTGCTGGAAAAGGAAATATCTAAATATACCATTGCAAGCCTGCCCAAGGAATTGCTGCTCGAAGGTAAGCAGAAAGGTTTTGCAGATAGACAAATAGCACATATGCTCGACTGCTATGAGAGTGAAGTGCATAAGAAAAGAATAGCACTAAATATTAACCGTGTCTACAAATTGGTAGATACCTGTGCGGCTGAATTTAAGGCTATGACCCCTTATTATTACTCCACTTTTGAAGAGGAAATTGAAACAACTGAAGGGAAGAGGTTCGTGGCGAATGACAGCATCGTAACAGATCGAAAAAAAATTGTTGTTCTTGGTTCAGGACCCAATAGAATAGGGCAGGGGATTGAATTTGATTATTGCTGTGTGCATGGTGTACTTGCAGCCGCTGAATGTGGTTATGAAACAATAATGATTAATTGTAACCCGGAAACCGTATCTACAGACTTTGATACTGCAGATAAATTATATTTTGAACCGGTGTTTTGGGAACATATCTATGACATTATTAGACATGAAAAACCCGAGGGTGTAATTGTTCAATTAGGAGGACAAACCGCTCTTAAATTAGCCGAAAAATTAGATAAATACGGGATAAAAATAATAGGGACCAGTTTTGAGTCTTTAGACCTTGCCGAAGACAGAGGGAGCTTTTCTAAATTATTACAGGCAAATGATATTCCTTATCCTGAATTTGGTGTTGCGGAAAGTGCTGAAGAAGCCCTGGAATTAGCAGATGTACTTGATTTTCCGCTATTGGTAAGACCTTCCTATGTTCTGGGTGGTCAGGGAATGAAAATTGTAATCAATAAGGAAGAATTGGAAGAACACGTAGTAGATCTTCTAAGAAAAATACCGAACAATAAGCTTTTACTGGATCATTATCTGGATGGAGCCATAGAAGCCGAGGCCGATGCCATATGTGATGGAAAGGATGTCTATATAATTGGTATTATGGAGCATATTGAACCATGCGGGATACATTCCGGGGATTCTAATGCTACCCTACCACCGTTTAATCTGGGTGAATTTGTAATGCAGCAAATTAAGGATCACACCAAAAAAATTGCTCTGGCTTTGAATACAGTTGGTTTAATAAATATTCAGTTCGCTATAAAAGATGACATGGTTTATATCATTGAGGCCAATCCAAGAGCATCCAGAACAGTTCCCTTTATAGCCAAGGCTTATGGAGAACCCTATGTGAATTATGCGACAAAGGTGATGCTGGGGGAAAATAAGGTTAGTGATTTTACCTTTAATCCCAAGCTGGAGGGTTTTGCAATAAAACAACCTGTTTTTTCATTTAACAAATTTCCGAATGTAAATAAAAACCTTGGGCCTGAAATGAAAAGTACAGGCGAAAGTATCCTGTTCATAGATAATTTGAAAGATGATGAGTTCTACGAATTGTATTCTAAGCGCAAGATGTATTTGAGCAAATAAGAGGAAAGAACTGTATACTCAAATCAGAATGAATTTGATATTTATGGATTTTCTTGCTTTGTGCCCATGCCCCTTTTATGAATGGCATACGCCTTAGAAGGGTTGACTGAAATTAGAAGATTAATTTCATCTTCCGTAAACCCTTTGGACCTTAGTAATGGGAGCAGCGTTTTGAAGATGGGCGTATACGGTTGAATTTTTTGCGATTTTTTCTGGGGATCATACCATCCGGCATCGTGTGATATCAGAATTTGATCTAAAAAACCATTTCTTTTCGCATATAGCAGTTTTTCAATATGTTTGTCCATCTCCCAACCTAAACCATCAAGGCTTATCCAACACCCTGTTTTAGCTGCTTTTTGATAGTTTAATTCTTGTTCTTCAGCTTGTGCATGTACCCAAATAAATGCTTTTGGCGACACCCCTTGTCCAGAAAGAATCTCCAATTGTGGCCATAGCGCAATTGCCTTTCCTGTATGTGAGGCTATGGTCAAACCACTTTTTAAGTGACATAAGGCTGCGGCTTTAACTAACTTTGCATGCATGGGACTCAGGGAATCCGCATTATCTACGCTTATTTTTATAAAGCCAGGTTTTATGGTGGTGCCATCAATTCCTTCTTCAAATTCCTTCAGCCATTGCCGGGCTAATTCTTCAGCAGTATTTTTCCAGGCATTGTCCGGGATAAATTTGTTATTCTGAGCCCCATAAAGCCCGGTGTTCGTAATAATTTTTATGCCAGTCTTGTCTGCAAGTTCTTTTAATAGGTACACATCCCTGCCCAGGTATTGCGGGGTGGCATCAACAAAATATTTCACATTGAATTTCTGAAGTTCTAGAAGAAACGGTAGCACCTGATTAATTACATCTACCTTATTCCAGGAACTGGAACTAATACTATCTGCCCCAATAAAATCCACCAAAATGTGCTCATGTGATAACCAAATTTCCCCGGATTTTACCTTATGCATGCCCGTAATTTCCTGAATGTACACGGGCTTGGTTTGAGCTATTCCGCCCCAAACCATTAGGAGGAATATGTAAAAACTGCAGGCTTTCAGTGTTATACGATTAATTTTGGAGCTCAACATGGACTAAATTTTCATGGCTTGTTTGCGCTAGTATTATTTTTATTTTTTCAATTGCAAAGCTACAGGATATGCTGGTTAGTTGTATTATCTTTTTCACAAGTTATAGAATGATTTTTTCTTTTTATCAACTACCTGCTGTATTTTTTGAATACGTTATGGGTTTCATAAATTTAGCTCCAATCGGTATGGAAAATACCCTCTCTGTCGGTTCGTTCGTAGGTGTGTGATCCGAAATAATCTCGCTGAGCCTGTACAAGATTTAAAGGCAGTCGCTCAGAGGTATAAGCATCAAAATAACTAAGTGAGTTAAAAAGCCCTGGCATAGGAATACCATTCTCTGCTGCATAAGCCACCAGTTCTCTTGCTGCTCCTACAGAATCCTGTATTTTTAATACAAATGAAGGTGCCAAAAGAAGATTTGCTAAATCCTTGTCTTCCTCAAACGCTTTCGCAATATCTTCGAGTAACGATGCCCTGATAATACATCCGGCCCTCCAAATTTTGGCTATACTTGCCAGTCTAAGCTCATAACCATATTCTCTGGAAGCTTCTCTTAATTGATGCATTCCTTGTGCATACGTAATTATAAATGCAAAAAACATAGCTTTTTCCGCTTTTTCAATAAGTATTTGCTTTTTTTCCAGGTCGATTGTCCTCCGTTCATACTTTTTTGACGCTAATACTCTTTCTTGTTTTAATGCTGAAATCTCTCGCATGCTAACTGCAATATCTATTGTAGGAATCGGAATTCCAATATCCATTGCATTTTGAGAAGTCCATTTACCCGTCCCTTTTTGCTTGGCTTTATCTAAAATTTTATCTACTAACTGACCTTGACCCAAATTATCTTTTTTCTCAAATATTTTTGCACTTATCTCCACCAAAAAAGACTGCAAGTCTCCTTTATTCCATTCAGTGTAGACTTTATGTAGTTCATTGTTGTTTAACTGTCCTCCCTTTTGCAACAGATCATAAAATTCTGAGGTTAATTGCATTAATCCATATTCTATTCCATTGTGCACCATTTTCACATAATTCCCCGCAGATTTAGGACCCATATAGGCTACACAAGGTTCATTATTAAATTTGGCTGCCACTGCTTCAAAAATAGGCTGTACTTCCTTGTATGCAGCTCTGGAGCCACCAGGCATAATGCTAGGGCCCTTTCTTGCCCCTTCTGCTCCACCGGAAACACCTGCACCAAAAAAATGAATTCCTTTAGATTGCAAATATGCTTCTCTTCTATCTGTATCCGTAAAAAAAGAATTTCCTCCGTCAATTATAATATCATCTGGTGACAAATAGGGAAGCAAACTTTCAATCACAGCATCTACAATCTTTCCTGCAGGCACCAGTAACATAATTTTGCGGGGTAGCGATAGGGAAGTAACAAAAGAACTAATGTCACCAGATGCATTTACCCTCGCTTTATCTCCTCCTTCTTTTATCAATGCACTCACCTTTTCGGGATCAAGGTCATAACCAAAAGCTGTATAATCGTGGTCTGCGACATTTAAAATAAAATTGCGACCCATAACCCCAAGGCCGACCAGTCCAAAATCATATGTAGTATTTTGCATAAGTGTGGTTTTAAATGTTTATTCGACTTAGGATGGATACCGTAAATTTCTTCTAATGGAGAATTAAATAAATTATATCTTAGCCAGAGGCGAGATTCAAAAATAATTTAAAATATCGAATTTAGTGTCTGTCTGCATTTTCTTCCAAAGTAGAATGACTAATTAATTAACTAAACTGTCTATGAGCAAAGTGGAAAATCAAATGCTAATAATTTTTGGTGCTTCAGGTGATCTTACTTCAAGAAAGCTTATTCCGGCGTTGTTTGATCTTTATAAGGGAAACCATCTTGCCGAAAACTTTGTCGTTTTGGGTACCAGCAGAAGTGTTTTAAGTGATCAGGAATTTAGAGAGAAGGTTGTTACCAAAAGCAAATATTTAAAGGAAATGCTTACTAATCATGACGAAGCCTATATAAAGGCCTTTGCTAATAAAATCTTTTATACAGATATTGGAAAGGATTACAATTCTGACTACAGCAGACTAAAAGAACGCATCTCCTCACTTAATGAAAAGCATGGTACGGAAAACAATTATATGTTCTATTTGTCGACTCCTCCAAATATTTATGAGACCATTGCCATGAATCTCGCAGAACAGGGATTAGCAGATGAGACGCAGGGCTGGAAAAGGATTATCGTAGAAAAACCATTTGGTTATAGCTACGAAACCGCTAAGAATCTAAATACAGGACTACAAAAATATTTTAGGGAACCACAGATTTACAGGATAGATCACTACCTGGGTAAAGAAACAGTACAAAACCTTTTAATAACCAGATTTGCAAACAGCATATTTGAGCCTTTATGGAACCGAAATTATATTCATCATGTTGAGATAACCAATGCGGAAACGGTGGGAGTAGAAAAAAGAGGTGGTTATTATGATAAATCAGGTGCATTACGGGATATGTTCCAGAATCATCTTTTGCAAATTATCTCATTGGTCGTGATGGAACCACCTATTGATGATAAAGCGGAAGAAATAAGGAATGAGAAAGTTAAAGCCCTGAAGTCTCTGAGGATTATGAGAGATGAGGAAACACTCTTTAAAAATACTATTAAGGGGCAATATTTAGCATCGGATATTATGGGCGAAAGGGTGCCTGGCTATAGAGAAGAAAAAGGAGTAGATCCTGAATCTACGACAGAAACCTATGCGGCATTAAAATTTTACATCGATAACTGGCGGTGGAAAGATGTGCCTTTTTACGTGAGAACGGCAAAAAGAATGCCTACAAAAGTTACTGAAGTAGTGATACACTTTAAATCCCCTCATCATCATATATTTAGTGAATCAGGAATTATAGATAAAGACAATAAGTTGATTATACGAATACAACCGGATGAAGGTATTTTAATAAAATTTGGAGTTAAGGTACCGGGGCAAGGTTTTAAGGTTGAACGAGCTAATCTTGAATTTTACTATTCCGGCCTAACAGAAACCAATGTAATGAGTGCTTATGAACGACTCTTGTTGGATGCAATGCAAGGAGATCCAACCTTATATGCACGTGCAGATGAAGTGGAGGCAGCCTGGGAGTTTGTGGATCCAATTTTAGAATACTGGAAGAACGGGAAAGATGTTAAAACCTATGGCTATTCCTCGGGAGTCTGGGGTCCTCAAAATGCCGACGAACTTTTTGATGGTCTTTATAGCTGGCGGAATCCTGGGGAAAACCTTGCAGATGATCCTGGTTTCTGCGTAATATGTTAAAACCAAAGGATGGAAGTCAATATAGCAGAATCAAAAAAGCAAACAGCGAGATTATTTTCAGAATACTTTAGTAATCTTATCGCTAAAAATACTATTTCACATATTGCCTTGTCCGGTGGGAGCACTCCAAAGGAGGTTTTTAAGGAGTTGGCAGAACATTTTAAAAATAAGATAGATTGGTCTAAAGTTCAATTCTATTGGGGTGACGAACGCTGCGTTCCGCCCGATGATGAGGAAAGCAACTATAAAATGGCTAATGAGTATTTATTTTCTAAAATAGAACTTCCTTTAGGTAACATAGAACGTATTAAGGGTGAGAATGAACCAGTAGAAGAAGCAACAAGATATTCTGATCTATTGGGAAAAAACCTGCCAAAATTCAATATGCAGCCACAATTTGATCTCGTTATCCTTGGACTTGGAGATGATGGACATACTGCTTCTATATTTCCAAACCAGATCAACTTATGGAATTCTAAAGCGTACTGTGAGGTTGCAGAACACCCTGAAACGGGGCAGAAACGAGTGACTCTTACCGGTAATATTATAAATAATGCCAAAGAGGTGGCGTTTTTGGTAACAGGTGAAAATAAGGCCCAAAAGGTATTTGAGATAATTGACAGGAAAGGAAACTATAATACTTATCCTGCTTCTCTTGTTGAGCCCGGGTCAGGTGGTCTAAACTGGTTTTTGGATGCAGATGCTGCAAAATTTCTTTAACCAAGTTGATTTTTAAATTGGACTAAAGTCAAGAACAAACCTTGGTAAAGAATTTAGTTTTTAAAATGCGGTGATTTTTCAAGTTTCACCTCGGTAATGAAATATTTTGTATCACCCCACCAGGCAAATGTAGTATAACGTTCCTCATAATTGAGTTTAACATAGGCGCCCTGATATTCTTTCAGCTTATCTATTACATCTTTCTTTTTATTGGACACGGAAAATTTAAATATTTGGGCACCTGAAATACCCTGGCTTAACTCGCCTTCCCATGTTTTCATAACTACACCTTTATGACTAATTTTTATGAGCTCTCCAGATCGGACACCTTCACTGTAGGGCACATAATAGACAAAAGCAAAGAAAGAGGCAAAAGCCAAAATTATAACGGTAACTGCAATGAATAAAGCTTTTTTCATGTATACTAATTTAGTTTTTCATCAAAATCATCTTGCTGGGCTCGCTCAAGATATTTTTCCGGTAGAGATTTTTTCGCTTTAGCCCCCATTTTTTTTAATTTTTCAATACTTGTTATGATGTTCCCTCGACCTTCTACCAATTTATTCATGGCACCCTTATACTCAAACTTTGCCTCATCCATTTTTTTGCCCACTTTGGTTAGATCTGAAATAAACCCTTCAAATTTATCATATAAAGCTCCCGCCTGCCTTGCTATTTCAATGGCATTTCTTTGCTGCTTCTCATTGTTCCACATGCTATCAATTGTGCGAAGTGTTGCCAATAAAGTGGAAGGTGTAACAATAACTATATTTTGCTCAAAAGCTTTATTGTAAATGGAGTTATCATTGTTTATTGCAATTGCGAAAGCAGGTTCAATAGGAATAAACATCAGAACAAAGTCCGGGCTTTCCATTTCATAAAGATCTTCGTATTTTTTTGAAGACAACTGGTCCACATGGCTCTTTATAGAACCTATATGTTCCTTTAAATACTTTTCCTGAAATTCCTCTTCGGCATTTATATAACGTTCATAGGCCGTAAGTGATACCTTGGAATCCACAACCATTTTTTTGCCATCAGGAAGATTAATTATTACGTCGGGTAATACCCTGCTGCCATCTTCCCTGGTGAAACTTTGCTGAACTGAATATTCCCTGTCTTTTTCAAGGCCTGATTTTTCGAGAACTCTTTCCAGCACTAATTCCCCCCAATTCCCTTGCATTTTGCTGTCGCCCTTTAAAGCCTTAGTAAGGTTTTCTGCTTCCTGTGTAATTTTTAGATTTTGGCTTTGCAGATTTAATAATTGCTCTTTGAGGGAAGAGTGGATACTAATATTTTCTTTTTGACTCTTCTCAACTTTGTCTTCAAACGTTTTAATTTTTTCCTTTAAGGGATTAAGAATATTTTCAATATTTTCTTTATTCTGCTTGGTGAATTTCTCAGACTTTACGTCTAGTATTCTATTAGCCAAATTTTCAAATTCTTTGGTAAACTTTTCCTGAAGTTTTTCTACATCTGCCTTCTGCTCTGTATTTTTTTGTTGCAGGTTTTCCATTTCGGCTTCATATCGGCTGATCTGAAACCCTAATTGTTCCTTTTGCGATCGTAATTCATTAGTCTCTTCAATACCTAATGCTAACCTTTTCTCCATTTCTGTAAGGTTATTCCTTAGCTGTTGCTCACGTTCTAAAAGGGTGCTGTTACTCGATTTAGTTTTAAGATTTTGGATGTAGTTACCTAAAAAATAACCGGCCACCAAAAAAACCAAGGCAAGTATAGTATAAACCAAATAGGTTTCCATAGATTTTTGATTCTGTTAAGTAAAGATAATTGTTTAACATTAAATTTTCAGTTGTAACATAACTTACTTATTAATCTTAAATGAACCTGATTCCGGGTTAAAAGTAATGGTGTCTTTGGGGAATAAATCCTCAAAGCTTTTGCTTTCGATAAGTTCACAGGGAGCCCCAAAAGTATTATTCGTCTTATTCATAATAACTATTTTATCACAAAGCTGGATAGCCAGGTCTATTTCGTGGGTGGTATAAAGAACCACCTTATTAGTGTCATGAGCAATTCTTTGTAATAGTTTTAATATGTGCACTTTATGATAGAGATCCAGATGTGTGGTAGGCTCATCTAAAAGTATAATTTCGGTATCCTGGGCCAATGCCCTGGCTATCATGACCTTTTGCAATTGCCCATCGCTAAGTTCATAACATTTACTATTCTTCAAACTCTCCAATTCTAAAATTTCAATAGCGTTTAGGATTTTTGATTGATCTTCAGCAGATAAAGTCCCAATCCAGTTGGTATAAGGGTGTCTTCCTAAACTAATAAGTTGAGATACCGTCAGATTTTTTGATGCAATTGGTTCCGTAAGTACTATACTCACAAGGGATGCGAGCTCATCTGACCTTAAAGATTCTATGGGTTTATTGTTTATGATTACTGAACCGGATAATTTGGGCTGTAATCGTCCCAAAGTTCGCAATAGTGTTGACTTGCCAATGCCGTTTATGCCAACAATTGCCCCGAGCTCACCTTTTGTCAGTCCAAAACTAATATGGTTAGCTACATCTGTTTGTTTTTTACCTGAAGTATATCCAATGGCCAACTTCTGGGCTTCTAAGATGAAATTCTCAGCTTCTAAGATGATATGTTTATTCTTTGTCGAAATGATTGAGGGTTTTTATAAGTGATTAAAATATCATTTTCTTTTTTCGTACCAATAGCCATATGACGACAGGTGCACCTACAACCGAAGTAATAGCGTTTAATGGCAATACATAGGAGGATGAGGGTAATTGAGCAATCAAATCACAAAGTAACAGAAGTATGGCACCGTAAACAAGTACTGCAGGCACCAATATTTTATGATCTGTGGTATTAAAAATTTGACGGGTTAAGTGAGGTACCGCAAGCCCAATAAAAGCAATAGGACCTGCAAAAGCTGTTACAGCACCTGCGAGTAAACCTGTCGCAATAATAATTATGAAACGAGTTTTCTTTAAGTGTACACCAAGACTAAGGGCATAATTTTCTCCCAGCAATAAGGCGTTGAGTGATTTGATGGAAATTACACTCAATATAATACCTGCAAGTATAAATACAGTTAAGACAGCCAGTTGTAACCCCGATAAATTTCCTACACTTCCAAATGCCCAAAAGATATATTGCTGCAGTCTTTCGGCATCAGTGAAATAAGAAAGGACACTTACAAGGGCAGCTGTGATACTGCCGAACATTAATCCAATAATAAGCAGCGCCATGGTATCCTTTACTCTTGAAGCTACTGTAATTACAGCTAAAAGAACTAAAAAACTTCCTATACTTGAAGCAATCGCCAGGGAAACGTCATTGATTACTTCAAAAATAAACCAATGAGAAAATAGCGCAGACCCCATGATTAAAAGTGCCGCCCCCAAACTTGCACCTGAGCTTATTCCCAGTACAAAAGGGCCCGCTAATGGGTTTCTAAAAAGAGTCTGCATTAACAAACCACTTAAGGACAGGCCGCTACCCACCAAAATAGCGGTAAAGGCCTTTGGTATCCTGTAATTCCATATTATGTATTGCCAGGATTCGTTTTCAACTGTTCCTCCAAAAAGACTCTTCAAAGTCTCATTAAACGGAATGGCTACAGATCCAAGACTCAGGTTAAGTACAAAGCAAAAAAGTAAAACCAAAAATAAGATTAGAAAAGGAAACAGGTATGTATTTGATCTTTGCACTACTGTAAGGGTTTAAAAAAGAAAAGTTGGTGTCCGGGAAGTAATTCGGGATGAAAAATGTATATAAGGTCTTTTAAAATCAAATCGGGCCTGGCAGGGCCCATTTCATAAAACAACAAACCTCCGGTCGCTCCCTTTGTATTTGCAAAAGTGTAGATCTTTTTTTCTTTATAAGCTTTAAACTGGCTATAATGCCTGCTTGCCTCATCCAATTCATTGTAGGCTATAAATTGAGAAGGAGATACCCAAAATGAGGCATTACCTGCTTTTGCAAGCACGCTTTCTACACTTAATGAAAGACTTCCCGTCACATCTGTGTCGCTCCATAAATAATCTGCATTGGCGTCATTAATAAAGCTGGCAGCCCAACTTTTCCCACCTGGGAGATACCATACATCTTTATAAAGGGCACCGCTAAGTACTGTCGGTTTGTTGGCTGCCTTCATTGCTAAATCCTTGGCGGCCAAATAATTTGATTCGGTAGTTTTAAATATGTCTTCAGCCTTTTCCTCCAAACTAAAGAAAGGTGCAAAGAATTTAATCCACTCAGCCTTGCCCAAAGGTGTTTCTTCTGTCCAATCCCCATTGTAAACAAGCGGAATATTTGAACGCTCAAGAGTTTCATAGGCCTTATTCTGATTATTTATACTGAAACCTATTATTAGATCAGGATTAAGGTTGATGGCCATTTCAGTATTAATTGACTCGTTATTCCCCAAATCTGTTATTTTTCCCTTATCTATAATTTCCCTGGTAATTTCTGAAGAAATATACCTCGTATCAGGAAAACCTACGAGCTTGTCAATAACTCCCAGATTCTCCAAAGCTGGTATATGCGTTGTAGAGGTGGCAATAATTCGTTCCACTGGAACATTTATAATTGCATCAAAATCTTTTTTGTTTGGATACGGTACTATTTTAAGTTTTTTGGGCACTAAAGCGTAGGTAAAACCATCCTCTGCACCTGGCCAGGGAGAAAACACCTTGATTATGGTAATTCCCGAAGCACATTTCTCGATGGAGAATCCTTTAGCGTAATTGATGGCAACCAAATTCCTATTTAAAGTTTCGGGCAAAGAGATCTCACTTTTCTCTTTACATGAGACATGGGCCAGAATCAGACTAAGTAATGCTATATATTTAATTGCGAATGAATTCATAAACACTTCCGCAAGGTAACAAAAGTCACATTTCTAAAATTGTTTACTTTCTAAATTTGTTAAAAATTCTCATATGGGAAGAGATTCTAATATCATAGTATATATCATAGGAGGAATTGTAATACTTCACTTTATTATAGGAATTCTCTGGCTGATCATAAAACTGGGAAGGAAAAGTAACTCTGACTAGAGAAATAATGCTACTTTAGCTTCGAAATTTGGTTTTCACTTCTTTATATAGAAATGAAATTAAAAGGGAATCCGGTTAAAATCCGGAACTGTTCCCGCAACTGTAAGCTTAGTTCCTTCATAAGGAATGCTTGTTACCACTTCAATACCACTGTTTGTGTTCATTTATGTTGAACATCCACGGGAAGGTTGGTGGCAAGACGCAAGTCAGGAGACCTGCCCAATTCAACAAACAATGTTAAACTTTCGGGATAAAAGTTTACGTATAGGAACATCTGTACAATTTCCCCGAAAAATTATTTGACTTTAATGATAAAAAGGGGTTCTCTTTTTTGCATTCTTTGCCTATTGTTAACAACGGTTTCTGCCCAGAACCAAAGGGATACAATGGAGTTACAGACATTAGATGAGGTGGTGGTCAGTGATTCCAAATTTCCTATAAAAAGGGAAAACTCTGGTAAAACGGTTATTAAGATTGGCCTTAAAGAACTGGAAAACAACCAGGGAAAAACTGTAGCAGAGATAATTAATTCCAAAAGTGGCATTGAAATAAACGGGAGCAGGGGCAGGCAAGGCGAGGTATTGGGTGTTTTTGCAAGAGGTGGCAGGGGCAGGCAGGTTTTGATCCTGATTGACGGGATAAGAGTTTCTGACCCTTCATCTTTCTCTCAGGAGTATGATCTTAGATTGCTTGCCGCCTCGAATATAGAATCAATTGAAATCATTAAAGGAGCTGCTAGTACGCTGTATGGAATGAGTGCGGCTACTGCCGTGATCAATATAACAAGCAAAAAGGTCTCGGATAAAAAAATAAGCGGTGATTTTCAATCCAGTATTGGGACGAACCAAACTTCATTCGACCAGAATTATAACATTGCAGATTTTAGCAACACCGCCTCGATTGCAGGTACTCTTGAGAGTTTTACTTATTCTCTGGGCTTTTCCAATGTATATACAAATGGTTTATCATCAATTATTACCGAAGCTAATGAGGAAGACCCTTTTTCAAGATATAATATTGATCTAAAACTGGGGTATGCATTTAATGATAAAATAAATCTTACTATTTACGCCAATCAAACTAATTTGAACAGCGCTTATGATGAATCTTTTGGCCTAATTGATGCTCCCTACAACTTTCTTACAGAGCAAAAACGTTTGGGTTTATCTTCCAAATGGTCTTATGATAAGGGCGATTTAAATTTAAACGGTTCATTTACAAACTATAAGTCAGATAACAGGAGTGCATTTCCTTCTATGTTTGAAGGGAATAATTATGTAGTTGACCTGTTTAACAGATATACCTTTGACCATCGCATTTATACGATTTTAGGGGTTAACTATAATCTTGATAGAGCTGAAGCTGAAGGAACTCAGGAATTTTCACTGATAGATCCTTATGCAAATTTGGTTTATGTTTCACCTTTTGGGATTAATATAAATGCCGGGCTGCGACTTAATCTTCATTCGGAATATGGTTCACACCTGGTATATAATATTAATCCATCTTATTCATTTGGAATAGATGAGGGCTATTTAAAATTTATGGGTTCCTATGCCACCTCTTATATCACACCTTCGCTGAGCCAGTTATTTGGCATGTTTGGGGCGAATCCATTGTTGGAGCCGGAAACTAACAAGACTGCTGAAGGAGGTCTGGAATATAAAGCAAATAATTCATTAAGGTTAAGTGCTTTGTATTTTAATAGAAAAGAAGACAATTTTGTATTTTTTGATAATACGCTATCTCAATATTTTAATGCTTCAAATACTATTAAAGTACAGGGTTTTGAGGCCGAATTAGCTTGGGTACCTCTTAAAAAAATGAATTTGACTGCAAACTACACTTTTACCGAGAGAAAAGGAGATAGTGCCATAAGAATCCCTAAGCATAGTTTTAATGCAGCTTTGAGCTATAGCTTTTCAGCCAGGACCTATACATCACTTTCGTATTCTTACATAGGGAAAAGACTGGATACGGATTTTAATACATTTGATGATGAGGTTCTCGATCCTTTTTCAACCTTTGGGTTTTATATTTCACGGGAAGTATTGGCAAACAAACTAAAATTCTTTTTAAACGCAGAAAATGTGTTTAATACCAATTTTACCGAGGTAATAGGATTTACAACAAGAGGGCGGAACCTCAGATTGGGGTTGAGTTTAAAACTTTAAGCTTTGATTATTTCAAATCAAGATTTAGATGAAGTGGCTTATCCAGTACCATATTGTCCTTCATTGGTAAAAACATTTTAGAACTTGTAAAAAGCTCAACAGGCGTCTTTACTGTAAAATCTCTTTTCCCAGAAATCCCTGTAATTGATTCAATTGCTCTGGCCAGTAATGGTTCACTAGCATCCCCCAGGACTCCCAGGTTTTCTAAATCCTCCTTTAGTTCAATATCCGGGGCAAATCCTTCGGTATAATCGAAGAAGCCCACAGAATTTTCATTTCTTCCTACTAATGGTTGAATGGCCCAGCTATTATCGGGGTTAATCTTACTTTCTCTGGATGGAGTATAAATAAATGGAGCCCCATCCCGGTTGGGATCATCTACCATAGTAAGAGAAAATTCATTTTTACCACGGGTGGTAGTACCTATTTTGATAACTTCGATATAAGGATTTAAGGCATTAATTACCAATTCACTAGCTGAGGCCGAACTCCCGGTTGTTAATACATAAACCTTGTTTAAATTTAAGGTGTTTATTTCGGTACCTGCCCCTGTTCTGTCTGCAAAATAGTCAGTTAAATCCTCGTCAGAAAAAACCTCCTGTAATTTGTCATTCCAGCGTTGTCTGATATATACATTATTGGTATTGGTACTAAAAACCATGCTTGATAGTAATCGGGAAGAATTTACAGAACCCCCCGGATTATAGCGCAAGTCAAGCACCAAATCTGTAACCCCATCAGTCTTTAATTGTCCGAAGGCGTCATTCAACACTTCATCAAACTCGTTTGTAAAGCCATTATACATCAGATAGCCTATTTTTTGGCCATTTATATCAAAAGACTTTACAATAAACACCGGGTTTTCCACCAATCCGTCCTGTTTGGTTAATTCTACACTTTTATCGTTGGGAGTTATTATTCCATCTGAGATATCCGCCATATTTAATGTGTAGGTCGCATTTTCGCCAAATAAAAGATCTCTGTAATTACTTTCGTTTAAACTTTGGCCATCTACACCTGTAAATAATTCTCCCCGGGAGATGTCTTTTGTAGAAGCATCGGAATTAGCAACAATATAGCGCACATATCCAAAGATATCCGTATCATTATCACCATATAAAAATAATCCAAACTCCAAACCATTACTGCGCGAAATTCCCGATAAATTGTCTGTTAGAGTTTTATAATTGTCACTATAAAAACTAAAGCGATCTTCAGTATACCGAAGTTTATTATCGAAAAAATCGGCAGGATCCGCTTCTGAGACTAAAAATGCACTATACTCCTCATTGGTAGTAAATCTATCATCCGCCAGGTCAGCTACATCCGCTTGCCAGAAATACCAGATATTCATGGCCTTCCACATAAAATCCTGAACACTTACTGAGTCACCTCCGGGGCCGCTTACACCTATGTCATCATCTTTACTGCAGGAAATACTTAGGGAGACAATTCCCAAAAATAAAAGAAGAAACTTTTTCATCTAATTTTTTTTTGCAATTTACGCAGTTCATACAAATATCATTCCAATTTTAATAATCATTAACACTATTGCCTCCCTAGTGAACGAATGATATGTTCTATAAATTAGTAGCTTTAAAGGGTGCAAATTACTTACATCTGCAGGAAAATAAAATTTTTTGTAACAAAATTCGATGTACTTCGTCTTGCTTATGTAAAACACCTTGAATGGTTCATACAATAACAGATCAACCGACAATGACACAATCAGAATTTTTAAATGTGGTTATGCCTTTTAAGGATAAGTTATACAGATTATCAAAAAGATTGCTCATTTCTGCAGAAGAGGCGGAAGATGCCACTCAGGAGGTACTGATGAAATTGTGGTCCAAGAATAGTAATATTGCGAATTACAAAAATGTTGAAGCTTTTGCAATGACAATGACCAAGAACTTTTGCCTGGACAGGTTAAAGTCGAAACAATCTAGTAACCTGAAACTGGTTCATAGCAATTACGAAGATGGGAACACTTCATTGCAAAAACAACTGGAGGCAAGAGACAGCGTAAGTTGGGTAGAAAAAATTATGGAGGAATTACCCGAACAACAAAAATTGGTATTGCAATTGCGAGACGTTGAGGAATACGATTTTAAAGAAATTGCAGATTTACTGGAAATGCAACCTACAGCAGTAAGAGTAGCACTTTCCAGAGCAAGAAAAACAGTTAGAGACAAGTTAATGCAAAAACATAGTTATGGAATTGGATAGAATTGAAAAATTATTGGAAAAGTACTTCGAGGCTACTACCACGGTGGCGGAGGAGAAACAATTGAGGGACTATTTTTCACAGGATTCGGTTGAACCGCATCTGGAACAATACACACCAATGTTTACTTACTTTTCCAAAGCCAAAGACGAACGGTTTACTAAGCAGGTTCCATTAAAACCTAAGGTATCTTACCACAAATGGATTTCTATTGCAGCAGTAGCAGTTATAGCCTTTGGAATATATTTCGGTAATGATTACCGGGAACAAAAGGAAGCAGAGTATGCCTATAATGAAACAAAGAAGGCATTAAACCTGTTGGCACAGAATTTGGAACGTGGTACCGAAAAAGTAGCCTATTTAAATGAATTTGAACAAACAAAACAAAAAATTTACAACAACAATTAAAATTTAAAAGATGAAAAAGTATATTCTAATAGCAGCAATGGCAGTTTTACCGCTTAGTGGTTTCTCACAGTCTATTTTTGATAAATTTGAGGATTCAGATGCGGTAAGTTCTGTAGTGGTTAATAAAAACATGTTTAACCTTTTGGTTAAGATGGATGTAGATGTGGATGATCCGGAAGCTCAGGATTTTATGAATATTGCAAAAAGCCTAAGTGGTCTTAAAGTATTCATTACTGAAGACAAAGCAGTTTCTGCAGATATGCAGGCAACTGTTAATAAGTATCTTAAATCTTCTTCTTTGGAAGAATTGATGAGGGTAAAGGACAAAGAAACCAATGTTAAGTTCTATGTGAAAAACGGCAAAGACGAAGATCATGTAAGCGAACTATTAATGTTTGTCACCGGTATCGATAATACAGATATGGAAATAAATGACAGAAAGATTGAAACTGTTCTTCTTACATTGACCGGGGATATTGATCTTACCAAAATTGGTTCACTTACAAAAAAGATGAATTTACCGGAAGAATTAAACAAAGCAGAGAAAAAGGACAAATCAGAATAGTAGATCAGGAAAGTGTTAATTAACCGCCTTAGAAGGCGGTTAATTACCATTACCAATGGTTTTGATAAATTATAAAAATCTAAAAAATCTAAAAAATGAAAAAACTTATAACAGTTATTGCAGGAATTGCCCTCCTGGTGCTTTCCGCCTGTTCTTCCCATCAGAGTCTCCAGGAATATTATGTGGATAATTCGGAAAACCCAAATTTCATTTCGTTGGATGTTCCAACAAGCATACTAAATTTGGAGAATGAGGATTTATCAGAAACACAAAAACAAGCATTACAATCCTTAAAGAAATTGAATTTATTAGCTTTTAAGAAGACGAGCGAAAATGGAGCCGAATATGAAGTAGAAAAAGCAAAAGTAAATGCTATTTTAAAGAATGATAATTTTGTTGAACTCATGAAATTGAATTCTGAGTACGGAAAGGGTGTTATTAAATATCTGGGTGATGAAGATGCAATAGATGAGGTAATTATTTACGGAAGCAGCGATGACAAAGGTTTTGCTCTCATTCGGGTCCTGGGTAAGGATATGAACCCCGCTTATATTATTCAACTTATGAATGCAATACAAAAATCTGATTATACAGGCGAAGGACTTGGTGAAATAGGCCAATTTCTTAAAGGATAACTTAAATATTTTCAATAAATAAAACCCGCGCGGAATCAATCCGGGCGGGTTTTTTTGTTATCAAAATGTAAAATATGTTTAAAAGTGTTTATTCGATTTAAATTTCTCTGGGCTATTTTATATCTTCCTGATCTAAATAACGTTAAAAATTGATCACTATGGAAAACGCAGAAATTTGGATTGAAAAAGGAATTGACTTCATTATTACTTACGGACCCAAACTAATTGGAGCGATACTCATTTTTGTAATTGGTTCCTGGGTAATAAATAAGATAATCGGGGCTTCCAGAAATGCGATGTCTAAAAGTAAGTATGATGAGTCTTTACAGAGGTTTCTTTTAAATCTTGCTTCCTGGGCTTTAAAAATATTTCTGATTATTATAGTTATCTCTCAATTAGGGGTAAATGTAACCACCTTTGCTGCTGTACTTGCTGCCGCCGGTTTGGCTGTCGGGCTCGCTTTGCAGGGATCCTTATCAAACTTTGCCGGGGGTGTTTTAATCATGATTTTCAGGCCATATAAAATAGGTGATTTAATAGAGGCACAGGGAGTACTGGGTGCCGTTAAAGAAATTGAGATTTTCACCACAAAACTTATTACACCCCAAAACAAATTAGCGATTGTTCCTAATGGTGCTATGGCCAATGGTAATATCATTAATTACACGGCTGAAGGTAAAATAAGAGTAGATATTGAAATTGGAATAGATTATGGTGCAGATATAAAAAAGACGAAAGAGGTATTAATGAGCGTCCTTACTGCCAATGAAAAGGTGCTAAAGGAACCTGCGCCTTCAGTAAATGTATCTGAATTGGCTGACAGTTCTATAAATTTTGCCGTAAGACCCTTCGCTAAACCAGAGGATTACTGGGATGTATATTTTAGAACAGTAGAGGGTTGTAAAGTTGCGCTGGATAAAGCCGGAATAGAAATACCTTACCCGCATTTACAAATATTAAAAAAGGAATAGCACTAACTAATATTGAAGTTATATTAAATGCACTATAACATAGAACTGGTTATATAAAAGTCGTTTTTAAATACCGGTATAATTACTGGGGCTAATATTTTTTAATTCGGTCTTAATTTCTTCTTTTATTTCCAATTGATCAATAAATTCAGCAATCGATTTTTTTGTAATACTTTCATTGGTCCTGGTGAGACCTTTTAGTGCCTCATAAGGATTGGGGTACCCTTCTCTCCTGAGGATGGTTTGTATAGCTTCAGCGACTACTGCCCAATTGTCCTCCAGATCTTTTTCAAATTTAACTTTATTCAGCAGTAATTTATTTAGTCCTTTAATAGTAGCCTTAAAGGCAATTAAGGTATGCGCAAACGGAACTCCCACGTTACGAAGTACCGTGCTGTCTGTTAGATCGCGCTGCATGCGTGAAATAGGTAACTTCGAAGATAAATGTTCAAAAATGGCATTGGCAATCCCTAAATTACCTTCGGAATTTTCAAAGTCTATTGGATTTACTTTATGGGGCATCGCTGAAGAACCTACTTCTCCTTCGGTTATTTTTTGCTTAAAATAATCCATGGAAACGTAAGTCCACATATCCCGATTCAGGTCAATTACTATGGTGTTGATACGTTTAAGAGTGTCAAATAAAGCAGCCATATGATCATAATGCTCAATTTGAGTGGTAGGGAAGGAATGAGATAATCCCAACTTATTCTGGACAAACTTTTGTCCGAAATTTTGCCAATCTATATCTGGGTAAGCCACTTTATGGGCATTATAATTTCCGGTGGCTCCACCAAATTTTGCTGCACTTGGAATGTCATTCAGAAGGTTAAACTGTTCCTCGAGGCGCACCACAAAAACATTGATTTCTTTACCCAAACGCGTTGGTGATGCGGGCTGTCCATGAGTTCGGGCCAGCATAGGTACATCTTCCCAATTTTTGACTAATGTCTTTAGAACTGCTGTAAATTCCATAAACAGAGGAACATATACCTCATTCATAGCTTCTTTGATGGAATAGGGTATGGCTGTATTGTTAATATCCTGAGAGGTAAGTCCAAAATGGATAAATTCCTTATTTTTTTCGAGCCCCAGTGCATCGAACTTATCCTTAATAAAATACTCCACTGCTTTAACATCATGGTTTGTGGTTCGTTCAATTTCCTTAATGGCCAAAGCATCATCCACACTAAAGTTTTCATAAATATTACGGAGGGAATTGACCTTATCCTGAGATAATTTTGGGAGTTGTGGCAGGTCTAATTCACAGAGCGCTATGAAGTATTCAATTTCAACCATAACCCTGTACTTAATTAATGCTTCTTCCGAAAAGAAATTTGCAAGGGAATCGACTTTGGATCTATATCTGCCGTCAATGGGAGAAATGGCGTTTAATTGATTTAACGACATGGGCTTTAGGATTTATTAAATTTTTTGAAAGATGTAAAGATACTTATATGCTTGGGAGATTAAAAGGATATTGGGAGGATAGTTAAAATTTTTGAGGCGAGTTGTGCAATTTATTTATGCCTCCCTTTTTAGGTTTTTGTTTTTCTATTTGATTAAGGCAAGAATTTGTCTGGCCCTTGCTTTATAGGCAGGGCTTCCCAGGCTGTAATTTTGCTCTAAAATCATACGGAGTTCGGGTCTGATCCATTCAAATTTGTCACCCAATAAATAAAGGCTCGTCATAGAGTAGGCTTTAGCAGCTACTTTATGTTCCCCTATGAGCCAATCAAAACACGATGTAGTTATTTTTTCCAGGTGATATTCCTTTAATTTCAACTGAACTTCATTTTTTGATTTGGTAAAAAAAGCCTTCATAAGAAGTTCGCAAATTTTAGCCACTGGCCTTACAGACGAATCTAATTGCACTTTAGAGATGCCCAAAGTAAAAGCATCAATATGAGTTAGTATTAATTGGATGTTTTTTTTGGCGACAAATTCTAAAATCCAGCAGGCTTTTGATGAAATTTCCACATTATCCTCAAATGCAATTTCTAATAGGGGTGAAATTAAATGTGGATTATCAAGCACTATTTGGGTTACTTCAATGCGTTTATCCCTGGTGCCGTTTACATAATTTAATGATTTGAATAATTCAGATTTGGTCACAAAAGTTTGTATTTTGGTCAGACAAAAGTACCCCCAAATGAAAGTAATAAAAAAAATAGCAAAATTGCTATTACTTCTTTTTGTTGCCATCCAATTTTTCAGACCGGAAAAGAATATCAATCAGGGCAATCATTTAGCCGGTTTTATAAATGAAACCAATCCTCCTGAAAATGTTAAAACCATTTTGACTCATAGTTGTTATGATTGTCACAGTAACAATACAGAATATCCATGGTACAACAATATTGCACCAGTTTCGTGGTGGCTTTCAGCCCATATCAAAGATGCTAAAGCAGCTCTAAATTTGTCTGATTGGGATAATTACAACAAAGGGCAAAAGGATCGAAAATTAGAAGAAATAATTGAGGTTACTGAAAAAGGAGAAATGCCTCTAAAGGAATACCATTGGATGCACCAAGAATCCGGACTCTCTAAGGAACAAGGTGAAGCTGTTCTCGAATGGGCAAGGCGCACTAAAACTCTTTATGGACTAGGTCCTTTACCAAGGTAGGAACTCCTTTTGCTGCAGTAGATTGAATAATTGTGAGATTTTCAAAATCTATAGCATTTATACTTGGTTTTGGATCTACAAAATAAATAGGTATGCCCTGTCTTGCGTAATTCAAAAGCCCCGCTGCCGGATATACCTGCATTGATGTTCCAATAATAATAAGAATATCTGCCGTTACAGTAATTTGTGCAGCTTCATATAATAGTGGAACTTCCTCGCCAAACCAAACAATATGAGGACGCAATTGATATCCTTTTGAGCAAGTCTCACCCAGGTTTAGATCATTTTTCCAATCCAAAACCAATGTTTCATCACCAGTACTGCGAACTTTTAACAGTTCACCATGAAGATGGAGAACATGAGAACTGCCCGCACGCTCATGCAAATCATCTATATTCTGTGTTATAATGGTGACATTGAAATGCTGTTCAAGTTCCACCAGCATTTTATGCCCTGCATTAGGGACCACTTCTAACAACTGCCTTCTCCTTTGGTTGTAAAAATCCAATACTAAGGCAGGGTCTCTGGCAAAACCGTAGGGGGAGGCAACTTCCATCACGTCGTGTCCCTCCCAAAGTCCGCCCGCATCACGGAAAGTTTTAAGTCCGCTATCTGCGCTCATTCCGGCTCCTGTAAGTATAACAATTTTTTTTTGCATTATTTTAGGTCTCTTATAAAGATACATTTTTCTTAAATTAGAGTGATGATAGATCTTGATCTGCTTTCCTATTTGGAAACTTATATTACACCAGAACGCCTAAAACGATTCAATGAAGTTTTAAGGGAGCGCACCAATTATATTACTGTGGCTATTGAGGATGTTTTTCAAATGCATAATACAAGCGCAGTAATTAGGAGTTGTGACGTTTTTGGTATTCAGAACGCACATATCATTGAAGACCGATTTGGACAACGTCTCGACAAAAATATAGCAATGGGAGCTCAAAAATGGGTTGATATAGAAAGATATACTACTGTAGAATCCTGTATAGGTAATTTGAGAAGCGATGGTTACAAGATTATTGCTACCACTCCTAATAACAATTCCACATTGCTGGAGGATTTTAAATTGGAGGATAAAGTGGCTTTGTTTTTTGGGACCGAAAAAGAAGGATTAAGCCCTGAGGTTTTAGAGCAAGCTGATGGTTATTTAAAAATACCTATGTGTGGATTTTCGGAGAGTCTCAACATCTCCGTTTCTGCGGCCATTATATTGTATAATTTAACACTACAACTTAAGAGATCAAAATTACCTTGGCGTCTAACCGAAGGCGAAATTTTAGAAAAACGGTTCGATTGGACTAAAAAATCTATTAAAAGTATTGATGAAATTGTAGAGAGGTATAGGATAGAAAATTAAATTTCTTTATATTTAAAGGTAACCAATTAACTGATAAACAAATGACTACAATATTATATATACTCGCGGGCATAGTTTTTCTAGTTATAATTTTAGCTTTGATTGCACCTAAAAATTATGATGTTAGCAGAAGTATAAAAGTGCAGCAATCTGTTCCGGTCGTATTCGAATATCTTAAATATTTGAAAAATCAGGATAATTGGAGTCCATGGGGTAAAAGAGATCCAAATATGAAGAAAGAATTTGAAGGTACCGATGGTGAAATAGGCGCTACCAGCAAATGGGAAGGAAACAAGGATGTTGGTAGTGGCGAACAGGAGATAAAGCGAATCGTTGAAAATAAAGTAATAGAAAGTGAGTTACGTTTTCTAAAACCCTGGAAGTCACAATCAGATGCATATTTAAGGGTAAAAGAAACAGGTGAAGGGGAGACAGAAGTTACCTGGGGTTTTTCAGGCAAGAATAAGTTCCCTGTAAGCATTATGATGCTTTTTATGAATATGGATAAGGCCGTTGGCAAAGATTTTGAAGAAGGTTTAGTGAGTTTAAAAGACATTTTGGAAAAATAACTTAGCATTATGGAGCACAATATGGTAGGATGGTTCGAAATACCAGTGGAAGATATGGAACGGGCCAGAAAATTTTATGAGGAAGTTTTTGATATTTCAATTTCTGTTCATGATTTAGGCGGAATCATCATGGGTTGGTTCCCTGGGGTCCAGAGCAAAACAGGTAGTTCGGGATCTTTAGTTAAACATGAGATGTATATTCCAAGTGACACTGCTGGTCCGCTTCTTTATTTTTCGTGTAAAGACCTCGCCGTGGAACTGGCCAGAGTAACTAATGCCGGAGGCACTATAATTCAACAAAAAAAAGAGATAGGAGGGGGGCATGGTTTTATGGCGCTCCTAACAGATACGGAAGGCAATAGGATAGCACTTCACTCCTTAAAATAAATATTTTAACTAAACATAAAATATAGTAGCTTCTGCTCTGGATCCCATTCGGATGGGAATATATTTTGTGCCAATGCCCTTGGAGACATACATTCTGATATCATTGAGTTTGTACCATCCTCTTAAGAATCTGCCGCTGCCGCCTGGCTTATAAAATGCTTTCCCAAGAAATGTTATTTGCCCGCCATGAGTATGACCAGACAATATGAGCTTAATATTTACTTTTTGAATTTCATTTAGAATAGCTATTTCATCACTGTACTCAGGACAATGATTCAGTACAATGGCTTCTTCAGTACTATCATATTCTGTTAAGGCATTTGTGAAATCGGGATTACCTCCAATAAAGTCATCAATACCAATGATAGCAAGATTTCTGTTAGCCGTTGAGAATTTTAAACTTTCATTAATAAGTAATTGGCCATTATGCTTCTTAATTAAAGCTCTGAAAGAATTTATGTCTACTTTCCCTGCATATTCCTTGTTTCCCATTATTACCACTTTAGGTATTTCTTTGCTGATAAGATCTAAAAATTGATTTAAAACGGGTAACCCCTTATTGTTGTTGACGGAATCTCCGGTAATGCAAATTAGGTCCGGTAACTCTTGGTTAATTTTATTGGCAATAGCCTTATGGAAAGATTTTAATTTATTTATATGAAGATCAGTTATTTGAACGATTTTTATTTTACTATCCGAATTGGAGAGATCATAGGTCGTCCATTGAATTACATATTTCTCGAACCAAAAAATGTCAAAAAGGAATAACCCCAGCAGGGCAAAAAAGGACCTAATGATAAAATTTCTCCTGTTCATCTTCATAAAAAACCCTGAATTAGAAGCATAAATCCTTTGGATTCCAAATATTGATTATGCTTTTTTTAAGAACTCCAATTAATCTGCTAATTCCAGGAGTGCTATATCATTATCATTTTCCAGGATTACCTTTCCATTTTTCACTTCAACATAAGTTTCGGAATAGGTGTCAAAAAGTTTTGTTCCGTCTCCAAAAAACCCTTTAACCCAAAGTGATTTTTTACCTTTGGGTAAATCTAGCCCTACCACGACCTTGTCCTTGAAATTTTCATTAATATAAGTTCTGCTGAAAACATAGGGTTTTTTACTTAGGCGCTTATGCCTTCCGGCCCCTATAGCAGGATGATTAGCTCGAAAACTTCCCAATTTCTGCCAGTGAGTTAGAATATTCTTAGTTACTTGTAGACTATCAATTTCTTCCCAATTCATAAATGATCTTAAAGTAGCATCCCCTTCTGTGTTTTCAATAGTAAGATCCCGCGCAGATTCATCTCCGTAATAAATCTGTGAAGTTCCCGGGGTTAGGAAAAGCACGTTTGCCGTATAATACGGTCTCTTCCTGTCTTTGTCAAAGGGTTCAGCATCATCATGTGAAGTCAGATAATTAAGTACACCTTTGTTTTTTAAGTCAGAGTTCAGGATACGATTGTATTTTTTAAATATTGTCTCGTAAGACTTTTTAGCATCATTTTTTAGTTCAAAGTTTATCAGACTTTCAAAGCCATATTCAAAATAATCAACCTTCTTATCACCAAAATCGAATTCTCTGCCTGTAGAAATTTCGTAGCCGTAAGCTTCACCAACCATATAAAAGGGTGTGTTATCCAAAACATCTTCGGGATGCTTTTTTTTCCAGGTTTCAAATGCTTTGGAAGCTTCTACATATAATTCTAACCATGTTTTTTCATCGGCATGTTTAGCTGTATCTACCCTGAAACCGTCAATACCCAAATCGTTAACATAGTCTGTTAACCATTTAATGATATAAAACCTGGGAGCACGGGGGTATCCCGTTCTTTGAAAAAAGAGTTGAAGTTCATCCAACTCATTACTAAGTCTGCCCTCATCCTTCCATTTTGCCAGTAATGCATCCGGTAGTTCAACCGCTTCATCAGATTCTGTGTAAATATCAGGCAAGTTCGCAACCAAAGTACAACTTGTTGTAGTCTCATAATTCGTATGTTCACAAACAGGGGTTGTTCTTACCCAATCTTCCGGCCATACCGGATCTTGCTCGGTTACCGGCCCCGTATGGTTAATTACTACATCCATCAAAATCCTTATATTATTTTTATGGGCTGTTTTCACCAGATTTTCAAGATCTTTTTTAGTGCCGAAATTAGGATCCAGGGCGGTCCAATCCTTGGCCCAGTACCCGTGATAGGCATATGTATTCCCCGTTCCTTCATCTGTATCGCCATGGATTTGTTCCACTACTGGTGTAAACCAAATAGCATTGACTCCTAATTTTGAAAAGTAACCTTCTTTAATTTTGTCTGTGATACCCTGAATATCCCCACCCATAAAGCCTCTTAAAGGAGCCGTTTCGTTTGTACGGTCGAAATTCAGATCATTTTCGGGATTACCGTTATTGAACCTGTCTGTTAATAAAAAATAGATATTAGCACCCTGCCAGACAAATGGAATTTTTTTCTGAACTATTTGAGTACTGTCTTTAGCTGTGGAAACTGGAGTTTGGGGTTCATTTTTTTCGACTTTGCAAGTCAAAAAAAGTGCAGAAACTGCAATTGCAATAAGCAGTTTTTTCATGTTCATAGATTTTGTCTAAAGCTATAAAATGAATGCGGAAAAAGAAAATTTATTTCGAAGGCCCTTAATTTGTTTCATAAGGCTATTCTTACATCAATTTTTTATATTGTTAAAGAGCTCTTAACTACTAAGTTACTTTTTTCTGTTAAGCACTTTGAATTCTTCATAACAACTGCTAATTGCATCCAATATTTGTAAATCATTGGCTGTTTTTATAAAGGAGGTTGAATAATTACAATTAGAAAGTATATCATTAATATCAAATTCATCAATTTGCAATAATTCTTTAAGTGTTTCCCGATCAAATTTGGAGGCAAGGAGATCCCTGATATCATCGTCATCTTTTATCTGCCTTAACTTTTTCATCTGGTTAGGTTGTTTTCCAAATAAATTTCTAAGAAGATCCGCTGGATTAAGAATGGAACCTAAAACCTTAGTTACTGCACTTGGATTTTTACTTCCGGCCTCATAGCTGGTGGGTAATCCTGAGATGCTGTATTGATATGAAGTATTAATAGGCAGGTTTTTTACATCAATTTCAAGATAGCCGGTTAATTCGTATGGTTTAACAACCACTTCTTCCAAGGCATAAGCGAGTTCCGTCAGTGCAATCTTGGTGTTTTTAAACTTAAACATATCATTCGTAACACGAATTTTCTGCGATTTAAAGCCTAAATATGAGAAGTAAAGCGTATCGTTAACGGAAGCTTTCATAGAAAATTCACCCTTGGAGTTGGTTATAGTACCAACAACCTTGTTGAGGTTTATTACATGAACACTTTCCAAAGGGTTATTGGATTGCGCGTTAATAACTACTGCCTGAAATTCTTCTTCTTTCTGCTCAGCTTCACTTTCCTGTGATATCCCGGCAAAACTGATTAATGAAAACAAGCACAATAAATACTTCCTCATTTAGTGCAATGCTAATTTATAATACGAATAAAATAAAAATAGATACCCTGGCACATTTTTTAATATACAATTAACTAATAAAAACCATCTCTTTTTTTACTGCGTTTATTTCCGGACGATGAACTCTGTTTGGATCCTGATCTTCTTGAACCGCTTTTTGCAAAGCTACCTTCCCTTTTTTTTCCTCGGCCTTTATCCCAGTCCCTGCTGTCTCTGCTTTTCCTTGGTCCTTTATCCCTTCTTCGCCCTCCGCCTTCAGGACTATTAGAGACTTCAACGTTTATAAATCGTCCTTTTATCTTAAAGTCTGTAAATGTTTCCAGAATTTGATCCTTAAGGGCTGCTTCTGTATTGAAAAAGGAAAAACCTTCTTTGACATCTACTTTGAATAAATCATCTTTACCCAGCTGAAGCGTATCCTTCAAAAAGTCTTTTAAAGACATCCAGTCATACCCATCGCGCTCTCCTACATTTATAAAATATCGAACAGATCCGTCGCTGGAAAAATCGCCAGACTCCTTACCTTTCCTTCTTTCTCCGCGATCAGGTTCAGCGGAATTTAGATCCTTGGTTTTACTGTAGTAATTAAAAAAACGGGTAAATTCTACGGAAACAATTTTTTGGATTAATTCATCCCTGTCAAGACCTTCCAGTACATCATTAATAGCTGGTAAATAATTACTTACTTCTTCATTTATTTCTGTAGTACGAATTCTATTGGCCAAATGATACAATTGAATCTCACAAATTTCTATTCCGGTAGGTATTTTTTTAGCAATGAATTTTTGTTGTATTTTTTTCTCTATGGCATGAATTTTTCGCAATTCACTTCGCGTGACTATCACCATCGAAATACCAGATTTACCGGCTCTTCCAGTTCGCCCACTCCTATGTGTATAGGTCTCTATTTCATCGGGTAGCTGATAATTAATTACATGGGTGATATCGTCTACGTCTATTCCTCGGGCCGCAACATCTGTGGCCACCAACATTTGAATTTGCTTTTTACGGAAAGCATTCATTACCATGTCGCGTTGATTTTGGCTTAAATCGCCATGCAGTGCCCCGGCATTGTAGCCGTCCTCAATTAGCTTTTCGGCAACTCTTTGAGTGTCGCGTTTAGTTCGGCAAAAGACCACAGAAAAAATTCCCGGATTAGCATCGGCAAGACGTTTTAAAGCAGAATACCTATCGCGTCCACCCACCACATAATGTTCATGTTGTACAGTGTCCACACCAGAATTTTTAGCACCTACGGTAATTTCCGTTGGGTTATGCATAAACTTTTTAGCTATGGTTGCTACTTCTTTTGGCATAGTAGCTGAAAAAAGCCAGGTAGATTTTTCTTTGGGTGTATTAGAAAGAATATCCTTAATATCCTCATAGAACCCCATGTTTAGCATCTCATCTGCTTCATCAAGAATACAATAGTCAATTTTGGAAATATCTATGATTCCACGGCCAATCATGTCCTTCATTCTACCCGGAGTGGCGACAACGATTTGTGCACCTCTTTTGATTTGCCGTGCCTGATCAGTTATACTCGCACCTCCATAAATAGCTACAGTATTCAAACCTTTTACATATTTCGAATACAATTGCATTTCATTTGTAATCTGCAAACAAAGCTCTCGGGTTGGAGATAATATTAACCCTTGTGTAGTTCTGCTTTCACTGTCTATTTTTTGAATTAAAGGAAACCCAAAAGCAGCAGTTTTACCGGTTCCGGTTTGAGCCAGAGCCACTAAATCTATTTCACCTTCTAATAAAAGAGGGATGGATTTTTCCTGAACCTCCGATGGAGTTTCAAATCCTAAATCGGTTATAGCATTTAGTAGGGCGCTATTAAGCCCCAATGCTTCAAATTTCGTCATAATATGTTATAATTTACCTAATCGCAAATATGTATGTTGCATAGAGCGATTATCCTTATAACTTATTAGACTCAGCGCAACACATGCTATACTAGCGGCTTCAATTTAAGCGGCAAAGATACTCTTATTTATTTAGATGTTGGTTAAACCTCTTATATTCCATGCTTAGTAAGGTATATAATAAGTTTTTGAAGCGCCTTTCCTCTATGGCTTATTTTGTTTTTTATATGGATTGGTAATTGAGCAAAGGTTTGGTCATAACCAACTGGAATGAAAATAGGATCGTATCCAAAACCCTGGGCACCTTGCTTTTCTTTAGTTATTGTACCTTCAACAACTCCTTCGAATAGCATTCTTTTTTTATTTAGATTTAAGGCTATTACTGTTTTAAATCTGGCTGTACGAGAGGTGGTGTTCTTTAACTCAAATAAAACTTTTTCCATGTTTTTTTCCGAATCCTTTTCTTCACCGGCAAATCTGGCGGAATGAACTCCCGGTGCCCCGTTAATTGCATCTATGATAAGCCCTGTATCATCTGCAAAACAAGAAATTCCATAGTGTTTGGTAATATAGTCCGCTTTTAATTGTGCATTGGCTTCCAGGGTTGTCTCCGTTTCCGGTATTTCTTCGTGGCAGCCAAGATCTTCCAAGGAGATAAGTCGGATATCTTTGGGAAGCAATAGACTTACCTCTTTTAATTTATTTGCATTGTGTGTGGCGAAAACGAGGTCCATAAGTCATAGGAATTCACAAAAAAGGATTGTTGTCCATGCTAAAAGTAGTAATTTTAATCCCACTATTTTTCTATCATGAAGCTTAAACTATCACCTGTAATTGTTTTTTTGATATTTGGGAGTCTAATGTACCTGTTAGCTGAATTCTTGCCGGTTGGATATTTTGATTTTTTTGGCAGAGAGTATTTAATTAGGGCAATGCTGATATTGGCGGTAGTAATTAGTTGTATCGCATTAATTCAGTTTTACGTTGCCCGGACTTCGGTAGATCCTAAAAACCCATCTAAAGCCACTTCTTTGGTTTCAAATGGTATTTATAAATTCTCACGTAATCCAATGTATTTGGGTTTGTTATTAATATTATTAAGCTGGGCACTATGGTTAGCCAATGCATTCAATGTTCTTTTGGCAGCTGGTTTTGTATCATATATGAACGCTTTTCAGATTCAACCTGAGGAATCAGCACTAGTCGGCTTGTTTGGCAAAGAATACAGGAACTACTGTATTAAAGTAAGAAGATGGTTTTGAATTAGGAGGAATGTTGCTTTTAACAAGTATTTTTTAGCTTATATATTAGCAATATAACTTATATTTGTAAATATTAGCATATTAAATAATATTTATGTATATTAGCATTTAAGCTTATAATAATGATTGCAGTTTTAACCGGAGATATTATCAATTCGGCAGGTTATAAAACCACCGATTGGATGCCAGTTTTTAAGAATTTTTTACGGAAACTGGGTGATTCACCCGGGGTATGGGAAATATACAGGGGGGATGAATTTCAAATACGAATTGCACCTGAAAAAGCATTGAAAGTGGCCATTCAAATTAAAGCTCTGATCAAAACTATTAAACACCTGGATGTGCGAATTGGGATTGGCTTGGGAGATGAAGATTATAGGGGTGTTGGTGTCAGTGAATCCAATGGTTCGGCCTATCAAAGGTCGGGCAGAACCTTAAGTCTGTTAAAGGAGAAAAAAATAAATCTGGCTATTGCCACAGCAGATTCACAATTAGAAGACACACTTAATTTAATGTTGAAATTAGGATTGGACTTTATGGATACCTGGAGTGTGGTATCTGCAGAGATCATTGTACTGGCCCTTGAAAATCCGACAGCTTCCCAAAAGGAAATTGCAGATCAATTGCAGATACAACAATCTGCCGTAAGCCAGAGACAAAAAAGAGCACGATTAGATCTGGTCGAAGACTTGTTAAATTATTACGATAAAAACTTTAAAAGCCCCCGGACATGATACTTTTTACAAAACTTTTTCTGGCTCACATAATTGGTGATTTTCTTTTACAACCAAAACGATGGGTTATTCAGAAAGAGGCTAAGAAAGTCGCTTCCGGATTTCTATATCTCCATATTCTAATTCATTTTTTCGTCATTATCTTATTGCTATGGGATATAGACTATTGGAAAATGGCCCTGGTTATTGCCTTCTCTCATTATATTATCGACTTGCTTAAAATTTATGTGACGCCTATATTTAAAAATAAGCGCATTCCTTTTTTTATAGATCAATTTCTGCATATAGCGGTGTTGTATATATGCGCTTATTACGGTAATCTTCTTGGGCATACGATCACTTTAATAGAACAAATAGACTGGTCGCTTTTAACCGCTATAGTTTTTGTGACTTATCCTGCAGCCATTATAATGAGTATTTTATTGGAAGGGATGTCTAATCAGATAAATTTAGATCATAAATCACTTCCAGGTGCAGGAAAATACATAGGTATAATTGAGCGTTTATTTGTTCTTATTTTCATTATTATGGGTAGATGGGAAGCGATTGGGCTGCTTATTACTGCCAAATCTGTATTTCGATTTAACGATTTGAAAGAAAGTAACAACAGAAAATTAACGGAATATATTTTGATAGGGACCTTATTGAGTTTTGGAATAGCTATTCTTACAGGTATTATTTACAATTACTAAAATAAACGGTTTATGAAATATTTAGGGGTTTGTATACTTTTTTTTCTCGCGCTTGCATGCGGGGAGCAAAATTCAAAAAAGTCGGGTAAGCAAGTCGTCGTGAATAAAGGCCAACGATGGTCTTCTGAGAAGGCCTGGGAGTGGTATGATAAACAACCCTGGTATCTGGGAGCTAATTTTAATCCCAGTTCATCCATAAATCAACTTGAGTTCTGGCAGGCAGATACCTTTGATCCTGAAACAATTGACAGAGAATTAAAATGGTCTGCAGATCTTGGAATGAATTTGCACCGTGTATATCTGCATAACTTACTTTGGAGCCAAGATTCTGTCGGCTTTTTAAATCGGCTGGATATCTATTTAGGATTGGCGCAAAAACATAAGGTAAAGACCATGTTTGTTTTGCTTGATGATGTATGGCACCCAATTCCTAAACCAGGCGTTCAACCAGAACCTGTTCCACATCTACACAACTCCGGATGGGTGCAGTCGCCAGGTGCTGAAATTCTGGGAGATACCAGCCGTCATGATGAATTAGAGTCGTACATCAAAGGAGTAGTGGGGCATTTTGCCAATGATGAAAGGGTCTTGGTTTGGGATGTATATAATGAACCGGATAATGTTGCTGGTCAGCCGGGAAGACGTGAGCTTGAAGTAAATAATAAACATGAGTTTTCACTCATACTTTTAAAAAAAGTAATGGGGTGGGCAAGAGAAATAAACCCCAGTCAGCCTTTGACTACTGGTGTTTGGAAAGGAAATATTGCCCATTGGGGTACTCCGGATAGTTTACCAGCTTTGGATAGATATATGCTTATGAATTCCGATGTTATTTCATTCCATGCGTATGACGGGGAAATAGAAAATGTTAAGAAGAAAATAACCGAACTACAAAAATACAATAGACCCTTATTTTGTACCGAGTATCTAGCGAGAGGCGCTGGGAATACCTTTCAAAAAGTCCTGCCAGTTCTAAAAAAAGATAAAATTGCAGCTATTAATTGGGGGTTTGTTTCAGGCAAAACAAACACTATTTACCCCTGGAAAAGCTGGGATTCTACATTTACTTCTGAACCAAAAATCTGGCATCATGATATCCTTCGACAGGACGGTACTCCATATTCTAAAGAAGAAATAAATTATATCAAAGAATTAACGGGTCATTTGCCGTAATCCGGACGATTGCTATTCAATTATTATCTGTTGGTCCCAAGGGCATTCTCAACGTATTTAGGTACTTACCTTGCTTTAGGGTGCTAATAGGAGTAGTACGTAAAATTAAGAATTTGGATATCTGATTCATAAGGGCTTTAAGACTTAAAATCAGCAATGGAATTCATAGATAAATGAATTATCTCCATTTTTACATCATGATTTCATAAAGCATCAAATTAATTTATAATTTTACCGCCTAACTTTTATAAAGGATGACGGAAGTGGGACGTAAGTATGTTTTTGATTTTGATAGTACCTTAACCAGAGTAGAAGCCTTGGATGTACTGGCGGAAATGACTTTGCAGGGCAAATCTAACAGAGAAGATGTCATTCATGAAATACAGGAAATTACCAATCTTGGAATTGACGGTGATATTTCTTTTACCGAATCCCTGGAAAGAAGAATTAAACTCCTCAAAGCACATAAGAATCACTTAAATCCACTTGTTGATGAGTTGCGGCAAAAGATCTCAAAATCAATTGCTGCCAACAAGGAGTTTTTTGAAAAGTACTCTGACGACATTTATGTGATTTCATGCGGGTTTAAAGAATTTATAGATCCTATTGTAAAGGAGTATAATATTCCATCGGAAAGGGTTTATGCCAATACATTTAAATTTGACGAGGAAGGAAACATTATAGGTTTTGACGAAAAGAATGTCCTGGCTACGCATAATGGTAAAATTGAATGTTTAAAGCAGCTCGATCTTGAAGGTGAAGTACAGGTGATAGGAGATGGGTATAGTGATTATGTTATGCGGGAAGCAGGCATTGCTCACAAATTTTTTGCATATACTGAAAACGTCCATCGGGATAAAGCGGCTGATAAAGCAGACCATGTTGCACCAAATCTGGATGAGTTTTTATTTATTAATGACCTGCCAAGAAGCCTTTCTTATCCAAAAAACAGGATAAAGATACTTTTGCTGGAAAATGTGCATCCGGCTGCTTTTGATAATCTTTCGGAAGATGGTTTCTCAGTGGAGCTCATAGAACAAAGTTTATCGGAAGATGAACTTATTGAAAAGATAAAGGGAGTGCACGTCCTGGGAATCCGTTCCAAAACAAAACTTACACCTAAGGTTTTAGATGCTGCCAATAAATTACTGGTGGTAGGAGCCTTTTGTATTGGGACGACTCAGATAGATTTGGATTATTGTAAAAAGAAAGGAGTAGTGGTGTTTAACGCTCCATATAGCAATACCAGGTCTGTTGTTGAATTGGCTATCGGGGAAATTATTATGTTATTTAGAAATGTTTTTCCAAGAAGTACCGAAATACACAATGGTGAATGGAATAAAACAGCTATAAATTCTAAAGAAATTCGGGGAAAAAACCTGGGAATTGTCGGTTATGGAAATATAGGCAAACAACTGTCAGTGCTCGCTGAGGCAATTGGAATGCGCGTTTATTACTATGATATTGAAGACAGATTGGCAATGGGGAACGCAGTAAAATGCGAAACTCTTGAAGATTTATTAAATGTTTCCGACGCGGTTTCCTTACATCTGGATGACAATAAAGCCAATGTTAACTTTATTGGTGAGCGCGAAATTAACCAAATGCGTGAAGGCGCCATGCTTTTAAATCTTTCCAGAGGTTTTGTAGTGGATATACCAGCCCTGGTAAAAGCTCTTAAAAGTGGCAAACTACGCGGTGCAGCAATAGACGTTTTTCCTGATGAACCCAAGTCCAATGGACCCTTTGTCTCAGAATTGCAGGGAATCCCCAACGTTATTCTAACTCCACATATTGGAGGTAGTACTGAGGAGGCACAGCGGGATATTGCCGATTTCGTACCCAACAAGATTATGTATTATGTCAATTCAGGGAATACGGTGGATGCGGTTAATTTTCCAAATATTCGATTGCCTAAACAGAATAAGGCACATAGGTTCTTGCATATTCATAAAAATGTTCCCGGAATTATGGCTAAAATTAATGAGGTCCTCGCTACTTATGAGATGAATATTTCAGGACAATACCTTTCTACGGATAGTGATGTAGGTTATGTGATCACTGATCTGGACAGGGATTATAATAAAGAGGTAATTAAAGCGCTCAAAAAAGTAGAAAACACTATTAAGTTTAGAGTTCTATATTAAACGTCTCTTCGGTGTATAGCTAATTAATCATTGGCATGTGCTTACTTGTGATGATAAGGCTCATTTCTCAAAATGGTAAATGCCCTGTAAATTTGTTCAACAATAAATAAGCGGACCATTTGATGTGAGAAAGTCATTTTTGAGAGACTAATTTGTCCATTTGCTTTGTGTCTAATGGAATCACTAAAGCCGTAGGGTCCACCTATTACCAAAACCCATTCTTTAATACCAGAATTCATATGTTTTTGCAATTGATTGGCAAATCCTACAGAAGTGTATTCCTTACCATTTTCATCTAATAAAAAAACTGTATCCGTGCTGTTAATATTTTTTAAGATTAACTCAGCTTCTTTCTCCATTTGATCAGAAGCAGATAGGTTTTTGGTGTTTTTAATATCTGGTAAAACTACCAATTCGAATTTTACGTAGTGTTTCAATCTCTTCAGATAAACATCTATCAGCTTCTGTAACTCTCCATTATCTGTTTTTCCTATAGTAAGAAGTTTTATCCTCATATATCTAAGTTATAATTTAAAGGAAATTGAATTTCTTTATTGGCATATGTTTTTACTAATTTAGTACCCTACAAGTTGCAAAAATGATATCAGAAGAACAATTTCAAAAGGAGATATCTTTAATAATAGAAAATGCCATTAGGGAAGATGTAGGTGATGGAGATCACAGTTCACTTGCTTGTATTCCCCCGAATGCAATGGGTAAGGCAAAGCTGTTAGTAAAAGATGAATGCATATTAGCGGGCGTTGAATTTGCGCGACAGACTTTTGATTATGTTGATAAGGATTTAAAAATGGAAATTCTCTTAAATGATGGTCAAAAGGTGCATTTTGGGGACGTAGCATTTTATGTAGAAGGAAGATCTCAATCTATTTTAAAAGCCGAAAGACTTGTCTTAAATGCCATGCAACGGATGAGTGCAATAGCTACTAAAACTAATTATTTTGTTTCGCTTCTGGAAGGGACTAAAACAAAAATCCTGGACACCCGAAAAACAACTCCTGGAATAAGGGCTCTTGAAAAATGGGCCGTTACCATTGGAGGAGGGGAGAATCACAGGTTTGCTTTGTATGATATGATTATGCTGAAAGACAACCATATAGACTTTGCGGGTGGTATTACCAAGGCAATAAAAAAAACAAAACTCTATTTGAAGGAATCGAATAAAGAATTAAAAATTATTGTTGAAGCGAGAAATCTAATGGAAGTGGAGGAAATTCTGAAATCTCAGGGTGTTTTTAGGATTCTTTTGGATAATTTCAGCTATGAGGATACAAGAAAAGCAGTGGCGCTAATTGGGAATCGTTGTTTAACCGAATCATCCGGCGGAATAAATGAGAATACGATTAGGAATTATGCAGATTGCGGGGTAGATTATATTTCTTCAGGTGCTTTAACACATTCTGTATATAACAAAGACCTAAGTCTTAAAGCAATTTAGATGACCGAGGAAATAGAACGAAAACTGGAGAAGATTCCTATAGTCAATTGGGTAGTCAGACTACTTAAAAAAATTAAGCTCCCGGCTTTTGAAGGGCTCTCTCTCTATGATCTTGTTGAAATGTACATTATAGGTATAGTTCAGGGCGCGCTTTCAACCCGGGCTAGTTCTATTGCATTCAGCCTTTTTATGGCTCTTTTTCCTTTACTTATTTTCTTGTTTACATTAATCCCTTTTATTATTCCCTATGTGAGTGTAGGTAATGAAAATTTTGACAGCCAATTTCTTGATTTTCTAGAGTCTTTTTTACCGGCAGCTACAGGTGAATATTTTGAAGTAATTTACTATCAGATAAAAGATCAGCAGAGTGGAGGATTGCTTTCTTCGGCATTTATTTTGTCAATTTTTTTAATGACCAATGGCGTTAGTGCTATTTTTGGTGGTTTTGAAGATTCTTACCATATAAATCTCACGAGGAATTTCTTTAAGCAGTATGCCTATGCCATGATGGTAGGGTTTCTTCTTTCCGTTTTATTGATTTTTGGTGCGGTGGGTTATGTATACTTTGAGTTTTATATTTTGGAATATTTAAGTGAATGGGCCGCCGAGACCAGAGGGTATGATCTTTCAGAAAATGATATTGTGGGAGCAAAAGTTGGTAAAACCATGTTTTTTATACTGCTTTCCTATCTTACTACTGCTATCTTATACTATTTCGGTACCAGGGAAGGCAAACAGGCTAAGTTCTTTTCTTATGGTGCTTTAATGACTACCTTGTTATTTCTTTTGACATCCTTTTTGTTTGGGATTTATATTGACAACTTTGCAAAATATAACGAATTATATGGGGCCCTGGCGGGATTATTGATTCTTATGGTATATATATGGCTGAATTCCAATATTCTACTACTCGGATTTGAACTGAATGCGTCTCTTAATTACCTCAGAAAAGAACATCAGAAATGAGGTTTAAGGTCAATAAATAGTATAACCCAATGGAAATCTTTATAAATGTCATACTGCCAATTCCTTTGGAAAAGCATTTTACATATCGCATTTCTGAATATCAAGCAGCGAAATTGAAATTGGGAATGCGAGTAGCCGTGCCATTTGGGAAGTCCAAACTTTATACCGCTCTTGTTGTTGAACTTCATAACAGACCCCCATTGGTATATGAGGCTAAAGCCATTCATGATATTCTGGATGAACAACCTATTGTGACATCAATTCAATTGAAACATTGGCAGTGGATAGCGGATTATTACATGTGCACACTTGGCGAAGTCTTCAGAAGTGCCATCCCAAGTGCACTTTTATTGGAAAGTGAAACACTGATTTTACTGAATAAAGATGTCATAATTGATGAAGATCAATTAAAGGATGATGAATTTCTGGTCTACGAGGCCCTGAAATACCAAAACATCCTTCGTGTTAATGATGTTATGGAAATTGTCGAAAAAAAGAATATCCTCCCTATTCTCAACAGGCTTATTAAAATTAAAGCTATAGTATTAAAGGAAGAAATTCATGAACAGTACAAGCCAAAAATGGTACGTTATGTTCGGCTGGGGCAGCGGTATAATAAAGAGGCCGAACTGGAGGAATTGTTGAGTTCACTTACAAGAGCACCTAAACAAAGCCAGGTCGTTCTTTCCTTATTTCATCTTCAGGCGACTAAAAAAAAACCAATAAAGCTTGATGACTTAGAAATTGACAGTAAGTCGAGCCGCGCTGTAATACGAGCACTAATAAATAAAGAGGTTCTTGAAGAATATTTTATCCAAACTGATCGTGTAGTATTGAACAGTACCACGGAGCTTGAACTGCCTAAAGAATTAAATGAATACCAGATTACAGCATTAAATACAATTAGGCAAAACTTTGATCATAAAAAAGTCACGCTACTAAGAGGGGTCACCTCTTCCGGAAAGACGGAGGTATATGTAAAACTGATTGCAGAGTGTATAAATGAAGGAAAACAGGCGCTATATCTGGTCCCGGAAATTGCGATTACCACACAACTCATTTCAAGATTACAGAAATATTTTGGTTCCGCTATTTCCGTTTTTCATTCCAAATACAATATGCAGGAAAAAGTTGAAGTTTGGAAGAATGTTTTAGATAATAAATCAAAAGCACAGCTAATTGTTGGCGCTCGTTCAGCATTATTTCTACCATTTGCAGATTTGGGGCTGATAATTATAGATGAGGAACATGAAACCTCATTTAAACAGTTTGATCCTGCACCACGTTATCATGCCAGAGATGCTGCAATTGTACTCGGAGGCCTTTTTAATTGTAATGTTCTCCTGGGCTCTGCAACCCCAAGCATAGAGAGCTATAAGAATGCCCAAACAACTAAATACGGATATGCACAAATAGACAGAAGGTTCGGAAATGTTTTAATGCCTGATATGGAATTAGTAGATATCAAGGAGCAACATCGGAAAAAACGAATGAAGGGGCATTTTTCTGAACGCCTGTTAGAGGAAATCACTGAAACACTAAATCAGGGGGAGCAGGTAATTTTGTTTCAGAACAGACGGGGTTATGCCCCAATTTTAGAATGTACTACCTGCGGGCATTCTCCTCAGTGTCCCAATTGTGATGTGAGTTTGACATATCATATGCATAGAAAACAACTAAGATGCCATTATTGCGGACATCATATCCCTATACCAACTAGCTGCCTGGCTTGCGGAAGCAATACATTAGACACTAAAGGTTTTGGTACAGAACAGGTAGAACAGGAATTAAATACACTTTTTCCATCGGCTAAAGTGGGTCGTATGGATCTGGACTCTACCAGGGGTAAACATGCATATGCCAAGATTATTCATGCTTTCGAAAATCAGGAAATGGATATATTGGTAGGTACCCAAATGCTTACCAAAGGTCTTGATTTTAGAAATGTCAATCTTGTAGGAATTATGAATGCAGATGCGCTTTTGAATTTTCCCGATTTCAGGGCACATGAACGCACCTATCAATTACTTACTCAGGTAGCAGGCAGAGCTGGCCGGACAAAAAAAAGAGGTAAAGTGATAATTCAAACCTTCAACCCTTACCATCAAATACTTAAGCAGGTTACCACGGGAGATTATCAAGGAATGTTTCAGGAACAACTGTACGAAAGAGAGCAGTATAAATATCCTCCGATAAACAAGATCATAAGAATTAGCTTTAAGCACAAAGAGTATAACAAGTTAAATGAAGCTTCTGCCTGGTTTGCAAAAGCCCTTGGTAACGCCAGTGAAATTGACGTATTAGGCCCGGAATTTCCGCCGGTTGCCCGAATACGCAACCAATACTTAAAACATGTTTTGATTAAGATCCCAAAAGGCGTGCCTCTTCAAAAAACAAAAAAAAACATCAAAAGAATTCAAAATTCTTTTGATGCTGTTTCTCAGTTCAAAGGCGTTCGTATAATCTATAATGTAGATTATATGTAATTAAACATTGCTTAATGCTTCCGCCAGTTCTGTTTTTTTATTTCTACTTAAGGGTATAGACCTGCCGCTTACTTCAACATTCTTACTGTTAAATTTCTCTATCTTTTCAAGATTTACAATATAAGACTTGTGAATTCTTAAGAATTTATCTTCAGGTAATTGTTTTTCAAAAGCCTTCATTGTCGAAAGAATAACAATATTAGCCTCATCTGTAACTAATTTTATATAATCACCTAAGGCTTCTATCCACTTAATATCATTGAGGATAACTTTTCTTTTCTTAAGATTGCTCTTAACAAAAATATGTTCTTCATCTTCATTGACCTTATTCAATTGCTCATACTTGGCTACTGCTCTTTTTACAGAAGCATCAAAACGAGCCATTGTAATAGGTTTGTGGAGATAATCGGTTACATCATAATCAAATGCTTTTAAAGCATAATCCGGTTTGCCGGTTATCAAAATCACCTGAGGGCTATTCTCTAAGGACTCCAATAAGTCAAAACCGCTGATAATGGGCATTTCTACATCAAGAAAAATCAAATCGATTTCATTGTTCTTGATACCGTTTTTCGCTTCAATAGCATTACTATAATCGGCTACTAGTGCTAGGTTAGGATGATTGTTAACTAATTTTGCAACTGCCATACGTTGCATAGACGAATCATCAACAACAATACTTCTTAGTTTCATAAAGGGGTTGATTTGTGGGGTTAAATCATCGACAAAGTACCGAAAAAACAAGTTTAACTGCAATAAAAGTTGTAAACATTGTTAATTATTACGTGTAAATTGTAAATGATTATACATTTTAAGTTTAATAGGTTAAGTTTAATTTCTTTGATTCTTGATACCTATAACGAAGATTTTTTCAATTTCTTGTAATTAGAACTAATTATTATTACTTTTGCGCTCCTAAAAAACATAAAATAATATGAACAATTACGAAACTGTTTTCATTTTAAATCCCGTTCTATCAGATACTCAGATAGAGGAAACAGTAAAGAAATTTGAGGATTTCTTAAAGAAAAATGAGGCCAAAATAGTGGCTAAAGAAAATTGGGGGCTTAAGAAATTAGCCTATCCAATACAGAACAAAAAAAGTGGTTTTTATCACTTATTTGAATTTAAAGCTCCCGGAGAAGTAATTACTCCCTATGAGCAGGAATTCAGAAGAGATGAACGTATTATGCGTTTCCTGACCGTTAAATTGGATAAACATGCCATTGAATGGGCGGAAAAAAGAAGAACAAGACTAAAAGCTAAAGCGTAAGTAATATGGCATCTATAGAACAACAAGCAAAAGGTAAAAAGGACGGTGAAATCAGGTATTTGACCCCCCTTAATATTGAGACTAATAAGCTGAAGAAATATTGCCGATTTAAAAAATCCGGAATCAAATATATAGATTATAAAGATCCTGATTTTCTGATGAAATTGGTAAATGAACAAGGGAAGCTTTTACCCAGAAGATTAACCGGAACTTCATTAAAGTATCAGAGAAAAGTGGCCCAGGCCGTTAAAAGAGCACGTCATTTGGCACTTATGCCTTATGTTGGAGATTTATTAAAGTAAAAAACAACGGATCATGGAACTTATTTTAAAAGAAGACGTCCAAAACCTTGGTTTTAAGGATGACGTAGTGAAAGTGAAGAACGGTTATGGTAGAAACTACCTTATACCCAAGGGAGTAGCCATGCTGGCCACCCCATCAGCCAAAAAGGTACTTGCCGAAAACATAAGGCAAAAAGCTCATAAAGAGAAAGAGGTGGTAGCGACCGCTAACAAAACTGCGGATGCATTAAAAGAACTGCAGATCAAAATTTCAGCAAAAGTAGGTGCGGCGGAAAAGTTATTTGGATCTATATCAAATATGGATGTAGCGGATGCTTTAGCCAAAGAAGGTCATGAAATTGATAAAAAGTATATCATTATCAAAGGAGGTACAATTAAACGCGCTGGACCTTATGAAGCTCAAATTAGACTTCATAGAGATGTAGTTGTAGAATTTCCTTTCGAAGTTGTGCCTGAAAAGAAGTAAACCAAATTGGTTGATAACTTAAAAGAGCTATGTCCGCATAGCTCTTTTTTTTTTATATTTTTATTTCCCTGAAGCACTAACAACTAAACTTAAAACCAATGAAAATCTCATCACTTCTAAGTCTTATTCTTCTTTGTATTGGAATTAATGTTAATGCCCAAGTTACCAGCTCTAACATCAGGGGATCCGTGGTTGATGATCAGGGAATTCCTCTTTTAGGGGCAAATATAGTTGCTGTTCATACTCCTACTGGAACTAAGAATGGTACAGTGAGTAATGAAGATGGCCGATTTAACTTATTAAACCTCAGAGTAGGAGGACCTTACGAGATTACAATTTCTTACATTGGTTTTAATACTCAAACCCAAAATGATGTTTATTTATCATTAGGTAAAACATTTAATGTAGATTTCCAATTGGTAGAAAAAAGCCAGGCACTGGAAGAAGTTATCGTAACTTCTGACAGGGGTGGAACTTTTGGAAGTGATCGCACAGGTCAGGAAACCAGTATTGGGAATAGGGAATTAACAAGATTACCCACCATTTCGAGATCTGCTTCTGATTTTACCAGACTTGATCCTACTGCATCTTCAGGTGCTTCCGGGTCATCCTTTGGTGGTAGAAATGACCAATACAACAATTTTTCCCTGGATGGTGCCATCTTTAATAATCCATTTGGATTGGATGCTGCAACACCCGGTGGGCAAACCAGTGCGCAGCCTATTTCGCTGGATGCTATAGATCAGATTCAGGTAACAACGGCGCCTTATGATGTTACCCAGTCGGGATTTACTGGTGCATCTGTTAATGCTGTAACTAAAAGTGGTACCAATGAATTATATGGTACGGTATATGGTTTCTTCAGGAATGATGATCTAACAGGAGGAAAAATTAATGGCGATAAAGTATTTAAAACTGGCCTGGAACAAAAACAATATGGTGTTAGTATTGGTGGCCCTATTGTAAAGAATAAATTATTCTTTTTTGTGAATTTTGAGCGCGATGAGTTAACATCGCTTGGAACAGACGGCTTTGTGCCGAATACCGGTACAGGGGAAATAAATGAAAGCAGGGTTTTGGAATCCGATTTTCAATTAGTCGATAATTTGCTTCGCCAGGTAGTTATAGGTCAGGATGACCGTGGTAATGATATTTTCTATGATCCCGGGAGGTATCAAGGATTTAATTTCAATCAGGAATCAACAAAAGGGATAATAAAACTTGATTGGAATATTAATGATAAAAACCGATTGGCAATTATTTATAATTTCCTCGATGCATCAAAGGGTAAACCTGCAAATAGAGATGCTATTGCCTTTAGAGGACCAAATACGCAAACTTTACAGTTTGAAAATGCCGGTTATGAAATAAATAATAAAATTCAATCCTTTCAATTGGAATTAAATACTAAGTTAACAGATCAGACTACTAACAAACTGCAGGTAGGATATACACACTTTGATGACTTTAGGAATCCTTTCTCGACGCCAGCACCAAGTATTGTAATCCTGGATGATACAGGTAGCTCAAATTATATAATTGCCGGTCATGAGCCTTTCTCCATTAATAATAAGCTGGACCAAAAAGTTTTTCAGATAACAAACAACCTAAACTATTTTCAAGGAGATCATACATTTACTATTGGTTTTTCCTTTGAAAAATTTCAATTTGACAACTCATTTAACTTAGGGGCATATGGTGCTCAGGGAGTTTTCTTTCCAACTACGACGATAACAGATTTTCCAGATTTCGCAAGTTCAGGAGATCTTCAGCAATCCTTTAATGATGCCATAGCTACTAATAATGCATTTAACGCCGCCGGTACAGGAAATCCGGGGGGATGGGCACTTGCAGAAACCAATGTGGGTCAATTATCCTTTTATCTTCAGGACCAATGGGATATAAAGGAAAATTTTAAGCTTACTTATGGCATTCGTTTTGACAAGCCCTTGTATTTTGATACTTCAGAGAAAATCAAGGAAAATATTGAGCGAAAAGGCGGTGAGATGGGAACTTATATTCCATCAATCCAATATTTTGACCCGGCAACCAATGAACCTATATTTCTTGATTCGAAAAAATTACCTACAAATAAAGTATTGATCTCCCCGAGGGTTGGGTTTAATTGGGATGTAAAAAGTGACAAAACCCTACAAATCAGAGGGGGGTCAGGAATGTTTACAGGAAGATTTCCTTTCGTATGGCTTGGTAACCAGGTACAGGGTGTAGACTTTTTCTTCTATCAGTTAGTAGATCCTGATTTTAGATGGCCTCAGGTTTGGAGAACCAATGTTGGTGTTGACAAACTATTTAATGATGGTTTATTACTTACGGCAGATGTGTCTTATACCAAGGATATTCATGCAGCTCATGTTCAAAACTGGGGTCTTAGCGCGCCTTCCCTGACGTTAAACGGAGTGGATAATAGGGCGGTGTATTCAAATGATGATAAATCACAAATTTTCGGAGGACCCACCAATGCCTATGTGTTTACCAATTCCGATAAGGGCAGAATATGGAATGCCTCTGTTAAAGCTCAAAAAACTTGGTTTAATGGCATATACGCGATGGCAGCATATAGTTATTTAAGCGCAAAAGAAGTAAACTCAATTGATGCAGAAATTACGGGTGATGCCTTTGCTGGTAATGCCATAGTTGGTGATGCCAATAAAGATCTGCTTTCTTTTTCAAGGTATGGCGATACTCACAGGTTCATTGGCGTTTTCTCTAAAGCATTCAGTTCAGGGACCACCGTTTCAGCATTCTTTGAATATGCAAAAAGCGGACGGTATAATTATATTTATGGAGGAGATATCAATAATGATGGATCAAGTATAAACGACCTGCTCTATATTCCAACCACATCGGAAGTAACCCAAATGGCCTTTAGCGGACCGGGACAGGCTGAAGCTTTTGAAGCATTTATTCAACAAGATGATTACCTAAGTGGTCGAAGGGGGCAATATGCTGAGCGGTATGGCGCCTTGGCCCCATGGAGGGGGACTTTTGATGTAAAAGTCTTGCAGGATATTAATATTAATGACAAAAACAAATTTCAAATAAGTCTTGATATTCTTAATTTCGGAAATCTTATTAACTCTAATTGGGGTGTTGTTCAGGCACCTAATTTTGACCAGTTAATGGGGGTAAGCGTTGATGATACCAATACACCTACCTATACTTTTGATCCAAGTAGAAATAGTACTTTTGGTGCTGTTACTTCAGAGATTTCCAGATGGAGAATGCAGATTGGGGTGCGTTATATATTTAACTAAACAACATTTAATTTAAATAGGGCCGCACATTTTGTGCGGCCTTTTTATTTTTGTAAAATGAAATATGCCAGGCTAACAAAACAGCAATTTGAAGAATTGCATAATGAGTTTATCAATTTTCTTGCAACACAGTCTATTACAGCAAGCGAATGGGAAACTATAAAGAAAAATAAACCTCAGGTGGTTGAAGAGGAATTAGATGTATTTAGTGATCTGGTATGGGAAGGTGTGCTGGGTAAGGTTACTTATTTGGAGAATATTTCCAGGCAGCAGATGCATTTATTCCATTTAGCGGAGAAGGAAATGAAACTGATTTCCGTAAAAATCTTAAATCCGGATATTGATTTAAATACTTCTCTTGGTTTTAATTGGTTTAAAAAGAACTGGCAATCAGATTTTGTTGAATACCTCCACGCTTCCAAAGCGTATACGGAGGATAAAAATATTGATAAATTTAAACTTATACAGGAAGGTGCGGTTATTACCAAAGGAGAATTATACCAATGGTTTGATAATATTATTGGATAATATTAGACCTCCATCTTAGACAGGTGTGCACAAACAATTATATTTGCAGCAGTTAGCATAATTTATGGCACAAAAACCATCCATACCAAAAGGAACCAGAGATTTTTCGCCTGTTGAGATCGAAAAGCGAAATTTTATTGTCCAAACCATTCAAAAACAATTTAAAAATTTTGGATTTCAACCTATAGAAACACCTGCTTTCGAAAACTCGGAAACCCTTATGGGAAAGTATGGTGATGAGGGTGATAGGTTGATTTTTAAAATTTTGAATTCCGGTGATTTTATAAGCAAGGTTGATGACGACACCTATAACTCCAAAAACTCAAAATCCCTTACCCGAAAAATTACGGATAAGGCGTTAAGATATGATCTGACAGTACCTTTTGCGAGATATGTGGTAATGCATCAGAATGAGATAGACTTTCCATTCAAGCGTTATCAAATTCAGCCGGTATGGCGTGCAGACAGGCCTCAGAAAGGAAGGTTTCGGGAATTTTATCAGTGCGATGCCGATGTGGTTGGCGCTAATTCCCTTCTTCAGGAAATAGAATTCATACAACTGTACGATGCCGTTTTTACAGATTTAAATTTAAAAAAGGCAACTATAAAACTGAATAATCGAAAAATTTTATCCGGCATTGCCGAGGTTATTGGAGAAAAACATCGCTTGGTAGACTTTACTGTAGCACTCGATAAACTAGACAAGATTGGTAAAGAAGGGGTTGTAAATGAAATGTTGAAAAAAGGAATTTCTCCTGTAGCAATAGAAAAGGCACAACCGCTTTTTTCACTTACCGGCACAAATTCTGAACAATTAGAACAGCTTAAAAACTTTTTGAAAGATTCTAAAGAAGGCCTTAAAGGGGTTGAGGACCTGGCCTTTATTTTAGATGCCGTAGCTGAATTAGGATTAATTTCTGCTCAACTTACTTTAGACGTCACTTTGGCAAGGGGACTTAATTATTACACGGGCACCATTTTTGAAGTAGCGCCCCCTGCTGAAATAAGCATGGGTTCTATTGGTGGTGGTGGACGCTATGATGATCTAACCGGGATTTTCGGGTTAAAGGATATGAGCGGAATTGGAATTTCCTTTGGTTTGGATCGAATATATCTGGTTATGGAAGAATTGGGCATCTTTCCGGATAACATCGGCCGGGCATTAGATGTATTATTTTTGAATTTTGGCGAGCAGGAGGCGATGGCGTCCCTAAAATTAATTGGAAAGCTAAGAAAAGAAGATGTTAAGGTCGATATTTATCCTGATTCTTCCAAAATGCAGAAACAAATGAAGTATGCAAATAAAAGGAATGTACCTTTTATTGTAATCATTGGTGATCGCGAATTGGCAGATAATGCATTTGTAGTCAAAAACATGTCTCAGGGAGATCAGAAAACCTATGACTCCAAAGATTTTGACGGATTTCTCCAGGATTTAAAGTTGTTCCTTAATTGACTTTATAATCGTTTTGTAATATTCGGTACTATGCGGTACATATTTCGCAGTATTGGCTAACCCCCAAACTTCTTCTGCAAACTTAATCAGGGGAATCATGTTTAAAGTTTCAACTTCACTATCCTGTTTTTTTAAAGAGCTAAAAGGAACCTTCAAATTACATAGAAATGTATAGTGAAATTCATTATCTATGAGATCTTTTCGGTGATGCTGACTCGATTTAAAAACCCCGATTTTAATAAGATCTTCTTCTGCTATGTTCAGTCCTATTTCTTCCTTAATCTCCCTGATTGCGGCTTTGTAAATGTCTTCTCCTGCACCAATATGCCCGGCAACAGAAACATCCCAAAGTAGAGGATAAGTATCCTTTAATTTCCCTCTTTGTTGTATAAGTACTTCCCCTCTTTTAGTATAAAACCAAATATGCACAGTGGGATGAAAGACGCCTTGCTGATGTGCTACAGATTTTAAAATAGTCTTACCGGTAAACTTACCTCGTTCATCCAGCCTGTCTATAAGTTCATCCATATTCTGATTGTACAAAATATATTTATTTAAAAGCCTGAGTTAATCAAAGTAGCTGAATGTCTCTCCGGATTTAATATTTAATAAGGTTTCATAAATTAAGCGAATTACATTTTCCACATCATCCCTATGTACCGTTTCTACGGTAGTGTGCATATATCTCAAAGGCAGAGAAATAAGGGCAGAAGCCACTCCGCCATTGCTATAGGCGAAGGCATCAGTATCCGTCCCGGTAGATCTGGATGCCGCCATGCGCTGAAATGGAATTTTTTTGGCTTCGGCGGTTTCAATAATTCGTTCTCTTAGTTTATTCTGGACTGCGGGAGCATAAGAAATTACAGGGCCGGCACCTAATTCTGTATGCCCCTGTTTTTTCTTGTCGATCATAGGTGTGGTCGTATCATGGCACACATCTGTAATAATCGCAGCATTCGGGCGTATGGTTTGTGAAATCATTTCCGCGCCTCGAAGGCCAATTTCCTCCTGTACAGCATTAGTTATATAGAGTCCAAAGGGTAATTTTTTCTTATTTTCATGTAAAAGTCTGGCAACTTCAGCGATCATAAATCCACCTGCTCTGTTATCAATTGCACGGCAAACGTATTTATCGTTATTCAAGATCTGGAATTCATCCGGATAAGTGATAACACAGCCCACATGGACTCCCATTTTTTCAACTTCTTCTTTATCTTTTGCTCCAACATCAATAAAAATATTATCTATTTTAGGAGGTTCTTCTTTAGCACGGTCCCGGGTATGTATAGCGGGCCATCCAAAGATACCTTTCACAATTCCGTTTTTAGTATGAATATTTACCCATTTTGAAGGAGCAATTTGATGATCACTGCCACCATTGCGAATGACATAAAGAAGCCCGTTATCTGTAACATAGTTTACATACCAGGAAATCTCATCGGAATGCCCTTCAATGACCACTCTGTATTTTGCTTCCGGATTAATAACTCCAACCGCGGTTCCGTAAGTATCGGTAATAAATGTATCAACATAGGGTTTCATATAATTCATCCACAATTTTTGACCTTCTGATTCATATCCGGTAGGGGATGCATTGTTAAGGTATTTCTCAAAAAAAGCCAATGATTTTTTGGTGATAATCTTCTTTTCGCTCATGTATTTATAATTTGAATACAAACTTAACAATATTCACTTTTATTTAGTAATGCAGTACAATGTTTATCATTAATTTTGGCAAGAAATTTGAAATTTAAATATTTAGTGAAAAAGTGTTTTCATCTTATTCTTATTTCTCTTGTGGGTTATATTGGGATTTCCCAGATAAAAGAGCAGCCATTGGATTCTCTGACTGAAAAAATGATAATCATTCAGGGGGATTCCATTTTTCAACAATCAATTGCCCTTGATGAGGTATATGTTTTTGGAAGGTTGGAGTTTTCATCTTACCAGGATAAATTGAAATATTATATTCTGCGCAGGAAGACCCTTAAGGTATATCCCTATGCAAAAATGGCATCGGAGAGGTTGGAAGAGCTTAATGATAGTTTGATGAAAATTAAATCAAAACGAAAAAAGAAAAAGTATACAAAACAACTGCAAAAATATATTGAAGGGGAGTTTTCTGATGAACTAAAAAAGTTGACACGCACTGAAGGGCAGATATTGGTAAAATTAATTTATAGACAAACTGGAACTACAACTTATGGTTTGGTTAAAGAATTGCGAAGTGGGTGGCGTGCCTTTTGGTACAGTACAACGGCTAAAATGTTTAAGATAAACTTAAAAGAAGAATACCAGCCGGAAAACGTACACGAAGACTACCTCATTGAAGATATCTTACAGAGAGCTTTTGCGGCTAGTCAGCTAGTGCGACAGGAATCTGTTTTGGATTATGATTATTCTTCATTAACTAATAAATGGAGTAAGACAGAAAAGGAAAAAAAATAGTTGCAGATAACGTTAAAATGATGTAACTTTAAAAGCCTTTTTTTGCTTTCAATCTTAGAGCAAAAAGCTAATAATAAGTACATTAAAAATTCAGGTTAAAATTATTTCATAAAAATAACTGAAATTTATTTTTAATTTAAAAAAGTGCTCTATATTTGCACCCGCTTAGCTGAGCAGTAGTACCGGTTAAGTTTTTAAAGAGTGAATAGGATCTA